>NZ_QAJM01000001.1 GCF_003852405.1 Pseudomonas sp. KBW05
GCCCGCTCCCACACAAGCCCGTTCCCACATTTAGGGGCTGTGGTGTTACTGGGCAATAGCGCCGTCCACCAACACCTGGGCCTCTTCCACCAACTGCTTGAGGTGATCTTCGCCAATAAAGCTCTCGGCGTAGATCTTGTAGATGTCCTCGGTGCCGGATGGCCGCGCTGCAAACCAGCCGTTTTCAGTCATGACTTTCAAACCGCCAATCGCCTGGTTGTTGCCCGGCGCATGGCTGAGGATTTGCTGAATGCTTTCCCCGGCCAGTTGCGTGGACGTGACCTGCTCCGGTGACAGCTTGCCCAGCAGGGCTTTCTGCGCCGGCGTGGCCTTGGCATCGACGCGGATGGCAAACGGCTCGCCCAGGACATCGGTCAAGCCGCGGTAGATCTGGCTCGGGTCCTGGCCTTTGCGCGAGGTCATTTCCGCGGCCAGCAGGGCCGGGATCAGGCCGTCCTTGTCGGTGCTCCAGACGCTGCCGTCCTTGCGCAGGAACGACGCCCCCGCACTTTCTTCACCGCCAAACCCCAGCGAGCCTTCAAACAAACCATCGGCGAACCACTTGAAGCCTACCGGCACTTCGTACAGACGGCGGCCAATGCGCGCGGCCACGCGATCGATCAAGCCGCTGCTGACCACGGTCTTGCCCACAGCCGCGTCGGCACGCCAGTCGGGACGGTTCTGGAACAGATAGTCGATGGACACCGCCAGGTAGTTGTTCGGCGCCAACAGGCCGCCGGACGGTGTGACGATGCCATGGCGGTCGTGGTCCGGGTCGCAGGCGAAGGCCACGTCGAAACGCTCCTTGAGGCCGATCAACCCTTGCATGGCGTAGCTGGACGAAGGATCCATGCGGATCTGGCCGTCCCAGTCCACGCTCATGAAGCGGAACGTGGAATCGACTTCGGTATTCACCACGTCCAGGTTCAGGCGATAGTGCTCGGCAATCGCCGACCAGTAGCGCACCCCTGCTCCGCCCAACGGATCCACGCCCAGGCGCAGGTCGGCGCTGCGGATGGCGTCCATGTCGATCACATTGATCAGGTCGGCGACGTAGCTGTTGAGGTAGTCATGGCGATGGGTGGTATCGGCCTTGAGCGCCTGGGCGTGGGTGATGCGCTTGACCCCGGCCAGCTTATTGGCCAGCAACTCGTTGGCCTTGGCTTCGATCCACTTGGTCACGTGGGTATCGGCCGGGCCGCCGTTGGGTGGGTTGTACTTGTAGCCACCGCTTTGCGGCGGGTTGTGGGACGGTGTAATGACGATACCGTCAGCCAGGCCACTGGTACGGCCACGGTTGTAGCAGATGATCGCGTGGGAAATGGCCGGGGTCGGCGTGTATTCATCGCCTTCGGCCAGCATCACGTGGACGCCGTTGGCGGCGAGCACTTCCAGGGCGCTGGCGCCGGCTGGCGTCGACAGCGCGTGGGTGTCGAGGCCGACAAACAACGGGCCGTTGATGCCCTGTGCTTCACGGTACAGGCAAATGGCCTGGCTGATGGCGAGCACGTGCCATTCGTTGAAGCTCAGCTCGAAGGAGCTGCCACGGTGCCCGGAAGTGCCAAAAGCGACACGTTGAGTGGAGATCGCTGCATCAGGCTGGCCGGTGTAATAGGCCGTGACCAGTCGCGGGATATCCACCAGCAACTGGGCTGGCGCCGGCTTGCCCGCAAAAGGACTGATTGTCATGCATAAACCTCAGAAAGAAGGATTCGGAAAAATGGCAGTTTACTGGGTGTTGGACTACTGCGCGATGGTATCTATCCCACAGCAGAAGTAGAAATTTCACACAGCCATCAGCTCAATTGACCTGCGACTGAAGCAATGCGTCGGCCAGTGCGTCCAAGGCCACATCCAGGTTGGGATGCCCATTGAAGGCGTGGCTCACCCGTACATGCTGCTGATGCAGGCCGCCGAGGCTGAACAACTCCCCCGGTGCAATCACCACCTGCTGGGCCACCATGCGCTGAAACACCTGGCGCATGTCCACCAGGGCCAGCGATTGCAGCCAAAAGCTCGCCCCTGCGGCCGGCATCCTATAGCTCACATGCCCTTCAAGGCGCGCATCCAGGCGCTGGCTCATGACTTCGGCTTGTTCCTGAAGACGGTGGCGCACCGTGCGCAGGTGTTGGTCGAAACGCCCACTCTGGTAAAGCCGCGCAATGGCGCGCTGGCGGATCGATGACAGACGGAAAGAGCGCAGCAAGAATTGACGTTGCAGCTCGCTGCTCAAGTGGCGGGACAACACATAGCCAAAGGGCGCTTCGGCACCGAGGGTCTTTTCGAACGAGGAAAACACGATCAGCCGCTCCGGATTGACCAGATTGCGTAGCGCAGGCAGGCGGGGGCCGAAGACCAACTCACCAAAGGTGTCGTTCTCCAGCAGCCAGCAGCCGTGCTGATCCAGCAGATGCGCCACCTGCAAGCGCTCCGGCATGGATAGCGCCACCCCGGACGGCAAGCTGACCACCGACGACAGCAACACGACGTGCACCGGCTCGTCGCGCAAGAGTCGCTCGAATGTCTTCAGGTCCAAACGACCATCGGCTTGCCAGGGCAATTCGACCACGCGTACGCCAGCGGCCTGCAACAAGCGCAGGATCAACCAGTCGCAGGGCGACTCGACAAGCAACGTGGTGCCCTTGAGGCCCAATACATCGATCAGGATTTCCAGTACGCCCTGCAGGTCGGCGCCGACATACACCTCATCGGCCTGCCAGCAACGCGAGGGCGATGAGGTATAGCGTGCCGCCAACGCCGCCCGTAGCTCCCAGACACCGCAAGGTTGCGACCACGGCTGCAGGTGACGCGGGTACCGGCGTATCAGTTGCCGCTCCAACATCAGCAGCGTGCCATCCAGCGTTGCCAGCAATGCCGGTTCATCACCACTGAGCACCACCATTCTGGGACGACGCGCCGCTGCATAGAGCCTTTCCAGCAGATCGCCCGTCGATGCCAGCAGCGGGTTGCCGGCCACGGGCCAGGCAAAATACCCGGACTTGGCCACTGAATAGACCCGGCCTTCCTTTTCCAGCAACGAATACGCGTACTGGATCGTAGAGATGGACACACTCAAGCGCGTCGACAGTTGGCGCAGGGACGGCAGCCTGACGGGGGTCTCAAGGCTGACTTCGTTGATCAGGTTGATCATGTAGCGGTACACCGCCTGATAGGCAAAGTCCGCCTGCCGCTCACCGCGCAAGTTCATTGCCACACACTCGCGCGGCGTATTCCAAACATGCCCTAGCGCCCGGACAACTGAAACGTGCGCAATTCGGCGCCGCCCAGTGAACGCAGGCTACGTCGGCTGCGTGCGCCGGCACTGTGATCGGTCGACAACGGCCGCTTGCGGTACAGGTGCTGAAGCAACGGCAGTGGCAGCCCGCTGGTGTCGGTCACCCACTGTTGCAACATTTCCGCCGCCGACTTGCCTTGCAACACCTTGTGCAGCTCCGGCAGGGCGACCAGCATGCCCGGGTGACATTGGCGCAGGTAGCCTTCCAGCCGCGCGCCGTGGTGAATAAAGGGTGAGTAAAGCAGGCACGTCAGTTGCCCCTCCTCCAGGCCAAAAAACTCCTGGGCGTAGGTTGCCGACAACGTTCGTCCATCCCGGCTGCTCGCCCCGGCAATCAGGTGCTCGGGGATTTTTCGATCACACATGTAGTCCTGTGCCTGGCGGATAAATCCTTCCACCCCATCTTCGTAGGAAAGCTCGCGCAGGCACTGGGCTTGCAATCCAGACAGATGGGCCATCAGCAGCGGATTGGGAAAATCCGGATGGCTGAAATGGAAGCCGAGGGGGTCTGGCTTGCGGGCCAGAAACTCGTTAAGCAGCGGGGTCGAACCAGGGTCCACCTCGCCGAGCAGATCGGCAATGCCGATGTAGGCCAGGTGCCGGTGCCCCCCTCGCCCCGGGCTTTCACTCGCCACGTATTGCTCACCATAGAGGTCGCGATAACAACCGACGCTCCACTCTTCCATTCGCGCAAACAGCCCATTGAGCGATATCGGTTTTCCGGGGGGCATGGTAACGCCAGCCTTCAAGGCGTTCTTTTTCAGCCACGCCAGGTACTGGCCCTGCTTGCGCGGTGAATCACCACTGACCAGCGCATGAACCCCGCCATTCCAGGTGGTGATGCGCTGGTAGAAATCGCCAAGGGACAGGTAGGTGTCATTGCACAGCGTTGCGCGTACATCCCCGGACGTCAGGTGCCCGACCATCAACATGGCCCGCTGGCTGACTTCCCGCCCGGCGCTCGATGGGGGCCGCTGGTGATTGAAGGGCAGGACCTCCTGGTTTTCCACCATCAGCAGTTCCACCCGCGGGTCGTCATGGAAAAACAACGCGCTGTACCCTTGCTGCAGCGTATCGAGCGTGGCCTGCGTCATGCCAGCGTGACGCAGCGTTGCTACCCGTAGCTGGAAAGTCTTGGGGGCCCGACCGGCAATCGACAATTGCGCGGCACGCAGCAGCGCCAGCGTGTAGCTGCTGACGTCACCGCCACCATGGGCGACCAGCACCTTGTAGCCCCCCACTTGCTCCATTCCGCCCGCCGCCACCACGATCCGCTGAATCAGTAATTGAAGTGCAGTGCGTTCGACGCGGGAAAAGTGCCCAATCAGACGCTGCAGAACTTGTTGGTAAACATAGTTCATGGCTTGTTCGTGAATTACGCTCATAGCTTTACTACCCAAGTTGAAATATCAGTTTCAAGCAAGTGCTTAATTGGCACTTGCTCGACCCATTACATCTGTAGGCTTGACGTTTATTGCTCGGCACTTCGACTAATAAACACTAGCACCTTGCAACAAAAGCATTGCGGGCGAGGATCCATTCACTCAGCCGCCAGGCTGCTACAGAAAGGCTGAAGCGCCAGGCTGGGCTTGAGATCTCAACGAACCTAGGAATACTCCGACAACTTCCTACACCTTTTTAACCGGGAAATTAAAGACGCGTCCGACGTATATTAATCAACCGTATTAGCGCACCCCTTGTAAGGCTGTGCCTTTCAATAACCGGCCTTCGGGCACACAGAGAAGCGACCCGATTAGTACGAGTAGCGCGAAGCGCTGATGTCAGATATTCAATCATTGCTCAATCCTTGAGATGACAGTGAGGCCACAATTATCGGCACTCGAATAATGATTAACAGATACAGAAATTCACCTGAAACCAGCGCAGATGAAAAGCAACCGGGACTTTGTTTTCGCCCACACAACAACGCCGCACTGAAATTCAGTGCGGCGTCAGGGACAAAGGCATTGTTTGCGGGCCTTGGGGGCCGAGCGGCGACTCAACCCGAGAACGGGTTAAGCCCTGTCAAATGGCGTATTTACCCCATCCATTCGGATGCAGATACATTCATTTGCGAATACTCCTACAGCTCAAACAGCTTCAACCTGCAACGCAACCCGCTCACGACACGGGCATTCGTCCATGTAGCGGTGCGCTTCGACAAACTGGCTGAACGCAAATACCGTGGTTTTCAGCGGCACCAGCACGCGGTCGGCGGTGAGCTGGTTGATATCACGCAAGGCGCGCTGCAAGGCCACGTGGTCCTGGGTGATGCCCAGCTCCGGTTTACCGGTGAAGTTACCGATGCAGTGGACAAAGAACTGAATGTTCTTCTGGAACGCTGCACACGCCGGGAATGGCGTCTGGTTGCCGCCCTGCAAGCCGTACAGCACCAGGCTGCCACGCGGGGCCAGTACATCGCCGAGCAACGACATCTGCGGGCCACCCAAACCATCGAATACCACGTCCACGCCGCGGTTGTCGGTGAATTTGTTGATCTGCATGAGCAGGTCCTGCTCTTCGGTGACGATGACTTTTTCCGCGCCGAGCGACAACAAATACTCACGTTCTGCGCTGTCCTTGGTGGCGGCAATCACCCGCACACCCAGGGCTTTGCCCAGTTGCACAAAGGAAGGGCCAGCACAGTGACTCGCGTCCGTCACCAGAGCAAATTGGCCGGGCTTGACCCGCGCCAGGTCCACATAGGCAAAATAGGCGATCAGCAACGGGGTGTAATGTACACTGGCTTCAATCGGGCTCAAGACGTCCGGATAACGGGTCAGGGCCGAACGGGGCAAGACGATCTGCTCGCCATACACCGGGTAATCATTAGGGCTCTCGGCCGGAAAACTGGCGACTTTATCGCCCACTGCCAGGTCATCCACGCCTTCGCCCAGGGCGACCACCACCCCGGCCATCTCATGACCAAGGCCGGAAGGCAGGCGCGCATGGGAAGACGCCAGGTTCTGGCGCCACAGAATGTCGTACCAACTGATGCCGATCGCTTCGACACGCACCTGCACTTCGCCCGGTGCGGGCTGCGCGGCTACATGCTCTTCGCACTTGAGCACCTCGGCCGGACCAAACTTGTGAAAACGGATCGTGCGGGACATCGCAAACCTCGTCAAAGTAACCTCTAATGCCATGAACTCTATCTGGGCTTTCCCGGTAAGACCACAGGTCACCATTAATAGTCGACATGCCTGTCATTGATTCCGCTCCCGAGGAAAAGACCCCGGCTAACGCAGGAAAACTCAATTAGCCGGTGCAGAGTACCAGCCTTTCCCCGTAAGATTCATGCCGGTCATGCTTTTCTAATCGAATCCAAGGGGTTCTTTCATGGCCGCTCTCGTCAAGCTCGCTGACTCATCCAGGACACAAGATGAACCGTAACGACCTGCGTCGTGTCGACCTTAACCTCTTGATCGTATTCGAAACCTTGATGCATGAGCGCAGCGTGACCCGCGCCGCCGAGAAACTGTTCCTCGGCCAGCCGGCGATCAGCGCCGCACTGTCGCGCCTACGCGGGTTGTTCGATGACCCATTGTTCGTACGCACCGGCCGCAGCATGGAACCGTCGGCCCGCGCCGTGGAAATCTTCGCCCTGCTCTCCCCGGCCCTGGATTCGATTTCCACTGCCGTCAGCCGTGCCGCCGACTTCGACCCGGCCACCAGCACCGCCGTATTCCGTATCGGCCTGTCCGACGACGTTGAGTTCGCCCTGCTACCCCAACTGCTCAAACGCCTGCGCGCCGAAGCGCCCGGTATTGTACTGGTGGTGCGTCGCGTCAACTACATCCTGATGCCCGGCCTGCTGGCCTCCGGCGAAATCTCCATCGGCGTCAGCTACACCGCCGACCTGCCGGCCAACGCCAAGCGCAAGCTGCTGCGCCGCAGCGTGCCAAAACTGCTGCGCGCCGACAGCGTACCGGGCAGCCTGAGCCTCGACGACTTCTGCGCCCGCCCCCATGCCCTGGTGTCATTTGCCGGCGACTTGAGCGGGTTTATCGACGAAGAACTGGAAAAACTCGACCGCAAACGCCACGTGGTACTGGCCGTACCGCAGTTCAACGGCCTCGGCACATTGCTGGCGGGCACAGATATTGTCGCCATCGTGCCCGACTATGCCGCCGAGGCCTTGACGGCTGCGGGCGGCTTGCGCGCGGAAGAACCGCCGTTGCCGGTGCGTTCATTCGAGCTGCATATGGCGTGGCGTGGGTCGCAGGATAACGACCCGGGGGAAAGGTGGTTGCGGTCGCGGATTCAGATGTTCTTTGGCGACCCCGAAAGTTTGTAACTGAACGCCATAAAGATCTAAAAACCCTTTAATAACATAGCATTACCATTGTCCACACCGACACCCGGATGACGATGATGAAAGTCAGCAATGCGCTGCCACATCTCGACGGGGTTGGAATACATCGGGAAGTGACCGCAGGCTGAAATGCTGGCGAGTTCAACACCCTGCGCCTGAATATCGGCCAGGTAGGACAGGTGGCTGTTCTGCTCGCCATACATGAACATGCGAGGGCACAGTAGCCCAAGGAACTTGCTCATCAAGTCGCCGTGGTCGGACAACTCCACCATTGATGTGAATATCCCGCGGACTGCTTCGACGCGAACCTTGTATGGGAGGCTGCCCGCATAAAGCGCGCTGGCAGGGTCGCTGCCATGGCGTGTGCGCTCGATGAATGCGTCAAAAAACACTTCGGGTTCATCCGCAGGATAGTCGACGATCTGGCGGCTCAAGAAGCAGTCTTCCGGGGCAATGTTGCCCTCTATGTCGACAAAGCTGATAACCCGTTCGGGATGCTGATGGGCCAGCAGCAGTGCGGTGAGGCCGCCCATCGAATGGCCAACCAGATGAAAACGCTTGATGCCAAAATGATCAAGCACTCTGAGCGCGGTGGCCAACAGAATCGGGATGCACAAGCGTGACAGGTCAGCACACTGACTTTCACCAAACCCTGGGGCATCGTAGGCCACGAAGGGGCGCCCGGCGAACGCAGGTTGACAGGTCAGACCGGCGAAATCCTCCTTGGTTGAGCCGAAGCCATGCAAAAACAGGATGGGTGCGCCTTGCCCTGCGCGATACACGCTGGAGATTTCAAGACCAACGCCGTCAACACTGATGGGCACAAGGTCTTGGCGGAAGGGTTGCGAGTCTGGCACACGAAGGCTCCTTTATAGTTCAGCCCGTCACTGTCGGCGCTGGCCCAGGATATGTAAATTCCTCATCAAGAATGATCTTCATACGACAAACCTATTGATCAGACTGTCGGGACTGGGCCACCAGTGCTTCGACCAAAGGGTTGGTTCGATCGGCATTCCAGGCGACTGTCGTGGTCACTACGCTGACCTTCTGTGTCAGTGGGCGCAACACGACGTTGGCCGGCGCCAGCTTGCTCATGGCTGCGGGCACCAGCGCAATGCCCTGGCCACAGCTCACAAAGGCGATTTGCGACGCCACCGAACGCACTTCATGTAGTACCCGCGGGGCAAAGCCATAGGCCCGGCACGTGGCGATCAGATTATCGAAGTACAGTGGGCTGACTTTGCGTGCGAACATCACCAATGGTTCGCTGGCCAGACTCGCCAGGGCGACCCGATCCTGCTGTGCCAACGGATGCTCGGCCGGTAGGGCAACCATGAGGCTTTCTTCAGTCAGTGGCAGCCATTGGATGGACTTGCCCAGGTCGCCATCAAGACGCGCAAACGCCAAATCGATATCGCCCGACTCCAATGCCGGTACGGCTTCGACACTGTCGATTTCTCTCACCGATACCGTGATGTGCGGGTATTCCAGCTTGAAGCGCTCGATGATCCCCGGCAACACATCGAACATCGCTGATGAGATCGCGCCAATGGTCAACATGCCTCGATGGCCTGCCACTGCCTCATCGACTGCCAACTCCAGACGCTCAAGCTGATCGGCGAACTTGCGCACCGCCGGCAAGATCGCAGCACCCACCGGGGTTAACCGTGCGCCACGCCGGGACCGCTCGAAGAGCTTGACCTTGAGGGCCTGCTCAAGAATCTGGATTTGTTCGGTCAAGGGCGGCTGAGTCATACCGAGGCGCTTGGCGGCGCGACTGAAGTTCTGCTCTTCGGCCACGGCGAGAAACAGCCACAAGTGACGAACCAGGCGAAAATTGATCATGAAATTTCCATAGGTTTAGCGTATGTAAAAGATCTTTGATTAGTAATATACCTATCACACTGCGTGCTCGACACTCCCGGCTTCCAAAAGCCTAGAGGTCTACCTATGAACCAAGACGCCATTCTTGAACAGCTGGCGGCACTGGACAGCAATACCCTGTCTGATGCACTCGATTTTCTCGGCCTCCCCGGCGCGACCTTTGGCCTGCGTCCCTTGTGGGACTGCGCAAAAGTCGTCGGCCGAGCCAGCACGGTAAAACTGGCCGCGAAGACAGACGCCATACCCACCGTCCACCTGATCACGCCGGTTATCGAAGCGATCGAAACCGATGACCGCGTACTGGTTATCGCCGGCGGCATCGAAGGCATTTCCTGCTGGGGCGATATTCTGGCAAACGCCGCCGTGGCCAAGCGAGTGCGCGGCAGCATTATCGATGGCTGCAGCCGCGATATAGATGGCAGCGCAGAGCTTGGTTATCCGGTCTACGGTCGTGGCGTGACGATGATCAGCGCGCGCAATCGCGTGGTCCAAGTCGATGCCGCTTGTGCCGTTCTGGTTGCGGGCGTAACGGTGAATCAGGACGACTACGTGCTTGCCGACCGCTGCGGCACGGTCTTCGTCCCAGCAGGGCACATCGACGAAGTGCTGGAACTGGCTGAGCGGATCGCCCGTCGGCAGAGCGCCATGGTCGAGGCTGTACGCGCAGGACGATCGGTGGCAGACGTGATGCATGACAATCAATTTACAGCGATCAACACGGAGCACCACCGATGAATCGTGCCGGCCAAAAATCACTCAACCGGAACCTGGCGGCAGCTCAGCCCTCCGCCACCTACCGCATCATTGATCGGGTGGCCCAGCGTCGCGCCGAGGGTGCAAAGATTATCTCGCTGTGCGCCGGGGAGCCGGATTTCGATACGCCTATCCACATCCGTGAAGCCGCCAAGGATGCCATCGACCAAGGGTACACCCGCTACACTCAGGTCGCCGGCAGTCGAACCTTGCGAGAGGCAGTTGCGGCCAAGTTCCGCCGAGAAAACGGATTGCCGATCGACTGGCAGGACACACTGGTCTGCAGTGGTGGCAAGCAAGTGATCTACAACGCGCTGGCAGTCACGCTCAACGAGGATGATGAAGTCATCGTACCGGCGCCTTACTGGGTCAGCTACCCAGAGATGGTTCAACTCAGTGGTGCACGAAGCGTAATTGTGACCTGCGAGGCCAGCAATGGTTTCAAGTTGACGCCCGAGGCCTTGGCGGCAGCAATCACGCCACGCACCCGCTGGCTGATCATCAATTCGCCCTCCAATCCGACCGGTGCGGTCTACAGTCACAATGAACTGCGGGGCCTTGCGGATGTGCTGCTTCAACACCCTCACGTGCTGGTGTTGGCGGACGATATCTACGAGCATCTGATTTTCGACAATCAGGTATTACACACGCTGGCCCAAGTCGAGCCCCTCTTGGCAGAGCGCACCCTGACAATGAACGGTGTGTCCAAAGCCTACGCCATGACGGGCTGGCGAATCGGCTTCGCCACTGGACCTCGCTGGTTACTGGCGGCAATGGAAAAGCTGCAAGGCCAACAGACATCCGGCGCGTGTTCGATTTCCCAACATGCCGCGACTGCCGCGCTCGAAGGCCCGAGGAACTTCATCCTGCACAGCAGGGAAGTTTTCCAGCGACGGCGTGATCTCATGGTCGACATGCTCAATTCCATCCCGGGCATTCAGTGTGAAAAGCCGGCGGGTGCGTTCTACGTATTCGCCAACTGCGAGGGCTTGATCGGTAAGACCTCATCGGCAGGTCGGCTGCTTGCCACTGACGAAGATGTAGCGCTGGCGTTGCTGGAAGAGAATGATGTCGCGGTAGTCCATGGCAGCGCATTTGGCCTTGGCGGTCATATCAGGATCGCTTACGCGATGGACGATTCGTCACTTGCCCGGGCGTGTGAATCAATCAAGCAGTTCTGTCAGGGCACTCAGAGCATGTGACCGGCCCAGATGCCCTGCTCCACCAATTCCGACGCCCACTCGACAAATGTCTCGCCGACATAACGCGTGGCCGGACTGACTTTTCTGTCGGCAGTATTCGCGACGGTTAAATCACATGAGGGTTGTTGTAAGAAAAACGGCAAGCGCTTCGTCCAACGGATTGAACGTCTCACTTGCCGTCTGCGGGGGATCTACGCAACAGTATTACGACTTGCGTTGCAAGGTGTGATAGCCCAGCTCTTCCCGGGCTTGCTTGAGGGTGCGACCCTGGCTGATCAAGGCACGGATATCAGCTTCGATCGCTTCAATCTGCCGGGCAACCTGGGCAACCTCTTGCGCCCGCGCACGCGGCACCACCACAACGCCATTGGCGTCCGCGACGATAATGTCACGAGAGCATACCCGGGCCTGGCCGATGGACACCGGCTGGTTGACTGACTCGACTTGGACACGGTCTTTGCCGGTACGCATAAAACGTCCTTGGGTAAACAACGGATAGGCGTCGCCCAAGGCTTTGTTGACATCGCGGCAGACGCCGTCGATCACCGTGCCCGCAATGTTCCGGCTGCCGGCATATTGGGTCATGATGTCCCCCCACACCGTGCAATCGGTACGGCCATCATTGTCGATAACCACGATATCGCCTTCAGCGACATCCTCAATGAAGTCGCCGACAGTGCCAGGCGGAACGCTCGCCGAGACGTACTTGACCGTAAACGCAGGCCCCACGACAACCTGCTTGTAGTTGTCGAGCGGCATCACACCAAAGCAGTGGCCTGGCAGGCCGAGCTTGTCCAAGGCATCCGAAACACCGGGTGTATCCAGGCCATCGAACAGGGCGACCAGCGCTTTATCTTCTGAGTGCATCATTAACTCCTTTCAAACAGGTTGATTGATCACATCGGGTGACGCCACCCGCGTTAAGGTCACACCTTGTTGGACGTGGGCACCGGTTCCAGAATCGTCAGCAACAGCACGAAGCTGGCAAACGAACCAATTGCAAGGTAGGTGAACACGTAGTTCCAGCCGTAGCTGTCGAGCAATAGCCCGGTCATGAAGGGGGTCGCTGCCGCCCCAAGCTGCCCGACCATGTTGACAATGGCGTTGGCGACGGGGAAGGTCTTCTTGGTTGCCAGCGCCATGGGATAGACCATGTACGACGAGAACCCAAAGCTCAGCACGATCCCCGTTGCCATCAGCAATAGTCCGTATGAGAGTGGTTCGCCAGGCGAGTGGATCAACAGGTACATCATCACCGATGTCCCGAGTGCCGACAGCAACATCCCGGGCTTGCGCCGCCCGCCCAGCCATCGGTCTGAACAGTATCCGCCCAACAAGTTGCCCAGCACGGCACCGACCCAGGGCGCTGCCGAGACCAGGCCCATGTTCATCAGCGAGAAGCCTTTGACCGTGATGAGGTAGGTAGGGATCCAAGACAGCAACACACTGGAGACACCCAACTGGAAGCAGTAGGCCAGTGCACTCCCCCAGATCAACCACGAGCCGAAAACCTGCCGTTTGGTCTCCAGCGCAGACACTTCGCGGCGACGAATAAAGAAGTCCAGACGCTTGAAGGCTCGCTCCGACGTCTTGTTCAGAGCCGGCGCAACACTGGCTGCACCGTTAAGCGGGGTTTTATCGGCAATGTAGTCGAGCTCCGCCTGATTGACGAAGCGGCTTTTCGACGGGTGATCCGTAATCAGAAAATACCAGGCAATCGACAATAAAATGCCGGGTATGGCAAAGAAGTAGAACACCTCGCGCCAGCCCCAGACGGCGATGATTACCGCACAGAGTGGCGGCACGATGACCGGACCAAACTTGACCGCAGACAGAAAAATGCCCGAGGCGATGCCTTTCTCCCTCGGCGGAAACCAATTGTTGATCGTGGTGGTCATGCTAATCGGCAGCGGCCCCTCGGCCAGGCCCAGACCGAACCGATAGATCTTCAACGCGAGCAATGAACCCGCCGTACCGACCAAGCCCGTCAGCACCGACGTCATGACCATGGCAGTCGGCAAGATCCGGCTCACGCCCAAGCGACTGAACGCCAAACCTGCCGGGATTTGCGCCAACGCGTAGGCCAGCAGGAACAGGCTCATCAGCCCACCGGCTTGCGCGTTACTCATCTCGAATTCTTTGCGAATGAACGGCAGTGCAACACCTAGATTGGCCCTGTCAGCAGCAGCAATGGTGTAGATCGAAAAGATCATGCCAGCCACGATCCACCGATAACTGCTGCGCCCTTTTGTATGAACCACTTCAGCGGTCGACATACTTCATACCTTTGTTTTTGTAATTCGGCGGTAATCTAGGCGCGACGAAGGTAGAAAAAAAGCGACAAATACTCACCACTTATCATCGCTTTTGGTGGACAATCCGCCTTCCTTTTCTGCCTTGCAACTCTGGCCAAGCCGCGCGATTGCAGGCTCACGACCTTGGGGCACGCGATGATCACGTTGAAGCAGATCGAGGCAATCTACTGGATTGTCGAGTTGGGCAGCTTCGAAGCGGCCGCGACCAAGCTCAACATGTCCCAGTCTGCGATCTCCAAACGTGTGCAAGAGCTCGAGGATGCCTTTGGCGTAGCCATTTTCGATCGATCCAAACGCAGCGCCCGACTTACCCAGAAAGGCCTGGAGCTACATGGCTGTGCCGTCGAGATGCTGCGCCAGCGGGATAACCTGCTCGAGCGCGTCAGCTCTAAAGAGACGCTGGTGCGGCGCTTGAGGCTTGGTGTGACGGAACTCACGGCGCTGACCTGGCTGCCGATCCTGGTCGATCAGATACACCAGACCTATCCCAAAGTGGATCTCGAACCCTCGATCGAATTGAGCACCGACCTGTTGCGACGGCTGCAGGCCGACGAGCTTGACCTGATCATCGTGCCTGACATTTTCCGTGACGCCCGCTTCGTCAGCACCCCGCTCATGGCTGTTGAAAACGCCTGGATGTGTTCACCCTCGCTTTACCCGAGTGACGCGCCAATGGACTTGCAGGCGCTCTCCTCGTTCACCGTACTCACTCAGGGTGGCAGTTCAGGTACCGGGCAAACCTACGAACGTTGGTTGGCAGAGCATAATGTGCGACTGACCAAGACCCTGACCAGTAACTACCTTGTCGCTCAGGTCGGGCTGACGATATCTGGCGTAGGGCTCAGCTACCTGCCTAGACAATGTATGAGCAGCTTGATCGAACAGGGCCGCTTGAAGGTCATTCAAACCGATTTGCCGCTGCCGCCGATCAGTTATGTCTGCGTACATCGGGCTGACCGCTACCAAGGACTCATTAGCGAAGTCACACGCCTGGCGCAAAATGTATGCGACTTCACACGCCTTATCATCACCTGAAGCGATGTTTTTTTATCAATAAATATCGCTAAAAGTAACTGCTTTTCTCTCCTACCATCGGTGCCTACCCCGCTGGTTTAAATCATTCAGGAGATTGTCATGCAGTTACCCGGGTCTCGTATCCTGCCGTCGCCAACACTCGCCCCTGCCCATGTGATCGAATCGTTCCAATCGGTCGTCACGCCGCACATCAGCGACAACCTCGGTCGACACATCGGCGCGCGTGGGCTTACTCGCTACAACTCCTCGGGCAAGATTATCGGTACTGCGCTGACCGTGAAAACCCGCCCAGGTGACAACCTGTTCATCTACAAGGCATTAACCCTGATTGAACCCGGCCATGTGCTGGTCATCGATGCCCAGGGTGACACCAATAATGCGGTCATCGGCGAATTGATCAAGCTCTACGCAGAGCAGCGCGGCTGTGTGGGCTTCATCGTCGACGGGGCGATACGCGATGTTGATAGCTTCAAGTCCAGCCCTTGCTATGCCCGGGCGGTTGTTCACTGCGGCCCGTACAAAACTGGCCCAGGCGAAATCAACGTACCGGTATCGATTGGCGGCATGATCATCTCACCCGGTGACATCATCGTCGCGGACGAGGACGGCATCGTCGCGTTCCCTCAGGATGTCGCAGAACAGGTGCTGGAAAAGGCACGTGAGCACGAGGCGCATGAAGAGGCGGTCAAGGCAGAGATCGCTACGGGCGCACTGGACCAATCGTGGCTGGACAAGGTGCTGGAAAAAGCAGGCCTGGCGAACTGACGCGAGTACGCTCGTTTGTCTGTAATCACCCTGATCAGTCGTTGATAAATGAGGGCAGATCACTCAGCCCTCGCGTTCAATCAAGAAACGCTCGAGTACATTTCTTGTGATCATCACGGTGTAAATGTCTGCCTGCATGAGCCCATGTACCCATTCGCACGTGGCGGCAGTAAAAACCTCACCTCGACCTTTGTGGAAGTGCACCATCATGCCGGCCCCACGGCTGTGCAATGCGATGCTGGCGTCGCTAAGGTCGGGCGCCAGGATGGAAGCACGAAACCGCGCATCGCCGTCGCCGAGCATGAATGAATAGACGTCCTCGGACCGGCCGTGCTCGGCATTGGTCGCCCAGCCCATGGCGAGAATTTGCAGTGCGCTGGGCGCCCCGTCTGTGCCGAGCGGTTCTGGAAGGCCGTCGATGAACGTGTAGTCGAGGCCGTCCACTTCATAGCCAAAGATGTTGGCTTCGTCCCCGAACATGTCCGCGTAGCCAAGGCCCGTCCCGGTAAATGCCCAGTGCTCAGGCCTGAACACCGTATATCCACGCGGGTTGCGCGGTGCCATTGCGCCAAAGCTGGCGTATATCCCGCGCAGCGCATTCACCCCGAACGTCGATGCCCCGGGGTGATTTACCCGCGGGTCTTCCCAGGCTCCCGTTAGCCGATGAGGCTCGGTAGCCGCCACAGGATCGAGCGCGCCGGCATCGTACTTGTAGGCCACCTGCCGCCGCCCCTCGTCCTCCAGGCGAATCTGCCACATAAAATTGCCGGCGAATCGCGCGACCTTGCCGCCCTCCTCGACAAAGGCGTCGACATGGTCGCGCATTTCCCGCGTCCAGTACTCGTCGTGCCCAACAAAGACGGCGCAGGCGTAGCCCTCCAGCGCGTGCGGGTCGTGATGCACATCGTCCTGGGTCAGGATATGCACCGTATAACCTTGCTGTTCGGCCCAGACCACAAAGGGTCTCTCGAAAGAAGCCCACCCCGCCAGCGCGTAGTACTTGGCGTAACCGTTAAGGCCAGCCCATTCGATGAACTCATAGCGCGCCGGCCCAGGCTGGCCGGGCCGGGTGGCGTTGACGCAACGTGGCGCGTCGTCCGGCAGCCACACCTGCCCTCGCGCCCAGGGGCGCTGTGCCGACAGCAACGGTGAGCGGCCACGCGGCGTGCCGGGGTGAAGGCCAAAGTAATGATTGGCACCGCCCCAGTCGTTGTACGCGGCCCATGTCGAGGTGGCCGCGACGAGTACCAAGGCATCGGCACGCTTGCGCAGCGCCTTGACGATAAACAGATGATGCCCGAGGACGCTGCCAGCGCCGTCCTGTACTTCGACGATATAACCACCCTGCTCGGCATCCGTCGGGATTGACCATTGCATGAAGACGGGCCATTGGCAGCCATGCTCATAGGCGCGTTCAGGCAGGGGGTGGAATCTTGCGTCAAGGCTGTCGGTGGTATGCAGCGTGTGGGCAATGGCGCCATCGCGATAGATCCTGAGCCGCACTTGCGGGCAGTTCGACGACAGATACAGGCAAACCGAATCACCCGGGCGATAGGCGCGTCGATCCGAATAACACCAGGCAGCCGCCGGGCCTGATGCTGAAGGGACTTCAACCCAGGTCTCGCGTGCGGCCTGACGTGGTCCTGACGTCTGGCTGACGGTCACGCTGGCGCCGGGACGTTCACCGCGTGCAGCGAGTTTTTTGAGGTCTGTGGAATTCATTGATTCGTACTCCTTTATTCGGCGGTTCGGCCAGCCAGGGTATTGACGCTGACTCGAGCGCCAGGGGCCTCGATGTGCGCGAGGTCGATGCCCGCCGTTTCGTCGATCAGAAATCCTGCCAGGACGGTGACTACGCCCAACCCGATGACATAGCTGACGTACAGATAGCCAAGGTCGGCGCCGCTCAGGTAGCTGTGCAGATAGGGAGCCGTGCCGCCAAAGATCGCCACTGACACCGATGAGACCAAGCCGACGCCCTGGGCCCGTGCCTGGGTAGGCACCTGCTCGGAGAGCACCGCGGGGAAAATCGCCGCGATCAACGACCAGGCGCCGAGCCCCAGCACCTGGGCCAAGAACAGCGTGTAGGGTTCAGTGGTCACCATAATCGAGATGGGATAGGTCAGTACGATCACGCCCAGGCCCCAGGCGATGACCATGGGGCGGCGCCCTACCCGATCGGACAACATTCCGCAGACCGGCAACCAGCACACACAAAGGATCTGCGCGAGAAGACTGGCGACATAGGCACCCGTAGAGTCCATGCCTTGGGCAATCGCCGTCGACGCGCCGAACGTGACCCAGGCGTAGTAAGTGACATTGGCGGCCGCCGCAAGCATGACGATGTTACGGGCCACACGTAGCATCTCCCCCGTGGACAGCTTGCGCGGCGGCCGCGCTTGCCCCTGCTGCGCGACAAACACATGGGATTCCTGCGCACCGCGGCGCAAGAACAACGCGTAAATACCCAGCACGCCACCCAGGGCGAAGCCTATCCGCCAGCCGTAGTCACCCATGGCTTGCGCGCCCAGCAGCCAGGTGAGTGTCGCCGCCACGGCCGTCGCCGCCATCACCCCGAACGTCACCCCCACATACACCGAACTCGACCATAAGCCACGATGTTTGCTGGGGGCGATCTCGGCGACATAGGTGTAGGAGACCCCTGTCTCGCCACCATGAGCGAGCCCCTGCATCAGCCGGAAAAACAGCAGCGCGCCGGATGCATACAGGCCGATGCTCGAGTAGTCCGGAATAAGCGCGATGCCCATACTGCTGAGCGCAAGCAGCAGCATGGTAAGCACCATGATGGTCCGACGCCCCAGCCGGTCGCTCAGTCGGCCAAACAACCATCCGCCGATAGGGCGTGCGACAAAGCCACCCGCAAACACAGCGAGGGTCGCGAGCATCGCCGAGCGCGCATCGCTCTTGTCGAACAGATTGCTGGCCAGGTACACCGAAAAGGTTGCGTACAGGGTCCAGTCAAACCATTCGAGCGCATTGCCGATACCTGCCGCGCGCAACGATTTGAGGCGTCCTTGGTGAGACGTCGTATTGTTCATCGGTTAATTCCTGATTACGGATGGGATCAAAGCGATTTGGCTAATCGAATCAAAGGTGCAATGCGGGTTTGGATTGGCGAACGGCATGGGCAGAAGGGACGCGGACCCGCAGCGCAATCAGCAGCGCGGCCAGCAACATCAACACGGCCGCGGCGACGAATACGCCTGCGCTGCCACCGAAGCTGAACACGGCACCACCAGCGGCGGCGCCTGTCGCGATGGCGGACTGCACGGAGGCCACCACCATGCCTCCGGCGCTTTCGGCCTGATCGGGTACCGCACTGGCCACCCAGTTCGACCACGCCACCGGCACCCCACCAAAGGCCAGGCCCCAGATCGCCAGGAGTATCGCCTGCCCCGGCAACGAGGCCGGCAACAGCACCAACGCAAGTGCGGCAACGCCGACCAGTGCAGGCATCAACACCAAAGTGGCCAGCGGGTGGCGCTCCAGCAGCCTGCCGGCCAACAGCGTGCCGACGAAGTTGGCCACACCGAACCCCAGCAACATCAGTGACAGCCCTTGCGCGCCAATGCCGGTAGTGCCTTCGAGGAAGGGCCGAACATAGGTGAACATCGCGAAGTGCCCGCTGTGCACCAGCACACAACCGAACATCCCCATGGCGATGCCTGGGCGCTGCAACACCTCTAAAACAGTGCGCAGCCTTGCCGGCCGACGCGGCGCGAGGCGCGGCAGGGTGAACGACTGAAACGCCAGGGTCACCATGCCGACCGCCGCCGCGGCAAAGAACGCACTGCGCCAGCCGTAAAGCCCGCCCAGATAGCTGCCCAGGGGCACGGCAACGACCGTGCCGATGGCAATCCCGCTAAAAATGATCGAAAGCGCCCGGGGCAATAGCGCACTCGGCACCAACCGCATCGCAACCGCCGCCGCCATGCTCCAGAACCCGCCAAGGGCGATACCCAGCAAGATGCGCATCAACAACAGCACCGCGAAGCTGGAAGAAACGGCGACCAATAGATTGGAAGCAACCATCAACGTGGAAAACCCCAGCAACACCCAACGCCGGTCGATGCCACGGGTCAGGCCTGGCACCAGCAAACCGGCGAACAGCGCGACGACTGCCGTCACCGTTACCGCCTGGCCAGCCAGCGCTTCGGACACGCCCAGGTCAGTCGCCATCAGCGTCAACAAACTGGCCGGAAGGTACTCGGCGGTGAGTAAGCCGAACACGCCCATTGCCAACGAAAACACGGCCATCCACGCGGGGGTCGCAGGTTCTACATCCAAACCGACGCCAGGATGGCGGTCGGGTACGGCATTACAGACACAATCGGTCATCGTACGGATCTCCCAATCTTCATGACGAACCGAAGTCTAGGCGCCGGATTCCGGATGATCTATGATTGAAAATCTCGACTTTTTGACTAAAACACCTGAACGATGCCTGCAGATCAGTTTGCTCTCTCCTCGGACCTCATCAACGAACTGTTGCGCGGCATGCGCCTGCGCGGTGTCGAATACCGGCGTATCCAGGCCGGCCCTACCTTCGGCTTGGGCTTCACGGAAAAACCTGGGCACGCCTGGTTCCACTTCATCGCCGTCGGCAATGCGCTGCTGCGCATGGAGGATGGCACCCCTTACGAGCTGTCTGCCGGCAACGCCGTGTTCATCTCCCATGGCGCGGCCCATCAACTGCTTTCACATCCAGACGCGCCTGTTCTGGACATCAACCATCTGGACGGCGCCCCTCTCGGTGACACCGTCAGCGCAGTGGCTACCGGCGCCGATGCCAGTGCCACGCCGAGCACTATTGTGTTCAGTGGTTGCATGGAGTTTGAACTGGGCAGCATCCATGGCCTGGGCAAGCTGATGCCGGGCCTGATGCTGATTGATGCCGGCGGCCAGCGTTACCCCGGCCTGGTACCGATCCTGAGCACCATGGAACGCGAGGTCAGCGCCGCGCGTGTCGGCTTCGCCGGTATCCTCGCGCGTTTGGCCGACGTGGTGGCGGCCATGGTCGTTCGCGGCTGGGTGGAATGCGCCTGCGGCAATGCCTCAGGCCTGGTCGCCGCCTTGCGCGATCCACGCTTGGCCGGAGCCTTGCTTGCGCTGCATCAGCAACCGGGCCGCGACTGGACCGTTGCGCAGTTGGCGGCGCACTGCAACACCTCACGCTCGGTCTTCGCCGACCGCTTCCAGGTGACGATTGGCATGACCCCGCTGCGCTATGTCACCGAACTGCGCATGCGGCTTGCGAGCCAGTGGCTGACTCTCGAAAGGCTACCGATTGAAGAGGTGGCGCAGCGTTTGGGCTACACATCGCAGGCCGCTTTCAGTCGTGCATTCAAGCGCATTACGGGTAAGACACCGGGATTGAGTCGTAAGGTGAGGCAGGCCGCTGTGACTTGAAACCGAGCGCGAGCAGTTCCACTTAACAATAATGCACCTCAAGTCCCACTCTTCACCTTGCTCCAAACCCGCGTGCGCACCCGCTCCAACTTGAGCGGCAGCGGCTCCAGCGGAAACAGCGTATCCAACACCACTTTCGCCGGATAAACCCCGGGATTATCCCGCACCCGCTCATCCAACAATGCAGTGGCGTCCTTGTTCGCATTGGCGTAACTGAGGTAGTTGGACGTCTGCGCAATCACCTGCGGACGCAGCATATAGTCGATAAACGCCAGCCCCTGCTCGGGGTTCGGCGCATCGTTGAGCAGCACCAGGCTTTCAACCCAAACCGGCGCGCCTTCCTTGGGGATGCTGTACTGGATCTGTCGGCCACTGCCCGCTGCATCGGCGGCTTTCTTGGCGTCCATCACGCCGCCGGCCCAGCCGACCACCGCGCAGATGTTGCCATTGGCCAGGTCGGTGATGAACCGCGATGAGTCGAAGTAGCGGATATGCGGGCGCAGTTTCAGCAGCAGTGCCTGGGCTTTCTGGTAGTCGTCCGGGTTCTGGCTGTTGTAGGGCAGGCCCAGGTAATGCAGGGCGATGGGGATGATTTCGCCCGGTGCATCGAGCATGGCCACGCCGCAGGTGTCCAGCTTGGCGAGGTTGTCTTCGTTGAAAATCAGCTCCCAGGAGTTGACCGGTGCGTCGGCGCCGAGGATGGCGCGGACTTTTTCCACGTCGTAGCCGATGCCCGTGGTGCCCCACAGGTACGGCACGGCGTAGCGATTGCCGGGGTCGTTGCTCTGCACCTTGGCCAGGATGGTCGGGTCAAGGTGGGTTGCGTTGGGCAACTGCGCGCGATCCAGCTCCTTGAGCACGCCCGCCTTGATCAGGTTGGGCAGCAGGTCGCCGGTGGCCACCACCACGTCGTAGCCACTGCGGCCGGCCATGAGTTTGCTCTGCATGACTTCACTGTTGTCGAACACGTCGTACGCGCTGTGTATGCCGGTCTGCGCCTGGAAAGTTTTCAGCGTGTCAGGGGCGATAAAGTCGTACCAGTTGTAGATATTGACCTTCGGTTCTTGTGCCTGGGCGCAGGTCACCGCGCCACTGATCAAGCAGGCCAGGCCCCATCGTACGTATCGAGTCAGGATCATCGAGCACTCCTGGGCGTTGCCGCCCGATTATTGTTTGGGTTGGGCAAGATCGATCAGCGCAGCAGCAGTTCGCGGCGTCCATCGGCATGCTGCACGCTCTCGCCGCTCAGGTGCAGGCGACGATCATTGAGGTAGTGGTAGTCCGCGCGGGCGGCGTCGAGTTGCGTCAGGTCCAGGGTCACGACCTGCCGGGTTTCGTCGCGTCCAGCCTCGAACAACGGGCGGCCGAACGGGTCGATGGCGGCGCTGCCACCGGCAAATACCAGGCCGTCGTCGCCCTCGCCGACGCGGTTGACCATCACGCTGAATAGCTGGTTTTCCTGGGCGCGGGCCATGATGGCGGTGCGGTGCACCGGGCCATAGGGGTCCATATTGCCGTTGGTGACGATGATCAGCTCGGCCCCCAACTGGGCCAGGGCGCGGGCGGTTTCCGGCAGTTCGATGTCGTAGCAAATCAGGATGCCGACGCGGATGCCCTTCCACAGCGCCGTGACAAGACGGTCGCCGGGGGTGATGTCGCCGCGCTCGGAAGGCCACAGATGGGTCTTGCGATAACGCAATGCAATGCCCTCGGGCGTGACCAGCACCGAGGTGTTGTAGTGTACGCCGGCATCGCTCTCGACCAGACCGATGACCACCGCCACATCACGCTCGCGGGCGGCCTGTTGGATGGCACGCAACGCCGGGCCGTCAAGGGGCTGCGCCACCTCGGCCAATTGTTCGCCGGCGACAAAGCCCATCAAATGGGTTTCAGGAAACACCAGCAAGTCGGTGTCCGCGCCACACGTGGCGATGGCTTCCAGGGCGCGTCGCAGGTTATAAGCAGTGTCGCCGTCGCGGCCGGCCAGTTGCATGAGTTCGATCTTCATCGTGGATCCTTGTGCACAGTAAGCT
Source organism: Pseudomonas sp. KBW05 (assembly GCF_003852405.1). Lineage (GTDB taxonomy): Bacteria > Pseudomonadota > Gammaproteobacteria > Pseudomonadales > Pseudomonadaceae > Aquipseudomonas. The sequence continues at coordinate 23,028 of NZ_QAJM01000001.1, forward strand.
GGCAACGAGTATGGGCCGTACCCCCATGGCACAAAATCACTTCGATGGGGTAACCCCGAATGGGTAGCGAGATGCACCTGACCTTGCAGGACCTGGCCTGGCATGACGCCGTCGGCCGGCTGATCGAGACGCTGGACCGGCCGAATTTCTGGACGTCACTCACGCGCCTGCTCGGGCGTTATGTGCCGATGGACAACTGGGTGGTGTTGATATTCAGCGCAGGGCGCCCGCAGTTGCTGGCCGAGTCACCGGCGCAGGAAAGCGCCAGCGACTCGCTGTTCCAGGACTATCTCAAGGGCTTGTACTTGCTCGACCCGTTTTACCTGGCCAATCGCGAAGCGCCGCAAAGCGGCTTGTTCCAGTTGGATGATGTCGCCCCGGAATGCTTTGAGCAGACCGACTATTATCAGCGCTACTTCCGCCTCAACATCGTCGCCGACGAGATCCACTTCAATGTGCAACTCGACGCCGAGCGCACCCTGAGCCTGTCCCTCGGCAGCAGCACACGCTTCAGCCACGAACACTTCGCGTTGCTCGGGTTGATCCAGCCATGGGTCGCCGGGCTGATGCGCCAGCGTTGCCTCTTTGAACAGGGCTTCAAGCGCGTGCCAGAAGCCGCAACCGACTGGCAGGAACGCGTGGATTCCCCCGGGTTGCACATCAGCTCAACCCTGACCAGCCGCGAAACCGAGGTGGCCCAGTTGATGCTCAGTGGCTGTTCGAACAAAGAGATCGCGCGCAAGCTGGCGATCTCGGCCGAGACGGTTAAGGTGCACCGCCGGCACCTGTACAACAAGCTGGGGATCAAGTCCCAGTCCGAGCTGTTCCTGCTGTTCCTGCAAGCTCAGGAGTGAGGCGCCCAGCCGACCTGTTTCAGCGCCGCCAGCAGTTGCTCGGGCTTGAGGGCCAGGGCGGTCTTGCCCCGGCCGTGCAAGTCGTTGGCGGCCAGCATGGCGTTGAGGATCGCTTCTTCAACCGCGTCCGCCGCCGCGACAAACAACGCCGAGATATAGTCGTTGTTGACCATCTGCAACGCCGTCGTCGGCGCCCCTGGCTGCCCCAGGTTGGCCACCGGCAAGCCGTTGTTGCCCACCGAGAACGCGATGAAAATATCGCCACTGTCGTCTTCGGTGCCGCCACCCACCCGTGCCAAACCGATGCTCGCCCGCTGGGCCAGGCGTGTGCATTGGTGCGGCAGTAACGGCGCATCCGTCGCCAGGGTAATCACGATGGAGCCCATGCCTGGCACGCCGACATTCACCGGGCCGTCGTAAGGCGAAGGCACCTCGCGCAACACGCTGCCAACCGGGTAACCCGCCACCCGCAATGCGCCGCGCGCGCCGTAGTTGGCCTGCACCAGCACGCCGACGGTCCAACCGCCCTCCTCCTCGCTCAGTACCCGTGACGACGTGCCGATACCGCCCTTGAATTCATGGCAGATCATGCCGGTGCCACCGCCCACACAACCTTCCTGCACAGCACCGCTACGGGCGTCACGCAGCGCTGCGTGGACATGCTCGGCCGTCACGTGCTGGTCCCAGATATCACTGAGGATGCCGTCATAGGTTTCCAGCACCACGGGCATGCACCAGTAGGTGTGCTGCTGGCCCATCTCACGCTCGGCGGCGACCAGCGCATCACGCACCACGCCGACGCTGTGGGTATTGGTGTAGGCGATGGGCGTGGTCAACAGGCCGGCTTCGCGAATCCACTCCAGGCCCGTGGCGTCGCCGTTGCCATTGAGCACGTGCACACCGGCAAAACACGGCGCCAGGTGCGCGGCAACCGCACGCGGTTCGATGACGGTCACACCGGTGTGCATGGAACGGTCGGCGTGCTCGGCATTGAGGGTGTGATGGCCGACGCGCACGCCGGGAACGTCAGTGATGGCGTTGAACGCCCCCGGTTTGCCGTCGCCGATGGTGATACCCAGATCTCGTAAACGCATGTTTTTACTCTTGATTGTCGAGTGAAGAACGTGCGGTAAGTCTAGGTTCACCCTGCGGCGGTGACGATAACCCCCTGTTGTTAACCCCGAAGCGTTAGGTCATCGCACCGGTGCAACCAACGTGCGCCCCTGCTCCCACAACCCGGTCATGCGCCATTGCTGCTCCAAAACACCTTCACCGAACGGCCGCACGCCCCCGAGGTTTTCCCCCAGTGCCTGGAAGTAAGCGCCCTCTTCAAACAGCAAGATCCATTCAGCCGATTGCAACAGGGCCGGCCCAAAGAACGTCGCGCCGCCATTGGCTTCCAGCACCGCTGGCGTGTGCGGGTTGGCGGTGAGCACATCCAGGATAAACTCGGCTTCAGGCTGACGCCGGTCGATGTACACCGGCAGCTCGCGGGCCAGCGTTACCCGTTGTGCCGCAGCATAGTTGAGCGGGAACACCCGATGCGCCGCCGCATAACCTCCCAGGTACGGCGTGTGCACATGGATCACCACGTTGACCTGCGGCGCGCCGCGAAAGGTCGCCGCATAACGGCGGCCACCACCGCCCTGGCGGCTGGCGCTCAGGGGCTGGCCCGGCGCCAGGTATTCATCCAGATGCACCACGCCGTCGTAGCTCGCGACCACCGCACGGATGCTCTGGTCATCGTCCCACGGGCCAGGCGTGGCCACGACGATCAGCAAGTCGCTGCCCGGCACCCGCACATGGGCCTGGAAGGTGTTGGTGGCGGTCAAGGTGCGGGTGTCCTTGAGCACCTTGAAAATCTTCGCGGTATCACGCTTGGTCTGTTCGACCTGGTGCAGCAGGGCTTCACTCAACGGGGCAGGCTGGCTCACTTGATGAACTCCAGAATCAGGAAATGGGTTACTCCATCTCTCAGCTCTCAGCACGAGTTGTGCCAGCCGCCACAGGCCCGTGATCCGGGGCATGTACGCCGCGCGGATGTTGTCTCCCCAGCAACCACTGCTGACCGACTGCTGCCACAGCAGCACCCGGCCCTGCTCACCGCCGGATCGAGCCTGCGATTACGCCGCCCTGGGGGACTGGCATGGGCGTTGCTATCAGCCTCTGCAACGTTTTCCATTTCCTTTCGGGAGCCTGTATGAGCACGGAGTTTTTCTGGCGGTTGCCCCTGGGCACCGACGGCCAGCAACTGAGTACAGACCTGCACAACCGCGGCAGCTTCAACCGCAGCCCTGGGCATATCGCGCCAGGCCATCGGCCCAACGGCGAGCCGGATGGCTTCACCTACATCGACTACATCGCGCAGGTGGCCAAGGCCGCCGAGCTGGCCGGCTTCGAAGGTGCGTTGTTGCCCACCGGCCCGGAGCCGTGGATCGTCGCCGCGGCGCTGGCCCGCGAGACCCGGCGCATTCGTTTCCTGGTGGCGTTCCAGGCCACGTGGACCCTGCCCGCCTACGCCGCGCAGCAGGCCGCGATCCTGCAACACCTGAGCCACGGGCGCCTGGACTGGAACATCATCACCGGCGGCAACCCGGCCAGCCAGCGCGCCCAGGGCGATTTCCTCGAACATGACCAGCGCTACCGGCGCACCGGCGAATTTCTCGACATCATTCAGGGCCTGTGGGAGCACGAGACGTTCTCCTATGAGGGCCAGGTCTACCAGCTGGAGAACGGTTCACTGCCCCCCGGCCTGCGCGCCGAACGCAAACCCGGCGTGTACTTTTCCGGCTTCTCCGAGCCTGCGCTGGACGTCGCCGCCAAGCACGCCGACGTGTACCTGAACTGGGCCGAGCCGTTGGACAAGCTCCAGCCGCACATGGACCGGGTTCGCGAGCGCGCCGCGCAACAAGGCCGCGAAGTGCGCTTCGGCCTGCGTGTGGACTTGTTCGCCCGGGAAACCGAAGAAGCCGCCTGGCGCGACTTGCGTCGCCAGTTCGACGCCGTGGGCAATCGCGGCAGCAACGAGGCCAAGGCCTTTGTCGGCGGCTCGGATTCGGTGGGCGCCGCACGCCAGACCGCCTATCACCAGAATGTCGACCGCTTTGAAGACCTGATTATCGGCCCCAACCTGTGGGCCGGCTTTGCCAAGGCCAAGCCCGGCCCCACCGTGGGCCTGGTAGGCAGCCATGAAAACGTCGCCGAACGCCTGGCCGAGTACCGTGACGCGGGTTTCTCGACCTTTATCCTCGCCAGCAACCCACACCTGGAAGAAGCCCTGCGCATCGGCCAGGAAGTATTGCCGCTGGTGCAAGACCGCCCTTCGCGCTGAACAGGATGACCATGAGCACACCTTCTCTCGACACCCTCTGGTACACCCACAGCCCGGTGCCGACCGGCCTCGGCATCGCTGTGGAATCAGGGCGCCTGGCCGAGGCGTTCCTGCCTTCGGGCACCAATATCCAGGCCCTGCGCGAGTCCAGCGAGCGGGATATCCGCGAAGCCCATTACGACCATCACCTGCCCAATTCCGTGCGCCACGGCGGCAACATTCCGGCGATCTGGGCCTACGCCAACGGCGGCGACACGCGCCTGCTGGGGTTGTCGTGGAGCGACGAAGTGCAGTTGATCCTGACCACCGTTGAAAGCGGGGTCAAAACCGTGCGCGACCTCAAGCACCGCCGCTTCGGCATCCCCAAGTGGGCCAACGTGCAGATCGACTTCACCCGCGCCCAAGCCCTGCGCGGCCTGGAAAATGCGCTGAAACTGGAAGGCATGAGCGTCAGCGACGTGGACCTGGTGGACTACCCCTACGGCGGCACCTACAGCGATGAACAGATGCGCCACGTCCACGGCGCCCAGGTGTCGTTCGGTTTCAACCGCGCGCAACGGCGCAACAACGAGCTGATCGGCCTGCTGCGCGGCGACATCGACGCGATCTTTCTCAAGGGCGCCCACGCCGTGCAACTGGCTGCCGAGTTCGGCCTGCATGTGGTGATCGACACCGGCTCCCACCCCGACCCGATGATCCGTTCCAACAACGGCACGCCGCGCACACTCACCGTGGACGGGCATTTGCGCGAGCATCACTTCGACGCCGCGAAAACCATCGTCGACTGCGTGCTGCGCGCCGAGCAATGGGCCTGGGCCAACCCCGAGAAGACCCGCCAGTTCCTCGCCCGCGAACTCAACACCAGCGAGTACTGGGTGGCCACGGCCTATGGCGAAGATGCCCATCGGCGCCTGCGCACCATGCTCGATGAACAGTCGATCCTGGCGTTGCAGGACTTCACCGATTTCCTCCATCGCTGGCAGTTCATCCCACGGCGTTTCGATGTGCGTGACTGGATTGATTTCAGCGTGCTGGAAAGTGTCCTCGGTGCCACTTCACGCTTGTCCGTCTAGTTTCATGTCGCGCACCTTGGCCGGCTTGCCGGCCTTTTTTTCGCCCATGGAAAAGCCCGCCTGCTCACCCGCAAACAGCCCCTTGCTGACCGGCTGCTGCTGGGGCAGCAACACCTTGCGCAAATACAAATAAAATCCTTAATTATCAACAATATAAAACTTGGCACAGGCCCTGCTATAGCGCTGTAGCTTTCAAGGTTTGCAGCGCACTTAAAAGACAACTTAAGCAGACCGAAAAGTACCAGCACCATTACTTTCGGAGGGGTTATGTACCGCATCAACAGGATCACCCACAGCCTATGGCTGGCCACGGCATTGACCGGCACGCTGCACAGCCTGCCCGCAATGGCACAGGAACAAACGCCCGCCGCCGACGACAGCGCGCCCACCCTCAAGTCGGTGACGGTCACCGCCCAGCGCCGCGAAGAAAGCGTGCAGGACATCGCCAACGCGGTCAGCGCCGTGTCCGGCGAAAGCCTCGGCCAGACCGGCACCGACTACATCGGCAAGGCCCTCAAGTTCGTGCCCAACGCCCAGGCCAACAACCCGGACGGCGATGCACGGCCGCGCTGGTACATTCGCGGCGTGGGCACTGGCGACCAGGGCGCCGCCACGGTGTTCCCGGTGGGCGTGTACGTCGACGATGTGTACCTCAACGCGCCGCTGGCCGGCGGCGACCCGCTGTTCGACCTGGACCGCATCGAGATCCTGCGCGGCCCGCAAGGCACGCTGTATGGCAAGAACACCACCGGTGGCGCGGTGAACATCCTGACCAAAAAACCGAGCTTTGAGAACGACGGCTACGCCACCCTCGGCTACGGCAGCAAGAACGAGAAAATCGTCAATGGCGCCATCGGCGGCACCCTGGTGGAAGACCGCCTGGCCGCGCGCGTCTCGCTGTATTCCAAGGAGCGCGACGGCTTTATCAAGAACGTCTATGACGACAAGGATTACGACCGCGTCGACAACAAAGCCGTGCGCCTGCAATTCCTCGCCAAGCTCAACCCCGACCTCACCGCACTGTGGACCCTGCACGACAGCCAGACCCGCGGCACCGCAGCGGGCCTGTTGCCGGTGGGCAGCTTCCCCTGGCTGGGCGGCTATAACCGCAGCAACCCGGACCGGCGTTACATCGACAGCAACGTCGACAATAAATCGAAGATCGAACACGCCGGCACGGCCCTGACCCTCAACTACGACCTGGGCGACTACCGCCTCACCTCGATCAGCGCCTACGACGAAACCAAGCAACGCAGCATCAGCGATGATGACCTGTCGCCGGTGGAAAGCGGGCGCAACTACACCAATAACCGCTGGCGCCAGTACTCCCAGGAATTCCGTGTTGCCTCGCCCACCAGCGAGACCCTGCGCTGGATCCTCGGCACGCACTTCTTCCACGAAGACCTGCAAAGCGCCGGTGCCACCTCGGCCTTGCCGGATGAAGGCGCGTCCGAGGCCAGCTATACCGGCACCTCATTCAGCCATAAAAACACCAGCTACGCGTTGTTCGGCAACCTGGCCTACGACTTCACCGACCAGTTCACCGTTACCGGCGGCCTGCGTTGGACCCGCGAGAAAAAAGCCATCGACCTGGACCTGGTACAAACCACCGGCAGCAACTTCAACGGCGACTGGTGGGACTCGGGCTCCCTGCAAAACCCGGTGGACGTGACCGGCGCCGGCATCACCACCAACGGCAATGCCAAGCGCAACAAGACCTGGAGCGCGGTGACCTACGACCTGACTCCGGAATACCGCATCAACGACAACCTGCGGGTGTATGCCCGTTATGCCAAGGGCTTCCGCTCGGGGGCGTTCAACACCGGTTTGTCCAGCAGCCTGGAGCAGTTGAGCACGGTGCAGCCGGAAACCCTCAATTCCTACGAACTGGGGCTCAAGTCCGAGTGGTTCAACGGTCGGGTACACGCCAACGCCAACGTCTTCTACTACGACTACAAGGACATGCAGGTCAGCGCTACCACCACCACCGCCAGCGGCAGCCTGGTGTCGTTGCTCACCAATGGCGCCGAAGGCACGGCGCGTGGTGCGGAGTTCGAACTGGAAGCCCAGGCCACCGACAACCTGCACCTGCAACTGGCCGCCTCGGTGTTTTCCAGCGAGTTCACCGGCGACCTGTGGAAAGGCAACAGCTTTATCCGCGCGCCACGCCACACCTACGCGCTGGGCGCCGACTACCGGTTCCCGCTGGATATTCCAGGCGCCCTGGTCCTGGGCGGCGACCTGCGTTACCAGAGCAAGGAGTACTTCATCTCGGCGTACCAGCAGTCGCAGTGGACCTGGCTCAACCAGGGTGGCTACACCGTCAGCAATGCGCACCTGAGCTACACCACCGCCGATGAGAAGTACAACATCACCGGCTTCGTCAATAACCTCACCGACAAGCAGTACCAGAACCACGGCATCTCCCTCAACCGTGGCAGCGCGCCGTATTGGGCATCGTTCGGTGACCCGCGCACCGCCGGTGTGACCGTGACGGCGAAGTTCTGAGGATGCCCGTGAAGACCTCGCGCCCGGGATTCCTGGTCAACTTCATGCTGCTGGCCACGTTCAGCGGCGCCACCATCGGCATGGCCAAGATCGTCACCACCTTGTACGCCCTGTCGTTGGGGGCGAACGCCATGCAGGTGGGGATTATCTCGGCGATGGAATCCTTGGGGATGGTGTTTCTCACCCTGCCTGCGGGTTTCGTGATCGCCCGCTATGGCGCCAAGCCGATCTACTTTGCGTCGAGCCTTGGCCCGATGCTGGTCAACCTGCTGATCCCGCTATTCAGCGGTTGGCTGTGGCTGGCGCTGGCGCAGTGGCTGATCGGGTTGTTCATCCCGTTTCGCATCGTGGCGATGAACAGCGCCTTCCTGCGCGAACTCAAGCACCTGGGGCTGAGCAAGGCCGGCTGGTACCGCGGCGCCTTGACCCTGGGCCTGGGCTTGCTGGGGCCGCTGCTGGGCAACCAGTTCAGCGGCGAGGGCCAGTTTCACTGGGCGTTTGTGCTGATCAGCCTGTGCTTTGGCGCGATGGCGGTGTACAGCCTGAGCTTCTGGGAAGGTGAACCGCCCAGCGAGCGCGCGCCTGCGCTCAACCTGGCGGACATGTTCAGCGAAGCCCGTGGGCTACTGGGGCATCGAGAGATCCGCGAGCCGTGCGCCATGGAGGCGCTGAACAGCGCGACCACCTCGGTGTTCAGCACCTTCATCATCCTCTATGCGCTACAGGAGGCGGGCCTGTCTCAGGACCGTGCGGTGGCGTTGGTGGTGATTGAAGGGATCGGCGCGGTGCTGGCGCTGTTTGGCCTGGGGTACGCGCTGCGTCACCTCAGCCAGGGCTTGGCCTATGGCGTGAGCCTGCTGTTTGGCATAGCGGCGCTGCTGCTGATCGGGCTGAGTCGGGACTTTGTCTGGCTAGCCCTGGCGGGGGTTCTGCTGAGCCTTGCGGCCGCCGCGTTGCACCTGCTGAACATGAACCAACTCAGCCAGCAGGTACAGGACAAGAGCAAGGTGTCGGGGCTGTTCCAGCTCGCCTCCATGGCCGGCGGTTTTGTCGGAGCCATGGCGGGCGGTGTGATCAGTTACCTGATCGGCCTCGGCCCTCTGTTTATGTGCTGGGCGCTGCTGATCCTGGTGATCGCGGCGACCTGGTATACGGCACGGCGCCACGTGCCGGTCGCGGCCTGACTGCTGCTGTAGCAGCAGTGCACCAGCAACGCGTTGCCCTTGCAGCAGCGCGGCTGCCCTCCTTCACCCGTGTTTGCCGGGCCTTGGGCCTTGGCATACAAGCTGCACTAATCGCCTGAAGCAGACTGATAAGAGTATCCCCATGCCCCAACCCTCACTGCCGGCGCTTGCGTCCCGGCTCTCTTGGCTTATTTCGCCGCTGGCCTTGCTTGCCCTGTGGGCCGGCGTCGCGGCGGCCGGGGTATTCCCCCGGCAGTTGCTGGTGCCGCCCGCCCAGGTGTGGCGCACCTTTGAACTGCTGCTGGCAAATGGCGAACTGCTGGACCACTTGCTCACCAGCCTCGGCCGCCTGGGCTGGGGTCTGGCCATTGGTGCAGCGAGCGGGCTGCTGTTCGGCTTGCTGATGGGGTTGTCGAAAACCATGGAAGCCTATTGCGGGCCGCTGTTCCATAGCCTGCGGCAGATCCCCAGCCTGGCCTTGATTCCTTTGCTGGTGCTGGTGTTCGGCATCGATGAAATTTTCAAGATCGTCATCGTTGCCGAGGCCGCGTTTTTTCCGCTGGCGTTGGCCACCAGCCAGGGCGTCAAGGGCATTCCCCGCAGCTATTTCGAGGTGGCGGCGGTGTATCGCCTGCCCTGGCTGAGCCTGGTCAGGGCGGTGGCGCTGCCAGCCGTGACGCCGCAGATGGTCACCGGCCTGCGCATCGGCCTGACCCGCGCCTGGGTGGTGCTGATCGCCGCCGAACTGCTGGCGGCCGACAGCGGCCTGGGGCAGATGATCGAGATGGCGCGGCAGATGTTGCGCATCGACGTGGTGATGGTCGGCATCGTGGTCACCGGCCTGGTCGGCTTCGCCCTCGACTGGTCCCTACGTCGCCTTGAGCGCCGCTTGCAACGCTGGCAACCGACGCGGGTGGTGCCATGAAGCGCCTGTTGCACCACACCCGTGGCGCGCTGCTGCCCCTGCTGTTGCTGGCCGCCTGGGAATATGCCTCGCGCCAGGGTGCCAGCGGCGCGTACGCCGTGGTGCCGTTGGCGCAGGTGGTGGCTGGCTTGGTGGAGATTGTCGGCAACGGCGAGCTGCTGACCAACCTGCTCGCCAGCCTGCTGCGCACCAGCCAGGGCCTGCTGTTTGGCGTGCTTGCCGGGACCGTGCTTGGCGCCAGCATGGCGTTGTCCGCGTGGGGCGAGCGCTTGATTGCACCGCTGTTCCATAGCCTGCGGCAAGTGCCGATGCTCGCCTGGATTCCCTTGATCGCGCTGTGGTTCGGCAACGGCGAAAGCTCCAAGGTGCTGATCATCGCCCTCGCCGCCAGCTACCCGATGGCCCTCAACACCTTCGAAGGCTTGCGCCAGGTGGACGCGCGCCACCTGGAAGTCGCCCAGGCCCTGGTCCTCAACCGCCGCCAACGTTTTGCCCTGGTGCTGCTGCCGTCGGCACTGCCAAGCCTGTGTACCGGCGTGCTGCAAGCGATTGCCTTCGCCTGGGTCACAGCGGTGGGCAGCGAACTGTTCCTCTCTGCCGGCCCCGGGCTGGGCAACCTGATGATGAATGCCGAAGCCGGCGCGCGCATGGAGATCATCTTGCTGTGCGTGATCAGCATTGCCGCCCTGGGCTACGGCATGAGCCTGTTATTCACCTGCCTGAGCCGCTACCTGCTGCGCTGGCGCCCCTGATTCTGGAAGGCTTGGACATGACTGCAATCGCACCGGACATTGTTTCCCTGACACCCCACATCCTGCCCGGCGCCCTTGAAATCAAAGGGCTGAGCAAGGACTACAACCTCAAGGGCCAGCGCCTGGCCGTGCTCGATGGCATCGACCTGACGGTTGCCCCCGGCGAGTTTGTCAGCATCGTCGGCCCCAGTGGCTGCGGCAAATCCACCTTGCTGCGCTTGATCCTCGGCCTGGACAACGACTACAGCGGTCAGATCCTCCTCGACGGCCAACCCGTGACCGGCACCAGCCTCGACCGTGGCATCGTGTTCCAGGACCATCGTTTATTCCCGTGGATGACCGTCAGCCAGAACATCGCCCTCGCCCTGAAAAACCACCGCCTGAGCGCCAAGGCCAAGCAGCAGTTGGTGGACGAGCACATCGCCAAGGTCAACCTCGAAGGCTTTGCCGACGCCTACCCGCACCAACTCTCCGGCGGCATGGCCCAACGCGCCGCCATCGCCCGCGCGTTGATCAACACGCCAAAAGTGCTGTTGCTCGACGAACCCCTGGGCGCCCTGGATGCCCTGACCCGGGTATACCTGCAACAGGAACTGCAACGCATCTGGGTCAAGCAGCGGTGCACGGTCATCATGGTCACCCATGACATCGAAGAGGCGCTGTACCTGGGGGATCGGGTGATCGTGATGCAGGCGCATCCGGGCAAGATTCGGCGGGAGATTGCGGTGGGTTTGCCCCATCCGAGAGATCATCTGTCGCCAGAGTTGCATGGGTTGAAGGCGCAGTTGCGCGCCGAGTTGCTAGGGGAACATCAGGCCTGACACATACAAAAATGTGGGAGCTGGCTTGTGTGGGAGCGGGCTTGCTCGCGAATGCGGAGTATCAGTCACCTATATTTCGACTGATCCACCGCATTCGCGAGCAAGCCCGCTCCCACAGGGGATGGTGTTGAGTCAGGCCGTAAGCGTGCGCCTGTCACTCAACCTTTGCCGGATACCCCCCAATCGGCGGCAATTCCCCAATCTTCTCCAACCGCGCCCGCACAATATTGCGGCTGATCCCCAGCAACCGCCCGGTCTGCAACTGGTTGCCATGGCAGAACTGGTACGCCGTGCGAAACACCTGTTCCTCGATATGATCGAACAGGTTGTCCAGGTTCTTCTCGAACAAACTGATCAACGCCGACTCCAGGTCACCGCCTGCCGCAGGTAGCGCCTGGATCTCCTGACGCACCGCCGCACTCATCTCCACCAGGTGCAAATCCCCCGGTTGGATCAACTGCTGGCGGCACACCAGCAACGCGTGGTGAATGGCGTTTTCCAGCTCACGGATATTCCCCGGCCAGTTGTGCGCCAACAGCTTGCGCTCGGCCTCTGGGCTCAGTTGCGCGCTGCTGTAGCCCAGGCGCCGGCAGTGTTCGGCGACAAAGAACTCGGTGAGCGGCAGGATGTCCCCCGGGCGCTCGCGCAGCGGCGGCAGGCGGATGGTTGCGACGTGCAGGCGGTAAAACAGATCCTCGCGAAAATTGCCCGCGACCACCGCATCCGCCAGGTTGATATTGGTCGCCGCCACCAGCCGCACATTGATCGGAATCGGCGTACGCGAGCCCAGGCGCACCACTTCGCGCTCCTGCAACACCCGTAGCAACTTGACCTGCATGCCCAATGGCAAATCGCCGATCTCGTCGAGGAACAAGGTGCCGCCGTTGGCCGCTTCAAACCAACCGGCCTTGTTCTGCGTAGCGCCGGTGAAGGCGCCCTTCTCATGGCCGAACAGTTCGCTCTCGACCAGGGTTTCGGGGAACGCGCCGCAGTTCACCGCGACAAAGTTGGCCTGGCTGCGCCGACTCAAGTTGTGGATCTGCCGCGCCACCAATTCCTTGCCGGTGCCGGTCTCGCCGATGATCAACGCGTTGGCCTCACTGGGCGCCAGGCGCTCGATGCGGTTGAGCAGTTCCTGGGAACGCGGGTCTTTGAAAACCAGTACGGTGGCCCGCACCGTTTTGCTCAGTTCACGGGCGTTGGGGTGGGTGAGCAATGACATCTTACGGTCCTGTTTCCAAAGTACTTGGGCGCCATAGTGAACCAAGCCGCATAGATAAAATAATTATTAATTGGCATTTGAATATTCCAATAAAACATATGAGATTCACTGCTGCTGGAGCAGCAATCCATCAGCAATCGGTCGCTGCTGATTCAGCAAAAGCCCAGTCGAAAACGCCGTAAAACCCCGAGAACAGGGGATGTGGGCGGCTGGCATGCATTCTGCGTTGTCCCTCGGCATTCGTCGTTTGAACCCCGAGGCTTTTGCATGAAGTTGACCTGCCCCCTCCCCGCGCTGCTCGCCGCCCTGTTGGTCGCGCCCCTGGCCTGTGCCGTCGAGCTCGACCCGCAACGGTTGAGCCAACTGGACCAAGACATCCAGCGCGCCACCCCGCAGTTGATCGAACTGCGCCATGCCATCCACCAGCATCCCGAACTGGGCAACCGTGAGTTCGAGACGGCCAAACGCGTGGCCAAGCGTTTGCGTGAACTCGGGCTGACGGTGCAGACCGAAGTGGCCCACACCGGCGTGGTGGCGATTCTGCGCGGCGGCAAGCCCGGCCCGGTGGTGGCGATCCGCTCCGAGCTGGATGCGCTGCCCGTCACCGAGCAAACCGGCCTGCCCTACGCTTCCACGGTCAGCGTGCCCTACAGCGGCAACGACTTCAGCCAGGCCGGCAAGACCGTCGGCGTGATGCACGCCTGCGGCCACGACGCGCACATCGCGATTGTGCTGGGGGTGGCCGAAGTGCTGGCCAAGCACAAGGACAGCCTGCCTGGCACCGTCAAGTTCATCTTCCAGCCCGCCGAGGAAGGCGTGCCGGTGGGCGAGAAAGGCGGCGCGCGCCTGATGATCGAACAAGGCGTGCTGGCCGAGCCGGCGCCGCAGGCGATTTTCGGCCTGCATGTGGGGCCCGGCGTGTCCGGCTCGCTGTCCATCAGCCGCGAGCGCACCACGGCAGCGGCCGACACCTTCGTCGCCACCGTGACCGGCGAACAAACCCACGGCGCCTTCCCCTGGGCCGGGATCGACCCGATTCCCCTGGCGGCGCAGATCGTGCTGGGCTGGCAAACCATCCCGAGCCGGCAGATGGATCTGGTGGCGCTGCCGGCCCCGGTGATTTCCGTCGGGCGCATAGACGCCGGTGTGCGCAGCAACATCATCCCCGCGCAAGTGCGCCTGGAAGGCACCGTGCGCACCTTGAGCCAGGCCCAGCGCGACAACGTGATCGAACGCCTGCGGCGCACCGCCAGCAAGATCGCCGAAAGTGCCGGCGCCAGTGCCAGCATCGACATCACCCCGACGTACCCGGCGGGCTACAACAACAGCGCGCTGGTGGATGCGCTGCTGCCGCAACTCAAGGCCTCATCCAAGCTGCCGGTGGACATCGAATCCGGCGTCTACGCGGCGGACGACTTCGCTGAATACTCGCGCAAGATCCCCGGCGTGTTCTTCGGCCTCGGGGTGACGCCCGACGGCATCGACCCGGCGCACACCTGGCCCAACCACTCCCCCAAGTTCCTGGTGGACGACAACGCGCTGCCGGTGGGCGTGCGGGCGCTGTCCCGCGTGACCCTGGCCTATCTCGCCAACAACGGCTTTGGAGCACAACCATGAAGCTGCCCTACAAACGCTTGATCGCAGCACTGGCGCTGATTCCCGCGCTGAGCGTGTTTGCTGCCGACACCCCGAGCAGTGTGCGCATCGGCATCGTTTCGTTCACCCAGGGTGGCAAGCCGGTGTTCGGCGGCATTCCCGGGCGCGTCATCGAGGAAGGCTGGCTGCAGCAGGAACTGCAAAAACGCGGGGTTACCCTGGAGTGGCAAGCCCTGCCCCACGCCAACGCCGGGCCGCAGATCAACGAAGGTTTTTCCAACAATGGCCTGGACTTCGCCGTGCGCGGTGACCTGCCCTCGGTGATCGCCCTGGCCGGTGGCGTGCCCGGCAAGCTGGTGGTGCCCGGCGGCAGCGGCAATAACATCTACCTGGTGGTGCCCAAGGATTCGCCTGCGCAGTCCATCGCCGACCTCAAGGGCAAGCGCCTGGCCCTGCACCGTGGTCGGCCGTGGGAGTTCCCGTTCAGCCAGTTCCTCGCCAGCCAGGGCCTGGCGCTGAAGGACTTCAAGATCGCCAATATCAATCCGCAGGTCGGTGCGGCGGCGGTGTCGGCAGGCAAGGTCGATGCCGCCGTGCTGCTCAGTGAGGCCTATCTGCTGGAAGACAAACAGGTCGGCCGGGTGCTCTGGTCCAGCAAGCAAGGCGACACTGACTGGCGCCTGGCCTCGGACCTGTGGGGCACCGAACGTTTTGTCGATAGCCAGCCGCAACTGACCCAACTGGTCGCCACCGCCTGGGTCAAGGCCAGCCAATGGTTGGCCGATGAGCATAACAGCGCTGAGTACTACCGCTTCTCGTCCCTGGCCGGCACCCCGCAAAGCGTGCTGCGCCGTGATGATCAAGGCGACCCGGTACCGTGGGTACAACGCTGGGCCCCGAAGACCGATGCGCAGTTGCTCAAGCACTTCGCCGCGCTGTCCCAGTACGCCCTCGACAACCAGTTGATCAGCAGCCAGCCCGACTTCAGCCAGGCCCTGGCCACCCGTTTCACCGACCAGGCGATCCGCGACCTCGGCCTGATCGACCTGTGGCCCAACCTCAAGGCCCAGGTCGAAAGCGCCCGCTAACTTTTCCCAGGAGACTGCTTGATGAGCATCGACTTCTTCACCCGCCTGCCCTTGCATGGCGAAACCCAATTCCTCCCCGGTGACCCGCGCAACCGCGGCGACTGGCAAGCCCCGGAAAACAACAGCGGCGCCGTCTCGGACTTCGCCGTCGGCGACCCGTTCACCTACATTGACTACCTCGGGCAGATCGCCCGTGCCGCCGAGATCAACCGCTTCAGCGGTGTGCTGATGGTCAACGCACCCAGCGGCGAAGAACCCTGGACCGTCTGCTCGTTGCTGGCACGGGAAACCCGCACGCTGAAATTCGTCAGTGCGTTCCAGCCCTTCCATTTCTCGCCCTTCGTCGCCGCGCAGATGGCCGCCACCTACCAGCGCGCCAGCGGCAACCGCCTGGTGTGGAACATCATCAACGGCGGCTCCGAAGTGATGCAGCGCCAGGTCGGCGACGTCACCGGCCACGATGAGCGTTATGCGCGGGCCAGTGAGTTCATGGATGTAGTCAAGGGCTACTGGAACAACGAAAGCTTCCACTACAGCGGGCGCTACTACAGCGCCGAAGGCGGCGGCCTGCGCGGCCCGCAGAAAAAAGCCGAGCTGCCGTTGATTTGCACCGCAGGCTCTTCCGAAGCCGCCCGCGAATTCGCCGCCAAACACGCCGATTACTACCTGATGCGCGCCGAGCGCCCGGAAGAAATCCGCGCGCTGATCGACGACGTGCGCCGCCGCGCCGTGGCACATGGCAATGGCACGCTGCGTTTCGGCTTGTCGGTAGACGTGGTCACCCGCCCCAGCGAAGACGAAGCCCGTGCCGAGGCCCGGCGCTTTTTCGACGAAGGCGTGGCCAAGGGCGTGGTCCAGCAACTGGCGGCCCACGACGGCCTGCGCTCGGCGCGCAAGCTGGGTTTTGAACATGAATACGCGCAAAAACAGGCACCCGGGTTCGATGACTTTTTCATCCACCCCAATGTGTGGTCCGGCTTCGGCTATATCGGCGTGCCGCCCGGCGTGGCGCTGGTGGGCAGCTACGCCCAGGTGATTGAACGGATTCACGAGTACAACGCGGTGGGCATCGAGCTGTTTTTCCTCGCTGGCTACCCGCACCTGGAAGAAAACTATCGCCTGGGCGAACACATCCTTCCGCACTTCCGCCACCTGCGCCAACCCGCGGCGCGGCAGCCGGCCCAACCCAGCGAACAGGTGGCGTGATGGATCAGACGCTTTTCAGCCGCCGCCGTTTTCTCGGCAACAGCCTGACCCTCGGTTCTGGCCTGGTACTCGGCAGCAGCCTGCTCAGCGCCTGTGGCGACGGCGCAGCACCGCAAGCCTTGGCGAATACCCTGCCGAGCGGCCCGCAGTACGGCGGGCGCCTGCGTCTGGGGGTGATCGACGGCAGCCGCAGCGGCAACCTCGACGCCCATAAACCGGTGGGCAGCGGAATCATTCGCGGTTTTGCGCTGTACAGCAAACTGTGGGAATGGGACGAAAACATGCTGCCGCGCCTGGCCCTGGCCGAGGAGGCCGAAGTCAGCGCAGATGCACGCACCTGGACCCTGCGCCTGCACAAGGACCTGGAGTTCCACCACGGCAAGACGATCGACGCCGATGACCTGGTGTTCTCCATCCGCCGCCTCACCGACCCACAACTGGCCTCGCCCTACGCGGCGCTGCTGCACTGGATCGACCGCGACAACCTGGAGAAACTCGACAACCGCACCCTGCGCGTGCGCTTCAAGGACGGCGCCGGCTTCGTGCCATTGCCGGAAACCTGGGTCAACTTCGGCGGCATCGTGCCAGTGGACTATCACCCGGTGACCAATCCAGTGGGCGCCGGCCCCTACAAATTCAAGAGTTTCAACCCGGGCCAGCGCTCGCTGTTCACCCGCTTCGAGAACTATTACAAGGCCGGCAAACCCTATGCCGATGAATTGGAGATCATCGATTTCAAGGACCAGACCTCACGTCTGGGCGCCCTGCAATCCGGGCAGATCGACCTGGCCAACGGCTTGGCCAACGAACACCTGCGCCTGGTCCAGGCGGATCCCAAGCTGCACGTGCTGACCTCGGTCACCGGCAACTGGCTGACCTTCGACATGAACCTCAGCCAGGCACCGTTCAACGACCCGCGCGTGCGCGAAGCCTTTCGCCTGATGGCCGACCGTGAAGAACTGGTGGCCCGCGCCCTCAACGGCCAGGGCCGCGTGGCCAACGACCTCTATGCGCCCAACGACCCGACCTTCGACCACAGCATCCCGCAGCGCAGCTACAACCTGGAACGCGCCAAAGCCCTGCTGCGCGAAGCCGACCAGGAGCACTTGAGCGTAGAACTGGTGGCCGACCAGGACAGCGGCGGCGTCGGCTCGGCGCTGGTGTTTGCCGAACAGGCCAAGCGCGCTGGCGTGGACATTCGCGTGCGTCAGGTCGACAGCGCCACCTTCAACGGCCCGCAACTCACCGAGTGGCCGCTGAGCACCGGCGGCAGCATCGGCGCGCCGTTCCTCACCTGCGGGCTGCACTCCGACGCGCCGGTGTCGGTGGCCAACAAGACCCACTTCAGCGACCCGCGCTTCGACCAGCTGTTCCTCGAGGCCCTGGCCCAACCCGATCTGGAAAAACGCCGCGTGCTGGTACACGAAGCCCAGCAGATCCAGCATGACAAAGGCGGCATGCTGATCTGGGGCTACGCCAACCTGCTCGACGGCATCGCGAACCGGGTCGGCGGCGCCCAGGCGGAAAAAACCCTGTTCCCCACCTGGCGCTTCGACAGCCTGTGGCTCAAGGAGCCCGCGTGAGTGGGCTGGCACGGCGCGTGTTGTCCGCGCTTGGCAGCGTGCTGCTGATCAGCTTGCTGGTGTTCCTCGCCATCCGCCTGCTGCCGTCCGACCCGGCGCGGGTGATCCTCGGGCCGGGCGCGCCCGAGGCGTCGTTGCAGGTGCTGCGCGAACAACTGGGCTTGCACTTGCCACTGTGGCAGCAATACCTGCACTGGCTGGGCGCGGCGCTGCAGGGTGACCTGGGCCTGTCCCTGGACTCCCAGGTGCCCGTGACCCAGCTCCTCGGCCAACGCTTCGCCAACTCCCTGGCGTTGCTCCTCCCCGTTGCCCTGTGCAACCTGCTGCTGGCCGTGGGGCTGGGTACGCTGCTGGCGATGTACCGCGACCGCTGGCTTGACCGCCTGACCCTGCCCCTACTGGTGATGTTCAAATCATTGCCGGGGTTTGTGCTGGCGATCGGCTTAATCATGCTGTTCGCCACCAGCCTGTTCACCTGGCTGCCAGCGGTGTCGCTGCTCGACCCGGATCACTCGGCGTTCACCCAGGGCCGCTACCTGGTGCTGCCCGTGGCCGCGCTGGTGCTGGCGAGCGCGCCGTACCTGATCCGCCTGGTGCGTGGGGCGATGATCGAAGCGCTGCACAGCGACTACCTCGAAGCCGCCCGGCTGCGTGGCCTGCAACCCTGGCGGCTGGTGCTCGGCCATGCGCTGCCCAACGCCATGCTGCCGCTGATCCAGGGCCTGGCGTTGACCCTCAGCGTGTTTTTCAGCAGCACGTTGCTGGTGGAGATGGCGTTTACGTATCCGGGGGTGGGCAGCCTGCTCAACGATGCGATTCGCCTGAGGGATGTGCCGGTGATTCAGGGTGGGGTGAGTGCGATTGCGGCGTTTGTGGTGGGGGTGAATTTGCTGGCGGATGTGCTGGCGAGGCTATGCGTGCCCAAACTGCGTACCCAACACCTCTGACTACATGGGATCAAAACTGTGGGAGCGGGCTTGCTCGCGAATGCGGTCTTCCAGTTGATGAATTCATGGCTGACACACCGCATTCGCGAGCAAGCCCGCTCCCACATTTTTTAGCCCGCGTACATCCGTTACTCAAGTGTCATGACCCGATCCGCAATCGCCCGCACCACATTCAGATCATGGGTAACAAACACCAGCGCCATCCCCTCCGCCTGCAACCCCCGCAGCAATTCGAGGATCGACGCCTGCACCGACACATCCAGCGCCGAGGTGATCTCATCGCAAATCAGCAACCTCGGCTCGCACACCAGCGCCCGGGCAATCGCCACACGCTGGCGTTCGCCACCGGACAAACTGCCGGGATAGGCATCGGCGATGGCTACGGGCAAGGCCACGCGGGTCAAGGCTAGCTCGATGCGTTCGCGCAGTGCCGCGCCGCTCAGGCCGAAGAAGTGCCGCAGTGGCGTGGCCAGGCTTTGCGCCACGGTATGGCGCGGATTCAACGCACGCAGAGGGTTCTGGAAGATGTACTGGATGCGCCGCCGTTGCTCGGACGAGCGTGCGCCCACCGCCAGGCTCAGCGGTGCGCCGGCAAATCGCAGGCGCCCTGCCGCTTCCTGGGCCAGGCCGACCAACGCGCGGGACACGCTGCTTTTGCCGGAACCCGACGCGCCCACCACGGCCAGGCATTCGCCCCGGCGCACATGCAGGTTCACCCCTGCAACCACGCGCCGCCCGGCATAACTCACCGCCAGCTCATCGACCTCCAACAACAGCGGCTGCTGCGACAAGTCCTCCAGTGGCCGCGCCGCCAGCCTTGCCGCAGCCAGCAAGCGTTGGCTGTACGGGTGTTGCGGCTGGCGAAACAACTGCGCGGTCTCGGCGCATTCCACCACCCTGCCGGCGTACAGCACCATCACCCGGTCGGCCAGGGACTCGACCACGCCGAGATCATGGGACACGTACACCGCCGCCACGCCCTGGGTTTTGCACAACTGGCGCAAGGCGGCCAGGAAGTGCGCCTGGGTGGTCACATCCAGCGCGGTGGTCGGCTCGTCGAGCACCACCACTTGCGGACGCAGGATAAACGCCAGGGCGAGCAATACCCGCTGCTGCTGGCCGCCGGACAATTGATGGGCAAAGCGCCTGAGAAAGCCTTGGTCATCCGGCAACCCCACTTGCTGCAAGGTGTCGCGCAGGCGTTGCTGGCGAGCCTCCCGCGACAGCTGTGGCGCATGAGCGGCCAGGGTTTCCTGCAACTGGCCGAGGATGCGCAGCGCAGGGTTGAGCGCCATCGCCGGGTCCTGGGGGATATAGGCGATCACACCACCCCGGGCCTGGCGCAAGGCTTCGCCCTGCAAGCCGAGCAGATCAGTGCCGGCGACAAGCACCTGCCCACCACTGATCCGCGCGCCCTTGCGCACATGCCCGAGCAACGCGGTGGCCAGCGTGGTCTTGCCCGAGCCGGACTCTCCCACCAGGCCGAGGATTTCTCCTGGGTTCAGTTCGAAATGGATATCGGCAACCACCGCCTTGCCGCTGTCCAGTTGGACCCGCAGGTCCTGCACACGCAACGGCATCATGGCGTGTGCTCCAGGACCCCGGCGCGCACCCGGCCGATGCCTTCGGCGAGCATGTTGCTGGCATAGGCGAACACGCCGATCAGCAGCGCCGGCACCAGCACCGCCCAGGGTTGCAGGACCAGCCCGCCCTGGTTCTCGCTGATCATCAGGCCCCAATCCGCCGCCGGCGGCGCCACGCCGTAACCGAGAAAGCTCAGCCCCGACAAGATGCCGATGGCCCAGGTCAGCATGCTGCCAAAATGCACGAGCATGGGGGTGAGGATATTCGGCAGCACTTCGCGCAGCAGCAGGTGGCGGCGCGGCAAGCCCATGGCCCGCAGCACTTCGATGAACTCCTGCTCGACCACAGCCTGGGTGCTGGCGCGGGTCTGGCGGATCATGCCGGGCAAAAACGCGAAGGCCACCGTCAGCACGATCAGCCACGGCTCGCGCCCCAGCAGCGAGACCACCAGCAGCACCAGGATCAACTCGGGAAACGCCAGGGACAGGTCGGCGCTCCAGCGGATCAAACGGTCCAGCGGCCCACGGGAAAAACCCGCCAGCAGCCCCAGGCCCGCGCCCACCAGCAACGCAAGCAATGCGGCCGCCAACGCCATCCACACCACGCTCCAACCGCCTACCAGCACCCGTGACAGCACGTCATGCCCGAGGTAGTCGTAGCCCAGCGGCGCACGGGTGCTGGGCGCGCCGTACACGGGCCCGAGCAGTTCACTCGCGCCATGGGGCGCCAGCAGCGGCCCGGCCAGTGCCAGGCCGATCACCAGCAGGCTCAGGCCGGCGCCCTGGCGCACTTGTCGATTGGCGGCCAAGGCACGCCAAGGTAAGCACAGCATCAGGTTCACCTCGCCGACAACAACGGGATGTCGAAACCGTGATCCAGATCCAGCAACGGGAACAGCAGATCCGCCACGCGTTGCGCTTCGTCGATCAGCGGATAACCCGAGAGGATGAACGCCGACACGCCCTGCGCCTGGTACTCACGCACGCGCTCGGCCACCTGGATGGCACTGCCCACCAGATAGGTACCGGCCGCCGGACGCAGAATGTCGAACCCAAACAGGCTCGGCCCGACCCACACGTTGGGGTAGATCTCCAGTTCCCGCGCCGTGGGCAGGCGGCCTTCGCGCAGGGTTTGCAGGTTGCGTTGCACCTGGGGGTCGTCACTGACGTACGTCTCCAGGGTTTCGCCCGGGGGCAACTGCGCGGCCACGCCGTCGAGGGCGGTTTGCAGGGAGGTGCGCTGCAACAACAACTCGGCGTGGGCCCACGCCTCTTCTTCGGTCTCGCGCACGATAATCTGCAAGCGCGTACCAAAACGCAGGCTGCGCCCGCGCTTGGCCGCCTCCAAGCCGACGCGGCGGAACTTGTCCCCCAGGCGTGGCGGCGTATCGGCAAAGCTCAGGTACACGTCGAGCAGGTCGGCCGAGTGGGCCACACCGGCGTCGGACGTGCCCGCGCCCCAGAACTCGATGGGCGTGGATTGCGTCGGCGCCAGCCAACCGCCCAACGGGTGCTCGGCGTCTGCCGGATCGCGGGGTGCCAGGTTGATGTATCTACCGGCAAAACCTTCGGTTTCACCGGCGTACACACTGCGAAAAGCCCGCCAGTAGTCGCGGCTGAAGTCGTAGCGCTCATCGTGGGGGAAATGCACGCCCAAGGCCGCCAGGCCGCTGTCATCGCCATTGACCAGGTTGAGCAACAAACGCCCACCGGAATACTGGTCGAAGCTCAACGCCCACTTGGCCAATACCGCTGGCGACAGTTCACCGGGGTACTGCGCAATCAAAAACCGCAGGCGTTTGGTCGCATCGATCAAGGCAGCGGCCGTGGCCAGGTTGGAATTGGGGCTGGTGCCCAGCAGCGAGCCGTAATAACCCAGGCGGTCGGCGACCACGGCAATCTGCTTGAGCTGTTCGAAACCGGTCACCCAGCGCCCGGCCGCTTCCCACGGGTACGGGCCATCGGGGGTGGTGAGGTACCACAAGAGTTTGATCGTCATGCTGTGTTGCTCCAGAAAAAGGTCAGGGATGCACGCAAGGGCATGGCCTTAGAAACGGGTCAGCGCACTGACACCAAAGGTGCGCCGGTCGCCCCGCGCGTCCCAGGCCACATCGAAGGGCAAGGGCACGCTGTCGGTCTTGTATTGTTTGTCGGTGAGGTTGTTGACGTAGGCGGTCAGGTCCAGGTCCAGGCGCCCGCCAAAGTGGTATGTGGCGCTGGCGCTGCCCAGGGTGTAGCCGCCTTGGGACACGCTGTGGTCCTGCTGGGCGGTGGGCAGGAAGTAGATGCGGCTCTGGTAGCGCCAGTCGCTGCCGAAGTTGAGCGCATTGCCGTTGTCCAGCGGGATGCGGTAGCTGGCGCCCACGGCCAGGGTGCGCGACGGCGAACGGGCGATGCGGTTGCCGGAGTAATCGACGCCGCCGGATTCGAAGTCCTGCAACTCCGTGTGCAACAGGCCCGCCGAGGCGTTCAGGTGCAGGTTGGTGAACGGCAGCGCTTCAAGTTCGAACTCGGCGCCGCGAATCACGCCCTTGCCACTGTTGGTCAGCAGCGACACCACCTGGCCGTCGCGCACCGACACGGCGTTGACCTGGATGTCTGAGTAGTCGTAGTAGAAGACGTTGGCGTTGGCGGTCAGGCGTTCATCAAACCATTCACTCTTGATCCCCAGTTCGTAGGCGTCGACGTTTTCCGGCGCCACCACCGACGCTTCGGCTTGCACCAGCGCGCCGCCGCTGAAACCACCGGATCGGAAGCCCTTGGCATAACGGAAGTACACGCGGGCGTTGTCGTTGAGCTGGTACTCGGGGGTGATGTCGTAGGTGAGCTTGTTCCAGGTGCGTTTTTCGTCCTGCACCACGGTGGTCGCCAGCGGCCCGGTGTAGTGCTTCCACCACTGGTCGGCGCTGGCGAACGACACGGCATCACTGCTCGGCGCGGCCACGCGTTGCAGGTCGATGTCCTTGGTTTCGCGGGTCCAGCGTAGGCCGGTAGTGATACTCAAGGGCTCGCTGACCTGCCAGGTGGTGCTGCCGAAGATTGCGAAACTGTCGGTGGTCTGGTCAATCGAGGTCTTGCCGTAATCGGCGACGCCGAACGCCTGGTTGTAGTCGGCCGGCAGCAACGCACTGCTGGAAGCGCTGTCCAGGTGTTCGTGGAACAGGTGGGTACCGACGATCCAGCTCACCGCCTGGTTCTTCGCCGAGGACAGGCGCAGTTCCTGGGAGGCCTGCTTCCAGTGGTCGTCGGAATAGGAGCGGCCGAACTCGTAGATACTCATGTTCGGGCCCTGGGCTTTTTCCTGGATGTCGTCGAACGCCGTAATCGAATCCAGTTGCAGCTCGCCCAGGTCCCACTTCAACGCCAGTTGCACGCCGTTGTGCTGGATGCGGTCGTCGGCCTTGCCGGTAAACGCGGCGTGGCCGGTGTTCGGCTTGGGCGCCGGGCCGAACAACGTGCTGCCGCCCGCCCCTGCGCCCCAGGCGCGGGTGGCGATGCCCTGGCCTTTGTAGTCGCGGGCATGCAGTTGCAGGGTGGCTTGCAGGTCATCGTTGATTTGCGCCAGCAGTTGCAGGCGCAGGGCTTGGTCGTGGATGTCGCCAACCGTGTGGCCGTCCACCTGGTTTTTCAATTGGCCGTCGCTGCTCTGGTCGATAAACGCCACGCGGCCGGCCAGCTTGTCCTTGAGCAAGGTGCCGCCGTAGGCGCCTTCATACAGCTTGGAGTTGTAGTTGCCAGCATCGGCCTTGAAGTAGCCTGCGGGATCTTCGAAGGTCGGTTTGCGCGAGACAAAGTTGATTGCCCCGCCGGTGGTGTTCTTGCCCCACAGGGTGCCTTGGGGGCCACGCAGCACTTCCACGCGCTCCATGTCATACAGCGGAAAACCGGTGGCCACGTGGGGGTCGATGTACACGTCGTCGGTGTAGATGCCCACCGGGTACACCGTGGTCGAGGCCATGTCGCCGGAGCCCATGCCTCGGATGTACCAGCGCGGGCGCTGGTGGCCGGCAAACTCCGGCGCGATGGCGTTGGGCACATTGCGCAGGGCTTTGCCGGCACTGAAACCGCCGCCGTTACTCTCGATGTCCTTGGCGCTGACCACGGAGATCGCCGAGGGCACGTCCTGCAGCGATTCTTCGCGTTTTTGCGCGGTGACGGTCACCGTGGGCAACGCATCGTTAGCTGCGGCCACCGGTTCGTCGGCGGCGGCGAGTGGGCCGTGCAGCGCCAGGGCCCCGGCAATGGCCCAGGCCAGGAGGTTGAAGCGAAAGTGTGCGGGCATGGGCTTACTGTCCTTGGCTACGGTTGAGCAATGCGCGGGCGTCTTGCAACGGTTGGGGGGCGACCCACTGGGCGAGGTCGAAATCGTGCTCAAGGAAGCCATGCCGGTAGAGGAAGTTCTTTTGCAGCGCCAGGTACTCCAGGCGCTCGGCCGATAAATCCGGGTGCAGCGAGGTGTGGAAATCCCCCCGGTAGGCCGCCTCGACACCGGCACTGGCGGCACGGGTTTCTTCGGCGAGGATGCCGCGCAGCGCATCAAGGTTCTGCGCGGCCCAATCGGCGGCACGCAGCGTTTGCGCGAGGAACCGCACCACTACGTCGTAGTGCTCGTCCAACAGGTTCTGGTGGATGGTGATCGGGCGCGGCGTGCCGTTATTGATGCGTTGGCGAGGCGTGGCGACCTGGTCGAGGTCGATGCCCACCACCAAGCCCAGGCGCTGCGCGGCATCGGCGGCCGAGGCGCCCTTGACGTACACCGCGTCCACCTCGCCGCGCACCAGGTGATCGAGGCCCGACCACAGGCGCTGCAAACCTTCCTCGGGCGGCAGGCTGTCGTCACGTGGGTGCAGGGCCACTTCCACCAGGTCCACATCGCTGAAATCCAGGCCGGCCAACGACAGCGCGCCCTTGTAGCCGGACAGGCTCATGGCGCGGGCGATGCTGCCGGGACGGTCCCCGGCTTCCCAGGCCGGCAGGGCCAGGCGCTTGCCGCGCAGGTCGGCGGGCGAACGAATGCCCGAGTCGGGACGCACGAGGATGGTTTGCCATTCCTCGATCCAGGTCAGGCCGATCAAGCGTGTGGGTGTACCGGCGCCGCGTGCGGCCAGGGCCGGCACGTTGCCGCCTTCACGAAACAGCCCCGGCAGTTCGTGATCGTAATGATGACGGCCCAGTTGCAAGGCGTCCTGCAAGGTGGCGACGCGGATACCGTCGCGGGCGAATTCTTCGCCCAGCCAGCCGAGCTTGAAGGCAATACCCGAGGCGGTCGGCACCGGGCAGCGGGTGAACCACAGTGTGTCCAGGGTGGAAGGAGGCAAGGCAGCAGCAATGGGCATGGGAACTCCGGTCAGCACAAATGAAAGACCCGTTAGCGGGTAGATGGGCAGCTCATCGCAACGACCATGCCAATCATCCAAGCCAATGATTTATATGGATTTTATTCAGTGACTCGATTTTCAAAGGCATTGACTGCTGCCAGCGCAGCAGGCCACCAGCAGCCATTGCTGCCAATGCCACAACCAGCGCGGTTGCGTCGCGCCAAAGCCCCAGCGCACGGGCAAATGCGCGCTGGCGCAGAACTTGCTCAGGGCTGGCGTGAGCCTTTTTTCATCTGCCCAACGAGACGTTTACCCATGAGCGACATCGCCCTGCCCCTACGCACCGAACGCCAGGCCCTGGACGCCGCCCACGCGGCCGCCCTGCGCATCGCCGAGCTGGCCCGCGACCCTGCGAACAACGAACAACTCCCGACCCGCCAGGCCCAATGGCTCTCCGATTACGGGCTGACCGCCATCGGCGTGCCCACCGCCTTGGGTGGTCTCGGCGCCTCAGTGCGCACCCAGGTCGAGGTGGTGCGGATCATTTCCACGGCCGATGGCGGCGTCGGCCAGTTGCTGCAGATTCACTACGTGATGCTGCGCGGCATCCTCGAGGACTACAGCGCCACGGCACGCGAGCGCATCGTCAGCGATGTGTTGGCCGGCAAGCGCCTGGCCAACGCCCTGGCCGAAGTCGGCGGGAAAAACAAATTTGCCTTGAAGACCCGCGTCGAGCGGCGCGCCGACGGGCAACTGGTGCTCAACGGCAGCAAGTTCTATTCGACCGGCGCCTACCTGGCCGACTGGATCTGGCTGGCCGCCGCCTCAGAGCAAGGCGGCGCGGGTATCTGGCTACACCGCGACACCCCCGGCCTGACCCTGGTGGACGACTGGCGTGCCTTTGGCCAGCAGCATTCGGTGAGCGGCACCGTGCGCTTCGATGACGTGATCCTCGACCCCGACTTCGTGTTGCTGCGCGAAGGCCCGATGAAGCGCACCGGCCTGACCTTCCCGCAAATCCTCCACGCCGCTATCGACACCGGCATCGCCGCCGGCGCGTTGCAGGCCGGCGTCGACTACCTGCGCCAGCACGCACGACCGTGGGTGGAGAGTGGCGTCGATCACGCCTATGAAGAGCCCCACGTGATCCGCCAGATCGGCGAATTCGCCGTGGCCCTGCGCGCCGCCGAATCCCTGCTGCGCGACGCCGCCCGGCTGTTTGACCAGCATCTGCTGGATGAGCACGACACGGCCCTGCAAAGCGAGCTGATCCTTGCGGTGGCGACGGTGCGCGCCCACTCCGACAGTGCCTCGCTGAAAATCTCCAGCGAGATCTTCGCCCTGCTCGGCGCCAGTTCCGCCCTGAGCAAATGGAACCTCGACCGCTTCTGGCGCAATGCGCGGGTGCACACCACCCATGATCCAATCCGCTGGCGTTTGCACCATGTCGGCAATTACTACCTCAACGGCGTGGACCCCGGCGAATACACCGCGATCCTCGCCAAAGGCGAACAGGGCCGTAAAGCCGGTTGAGATGCAGGTAGCTGCAAGGAAGCGCCAATGTGTGATCCAATCGCCGCCAACTCGCCCCAACCATCGGCACTACAAGGATATTGCGCACATGGCTGCTTCCAATAAATGGCTGATGTCATCAGTCGCTTATTACCTCGACTTTTTCACCGTCCCGCTGTTTATCGCCCTGGCCCTTTACCTCGCGCCGTTCGACGCCGGCCTGGCCCTGCTGGGCCTGCTGGCCTGGACGCTGGTGGAGTATTCGACGCACCGCTTCCTGTTCCACTCGCTGTACCGCCGCGAACACTGGACCCACCATGTCGACGTGCTGGCCTATATCGGCGTGTCGAGCTGGAAGACCAGTTCCACCTTCGCCGCCCTGCTGCTGTTTGCCTGGTACATCGGGCTGACCTCGGTGTTTATCGGCGCGGTCACCGGTTACTTCTTCTACATTTCCCTGCACTACGTGATGCATCGCCCCGAGCACTGGGCTTACCGCTACATTCCCGGTTTGGTGGCCAACCACGACCTGCATCACCGCAAGGGCATCGAGAAAAACTTCGGGGTGTCGTCCCCGCTCTGGGACCATGTCTTTCGCAGCTACATCCGCGCCGAATCGCTGAGCACCGAGGAAAAGCCAGCCTGACCCGTGGGTCGCGAATACTCAGGGTCGTCAATCACCCGTACATGCTGGGCCAGCAGCAAGGGCAGCTGCGCTTGCAGGAACTCCACCCAGGTGCGCACCTTGGCATCCAGGAAGCGCCGGGACGGATACAGCGCGAAGATGCTGCGTTCACGCAAGCGGTGATCCGGCAACAGGCGCACCAGCGAGCCGTCCTGCAACGCCTGGTGCACACTGAAAAACGGCAGCAGGCTGATGCCCATGCCTTCCTCGGTGGCCTTGACCATGGCGTCGGCCACGTTGGTCCTGAAGGTGTCGCCCGGGGCAATGGCCAGGTCACCCGCTGGGCCTTTAAACAGCCAGGCGTCTTCCTGGAAGTCTTGCAGGTGCAGGCGCCGGTGTTGGATCAGGTGCTCCGGCTGTTCGGGCACGCCGTGCTGAAGCAGGTACCGGGGCGCGGCGCAGGGCACGCTGAACAACTGGCCAAGCGTCTGGCTGACCAATGCCGAGTCGGGCAGTGAGCGGGCAATCGAGATCACCACGTCGTGGCCTTCCTCCAGCGGGTCCGGGTTGTGCTGGGAGAGGCTCAGCTCGATGCACACGTCGGGGTAACGCTCGCTGTAACGCGCGATCAAGGGTGTAATCAGTACGCCCAGCCCGCTCATGCAATGCACGCGCAAACGCCCGCGCGGGTTGCGATGGGCGCCGTGGGCCTCCGCCGTGGCCTCGCGGACGTCTTCCAGAATGTCGCGACAACGCAGCAGGAAGCGCTCGCCGGATTCGGTGAGGCACAGGCGCCGCGTGGTGCGTTGCAACAGGCGCGTCTGCAAGTGCTTCTCGAGGTCGGACACCAGCCGCGATACCTGTGCGCCGGACAGGTCCAGGCACTCGGCGGCGCCCGCAAAGCTGCCACTGTCCACCACCCGTGCGAACACCTGCATGCCGTGGAGCAGGTCCATCAGCGCGGCCCCGCGATTGCTGCGTAAAACGTATGAGTCATTTACCCGCTCCTGTCTTTAACCCTGCGCTGTGCTGGCTAAACTGAAGCCTACTGACAGAGGGTCATCCCATGAACATCAAGTTTTGCAGCCTTATCCTGCTCTTCGCCGCCAGCGGCGCTTTCGCCGCCGACAGCGTGCCGGATGTGCAGCGTGTGGTTTCCGTCACCGCCGTGCCTGGCGGTTGCCAGGTGGCGCCGGCAACCCTGGTGTATCTCGACAGCCAGGGCGTGCAGCACACCGTCAACTACCTGGTGATGGGCACCTGCCAGGGCGGCGTTTAAAGCAGGGTCCAGGTGTAGCTGAGGATCAGCCGGTTCTCGTCGATATCACTGCGGTAGTTGGAACGCGCCATGACATTGCGCACGCGAATGCCCAGGCCGCGTAACACGCCGCTTTGCACGGCGTAGCCGATGTCGAGGTCGCGCTCGCGGTCCTTGCCTTCGTAGCCGGCGCCGGTGGTCACGTTGTCGCCGGTGATGTAGCGCAGCGTGGTGGTCAACCCAGGCACGCCGAGCGCGGCGAAGTCGTAGTCATACCGCGCCTGCCAGGAGCGTTCGTCGGTGTAGGCGAACTCGTAGGTGGGCACCTCGTTGCCCAGCGGCGTGACGTTGGCAAACACTCGAGGGAACGCAGTATCGCCGTACATGGCCTGGTAGCCGACATAGACCGTGTGGCCGCCGTGCCGGGCCGACAGCAGCGAGAAAAACGCGCGGTTGTCGATCTTGCCCAGGCGTTTTTCGCCGTCTTCCCGCGCCGTGTAGTAACCGAGGTTGGCGCCCAACACCCAATTTCCCAGCGGCTGGCTGTGCTTGAGGCCGAGGAAGTTCTGCGCGTAGATGTCTTGCAACTCGCCACGCCACAGGCTGACGCTGGTGCGGTTGGCGTTGAAGGCGTAGTCACCGCCCACATAATCGAAGGCATCGCTGTCGGCACTGCGCTGCGGCACGTGGCCGAGCATGGCGAGCATCTTCTCGTCACCGGCTTCATTGCGCAGGCTGGTGGTAGTCAGGTGGCCGGCCTGTAGCGTGAGGCCTTTGATCTCACTGGAGCTGATGTTCACCCCCTGATAACTCGGTGGCAGCAGGCGGATATCACTGAAGGCCAGTACCGGCAGGTTGGGCTGCAATTCGCCGACCTTCAATTCGGTCTCTGACAGCCGCGCCTTGAAGGTCAGGCCCAGGCGGCTGTAGTCGTCCGCCGCGCGGCCATCGTCCTTGACCGGCAACAAACCTGTATTGACCCGGTCCGGGCTGCTGTCGAGCTTGAGGCCCAGGGTGCCCAGGGCATCCAGGCCAAAGCCGACAGGCCCCGGGGTATAGCCGGATTTGTAGGTGAGGATAAAACCCTGGCCCCACTCTTCAGCCTTGGACTGTTTATTCGCGCCGACGATGTCGGAGAAGTCGCGGCTGAAGTAATAGTTGCGCGCTTGCAAGGTGGCACTGGAGCCTTCGAAAAAGCCGCCCTCGGCCGCCGTCGCGGCGAGGGGCATGCCCAGTAAAGACAGCCAGAGTCGCTGGGTGGTCTGCTGATTCATGTCGTTGCTCTTTTAATTGTTGTTATCGACGATGGGGAGATCAACGCGCGCCAGCCGTCTCCAGGCGCTCGCGCGGCCGGCGCACATTCAGCGCATAGGTCAGCATCGCCAGCGCCGCAATCGCGCCGGGAATGGCAAAGACCAGGAAGTTCAGTTGCAACGGCAGCTCCGCCGACATCAACGCGCCCCCCAGCAATGGCCCGACGATTGCGCCATTGCGGCCGATGCCGGACGCCCAGCCCAGGCCGGTGGCGCGGATGGACAAGCCATAGAGCTGCGCGGCAGCGGCATACAACAGGATTTGCGTGCCAATGGTGGTGGCGCCCGCAAGGAAGATCAGCAGGTACAGGACCGGCATCGGGCTGTTGATGCCCAGCAGGCTGATGGACACCACCCCGGTGAGGAAGAACGCGATCATCACTTTGATCAGGTTCAAGCGGTCACCCAACCAGCCACCCACCAACGCCCCGGCCATGCCGCCGAGGTTCAGGGCCACGAGGAACGACAGGCTCGAACCGAGGCTGTAACCCGCCCCCGCCATCAGCTTGGGCAGCCACGAACTCAGCGCGTAGACCATCAGCAGGCAGCAGAAAAACGCGACCCAGACCATTGCCGTGCGCACGCCCAGCCCGTGGCGGAACAGCTCCACCACCGACGCGCCCTTGGCTTTCACATCGTTGAGCACCAGCTCATCGCCCGCCTCGATCTGCGTGCCCGGCGACAGACGCATCAGCAACCCCCGCGCCTGTTCGTGGCGGCCCTGGCGCACCAGGAAGCCGATGGATTCCGGCAGCCAATACACGATGATCGGCAACAGCAACAACGGCACAGCCGCCGCGAAGAACATCGACGACCAGCCATAGTTGGGCAGCATGAAAATCCCCACGCTGGCCGCGAGCATGCCGCCCAGGGAATAACCGCTGAACATCACCGCCATCAGGGTACTGCGCAGTTTTTTCGGTGCGTATTCGTTCATCAGCGCCGCTGCATTGGGCATCAGCCCGCCACAGCCAAGCCCGGCGATAAACCGGCAGATACCAAATTCCGTGGGGCTGCTGGCAAAGCCGTTGACCACCGTGGCCACGCTGAACAGCGCGAAGCACACGGCGATGCCTTTCTTGCGCCCGAAGCGGTCCGCCAGGCTGCCAAACACCAGCGCGCCGAACATCATGCCGAACAGCGCATAACTGCCCAGCGCCCCGGCTTGCAAGGGCGAAAGCCCCCACTCTTTCATGATGGACGGCAGGACCACGCCGTAGATGAACAAGTCGTAGCCGTCGAAGATCAACAGCAAGGCACACAGGCCCACCACCATCCAGTGGAACCGGCTGAAGCGGGCGTTATCGATGATTGAATGAACGTCATGGGTACGCATGGCAGTGCTCTCTTTATTGTTGTTGTGAGTGCAAAGGAGGCTCAACCCAGGTCGCCGCCTCCCACGGGCAGGGTCACGCCGGTGATGTAGGAGGCTTCGTCAGACGCGAGGAACAGGATCGCGCCGGCTTGTTCGTCGATGCTGCCGTAGCGTTGCATCGGGCTGCTGGCGAGGGTCTGGTCGACGATCTGTTGGTACCACACGCGTTCCTGTTCGGTTTGCGCCTGGCTGTTACGCGGAATACGGCGCGGCGGTGCTTCAGTGCCACCGGGCGCGGTGGCGTTGACGCGGATGCCGCTGCCGGCGGTTTCGAAGGCCAGGCACGCGGTGAGGGCATTCACGCCGCCCTTGGCCGCGCCATACGGCACGCGGTTGACACCGCGCGTGGCAATCGACGACACGTTGACGATGGCGCCGCTGCCCTGCTCCAGCATGTACGGCAACACGCAATGGCAGCACCACAACGTGGGGAACAGCGAGCGGCGCACTTCGGCTTCGATTTGCGCCGCGGCGTAGTGCTCGAAGGGCTTGGCCCAGATGGTGCCGCCGACGTTGTTGACCAGAATATCGATGCGCCCGAAGTGCGCCTGGGCCGCCGCCATCACCCGCGCGCAGTCGGCGTGTTGCTCCAGGTCGGCGGTGAGGATCAGCGCGCGCTCGTGCTGCAATTCGTGCACGAGCTCCGAACGATCGACGGCCACCAGCCAGGCCCCCTCCTCCAGCAAACGCTCGGCCACACGCCGGCCAATGCCTTGGGCAGCGCCCGTCACGAGGGCCACCTTGTTGTTGAACCTTAAAGTCATGGGGGGGCTCCTCAGGCTGCATCGCCGGTGACGATGGCGTTGGGGGTGAATTTCTCGTAGTGGAAGCTGGCCGGGCTGACGCCTTGGCGCTTGAAGTACTCGCGCACGGCATCAACCATCGGCGGCGGCCCGCACAGGTACACATCGACGTCACCGTCGTGGAGCGCGTCGCCGGGCATGTGCTGGGTGACATAGCCCTGGCGTGGGTGGGTGGTCTGCGGGTCGGCGACGCAGGTGACCACGGTAAGATTCGGTAAACGCTGGGCAAACCCGTGCAGCGCCTCGACCATCACCAGGTCCTGGTCACGGGTCACCCCGTAGATCAGCGTGATTGCACGCGCTTCCTGGCGTTCGGCGAGCACTTCAAGCATCGACAGAAACGGCGCCAGCCCAGTACCACCGGCCAGCAGCAACAACGGCCGCGCCACCTCGCGCAGGTAGAAGCTGCCCAGTGGCCCGATCATCGAGACCGCGTCGCCGGGCTGGGCCTGGGCCAGCCAGCCGCTCATCAAGCCGCCCGGCACCTGCTTGATCAGGAAACTCGCACGGCGCTCGCCAGGGCGGCTGCTGAAGGAATAGGCGCGGGTCTGGCCGCTGCCGGGCACGCCGATATTCACGTATTGGCCCGGCAGGAATACCGGCGCTTGATCCAGTTCGAAACTCACCTCCACCGCCGCATCGGCATGGCGGGTGATGCTGGCCAGCGTCGCGGCAAATTGCGCGGTGCCGGTCTTGCACGCGCTGGACGGCACCGGCACGGCGATCACGCAATCGGACTGCGGCACCATCTGGCAGGTGAGTACCAGGCGTGCCTCGGCTTCATCGGCGCTGAGGGCGTCGTCGATGTAGTCGTCGCCCAGGTCGTAGGCGCCGGTTTCGCAGCGGCACTTGCAGGTGCCACACACGCCGTCCGAGCAATCCATGGGCAGGTTGATACGTTGGCGAAAGGCCGCGTCGAGGACCTTCTCCCCCACCTTGCAGTCGATGAAACGGGTCACCCCGTCCTCGAAGTTCAGGGCAATGGCGTACGTCATTGGGGCGTCCTCAGATGTGATAGATGTCGATGACCTGATGGATGTAGTCGTTTTTCAGCACCACCTTCTTGCGCGTGATCAGCGGTTGTTCGCCGCGCATATCGAGGTGATAGAACGAGGTGCCGAAGTACGTGTCCGTGGTCTTGTAGCGGTGGCTGAGGGTTTGCCAGTTGAACCGCAAGTGCACCTGCGCGCCGTCGTCGGCCAGCACTTCGAGGTTGGTGATCAGGTGCGCGGTGCGCGGCTCCGGCGTGCTGGCGCTGGAGCGTTCGGTCTTGATGCGGAACACCCGGTCTTCGAGGCCGTCACGGCTGGGGTAGTAGATCAGCGAGATCTCGCGCTGGGGGTCTTCGGTTAGGGTGTCGTGGTCGTCCCACGCCGGCATCCAGTATTCGACCTTGGGCGAGTAGCACGCCAGCCATTCGTCCCACTGGCGATCATCCAACAGGCGCGCTTCGTAGTAGAGAAAGTCGAGCAAACGGTCACGGGAGGCGCTCATGACAACACCGCCTTGTCGCTGGCGATCAGGTGTTGTTGCTCGTGCTGGATCGCGCGTTGCAGGCTTTGCGCCCAATGGGCGTGCTGGCGCACAAACAGGCCTTCGTCTTCGGTCTTGACCCCGCTGAGCTGCGGCTGCATGCCCATGGCGCGGGCGTTTTCATCAGCGCCTTCGACCCATTGTTTGGCGCCACGGCTGAGGTCGTTCCACAGGGTGGTCGCGCCCTGGTAGCCGGTCTGGCAGGCGCGGAACTCTTCGAGGTCATCCGGCGTGCCCATGCCGCTGACGTTGAAAAAATCTTCGTACTGGCGGATACGCGTGGCGCGCTCCTCGGCACTTTCGCCAATGGGCGCCATGCAATAGATGGTGACTTCGGTCTTGTCCACCGCGAGCGGGCGTACCACGCGGATCTGCGTGGAGAACTGGTCCATCAGGTAGACGTTGGGATAGAGGCACAGGTTGCGCGTCTGCTCGACGATAAAGTCGGCACGTTCCTGGCCCAGGCGTTCGGCGAGCGCCGCGCGGTGGGCGTGGACCGGGCGCACTTCGGGGTTGAGCAGGCGCGTCCACAGGAGGATATGCCCGTGCTCGAAGGCGTAGACCCCGCCGAGGCTTTTCGACCAGCCATTGGCGTCGACGGTGCGGGTGCCTTCGGCCTCGTAGTTGCGCCGGCCCATGGTCGCCGAGTAGTTCCAGTGCACCGAGCTGACGTGGTAGCCGTCGGCGCCGTTTTCGATCTGCAGCTTCCAGTTGCCGTCGTAGACGTAGGAGGAACTGCCGCGCAGCACTTCCAGGCCCAGGGGCGCCTGGTCGACCATCTGGTCGATGATCACGCGGGTCTCGCCCAGGTAATCGCTGAGTTCCGGCACCGTTTCACTGAGGCTGCCAAACAGGAAGCCGCGGTAGTTTTCGAAGCGGCCCAGGCGCGTGAGGTCGTGGGAGCCGTCGCAGTCGAAGCTGTCGGGGTAGGCGCCGGTCTTGGCGTCCTTCACTTTGAGCAGCTTGCCGGCGTTGCTGAAGGTCCAGCCGTGGAACGGGCAGGTAAACGAGCCTTTGTTGCCTTGTTTGCGTCGGCAGAGCATGGCGCCACGGTGCGCGCAGGCGTTGACCAGGCCGTGCAGGGTGCCGTGCTTGTCGCGGGTGATGACCACCGGTTGGCGGCCGATCCAGGTGGTGAAGTAGTCGTTGATCTCGGGCACCTGGCTTTCGTGCGCCAGGTAGATCCAACCACCTTCGAAGATGTGTTTCATCTCCAGGGCAAACAGGTCGGGGTCGGTGAAGATGTCGCGGCGGCAGCGGAATACCCCGGTGGCGGGGTCTTCCTGGACGGATTCGCCGAGTTGCCGGGCGAGGCGGTCGAGCGTGCTGATCATGGGGTAGGCCCTCGGTTGTTCTTGTATCAGGCGCCTTCACTGTAGGGGCACGCTTCAACCGTCAATATCCGCTGGCTGCAATTCGCTATCCGCCGGGCGCGCGGCGTTTCCAGGTCTGCGACGGCAACTCGCCAAAGCGCTTGCGATAGGCCTCGGAAAAGCGCCCCAAGTGCACGAAGCCGTGATCCAGCGCCACCTCGGTCACGCTGCGCGCCGTGGCCAGTTGCAGGCGTGCGTGCACGCGCTCCAGCTTGCGTTGACGCACGTAGTCGCGCGGCGACAGGCCGACCTGACGTTCAAACAGGGTATAGAGCGAACGCTCGCTGACCTTGGCGGTGGCCATCAGTTGTTCGACGCTGATGTCGTCGGTCAGGTGCTCCTCGATAAACTGGCGCACCGCTTCGAACCCGCCGCCCTGCGCCACTGGCGGGACCACGCGCAAGACATTGCTGGCCAACAACGCCAGGAGCTTGTTGGCGACGATGCGCTCGTACAGGCCCTGAACCTCGGGCTCGGCGGCGTTTTCCGCCTCGTGGCAGATCAAGCCCAGCAGCTGCAGGAAGCCGCTCATCTCACTCAGGGCATGGCGCGCCGTGGCAAAGCGGATGCCCTGTTGCGGCAGGGTCCAGCGCTGTTCCAGGCAGGCGTTTTCCAGCAGGCGCACCGGCAGCTTGATGATGAATTTCTCGCAGTCGGCGGAATAAGTCAGGTCCACCGGGTCATCCGGGTTGATCAGCAGGATCTCGCCGGGCTGGAACACCTGCTCCACACCACGGGCATTCGAGCGGCAGTGGCCGCTCAGGAGGATTTGCAGGTGGTAGATGGTCTGCAGCGCCTCGGACGTGACCTGCACGGGCGCGCCATAGCTGATGCGGCACAGGTCCAGGCTGGAAAAGGTGCGATGGCTGATGCTCGCCTGCGGGCGCCCGCGCGGTGGCAGGCGAATGCAGTGGCTGCCCACATGCTGGTTGACGTAGTCGGATACCGCGTAGGCATCGGCACGCTGGAAGATCTGGCTGCGCTCACTCAATAGCACGGTCATGGTTGCGCCTCTTTTATAGTTATTGGGTGCAGGCTGACGCCTGAGGGTGTGGCCGTCCAATATGGATAAGGTCTCAATGAATACCCAGCGGGTATTGACGTGTCTAGTGCGTCACGCAGTGAGCAATTGGACTTATTACGAAACAATCTAGCCGCCCATACACCGGCCTGCGCCGCCTTATCTACGCTCAGCAACGTGCCAGGAGGCGTATTGAAGAGTCCATGACGGACCCACTGTCTCCTGGCGCCTGATGCCTAGGAGATTACGATGAGAAAGGAAACCCATCGCCCCCGGCCCGGGTTCGGCTGCGCGTTGTTCGGCGCATTGCTGAGCCCACTGGTCGTCGCGGCCCCCACGCTGTCTACGCAAATCCCCTTCGATGTCACGGCCACCCCGCCGTTTTCCCTCACCAGCCTGCAACAGAACTTCGACGATATGTCGTGGCAGACCTTCATTGCCCTGAACTGGCCAGCCCTGGCCGACGGCAACCCCAATACCGGCGTACAGATCGGCCAGCAGGACGCGGCCACGGTGTGGGAAAGCTACCGGGAGAGTTACCAGATCTTCCTGCCCCAGGGGCAGAAGCCGCAGCCGTTTCGCGCGCCGGCGGCCGTGCCACCTGCCTGTGAGGGCAAGGGCTCCGGGCGCTTGCTGCAACAGATGGGCAAGGTCCCGGACGTGCTGGACGAGTTTATCCAACCCTTTGAAAGCGGCCCGCTGGTGGACCAGAGCGGCGTGTACACGCGCAACGAAATCGTGGTGAACCAGTCGATGTTCGACGGCATCGTCAACAACGGCTTGTACAGCGTGCAGGGCCAGCAGGCGTTTTTTGCCGCCAGCCCGACCAATGCGGTGGCGTTCAGTTGCGGCAACCCGAGCACCAGCGAGGTGGGCTCGATCATGGTCAAGGCGTCGTGGAAGGTGCTGGACGGCAACGATAAGCCTGGCAGTTTCCACACTGTCGATGCCTTGGTGTATACACCGGGCAACAGCGACCCGAGCAAGGGGCCGGTGGTGGCGGAGTCCTGCACGGCCGAGCCGGTGGGCCTGGTCGGCCTGCACATCGTGCACAAGACCACCAGCGCGCCGCAGTGGGTGTGGTCCACCTTCGAGCACGTCGACAATGTGCCGGAAAAGACCACGCCACCGGCCGAGCGCAAAGGCCCGTACCTGTTCTACAACGCCAGTAGCCACGCCGAGGTCAACCAGCCGCCGCCACGCCCTTGGAACCCGGCGGTGAAAGCGACGCCGTCGCAGATCGTGCGCGAGATACCGCTGACCGACGCCACCAAGGCGCTGAACAGCACCTACCAGACGTTGCTGCGCACGGTGAACCCCAACAGCGTGTGGGCCAACTACCAGTTGATCAGCACCCAGTGGCCCACCCTCAGCGGCCAGCCGCCGTGCCAGATATCGGCCACCGTGCCCCTGGGCAAGCCGGCGCCGCCGTTCCTCGCCAATGCAACGCTGGAGACGTACATCCAGGGCACCGTGCCCCAGGCGTCGTCCAGTTGCATCGCCTGCCACGGCAACGCCGCGACCCACGTCACGCAGTCGCCACGCACCAGCTTCGCCGACTTCACTTACCTGCTCGAACGCGCCCAATCCACCGGGGCAACAGGGAGCCAGCCATGAGTACCGACCTCGACAATTTCACCGGCCTGAGCGTGGTGCTCACCGGTATCAATCAGAAACTGCTGGCGCCCTCCGTGGACCCCATCGGCCTGCCCGCCACCTTCCTCGACTTCATCGGCCCGCGCCTGGGGCAGAACGTGCTCAGCGCCCTGCTCGGCCAGTACGCGTCGCTGCTGGCCGAGCAACAAACGCCGCAGCAAATCGGCACCGCGATCCTCATGCAAAACGGCCAGCCCGCCACCACGCAAACCGCCCAGGCGGCGCGCGCGATCATGAAGCTGTGGCTGCTCGGCGTGTGGTACCAGCCGTATGCCCAGGGTGCATTCCCGGCAGATGAGCAAACCGTGGTCAGCGCCGAGGCCTACACCCAAAGCTGGGCGTGGAGCATCGCCCAGGCGCACCCGATGGGCTACAGCGAGTTCTTTTTTGGCTACTGGAACAGTGCACCGCCGAGCCTTGAGGACTTCACCGGTGTTGCCGCCAATACCCAGCCAGGAGCCTCATCATGAGTACCGAACAAGCGGATGTAGTGATCGTTGGTGCAGGCCTTGCGGGCAGCTTGATTGCCTATCAACTGGGATTGGCTGGGGTGAAGGTGCTGGTGCTGGAATCCGGCCCGGAAATCCCGGCGAACCGTAACCAGTACCTGGAGCGGTTCTATACCGCCACCCTGAAAACCCCGGAATCGCCCTACCCACCCGTCAGCACCCTGAGCCCGGCGCGCAACCCGGCCGAGCAAAACGCACCGCGTGCAACCATCGCCGACCTGATCCTGGGTTGGAACAACCCCGACGTCAGCTACCTGGTGCAAAAAGGCCCGCTGCCGTTTACCAGCACCTACGAGCGCGTGGGCGGCGGCACCACCTGGCATTGGGTGGCGACGTGCCTGCGCATGTTGCCGAATGACTTTCGCCTGAAGTCGCTGTACGGCGTCGGGGTGGATTGGCCGATCAGCTACAACGACCTGCAAAGCGCGTATTGCCGCGCCGAGGCGGAAATCGGCGTGGCGGCCAACGTGGCCGACCAGGGCTACCTGGGCATTACCTTCCCCGCCAACTATGAGTTCCCGATGACCAGCATCCCGCTGTCGCTGGTGGATGGCAGCTTTGTCAGCGCGGTGCAGGGCCAGTCGTTCCAGGGCTTGCCCCTGGTGGTCAGCCCGACCCCGGCCGGGCGCAATTCGCAGCCCTATGCCGGGCGCCGGGTGTGTGCGGGCAATACCAATTGCACACCGATCTGCCCGATCCAGGCCAAGTACGACGCCACGGTGACGATGAATAACGCGCTCAACACCGGCAATGTGCGCATCTTGTACAAAACCGTGGCGAGCAAGGTCACCGTGGCGGCGGACAAGACCATCAGTGGCATCGAGTTCATCCAGTATCAACTGGGCGACGGGCCGGCGACCGGCACCGGCGTGGCCATCGGGCAGCGTTATGTGATCGCCGCCCATGCGATCGAGACGCCCAAGCTGCTGCTCAATTCCACCAGCAGCGCCTGGCCCAACGGCGTGGCCAACAGCAGCGGCCAGGTCGGCCGTAGCCTGGCGGACCACCCGATCTACCTGGCCTGGGGCTTGATGCCCGAAGGCAAGACGGTGTTCCCGTACCGGGGGCCGGTGTCCACATCGGGCATTGAAAGCCTGCGCGACGGGGCGTTTCGCAGCCAGCGTGCGGCGTGGCGGATCGAGATCGGCAATGAAGGCTTCAACTGGCCGATTGGCGATCCCTACACCACCGTCGCCGACCTCATCGATGGCACCAACGTCAGCCGCACCAACCCGCTGCCCAATGCGAGCGGCGCCTCGCAAGTGCTGTTCGGCACGGCGCTGGTGCAACAGTTGAACAACCTGCTGACCCGGCAATTTCGCGTGGGCTTCCTGGTGGAGCAAGTCGAGGACGACCCCAACAACGCCAACTGCTACATCGTGCCGTCCAGCCAATACAAGGATCGCCTGGGCATTCCGCGCCCGGAAATCCACTACGACCTGTCGGACTACACCAAGGAGGGCTTCAAGCAGGCGCGCATCCTGGCCAGCCACGTCATCACCGAACTGCTCGGGGCAACGGAACTGACCGCCGACATCCCGCCGGGGGTGTTCGTCTACCAGGGCGAATCCTATTCGTTCCAGGGCGCCGGGCATTTGATGGGCACCTACCGCATGGGCGCCGATCCGAAAACCTCGGTGGTGGACAAGTACCAGCGCAGTTGGGACCACGCCAACCTGTTCCTGGTGGGTGACGGCGTGTTCCCCAGCACCGGCACGTCCAACCCCAGCCTGACCATTGCCGCGCTGTCGATCCAGGCCGGTGACACCCTGTGCAACGACCTCAAGGCCGTGACCGTGCAGGTGCAGGCCAACCAGCCGTGGCAAGGCACCGGCGTGCAGATCAGCGGGCCGAGCCCACGCCTGGTGCGCTACGTGAGCGGCAAATGGCTGGCGAGCCCGGTGGGCGGGATGGTGGATGGCAATGGCAGCCCGGGGTTGATCGCCAAGGCGGGCTATACGTTGCCGGGGGCCAATGAAGGCGCGTTGATTGGGCGTGTGGGCAGTGGGGGGACGCCGTTTTTGGTGGGGGATTTGGCAGAGGTTCCACCGGGTGAGACGGGGGAATTGCAGCTGTGTATCAATGATGATCTGGAGGGAAGGTATGGGATTGGGCTGGGGGATAACCAAGGGGCACTGACGGTGCAGGTGGGGTTCGGCACGTTGTAGCCGGGGCACACAAACCACTGCCTACCTGATACATGGAGATCCAAATGTGGGAGCGGGCCCGCTCCCACACAAACCAGCTCCCACAGTTTTGACCGAGTACGGCAGAGACTTCTGCATACCCTGCAACAGTCCTTTGTCATCAATGACATTGATAGCACCCTAACGAAACACCCATCCTAGAGGGCTTTCTCGCCGCTTATATCATTCCGAATGATAGTTACCTTTGCTTCATTCGATTCGTGACATAGCACCCCGCCGCGCATGATCCGCCCATCTCAAATACATTGGCGGATGCACCTCATGGAACAGTCACTCAAACATTTGCGCTTCCCCCTGGCGATCCTGGCCGTGGTGGTGATGAGCGCGTGCGGCAAGACCCCGGAACAAGCGGCCGCCATGCCAGCTGCCAAAGTCAGCGTGGCCAAGGTGCTGGAACAGCCGGTGAACGAGTGGGATGAATTCACCGGCCGCCTGGAAGCGCCGGAGACTGTGCAGATCCGTCCGCGGGTGTCGGGCCAGATCGATCAGGTGGCCTTCATCGAAGGTGCACTGGTAAAGAAAGGCGACCTGCTGTTCCAGATCGACCCGCGTCCGTTCCAGGCTGAAGTGCGCCGCCTCGAAGCCCAGCTGCAACAAACCCGTGCCGCCGCCAGCCGCAGCGACAACGAAGCGCAACGCGGTGAACGCCTGCGCCAGAGCAATGCGATCTCCGCCGAACTGGCCGACTCGCGCACCACCGCCGCCCAGGAAGCCCGCGCCGCGGTCGCCGGGATCCAGGCGCAGTTGGACCTGGCCAAGCTGAACCTGAGCTTTACCCGCGTGACCTCGCCCATCAGCGGCCGTGTCAGCCGTGCGGAAATCACCGCCGGCAACCTGGTGACCGCCGACGTGACCGCGCTGACCAGCGTGGTCTCCACCGACAAGGTCTACGCCTACTTCGACGCCGATGAGCGCGTGTTCCTCAAGTACACCGAACTGGCGCGCCAAGGCCGTCGCGGTGCGACCACCCCGGTGTACCTGGGCCTGTCCAACGAAAGCGGCAACCCGCACCAGGGCCAGATGAACTTCGTCGACAACCAGGTCAACCCGGCCACCGGCACCATCCGTGGGCGTGCAGTGTTCGACAACGCGGACGGCCGCTACACCCCGGGCCTGTACGCGCGCTTGAAGCTGGTCGGCAGCGGCACCTACTCCGCCGTGTTGATCAACGACGAGGCCGTCGGCACTGACCTGGGCAAGAAATTCGTGCTGGTGATGGAAGGCGACAAGCCGGCGTATCGCTCGGTGGAACTGGGGCCGAAAATCGAAGGTTTGCGCATCGTGCGCAGTGGCCTGGGCAAGGACGACACCATCGTCGTCAAAGGCTTGCAGCGCATCCGCCCAGGCTCGCCGGTTGCCCCGGAAACCATCCCGATGGCCAGCAAGGAAACCCTCGCCGCCTTGGCCCAACAACGACAAGCGCTTGAAGCCAGCAACCTGGAGCAAGTGGCGCCGGAAAAAACCGCGCCCAAGCTCGCAGCCGTTGCGACTCCACGCGGTTAAGGGATACGACTCAAGATGAATTTTTCCAAGTTCTTCATTTCGCGGCCGATCTTCGCAGCGGTGCTGTCGCTGCTGATTTTGATCGCCGGTGCGATCTCGCTGTTCCAATTGCCGATCAGCGAATACCCGGAAGTGGTACCGCCGACCGTGGTGGTGCGTGCCAACTTCCCCGGCGCCAACCCCAAGGTCATCGGTGAAACCGTGGCCGCGCCGCTGGAGCAAGCCATCACCGGTGTCGAGAACATGCTGTACATGTCCTCGCAATCCACCGCCGACGGCAAGCTGACCCTGACCATCACCTTCGCCCTGGGCACCGACCTGGACAACGCGCAGGTGCAGGTGCAAAACCGTGTGACGCGGACTCAGCCAAAACTGCCTGAGGAAGTGACACGTATCGGTATCACCGTGGACAAGGCCTCCCCCGACCTGACCATGGTGGTGCACTTGACCTCCCCGGATCAGCGCTACGACATGCTCTACCTGTCCAACTATGCCTTGCTCAACGTCAAGGATGAGCTGGCGCGACTGGGCGGCGTGGGTGACGTGCAGCTGTTCGGCATGGGCGACTATTCCCTGCGTGTGTGGCTGGACCCGAACAAGACCGCTTCGCGCAATTTGACGGCGACGGATGTAGTCACCGCGATCCGCGAGCAGAACC
Source organism: Pseudomonas sp. KBW05 (assembly GCF_003852405.1). Lineage (GTDB taxonomy): Bacteria > Pseudomonadota > Gammaproteobacteria > Pseudomonadales > Pseudomonadaceae > Aquipseudomonas. The sequence continues at coordinate 66,365 of NZ_QAJM01000001.1, forward strand.
GCCAGGTGGCCGCCGGTGCCTTGGGTGCGCAACCTGCACCGAATGCCACCAGCTTCCAATTGTCGGTGAACACTCAAGGCCGTCTGGTGACGGAAGAAGAGTTCGAGAACATCATCATTCGCTCCGGCGATAACGGTGAGATCACCCGTTTGAAAGACATCGCACGGGTCGAGCTGGGTTCCAGCCAATACGCCCTGCGTTCGTTGCTCAACAACCAGCCGGCGGTGGCGATCCCGATCTTCCAGCGCCCGGGTTCCAACGCGATCGAGATCTCCAACGAAGTGCGCGGCAAGATGGAAGAGCTGAAAAAGAGCTTCCCGCAGGGCATGGACTACAGCATCGTCTATGACCCGACCATCTTCGTGCGTGGCTCCATCGAAGCGGTGGTGCACACACTGTTCGAAGCGCTGATCCTGGTTGTTCTGGTAGTGATCCTGTTCCTGCAAACCTGGCGCGCCTCGATCATTCCGTTGGTGGCAGTGCCGGTATCGTTGATCGGTACGTTTGCGGTGATGCACCTGTTTGGCTTCTCGCTCAACGCGCTGTCGCTGTTCGGCCTGGTACTGGCGATCGGTATCGTGGTGGACGACGCCATCGTGGTGGTGGAGAACGTCGAACGGAACATCGAGCTGGGCCTGGAACCGTTCCCGGCCACAGAAAAAGCCATGAGCGAAGTGACCGGTCCGATCATTGCCACGGCGTTGGTGCTGTGTGCGGTGTTCATTCCGGCTGCGTTTATCAGCGGCTTGACCGGGCAGTTCTACAAGCAGTTCGCCTTGACCATTGCGATCTCGACCGTGATCTCGGCGTTCAACTCGCTGACCTTGTCGCCGGCCCTCGCTGCGGTGTTGCTCAAGAGCCACAACGCACCGAAAGACCGTTTCTCCAAGGTGCTCGACGCGCTGCTGGGCGGCTGGTTGTTCAAACCGTTCAACCGCTTCTTCGAGAAAGCCAGCCATGGTTACGTCGGCACCGTACGCCGAGTGATTCGCGGCAGCGGCATCGCCCTGTTCCTGTACGCCGGCCTGATGGTGCTGACCTGGTTCGGTTTTGCCCACACCCCGACCGGTTTCGTACCGGCCCAGGACAAGCAATACCTGGTGGCCTTCGCCCAACTGCCGGACGCCGCCAGCCTGGACCGTACCGAAGATGTGATCAAACGCATGTCCGATATCGCCCTCAAGCAGCCGGGCGTGGAAGCAGCGGTCGCCTTCCCGGGCCTGTCGATCAACGGCTTCACCAACAGCCCGAACAGCGGCATCGTGTTTGTCACCTTGAAGCCGTTCGATGAGCGTAAAGACCCAAGCATGTCGGCCGGGGCGATTGCCGGTGCGCTGAACGGCAAGTACAGCGACATCCAGGAAGCCTACATGGCGATCTTCCCACCGCCGCCGGTACAGGGCCTGGGTACGATTGGCGGGTTCCGCCTGCAGATCGAAGACCGTGGCAACCTGGGTTACGACGAGTTGTACAAAGAAGTGCAGAACGTCATCACCAAGAGCCACAACGTGCCGGAACTGTTCGGCCTGTTCACCAGCTACACGGTCAACGTGCCCCAGGTCGATGCCGCCATCGACCGCGAAAAGGCCAAGACCCACGGCGTGGCGATCAGCGACATCTTCGACACCCTGCAGATCTACCTGGGCTCGTTGTATGCCAACGACTTCAACCGCTTTGGCCGTACCTACCAGGTCAACGTGCAGGCTGAGCAGCAGTTCCGCCTCGACGAAGACCAGATCGGCCAGCTGAAAGTACGCAACAACAAAGGCGAGATGATCCCGCTGGCGACCTTTATCAAGGTCAGCGACACCTCGGGCCCGGACCGCGTGATGCACTACAACGGCTTTATCACCGCCGAGATCAACGGCAACGCGGCACCGGGCTACAGCTCGGGCCAGGCGGAAGCAGCAATCGAGAAACTGCTGAAAGAGGAACTGCCCAACGGCATGACCTACGAGTGGACCGACCTGACGTATCAGCAAATCCTCTCGGGCAACACTGCACTGTTCGTGTTCCCGCTGTGTGTGCTGCTGGCGTTCCTGGTACTGGCGGCCCAATACGAAAGCTGGAGCCTGCCACTGGCGGTGATCCTGATCGTACCGATGACCCTGCTGTCGGCCATCACCGGGGTGATTATCTCCGGCGGCGACAACAACATCTTCACCCAGATCGGCCTGATCGTACTGGTGGGCCTGGCGTGCAAGAACGCGATTCTGATCGTCGAGTTTGCCAAGGATAAACAGGCGGAGGGGCTTGACCCGCTGGCTGCGGTGCTGGAGGCGTGCCGTCTGCGTCTGCGGCCGATCCTGATGACCTCGTTCGCGTTCATCATGGGTGTGGTGCCACTGGTGTTGTCCAGCGGTGCCGGTGCCGAGATGCGTCATGCCATGGGTGTGGCGGTGTTCTCCGGGATGATCGGCGTGACCTTCTTCGGTCTGTTGCTGACGCCAGTGTTCTACGTACTGATCCGTCGCTATGTGGAGCGCAGCGAAGCGCGCAAAGCGGCCAAGGCCTTGAAGCTGGAGACACAGCAATGAGCGTGAAAGTATTCCTGCCGAGCTTGCTGGTACTGGCGCTGAGCGCCTGTGCCGTGGGCCCGGACTACAAAACCGAGAACCTGGAGGCGGCCAATATCACGGCCGCCGCCGACACCAAGAGCTATGACCACGCCAAGTACGAAGGCATCTGGTGGCAGCAGTTCGAGGATCCGACCCTCAACCAACTGGTGACCCAATCGTTGAGCGGCAACCGCGACCTGCGGGTGGCGTTTGCCCGCCTGCGCGCCGCCCGGGCGATCCGTGATGATGCGGCCAACGACATCATGCCGGTGGTCACCTCCCGTGCCAGCAGCGATGTGGGCAAGGGCCAGATCCCCGGCCAGACCACCAAGCGCGTCACCAGCGAGCGCTATGACCTGGGCCTGGACATGGCCTGGGAAGTGGATTTGTTCGGGCGCATCCGCCGCAACCTGGAGGCCAGCGACGCTGACCAACAAGTGGCAGAAGCGGACCTGTATCAACTGCAAGTCACCATGATTGCCGAGTTGGTGGATGCCTACGGGCAACTGCGCGGCGCGCAACTGCGTGAGCGCATCGCCCTGGACAACCTGAAAAACCAGCAGGAATCGCGCACCATCACCGTCAGCCTGCGGGATGCCGGGGTTGGCGACCAGCTGGACGTGGAACGGGCAGACGCCCGCCTGGCGGCGGTCGAAGCCAGCGTGCCGCAACTGCAAGCCGAGCAAGTGCGCGAGCGCAACCGCATCGCCACCCTCCTCGGCCAGCGCCCGGACAAGCTGAGCGTGGACCTCAGCCCGAAAGACCTGCCGGCGATTGCCAAGGCGTTGCCGATTGGAGACCCGGGGCAACTGCTGCAACGGCGCCCGGACATCCTCAGCGCCGAACGCAAACTGGCCGCCGCCACCGCGCGGATCGGCGTGGCCAAGGCCGACCTGTTCCCACGGGTCAGCCTCAGCGGCTTCCTCGGTTTCACCGCCGGGCGCGGTTCGCAGATCGGCTCGGCCGCGGCGAATGCCTGGTCCCTGGGCCCGAGCATCACCTGGGCCGCCTTTGACCTGGGCAGCGTGCGCGCGCGTTTGCGCGGTGCGAATGCCGAAGCGGACGGCGCGTTGGCGACCTATGAGCAGCAAGTGTTGCTGGCGTTGGAAGAATCCGAGAATGCGTTCAGTGACTATGGCAAGCGGCAACAGCGCCTGGTCTCGCTGATCCGTCAGAGTGAGTCCAGCCGTGCGGCGGCGGACCTGGCGGCGATTCGTTACCGCGAAGGTACCGTGGATTTCCTGGTGCTGTTGGACGCGCAACGCGAGCGGTTGGCGGCGGAAGACTCCCAGGCCCAGGCCGAGGTGGATTTGTATCGCGGGATTGTGGCGATCTACAAGGCACTGGGCGGGGGTTGGCAGCCGGATACGGTGGTGGCCAGCGCGAAGTGATTTGATTTAAAGAGCTCCTTTGGTTGGTCGCATCCAGCCAATTTTTAGCCCCATGGTCCATTTGGTCGTGGGGCTTTTTTTTGAGGGTTTTTTGTGGGATTAGTCTGAAATAGTCGAGAGAATTATCTGTAGGCATTATGGAGTATTTCTGTAAGTTTATTCCTAGTCCTGCCCGAACAATGACTTCTGGCTTTTTTTGCATGAATAACATCGTACTACTCATACGCATTGATCGCGGAATGGCCATTAAAGAAAAAGCCTTGGACTCCGACAAATGGAAGTGACTTTCAATTTTTGGAGCGATTCATCATGGCTATTCTGTTAACTGCCGAACAAATGCGTCATACGAAGGCAACCAATCCTTACCAGATCAAGAATCCTGGGCAGGTGACCAATCAGTTTACGATAACGGAAGCTTCTAAAGCGGCAGAAACTTTGAAGCTCGATGACCGCAGAGAAATCTCAGAACTGAAGAACTTCCTCAAAGCCTATGACATGACATCGATCAGCACGGATGAACTTAGAGCCGTAGGCCGCCGCCTTTACAACAGCGAGCTCATTAGTTATCGATCTTTCGGCATGTTCATCACTGGGGACGGTGCAAATGATGCATCTGGAAAACCAACAGACACCCACGTCAAATTTAATGCCATCGCCCTGTTCAATGAAAAGCTTGAAGATACTCTTGCATTTTTTAAAAAAGAACCCTCACTGGCGCAAAGTGAAGGAGCGAGTGACCACCTACAGGGCATGGTTGATGCTAACCACGCAATAAACGCGTTGCTTTACTTTGCCAACTCCAAAAGCACTGATTTATCGATTGACGAACGTGCCTGAGGGGCGCGCAGTGGACAGTGCGCTAAGCCCACTAGCGCACTGGTTTTTTCAGCAGATTAGCGCCCGAATCTCGTCGTGCCTGAATAAGCTTTAGGAAGATCGGCGCCATTTTTCACGCGCACTCGATAAGTCCCGAACGGACCATTGTAGGAGGCATTACCGCTGATACCAAAGGTCACCCTGTGCCATGAACTGCCTTCCTGTCTTTCAATGAATGTTTCCGGCGGACTACCCACGCCCAATGCTGAAACGCGGGCTTCAATATTTGCATTTGAACAGCCATTGGCAGAAGTTATCGTGAACGGTCCATAAGCCGTATTCTCCAAGCCTCCCGACACAATCCCACTAAAGCTATCCGTTATATACAAGCACGCCGCAGACACCTGCGACGACATCACCATCAACACAGCAAACGGCACCGCAATAAGACTTTTCATGATCACACCTCAAAATCAAAATTAATTTTCAAATATGCACAGAAAGCCAATCTATTGGTTTATTTATCCATAGAATTCCCTCACAGCTAAACAGCTCGTTCAGCTTCCTGCACGGCAGCCTAACGTCACTACGGCTGGCAGAAGGAAACACACGGTTTACTGTGCACGAATTCAGGCTTTGAATATGCCAGCCGCGTCCTAAAATCATTAAGGAACGCTCTGTCATATTAATTCGATGGAACGAGTCAGCTATATCCTAATCCCGCTCAGGAGCAACTAACTCCGGGCACTTTCATTCAAAATCAAACTCCGATAATGCCCCGGATTCGACCCCACCCACTTACGAAACGCCTTATAAAACGAACTGGCGTCCGCAAACCCCAACCGCGCCGCAATCTCGGCAAAGCTGATCTGCGGTTCAGCCAGCCAAACAATGGCCAACTCTTTACGCACGCTGTCCTTGAGGCCCTGATACGTCTGCCCCTCTTCCGCCAGGCGTCGGCGCAGGGTTGAGGCGGAGATGCACAAACTGGCGGCCAGGCCGTCGGTTTCCGGCCAGGTGTCAGGGGGCAGGTGGCGCAGGTCGTGTTTGATACGGGTGGCGAGGCTGTCGGGGTCGCGGTATTTGACCAGGATGTTGGCCGGTGCGTGGGCGAGGAAGCGTTTGAGTTCTTCGGCGCTGCGCTTGATCGGCAGGTCGAGGCAATCGGCGGAAAAGATCATGCGGGTGCGTGGCCGATCAAACCGTAGGTTGTCGGAAAACATCACCTGGTAGTCGTCGCAAAAGTCCGGCTGCGGGCAGCGCAACTCGATCGCCAGGATTGGTATGCGCCGCCCCGCCAGCCAGCAGGCCACGCCATGCACAATCATCCAGTAGGTGAAATAGGTGAACGCGCGCTTGGGCGCGGGCTCCGCCAGCACGATCTCCGCCAGGCTCTGTTGACGCGCCAGTTGCGCGGGCATCTGTTCCAGCATCAAGGACAGAAAGCCCAGCGCGGTTTCCAGGCCGGTGGCGAGCGTCGGTTGCGCCATCGAGGCGTGACAGAGAAACGCCAGGCTGCCGGATTTGAGCCGGCGCGGGTCCATACCGAAAAACTCATCGTCGTGACGCCGCGCCAGCAGACGCCACAGCCGGGCGTAGGCCGTGGCCGGTACACGAGCGTCAGGCTGCTCCAGCAACGCCGGGGCAATCCCGACTTTGCTCAGCGCTTCAACCGTGGCCGCCCCGGGCGCACAGCTCTGCAACAGGGCTTCGCGCACGAGGTGGATGGAGATGGAGTCTTTTTCCGACATGGGCAGTTGGGCGTTCCGGCGGCACACAAGATGGCGTGCATCATAAGGGCGGTTGCCCTTCGCCACCACCGTTCAGCCACTGTTCAGCAAACGTCAAGAATTGTTGTTTAGCAATGAGTATCATTATGTTACAACTTAGCCTCCTATCTAGTTGCGACGCGGTGCCGAATGCTTGTCCCTTTTCTCATCATGTTGCGCGAAGGCATTGAAGCCGCACTCATCGTTGGCATCATCGCCAGCTACCTGCAACAGACCGGCCGTGGCCAGTGGATGCCGGCGGTATGGATCGGGGTATTCCTCGCCGCTGCCCTGGCGTTGCTGGTCGGTGGTGGCCTGGAGTTGGTCAGCGCCGAGTTCCCGCAAAAGCAGCAGGAATTGTTCGAAGGTGTAGTCGGACTGGTCGCCGTAGCCATCCTCAGTTCCATGGTGTTCTGGATGCGCAAGGTGGCGCGCTCCATCAAGCATTCCCTGCATGAGTCCCTCGACCACGCCCTGGCCGGCTCCAAGCATCAGGTCACTGCGTTGATCCTCATGGTGTTCTTCGCCGTGGCCCGTGAAGGCCTGGAAACCGTGTTCTTCCTGCTGGCCGTATTCCAGCAAAGTGAAGGCCCGGGCGCGCCGATTGGTGCCCTGCTCGGCTTGATCCTGGCGATCATCGTCGGCTTCCTGATCTACAGCGGCAGCATGCGCCTGAACCTCGGTGCGTTTTTCCGCTGGACCGGTTTGTTCATCCTGGTGGTGGCTGCCGGCATCCTCGCCAACTCGGTGCAGGCCCTGCATGAAGCCGGCGTGTGGAACCACCTGCAAGCCGTGCTGTTCGATTTCAGCGCCGTATTGCCGATGGACAGCCCGCTGGGCTCGGTACTCGCCGGCATGTTCGGCTATCAGGAAGCGCCGACGGTCAGCACCCTGGGCGCCTATTTGATCTACCTGGTGGTGGCGCTGGTGATGTTCTTCCTGCCGGCGACACCGGCCAAGCCTGTCGCCAACCCCTCTTCCGTTTCCAGCCAGTAAGGACCGCCCCTTGTCCAACCCAACTCCTCAACCGGCGCCGCCGCCCCGCGCCCTGCGCTGGGCCGTGGCGGGCTCGGTGGTCGTGATGATCGCCGCCGGTGGCCTGTTCTACTATGCGTCGCAACTGGCCGCGAGCAAGCGCCAGGCCAACCACAATGAAATCGCCGTGACCATTCACGGCCACGCCTGCGAGCCAAATGCGCTGACCGTACCCGCCGGCCGTGCGAGCTTTCGCATCATCAACCGCTCCGACCGTGCGGTGGAATGGGAAATCCTCGACGGCGTGCTGGTGGTCGAAGAACGGGAAAACATCGCCCCCGGCCTGAGCCAGGTGATCAACGCCAACCTGCTGCCGGGCGACTACGCGATCACCTGCGGCTTGCTCAGCAACCCACGCGGCACCTTGCATGTGACGCCAACAGCAGAGTCGGACGCCCAGGCCAAGGCCAAGCCGTCGATGGTGGCATTTATCGGCCCACTGTCGGAGTTCCGCGTGTACCTGAGCGCCCAGGGAGGCACGCTGGTCAAGGCGGTGACTGCGTTGCAACAGGCTATCGACGCCGGTGACCTGGCCCAGGCGCAAGCGCTGTACATTCCGGCCCGTGAGGCGTACCAGCGACTCGCCCCGGCATCCCAGCGCCTGGCGGAGTTGGATAACGCGATCAACGCCCGTGCCGATTACTTTGAAAAACGCGAGCAGGACCCGGCCTTCAGCGGTTTCCACCGTGTCGAATACAGCCTGTTCCAGCAGCGCAGCCTCGATGGCCTGGCGCCGATTGTCCAGCGCTTGCTGACCGACGTCAGCACGCTCAAACAACAGTTGCTGGCGCAATCGCTACCGCCGGAACAGTTGGTGAGCATCGTGGTGCGCAACCTCAACAGCCTGGCAGAGGGTCGCGCCCTCAGCGGTGAAGAAGAACGCTACAGCCATATCGACCTGAATGGTTTCGCCGCCAACCTGGAGGCCGCGCACAAGGTGGTCGATTTGATGCGCCCACTGCTGGGCAAATCCGCTGCCGAACTGCTGCCGAAGATCGACAGCGCCCTCGCCGCCTTCGACAGTGAACTCGCTGGATTCAAGACCTCTACCGGCTACACCACCTACGACAGCGTGACCGCCGATCAGCGCAAGCAGATCGCCGGCAAGGCCAAGGCTCTGGCCGCCGCACTCGATGGAATCGATCCCGCCCTTGGCCTTTCCGGCCTGCAGTGAAGACGACCGCACACATGAGTGATTCCGCACACACCAACCTCCAGCGCCGCCGTGTCCTGTTGGGCATGGCCGCCACCGGCGTCGCGCTGGCGGGCAGCAGCCTGAGCTGCCCGGCCATGGCCGCCGCCGAGCAAGTCACCAGCGCACCGCGCAGCGACAAGACCCAGGACCACCACGATTTCTTCGGCCAGCACCAGAGCGGCATCGTCACCCCGCGCCCCGCCTGCGGCATGCTAGTGGCGTTCGACGTGCTGGCCAGCGACCGCGAAGACCTGGAACGGTTGTTTCGCACGTTGAACGAGCGCATCAGCTTCCTGATGACCGGCGGTGCCGTGGCACAAGTTGATCCAAAGCTGCCGCCCACCGATTCGGGGATTCTCGGCCCGGTGGTCACGCCGGATAACCTGACCATCACCGTGTCCGTCGGCGAGTCGTTGTTCGATGAGCGCTTCGGCCTGGAACACGCCAAGCCCAAGCGCCTGAGCCGCATGGTGGGATTTCCCAATGACGCACTGGAGCCGGCGCAGTGCCACGGTGATTTGAGCCTGCAATTTTGTTCCAACACCCCCGACACCAATATCCACGCCCTGCGCGACATCGTGAAAAACCTGCCCGACTTGCTGCTGGTGCGCTGGAAACAGGAAGGCAGCGTGCCGCCCCAGGCGCCGAGCAAACCCGGTGAGCCGGCGCAGAGCGCGCGCAACTTCCTCGGTTTCCGTGACGGTTCGGCCAACCCCAATTCCAACGACAACAAGGCCATGGACCAGATCGTGTGGGTCCAACCGTCCAGCGACGAACCGGCCTGGGCCGCCCATGGCAGCTACCAGGCGGTGCGCATCATCCGCAACTTCGTCGAACGCTGGGACCGCACCCCGCTGCAAGAACAGGAAAGCATCATCGGCCGCGTCAAGACCACGGGCGCGCCCATGGATGGCCAGCAAGAAAGCCAGGTCCCCGACTACAGCAAGGACCCCGAAGGCAAGTTGACCAAGCTTGATGCCCACATCCGCCTGGCCAACCCGCGCACCCCGCACACCCAGGGCAACTTGATTTTGCGTCGGCCGTTCAACTACTCCAACGGCGTCAATAAAAACGGTCAGCTGGACATGGGGCTGTTGTTCATCTGCTACCAGGCTGACCTGGAGAAAGGCTTTATCAGCGTGCAAACCCGGCTCAATGGCGAGCCCCTGGAGGAATACCTCAAGCCGGTCGGCGGCGGGTATTTCTTCACCTTGCCGGGGGTCACGGGCCCCAAGGATTTCATTGGGCGCACGCTGCTTGCAGCCACGCACCCGCACACCACTGCCAACACCTGAAACCCACCCCACAGCGGAAACCGTCCCATGAAGAAGTCGACTCTCGCGTTGTCGTTGTTACTGACCCTTTCGCCGTTGGCTGCGTTCGCCACCACGGCACCGCTGGACCTGGTAGGCCCGGTGTCGGACTACAAGATCTACGTCACCGAAGAAATCGCTGAGCTGGTGACCCAGACCCAGGCGTTTACCGATGCAATCAACAAGGGCGACCTGGCCACCGCCAAGAAACTCTACGCCCCCACTCGTGTGCACTATGAGTCCATCGAACCGATCGCCGAGCTGTTCAGTGACCTCGATGCGTCCATCGATTCGCGCGTGGACGACCATGAAAAAGGCGTGACCGCCGAAGACTTCACCGGCTTCCACCGCATCGAGTACACGCTGTTCTCGCAGAACACCACCAAAGGCCTGGAGGCGCTGACCGCCAAGCTCAACACCGACGTCAACGACCTGAAAACCCGTGTGGATGGCCTGACCTTCCCGCCAGAAAAAGTCGTCGGCGGCGCCGCAGCGCTGCTGGAAGAAGTCGCCGCCACCAAGATCTCCGGTGAAGAAGACCGCTACAGCCACACCGACCTGTATGACTTCCAGGGCAACATCGACGGCGCGAAGAAAATCGTCGACCTGTTCCGTGGCCAGATCGAGAAACAAGACAAGGCGTTCCTGACCAAGGTCGACAAGAACTTCACCACCGTGGACAAGGTCCTGGCCAAGTACAAAACCAAGGATGGCGGCTTCGAGACCTATGACAAGGTCAAGGAAAACGACCGCAAGGCCCTGGTGGGTCCGGTCAATACCCTGGCGGAAGACCTGTCGACCCTGCGTGGCAAACTGGGCTTGAACTGATCGAGCCAGTGCGCCTTCGCCCCTCTCGGACACGAAGGCGCATGCGTCAGTTGGCCGCCGGCGACACGACGGCTTGCGGCACAAACCCTTGCAAGGGTGCCCCGCCGGTTTCCAAGGTGTGCGGGTTGACCCCATACCAGTGATTGTTTTTTCGTACTGCGTAGAGTTCCTGTCCGTCGTAGGTGCCTCGACAGGCGTCCGCGGGTGAGCTTCCAGCGACAGTGTCATAGACGCCCGCCCCCCAACGACAGCGTTCAAATGCGGTAGCCGGCAGGTAAATGCCGGTGTCCAGCAATCGCAACTCCCCCCTCAAAAAGCTCTTTAGCAGTCCTGACGCTTTTTGACCTGATTTCAATAGGCCAACGGTGCCATCCAGCGGGTTGAACAGGCTGCGAAAGAACGGCGCGGCGCCCTTCAATCCCTGCATGGTAAACGCCCTACCGTTGAATGGCAGCACCACCTTCAACCCTTTGAAGAAGCTTGTGGCTACCCTCACGCCACCGGTCGCAGCAAAGGAGGTAAAGTCTATCAGCAGGCCCTTCAGACCTTGGGCTACGCTACCTTCAGCAATGTCTGCAACAGCCCCGACAAACGGCAGCAGGCCCAGCACCATACGCAGGTTCTCACTGCTGAATACGTCGTCGGCACCAAACGGAAACTCGCGTTGGCGCTGCAAATTCGTGGGCTGGTTGGCATAGGCGGTCAACGCGTCGCGTCGCTCGTCAAAACTATTGCCCATTATGCCCTCGACGATGCGCGCGGTTTTATCACTGGTGAAACTGTTGGGTACGGGCACTCCCGTATGGTTGACCCCGACCTTTTGCAAGGTGGCTGCCAGGTCGGGCGCGGCTTTTTCAATGATTACCGACGATTGAACCCCCGCACGCGGTTCCGTCCTGGAAGAATAGGCCTGGAAGTCAAACGCCGCGGGTTTCTCCCGGCGAACATCCTCGCGGGTGTAAGCGAAGGGCCCGTAGGGTCTCTGCTCCTTTTTGACCTCCCCCCCAAGCGCCAGGGAGTACGGCAAATCGTCACGCTTGATCATGCGCATGGAGCCCGGGAACACTTCGTAATAGCCAAACCGCGGCTCGACGATCCCAGTCTCGTAGCGGATCAGGGTGCCCTGTATGCCTTTGCTCTGCGCCACTTTCGATTCGTTGCCGTTGTCCTCTTTGAGCGTTTCTCCGGTGGCCTTGCGCAAGCTGAAAAACTCGATCTGCCCGACTTCCAATGCCTTGCGCTGCGCCAATGGCAGCTGAGCGATCATCAGCTTTAACGCGCTGGCTTGGGCGCTACGTGTATCGGCCACATAGCGATCGATGGCTGGAGCGACCAAGGGCGCGATCAACGGCAGTTGCTTGATTCGCTCATCAAACGTTGCCTGGGAGATCCTGCCAGGGGGCAGTTCGTACTGAACTTTGCCGGTGGAGTTCTCCGTCATCCAATTGGTCAACTGCGCCAGCAGGCCCAGCTTCGCTTGCCCGGCCAACAGTACTTCGGTCAAGAGCACTGGCGGCCGCGCCCCTTGCATGGGGTGGTAGACCCACTTGAGTTTGAAGTCGCGAATTTCCTGCTCGGTCAGCTCTGGAAACAACTGTGCCAGGTGCTGGATCAACACGCTGGTCTGAGTCGGTGGCTCGCTCGTCAAAGTACTAAACGCGGCATCTGTAAGCGCTTGCTGGGCGACAAAGGCGTCGCTGGCCTGTCGGTAATGCTGCGGCGAATATTGGCCATTCGCGGGTGTGGGGAAAACGCCGGCCATCGCCGCCCACTCCAACAACGGCCTGGCGGCCAGGCTTTTGATCAAGGTTTCCTGCTCGGGTACCTGGGCCTGCAGTTGCGTCAGCGCCAACAATTGCGTGCGGCTCATCAAGCGTGAAGCCCCCGGGCCTGCCAGCGTGTCTGCCAAAGCGCAGCCCAGGCGCAAGCCGAGCCAGGCGGTAGAACCCTGGGTAATGTCATCGCTGCTTTGCTTGAAAAGTGCCGCCCCAGGTGCCGCCGAGTCAGCCTTGACCAATAGCTCAGGCGCGGTCTGCGCCAGGAACATATGGGCGAGCAACGGCGCACTGCGGGCACTGGCGCCTTTGCCTTGCAGATGCTGCTCGATATCACTGCGCAACGCTTTCTGGCTGCGCCCCAGGTTGTTCGGCGAGCACACCTCATACCCGGCCACGAAACCCGGCTTGCCAGGCACATCGCCGCCGGCGTCAAGCTTGAGGGCCGCCGCCAGTAATTGGTGACGCAGGGCTTTGGACAACGGTTGGCCGCTAGCCACTGCATACAATTGCAGTGACTTCGCCATGGCGTCCGCCTTGGCCACGGCGGCGGGCGAGTCAAAAAAAGCGGCCAGCCGATGGTCCGCGTCAGGCAGCGAATGCCATGGATCGGGCCGAGCGAGAAAGCTGTCCAGTAGCCCTCCCATACCTACCGCGAGGTGCTTGAGTGCCCCGCAGTCAGTGGTGGACAATGCCCCCGGGACCCAGCTATACGGCGTCAGTTGCGCAAAGTCGGCGGCCAGCGGTGCCGGGGCCAGGCGTGTATCCAGCCATGCGATGGCGACCTGCACTTGTGGGTGGGTCTTCGGTGCGCCCAGACAGAAAAAGTCCAACGCCTGGCGTACGTCATAAGTGTCCGTTGAGTAGAGTGCGTTACCCGTCTTTCTGCTCTGTACAACCAGTTGGCGAAGGCCATCACACAGGGTATCGCCCTGCGGTTGTGGGTGTTCACTGAGCTCAGCGTCGAGGCTGGCTTGCAGGGATACCCATCCACCTTCTGCAGTCCGCAGTTGAAGATCGCCTTGGCTGATCCTGAATTGATCGTCATGGGCCACAAGGTCGTGCTTGGCGAGAAACGCCTTGAAGGACTGCGACGTCAAGAGTTCGACAAACGCATTGCGAGGGGCCTTGCTGCGCCGCGCCAACGAGGCGCCCGGCTCAGCGCTGAAGGGCTGTTGATCGAGGTTGAGATCGTCGTCCGCAGCCTTGTTCTTGAGCTCGCGACGCAAGTGATCGAGCAGTCGTGTACGTTCCGTCGCATCACCGCGGGCCTGGGTCAATTGGGTGTAGTGTTCGCGCCAGCGAACCCGCTGCGCGGACACAATCGGCGGCCAGCCATCTCGCTTGAGCTGTTGGCCAAGGGCAGACGCCGATTGCTCATTCCGGGGCGGTTGTACCCCGTAGAAATCCAGGATGGCATGGCGCGGCAGCGGATTATCAGTGACCGCAAGCCCAAAATTGCTCGGTGACAGGGCCTGCTGTGCAGCAGACAAATGGGCACTGACCTCACCCCAGCCGGAGCCGTCGCTGGTGGTAAAGCGCACCAGTGTGTCTTTGCCATCTTGGGTGACCACACCCGTCACATGGTCGTTGAACACCCGCACAGTGGCGAGTTTAAGACCCTTGGCGCCTAACCAGTCTTGCAAAGGTTGCTCACTCAGTGCCTGGGTATACACGCTGATAAAGGGCGCGATGCTGGCATTGCGCGGTATGACGGGTACAGACGTGATGCCCTTGAGCAGCCCACGCATCAGGCGCTCCTGCAGGTGGGCATCCCCTTGGGTCGCGTTGTCCTCGGATAGAAAACACGGAGAAATTTGATTGTTCGCTGCCGGCGCATCGCGCCTGACCCGCGGTGCGCCAGAGGCCCAGGGGCCGGGGTGCAATGGAAACGGGAGTTGAGTGGCAAGGCTGAACGCGCGGTCATGGCCGCCTACGCGGATCATCGACATGGTCTTTTCTCTCTACCAATGGAAACGGCAAGAGTCCTTGTCCCTAAGAACTGTCGAGAGAAAATCTACCTAGCCCTTCCTAACGCAAGCGTCAGCAAAGTCCTAAAGCCTTGCAGGCAATCAGTGGGAATTATTTGGCCACAGTCAACACAGGTCAAAGTATCCGGTACAGCAACCGCTCAATCCGCACCCGGCTGACCCGCCGCAGAAACTTGCCGACCGCTTCGGGGTAATCCACCAGGGTCTGCAATTGCTGATAACCCTCGATACGCGTGGCGTGCTGGAAAATCTGCGCCAGCTCGGTGCGGCGCGGCTCCAGCCACTGGCCTTGAGGATCATCGATCAGCAAGGCGTTTTCCAGGTCCAGGCGGAACGCCCGTGGGTTGAGGTTGTTGCCCGTCAGCAGCGTATAGCGCTGGTCGACCCACATGCCCTTGAGGTGATAGGTGTTATCACCATCGCGCCACAGGTGCAGGTTCAACTGGCCGCTGTCGAGCATCGGCTGATGGCGCTTGGCAAAGCGGCGCAGGCTGATTTCGTACAGGTAAGGCAGTGCCGCGATCACCTTGAACGGCTCGCTGGGCGGGATGTAGAAGTCGTTGGCGGTCTTGTCGCCGACGATGATGTCGATTTTCACCCCACGGGCCAGGGCGCGATTGATCTCGCGGGTCACCGGCAGTGGCAGGTTGAAATAAGGGGTGCAAATAGTCAGTTGCTGTTGGGCACTGGCGATCAGCTCCAGGATCACCCGGCTCAATGGGTTGTTCTTGCCCACGCCGAGCAGCGGGCTGACCGACAGGTGACCATTGGGCAACTGCCCCGTCGTGGTGTCATAGGCCGCGTGTTTCAGGCGGCTGCGCAAGTCGCCGATGTCGTTGCGCAGGCTGCGGGTGGTGGGCGGGTTCGGCAGGTCCAGGCGATGCACAGCCTTGGACGCCACCAGGCCATGTTCCACCAGATGCTGCATCGAATCGGCCAGCGGCTGGTTGTGGATCAGGTGGTAACGGTCGAAGCGGTACTTGTCGAACTTGTGCAGGTACACGTTGTTCAGGCTCGCGCCGCTGTACAGCACGGTATCGTCGATCACAAAGCCCTTGAGGTGCAGCACGCCGAACAACTCGCGGGTTTGCACCGGCACACCGTACACCGGCACTTCACTGGCGTGGCGCTGGGTCATGGCCTGATACCAGGCGCTGTTGCCCGGCTGTTTGCCCGCACCGATCAGCCCGCGTTGGGCACGCAGCCAGTCAACCACCACCACGATGTCCAACTCCGGGCGCGCAGCCTTGGCGGCGTGCAGGGCGTCGTAGATCTCCTGCCCGGCTTCGTCGTGCTGCAAATACAGGGCAACGATATAGATGCGCCGGGTCGCCTGGGGGATCAGGGCCAGCAGGCGGCGGCGATACGCATCGGCGCCAGACAGCACGTCAATCGCATCGGGAGTGAGGGGAAAACCGCGCAGTTTTGGTAACAGGGAGCGTTTGAAGAACGACGGCATAGGGCTCGCAATGGGTCGAATCCGAAGAGGCACCGAGCTTACACCATGGGGGTGCTCAGGTCTCGCTGCGGCGCATGGAAAAAATCTGATTGACCAAGAAGAACGATCGTTCTACTGTTTGCAGCATGAACGACATGACACGCGACATTATCCTCGACGTTACCGAAAAGTTGATCTATCGCCATGGCATCGCCGCCACCGGCATGGACTTCCTGGTGAAAACCGCCGGTGTGTCGAGAAAAAGTATCTACCGTTACTTTGCCAACAAAGATGAGTTGGTGATTGCCGCCCTGCAGCGCCGCGACGAGCGTTGGCTGCAATGGCTGCGCACGGAAGTGGAGCGCCAGGAAGGCAGTGGCGAACGCCTGCTGGCGCTGTTCGACGCCCTCAAGGCCTGGTTCGGTTCGGCCGACTTCCGTGGCTGCGCCTTTATCAATACCAGCGGTGAAACCGGCGACCCACAAGACCCGGTGCGCCTGTTGGCCAAGGCCCATAAACAGAAACTGTTCGAGTACGCACTTGAACTGTGTCAAGCACATGGCACCCCCGACCCGCAGCAGCAGGCCGCGCAACTGCTGATCCTGATCGATGGCGCCATTACCGTTGCCCTGGTAATGGGTGATTCAACTGCGGCCGATAATGCGCAATGCATGGCGCGAACGTTATTGGCGCTTTGACCCCATAGGCCAGGCAACTTTCCGATAATCCCTTATTGTTTTAAGGAGCATGCCAATGTCATCCAACATCGATGTACGCCCACCCTTGCCGCCCTTTACCCGCGCATCGGCCATCGAGAAAGTGCGACTGGCCGAAGACGGCTGGAACTCCCGCGACCCGCAACGGGTGTCCCTGGCCTACACCCTGGACACCCGCTGGCGCAACCGTGCCGAATTTGCCCACGGCCGCGAGCAAGCCAAGGATTTCCTCACGCGCAAATGGGCCAAGGAACTGGACTACCGCCTGATCAAGGAGCTGTGGGCCTTCACCGACAACCGCATCGCCGTGCGTTATGCCTACGAGTGGCATGACGATTCGGGCAACTGGTTCCGCTCCTACGGCAACGAGAACTGGGAGTTCGACGAAAACGGCCTGATGGCCAATCGGTTTGCCTGCATCAACGACCTGCCGATCCAGGCCAGCGAGCGCAAGTTCCACTGGCCGCTGGGGCGGCGCCCGGATGATCATCCGGGGCTATCGGAACTGGGGCTCTAGCCTGTAGCCGCAAGCTTGAAGCTTCAAGCTTGCGGCTGGCTGCTCAGTCCTGATTCAAGCCCACGCGGTACAACACGCCATCATCCTCATCCGTCAGCACATACAAGTAGCCATCCGGCCCCTGGCGTACATCGCGAATGCGCGCTTTCAAACCGCCCAGCAGCCGTTCCTCGTGGATCACCTTGTCGCCATCGAACTGCAAGCGGATCAACTCCTGGCTGGCGAGTGCGCCGATAAACACGTTGTGCTGCCAGGGTTTGAAGCGGTCGGCGTCATAAAATGCCATGCCACTGATGCCAGGGGACTGCTCCCAGACATGATGGGGCTGCACCGTGCCCTCTGCGGTCTTGCCTTTGGCCTCCGGGATTGGCGTCAGCGAATAGTTGATGCCGTGGGTCGCCAACGGCCAGCCGTAGTTCTTGCCGCGCTCGATGATGTTGATCTCATCCCCGCCACGGGGCCCGTGTTCGTTTTCCCAGATCGTGCCACTCCACGGGTTCAGCGCCAGGCCTTGTGGGTTGCGCTGGCCGTAGGACCAGATCTCCGGCCGTACACCTGCCTGGCCCACAAACGGGTTGTCATCGGGCACGCGCCCATCCGGGTAAATGCGTACGACCTTACCCTGCAATTTGTCCAGGTCCTGGGCGGTCGGGCGATCGTTGTTCTCGCCCAAGGTCACGAACAGGTAGCCGTCACGGTCAAACGCCAGGCGCGAACCAAAGTGGTTGCCGGTGGACAGCTTGGGTTCCTGGCGCAGGATCACCTTGAAATCCTTCAAACCGCTGAGGTCATCGGCCAAACGCCCACGCCCGACAGCCGTGCCGGCGGTACCGCCCTTGCCGCCACCTTCGGCGTACGACAGGTACACCATGCGGTCCTGCTTGAAGTCCGGCGACAGCACCACATCGAGCAAGCCGCCCTGCCCTTTGGCCCACACTTGCGGCACACCACTAAGGGGCGCCGACAGTTTGCCGTCCGGGCTGACGAAGCGCAGATGGCCTGGGCGCTCGGTCACCAGAAAGCCTTGCTTGTCGGGCAGAAACGCCACGGCCCATGGATGATCCAGGCCCTGGGCGATCGGCGTGACCGTGAGGCTGCCTTGCTCGCTGGGGAATTGTTGGGGGCCAGCAGCGTACACCGCCGACAGGGGAAGAACGGTGGTCGCGCAAAAGGCGGCCAGAAGGGTTTTACGTAGGTGCATTAGGCGAGTCCTTACCGGCGATTGCCGTTGGCATCGTAAGTGGGGGCTTTGGTTTCGGTGGCTGGGCGGCTGGGGGCGGTGTTGCGCGTGGGATAACGATTGCCGATGCCGCCGTTTTCCAGGGTGGGTGCGCGGGGCGCCGGACCGATCTGAGGCCCGCGCACGGCTGGCGCATTGGGCTGGGTGCCCTGCATGCTATTGGGGTTGGCCCGGTGGATCGGGCTGTTGTTGGCGTCGTTACTGCCCGGCAGGTTTTGCGCCTGGGCACCGGGGAGAATCAAAACGCCCAATGCCAGCAGTGCAAGGTGGCGTACATAACTATTCATGACAAAGCCTCTCATGGGCGAGTTGTACGTGCTTTCGATAACACGCTACGCCCAGGGTTCGGCTTTGGTAACTAAATAGTTTCTCATCAGGTGTAACACGATCTGTCTGCGAGACATTCAGATCAACAGGAAAATGGCCGCCAGGGCTGCAAAAATCGCCCACTTCTCCAGGTAATAACGCGTGCGGTTACGCTTTTTCAGCGCTTTGCCGCGCAGGCGAATCTTGTACAGCCGGGTAAAGGCGCGGTTCAGCCCTCCGGTCTTGTCGCCAGCGTCATTGGGTGAGCCCGCCGCCGCCATCACGTTGCGGCTGAACCAGCGGTTGAAGGCCGCCGCCCAGCGGTATTTCATTGGCCGTTCGATATCGCAGAACAAAATGATGCGGTTCTGCTGCGTGGCGTTTTCGGCGTAATGGATGTAGGTCTCGTCGAACATCACCGCCTCGCCATCGCGCCAGGCATAGCGCTCGCCATCCACGTTGATATAGCAGGCCGCATCGTTGGGCGTATCCAACCCGAGGTGGTAACGGTAGGAGCCGGCGTAGGGGTCGCGATGGCGCACCAGCTTGGAGCCTGGCGGCAACTCGGCAAACATCGCCGCCTTGATCGAGCCGATGCCCTGCACCAGTTCAGTGGTGCGCGGGCACAGCTTCATCGCCGAGGGATGGCTGTCGCCGTACCACTTGAGGTAGAAGCGCTTCCAACCGGACTTGAAGAACGAGTTGAAACCCACGTCGTTGTACTGGTCCGAGCGCTTGATTGCGCCGGCACGCATCAGGTTCTGCCCTTCCTGGCGAATTTCTTCCCAGTGTTCCTGCAGTGGGCTGAGGTCTGGAAAGTCGCTGGGGGAAAGATAAGGTCGGCTGGGCAGTTTGGAGAACAGATAGAGAAAACAGTTGATCGGTGCCAGGAAGGTGGAGTGGTCGCTCAATTGGCGGCCCAGTGGGTGGCGCACCCGACCACGCAAGTGCACATACGCAATGGAAGCAACGTAGAGGACAACAATAATAAGTTTCACGGTATTTCGTCACACGTCAGGAGAAAACAGGCTGCTCCTGCGTGCCCACGACGGCCGAGGTTTGGATAAGCAGCAGCTGAAATCACAATTCACAGACAGGCAGCGCAGGCGACTCAGTGACAAGCCGCTGCGTGACCATTTGGCAGATATTTAGCCACAACTTGTAACTAAAGGTTAGCAAATAATTGTGAAAAGCTGTCCACTCAGCCTACTTATTGCGGCACCTATCGTCCTCGCGGAAGGCCCCGGCGCAGGCTCGCAAAATACCGCTCCATCGCCACCAGCACGCCCAGCATCAAGCCAGTTAACAGGCTCAACGCCACCACGAACGCCTTGCGGGGTTTGATCGGGGCCAATGGCTCTTGGGCCGGGCGGTCGATCGTCGCCAGCTGCAACCCGCCCATATCAAGATTGAGCGCACGCAGCCGGGTGGTTTCCGTGCGGAGCCATTCAACATCCTGTAGGAACATGTCCTCGTTGCCGCGCGTTTTCAGTGCGTCAACCTCGCGATTGACCTCCAACAAACGCAGCTTTCTGTTGATTTCGGCGACGCGCTCGTTGGTCACGTCGTCACTGCTGCGTTGTTGCAATACCGCACGCTCAGCTTCCAGCACTTGTGTCCCCATGAAAAACAAAGGGACCGTTTGCTGAGACATCTCCGTCACCTGGCTTGCCCCACCCATTGCCGATGGCGTGGTCGGCCTTGTGATGCCGACGGACCGCGCAATGGCAATGGCTTCAGCCAGTTGCGCCAAGCGATGGGAGCGCTCCTTTGCCATCTCCTCGCGCAGGGCGCCGAGTTCATCCTGCAGTTGGCCACGCTTGATGGCATCACTCTCCAGCAGCCTGGCGATTTTCGCGGACTTTTCGTTCTCATAGTTTTCACGGGCGGCATCGATCTTGCGGCCGAGCTCCGCGAGACGATTGTTGACGATCACCTTGATATCAGCCGCTACGCGCTCACGGTGGCGAGCAATCGCGTAATCGACAAAACCATTGAGGATCGCTACTCCACCGCCGCCCTGGGGGTACTGCATTTCCAGGCGTATATAGGTGCCAGGGGCGGTGCTGTTTTTCGGATCGGGCAGCACCTGGCTGACGAGGCTGCGGTCAAACGCGTCAAAGCTTCGCTCCTGGCTTTGCCCTGGCCGCTGATACGTTTCGAATAGCGTGGCATTGGCGTTGAAAAAACCAAGCCGGGTGTCATAGGAATCCAACTGCAACGCCACTTTGCTCAATGCGTCGGCCGGCGACAGTGGGTAGACCTCGGAGCGGTTGAGCGCGTCCAGCTCATTGAGCTCGACCGGCCTCAGTACGCTGCTGGCCTGGTACACCTGAGGCGCAAACATCGCGTAACCGATACCCAGGATTGTAGCGATGGCTGCGCACGTGAAGACCAGCACGCGGTGTTTCCAGAGCCCATGGGCCAGTTCAAAAAGATCGATCTCATCCGAGGCCGGATGCGCAATAGTCGGGGGGATTTTGTTCACTGTAAGTTCGCCCTGAAGAGTGGTTATTCAGCGCCCAACAACACAGACCTGAATAACGACGGAATAAACAGGGGGCAACGTCAAGGGCGAAAGAGGCGCCCTTTGTTACACGCGAAAGCATAGGAGGTTACGTGCGTGACGCTGCCCGAGGGCGAGAAAATAGCGCCAATCCATTGCCTACAAAGGGGAATTTTGCCCAAACACAAAGAATAGAGACGAGTCCTACAGCCTTTGGAAAACTGATTGACTGAATACAGCCCATTACCGCTAACTAGCGTCGAATAGCCCTTCAACAAAAAGGAATTTGTATGTCGCTTAACACAGATCCAGACCTGCAAGCCCTGCAAGGTATCTGGGAGCAAACCGCACTGGAAGACAGTGGTGTGCTCAATCCCGTCGATGCCCACAGCGCTCCCGGCGCCATCACAACGATTGCAGATGATCGATTCGAAGTGACGACCGTCAGTGGCGAGGTGTTGCTCGCCGGACGGTTTTTCCTCGACAGCACAACCACCCCCAAGGGCATAACCTGGATTGACAGCATGGGCGATGACGCCGGCAAGCACCTGCCCGCCAGCTACCGTCTCGAAGGGGATGAGTTTGTGTTTATTGCAGCGGATGAGCACATGCCACGCCCGAGTGAATTCCGCACCGGCCCGGGCCAGACCATGCGCACTTTCATACGCCGGGCCTGATCCGTTCCACGTGCGAAATCAAGACAACCTTTTCACACGCCCTTCACTTTGCGACCTATAGGGTGAAGCCTACCTACTCCTGTAAATCCCTTGGCCCGCCTCTTCTCGCGGGCCTTTTTTTGCTCGCGCGAACCGGCTCAGCGCTTCGTGGCGGTCAAGGTGAAGCACAATGGCAATTGCGCAGGCTGGTGCTCATATTGGTCATAGAGTTCCTCGCGGTTGGAGTGCGGGTACTCCTGCAGGTGGCCAATCTGCAGTCCCGCCGCTATTGCGCCGCTGACCAGGCTACCCATCGTGTGCACGAACCAATAGGACGTCGGCCCCGCCACCTCGCTCAGCCCTTCGTAAACGATGGATTCCTGCAACACAAAGGGATCGCACTGAAAGTACGAACTGGCGGGCAGCAACGGGTTGCTCGCGTGCGGGTCGAACACTTCCAGGAACGGGTGGGTTTCATACATCACCAAGGTGCCGCCCGGCTTCAAGGTACTCGCGACGTGGCGCATAAACAGCGCCACATCCGGCATCCAACCCAGTACACCGATGGTGACCAAGGCAACGTCAAAACGCCCGTGCAACCGCTCGGGTAAATGATGGATATCGGCTTCGACGAACTCGGGAGAGTGAGGCGAGACCTCGGCCAGTTCCTGTGCCTGCTGCAAAAACGCCCGGGATTGATCGACCCCCACCACCGACCGCGCGCCCAGGCTGAACAACGACAGGCACTCACGCCCGTTGTTGCAGCACAGTTGCACCACGTCTTTGCCGGCGACGCCGACGTCTTGCAGCAAAGCGGTGATGGTGGAGTCCAGGCGCGAAAAGCCTGGATCGGCGACTGAGCGCAGCAGGTTTTTCCAGTTATCCGTGTCTTTGTGCAACTGGGCGGACTCATCCCAGGCGTGCTTGTTGCTGGTGATAGCCTCTTGGGCTGAGGGCATGTCCATTGCGTCTCCAGAACTTCGTAACAATCGGGCTCAGAAAATAAGCCAAGCGCCCACCAAATAAAAGCCCGTCAACCCCGCGAAACTTATCGCAAACCCCGCAGGTCATTAACGCAATGGGTGTTCAGCCGTTGAACGCCGCCCCCGAAGCCTCAGCCGTGACCCCACACCCAGACCTGCGTAACACCCTGTCCCTCGACAGCCTGAACTTCTTCCTCGCCGACGTGCGTGACGGCCTCGGCCCCTACCTGGCGATTTACCTGCTGGCCGTGCACCAATGGGACCCGGCGAGCATTGGCGTGGTCATGACCCTGGCCGGTATCGCCGCACTGATCAGCCAAGGTCCGGCGGGCGCGCTGATCGATCGCACCCGCAGTAAACGCGCCGTCGTCGCGATTGCCGCCATCCTGGTCACCACCAGTTGCCTGCTGTTGCCCTTTGTCAGCTCATTCAGCCTGGTGGCCTTGACCCAGTCGGCCAGTGCGGTCGCTGCGTCGGTGTTCGCCCCGGCGATTTCGGCGATTTCCCTGGGCATTACCGGCCCCCGCGCCTTTACCCGGCGCACCGGGCGCAACGAGACCTTCAACCACGCCGGCAACGCCACCGCCGCCCTGCTGGCCGGCGGCCTGGCCTATCTGTACGGACCGGTGGTGGTGTTCTACCTGATGGCAGCCATGGCGCTGGCCAGTGTGGTGGCGATCAGTTGTGTGTCGGCAAACGCCATCGACCATGACATCGCCCGCGGCTTCGACCCCGACCACGTCACCGACCACGCGCAACCTTCCGGCATGGGCGTATTGCTAGCGAACCGCCCACTGCTGGTATTCGCCATCTGCTGCGCGCTGTTTCACCTGGCCAATGCCGCGATGCTGCCGCTGGTCAGCCAGAAACTCTCGCAAATCAATCTGCACCTGGCTACGCCACTGACCTCGGCGTGCATCGTCGCCGCGCAACTGGTGATGGTGCCAGTGGCCTGGCTGGTGGGCATCAAGGCGGATAGCTGGGGACGCAAGCCGCTGTTGCTCGCCGGATTCATGATCCTGCCGTTGCGCGGCGTGCTGTATACCCTGTCCAACGACCCCTACTGGCTGGTTGCGGTGCAAATGCTCGACGGCATCGGTGCGGGCATCTTCGGCGCACTGTTCCCGGTGATCGTCAAAGACCTGACCCAAGGCACCGGGCGCTTCAACGTCAGCCTGGGCGCCCTCTCCACCGCCTTCGGCCTGGGCGCGGCACTGAGCAGCAGCCTGGCGGGTTTTGTCGTGCAACAGGCCGGTTATGACGCGGCGTTCCTGACCTTGGCCGGTGTGGCAGCCGTGGCGTTGGCGCTGTTGGCATTGGCAATGCCGGAGACCTTCGCGAAACCAACGCTCGCACGGCAACCGGCAGTGGCCTGACAACGGCGGTGATGTGCGCTTTGGCGCCTATACCCTGTTATGGTAGCGCCCTCAGATCGCAATGGAAGCGTCACGAATGTACCCATGGAAGACGCTAGCCGTAGCCGTCATGGCTTTGACCGGTACTCAAGCAATGGCCGCGGAAAATGCCAATCCTTTTGATAAAGGACTGATGATTACCACCTTTCTGCCGACCATCCTGATCGGCGGAATCACCTCCCTCACGACCGAGCCACCCAAGCTGTTCAAAACCGCCAAGACCGATGCCCTGGCGTTTGTTGGATCAGGCGGCGAGATCCGCGGTGCGGAGTTTGAGCAGGCGTCCCGGTATTACCGTGCGACCTACGCAGCGCCCCTGATGTCCGATATGCAACTGGCGGAGGCGATTGCGAGCTTGTTCTGAATTGAGGCGCAGGTTGTACATCGGTCTTGTGCCTGTATTTTCTTAACGTGCTGGCTCGTTAGGGTATTGATTCAGGGATCAAGCTGCGTCTCAGAAACAAATTCGTAGCGTCTTTCGCCGCTGTCTTCGAGTACCGCTTTCAACGCCTTGGCCCGTCGCTCCAGGCAAGCATTGAAGCCCGGACTCTGAGGGGCGCCGAAATCCAGGCAAGGATCACGGTTATCCAGCGGTTTTCGTGGGCTGGAGCATCCAATCAACAGTAGCGCCGCCGCTACCGCAGTTATCAAAATCCGCATGTCGTTCCTTCTTTGGGGTGTCACTGTGCCTTTGTCGAGTGCTTGATCAGCAAGACGCCAATCAAAATAAACACCGCTGATTTTGCCGCAGAAAAAAGAGCATCTTTTCCGATAAACAACTCAACGGCCGAAAAGAGCAGTGCAAATATTCCCACTATCGCCAATCCATAGCCAACCGGCCGCATAGCCCTATGAAACATCTTTCGTCTCCCTGAAAAACTGAAATTGTAAGTTTTCGCACCCTGTAGCGCTATCAATCATCCGAGATCACGGAGGGCTGCGCCTAACGCTTTCCATTCGTAGCAGGGATGAAGCTGCCAACAAATAAAACGCTCGCAGGTCCTACAAGCCAACTGATGGATGTTCCTGGACTGACAACTGGCACAGCGAAAGTAACTGCAAACAAGCCTATTCCTGTCCATAGCCGCCTACGCGGCGTGAGCCATTCTCGAATCCTTTCCAGCCTTTTGCCCATTGGAACGTTTCCTGTTTGATAAGCGGCAAAGCATATCACTCGGTTTTACGAATCATGCCTGCCGGTGAGGTGCGCAAGGTGACGCTTTTTCTTTGTTGAAAGGTGGATCTGATCCCTACGTTCGATGCGCCTTCAAATAGGCAATTGCATCGGCGAACTGTTGGGCCAGACTGAGGCTGCGAACATTTATCTTTCGAAGCTCAGCGCCGCCGACCTCCTGAACGATCACCACGAACCGGTTTGCCTTTACCTTGTGCTGGTAGATGTTGACCGCTCCTATAGAGCTGATATAGATCCGTTGCCCCATTTCCCTGGTAATCACTCGGGAGTTGCTGGCAGCAATTGCACCGCCACCCATTACAGCCGCGCTGCCAAAGCTACTTCCATCCGAAACAATGCCATCTGCCAGCAGAATGTACTGATCCGTTATCACAACAGACTGAGGCCTGTTTTTGGTGTTCCAGTCCTCATAAAACCCTTGTTCCACCGCTTCTATCGCTTTCTGCCTGTCCATACTCGGAGGTGGTACAGCCGTGTAGTCGAGCTGTTTATGGCCGCACCCTGCCAGCAGCAACGCCATTAACGCCACCATCAAAATTCGCATGTCGAAACGTTCCCTCTATGATTTGGCGGGACTGTAGCATTGAGGACGTCAGATGCAAAAAGCCTAGTGCGGGCCTTCGACGACGATAACTATGTGTTCCCTCGCGGCTAGGTAGACGTGCCCCGCAGCGCCTTAAACACCAAACTTGGCGATTTACCTGGGACGTCATCCAACTGTCCATAGGGTTGCATGCCGATCTTCTCTAGCACCCGGATAGAAGCCATATGATCTGGTCTGACTAGCCCGTAAACTTCGGACAAGTAAAGCTGTTCAAATGCATATGTAAGCGCATCTCGTCCTAACTGGGTTGCATACCCACGACCCCACGCTTCGACCGCGAAGCGATACCCCAGATTGACGCACTGTTCAGTCAAGTAATCGTGCAGGGAAATGCCACCGAACCCTATGACGTGCTCCGGCGCATCGCTCCTTGCAATAGCCCACACGCCGTATAGATGCTTGTCCCAATGCTCGATCCAGCGACCCAGTAAATCCTGTGCGCTGACAAGATCAGTCATTGGGCCTGCCGGGTTGAAAAGGTTGGTTTTGGGGTCGCTATAAATAGTGAATAGCCGCTGTACATCAAATGGCTGCGGCGTTCTATAAATCAGGCGGTCCACCATGCTGAAACTCTCCAATACCGACCAAGATCTACGCAGTCTTAATCGCCTACTGTGGCGCGGGGCTGTAGCACTGGGGGGCCAGATGCAAAAAGCCCAGCGGGGGGGGTTGGGCGTTTCAACCGCGAACTACACGAGCAGTAACTTCGCACGGATCCAGATAGGCTAGCGTGTCGATGTCAGATCGCAAAAACGCAACCCAAACTTAGTACCTACCCTCTGGATCAGTTTCGTAAAAAAAACGAAAGCATTTACCAAGGAAACGCTTGGTAAACTTTTCGCCGACCTCCCTTCTTGCCCGTCATCATGATCCCTCATGCAAAGGCGCAGAGGTTATCACTGGCCTGTGCACCCATCCAGCGTGGATGGTATGCCAGTAACCACGCCCAAGCTCTCCGTAGTTGCGTTATAACTTCTCTCCGTAGTAGCGGAGAGTAGGAAGCTCGAAGCCCACACAGGAGACGAACGGCCTGGCCTGCAACCAGCAGCGGGGAACGGGTAACGGGAAACCAACCGAGGGTCACCACAGTGGAAGCAACAATCATCAACCGCTCATGAAAAGGCCACCGCGGACGTGACCTTGCGCCGCGAGAGCTTCAGTTTCTACGCATTCGATGATCAGTGACGACTCGCTGCGTCGCGATCGCAGGGCGCAGGAAAGGCGAATGGCTCAAATGCGGATGGTGCGCAGGACAGAGTGCGCTGAATTGACGGTTTGAGTTGATGCTGGTCCGCGGAATTGGCCCAGCATTTGATTGCTGGGCCAGAAGGGTAAGTTAAAGCAATACAGTGGAAAGCATGCCCAATGCTCCCAGGACAAACCCAATGAGTGCGCCCCTCCCTGGTGCTTCATGAAACAGAGACCAAACCACAACGGGCTCCAAAAGCAACAAAGAGGTGACTGATACCACCGTTACGATCCAGATATCTCCGACTGCAATATATCCAAGCCAGTAGGCACCCAGCAGACAAAGTCCTGCAAAACACATAAGCGCGACGGGAAGGATGAACGCTTCCCATGAAGCACTTCCTGTTTGCGCAAGTTTGGCGGCTACCACCTCACTGTAGATTGCACAAAACTCACCTACCACCATCAACCCTAGAGCAGAAACTCCGAGTAATTCTTTGGACATATCAAAAACTCCTTCGTATTCAGCGCAATATTTTTCAGCTCCCAGTTGGCGATGCCGCTGTTGAGGAGCTTGTTGCAGTTATACGAAGTAGCCTTGAATAGGCCTGAATTACCGAAGTGCTTTTCCATGCTCATGTCCTTCAAAGGGTGTGAGTCTCAGCGCCGAAATAAGGCACTCGTTCAGATCATACGGTTCCAGAACCATTCTGAACAAGCCGCGCCACAACAACCTGTAGCGCGAGCCCCTAAAGGCCTGCGCAGACGACCGCCCTATCAGATCTCGCGGCCAGGAACATATTTCCTGCGCAGCTCAGTTGCGAAGTCAATTGCTTGGTTGAGGGTTACGAACACTGATGAAACGGTGCCATCAGGACTGAGGACCGTAAAGCCAACAACAACGCCCTCGGCGTCAATTTCCTCATACACCCTAAAATCTCCAACCCATTTTACTGGCTTACCACGCATCAACCACTCCTCATTCACCGAACCATTTCGGCCGTCCGTAATACCCCAGCCCACACCAAATTGCCACCACCGGTAGCCGGAGGGCGGCGCTTACTCGAGCTAAACGAAATGCCTGTACGCCATAGCGTCACCCACAAGATCGACAAGAAGCCCGAACGCTGCTGAAGGCGTTCAGTGACTTCGTTGAGAGCGAGGACATGGTCGAAGATGCGGCCCGCGAGAAGACGCACACGTTGGTCAGCTACTCGATGGCCCAGGCCAAGTTGGGCGAGCCGATTACCCTCGACGAACTGTCGGGCCTGATCGATGAAGACCGGCCGAAGAACTTCTACGACTTCATCAAGGCGAAGGAGGTTCTACGGCGCGAACTCACCCAGGCTTTCGCGAGCAGTTGGGATGGCATATTCAAGCAGCTCCAACGGGACATTCTGTTCGAAAAGCGTCACCTCAAAACGCAGCGTGTGGTCATTCCTGAATATATCGAAGACCAAATCGTTGTCCCGCCAACACTCAATCGCCAAACCGTCATGCCCCTTTGTCACGTGTGAGGCGGTAAAAAACTTGTATTCAACTCCGTCTACGACCACATCGCACCTCCCTATCTGAGGTGGCAACGATATCTCTCCCCTCTATGAGTTTGATAGCCGCCGTAGCGGCAAGGACGAAGTCATGACCACTGAAAACCAAAACTCCGAGCTCGAACTGAGCGACTCCCAACCGGCACGGCCCGGATCTGCGCTGCTACAGCGTCGGCGATCAAGACTGGGTAGCGGCAACCAGCGAAGACGAAGCCCGCCGTGTATTGGTCGAAATGAACGGCGGCGACCCGGCCGACTAAGCGGACTGGGATGTCGAGTTGACCAGGGAAAACATGCTTGATCGGCAGTGGACCGATGAGGATCCACCGCACGCAGAGTGTGGCTGCCTTCGCGACTGGCTATCACCACCTACCTGATGGGTACGGCATGGCCGGACAGATAGGCCTTGAGGAAACACCTGCTGAATTTGTCGGGCGTCTCGTTGAAGTATTTCGCGAAGTGCGCCGAGTACTGCGTAATGACGGCACCGCATGGGTAAACATGGGCGACACCTACGCATCAATCGCGGGTGGATACGCACCTGGTGGTTCAGCAGGTAAGCACGACATGGTTTCTCAGGCTACCCGCGGGGCGGTACTGCGTGGCAAGCGACGATCACCGCCGATAGGGCTCAAGCAGAAAGACCTGATGGGTATCCCCTGGCGCCTCGCCTTCGCCCTTCAAGATGATGGCTGGTATCTGCGCCAGGACATCATTTGGCACAAGCCGAACCCCATGCCTGAATCCACCATTCCTCCGGACCTGATCAGGCCTTGCATCCTGGCCGGCGCCCCACTCGGTGGAATCGTGCTTGACCCTTTTGGCGGCTCAGGTACCACGGCGGTCGTAGCCATGCAGGAAGGTCGCAAATCAATCCTGTGCGAACTCAACCCGGAATACTCCGCGATGGCTGAGCGCAGGATCGCGGCGGCCTGGCTGGACGGTGCGGCGAAGATGGACGTTTTCCGAGACACAGTGCAACACCCAGCAGCCTAACCTCAACCCCCCTACATGCCTGCCGGTGAACGACGGGCGAGGCCTTCCACTCACGAAAGCCCATCAAACCAGCCCAACACCCTTAACGTCTTGGAAAACTGTTTTTCATTCGCCAACAACACCAGCAGCACCAAACCGCTCCCCATAACGATACAAAGTCCACCCCCTGTTCCATCAATGACAATCAGAAGCCCCCCCAACGCCAGGAGTGCAACACCGAACGCCCCTACCCACTTTCGGGCCTGCTTTTGCTCGGGATACTTGTCGAACATCCATTTTCTTCCCACCGAGTAACATCTCGATCAACTGTAGACCAGCCGCGACCACTCACTACCCACCATCCGCGGCCAGCCCCCCCATGTCAGCAGCCGAACACATCCAGCAAACGCCTCCCACCCCCAAGCCACTAAATATCCCTCGTCGCCTGCCATACAACTGTCGCCTCACATATGCGACAATGCGCGCCAAATTCCAACACACATCCCCAATTTTCTGCTCAGCGACCGGGTTTCGCGCCTTGATGTCGCTGTTGATGCATGCCTGAAGGCTCCTGCCGTCACGCTCGCAACCCATTGATAGGTAAAGTAATTGATCTCCACAGCTAACATCACCATGCGGTCTGGAATGCATTGTGGTGATTAGCCGTGATCAGTGTTTATTGGGCGAAGTCGTCGTGAGTAATCACTCGTAACGCACCGAAATGCACCCGTTGGTTCCAGAAATGGTCCCAACGGGGGAATTTCGGCCCATGCCGAAACTGCATAACCCTCCCCTTCGGCGTCCTGCCGACCTATATCAAATCCCAAGCTTCCGCCGGCTGCTAAGCTAATCACTCATAAGAGGAACAAGCATGCCGAATTCAGACCTTCTACCTTCACTGCTCTCCAAGCTTTATGAGAATCAGCTGGCCCTTGAGGCATCCATCATGGAGTTAACAAACTGGGTGGAGCAGCGCGGCTCCACTGAAGTCGCCGAGAACATCCGGGGGGCACTGCACGCCATCGACCAGAACGAAGAGTTCATCAAGCTGACCCTAGCCGTCCTGATAGTGCCTGACTGATCATCGGGCAAACCTGCTTTTTCCAGAGGACGCAACGCGGATAGGCCAATCTGGCCGATGTGAATTGCGCAGCTACATTTATGCACCGCGTTGAATCGCCACCACCTCCAAGATGCATGCTCGCGGACAGATCGATCTGCCTAATAAAAAGAAGTGGCCATCCTACGGACGCGGCCGCATCCGTCGCTTTTCAAGACCGATAGTCAAATTCAGGCGGGGGTAGCCTCATAGGCTATCAGCTTTCCACAGTTCAGATAAAAGAGCAGGCCTGCAGCCCTTATTCTATTTGGAATTCGGCCTTGTTTTTGACACCGGTTCACCCCCTCACCCGACGCTCTGACGGCCGAATACGATCAACGCAACGAAGGCTGTCATCGCAAGCAATAATCTAAGAACTGTCTTATTTTCTCAGTCGCACGTAATCGATAGGGTATCTCGTCGACGTTCACACCTACCCCGGTTATCAAAAAAATGCGCATTTCAAAAAAACACTATTGGCTATCCTCTTTGATGACTGTGGTAGCCACGAGCTTTTTTGGCTATTCATCTGAAACATTGGCAGCGAACTGCAGGATGACCCAAGGTGGCGAATTTACGGCTAACTTCGCCGTCAAGCCAATCGCCTTGACAGTCCCTCGAGATGCACCTGTAGGCACGGTGGTTTATGAAGAGTCCATAATGGCGCCACAACAAGGTTTTACCTGCCCTTCGGCGTCCCCCTTTATTTTCGCACTTAACCCTACGCTAGGTAGCGTCGCTACCGGTAACGTTTTTCCTTTGGGTAAAACCGGGCTATCACTCAAAGTCAAAAACACAGTAAATGGCTATTTAACTGCGGACAGAATTCTCACTGGCCAGGGTTACATGGACGTCTCCAGGGCCTACACCATTGAAATTATTAAGTCGGGTGAACTGTCATCGAAAAATGAGGTTCCTGCAGGCAATCTGGGGGCGCATCGGTTCGGTGACGTTGACATTGTAAAGATCAATCTGGCCAACCCAATCATTTTAAACGCCGCATCCTGCGTGACTCCGGATGTATCTGTTCAAATGGGTGATGATTATTATCTTTATGAATTCAGCAATGTCGGTGATACGTCACAAGCCGTTAAATTCAATATTGGCCTTCACCAGTGCCAGACAGGCATCCAGAAGGTCACGTACTCCCTTAAAGCTACCACTCAAGTCATTGATCAGAAGCAGGGCATCGTAGCGTTGAATGCCAGTTCGACCGCCAAAGGCATCGGCCTGAAACTAATGGACGACGCAGGCCAACCCGTTGCTTTGGATACCACTTATCAATTCAACGGTTTCAGTACCACAGGCACAGACTTCAACATCCCTCTTTCTGCTTCTTATTACCGCCTAGCCGATAGCGAACTCAAAGCTGGCACTGCAAACACATCAGTAACTTTTATAATGAGTTATCTGTAAAAACACGATGAGCTTCTTACTGGAATAGAGTTGAATGCTGCCCTGTTCACCTCACAGAGGAACAGCCATGCCTAACTCAGACCAGATCCTTCCCCTGCTCTAGAAGCTCTACGAAAATCAGCTCGCGCTTGAGGCATCCATCATGGAGCTGTCAATGTAGGTCGAGCAACGTGGCTTTGCTGAGGTATCCGAGATCATCCAAGGAGCTCTGCACACCATTGATCAGAATGAGGTGTTCATAAAGCTGACACTCGCAGTACTAATTTCGCCGGAGTGAATTCGCCAGTGCAGAATTCAGTGCACTCGGATCTTGGACTCGCTTTGACTCACTGGTGGTAACCCGCAATCACCAGTGAAGTCTGCGGCCCGATTCTGCATTCGCTGCCCAGTAACAACATAAAGAACGTCGATGCCGACCTTGGCGATCGACGCTAGATAGTCAGCCCGCGGAATTCTAACCCCGGCCTCATAACGACCTTGAGCATTCACCTCCACTCCCCCTGCGGCACCGAGCATGGTTTGAGTTAAGCCGAGGCGCAGCCTTTCAGATTTTAATCTAGCACCGATACCCATTTAAAATACCCTCGAACAAAAGCCTTTTTGAGAAGATTACCATCGAGTTTTCGGCGCCGCAGCACAGCTTAAATCGGCATCTCATTCTGGTCTATCTATCGCGCTCGTCCGCACTACACGCTTAGCGGTCACGAACTACACTGACTGGAGATAGGGAGGGGCGCGGGGATGTGCGGGAGACTTACGCAGTATCGAGGAATCCACGATTTCGTTGCCGCGCTGAGCATGCCCAATGCCCTGGCGAACTCCGTGGGTGACCAGCCGATTGAGCGCTACAACGTCGCCCCGTCCACACAGGTAGCGTTGCTGCATATCCAGAACGATCTGTTGCACGCTGACTCCGTGCGCTGGGGATGGCGGCCTCATTGGGCCAAGGACCGTGCCGCGCCGATCAATGCTCGCGCAGAGAAGGTGGCCCACGGCCCGTTCTTCCGGGCGATCTGGCCGCACCGGGCAATCACGCCGATCGACAACTGGTTTGAGTGGGTTGATGAAGGCGGCCCCAAAAAGCAGCCCTATTTGATTCGCCGACGCGATGGTGCGCCGGTATTGTGTGCAGCCATTGGCCAACTACCCGACGCCGATGAAGGCCCAGGTGAGCACGATGGCTTTGTGATCATTACCGCCGATAGCGCTGGCGGGATGGTGGATGTTCATGACCGGCGCCCCGTGGTTCTAACGCCGGACCTTGCGCGGGAATGGCTGGACCCTGCCACGCCCAAGGAGCGTGCCGAGCAGATGGTGCTACACCAGGGCGAGCCGTCGGAAGCGTTTGAATGGTTCAAAGTCGACGGCTCTGTGGGAAATGTACGAAACAAAGGATCTAATTTGATACTACGGGCTTAGTGAGCCTTCCCAAGTCACCTCACTTTCCTTTCGCGGTTTTTGAAACCAGCCTGTCTTTGTTGGTCGGCTTAGCAGTCGCCTCTCCGACCGTGAACTGACTAGTAAAGTGATTGAGGAACGTTTCAATAATATGCCCGTGATAAAATGCATATATCTCGGATGTAACGATCTCACCTGCTGGCGGAATCACATTGAAAATCAACTTCCCACTTACATCAGTCCGGGCTTTGAAGTAACACTTCCCCCCCCAACGTTCCGACTTATGGGTGTAATAGTCTTGCTTGTTTTTCATCCACGTAGTAATAGATCCTTCCTTTTCCTTTTGCTTGATGCGGTCATCGAATGCTTTAAGTAGGGACTTCGCAGAGCTGGTGTAAAAACGTACCGACATCGTAAATCTCCTTTTGATGAAGTTGAATCAATATCATAGTGCCACCGTACCATGCAATCGTGAGTCGGAAGTACCTCAACGGCATTCTCTAACTGCCGCCACAAGCTGGCGCTCATATCCAATTCGCTGTCGGCGCTCGGCAAGTAATGCACGCACCTTCACCTCCAAACTGTCGGACTTCTTAAGGCCAGCGGCCGCCCAAGACGGCACCGCTATCTCTTTCGTCTTACATGGCACTGGCACCGGCACCTCAACACGAACGGTGCGCACCTCGAGCTCCGAGGTCGCGCACCCCGCCAGCACTAGGGCCATCACCACCAGCAAAGACTTCATAGTCCCAACTCCTTGTCGATGATCAATGAGGCGGCCTGAGCGGGATCACCGCCGATTTGCTCCCGCAACAGCCGGTTGGCTGCCTCGTAGTCTGGCTGGGCCTCTTGGGCGGCTTTCTCCTGCGCCAGCGCAGCATTCCGCTCCCGCAGTTCACCTGCCAGCACCAGCTCGCCGAGCTTCTTGCCCTGCTCTCCCGTCAGTGTTACCAAGTTGTCACGGGCGGCATGGGTGGTGGCTAGGTCACTATTGGCCGCATCGAGCAGTGGCCGGTAGTGGGCGGCGGCACGCCAGACCCCGACGCCGGCGCCCAGGACCAGCAGCAGCGCCACGGCCAGGCCAAGGCCGATCAGCTTCTCCAGCGATGTCACGACATCACCCCGCCCGCCAGTCGGTACTGCTTCAGCAGGTCCTCCAACCGGTGTTCCCGCTGGCCATACCCCGCACCCGGTAAGCTGGCCCAGATGTTCCGGCACTTCGAGATAGCCGTCTCGATCCGCCCGGCAAGCACATCAGGCAAAGCCCGGCACTCTCGAATATGTTGCAGGGCCAGCAGGTCCTGGCTGATCGGGCTGAAGTCAGGCAGCTTGAGCAGTGCCTTGTAGTGCGGCCAGTCCTTCAGCATCTGCTGGTACCGACCGGAAGCATTGGACGTGAGCCCCTTGCTGTTGATGACCTTCGAGGCGCGCCCCTTGGCGAATGGGTGGTCCGTGAAGTCCTTAAACACCTCAGGCTTGCGGTCTATGCCGGTCACGATGACGTCGTAGCCATCCATGGCCGTGGCCGGCGAGGTGCTGGTGCCCTCGGACCAGCCGAGCATATCGAGGAAGGCCAGCGCATTGCGGCCGCCGGCGAGAGATTCGGAAAGTCGTGCCATTGCTTTTCTCCAGACAAAAAAATACCCGCTCATGGCGGGTGGCAGTGTTAGGGCGGCGTCAGGCTGCCGGAATCACTGGCAGCGGGTAGCGCGCCTTGATCGCTGCGACCGATGCGAGCCACGCTGAATAGTCAGGCTCCAAGCCCTGGCTGAGGGCGTCGTAGTCAGCCTCCAGGCGGAGCGGGTCGGACTCAGCCAGGTAAGCCGCACGACGGGAAGCCATCACCGCCTCGCGTTCGGCCTGGATCTTTTCCGCCTGCAACTGCCCGGCGGTTTTCATCTTGCTGAAGTCGATATTCATTGAGGAAGACTCACGTTGCCGTCGGGCGGGTTGACGATATCGGCAGGAAACATGCCGGCGGCAGTAGCATCCGGGCCGAGCGGCAGCAGGATTGTGAGCTTCAGCTCTCCGTTGAGCCGAGTGACATCCCCCACCACGAACTCGCTATTTACCGCCGAGGCCGGCAGTACCGCCCCTTCAGGGATCTGGCTGAAGTCGAAGCGCTCATCGTTGATGATCAGCACATCGCCGCGTTTCTGGATGCTCAGTGCTTTCGAGGGCCCTTGCGGGCTCAGTTGAATGATCATGCTTTCCACCGTCCAATTGCGACAAGCCAGGTTGAGTACACGCGGCTTGGCTGTGCCACCGCCGCAACATTGAAGTAAGACCCCTGCGAGGCGCTGGCAAAGTTGTTGCTTAAAAACGACACAGCATTGGGGGCTTTCGCGGACCCAAAAAAGGTGGGTGCCGCATAGAATGCCTGAGGATAATTCCAGGAAAATGTGCTGCCGATAAACAACCCAGTCGCAGCCGAGGAAACCGTATCTGTGTTGTCGACGGTCCTCGTGCAAATCAGCGTCCCATCCAGAAACTTGGTGTAGTCGCCGTTGGCGTTAGTGCCCCGCTCAATGATCGCGCCGGCGGAGTTCAAGCCAACAACGTCAGCTACGGCTGCAGAACCCAGCCCAAGCGCGACCCTGGCCGCCGTAGCCGTTGTGGCGCCCGTGCCGCCCTTGTTCACCGGCACGATGTTCTCGGTTGCGACTGTGCCCAGGCTTGCGAGCGTAGCGCCCCAGTCATTAAGGATCTGTCGCACCTGGTCGGCCAGGCCCTTGGTGTAACCCTGCACCGGGACAATCGCGTACGTACCGGCTGCGGCTGTAGCGCCACGGTAATTCGGGGAGATCGACAGGACGGTGTTGCTGGCGACGTTGGTGACCTCGTACCAACCACCGTCAGGACCGAGGAACGCATCGCCTACTCGGGTGTTGGCGACAAAGGATGTGCCAGCGCCTGTGACGGTATTGTTATTCAAAGTTACTGCAACGGTGCCGGTTCTATACCAAGGCATATTTTTCTCCAGGCAATAAAAAACCGCACTTGGCGGCTATAGAGTTCTGCTCGATCTGCAAACAGCTATGAAATTGGTTTTGCGAAAACGACGGGAATATAGAGTGAAGTTTGCAGGTCAACCCCAACAGCTTGAATTACAAGCCTGTCATTTTGATATTCCCAGACCGCATACAAATTCCCTTGCCTAGATGTTCCTCCCGCTATATCCATTGCAATGTTATTCAGCAGCATATAGTCGCCACTACTCAGCGGCGATGGTGCCGTCCAGCTAAGCCTGCTCTGTCCCTGCGGATCGCTGCTTGACCCTAGGTAGGTCCAAGCATTTATGGCCCTAGTAAACTGCGCACAGGGAGTACCGCTATCAAAGAGAAGCTTTGAGCTTCCATCCCATAACCGAAAGCCATAAGTGGCCGTGGGTTCTGACTTGAACGCCGCCGTAAACCATTTGCCTGAGGTCGCTTGACCTACCCGCCCGTGAAAGGAAAATCCAGTCCAGGCACCAGACGATCCCAGAACAACGCAAAAACACAGTATGTTGGATTGATCAGGCCTGACAAATATCAGTGGCGGTTCGTCAGTGGTTATGGTTTTTGAAAACGACACACCAACTCCCGCTCCGGTACCATTCCAAGTGCCTTTTTCAAGCACTACAAGCCGTGCAAACTCAGAGTCCAGAATCACGACATCACTGTTATTTGTAAAGGTCACTCCATAAGTCATTATCGAAACCTCATAACAAGAAGTCTTTGCGGGCTCAGTCCGATAGGACCCGTTGAGGTTGCAGGATTCCCAAAGTAAATAGTTACACCACCAGAAGAAACTCGCGGAGTGTATTGGATTGCATAGTTACTTTGCGCGGTAGTGTCGTACGCCGCGATAGGAATACAAACAGCAGAATGAGTTGATGGATCAATTCCGGGAATAGCGATATATCGAGTTCTCCCTGGCGCAGGAATGCCGGATCGGACTATCTCCGAATAGACAATCCGCACAGTGAAGGACGTTTCATCCAGCTCAAGGAGGCCAGTCGGCCCCCATGTCCGATTTCCAGAGATCATGCGGAAAGATCCCCCCACTGGTAGCGCTTAACGTCATTTTCATCGTAAACCTTGCCGCCACGGTTATTGATGGTCTGGCGACCACCGCCACCAGTCGCGCTATTCAACTCGAACTCACCGGTGACGAAGTTGATCATCAGCCCCATCCTCCCGGGAACGTAGTTTTCCGACTGGATGCTCTGGGTCAGCTTTGCCACACCGATTGAAGCGTCCTGAATGAACGCCGAGTTCATGAACACCTGCCCGCCCTGCACCACAAACGGCGTGGTGATCGCCCCGCCAGCAATGGTGTTCACCACCGCAAACCGATCAGCACTCACCACGAACTGGCTTTGCAGTAAGCCGTCGGCGTTCTGCTCGATGCCCAGGCCGATCCCCGCTGCCACGTACTGGCCGTTGGCGTTGACCTGCATCTTCACCGCCCACATTGTGGACAGCTTGCCGTCGATGTCTGCTGTAGCCCTGGCCGTGACCTGGATCGACGCCTTGTTCTTCCAGTCGTTGATGGCACTGGCCAGGTCGCCCTCATCCGAGCCGTCACGATCACCGCCGGCGATGGCTTCAATCGTGGTGGACTGGGATGCGATCGACTTGTTGGTATCAGCAAGCGACTGGGTGACGGTCTGGACGGCTGCCGAGTTGGTATCGACGTTGCTCTTAAGCTGGTCGATACGCTCAGTAGTTGCCAGCTTGTCGGTGGCCACCACCTGCTCCAGCGTGGTCAGTGCAGCCTTGTTGGCCCCCACCGCCGCATCCAGCGACGTAGTGCGCTCAACCATTGCCCGGTTGTCGGAAGCCTGTACCTTCACCTGCTGCGCAAACTTGGCGGTGGCGTCCCAACTTTTCACCGCGTCGGCAAGGTCACCCTCCCCGTCATTCTCGCGCCAGCTTGCCTGGAGCGATTGCAGCGCCGAGGCGTTCGCTGTGACCTTGCCGTCCACGGTTTCGATTGAAGTCTTGTTCTGCTGGATCTGGAGTGCCATGGCCTGGGTTGTTTGGGCAATGGTGCCCATGTTGAACCAGTACTCGACAGCGGGCGGCGGGGTATCCACCGGTACCGCCTTGAGTGCCTGCCACAGGTTCTGCCCCGTGCGAACAATCTGCCCGGTGGTGTAGGTCTTGGTCGGAACGTAGACCAGGGCGTCCGTTACGTGGTCGATCAGGTCTTCCAGTTCCTGCTTGGCTTGCTCCAAACGATCATTGACCGAGCCCGGACCGGAGCCGGAGATCAGCTCGATCTCCTCAAGCAGCTCCTTGCCCAATTCGGATTCGCCAATCTGGCCGGCGATCATCTCCAGAATCGGCGCAGCATTCGCGCTGGCCTGCCCCGGTACACCATTGACCACCGGATAGAACGGGCCGACGTTGCCGGTGCGGTCCACCAGGCGCGCCCAGAAGAAGAACTGCGCACCGGCCTTGAGGGCCTGCATGCTGTGGTTCGCCTGGGGGTAGGCCAAGTCGGCAAGCTTGGTGGCCACTGACAGGTCATTGGCTGGGCCGTACCACAGCTCGGTCCGCTGGGTGTCCTCGGCACCGGGCGGGAAAGCCCACCGGATGCCGATGCCGAACAATTCGCTGGTGGTGGTCAGGGACGCAACCGCAGGCGGCAGGCCCACCTTCCCTTCCAGATTGGTCAGGTTGG
Source organism: Pseudomonas sp. KBW05 (assembly GCF_003852405.1). GTDB lineage: Bacteria > Pseudomonadota > Gammaproteobacteria > Pseudomonadales > Pseudomonadaceae > Aquipseudomonas. The sequence goes on from NZ_QAJM01000001.1 coordinate 105,908, forward strand.
AGCTCTTCCAGATCGACGAAATTTCAAAGGCGCTCACCGAGCGAACCCGGGCCAGATAGGCGCCAGAGTAGATGCCGGTGAGGTCCACGCTCGTCGAACCAGTGCGCTGCAGCTTGATCCAGTTGCCGCTGTCCTTGCGCCACTCCACGTCATAGGCGATCGCACCCGAAACAGCAGGCCACGAGATGTTCATGGTGCTGATTGCCAGGCCTTGGTCCACGGAGTAGTTCGAGGTGATGCTAACGCTCGCCGGCGCCGGAACCACGGTGATGGGTACAACACTGATCGGACGATCCTCCAGGCGCGCGCCGGTATCGATGTGATCGAACTTGCTCGGGTCGTACTGCACGGCCGAGATCTCGAACACGCCGGCTTCCGGCCGGGCCACGCTCACCACGCGGTAAAGCGGGATGGCCAGGTCGTCTGCATCCAGCGCCCACACCAGTTCGCGCTCAGGCGGGACGGAGTAGGCCAGGGTTACGGTGACTTGCCGGCCGCTGACCAGTTGCACGGTGCGGCCCTCGCACTTGCCATCGGGCAAGTTGAGGATTAGCCGGTCGCCAGGCTTGGCCTGGGTGTCGCGGTCCAGGGTGATGACCTTGCCATTCACCGCCGAGATGCGTCCGCCCACAGAACGGCCGGCCAGCAGTTCGTCAGCAATAGGGATCACGTAGCCGGGCAGCGGGATACGCCCGTCGAGGCCGACCTTGAAAGTGACGGCGCGGTCTTTGGAGTTCGTGAGCAGCGCCCACTTACCGCGGCGCTGCGCCTCCGACTCACGGGTGCAGCCGATGGCGCTGATCTCCAGCGGGTTGTCGCCGTAGCGCCGCTGGAGCTTCGAATCCGTGACCGCCGTGACATCGGTGTCGTAGTTGTTGGCCGGGTTGTCGTAGCTGATCAATGCCCGGGTGTATCGCGTGCGCTCCGAGGCGCTGGAGTAGGTGAACTTGCCGTCGATCACGTTCGCCCTGGTATAGGCGAAGTCGAAGTCGGTGGCGCGCGGCATGTCCGCCAGCGTGAAGACCTGGCCCTGCGCCCAGTAGGTCATGCCACGGTAGATCGCCGAGATATCGCGCAGCAGCGACCAAGCGTCAGCCTTGCTCTGCAGGTTCAAGTTGCAGAGGAAGCGCGGTTCCATGCCGCCTTTTCCGTCCGGCACCAATTGGTCGCAGTATTGGGAAATACGATACAACTCCCAAATATCAACCATCCACGGCTTGATGCGACGGCCCAAGCCGAAGCGGTCGGCGGTGGTGATGTCGTAAGTCATCCAGACAGCATTGTCAGTCCATGCCTGCTTGAATGTACCGTCCCATATCCCGGTGTATGAACGCGACGCGGGGTCGTAGTTACTCGGTACCTGCATCTTCTTCAGCTTGGTCTCGACCGTGACGGCCGGGATGCTGCGGAACTGCTCGGCTGAAAATTCGATGTAGAGCAGCGCTGTATTTGGATAGCGAACCTTCGCATCGATCACCTCGGTGAAGCCGGCGATCTGCATGGTGTCGGAGATTTTGTTGTTGTTCTGGTTGATCGTCAGTCGCGTGATCCTCATCAGCCAGCCAGTGGTCGCCTTTGGAAGATCAATGCGGCGTGTTCGCTCGTACAGGCTGGTGGTCTTGCCGTCGACAGCCTCGCTCAGCACCTGCTGGTAGGTCCCACCATCGGTGGCCAGCTCAACCTTGTATTCAATGCGGTACCCATTGACGTTGCCGCTAGAGTCCACCGACTGAAGCGCCGGCCACGCGAAACGCACTCGTACTGCGGAGAGCTGGGTGTTGCTAATGGCTCGGACCCACGGCGTACCGCTGCGCAGCTCGGTATTGATCGTTGTCTCGTTCTCGATCGATGGAATGCCCTGGATATAGCTCTGATCCACGGCACCGGTGCGCCACTCCCACTTCACGTTCGGGAAGTTCATGTTGCCTTGAGGGTCTTGCAGGGGCGTGTTGTCGAGATAGATGTCTTTGGCAGTTGGCGTGCCCTCGAACTCACCCTCGCCCACGGCAATGAGCATTTTTGCGATAGCAACAGAGCGCAGACTGTCCGGGGCCTCAGTCGGCGTTTTTGGTTTACCTTCGCCGCCTTTGGCGCCGTGTATATCGATGTTTTGTGCTGCGCCCATGCTTTTCTCCAGGCAATAAAAAACCGCCTCATGGGCGGCTGCGATGCTTAAAGTGGTGTCTACATCTGGTCTTCGGCGTATATCGCGGCGCTAATAATCGCGCCGCCGACCCTGCGCTTGCCGTAGCAGAGCGGGACCGGGTTGCCGGATGCAGTTGTGTTCTGCGCCGAGCCAAATGCATATCCAGGCTGGTTTTCGGGCGCAGCGCTCATCTTGAGGCCTGCCGCCTGCGGACTAAGCATTTGGATTACGCCCCCAGCAGCACTACCGATACCGCCCGCTATGAGGGCTGCGCCTGTAGTTGTTGTCGACCCGAACGCAAAAAAACCTACCACAATCAATATGGCACCCAAAATGGTCTGCATCAGGCCTGCGCGCTTTCGGCCCGTAATTACCGGCGCTATACGGATTTCTCCGGAACCGCCAAATCCTAATTCTTTTTCTTCAAGATTTTTTGACCCTCGAAACACGGCAAACTCAATGCCGCGAGACTTGGCGTTCGACAGGAACCGCTCGAAGCCAGGGATCTGTACGCATAGTGCCTTGATAGCCTCGGCTGGGGACTTAACTGACAACCTGAAAGATCTTCCAAATTGCCTAAGCTGCCCATAAAGCAAGATGGTAGTCATCGGCTGATAATTAATTGCGAGTGCTGACATGGTTTTCTCCAGGCGAAAAAAAACCCGCTGTAGCGGGCTTAATGGGATCAATAAGCGGTAGCTGAAATATCTGGACCGCCGGGCGACATGGATATTCTTCTTCTCAAAACTTCTCCGCTTTTTATTTCGACATCGCGCTCAACCATCATCCCTCCCCCGCAAGCTGCGCTTGGCTTCGCGCCAAGCACTACTCGGCCGGCCTTAACACCAAACCTAGCCACCTCTCCCGAGGAGAATTCGGCAGCAAGCTCCCCATTGATATAGAAACGGTAATTGCATCCAGATCCAAACATCCCGCCATCTCGGGTAACAATGAGTTGAGCATCGGACTTTGTAGCGAAGGCATAAAGCCGAGAGCTTGGCACCGGATCGGCCTTGTCGGCAGATATAGGCGAACTAGAGCAGCCGACCAAGCTCAAAATAAAAAAGAATCCTACGAACAGTTTCATGTCGCTCCCTCGTTGAGAAATGGCGAGACTTTATCACCAAGCAGAGAGCAACACGAAAGCCCGCAATGCGGGCTATATCAATCGAAAACTTCTAACACTGCAATGCCTCCTCCAAGAAGAGACATTACGCTGTTATCAGCCCATACCAAATCAAACCACACCCCGCCGGACCTAGCCGCGACTTGCCGGACCAGAACCTGCCAGCGGCTTCTGCCACCGCAATGCCGACTGATTCCAATCGGCATTACGCTGTTGTCAGCCCTCACCTCGACATGCCCGACCTAACCAGGCCTCGCCCAACCTTGTCTCGCCACGCCACATGATGCGTTCGCACCGCAATGCCCTCTCATAGAAAGGACATTACTCTGCTATTGACCAAGAGCCTTTCGGGTCATGCCCTGGAGCGCGGAAAACTTTGCTACAGCGTCAAGGTTTGCACGTCGCTGATCATCGGTAAGCTCCGTTATCCTCAGATTCCTCAGCTTTTCTCCACTCCCGCGAAACGCCTTCCGGACATTCCGGCCCAGCTCACTTACCGCAACTTCTGTCTGCTCATGAGGCGGCACCCAGCGGTAACCACGGCCGCGCACAGACTGAAGGCAGACCTGATGATGCTTGAGCAAGTCCGATTTAAATGCCTCCACGTTCGCAAGCCATTCGAACTGACGCTCACGAAACTTCTCAACGGTCAGCGACTTCGAGTCAGTCATGGAAGGCATTCCGAAACGCGCCTCCAACCACTCATGCCCGACCAGATCGCCGTATTTGAATTCCTTGAGGAAGTCATCAACAGCTTGCTTGTAGCTTGGGTGCTTTGTCAGTTCAGACATATGCCACCTCGAAACGACCGAAGCGCGGCCGGTATTCACAGACGCCAATCAACAGTCCTGAGTCGGTGATCGCCTTTTTTGCTTCCTCTATGTTGAGTACGTCAGCGTTGATCGCGACTTCCAGCTCGACGCCCCATTCAAGAAAGATTGGCCGGTAACGCATGATCTTCGCCTGCCCAACCTTAACCCCGCGACAATCAACGAATCGCTGATCCTCCCAAAGAGAATCGGGAGTTGTCGGCCCAGAGAACTCCAGCTTTGCCTTGTCAGTCATTACGACCGCTCCGCGCTTCCATTGCGTGCCCAGCTTCTGAAGCTTCGCGCCAGCCAGGAACGTCGCATCGAAGTTAGCGCCGGGTACAAAGAATCCGAGCTTTTCATCGTGGTAAGCGCCGGCGATAAATTCAGAGCGAGCGATGGCAAGATGATCGTCGTCCGTCTTCTTGCGCTTTCCGGTCAATTCCTTATGAGCCTTTGTTGCGGGATTCAAAGGGTTGGCCAGCTTGTCGCTGTGCATCATCAGCGGAGACGTGCCGGTAATTTTTAGCGTGACAAGTTCCATGCTCATGCTGCGTCCCTCCGAGCAGCCTGGAAAAGAAATCGGCAGCGCAGATTTTCAGTAGCAAGCGCCACAAACTCAAACATTTCCGCTGTGGAGACTGGCATATCCCTGTCCACAAGCATCGACTGCATGAACTGCTGCCGGGTCAAAACGAACGCACCCATTGGCACGGGCGTGACCTGCCGATTGCCGTGATGGTCGGCGCTGACGAGATATCGCTCACACTCTCCAAGTTTGTCGGGGATATCGAAGGACTTGCCCTGCCCCTTCGGAATGAACTCACCTTCCAGGACGGCGTAGGCCGCGATGAAGTTGCACGCCGACTCGAACTGGCTTGCAGGTATCAGCTCAAGGCGCGGCACGTTGAAACGCGTGTGCACTGCTGAATAAATACGCGCGGAAGCACTGCGCTGAATGGATGCTGGAAGATGTGCCACTTTGTGGCGCGCCAAGCCTTTCAGGGCATTCGTCTCGGTCATGTCGACCAGGTCATCCATCAGCGTCTTCATTCTATTGCTGGAGTCTTGGTAGCTGCCCTGCTTGCGAATCGCCGGAAGGACTTCAGCAGTCACCCACTTCTTGAAGCGCTTGGCTTCAGCCTTGCGGCTGCGCAGGATGGCCGAGTAAAGGCCGGATTCGTTTATGACCAGCATTTCTTGGTCGCCGCCAGGGGTACGCACAATCTGCGTACCCTTTTCGTCTTCGTCCAAGTTTCGAGTCATGTCACCAGCAATACGGTACTCCAGGGCGGACGACACATCTGCCGCCACGAACCACGGCTGATCATCAATCAGCAGGGTCCGCACCTGTTGCTTGCCGAACTTGAAGGGGATGACATTGGATGTGGCTGTGCTAATATCGCTCATGACGTTTTTCCTAGTAGATTGACGTTCTGCTTCACAGGCCTCAAGCGTTGGCGCGCTTGGGGCTTTTTCATGCCTGTTCATTTTTCGCTTTTCCCTTGGCTTGCTGAATAATCTCAACCAGTTGCGCGTTCATCGAGCGGTTCTGCTCGCGCGCCTGCTGTTTCAACCATTCCATCAGCTCACCAGGGAATCTAACCTGCGTTCTTGCTAGATCGCTCATAACCCCTCCTTAGTGACACGCAGTCACTATACAGCCGATATTTCACAGTGACAAGATAGTGACATGGAAGAAATTTATAGATCTCAATTCCGCCTCCCCTACTCTCTTTATGAGCAGTTGAAGGCTTCCGCTGACAAGAATCGCCGCTCAGTGAACGCGGAGCTAATCGCGCGCCTGGAGCAAAGTTTTGAGGTTCAGCAACAAGATGCTGAGGATTCCCCTCGATTTAAGATCGATGGAGACGCCTTTAATCTTGGGAAATATGAGCCTGGGGCTGACGCAGTGAAATTTGCAGGCGGTCCGGCAGCCGAAAAGGAAAACTCCTTTATGGCGAGTTTGCTAGAACTGATTAATGAGTATCGCCCCGCAGAGCTCAAAACGTTGCCGCCCGATAACGCAAAACCCAAACCTAATACGGGGCCAGAGCCCCGCAAGCGCTACCCGAAGAAGTGATTGGTCCGACAAGGAACGTCAATGTCACCCAAAGAGCCCATACCAGAACCCGACAATTCCAGTGCCTTTTCGTCAGTCACGGTCTGCTTCGTGCCCAGGGCATTTGCCGCCAACACCCTAGCGAACCTCGGCCTGGTAGGCACCCTCTGCAAATACGGCGACAAAGAGTTTCGACGAATCGAAAAGCTGAAGTGCGACCTGTACTTCCCAGCCGGGACGTTTGTCGCTCTTGATCAGAATGGAAACATCGACAGCATCCATACCGGGTCTGACATCGGGCAGCTTGACCTGGCTTTCAACGACTACTTGAATTTCCTCATGGATGTTCGGCGGATCTACGAAGGGCCGGGCACCTACAACAAAAAACTTGAGGCCGTCGAGGCCATGACAACCGGCATGGGGCGCCAAGGGCATTCCCATGGCTACTTCATAGCCAAGCATGGCGGCGCGGGCCCGCTTCTCGACAAGTGTGTCCAGCGAAAGCGCTAGTATTCCCTCCCGCCTGAATCCACCATCGATAAGGAAATTTGTATGCGGAAATTAAGGTCTATAGAAACCGTCGGACTTAGCGTTCAAGAGATCCTCAGCGAGTTCAATGAGCGCGCGGGAGAGTTTGGCGTGACAGAGGAAAACCTCGTCTCCGTGAACGTCACTCCCCCGAGTAACCCCATCAAAATACTTGATGGCGATAAAACTAAAGACGCGCGCGTCCAAGTGACTATCATTTACTGGAGCGATCGATAGTCTCCACTCACTGACCCAAGCCCGGCCCGCCGGGCCTCGAACGCCACGCCAGGAGGCTCGGCCATGCTTAAACTAAAAAGAATCAGTGCCAAACAAGAGATCAGGAGTGCCGTACTTCAGGAGCGCTACTACAAAGGCTCAAGCCCAAAAACCCATGATTATATTGCGCTGTCGAACGATGCTGAGGCGGGGCTCCTTATCTACGAGGACTGGGGAACTCCCGTAGGTTTTATCTTCGAAATTTTCGTAGTCAGTGATTTCAGAAAACGCGGTATCGGGAACTGGATTCTGTCTCAAGCAGAGGTTGTTGCTGCTGAGCTTGGCAACACAAGAATCAGACTCGACGCAAGAACACTTGATCCAGAGCAGATGAGTCATAACGACTTAGCCACTTGGTACCAGAGCAAAGGTTATGTCTGGAATAACTCTAAAGTTGGCACGCTAGAGAAGGCGCTGTAACGTCAAAGCCCTTTTCATATCCGTCTCTGCTTTCCCTGCCTACCCATCCCATAGGATCGTTGCGTGTCAGAACCCAACCTCACTTTGAAATGCCTAGGCCGCACCAAACGAGGCGATGTTCTGGTTGGGCGCTACCATTTGGAAGTGACCGACATCCGAAGTGGCAAGACTGCGACTATCTCGGTCGAACCCAGGCACTCGGCCTCGGCGCGGAGCATGAAAAGGATCCTGCTAGAGCGGTGCATATTCTACAGGGCAACGCGCGCGGAGCACGACCAGGTGCTACTTGAGATTCTTGATCCGCTGACTGAAGCAATCCAAAAATAATCCTGCCCTAATAAGTTTTCACACTGGCTTACACCTACGCTGCACATACCCAAGGATGACAATGAAGAGAGAAATGTTCGCGAAGGACGTCGGTAAAAAGATCACGCAATTTCACCAAGCCTTCGACCGCGATGACGCCCTTCTAACGGCTGTGCTTCGAGGTCACATGATGATTGAAGAACGACTCCATGATGTGATCTCTGCGGGCGTTGCTCGTTATGCTCGCCCACACGACCGAAACGACATATTCACTTTTGGCACAGCAACAGAGCTTTGCAAATCAATCGCGGGACTGGCCGCCTCACCCGATCTTTGGGATGCTGTTAAATCACTAAACAACCTGCGGAACGCCTTGGGACATCGGAATGAACCGGCGCGACTAGGTTCGCTCTTGCTGAAATTCTTCAAGCAGAGCGAGCCGGTTGCTCTCAGCTTTTTTGAGGTGAGCGCATCCTATGATCCAGAGGGCGAAAACGAAAGCACGCACGCCATTGCTGTTCGTAACCGAATAACTGCGATGTGGACCGTTCTAGGGATTCTCGCTGACGACTTGGCCCGCGACCTGGATAGCGCGCTTGAAACTCGGCGGCATTGACAAGGCATACCTACCAACCAGACTCGAAAACCGACCATGCGCCGGACTGAGACCTTACTACCGGAGAAGGGAATGACTCCCGCGAAAAAAGCGATACAAATCACTAATGCACGCGTCCTTGTGAAGGCTGACTGCGATGCTGCAGTTGACACTGAAGCAAGCACAGAGGCTCTACGAAACGCAATTTCTGCCTCCTTGCGAGGATCGATCAGAGGCCTTTGGGCATCGTTATTTGCTTTTCAGCTCTTCCCTGAAGGAGAGGCTGCTAACCCTGACCATTTGGATCTTGTCGAACAACTGGAAGAACTTATCGCGAACGATGTAATGTCATTGCCCGCGAGTGAGCGCGACAGCTGCTTCAAGAATCTTGATGAGCTCGTGGCTATGCTTCAAATCTGATCTCTACGTTTCGTATCACGATGACGCCGCATGAGACCCGCTCAGCCAGGCGTAAATGGGTGAACTGCTAAACGGTTGAGTCTTGGTCATTCCCGCCTGTACGAATCCTCAGTAACCCCCGACCACCGGCCAGTAGTAGTCTCCTGCCACACGCAAGGATTTCCCAGCCCTACGCCTGCAAGCCCAAGGACTGGGGTAGCGCCAATATCGGCGCGTTTATTGAAGGAGCAAGACATGCGCCAAGGGCAAACCATTTTCCCCTACGTTTTAGTTACTGAAAGCGCGGCAGTTTCGACAAAAGCTCAGGATTTCGCCGTAGACGGAATGCAGAGCGGGTTCGGGCTTTTTACTTTTAGCTCAGAGAGCCAGCCTGACGAGCTCTTTACTGCTCTGAGCGAGGCGGGAACGGACTTTGCTTTAATTCGGGTATACGACAAAGCGATTCGGGGAGACGGTAACTTTATGAGGGTTTTCGGCCATATCAAATAGGCTGAGTTCTACCGCTACTCCAAATGACCCGGCCCTCTCTAACTTCAATCGTAGCGCCCTCGGTCATTCGGTAAGGGCCGCTGAGCAAATACTCAGCGCGCCCATCCTGGACATCAACTTCGACAGGATCGCGCTCTGGGTTGGCGAAGTTTCTGCGCCAGGCGATGGTAGGGGCAAACGGGTCTGGCTGAATCATGCGTATCTCCTGCGGCCATGCCGCGTCATGTTGGTTGTTTTGCGTCTTTGTGCCTGAGAATCAGGCGTGTTCGGTCGTTCCAGGGGCCGCCGTAGACAATGATCTCGGACGGCCTGCCATATAGGTGATGAAGCAGGAACGGGCCAGGCCCGAACGTGCATGACTCTTCACCAGCTAACGCAGGATCAGTACCCAGGTAAATCCCCGCGTGATTCGGGTGAACCGTTCGGCCGACATGCATGACTATCAGGTCACCGCGCTGCGGCTGGTCCACCTGCACAAAGCCGGCGGCCTCGTAATGCTGTTCGTACAGGCTTGCGTTCTCCGCGCTCTCCCACCAGCCATCAGTGCGCTGGAAGGTTTCAAACTCCAGTCCCCACTCCCGCTGATACCAGTCAGCGCAAACCTGCCAGCAGTCCCAGGCTCCGTGAACGAACGGGCGCTTGAGCAGCGGCGTGCTGCCGGTTGGCGTGATCGTGCGCAGATCGCCCTCCGGCCAGCTCAGGATATGCCAGGGCAACGCCGTGGCCTCACACATCGCCAGGTCGTGCGATGACGGCCGGCTGGTGGCGTCTGGGTGCGAATGAACAATACCGATCACCTCGCCCAGGTCTTCCGCCGCGGCGTAGTCCTCAGGATCTAGCCGAAACTCTTCGTTTGGCTCCGTGGCGATGTTCCGGCACGGGAAGTACTTCTGCGACCGCCCGATTGCCAACAGCAGCCCGCAGCACTCTTTCGGGTACTGGGCGGCGGCGTGCGCCTGAATGGCCGCAATAATGTGCTTGCGCATGATCAGCTCCGGGCAATGAGTGAAACGGCGGGGAATCCACCGAAGGCCAATTCGTTGTTCTCGCCAAACCGCAGCTTGCAGGACGACAGACAGCCCTTACACTGATCCTTCGACGGATCGTCCGTTGGGTTGTCCTCGTCGTCGAACATCACCGCGCCGGTGTAACCGCAGTCCGGCCCCCGGTAGCCATTGGTCATGGCCCAGTGGCAGAACGTGGTCATCTGCCGGCCCGGCAGCCCGTGGTTATCGATCTCGCCCGGGGAAGACAGCTCCCACACCACCGCCTCACCGTCCTCGCTGGTCTTCTGGTCGATGAACCAGATTTCCAGCGCTTCCTGGGTCGGATTCGCCGTTGGGTTCCCCTCCGGGAAGTTCGCCGCATCCAGGTACTGGACCAGGGTCTCTCGAACCGTCAGCTTGAACTTGAGCATGTCCTCGAACGCCAGGCACAACGCCGTGACGCGCCCGTTGATGTTGCCGGCGGCGAAGGTCGGGCGTGAGGCGGTGCCGTCGCTGCTGGAGGAAATGCCCTCGATCTGCACCGGCCAGGCAGCGTATTCCTCGCCCTGCCACCAAATCGACTTGGCCGGCAGGTCCTCTTCCGAGTGTTCGTAGGCCATCAGCTCTTCCGGCGTGTGCGGAATCGCGTGCCCGTGGAAGCGCAGGTAATCGGCGCCGTACTCGGTCCCGTCGATTTCAAACAGGCGAATCTCGCCGCCGGGCTCCAGTTTCTGGATGTCCGTGATCAGTGCCATGGGCGGTTATCTCAGGGGTGAAAGGTTTGCTGGAATGTGGCGGTGATGGCGTAGACCTGGCCACCGCGATGCACGGGCTTGTAGCCGTTGCACTTGTAGAGGCCAAGCTCCCCGAGGGGCGGCGTCCAGAGAAACGCCTTTGCCCCCTTGTGCCGATCAAGGAACGCCTTGATCAACATCACCCGGGGCTTGCCGCCTGTGAAGACGAGCGGCCAGGACTGGGACTGATTGTTGAGGCCGTCCTCGACCGACTGCTCGTAACCGTCCCCGAACTGCTTGGTGCGAACGCGCTGGGCAACATCCCCTTCCGCGCCCTTTTCCGTCTCCCAGATGAATCGTTCGATGGCCATCAGCGCCCCTTGATTGCTTTGTTGATGACGCCGCCCTGGCGCATGTCCTTCGTCCGTAGTTCCTGATACCTCTGCTCGACGAAGGTCGCCAACTCTTTGCCGAACAGGTCGTAGCCGGGATCATCGGATGAGGACGACGTGTTGCCGTCTCCGTCGATATGCACCTCGACATTGATCTGCGTGCCGCCACCGCCACCGCCGCCCATCGCCATAACGCCAAGCTTGCCGCTGGAGGTTCGCGTGAGTGGCATGATCGCCTCTTCGCCCGCCTCACCCATGATGCCGGTCTTGCCGTTGCCCATACCGAACGCCTTGGGCTTACTGACGACAGAGTTGGTGAAGGCACCGCCGTCGGCGAACATCTGCACGCCATTGGCCCAGGCACCACCGTCCGCCTGAAAGTAGGCGCTGGAATAGCCAGCCTGCGATGCGCCGAGGTTTGACGACGTGGCACCGGCAGACCCGGCCGCCATGCCATTGCCACCTCCGGCCGCGCTGCCACCGAAGTAACTCGCAGCCGCGCCCACCAGACTGCCCAGCAATGCCGAGCTGGCCTGGCGCGTAGCAATGCGCGCCATATCCGCCAAGATCGATTTGGTGAAGTCAGAAAACTTCGCCTTCCCCGTGAGCACGAAATTGGAAACCGAGTCCTCCATGGTGCCGAAGGCGTTGCCAAACAGGCTTTTTGTCTGACCGGCGATGTTCTGCGCCGAGTCCAGGTAGTTTTCCCAGGCCGCCGTAGCGCCCTTCGTCCAGTCTCCTTGGGCGGCCTCCACATCCGCGTAGTTCTGCCGAATCTGGTCGGTAGCCTTCTTGTTCGCGTCGGCGAGCGCCTGCGATTTGCGCGTGAACTCTTCATCCGACATGTTGCGCGACGGATCGGAGCGCTGATTTTCCAGTTCCAGCGACTGCTGAGCAAACCGGTCTTGCTGGCTGTTCAGTTGCCCGTTGAGCGCGTTCTGGCGATCACCCTGGCCGACGCCCAGCACGGCGCGCTGCCCGGCCAACTCCAAGGCTCGCTGTTGCTGCCCCAGTGCCTGTACGTACGAGCTGATCGCCCGCTCCTGCTTGGCAAGTCGCCCGACCTCGTTGGTCGCCAACACCTCAAGCTGGCTATCGGCATCCTTCTGCGCCTTCACCATCCCTGCGCGCGCGTCGGCGATCTTCTGGTCTAGCTGGATGCTTTGCGCGGCTGACGTGGTTTTCTTGCCCTTGGCGGCCTCCAGCGCAGAGATCTCGGACTCGTACGCGGCCGTTACCTGGTCATGTTCGTTGCCGATCAGCGCCTGGCGACGCACCAGGTAGTCGGCCTCGGAGATGAGGCCGGCCCTCTGCGCCGCGTCCAATTCCTTCTGGTAGTTTTTGTAATCGGCTGCGATGGCTGCCAGGTTGTTCTTGGCGTCGTTGAAGCCGGTCAGGTCAACCTGACTGCCTGCCGTTTTCGGGTCTTTGTTCTTGGTCTCAAGCCCCTTCAGTAGCGTGTCGTAAGCACCACCAGAGAACTTGGCGCCGTCGAAACTGACACCATCAAGCAATGGTGACTTCTGCCCGGTTTTCTCGGCGTTTTCGTAAAGGGCGCGGAACTGATCGTTGAGTTTCTTCAGCCCAGCCTGACGTTTGGCCAGAGGGTTGACGTTATCGAGCTGAGCATCCAGCGCCCGCTGAGCGTCAATGGCCTTCTGATTGGCGTCAGTGTTTTCACCGGTGGCGATTGCCAGATTTGAACTGGCCGCCTGCCTGGCTTTCAGACCTGCAAGTTTCTTTTCCAGAGCCTCGGTCGAGTCGTCATGCTCGCCGGTGCCCAGGCCCAGCGCAGTGTTGAGTGAGCTGAGCCCGTTGGAGATTGCGCCAGCTACACCACCACCCTTCCGGGTATCCAGCACCCGCTGAGTGATCTCGATCTGCTTGGCCAGGTCGGGGAAGATCTCCGACCGGACTTCGGCGTACGCGCCTTTGATGGCGGTCTTGATGTTGTCCCAGTCGCGCTCAACGTCGGATAGCGACTCGCGGTAGGTCTTCAAGCGCGTCAGCGCAGCCTGATTCAGATCCTCGCTGAGAACATCCAAAGCGCGCTGGCTTTCGCCTTGGTCATCCAGCCCCTTGATCACCTGGTACTGCTCAAGAGTGAGCAATCCATACTGGCTGCTGATCTTTCCGGCTGCCTCCGTCGCGGTGTCGCCGGCGGTGGCAAAGGACTTAGCCAACTCGCCCGCGCCCTGCCCAGTGACCTCGCTGACCGCCGCGGCAGCTTCGGCCAGATTGCGCATCTGCGTTCCGCTGGTGGCTGCGCCAGACGCCAACGACACAACCGCCTCCCGCGCGCCGGTCAAGTTCCCGGTAACGCGGCCGGCACCGTCAGCCATGTCCTTCAGGCTCGCAATGGTCTGCCCTGCACCGTTCGTGCCGCCATTGATTGCAGCGTTGAACTCGCGCGCCTGCTTCATCGCGTCGAAGTAGGCGTAGCCAAGCGATCCAATAACAGCGACCAGCAGGCCGGCCGGGATCAGCATCCCCGCAAGGCTCTTCGCCGACTCACCGGCGCCGGCACCCAGTTGTGCAATGGCCCGCGCCCCGCTGCCCAGATCGCCCGCCTGAATGGCGTTGACGAGCTGCATCACGTTTTCTTGAGCCTGGCGCGTACCCAGTTTGAGCTTGTCGAACGCGCCAGCAGTCTCAGTCAGGCCAGACCGATCCTTTCCTATCTTCGCCAGCGCCTCGTTGTAACGCTCTGCGTCGATCTGACCGGATTTATGCAGGTCGTTGAGCGCCTTCTCCTGGGCTTCCAACTTCGCCAGCTTGGCGGTGACCGGATCAATCCCGTTGACCGTGCGTTTCAGCGCCTCAATCTGACGATTTTCCGCCTCAATCAGTTTCTGTTTCTGGGCCAGTTCCTTCGCTTCTGCCTTCTCGATCTTGTCGTAGGCCTTGCCCAGTTGGTCCTGGTACTTCGCTTGCTCCTCGATCGTGACCAGGCCACCCTTGCGAGCGCGCTCCAGCAAGCCCTCGGCCTGCACCAGCGATTCAATGCTGTCGATGTTGCCCGTCATTGCCTTGTCGAGTTGGCTGATGACGCTGATTTCCGCTACTGCGCTGTCGGCCGCCTTGCGGCTTGCCCCGGTCTGTCGATCCCTGGCAGCAGTGGATTTGTCGATGCTTTGAGCAACGTCCGCTTCGGCCTGGGAAACCTTCTTGCCGGTGTTGGCCAGGCCTTCACCAGTTTTGCCGAGGTCATCGATAGCCTTCTGGGCACCTTCCGACGAATCGACCAGCTTATCCAGATCGTCAGCAGCCTTTGCGGCCTGCGAGGACTCAACCGCAATGCCTAGGGTGGCGAAGTTCGTGCTCATTTGGTTTCTCTCTGTTCCGCCATCACCTGCAGGGCTTCAGCCTCCATCCGCCGGAAGTCACTGAAAAGGGTTTGTCGCTGGCTGATCGGCACGCCGCACATCCGAATCACACCGGAGAGAACGCTGTAGTCCATGCCTGTTGCGCCGCACGCGCCTGTGCGCCACTGGGTGCTCATGGCCTCGAAGACCTTGAAGGCGTCCCAGTTGTCGGGCCAGATGCCGACTTCCTTGTCGGGGATGTCCTGGCGAGACAAACCGAAGGCCATCAGGTCTGCATCTGACGGCCCGGGTTCATACAGCGCGCGGGAGGCGCTTAGGAGTTTCCCAGGCGGGCTTCGCTGAAGGCTTCGGCGTACGCGTTAAGCACCGCCTTGGGCGCCGAGTTGATCGAGTTGACGAGGATGCGCACGTTTTCAGGCGTGAACTTTTCCTCGATGTCCCAACCGACGACCACGTCCATCAACTGATCGGCTTGCAAGGCGATCTGAGCGGCAGTGAACGCCTTGAGGTCCATGTCACCGACTTGCTTGCTCAGCTCGTTGTGGCGCTCATTCCAGCCGGTGTACAGCTCGGCAAGTGCGGTACGGTCCAGGTACTGGAACTCGAACTCGACCTTTTCGGCGTTGTAGCCGGCCCGCTGGATCAGTACGGTCGCCTTGAACGTGGGTTTCTGGATCAGCTTGAACTTGGCCATGGGTTACACCGTGGTCGCGTAGCGAGTTGGCAGGCCAGTCAGGGCAACGCTGATAACACGGGTCATCAGGTTGTTGCGCGACATGGTCGGCGTCGCGGTGATCGACACGTAGCCGTTGTAGATAATGCTGCTACCACCCGGGAGGTTCAGGCGGAGCAAGCGAGGCTGCTTGTCGTCGTCCGCTGCCTCGCAGACAGCCACATAGGGCTTGGACGGATCGTCAGCGACGGTGTAAGTCAGCGTGATCGGGTTCTTGGTGGTCGGCATCTGGCGATCGTTGTCGTCGGCCACGAAACCAAAGGTCAGGAACTGCTGATCGCCACCGGCCGAGTTCATTTCCGTGACCTGCGAGATCTCGGTGAAGGCAGTCACCTCGCGGACAAAGCCGATACCGGAGCCCGCTGGATACTGCTGAGTGTTGGTCGTGTTCACGCCTGCCAAGGCGAACGTGCCGCTGGCAATTACCCCCACGCGGACACCGCGGCCGTCGAGGCGAGTCCAACCGGAATTGACGGCGATTACATCGCCCTCGGCCAGGCCATGGGCTGCAGCAGTTGCGATTGCCGGATTGGCATTGTTCAGCGCAGTAAACGGGATTTCAACGCCGTAAGTCGATGCAATCTCAAGGGTAGCGCCGTTGGGCATTTGGATGCCGGCCATGGGTGTTTCCTCTTTCCAGAAATGACATAACCCGCACAGAGGCGGGTTATTGGGTTTGCCCTTTGGGCGGTGGAAGTGCTAATCAGTTAGCTCCGTGATGAAGCACCGGGGACAACTATGTTGACAGAGGCCGCTCTACTCAACCTGCTTCAAGAAATGGAAATTAGCTTGCATCAAACGAGTGTCCGCAGTAACCCCGAACAACTCGATCGTCTATTGCACAGAGACTTCCATGAAATAGGTCGCTCAGGTGCCTTCTATTCAAAAGCTGATACGGTTGAAAGCTTGCCGAATATGAAGTCTCGCGTCGAAATCCTGGCGCGAAATTTCAAAATGACCGTGATCTCCAAAGACGCTTGCCTGCTGGTATACGAAGCCTCCCAATCCAGCCGCGACGGAGCATCAAGGCAATACGCGCGCAGATCTTCAATCTGGAAGCTTGAGGCTGGAAATTGGCAAATGCTCTTCCATCAAGGGACGCCTACTCACCCGCTTGATCCTGGCTAAACGATGTCGGCTCTGTATTCGAACGACACCGGCACGGTATATGTGGGCGGGTCGGGAATGCCCGGACCAGGATCAACTGGCGACATCGTAACGACGGTGAGGCCTGCCTTTGTGTCTCTCGCATAAAGCGGGAACAGCTTGGTCAACTCAGCCACTAGTGGGTTCGTCTTGGTCTTGCCGGTATTGGCCGGAGCCACAATGCTGACCTGGTAGACGCCGATGAAAGCTCGATGGTCGCCGGCTAGCGTGCTGCTGGCCGTCTCACCCGGGAGCATGAACGCCCGCAGGTAGGTCTCGCCGTCCGCCGGGTCGTACTGAGTGTTTTCGAACACGACCTTGATGGGCTCCGCACGCGCTTTACTCCAAGCGAGCAGCTTTGCCTCATAGATCGACGCGATGATGGCATGGCTCATACTTGGTTATTCCTGATGGCGTCATCGACAGTTTTCTGGAACTGAGACAACGTGACCCGAATCATCCCATGAGGCGCTTGCTTGCTATGCCCGTACTCAAGGGGGATTCCGTAGGGCAGGTTATTCACGATGTAGGCCGTTTGCCCCGCTGTCAGGGATTGAACCTGCGCTTTGAGCACAGCGATGCTGACGTTACCGCTGACATCGATTTGATCAAGCACTCCCTCGGCCGGCGTATCAATCGAAAACTGCCAGTTCCCGCGAAACCGCCCGCCGACGTAGCTCTTGCCTGCCACCAAACCGTTCACGCTGAAGTTCTGGTCGCGCTCGGTCTTGGTCAGGGGCTTGGCGTACTTCACGCCCTTTCGCAGCTTGCCGGCTTTGGTGAAGTTCGATTCGTTCAGGTTGATTATCGTATTGCGCACCGCGACCTTGAAGTCATAGTCATCGGCGGCTCGCTTGTTCGCCTGTCGGTGAACGACATTCGCCGCCCAGACCTCAGGATTCCCAACCGGCGACATACGTATCACGCTGCTACCGATCTCAATGACGATCTCGCGGATGGTCGCATCTATGCTGCCTTTCGTTCGCTCGGCGAAGTCGCGAATGTTCTCAGCAAAGCTGCCGTTCATACTCGCGTATTTGTTCGTCATGATCGCACCTGCAGCTCATACAAGATCGGCGTGCCGGCCGGATTGACCTCTTTCAGCGGGGGCACGATTGTCCAAGTGCGCCCTTGGACGATGACCTGGTTCAAAAGATCAGGCGCCCATTCCAACCCCTGCGCGGCGATTTTCAGTTTCTTGTCGTCCTGCTTGATAAGGCTGTTGTTCTGGAATTCCTGGCCGGTAAAGTCTAGCAGGACTCCATGGGCAATTTGCTCTACAGTCGCGCCAGGCGATTCACCACCAGTCTCAGGATTGTATTCGCCCGGCTCCGATTTTCTGATGGCCACTGGTTGGCCGAACTGTGTTATTAATCGTAAAGCCACTTCTGCAAATCGGTCATAAAAGTGCGCCATATCAAACTCTTCACTAATTCATCGAGGACAAGGAATGACTCCCGAAAAAAAGGCAGCGACGGTACGAGAGGCACGCTTAAAGTTGCAAAAAGACGTCGATTCCGGCGTCGATACTGAAGCAAGCAAAAAAGTGCTACGAGATTCCATTGTTGCTTCTCTTAGAGGAACGCACCGAGCGATCTGGGCATCAGAATTTGCAATGAAACTCTTCCCAGCTGATCAGGAAACCCTGCCTTCTTTGTTTGAGTTCATCGAACAATTCGAGGAGATGATTGCTAAAGACATAATCTCTTTGCCAGCCGAAGAGGAAGACGATTTCACCCGCCTTGATGACGTAACGGCAATGTATCGAATTTAAATTTTTATCGACCAAAGCCCGCGTTTAAGCAAGTAATCAGCAAACTGGCTTCGACTTGGTCGGCTTGGTGCCGCAGGAAGAAGCCTACTGCTGGTGTTGCTGATTGGTGCATATTCAACACTAACCGCGCCTTCGACACGCTCGCGGACTACTGCTCCTTGTCTTTGGTCGATTGGGTCGACGTCGTCGGTATGGATCTCAGCAGCAAGCGCCATCTGCCCGTACTGGATCCGAGCCGGTAGGTAGTTGTTCGGCTTGATCTCGTGATCCAACAGCACTTCCCGGCGCGGCCAGGACAGAGCTTGCTCGCTGTTGGACTTGCGTCCTTTCCAGACCATGCCATCCATCGCCAAGGCGGCCCGGCGCAGCAACGCTTCCTGCTCGGGAACGCCTGCTGGGATAACCGTGCCAAATTTCACGGCATACAGGGCCAGGTCCTCGGCGCTTGCATAGCTTTCCGCGTCAGGCTTGCCGGTGCCGTCCTCGATAATGAGTGTCATGCGTCAACTCGCTGGAATGGTTTGAAGATTGGCCGCCGGATCACCGACAGCCAGCATTATCACTCCTTGGACAGATCAGCTACGAGCCTTTCCAGGGATTCTTTCGAGGCGTTGGCGCGGTAAGGCACCTGGGCTTCGTCCAGCTTCGCTTTCAACGCCGCGACTTCGCCGGCCTCGTCAGCCGTCTGCGCGACTGCGGCCTTCTTCAGCGCTTCAATCTCACTACGCAACTCGTCGACGGTAGAGGCCAGGTCGTCACGTTCCTTGGTCAACTCACCAAGAGAGGTATGGGCGGACTCAAACGCATCAAACAAGCAGATCGCCAACTCGCCCGTTTCTGGACGCACCATTTCGCCAGTTTTCAGGCCGTCAACCAAGAAGACAATTGCATTGTTTTCAGCGCGCAGGCCGGCAATGAGGCGTTCCAGTTCAGCCTGATTGTCGGTGCCGACAACCTGCACTCGAGCGCCTTCCTTTACCGAAACATCGACGCCAACCGACTCATAGGCGTCAACCACCTGCGGCCAATCGCCAATCACCATCACGCTGGTTACACCCGCTTCCGGCTTATCGAAGTGTTCCGGGTTGCGATAACGCTCATCCGGGTCGAAGCCATCAAGCTGATTGCTGTAAGTCAGTTTCATGAATATCTCCGTGGCGGCCATTTCTGGCCGCCTTCAGGGGTTGTTATCAGCCGCCGGCTGGAGGCGTGGCAGTCAGTTTGATCATCACGCCGGCGGTGACCTTGTTGCTGCCCGCGTGCTTGACCCAGTTAGCCGCGGAGCCAACGGCGGCGAGGGTTGGGTTGGAGCCGCCGGTGGTGGCTTTCCAGCTGTAACCCAGCACGTCGATGTTCACGGTGCCTTCTGCGCGGTAACCGATGCTCAAGTTCTCTTCGTCGTTGACTTCGTACGAGCGGAAGCCTGGAGCCTGAGACTCGGTGATGGTTACGGCGTTTGGCAGCAGGCCGAAGATCACGTCCGCCGGCGCGGTGTCGGTTACAAGCACCGGCTTGCCGAGAGTGCCGGGCAGACCGCCGTAGATCACGACACCGGCTTCTTCGTAGATCTTGTTGGTGATCGCCTCGTCAACGATGTCGAAGTACGCAGACGAGTGCATGACCCACAGCGCGATGCGGCCGAACTTGTCGCCGAACTTGCGCATACCGCGCGTCAACGTCTTCTTGCCGTCGGTTTCGATATTGGCGGAGACCACCATTTCGGCGTTGGAGCCGATAGCGGCGCGCAGGCCGGCAGTCGCGTACTGGATGAAGCCTTCCAGGGTCGCGTCGGCCACGTCGGCACCGACGATCTGGGAGAACTCCTCAACCGGACGACCGCGGCGCTTGAACGCCTCTTCGGTGGTCTGGTACGGGCCATACTTCCAAGGAGCCTTGACGCCGACAGCTTCGCCAGCGGTGATTTTCTTGGCGGTTACCTTGCCTTCGGAGTTGACGTCGCGGTGTTCCAGCGAGCCGTTCAGCTTGTAGAGCGCGCGCTTGCGGAAGTCGCCTTCGATCAGCTCGTTGTCGAGCACCATCGCGCCGTTGGACGATGCGTTGAACACATCGAGGTTGTCCTGGACACGCTCCAGGTATGCGGTTTGCGCCTCATCGTTGTAGATGATCAGGTCGCTGTTGACGGTTGTAGCCATGGGTTTGTCCCCTTACTTGGGCAATGCGAGATATGCGGTTTGGCCGTGCTTGCGCTGGAAGTCGCGCTTCTGCTCGGAGGTCATTTCGGAGCGCTTGAATGCAGCCTGGCCGCCACCCCCGCCCGGGGCATGTGTCCCTGAAGCCCTAGGCCACAGGTGAGGTGCGCTTTCGCGCAGGGATTCCGCCCATTCGAGCGGGGTCAGAGGGGACTTGCCGTCTTTGCCACGGACAATTTCTCCGTGCTCATCGACAGCTACCGCTTCACCCTCCTCGCTCAGAGAGAACACGCCCTTGGCGCGCAGGATGATGTCGTCGGTTGCTTCAGGGAGTGCACCAGCCTTCAGGGCTGCGCCGCGCACCGAGTCACCCAGGACTTTGCCCTGGAACTTGGCGGCGAAGGCTTCTGCCTTCTCGGCGCGGCCGGTGACGGCCTTCAGTTGCTTGTCGTAGTCACCGCGCAGGCGCTCGGTGCGGCGGGTGAAGACCTCGTCCACCTTGCCCTCGGTCAGCAGCTTGGTTTCTTCGTCTTGGCCGGCGCGGCTGAGCAAGCCCTTCACTGCATCGATGTCGATGCCTTCGAACTGGGTTTCAAACTGGGTCAGCTTGCCGGAGGTTTCCTTCAGCTTGCCCAGCAGCTCCGAGTTCTTGGTTTTGAGACCAGAAACAGATGCCTCAACGGCAGTCGCGATAGCGGCCTTGATTGCCGGATTTTCCAGGTCGATTTCGTTTTCTTCTGCCACGTTGATGCACCCCTTGGGTTTGGTCGGCCCGCTTTGCAGGCATAAAAAAACCCCGGATAACCGGGGCTTTTGGAATCGTGTGGTCACATACCTAAGTCGCGCTCCAATCGGTACGCTTTCCTTCGGTTATCATCTGGTAGTGCGTCTACATACAGAGCCGTGCCCAAAGGGCTTTTAGACGAGGCGATTTCGCCAACCAGCCAGTGCGTAGACAGGGCGCGATTGAGACTGTCCAAATAGGCTTGTGGATCATCCAAACGACCTTGGGCATGAACTTCGTCACAAATTTTTTTAAGTTCATTTCGTTGCGACGCCGAACAAGTATTATTTATTATCGCGACCGCCGCTGCCCTTAACAAATTTGATACTCGGACGATTTCCTGCGCGGTTAACTCGTTTCGCATTTGGTCTGAATCCATCAGTGTCTACGTCTGCAATCCTGCCCTTTCAAACGCGAGCGGCTCAAGCACTTTCATCTGCTTTAGCGTCAGCGGCGCAAAGTTTCGATCAAGCTGCAGCTCGGCAAAGCGCTCCACAGTCAACCCACCCTCCCGGAAAAGCTTGGCCCGGACTGGGCCGATAGCAACGTCCTGGAACGAAGCTGGTTGCTGCTGGAGCCATTGGTAGTAATCCAGACTCGCACTTATCTGCTGGCCGCCATTGGCGCCAACCGACGCCCGGGTAGCGCCCTTGGCAAACATCTCACTGAGTTTAGTCAGCAGAATGAACGTAGTGCGGCAGTTCGGGTGAAACGGTGGCCGCGGCCCGGAATCGACTGGGAACCGGCGCTTGTCCATCGAGCGGCATTGCTGGCTGGTCTTGCTATCCAGCGTGGCAATCATCTGGATCTCTTGCACGATGTCCGTATTGGCCTTGGCCACCTCCATCCGCGCCTGGGCCGACACATGCTGAATCGCGGTGTGCACGATGGTGCTGGCGTTACGGTTTGTGGTCGCCAGGATGCCGTCTTTGTATCCGGCCGCCTTGGTACCGCGAATGTTGCGGATGATCTGGAAATTCGTCTGTCCTTCGAAGAAGCCTTGCCGGATCGTGCCGGTAACCCGCTCACGCTCTTCACCTGTCCAACCCTTGATAAAGGCCTTCAGCAGCTTCCCGCCGCCTGTGCCGCGCACACTCAACGGGTTTGTCAGGACAGCCGTGCGGATTGCGGCGGCCGTCGGCCCGACCACATCCAGCGATACACCTACCGGCGCCGACCGGGCAAGGCTGGTCGCCTCAAACTGCGCCTCATAGTTGGCGATATCCACCAAGTCGAGGTTCAGTTGCGCGCTGTAGCGGTCAAAGATGCCCAGCAGCAGGCTATCCACTTCCTTCAACAGTGCTTCCAGGCGCTTCGTGTTGTACTCGGTCAGGTCCGATTGAGTCAGTCGGTCACGGATCGAGCGGTCAATCTCCTTGAGGAAGGGAGCGAACTTGCCCACCTCCCCGGCCTTGAGCTTTTCGAGGAAAACCGCGTGCCGGATGGTCGCGTCAAGGATTGCTTGGTTTGCCGCCATTCGTTTTGTCCTCATCGTCCAGGCCCAGGCCGTCACCCTGCTCTTCTAGCTCGCCGTCGATCTGCTGGTCAGTGCGCTCTGGCGCGATCAGGCCCAGTTTGCGCAGGTAAGCCCGCAGGTCAGCCTTGGCGAAGCCGCCGTTCTGCCACAAACCAACCAGGGCGGTGATCATTTGCGGATCAGCCGTCAGCTCGACGAACTCCTGATTGACCTGGTAGGCAACCTTCTTGTCGGCAATGCCCATATAGGTGCAGCACCACATAATGGCCCGCGTATAGGCTTCGCTGACATTGGCGACACAGCCGGCAAGGACAGATGTCGATGCCGACTGATCACCGCGGGACTCGGTGGCGGTCTTGGCCGCAAGTGAAGCCACCACCATCCGGGCGCCCAGCTCGATCATCATCTGGTTCTTGTCGGCCATGGCCTCCTTGACCAGCGTGTTCGGTGCCGGCTGCGCGTAACCGAAGGCACCACCAGCAGGCAAAAGCATCGGCGCGCGCGAACCGACATAAACCCCCTTCGCCTCTAGTAGCTTCACCCACTGCTCGGTCAGGCCGGAAATCCATGGTTGGGCCTGGCCGCACCAGAAGACGCTGTCTTCATAGTCGGCACTGTTCCGATAGTGGCCCAGGTTGATCATTGCTATGTCGTAGAGCGGCGACTCATCGATGCTCGGATCGTTGTTCTGCGCGCCGACGAAGGTGAATGGGATTTCCTTGAGACGCCCGGTGACGCCTTCCGGCCTGAACTCTTCGATGATCGCCAGCGGCCCGCCACCTTTCGGACCGGACCGACGCCAGACGCGGCAAACAAAGCCGTCGTCCTCCAGCGCCAGTTCCCGGTACTGCTCAGCTGTCTTGTAGCCAAACCCGTCCGGTATCTCCGGCGACTCCCGCAGCACCACTAGAGTCAGCACGCTATGACCATTCACCATTCCGGTGCGCCAGTTGATAATGTCTTCAGCGCAGTAGGACAGGATCACCGAGTGCCCGCCGATGCCGTCGTCCTGGTGATAGTCGACGTAAAGACCGTGGCGACCAGCTTCAAGCACCTTTTCAAGCGTGCCCTGGGAGTGTTGATAAATGCTCACGCCGGAGCCGTTAGCGTTGTCTTGCAAGTACTCCAGCTTCTTCGGTACAGAGAGGGTCGGATCTTTGTGAAAGGCCAGACCCAGCAGCCCGTTACGGGTGTGCCCGGTTGCGTTCTTGAAAACTGCACGCTCTCGGTAAGCCCGGTTTCGGTCTTCGTTCTCCGGCGACTTGTCGTGTGCGTTGATGTACGGCAGCCGATCGACAACCCGGTGCTGGCCCGCACAAACGTCGCGAACGGTCGCCCAGCGATCCAGCACTGACGTGTATTCCGCTCGCTTGAAGGAGACGTCGTTGCTCATCGGGCGTATCCCATTTTGATAGAGGTAGCCGGCTTCCTGGCACTCTTCGCCACCGCGAAGTACCGGAATCCATCAGACCCGTGTGAGGTCCAGTCATGAAGTGGTTTGTCTTTCCAGCAGCCGCGTTTGTCATCCCACTCTTTTCGGTAGTTTTCGATGCAGTTGATCCCCTGTTCGCACTTCGCCTCATCGAACACACAGAGCGGAAGAACCTCCCGCGCCGCTTCGATGCCGTCGCTGATGCCAATTTTCGGGACTACGTCGAACGTCATGCTGTAAATCTGCCCATCGATCTCGTAGCCCTCTTGGGCCAACTCCCGGCGAGTCTTGGCATCACTGCCGAACTCCCGGTTATCAATGTCGTGCGGCCCCCAGTGCTCAGAGTACGTGTAACCCTTGTCCTTGAGCACCTTCATGTAATGGCGCAGGCCTTCGCCGCTGTTCTCGTAGTAATCGATGACGTGAAACTCTTCACCGACCTGACGCACGAACCAGATGGCCGTGGAGTCGCCGACGCCGATGTCCCAGAAGGTCATCACCGGCAGGTGGCTGTTGTTCGGTATCACGCCGATGCGCTGTTGCGCGTAGAGCTTGGTCAACTGCTGGGCGTAGTAGGCGCCCTCGACCGACTGCTGGAAGGCCTCGACCGGGATCGAAGGGTATTCCCGCTTCATGTCGTCGCCGAGCGTCTTCTCCTTGGCCGCGTACCAAGCGCGCTGGCCGTCATTGGTGACGATGCCGTGCTTGGCGTGCAGTTCGTTGAAGTAGTCAGTCAGGCGCTGCGGGATGACCACGTCGGTCGGTTCAAGCCAATAGGCCTTGTTCTTCCACCAGGAGAAGAAGAAAAACTTCCAATCCAGCAGGCCCAGGGGCACACCAGCCAGTTGCTGGCGTTCCGCGCTCTGCGAGTAATCGAAGAAGTAGCCCGCCCTGCCCTCCGCCGTCGACTCAATCGTGACGAAGCAATCGGTGGCGACAGCCTCGAAGGCGCCGGTGACGATCTCTCGGGCCTTGTGGGGAAACTTGGCACAGATCTTCCCGAACTCGGATACGTGCAGATACCGTAGAGTCCCGCCCCGGAAGGATGTGGACACGTAGAGCGATCCGCCCTTGCTGAACACAAGCTCACCAGCAGCATCGTTAGAAGCAGGATTGGCGGCGCGTATCTCAGGAGGCAGGTTGTCATAGGCATATTTGACCTTCTCCCGGAACAGCCGCTTGGCGTCGTTGAGGGTGTGAGCGATCAGGGCGCACTTGGCCGACTCGAACAGCGCCGCATCCAGCTGGATGATGCAGCACTCGGTGGTGAAGCCGAGCTGCCGGGCCTTCAAGATGATATTGCGGGTGTGCATCCCTTCGAAGTATTCGATCTGCTCGTCCGTCATCCGGAAGCGGACTTTCTTGCCCTGCTTGTCCGTGATGAAGTAGAGGTTGTTCAGTCGCCAGTACTTGTCCCGGAGCAGCTTCAAGTGCTCGGGCTTCATGTCAGGCTTCCTTCGATAGATCGTCCATCAGTTTCGAGAGCGCGTCGGCGTCGCTGTTGCCGGCTTTGGTGTCGAGGTCGTAGGCCTGGCGCTCCAGGGCAACCAGCGTCTTCAGGGTTTCGGCCAGTTCCTTCATGGTCTTGGTTCGGCCCGGCAGGCTGATCACCTTGCCATACAGGTCATTGCGCTTATCGAAGCCGTTGTCGTCCGGGTCGCGCATCAGCTCGCCCAGCTCCTCGAACAACTCTCGGTTGTCGGTCAGGCCTTCCAGCTCATCCAGCAGCTTGTTGGTGAGTCGCCGGCTGCGAGAGATGTCTCCTCGGTGAGCCATGCGGATGTTCGCAATGACCTCGGCGTTGACCTCAATGATCTCTCTTTCGGTATCCGCCTGTTTGGTGGATACCTCAGTGGATACCGTGCGTTTGGATACCAGTGCATCGGCCTTGGCCTGGATCTTTGCCTTGAGGTCGCGCTCCCATCCATCACGCTTTGCGCGCTTGTTGATTGCGCCGTGGGTGATGCCCTGGGTTGAGGCGATCTCTCGGATGGATAGCAGCCCGGCCCGGTAGGCGCGCTCGATTGCCTCCCAGTCGGGATGCTTTATAGTCATATCTATTCCAAGTTAATTTCGAGCAAGTCGGCCCTATTTATGTATAACGAACCCTGTGGAGAGCTTTATGGAAAAGGCAACTGAAGACGAACTGCTCAACTCGGCGCGAGATTACGTAGCAGCCAATATGTACCTCGGTAGAAAAGGTGAAAAGCGGGAATCAGTAAAAGCCCATGCAAAAGAGAGGCTGACCCAATCTTCTGAGCTGCTTCAGCAGAATGGCTTTTTGCCGCATCTGCGCAGTAACGTTCCGCCCGGAGCTGATCCGTCAAACTACCTTGCATCGCTTGGCGGCGTTCAGGACGTATTAATTCCGCATGGCAAAGACAACAAAGCCATAAGGGTGAACGGGAATTCAGCTTGGGAGATTTGCAGAAAGCTTTACTTGGGGAGTTTGTAGCCTCTCAAGGTTTTGTTGACTTCCAGACTCATCGGAATCGCGCGGCCTAGGCGGGTGACATTGCTCACCTTCAAAAGCTCGCGCCACGATTTGACAAGCTCGAAAACGTGGCGCGCCTCACTCGGCTCGACGCTCTAAACCGCTTAGTTCCTTGTCACAGTGCAGGCAGTGCTCGCAGTTCAGCGTCCGGCAAAGCCACACCTTCACCCGCTGCCAGTAAGTGACCATGAAGATGTGGCGAGCACCGGCCAGGGCCAAGGCGACATGCAACGTCAGCCCGGCAGTGGTCGGTCCGAAGAAGATGCTCTGGCTGCGTACCATCACAACGAAACCGGTGATGGCGATCGTCGAGTAGATCAGCTTCCCGAGGATGCCGTCCCTCACCTTCCCGCTCAGTACGCACCAAGCTGCCCACAGCGCGATAAGGCCGCAGGCGATGGAGTTGATCAGTTCAAGATTCATGGGTTGCCTCCCCCGAACCGCTGGCGGATGAGCGCCCAAAGGTCAGCGGATTTGATGGCTCGATTGATTGCCGCCAGAAGCGAGCCACCGAAGGCTCCCAGTAGGAAGCCGATGCCAGCGACGATCTTCGGCTCGGTCACGCCCAGGTAGCTGCTGACCATGCTCGTCAGGTAGATCGAGCAGGCCACACCGGTGATTAGGAAGATCACCCAGGCTCGCCAGTCGCCCAGGTCGTCCTTGTGCCACCAGCTGGCGATCACCGCCCCAACGAGGCCCGCAATCAGCAATTCGAACCTGTCGATCTTGTCGAGCAGGCGCTGCAAATACTCCATGCGCTCGACTCCGTGGGGCATGTTTGAAATAAGTCAGCCCCAGCAGCACTCCCAGCTCGGAGCAATGGGTGTGGTGGGGCCGAAAACGAAAAGGCCCCGATCAATGTCGAGGCCCTGAATAGGTGTGCGCGTCTTTCCGCGCTGTCTGCCGACGCCACCCTGGAAGTCAGGTTTGAACAGGGCGCACGGGCTGCCGGTATTTTTCCGTAGCGCTGCACTACCGGCTTATCAGCGTTCAGGCATCCCCCGAAGGGCGACCCTGGCTGTGTCGAGCCTGAATCAGAAATGAAAAAGCCCAGCGCGACGGCTGGGCTCTGTTACGCAGGGTGGTAGAAGATCATGGAGTCCAGTAAGCAATCTTACCGCCTGCACCAACAGCTACAAAATTGCCGTTGCCGTATGCGACGCTCCGGATATCGGTTCCTGCGAAAGTGTTGGTTTGCTGAACCCAGCCAATCCCATCCTCGGAAACGGCTGTCTTGCCGCCGTCGCCGACAGCTACATACTTGCCATTACCGTAAGCAATGTCGCGGATGATGCTTCCACCGAAACTGGTATCTCCAACGGCAGTCCAGCTAAGCCCATCGGATGAATATGCCATCTTGCCATCCGCACCAACGATAAACATTTTCCCGTTGCATAGCTTCATGGAAAGGATGGTGCTAGTGCCGAAGGTGCTGGGCCTGGCCGCGAATGATTGGGGATTACCCGTCGCCATCTTCACAGCGCTAAGCAGCTTCCCATTCGATCCCGCAACCAACACAAAAACGCCAATGACGTTGACGCAGTACACAGTCTCGTCAGAAGTGAAGGTCGTAGTGCGCTCCACCTGGCCTGACCAATCGCCATAACGGGAAAAGACTTTACCGTTAGACCCAACCAGTATCCAGGTCGCGTCGCTGCCGGAAATTGGCTGATAATACACAATGCCTTGCAAATCTCCGGACACGCGAACAGTTGCCGTAATGTTTGTCCAAGCCCTTTCAGGGCGTGCTGTGCTGCCGTAGACCACATTGCCGGATTGAGAAAGGGCTTGAAGCTGTGTCCCAAGACCGTTCCAGTACAGATCGTTGAGGACCTTTCCGCTATCAGAGGTGACGACGTCCTTAAGCTTGGTCCACGCTGTACCAGTCGCGCCTCCGCTGACAAGCTGAGTGGTTGTGGGAAGACCGTTGCCACCAGCCGCATAAAACTTGCCGTCCCCAAAAACCACGCGCCTAAGCATGCCGGTGTTATCCACCGGTTGCACTTGGGTCCAAAGATCTTGCAAGGTTTGAGACGCCGAATTTGCGTTTTCCATTTTAAACTCCGTTACTTAGCTGATTTAAGTTCAGGCCTCTGTATTGGGCGTATGGCGCTCATGGGCGATTGCTCGAGGCTCGTGGCCTTCACATGATTCAACGTCCCACATCGGGAACACTTGATCTGGAGCTCTGTAAACCCACCCGTGCGGGCGAGAAGTCTTTTGCAGTTACCGCATCTGAATTCTTTCAAAATCCGCAAATTCCTTTTGCTAAATCGCCCTTTATTTGGGCAATAAAAAACCCGACTCACTGGCCGGGTTTTTGGTATCAATCTCGATACGCGCAAGATCGACATGATGGGTAAATAGTCTCTCACTTTCTCACTCGAAGCAACAACTGTTTGCCGTCATATGCCTTTTGGGTTGCCACTGACAGTTGAACCCACGTTTTTCGAGTAGTGAATGCGGACAGCCTTGGGAAACCATTCGTACCCGCACGAACTCACCCTCACCACCAACCCCACACCGCGTAAAGCTATGAACGTCATAGACAAATGCAGTCGTAGCGGTGCGGAGCATCTGATACCTTCTTAAAATAGACGTTCCAAGCGAGGGTTATCATGGACGCCAAAGGCCCAGTGCTAGATCTGGATTACGAAGCGATACGCTTAGGTCGAGTGGCGGAGCTATGTCCTCACGATGACCAGACGGACGATGTCTTCGAAAAAATAATCGCCATGACTTCGGAATACTTCAACGTCCCGATCGCTCTGATTTCAATCGTAGGCGAACACGAACAGTGGTTCAGGGCTCGGATAGGAATAGATGAGAAATCAACTCCCCGCGACGTATCATTCTGCGCCCATTCTTTGCTTGATAAAGAACCGTTAGAGATTCTGGATGCAAGAACGGACGAACGCTTCAAAGACAACCCTATGGTGGCCGGCCCTCCGTACATAAGATATTACGCTGGCGCACCACTGCTGACAGACGACGGGTTCTCACTTGGCAGCCTTTGCATAATTGACACTCTTCCCAGAGTTGCGATGAACAGCCGAGACGCAAGAATGCTCGTTCATCTATCTGAACTCGTGATCATGCGTGCCATGGGGTTACGGTCTCGCAACTACATCGATCAACCTACAGGCCTATTCAATCGCCTTCGACTGGAGGAAGATATACGACAGGTCAGTAATAGTGGAACAGCGCACAACCTTTATGCTGTAGATGTGATCTCGCCTAAATTCCTAAATGATGTAGTTAAAGCACTCGGATACAGCTTTTCACAAAACCTGATGCTGAACGTCAAAGCTCGCTTGCGTTCCCTAATACCAAAACAATGCATTCTGTACAAAATTAGCCCCACACGTTTTGGCTTTCTTCTTAATGCAGAAGATCCAATCGAAAGCCTGTGTATGAAAATACTTTCAAGCTTTGACGAACCGGTTGATTGCCAGGGAATTCCCATCTTAATGCAGACTGGAATAGGTGTATTACACATTGGCGATCCAAAGGAAAGAGACTGGCTACGTCTTGTGGTCGGCGCTGCCGATGACGCCAGGGTTAGAAATCTAGGCTGGGCTTTGTATCAACCTGAGCTGGATGCTGCGCAAAAACGAGCGTTTGTGCTCCTAAGCTCATTGTCAGAGGCTGTCCGCTCGACTAACCAATTCAACTTAGTATTTCATCCAAAAATCAATTTGCCGGATTACTCTTGCGCAAGTGCTGAAGCACTGATTCGTTGGGACCACCCTACCCTTGGCCCTATCGGTCCGGCAGAGTTTATACCTCTGGCTGAAAAAACTGCACTAATGCGATCTATAACCTTTTGGGTGCTTGATGCGGTTACAGCGCAGGCAAAGGAATGGAAAAACAAAGGAATAAGATTAAGAATCGCAATGAACGTAACTGTCGGCGACCTTGAAAACTCAAAATTCGTGGATCGAATTGTAGAACTCATAGACGAAAGCGAACTTGACCCAAAAGCATTAGAGCTTGAGTTCACTGAAAGTATACTTATGACGGACCCCAAGACCGTACTAGCTCAGTTAGAGCGCGCGAGAGGACTGGGCATTGAAGTATCTATAGACGACTTTGGTACTGGATACAGCAACTGGTCGTACCTGAGACAGCTTCCAGTTAACACAGTTAAGCTCGATCAATCACTCATCAACAACCTCAGTACAAATGAAAAAGACAAACGACTCGTTAAGACGCTGATCGAGCTCGCTAAAGGGCTAGGGTATAGGGTTGTAGCAGAGGGCGTTGAAACGGAAAAGACCCTTTCCTTGATTAGCCGGTGGGGCTGCACAGAAGCCCAAGGTTACTTGATCACTAAACCTCTGAGCGCGGCGCTACTGACCGAGTGGTTGGAACAGGGAGGCTTTCGGCCCGCGCTCTGACAAGACAAGAGAGCGAGATGTGGCCAAGAGGGGTGGGAGTCAGCGATCTCCCAACGCACACACAGCGCGCCCATCCAGTGGACAATGTTAGTGCCCTCCGAGCTCAACGTTGAGCACCTTCAGTTTTCGGTCTAGTTTTACTAAACCCAATCAGGGACGACTGAAAACAGGGGATAGGACATGTGTAGATGCAAGAACCTATTGGTTGCGGCGATTCTGGCAGCGGGAATGATGTCCCATGCAATCACGGCTAATGCCGAGGGGGATGTAGCCAGAGACGTTAGGACTGATATGCGCGATGCAGACAAAGATGCTGATCGGGCCGGCCATGATATAGACAAAGAATCTAAGCATCTGGAGAAGGAGCGGCACAAGGGGGACCGCCACGTAGACAAAGAGGTGAAGAAAGACATTTAGCCATGACTGCCATTTCGGCGGGCAGCTCCGACTTCAGCTCCCGCCCCACCCAAATAGCGATCTTGAAAACGCCTTATCTTACGCGGCAACCGTTTCGATTAACTCTTCAGCATCAAGCAGTTCTTGGGCTGCAGTCAGCGCCTCGTTTACCAAATCATCTAACCCCTTGCGAATCGACGAACGCCACCGATACCTGGTGGATTCCGGCTTGCCGTCATTGTCCCAATTCGTAATGTCGTACCAGGCGGCCGGGAGCACTGCCGCAGAACGCTTACCCTCGGCACCGGCAACCTGCGGAATCGCCCAGGTCAGCACCGCACACTCGCGAAACCGTTTCGGCGCCGGCGACCTAACCGAATTCAGCAACTCCAGTATCGCGCCGTGCTTGCGTTCCTCGTGAGTGGAGTACTTCGCTACCAGGGCGCGCCAGTGCGCCGGGGTAAGCGCTTTGTGCAGCCGGCCAAAGACCCAGCAGTCCTGGAGCAGCGCCGCTTCCTTGCCAACGATCTCCCCCTTCTGCTTGGCGCACTGAACCTTGGGCTCGAAGTCGCAGCCGCCGGCGGAAGTGATTGTCTCGGCCGCCAGGGCTCGAACTACTGCTGAAACAACGTTGCGATAGGTCATGCGGCTTCCCCTTTCTTCAGTTCTTTGGTCTTTGCCCGGTATTCCGCGGTCATCGTCTTCAACTCATCCACGGTGTACTTCTTGGCCTCATGAGGGCCTTCCAGCCACTCAACCGCTTCGGCGCCGATACGCTTCACCAACTCAATGCGGTAATTCACGATGTTCCCGGAGAGCCGGGTATTGCACGGTGAACATTGGCGGTGGCAGTTCAGCGGCTCGAAGCGAAGTGCGGGATTGCTACCCACCGTGCGGTAATGGCCGGCGTCATACTTACCCTGGTGGTGGCGGCTGCAGCTGACGCACGGAAGCTCCGCGTCACGGGCACGAACCCAAGTATTGAACGCCTGCTGGGTGTCCTTCATGTGATCTGCCCTGCTCTTCAGCTTCTCCTTGCGGACCTTGATGTCCCGGCGACCAACATCAGCCAGGGCTCTCTTGGCGCTCGCCTGCCCCTTCTCCGACCTGCCGTAAGCAATGGCGCACTCGATCTCGCCGCACACCACCTGCGAGCCGCGTGCAGGCGTGAACATCACTCGGCACTCTGGGCAGCGCTTGCGGCGTGGCCCACCGGACGTGAGTGGGGTTTTGCGTTGTAATGGGGTGCGCTTCATGCGGCCTCCTTGAATGCTTCGAACTCTGCCATTTCGGTCAGGCGCTCTTCCGTGAGCGTCGGCCAGTCATGCAGCACCAAGTACCCACAGCACTGGCGCCAGAAGTCTTGGAATGTCTCCTCCCCCATTGAGTCGTAGGAAAGGCTGCGGGGTGTCTTGCGGGTGAGCTGGCCCAGGCCCGGGATGTCGAACAACTCCTCGTCGCAGTACACGCCGGATTCCAGCTGCAGTGCCTTGATCGCGTCGTGGGACCGCTTGCCTGAAAACCGATCGATGTTTTGGCTCAGCACGCGGCCCAGGCCGTGGACCAGACCGTTGAACCGTGGGTTGCGTGGCTGCTTGAGGTCGGCGCGGATCTTGGTGTTGATGCGGAAATCTCGCTCGCGGAGGATCGACCGGTCAGCATCGGAGGAAGGCACGAATGCAGCCACCTCCTTACCGGTTGCTGGATCGACCAGACGGCGCAGCACGAGGTACACGGGCATTGGGCGAGGCTTGGCTGGCTTGGTCATGCTGCAACCCCCGCCAAAGGCTCGCCGCTGCGCCGAGCAGAAAGATGGCCGCGCAAGATAAAGGCGTCGACGACGAAGCCGCCAAGGTCGATCGCCAGCGGAATACCCTCGCCGCGCCCCCGCGCCACGTAATATTTACGCTCGTCGCGCCCTTGCACCGGGTCAAATACGAAGTAACCGCTGTCGGTGACTTCAATCAGGATCTGGTGGTTTCCGCCCTCGATGTTGAGCGACGGGGAGGTGCACAGATAAACGCCTTCATCGGCCAGCGGCGGGCAGTCCAGGCTGGAGAAAGCCGTGTATTCAATGCCAAGGCGCTCCAGCATTTGCCGCAAGGTGAGATCGCCGTCGCGATATGGCTGGTGCATTTCTTGGATGACATCCCGCGCCGAGCGCCCAACGATCATTGCGAGGCAGGTCGACACGCAGCTGTACGGGCACGGTTGCATCTGGTGAGTGATCATCGGGCTCATTGCTGCTCTCCCTTGCCCATGGCGGCGCACTCTTCTTCCCACGGGAAAGCACTGTACGACTCAAAGTCAGTCTCCCAGTGAGCCGGCTCAGTCATGCCCACGTTGTCGTGATACGCCTGGTAGTGGGCACACCTGAAAACGTAAAGGCCTGAACCCTTCTCGAAATAGTCCTCCCGATATTCAAGGATCTCAGCCTGGATCAAGGCCAGCTGTTCGACGGTGATCTGGCCGGTGATAGCGCTGATGAAGGGGTCGTCGCCTTCGCTGTTAAAGACCTCGATCCAGACTGACTCTTCACCATTGCGCCATGCATTGGCGTCGTACTGGCACTGCTCAATATCGTCGCGCAGCGCCTCGTTCTCGGCCTTGAGCTGGTCGCGCTCGGCCAGCAGGTTTAACGCGGCTTCGACGGTGCCGCCATGATGCTCCAGCAGGATCAGCTGCTTGTTTTCTGCGTTCAGGCGCTCGTTCTCGGTGATCAGGGAGGAAATCGTTTCAACCGTGCACACGTCGAAAAGTGCTTCGACGGCCTTGCGGAACTCATGCGGACCATCGCAATTTTCTGAGCGGCAGGCCTCAAGCAATGGTTTCAGGTCGGTGTAGTCGGTCATTTCAAAAGCCCTCCTTTCCGCGCTGCGATTCCCACTCAAACGGGATGACGATCACCCCACCCTCCCGAAGCCGATCAATGCAGCGATCGCCGATAGCGTCCGGCAGCGCCTTTGCATCCAAGTTGGAAACGATCACCGTGGGGCGGATCTGCTCGTACCGACCGTTGATGATTGCGAACAGCGTGGTCAGCTCGAAGTCGCTGGGCTTTTCCTTGCTGACGCCGATCTCGTCTAGGACAAGCAGCGAGGGGCTGATCAGGCTGGCGAGGATTTGGCTTTCGCTCTGGTCGCTGGTGCGGTCGTAGGTCGCCCGGATGGCCTGCAGCACGGAACCGATGGTGCGGTACACAGCCGTGGCGCTGGACCTGGCCATTATCTCGTTGGCGATCGCCACGGACAGGTGCGTCTTGCCGGTACCGGGCTTGCCCAGTAGCAACAGGCAGCGACCGGTCTCGGCGATCTGCGCGAATTCAGCGGCATACCGGCGACAGGTGTTCAGTGTCTTGCGTTGTTCGGTAGTGATCGCGACGTAGCCGTCCAGGGTCTTGCTGGCGAAGCGCTTTGGGATCAGCGCGGCGCCGAGCTTGCGCTCCATCGCCATGCGCAGTTCCATCGCCTTGTTGGCCTGCTGCGCAGCGTCTGCCTTCTCCTGGATGATCCGGCTGCACTCAGGGCACCCGCTTTTCAACTCTCGGCCGAGCACAGGAAAAACCTTCTGGTCGTAGTCGCCGTGAGTTTCGCAGTGAGCGGGCTGGATGCGAGCGCCCGGTGGCAGTTCGGGGATTTGCTGGGATGGCTCAGATCGCATAGGAACCGTCCTCACGCTGAATCAGCCCATCTGTGTAGTTGCGCTCGGCAAAGCCTGTGTGACGCGATTGGGGCGCTGGCGCCGGCGCAGATTCCGCTAGGCGCTTGATCACCCAGGACGCCTTGAAACCCTGCCAGCCAGAATTCAGCGCCTCGGTGATTGCCTCTTCGGCGGTGATGCCAGCCTCGGCGCACTTGGCCAGCTCGGTGTTCACGGTTGACCAGACGGTGGCGGTCACGGCGGCGCGTTTGGCTTTGCGCTGGGTGAGCCAGTCTGCCAAAAGCTGCTCGGGGACGTTGTGCGGGTTGTCGGCCAGCAGCTGAGACATGCCGAACGGCGCCTTGCGATCAGGCTTCGCCGGTTCGGTTTTTGGTTGGGGCGGATTAATCTCTTTCGTAGAAAGAGTTAATAGGGGTTCTTTCTTTGCATAAAGAAGGGAGTCGTCGGTTTTGGTCTGTTTCGCGGCTGTGCCGATTCGGACCACTTGAGCCGAATCAGACGATATGGTCTGTTTCGGCTCTACTACAAAGATCCACTCTTTTGGATCGCAAACTCCGATGTCACCGCGTGCGCCACCCTCTCGGTAGAGTACGCGACGGCGTAACAGGCCGGAGATGGCCTTCGACACCGTGTCGGGATGAATGTGGGTTGCCTTGGCGATATCAACCGCCGGGATGCGATGGGCACCCGTGCTGAAGTTCAAGGTGGCCTTGGCCACGTACAAAACGATCTTCATCTCGCGCGCCGACAAATCGATGGCCATCAGGCCATCCATCATTTGGTTATCCATTCGGGTAAACCCCCGAGGGTTGTGTATCGGAACAATGTTTGGCATGATTTCTCTCGCTTAAAGCTGTTAAAGAAGCCGACCTCGACCGTCGGCTTTTTTGTGCCTGGAATTCAGGCGATGGATTTCAATGGCCTCGCCCCGGCGAGCAACTGCTCCGCACGACGCCCCAGCTCCCCCGCCTTCGCTTCAACCTGGCGGCACTGCTTGGCGAACGCTGGCAAGTGCGGCAGATCCAGTTCGCACATCACCTGGTCATCGAACACTTCGCTGCCGGTGTCGATCACATCGCCCAGCGCGCGGATCAGCGCACCGAAGCTTTTGTTCGCACATTGGTCGCTGGTCATCTGGCGGGCTCCGATCAAGCCGTGGCGGCAAGCCAGCTCGTTCAGGCAGTGATCACGGTATTCAGGCTCAAGGGCGTTGACCCACGACTCTTCCAGCCAGGACGGCATTTCTTGATCGCCGTTCAGCCACCGCTGTACACGCTTTAGCCAACGGCCGGTAGCCTTCACAAACTCACTCACGTCGCCAGTTAGTTCGGGTGAATTGAAATCAGGAACTACCTTTTCCTTGGCTCGATCAGGGATCGACAGGTGCAGCTCACGGCTCAAGGCCTGGGCGAAATCGTCCTGGCTCAAGCTGGTGCGTGCGATCTGGTTTGCAGCATGGGCGACCAGCACCTGATCACGGGTTTGTACGGTGTGTCTGGAACTGGACGTTTGCATGGGGACTGCTCTCTTCTAATCTGGCTTCAATGGAACAGCGGACATGAATATCAAGCGGCCTGGATCTTCTTTGCCGCCTTGAACTTGCCCTTGGAGAGGACCTGAATCTGGTACTGCCGGGATTCAGGGATCGTTTCTCCCCACATGGTCACGGCGCTCGGACGAATGCCCAGAGCCAGTGCCAGCTTTGTCTTACTACCGAAGAATTCGGCGACTTCATCAGTCTTCATTGCGCATCCTCGTTCGATTCTGACGCAATTTCAGCATGCTTAATTTATCGCGTCAACGGCGTTTTATGCCTACTGCATACTTAAATTCAGTTAACTTAATATTGAGTCCATGGAAAGACACGAACGTATTGCCCGCGCTATCAAGCTCAGCGGTAAAAAAAAGGGAGAAATTGCGACGCTTTGCGGCGTAGCGAACTCTGCTGTCACTCAATGGATTTCTGGCGAGAGCAAAAGCCTCCGTCCGGAGAATCTTTACGCGCTCGCTAAGGCGACCGGATTCCGAGCGGAGTGGCTCGGCATTGGCGAAGGCCCGGAACAAGACGCATCGGAGTCCAACGTTTCAATTGCTGCGCAGCCTTCGCAAAGCTTTCGCTACCCGGTAATCAGTTGGGTGTCTGCTGGCTCCTGGGCGGAAGCAGTTGAGCCCTACCCTGCCGGGATCTCGGATCGTTACGAGTTTTCCGAGTACAACTCGAAAGGCCCTGCGTTCTGGCTTGAGGTGAAGGGCGACTCGATGACCTCTCCGGTCGGCACGAGCATCGCCCAGGGATCACTGATCCTGGTAGACACCGAAGTCGAAGCAACGCCGGGCAGGCTTGTCGTGGCCAAGCTTCCTGACAGCAACGAGGCAACCTTTAAGAAGCTGGTCAGTGATGGCGGGAGGCTTTACCTGAAACCCCTGAACCCTGGCTACCCAACTGAAGTTTTTGACGAGAACTGCCGGATCGTCGGTGTTGTTGTTCAGGCTACGCAGAAGTTTCTCTGATGCCCTCCGCTCTTGGAAAACCATCGACCTCATGGCGAGAGGAAAGCTTCTGGAGCAAGGTCTGGCTCTGGGCCTGGCTGGCGCTCATGGTGGTTTTCACAACCGAAGCTGGCATTTGGCCGGACGGCAGCTCATCCAACCGCAAGCGAGTCTTCAGCCCTGGCTTCGTTGTGCTCTGCGCCATCGTCGCTGTAGTTGAGCTGATAGCGCTGAACCACTTCTATGGTGCGCGCGGATGAGGTGAAGGCAGGAAAGATTACGAAGTCGAAATAACAAACTTTTATGTAGGCCAAAATAACAACCGCAATTGTGTTTTGCTGGTATCGCGAGATTTAGGGAGTTCAATTGGTGAAACAGGAAAAACAAAAGCGCTACATATTTGATTTCTATTCGATAACATCAGTCCAGCAAGACCTCTTCGCCATGACCACAGAAGCCGCATTTGAGAAGATAATAAACGGGGATCACCCTAAAAGCTATGCGAGCTATGGGTGTATACGAGAAATTTTCGGCCTGAACTACCGTAGCAGTACCAATTCATACGCGGGCCAAATCCGTAAAATACGGAAAGCAGATCTTCCAGAGATTGGAGCATTGGGGAAGGATGGAAAAAAGATTGAGTTGGAAATGGACGAAGGCGTTATTGAAAAGAATTTTTTCGTTTACTACAAAGAAAATTCCTTACTAGTTATACACAGGAATGATGACGGTAACACTGGCTTGCATCTTGCCCAACTGCTGACGGCTAGTGCTGGCGTGAATTTTTTTTCCAGCCCAATCATAAGGCCGGACCAAGCAGAGATGCTCCTTAATAAAAAACTGAGCATAAAAAAGTTCTCCGTAAAAATCCCCAAACCAACTAACCCTGATTTGTATCCACAAGATAACTTGAGCGCCAGAACTTTAGAACTATTAAACCAATCAGGTGCTGATTTTCTCGACGTAACCTTCACAATTGATAACAAACTCGATACAAGCTCAGGAAAGCTGAGTAGTGCCATACAGAGTTCAATTGGCCACCTTTTAACAATGGGTGCTACTAAAGCAAAAATTGAAACTGATGAAAATGGCAAAATACTACCTATAGACTTAATCGCCAATAGGATATACTCATCTCAGACCATTAGATCCAACTCATCTTTTCCGCCTCCTGAAAGCATGTATAAACTTGCTGACAAGGCAAAGGAAGAACAGAGAGAATCAGTAGATGAATATTTCGGCAAAACTGACAGAATTATTTAAACTATCCACTGCGATATTCATGACGTGGATGTTTCACAAGTATAACTTCCGCTTCCAGCCTGGCGAAATCTCTACGCTTGCCGGCGTCCTTGCTGGCGCTTCTGGAACGATACTCGGGTTCCTGATCACTGCAATCGCATTGATGGCATCAGTGATGGATCGGGATCTTTTGAAAAACCTCAGGGCGACCGGGGGATATCGGATACTCATCTCCGGAAGCTTTGTATGTGCATTCCTTTTTTTGCTGCTCCTTGCGTCATCAATATGTCTATTACTTCCATGGGCAGGAGAAAAGCAGCTTCTCCTGCTCCTGAACATATTCATAGGGTCTCTGGCGGCAATACAGCTTGCCGGCACTGGGCTGGGTTTCTACCGAATTATTATGTCGATTAGCAGAGGCTGAGCGCGAATGCGCTGACTCTTCAGCTTGTCATACCCAGCCCAGCGCCGGGCTTCTCGTTCCTAGTGATCCCCTACCCTGCTATGGTGGCGCCCTCTGATCGCAATGGAAGCATCGAAGAATGGACTCATGGAAGGCTCTGGCCATCGCCCTACTGGCATCGGTCAGCACACAGGCCGTATCAGGTGATGGTGCCAACCCTATCGCTGCCGCGATATTCATCACAATTTCCTCGCCGACCATTTTAATTGGCGCGACCACATCTCTCACGACCGATCCGCCAAAGATTTTCAAGTCAGCCAAAAATGACGCCTTGGCGTTCATTGGTTCGGACGGAGAGATACGGGGTGCTGAGTTTGAACAGGCGTCCAGATACTATCGTTCGGCCTACAAATCACCTCATATGTCTGACATGCGACTGGCCCAGGCGATAGCGACCTCGTTTTGATGCCCGCTTAAGACGGACTTTCGCCTTCTCCCAGCAGGAACGCACTCTGCTATGGTAGCGGCCCTCTCTGATCGGAATGGAAGCATCGCAGCATGGACTCATGGAAGATTGTAGCCGCAGCCCTCATGGTATCGATCAACGCTCATGCCTCTGAGGGGTCCGACGACTCCTATAACAACTCGATGCTGTCTGTACTGATGGCTCCAAGCTACACCGTTGCAGGAACTACCGGGCTCACCATGCTCGCTACTAATAACTTCAAGCCTGCAAAGGCTGACGCGCTCGCCTTTATTGGCTCAAACGGTGAAATACGCGGTGCCCAATTTGAACAGGCGGTGCGCTTCTACCGTACGACCTATGCACCACCGTTGATGAATGATCAGCAGCTCGCCCAGGCAATCGTAAGTACGTTTTGAGATCGACACCGAATGCCTACCCCTAGCGCTAGACAGGATCAGAAGAACAGCCACTACACAAACCAAATGGAGCGTGGTATCAATTAGCTATCGCGAAGTTTCACGGGGAGGCTGCGATGAAGGTCTTTGGATTAGCACTGCTCGCACCAACCTGCCTGATCAGCTTCTTCATCAGCAGCGGCGACAATGGAGTCGCTCTTGCAGCTGATCTTATGTTCTACATCAGCGCCGTAGCCCTTTACCTATTCCCCTCAATTTATACCGCCCTAGTCGAACCAGTTCCGCCCCGTCGAATTTTTCTAATCAACCTACTGACCGGATGGACACTGATCGGCTGGTGTGTGGCTTACTACTTAGCTTTGTGCGATCCACAGAACCAGCAAGTCGAGGATAGTCGACACGAAAAGGTGTAAGCGCAGAAGGATCATCAGATCACTTCCGAATATTAATAACGGCCAGCCCATGAGCAAACCTCTTCTACCTGGCCTTTCACGACCTTTTCACAGTCGGGCGCCTATGGTTATCCCAGCTCCTAATGAAACCCTTTAAGCCCGCCAATCCCCATCGCGGGCTTTTCTTTTCCTGCGATTTGGAGGGCTGACACTCGCCCTCCCCGGCTTACCCTACGACCGCTATACACGCCCACCGTCAAAATGACACGATAACGCCTCGCCTCCGTGAGTAGGAATACAGGATGTTCAGTCACGTAACCGTTGGGACAAACGATCTTGATAAGGCCGCTACCTTTTATGACGCGGTTCTGATCCCTCTGGGGCTCTGCCGTCGACCTGTAACGCCCGATGGCGGACCACCTTCGGCATGCTGGGTGAGCCCCGACAGACCTCTGCCCCGCTTCTATGTTTACTGCCCTTACGATCTCAAAGAGGCGATCGCGGGAAATGGCAGCATGGTGGCTTTCTCCGCGCCACATACAGATTCTGTCGATGCAGCCTATGCCGCAGGTCTTCGTGCTGGCGGTGTAGATGCTGGTGAACCAGGGCCGCGCCAGCATTATGGGGACGGCTATTATGGCGCGTACCTACGTGACCCGGATGGCAATAAAGTGCACATAGTCCATCGTGGCGATTTGCGCTTGCCTGCTGAAACTCGACTGTCAGTGCTCGCTTAAAGCCCGCCACGCGCGGGCTATTTTGTGCCCGCGAGAAGGTAACCTTCTCAGCTTCTATGCATTTGCGCATGAAAAAGCAAATCGGAGCTTGCCAATATATAGCAACACAAATACTGTACATGCATCCAGCTAAGGTAAGGAGTACCACATGCACAGCCCAGCGTTTACCACGTCTAAACCGCCCTCTTCCTACGAAGCTGCAGGTCGACGCCTGCAAGCCCTGATTGCCTCACCAGGTGTTCAGAAGGTCCAGGCGGTCACGGTGTGTAGGCTGGAGCATGAAAATCCCGAGGACTGGAAGCGGCTGCTAGATGAAATCAGCGAAACCGCAGGCGTCCGCGTCGAGACCATGGAAGGAGGAACCGTCAGGATCGGCTGGCGAGAATACTGCGACGCATAAATGAGCCCGCCATTGAGCGGGCTTTTTATCGCTCAATAATTTCAGCAATCTGAATTTATTAATTCAGCATGCTTGACACGATTATTTCAGCTTGCTTAAATTCGTCTCAAGCCAGCAGCAACAACAGCCGGCCAGCAGCGAAAGCCGCGCCGCTCTTTAGCGACACCTCTTGCCGGATCACCACCGGCCCAGCTTCAAAGGCAGCGATGAACCGGCCTAAACGGTTCAGAGGGTTGGCAACTGACCCGGGCGTGCAGCGTAAAACGTCGAAAGCAGTTATCCAGCGGGAGAACAAGCCGAAAGGCCCGCGGCTGGAGAAACATTTGATTAAAGCCGGTGATGGCCGCCAGTAGCGGGTCACAGGTGCACAGATTTCTGATGCCGCTTCTATGAGGCGGCATTGGAAATCAACGGAGATGCAGCGATGAGCAATTCAGTATTTGAAGCACGTGATGAGGTGGTCAACGAGGCAGCAGCATTGTGCGCCAGGCTGCTGGAAAAGTGGTTCGGCGGCGTCGATGAGGCGATCGCAGCGCTCGAAGCTGGCCAGGTTGATTTGGCGGATCTCGCGCTGCGCAGCCACATCAAGCAGCGCAAGGCGATGACGGTCAGTGCGCATATGAACATCCAGGGCTTCAGCCGTGAAGTTCTCGGCCAGGTCGCATGAAGATTTCACTGGCAGGCCTTCGCAAGAGGGCCTGACGGGAAATCAAACGGGAGTCACACATGAAAGTCGATAACGAAGTGATGGCGCTGCTCAGCGCTTCGCGCACCGAAGACAACAAGCTGTTCATCACCGGCGGACAGCTCGATAAGAGTCTGTACCAGCGCCTCGATAAAACTCTGAAGGCCGCGGGCGGCAAGTGGAACACTAAGGCAAAGGCCCATCTGTTCACTGGTGATGCGGCCGACGCAATCGAAAACATCCTGATGACCGGCGAGGTCACTGTGCCGCAGGATTTTGGCTTCTTCCCTACCCCGCAGCACGTTGCTAAACAGGCTGCCGATCTTGCCATGATTGGTGACGGGATGATGGTACTGGAGCCAAGCGCAGGTCGTGGGGCTCTGGCGGTGGCCGCCAATTCCGCAGCGGTAGGCGTCATGGTCGACATGCACGAGTTGCTGCCGGACAACCACAAAGCGCTAATCGAACTAAAGCTGCCACTGTCCGGGGTTTCGGAACCTGGCGACTTCTTGCAGGTTGAGCCTAAACCCATCTATGACCGCGTACTGATGAATCCGCCCTTCGACAAAAAACGCAGCGATATTCACCACGTATTGCACGCACTGAAGTTCCTGAAGCCCGGCGGCCGACTGGTGGCGATCATGCCTTCCGGTGTGACCTTCCGGGATGACGCTCTGACCCGGGACTTTCGCGGAATCGTAGAGCATCGCAGTGGCAGTATCGAAACCCTGCCAGAAGCCTCATTCAAGCAAGCCGGAACAATGGTCAGCACCGTATTGGTGGTGATCCCGGCCGCAGCCTGACAACCAGCGCCACGACAGCATGTCGTTAACTGCCCGAGGCCCTGGTACTCCCCAGCACCAGGCCGCATCGGATATAGCTCGGCCCACTGTCGTGATAGCAGGGTGGCCACCTTGTCCCGAGCCTGAGCGGATTTTGTCGCGGCGAAGACGGGCAACACTCGGAGGGATTCGAGCTATATCCGATGCGGACGAAATCGCGGCCTATATCCGCCCACCTGCATCACCGCAACAAGCAGATGAATGCCCAGGCTGATGGGCAAGTGTAAGACCTGAGGGATCGCGGGAATCGTGACCGGTAGAGTGAGTAAGCGCCCGTATGGCCACGGCGAGTCCAAGAATAAGCGGCTGAAACCTTCGCCCCGGTGAAACTCCGGTGTCACTAAGGCCGCTAATAGTCGTGCCGGGATCAGCTCCGGTCATCTGCATCACCCACCCCAACCGGAGATCACCATGCTCCTACTGTTCCTGATCGGCGCAGCGCTCAGCCATGCGCGGCCAGAACCGCCACCTGATGACGGCCTGCCAACCGGTCCATTGCGCTTCCATCGTGAGCGCTGGCGTTCTAGATCGGGGCTCTCGGCGTTCTGGCGCTGAAAGTCCCGCCAAAAACTCACCCCGGCGCCACGTAGGGAGGTCTATGTGTCGCACCGAAAGCCCGGGCAATGTTCGGGTTTTTTTACGCGCCTCTATTACGTCAGCACTCCTCCCCCGCGCCCATCGGCAACCAGCGGGAGGAATGAGTGTTGACGAATACAGGTGAACAACACGCCTCTGGAGGCGACCATGAACCAAAGTCAGCACGCTTACTGCGAAGTAGCGCTCGCAATGAACCAGCGCCGCAACTTGGCCCTAGCCCTTTGCCTTGGACTGGTCGGCTCCAGCGCTCCAAAAACCTCACCTCTCTACCGGGTCATCCCGGCTGGGAATGAGTTCTTCCACGTCGTCGATTCCGCCACCGGCAAGGTGAAGGGCTTCCGCCGCAACCACAACGAAGCCTGCGCCCTCGCCCGGCGCCTGGAGTCA
The DNA here is from genome assembly GCF_003852405.1 of Pseudomonas sp. KBW05. Classification (GTDB taxonomy): domain Bacteria; phylum Pseudomonadota; class Gammaproteobacteria; order Pseudomonadales; family Pseudomonadaceae; genus Aquipseudomonas. Next base: position 150,026 of record NZ_QAJM01000001.1, read on the forward strand.
CACCATGTCCAGCATTTACGCGGATAGCGCACAGGCCAGGGAATCGGACAGGCGTTGGGACTTGCCGAACTTCGGCAAGAAGCCGCATGTCGATCTGTTCCACGAATACACGGCTGACGACCTGGCAGAGCGTAAGGCGCGGCGACTCACAGAGCGCGCCAGCCTCAAGGCCCGCATTGGTGTAGCAATGGCGCAGATGGAGTTGATCTGCCCACCAGCCGAGGGCGCCGAATGAACATCGCACAGCGCGACCACCAGACGGCTGTGACCTGGATCGAGGGCGAGATCGAAAACATGATCCGCGACCTTGGAAAACCAAACGCCAGTTCGGCGGCGACATCGTGCGTCACCCTGGCCTTCATGCTTCGCGTGATCGATGAAAACGAGCATCGGTACTTCCGGGCGCACATCGATAAGATTTACGACAACTACAACGCTTCACTCATTTCCGCCGCCTGACGGCAGCACTCACCCCCACTACTTTCAATGCTGCGCCTGGCGCGGCGAGGGATCGTCATGTCCAAAAACACCAAACAAGCACTAGCACAAGAACCGCTCGAAGAGAGCGCGACCGAAGATTCCAAAAAGTCCGTTGTGCCTGCTGTTGCCGTCACCGACATCGCCGAATATCAGCCGCACGAAGAGCAGATCGTTCGCCTGGAGACCACCTACGCGAAGCTGGTCGTTGACTGCTCAACCAGCGAAGGCCTGGCAAACGCCAAAGAGGTTCGCGTCGATATCCGCGACGTGCGCTATGCATTGGATAAAACGACCAAGACGGCACTGGTGCCTTATCAGCAGAAAGTCAAAGACGCCCAGGCGCGCGTCAACCAGGTTAAAGAGTTCGGCGAGACGTTGAGGACTCGCGTCCTTGTGCTTGAAGAACCAATCGACGAAGCCATCAAAGTCGAAGAAAAGCGCGTTGCCGATGCCAAAGCCGAAAGGGAGCGGCTAGAGCAAGAACGCATCGAAGCCATCCGGGCGAAAATCAACCGGTTCAGCTCTGTCGCTGCCGCCTATGCAAGCCGCAGCGCCGCAGATGTCGCAAGTATTCTGCTGGGCGTCAAAGAGTCGGTGATCCTGCCCGAAGAATATGGCGAGTTTGAAGCCGAAGGCACCATCGCTCGCGACAATGCGATTGAGCAGCTGGAAGCGCTGCACAAATCCGCCGTTGAGCGCGAAGAAGCTGCCGCCAAGTTGCTGGCCCAGCAGAAAGAATTGGACGCGTTGCGGGAGAAGCAACGCGTTGCCGACGCGGAAGCTGAGGAGCTGCGCAAGCAACGTGCAGAGGAAGACCGCAAGCGCTTAAAGCAGCAACAGGACGAGTTGGACAAGCAGCGCCGCGACCTGGAAGCGCAGCAGCGCCAACAACGCGATACGCAAGCAGAGCAGCAGCGTCAGCAACAGGTACGTGACGACCAACATCGACGCGACCAAGAAGAGCTTGCTCGCCTGCGCGCCCAAGCTGCTGCTCCTGCGCCAGCCGCAGCCACTGTGAACGAAGAGAAAGCGGAAGTCGCACCTGCTGTCGTACATACCCCCGTGATTGAAGCCATCATTGCGGATCCGGCCACACCGCCCGCTGACGACATTGTCGAAGTTGTCGCCCTGGGCTTCGACGTGGATCTCGACACCGCTCGCGCCTGGCTTCGCGCCATCAGCTTCTAACCACCCTTTCCATCTGACGGCCAGCACATCCCATGCTGGCTACGGAGAGCGTTATGACCGATACAAACCCCCAAGCACAAACCGGCCTCGCGACCTATCACGATCCATCGCACAACGCGGCCGCGCTGATCCTCGACCCAGGCACCATGCGGTCGATGAGCGACCTTGCACTGATGATGTCGCAGGGAGTGACCACCGTCCCGAAGCATCTCAAAGGCAACCAAGCCGACTGCATGGCGGTGGTGCTTCAAGCAATGCAGTGGCAAATGAACCCCTTTGCCGTAGCGCAGAAGACGTTCATCGTCAACGGCGGCGCACTGAGCTACGAGGCGCAGCTCGTCAACGCGGTGATCACTGCCAAGGCACCAGTCAAGGGTCGCTTGAACTTCGAGTGGTTTGGAGCCTGGGAAAACGTCATCGGAAAGATGCGTGAGGTCACCAGCAAATCCAAGAAGGACGAGGACACTGGCGAGTTCAAAAAATACCGCGTTCCAGACTGGAGCTTTGACGACGAAAAAGGACTCGGCATCAAGGTTTGGGCGACGTTCCGGGGCGAAGACGAGCCGCGCACCCTGGAACTTCTGCTGACCCAGGTCCGTACCCGCAACTCTACGCTCTGGGCGGAAGACCCCAAACAGCAAATCGCGTACCTGGTTACCAAAAAATGGGCGCGCCTCTTCTGCCCTGACGTGATCCTTGGCGTTTACACCCCCGACGAATTTGAAGATTCGTACGGTGGCGAGATCGACATCACCCCCGCCAAGCAGACCGCGAACACCGCTGCAGCTGCAGGCGTGTCGTTCGGCCCGAAATCCCCCTCGCCTGAAATCGACGGAGTATTCGCGGATCTGCTGGCCGTTGCGAAGCGCCAGGACATCGAGGCCTACGCGGCAGCCTGGGCAGGCCTCAAGCCGAAGCAGCGCGCAGCGATCGGCCTGGAGTGCCACGAAGCACTCAAGAGCATGGCTGCAACCGTCGATGCGGACTTCACTGACATGACCGGTTCCAACAGCGACCAACCCCGTACAGAGGAGGCCGCGTAGTGAGAACTGAGCTTCAGGGCACAGAGAAGTGGCATGCGGACCGATCGGGCCGCGTGACAGCCAGCCGTTTCAAAGATGTGGTTGCATGGGGAAAGCCTGACAAAAATGGCAAACGCGAGCCCATGGGTGCCCGCACCTCATACATGCGCGAGCTGTGCTTTGAACGGCTAGCAAAGAAATCCAAACACAACGTCAGCAGCGCCTCTCTGAAGTGGGGCCACGCCGAAGAGCAAAAGGCCCAGGACGCCTACGAGATGCTGACAGGCAACATCGTCCTGCCCTCGGAATTCATCGTTCACCCCAAGTACGATTGGTTGGGCTGCTCGCCCGACGGCCTCATCAACGACGACGGTGGCACCGAGTCCAAGTGCCCGTTCAACGAAGCGATTCACGTCAGGACCTGGCTTGAAGGCATGCCCGAGGAACACATGCCACAAGTCCAGGGCTGCATGTTCGTGACGGGCCGTAAGTGGTGGGACTTCCTGTCGTTCGACTCTCGCCAGGATGAAGAGTGCCAGCTCTACATCGAGACGATTTACCGCGACGAAGACTACATCGCCAACCTGCACAAAGAGCTGGTCCAGTTCAACCTGGAACTGAATCGCATGGTTGACGAGGTAGCAGACAAAGCTAGGGCGCAAGCCCATCGTTTAGGAGCCTAACCATGATCAGCCCAGAACTCAGCACCATCCGCCAAAAGGATCTGGACCGCGATTGGATCGCCCGGGCCACGGCAGAGTATGAACAAGGCACCACCCTCGAAACGCTGATCACTCAAGTTCGGGATGTCGATTTCGGCGCCATGTTCAACGGCAAGTCCCGCGACGGTACCAGGGCAGAGCCTAACCCATCGTTTGAAAGCAAAGTGGCAGCAGCTGCACCGACGCTGACCGTCACCGAGGCCATGAAGACCTTCCACCTCTGCGAGCGCGACTTGAAGCGGATGGCATCCCGCATGGGCTTCAAGTTCAAGCGCGGGTACACCACCAACCAGGGTCACAAGGCCACTGACGGCCCGATGGTTGAGCGGATCATTGCCTTGCGTGATGTGGGGCTCAATCGGTCCCAGGTCATGAAGCAGACGGGCATGTGCTACGAGAAATTCCACCGATTGCTCAAGGATTACGGCATCGACTTCCCGCCGCTCCCGTTCAACTTGCGGAACGGGAAAACGAAACGTTGAAGCGCATAGCCCGCATCCAGCAACGCAAACGTCAACCCTGGCTCGCACTGCCGGCCAGCGGAATAGAAGAGGTAGGCCATGGCTGCCGAACAGAAGGAACGAACAGCCAAGCTTGCCGAGAAGCGGCAGGAGCTGGGCGAGCAGGAATTGCGGCACACGGTCCCGTACGGCACCCGGCAGATGCTCGACGAGCTGATGCGCTGGCACAAGATCGAGGAAGTCAGTGAGGCGGTGCAACTCCTGGTGATCAACGCCAAGGCCGAGGATCTGCCAACGGCGCCACCGAAGATCAAAGGGCCGTCCGACATCATCCGCCACTACTTCCGCCAAGGCATGCGCGACCGGCTGGAGGCGCTCACCGCCGGCCTGGGCGAAACGAAGGACCGCACCACCATCTGGCGACTTATCGCACATGCCCACTCGTTGGGCGTCGAGAAGTCCGCACCAATGCTTGAAATTAAGCGCCACACAATCGACATACCACAAAACGTGGCGCGCAAATTACGGCAAGCAGGCTTTGCCGAATCGCTTCAAATGAACGCCGACGACGACGGCGAGAACGACTGATAAGCCGCTCAGGCAGACGTATCCATCGGAAACGTTTCGATCACCGGCTTCAACTCGATGCCAGCGTCGGAGTTTTTTCAAATAAATCAGATATTTGTTCTGCTGCTAATCTCGCATCACTTATCAAAAGCCCATCAATATAACCAACTAGTCCGCCACCGTAGAACTCGCTTTGGCTTCCTGCATAGAGCAGATAAATATCTTTCAAGGACTCACGAAGCTCTCGCTCACAGGCGTAAAAATCGCGGTCACGCTCCTTCGGGACGCTGATGTAATCCCATTCAACCCTCGCATACTTGGTTCTAGGGAAAACCTCCACATTGACCGCCTTCGTCGCCACGCAATACCGATACCACTCATTTCGACCTGCAATGTCGTTCTTCTTCAATTCCTTGTAAGCCATGGTCTTCGGATCCCGAGCACAAGTGATTTATAGACACCGGTAATACCCCAACCAAAACCAAATTGCCACCACCGATCACGGAGGGCGGCGCTTACCTGAGGTACAAGCAATGCCCATCCGCCACAGCATCATCCACAAGATCGACAAGAAGCCCGACGGCAGCACGGCCGTTCTGTTCCTGGGCACATCCGAGCAGGTCGATAGCCAAGCCCGCGACGACTTGATGAGCCAGCTCAACGACAGCTACAACGCCACCGCCGGCAAGGGCTGGGGGTTCTTTCACCAAGAATCAGGCGCTCACCCTTTCAGCGGTTGGCTCGGCAAGTACCTGGCCGGCGCCACCGACTTCTTGTCGTTCAGCACCACGGCAGTCGAACACCTGACCAAGCTGAGGGAAGAGTCAAACCTCACCACCGGTGGGCACGCCCTCTTCTGCCACTACCAGCAAGGCCTGACCGATTACTTGGTGATCGCCCTGGTGCAGGAAACCGAAGCGGTGACCATGACCGAAGATCTGGCCCTGATGACCGTGAAGCGCCTGGACCTGGATCACATCCGTCTGGCCGCACGCATCAACATCAGCGAATGGCAGAACAACCGCCAGTCGAAGCAGTACATCTCATACCTGAAGGGCAAGCAGGGCCGGAAGCTCAACGAGTACTTCCGTGACTTCATCGGCTGCCAGGAAGGGATCGACGCCCCAGGCGAAACCCGCACGCTGCTGAAGGCGTTCAGCGACTTCGTTGAAAGCGAGGACATGGTCGAAGATGCGGCCCGTGAGAAGACCCACACCCTGGTCAGCTACTCAATGGCCCAGGCCAAGCTGGGCGAGCCGATCACTCTGGACGAGCTGTCAGGCTTGATCGACGAAGATCGCCCGAAGAAATTCCACGACTTCATCAAGGCGAAGGACTACGGAATTTCCGAGTCCCTGCCGCCGGACAAGAAGACGATCAACAAATTCCGGCGCTTCTCTGGCCGGGCTGAGGGCATGTCGATCAGCTTCGAGGCGCACCTGCTGGGCGACAAGATCAAGTTTGACGAGGAAGGCGGCACTCTGACGTTGCGCGGCCTTCCCACGCAACTGACCGAGCAGCTAAAGCGCGCTACCGCCTGACACCAACAGCTGCGCCGCACTCTCGTCAGAGGCGGCGCCTGACTGGAGATAATCCATGAGCAAGCCAAAAGTCGATCCGGCATCGCGCAACGTGCTGGCCTACTCCGTAGAAACCAACGACCCGGAAGAATCAAATATCCAGTTCGCCACCTCGAACGCCGCGGCTCGGCGCCAGGGTGCAGACAATATCGGTACTGACTTTGGCGCAGTGTCGTGCCGCCGTGCCCACTGGGCCGACCAATATGCCGGCCAGAGCTTTATCCCGGCAAAAGCCTACATCGATGCCGGCTGGTGGTTCGGCTGCAACCACTGCGGCACGAGGTGCGACAGTGATGCCAGCTATTGGGATGAGGAAACAGAAACCGATATCGCACTGGACCTGGTGTTCGATGATCGAGTGGTCTACTGCTCTGCGGACTGTAAGACAGGACATGAAGCTGAAGTGACGGCCCGCAACGCCAAATTCGAGGAGTTCAAGGTTCGGGCGGCGGCGGCCAGGCCTGGCGTCACCTTCACCGGGTTCACTGGCGGATACCCGTGGTGCGGCAACAAAGGGCTGTTCACTTTCCCTGGCGCCCAGTACGGCGGCTCAGTAACCGACATTGACGAAAGCACAGAGCTGAAATGGTATGTAGCCCAAGGCGATAGAGCCGCTTGGGACTACTTCATCGCAGAACGACCTGCCGCCTGACGCTCCGGCGCTGCCCGCCAGCGCCTTCCTTTCTGAAACGATGCACGACCCTGGGCTACTAACCAGCCGGCGATGCCCCGTCGGGTTCGGGTTGATTTCCTGTAATTTTCAGCAAACAAGGACCGACTAAATCCTTGATTTCTTTTGTGGCTTTGAATTCTGACAAAGACAGCTGCATGGAAAGGATAAGGAGCTCTTTCACGTTCGCGACCGCCATTTCTTTCTCTTTAAGCGATGGTTCCGCCGCTTTCTGCCGATCAGTAAAATCGCCCCGACCAAGATCCATTATTTTCAAAACCACTGACGACATCGCATCCGCATGTCGCTGCTGGTTATCAACTAAAAATTCAATAAGCCTGAACTGACTATTCAGATAATTCTGAACCAAGGATCGTTCAGCCTCATCCCTTGACAGCTGCAGCTGATCATCCTGACGCTGCAAGGACGCGATTTGCTGCTGGCTCAGGGTGAAGAACTCGTCCTTCTGAGTCCTCAACAAGTCACGTTGGAGGTAGACCGTCCTAAGAACCGCCCCAAGGGTCAAAAAGGATACGAGCGGCCCAAGGACTCCACCTATGTAGCTTCCAAATGCAGACCAGTCGGTAGCTTGGGTCGAGAAGCCACCCACAAAGTGCAAACGATAAACAACAAGCGCCGCCGCGCCAGCAACCAAAGCTACGAAAGTCAGGAGAAACCAAAAACTGAATATGACTCCGACCAGCCGTTTCAAGAACCCCATTACTACCTCCATTTTTTGCGCGGATCATACCGGCGCGGAGATCCCATGCCCATAACTTACGGAAGCGTCTGCTCCGGCATCGAGGCCGCTACACAAGCGTGGCACCCGCTGGGCATGCGCGCCGCTTGGTTCGCCGAGATTGAGCCGTTCCCCTCGGCGGTCCTGGCCCACCACTACCCCGACGTGCCGAACCACGGCGACATGACCAAGCTGGCAGCCCTGGTGCTGGCCGGCAAGATCCCGGCGCCGGACGTGCTTGTCGGCGGCACCCCGTGCCAGGCCTTCAGCGTGGCCGGTATGCGGGAAGGCCTCACCGACCCGCGCGGCGCCCTCACCATCAAATACGTGGAGCTTGCAGATGCAGTTGACTATGTTCGCGCCGGCCAGCGAAAGCCCGCCAGCGTTATCGTCTGGGAAAACGTCCCCGGCGTCCTCAGCGACAAAGGAAACGCCTTCGGATGCTTTCTTGGTGCGCTTGCTGGGGAAGACTGCGAGTTGCAGCCTCCAGGGAAGAAATGGCAGGACGCTGGTTGTGTGTATGGACCCAAAAGAACAATCGCGTGGCGGGTCTTGGACGCCCAATATTTCGGCCTGGCCCAACGACGCCGTCGTGTGTTCGTTGTCGCAAGTGCTAGAGACGGATTCGATCCCACTGAGGTACTTTTTGAGCGCGAAGGCGCTCGCCGGGATAGCCCGCCGAGATGGCCGGCGAAGCTTGCACTTCACCCTACTCTCACGGCACAAGGGGGAGGCTCTCTCGATGATCGAGAGGCATATGTGCTGGAGCCCGAAGGCGTCCGCCGGACCAGTGTGATCGAGTGGGAGCGATGCCAAGGTTTTCCCGATAACTACACGCAGATCCCCTGGCGCGGCAAGCCTGCAAGTGAATGTCCTGACGGGTCCCGCTACAAGGCAATCGGTAACAGCAAGGCCATCGCGGTGGTTCACTGGATAGGCGGGAGAATCGTCAAGTTTGTTGAGCTAAGCGACGCACGATCACCTCTTTAATTACTGAGTAGTCCTCGATGCCCGATCGCATATGAGCGTGCACGGCAGAATGACAATTCGAACACAGTAATGCTAAATCTTCTAAAACCACATCTACCTTCACAGCCTTCATAGAGACTGGCACTTTGTGATGAGCCTCGATATATTCAAATCCGTATCTAACTTTAAAATCATCACTGCAAATTTCACAGACGCATGATCCGGACGATTTTAGCAGCTTAACTACTTGAGAGTTCCTCTCATACAACAAATGCGTAACATAACTTTTTCCACCCTCCATAAATCCTTGGCCGACCTTGCTCGTAATCACATTAGTTTCGGCTTGGCGACCAAGAACAACATATTCGTCAGCGCATTCAACCAAGCCAAACAACCCTTCAAAAAACCAGCCCTGCTTTTGCTCGCTATAAAGAAGTACTGGGTAACCGAACTCAGGCTGATTCAGCAACGAAAGATTCGCCTTTTCCTTAAGTGATACAACACCTTTTCTGGCTTTAAAGGAATAGCGGTAAAAATTTCTTTCAGCATCTACCCAACCATCGTGACTATAACTTCCCGGATACACTTTAACTATGACCCCTGCAAGAGCAGGAAGTGAACCAATCCAGTTAATACCCTGTTGTGGAGTATTATTTATCACGAAATTTTCACCACCCCAATATTCAGATCCTTCTACTTTTGAATACTGAATTAATTCATATAGCTCTTTTTTTGAAACCATTGATCCAACTGGAGCATTTAGCAGATCATGAACGCTTATATTTGCCATCGTTGTCCCTAACAAAATTCCCGTGTACTCACCTTTCATTATGGCACTGCGCATTTAAAGCGCGAAGTCCTCAATTTCAACGTCCCCCCAACCCTACTTCCCGGGCATCACCCGGCAAGAGCTCCCCGTGAAACGGATTTACCTCAGCGAACCCATGACCGGCCTGCCCGGCCTCAACTTTGCCGCCTTCCACGCTATGACCACCAACCTGCGCGCCGGCGGCCACACCGTCACCAACCCCGCCGAGATCAACCCCGACGGCGGCAACTGGAACGACTGCATGCGCCGCGACATCGTCGCCCTGATGGAGTGCAACACCGTGGCCACCCTGCCCGGCTGGGAGCACTCAAAGGGCGCACGCCTGGAAGTCCTGATTGCCGAACGCCTCGGCATGACGGTTGTGAATGCCCAAGATCTGGTAACGGAGAACGCATCGTGAGAAATATCAAAACCCGCGAAGGCTATGACCTTTGGGACAAGGTACAGGCTCTGCCACGATTCAATTTCTGGCGCGGCGGCGAGGATGCAACAGGTAGCGTAATCCGCGTGCCGGATAAGCATGGTAACTGGGTCAACTTCAACGACCTGACAACCCTGGCCGATCAGTACCAGGATGAAATCAACAGCCTGCGTGAGCGGCTTTCGCGACTTGAACCCAAATCGGTGAAGTCATGACCACCAACCAAACAATTGACGGTGTGTCGCGTGAGCTGCTGGAGAACTTCGCCAGCTACGCCGAAGGATCTGCAAGCGGTGAGGTGCAACTGTGGGTCAAGAAGCTGCGCGCCCTGCTGGATTCGCCTGTGGCGCTTGGCGAGATCGACCTGACCGCGAAACGTCTTGCGCACGCAGAGAGCGTTATCGAGCAGCAGAACAACTTGATCGCCAGCTTGCGAGCCGAGCTTGTCGAGTCGTATCGCGTTGCCGCCTCGCTCCAAAGCGAGCCGGACCAGGATGATCGAGACGCGCTGTTCGGATACGGTCGCAGTAACGGCCTCGACGAAGCCTCGACGCTTTGCACGCGCCTGGCATACGCCGCTTACTACCCGCCAGGTACACGCTTCAAGGCCTTCACCCCGAAGGCCCAAAAGGCTCTCGGCGACCTGCTGATCAAAGCTGCCAACGAGATTGCATCACTGCCCGGCGGCCCGTACGAACGCTTCAAGGCGCGCCAGGCCAAGAAGGCCGAGTCAGCCAACTCCCGGTAGGAGTACATCCGTACTCCACCCGCAAAACCTGTAAACCCTCCCCCTTCAAAGTCAGCCGCTATAGCGGCAAGGACGAAGTCATGACCATTGAAAACCGAGAACAAGCATTCGAACTCAACGGCAGCCAGCCCGCGCCGCCTAAATTGCTCGCCTTCATGGTTGGCGACTGCGATTGGGTTGCGGCTGTCGATGAGGCAGGCGCACGCCGGGTGCTCGAAGAAATGAACGGCGAAGAGCCAGGCGCCTACGACGACTGGGATGTTGAGCTGGTCAGTGATGAATGGCTCGACAAGCCGTGGTGCGATGAAGATGACCGCACGAAGATCGTCGGCACGTTGCGCGAATGGCTGGCCGCCGCCACGGAGCCGGCATACCTCGCCGGGACGGAGTAAGTCATGAGCCGAAGCGGATATAGCGATGATTGCGGCGGATGGGATCTGATCTGCTGGCGTGGCGCCGTGAAGTCGGCGCTGAAGGGAAAGCGCGGCCAGGCGTTCCTTGTCGAGCTGCGTGACGCGATGGATGCAATGCCGGATAAGCGCTTGATCGCCGACTCGCTTCAGGCCGAGGGGGAATTCTGCACCATCGGCGTAATTGGGGCGAAGCGCGGAATTGACATGGCCGTTCTTGATCCAGACGACCGAGAGGCCGTAGGCGAAGCGTTCGGCATCAGCCCTGCCATGGCGTCAGAAATTGTTTTCATGAACGACGAAGGCAGTTGGCAGGCAGAAACGCCGGAACAGCGCTGGCAGCGTATGCGTACCTGGGTCAACTCAAATATTCAGAGGGTGACGCCATGATCGCCACCCTCCCGTTCGCCTACGTGTACTGCTAACGCCAGAAACCGATGGTTGCTAGTTCGATTCAGGAGTTTCATCCCCTCTAAAGCCCCAACCTTGCTTTTTAGCTGTCTCAACTAACTCAGTAATCATCTCCATATTGGGCAGGCGTGCTTGACCCCGTGCAGCTTGTAGAGAGCCGTCTGGGCGTTTCCAGATGAAGCGATAGCCTCGTTGCTGCGAACCGTCACTGTAATTGTAATGGCACCATTGAAAACAGAGTGTCCAGCCTTTTTCAGTGAATTTTTTTTCTACACTTTCGATCACGTGAACACGTGCTTGGACAGCCATAGACACCTCAGAAATCAATTAAGATCTTAATTGAGCAGTTAAGATCTTAACTGAAAAAAATCTCTAAAAAAAGCAGTAACTGACGCAGGTAGGCGGCGATCTAGATCTATCCCTACAACAACTCCTGCCAGCCTATGAGCGGCGGTCGAGGTATGCACGCATGTTTGGCGAGCAATCCGCACCGAACTCTTTCGAATCGACTAACCCAATTTCCGCCGCCCACCGCGGCCAGGACACCCCATGTCAGCAGCCGAACAACAAAACGACGGCATCACCGGCGACAAGGTGCCGGAGGCGCAGATGGCCCAAATCCTCGGCACCACCCTCGCCGCCCTGCGCTCCAAGCGCGCCCGCAATCAAATCCCCCTCGGCGTCTGGAACAAACAAGGTAGCCGAGTTCTGTACAGCATCAGGAGATACTACGAATGGCTCGAAAGCCAATGGGTTTGCCCGCAGGAATGGACCTCCACCACGGATCGATCCGCATCCGCTTTATGTGGAACGGCAGCCGGCGCAGTGAAACGCTCCCCTATCCCCCGACACAGAAAGGAATCAAGTCTGCCGCACAGGTTGTTGATCAAGTAAAAGGCCTGATCAAGCTGGGGTTGCTCGACGACGATAAGTACGCCGAGCTGTTCCCCAGCTCCAGCAACGTCGCCGGCGGCAAGATCAACTTCGGCGAATACGCCCAGCTCTGGCTGGACAGTCGGGAGGTGGTCGCTGGTACGAAGGGGAACTACAAGGGCGCGCTGAACCGGTACTGGATGCCCGGCCTGGCACTGGTGAGGATCGATTTGATCACCACCACCCTGCTCCGCCGGGTAATGGCCGCCAGTGAGTGGAAGTCGCCCGGGGTGAAGCGCAATGCGATCTCGAAGCTGTCGACCATTCTGAACTCGGCCGTCAATGAGGAGCTGATCCCGAAGAACCCGGCGGCGATTCTGGAGTTGCCCAAGCGCAGCAAGAAGGAGATCGACCCGTTCACCCTGGACGAGGCGAACCAGATCATCGCCAAGATGTACGAGCACGATCACTGGCCCAGCACGATATATGCGGCGTTTTTTGAGTTTGTGTTTTTTACGGGGATGCGTCTTTCCGAAGCCCTGGCAATGCGTTGGGATGCGGTAGACGAAGAGAAAAGGACGGCCCACGTGTGTCGCGGGATCGCCTTGGGGGAAGTGGTGGAGCGCACGAAAACGGGCAGTGACCGCTTTGTTTTGTTGAATGACCGCGCCCTGCACGCCCTGGCGTTCGCCAAGGAATATGCAGAACGTCGGAAAAAGGGCAAAGGCAAGGTGCTGGAAACGCCTTTCATCTTCCCCCCGTCGAAGAACGCAGCGTACGTCCGGCAGACGTCCGACCTGCACAAGCAATGGGTTCCTACACTGAAAGCGTTGAATATCCGTCGTCGCCCGCCATACAACTGTCGTCACACCTATGCGACAATATGCATTATGTCTGGCATGAACCCCGCCTTCATCTCCCAGCAGCTCGGCCATAGTGTGCAGATGCTGCTCTCGACTTATGCGCGTTGGATCAACTCAAGCTCGGACTGGAGCGAAATGCAAAAGCTCCAGATTGGTCCCAAATTGGTCCCAGTTCAAATAAGCGCACCCTAAGCTATTGATAGGTAAAGTAATTGATCTCCACAGCTAACATCACCATGCAGTTCGGCGCCAAGCCGCTCTTCGAGAACGTCTCGGTCAAGTTCGGCGCTGGCAACCGTTATGGTTTGATCGGTGCCAACGGTTGCGGCAAGTCGACCTTCATGAAAATCCTCGGCGGTGACCTCGATCCGTCGGGCGGCCAGGTCATGCTGGAGCCGAATGTGCGCCTGGGTAAGCTGCGCCAGGACCAGTTCGCCTATGAAGAATTCACCGTGCTCGACACCGTGATCATGGGTCACGAGGAGTTGTGGAAGGTCAAGGCCGAGCGCGATCGTATCTATTCGCTGCCGGAAATGAGCGAAGAAGACGGCATGGCCGTGGCCGAGCTGGAAACCGAATTCGCCGAGATGGACGGCTACACCGCCGAGTCCCGTGCCGGTGAGCTGCTGCTGGGCCTGGGTATTCCGCTGGAACAGCACTTCGGCCCGATGAGCGAAGTGTCGCCAGGCTGGAAGCTGCGTGTATTGCTGGCCCAGGCGCTGTTCTCTGATCCTGAAGTGCTGTTGCTCGACGAACCGACCAACCACTTGGACATCAACACCATCCGCTGGCTGGAAAATATCCTGACCCAGCGTTCCAGCCTGATGATCATCATCTCTCACGACCGTCACTTCCTGAACAGCGTGTGCACCCACATGGCTGACCTGGACTACGGCGAGCTGCGCCTGTTCCCGGGCAACTATGACGAGTACATGACCGTGGCGACCCAGTCCCGCGAGCAACTGCTGTCGGACAACGCCAAGAAGAAGGCGCAGATCACCGAGCTGCAATCCTTCGTCAGCCGCTTCTCGGCCAACGCCTCGAAAGCCAAGCAGGCCACTTCCCGTGCCAAGGCGATCGACAAGATCCAGCTGGCCGAGGTCAAGCCTTCGAGCCGTGTGAGCCCGTTCATCCGTTTCGAGCAGAACAAAAAGCTGCACCGTCAGGCAGTCATGGTCGAAAAAATGGCCAAAGGCTTCGATGGCAAGCCGCTGTTCAAGGACTTCAGCTTCCAGGTTGAAGCCGGCGAGCGTGTGGCGATCATCGGCCCGAACGGTATCGGCAAGACCACCCTGCTGCGCACCCTGGTCAGCGAGCTGACGCCGGACGCCGGTAGCATCAAGTGGACCGACGCCGCGGAACTGGGTTACTACGCTCAGGACCACGCCCACGACTTCGAAGACGACGTGACCCTGTTCGACTGGATGGGCCAGTGGACCCAAGGCGAACAGATGATCCGTGGCACCCTGGGTCGCATGCTGTTCTCCAACGACGAGATCCAGAAGTCGGTCAAGGTAATTTCCGGTGGTGAGCAAGGCCGTATGCTGTTCGGCAAGCTGATCCTGCAAAAGCCGAACGTGCTGATCATGGACGAACCCACCAACCACTTGGACATGGAATCCATCGAAGCGCTGAACCTGGCGCTGGAGAACTACCCGGGCACGCTGATCTTTGTCAGCCACGACCGTGAGTTCGTATCGTCCCTGGCCACTCGCATCATCGAGTTGAGCGCCACCGGCGTGATCGACTTCAGCGGCACCTATGATGACTACCTGCGTAGCCAAGGCGTAGTGTTCTAAGCACCGCCCGCGGCACACAAAAGCCCCGTCCACTGTGACGGGGCTTTTTGCATTTAATGGCACGTCATCATTAATAGATAGCCTGCTTTCTTTTCCCCCACGCCCTTGCCATGATGGCCGCACCGCCCGCCCGCGAACGAGTGCCCATGCCTGCCGCCGCCCCCAGCTCCCTGTCGATCACCTTGCAGATCGTCTCCATCGTCTTCTATACCTTTATTGCCTTTATCTGCATCGGCCTGCCGATTGCGGTGATCCCGGGCTACGTGCACGAACAGTTGGGGTTCAGCGCGGTGGTGGCCGGGATCACCATTGGCTCGCAATACCTGGCCACCCTGCTCAGTCGTCCGATGGCCGGGCGCATGTCGGACAACGTCGGCACCAAGCGTGCGATTGTGCTGGGGCTGGCCGGCATTCTGCTCAGTGGCGTGCTGACGTGGGTGGCGACGTTGATGGAGAGCATGCCCGCCGTCAGCCTCGGCATTTTGATCGCGGGTCGCTTGTTGCTGGGGGTGGCGCAGGGCCTGATCGGCGTGGGCACCATCAGTTGGTGCATGGGCCAGGTCGGCGCCGAGCACACGGCGCGTTCGATCTCCTGGAATGGCATCGCGTCCTACGGTGCCATCGCCATCGGCGCACCGCTGGGCGTGGTGATGGTTGCCGAATACGGCTACACCAGCCTGGGTATTGCGCTGTCGGTGCTGGCGGCGCTGGGCCTGGTGCTGATCCGCAATAAACCGTCGGTGCCGGTGGTGCGGGGCGAGCGCTTGCCGTTCTGGGCGGTGTTCGGGCGCATCGCACCGTTTGGCGCCAGTTTGTGCCTGGCCTCGATCGGCTACGGCACCCTGACGACCTTTATCACCCTGTACTACCTCAACCGTGGCTGGGCCGGTGCGGCGTATTGCCTGACGGTGTTCGGCGTGTGCTTTATCGTGTCGCGCCTGATCTTTATCTCCGCCATCAGCCGCTTTGGCGGCTTTCGTGCGGCGATTGCCTGCATGACCATCGAGACCCTGGGCCTGACGCTTTTGTGGCTGGCGCCGTCCACCGGCGTGGCGTTGATCGGCGCGGGCTTGACCGGTTTTGGCCTGTCGCTGGTGTACCCGGCGCTGGGCGTGGAGGCGATCAAACAGGTGCCCAACAGCAGCCGTGGCGCCGGGCTAAGTGCCTATGCGGTGTTTTTTGACCTGGCCCTGGCGATTGCCGGGCCGTTGATGGGGTTTGTCGCCCTGAACCTGGGCTACGGCTGGATTTTCTTTTGCGCCGCACTGCTGTCGGTCGGCGCGCTGGGCCTGACCCTGCTGCTCAAGCGCCGCGCTTACTGATCGGCGGTCTGCAAGCCGGCGCGGGTCGATTGCCCCAAGGTGTGCGTGAAGAACCGCCCCGCCTCGGAGATCAGGTTGCGATGGATGCCTTCGCGATCGACACCGTCCGCATCGGTACAGATGGCCGGCATGGCCAGCAATTGATCGCTGTCGCACGGCGCCATGAACACGAAGTGCCCCGCTCCGGCCAGCAGCTTGAAGTCCGGCGGCTCCGGCAGTTTGCGCGCCAGGGCGGCGGCGTTCTTGTCCACGGCCACTAGCTTGTCGCCATCGCCGCTGTAGAGCAGTACTGGCACGTGCACGTCGGCCAGGGTCTGGCGACCAAACATCAGGCTTAGGGATGCTCCGATCAAC
>NZ_QAJM01000010.1:0-125 GCF_003852405.1 Pseudomonas sp. KBW05
CCAGCAGCGTTGGTGCCTGGAGTGAAGCTGATGATCAGGTTGTCGCGTGAGGATTCTTCGTCTTTGGCAACGAACGTACCGGCGACAGTGCCCTCAGCGGCCGAGTTTTCTTCCAGGGTGTTGGC
>NZ_QAJM01000010.1:203-201633 GCF_003852405.1 Pseudomonas sp. KBW05
GACCACTGGTTGGTCGGAACCGTTGGAGTTCAGGCCTTCTGGATCAGTAACCGTCAGGTCGATCTTCGGCAGTTGATTGCCGGCGTTAACAAAATCCGCACCCTTCTGGGTCAGCACAACGTTGTTGCCAACGATGCTGTAGTAGCCGTCGGCGTTGCTGTTGCCAGTGAAGGTGATCGTCAGGCCAGCACGTGGAGTCTCTTCGTCAGTCGCGGTAAAAGTACCGGCGACAGTTCCGACGGCTGCAGAGTTTTCTTCCAGAGTGTTGGCGACAACAGTGATCACCGGCACATCGTTTTGCAGGGTAACCACCGGCTGGTCGGAACCCGTGGAATTAGCGCCCTGAGGGTCGGTAACAGTCAGGTCAATCTTCGGCAGTTGATTGCCGGCATTAACAAAGTCCGCACCCTTCTGGGTCAGCACAACGTTGTTACCAACAATGCTGTAGTAGCCATCGGCGTTGCTGTTGCCCGTAAAGGAAATGGTCAAGCCTTCACGCGGCGTCTCTTCATCGCTAGCAGTGAAAGTACCGGCGACAGTACCCGCAGCAGCAGAGTTCTCTTCCAAGGTGTTCGCAACAACAGTGATCACCGGCACATCGTTTTGCAGGGTGACAACTGGCTGGTCGGAACCCGTGGAGTTCGCGCCCTGAGGGTCTGTAACCGTCAGGTCGATCTTCGGCAATTGATTGCCGGCGTTAACAAAATCCGCACCCTTCTGGGTCAGCACAACATTGTTGCCAACGATGCTGTAATAGCCGTCTGCGTTGCTGTTACCCGTGAAGGAGATGGTCAGACCTTCACGCGGCGTTTCTTCGTCGGTCGCAGTGAAAGTACCGGCGACGGTGCCCGCTGTAGCAGTGTCTTCAACGATGGTATTGGCAACCACCTCAATCACCGGCACGTCGTTTTGCAGGGTGACGGTCGGCTGGTCCGAACCGGTGGAGTTCAGGCCTTCTGGGTCGGTGACGGTCAGGTCGATCTTCGGCAGTTGATTGCCAGCATTCACAAAGTCCGCGCCCTTCTGGGTCAGCACAACATTGTTATCGACGATGGCGTAGTAACCGTCTTTGTTGCTGTCGCCCGTAAACGCGATTTTCAGCTGGTCAGCTGGCGTTTCTGCATCGCGGGCCACAAAGGTGCCCGCCACACTGCCGGCAACGGCGGTGTTTTCGACCAGGGTGTTGCCCGTCACTTCGATCACCGGCGCATCGTTCACCGGCGTCACCGTCACATTCAGCGTGCTGCTGGAGCCGGTGTTGGTGGTGTAGCCAATGGTCGGCACTTCACCGTTGTAATCCTTGACCGGGGTAAAGGTGTAGGCGCCATCGGCACCAATGGTGATGCTACCTACGCCTTCGATATTTGCAGTTTGACCGGCGTTATAGGTGTTACCGCCCACCTGGAAGGTGGCCACGCTCAACACGTTGTCGATGTCGCTGTCGTTGCTCAGTACGTTACCAGTGGCGACGCTATCTTCGGCGATTGTGTTGGTATCCGGCTTCAATACGCTCGGATCATCAACAGCAACGACGGTGGAAGTTGCTGGCGCCGGGTTGATCGCCAGGTCTTCGTAGTTGCCACCGGTCGCGCCGGTGATCGTGGCGGTGACGGTAAGGTCTTTGCCATCCGCCAGGTTGGCAGGCGTGTCGACACTGACCGTGCCGGAGGATTTACCGGCTTCGATGGTGATGGTGGTGTTGTTGGACAGCTTGATGACGACGTCGGTCTGCGCCGGGTTGCTCACGGTCGCGGTGTAGACGATCTGGCCGCCTTCATTCACCGACGGGGTCGCGGTCAGCGTGACGGTGGTGGTGTCGATGGTGTCGTTGATCTGGGTAACCGCTGGCGCCGGGTCAGTGGTGATGATCAGGTTGCCACCGCCGGCGGTGCCGGTGATGGTCGCGGAGATCGACGAGGCGTCCAGGTAAGGCGTGTCGTTACCCGCGAACGTGACATTCAGCGCGCCCGAGGTCTGGCCGGCAGCGATCACCACGGAAAGGCCGTTGGACAAGGTAACGGTCAGGTCGCTGGTTGGAGCCTGGGTGATGAATACGGTGTAGACCACGACGCCACCGGCTTCGGTGATGCTCGGTGTGGCGGTCAGGGTAATCGTGACGCTGCGCGCATCGGGGCCGTTGGTGTCGGTGGCGCCGGTTTGGGTGGTGCCCACTGCGTCACCGGCATTCAAGCCGGTCGTCGGGTAGCCGATGGTAGGGTCAACCACACCTGCGGTGGCTTCCAGCACGACAAAGCTGTGGCCGCCGCCAGCAGCGCCGTCGGCGCCGGCAGAGGTCGGGCCGGCTGCGGTGGCTTCAAGGTCTTGGGTCGGGTCGGCACCGGCAGCGATGGCTTGCTGCAATTCGGCAACGGACGGTGCGGCTTGAGCGGTGGCGGCGCTGAGGTCGGTAACGGAGTCAGGAGCGTTTGCGCTCCACTGAGTGTCACGGCCCAGATCGATGGTACGGCCATCCGCCAATTCCAGGGACACGGCGCCCGCTGCGCCCGTATCAACCTGCTCACCGGCGAACAGACGATCCCCTTCTACAAGCAGGCGACGAATCCCTTCCGGGGATACCGCAAACACTTGACCGACAATGCTTTTGACGACCGCAACGCTGCTCATAAAAGACTCTCCGTGTATTACCGTTCGGGGTATCCATCATGGAGACCGGCCTCATTACCTATGCCGATTCGATAGCTGGAGTACGTAACTAAGTGTGATAAATTTGGCGTCAATAATTTGTTGTTTAATTCAGCAAATTACTTTTCCGTCAAGGTATTGACCTATTTGGCGCCATCCTAAACAATCCGCCCGGTAATGTCACATTGATATTTAATCGGCTCGCGACTTTCTGTTTGGACTACCAGGTTCCTATGACAAGCAGTCATTTCGGTTGCCAATTCCAATGCAATTTTTCACGTTTGTTGCGTTTTTAAGGCAACCAATCCCGGGGAAACATCAGAATGCGTTTGCACCTCTTTAAAGCCGTGCCGTTTGCTCTAGCCGCCAGTTTCGTCCAGGCCCAAACCCTGCCTGAAGCGATGCAAGACGCGGTGCAGAACCATCCTGAGATCCAGGCTGCCATCAATGCGCGCATTGCCGCTGACTACCAAGTCCGCGAAGCCCAGGGCGGCTACCTGCCTAAAGTGGACCTGTTGGGTGGTTATGGCCGTGAAAGCTCCGACAACACCTCGACCCGTGCCGCCAGCAACAGCCATGACTGGAAAACCCTGAACCGCGGCGAGTCGACCATCCGCCTGCAACAAAATTTGTTCCAGGGCTTTGGCACCGTCAATGAAGTCGGCCGCCAACAAGCCACCGCCAACTCCCGCGGCTATGCACTGCTTAATACTTCCGAGCGCACCGCGCTGACCGTCGCCCAGGTGTATCTGGATGTCTTGACCCGTCGCGAGATGGTGCAACTGGCAGAAGACAACCTGAAAAGCCACGAACGTATTTTTGACCAGATCAAACTGCGCACCAGCCGTGGCGTTGGAAGAATGGCGGACATGGACCAGGCCGAAGCCCGTCTGGCCCAAGCGCAAAACAACCTGATCACCGAACAGACCAACCTGGCGGACGCCAACACCAACTTCTTCAGCGTTGTCGGCAAAGAACCGGACCAGCTTGAAAAGCCACAGGGCGTTGTCAGTGGGCTGCCAGCCAGCCTGGATGACGCTCGCCGCCAGATGATTGCCGACAGCCCAGTGCTGCGCTCGGCCGAATCCGACATCGCCGCCGCCGAAAAGCAGTACGAAGCCGCCAAGTCGACTTTCTACCCGCGTTTTGATGCCGTGCTGCAACGCTCCGCCAACAACAACGTGGGCGGCGACGAAGGCCATGACAATGGTTATTCCGCGATGCTGAACATGCAGTTCAACCTGTACAACGGCGGTAGCGACAAGGCCAGCCTGCAATCCAAGGCTTCCCAGGCCACCCAGGCGCTGGACATCCGCAACAACGCCCTGCGCCAGTTGAACGAAGAATTGGGCCTGGCGTGGAACGCCTACAACAACGCCACCCAACAGGTGCCGATCGCGCAGCAATACGTGGACCGCAGCACCAAAGTTCGCACCTCGTACCAGCAGCAGTTCAGCCTGGGTGAGCGTACACTGCTCGACTTGCTCGACAGCGAGAACGAACTGTTCACCGCGCAGCAGCGTTTGGCCCAGATCAAAAGCCTGCATATCTACACGCAGTACCGTATCAAGGCCGACATGGGCCAACTGCTGAAAAGTCAGGGCGTGGTTGCTCCGATGGCATCAGTTGTGCAAAACGATATTAAACCGTCGGTAAACCTGCCAGGGATGAACTGATTCTTGACGGCGTTGAACCACAAAACCGCTTAAGAGAGAGTCAGCTTGGATCCTGAAATTGGTGTGGCGCAACTCAACCATGACCCGCGCACTCAGCATGACGACCCATTGCTAGATGGGTTGTTGGCTCTCTGCTCCCTGCATTACAAGCCCGCCAGCCGGGCCATGCTGACCACCGGCTTGCCGCTGGCAGGCCAGCGCATGAGCGCCGACCTGCTGCCGCGCGCAGCCGCGCGGGCGGGTTTGCAGGGGCGGTTGCTGCAACGCAAGCTGGAACAGATCCCCTCCATCGCATTGCCGGCCTTGCTGCTATTAAAGGAAGGGCGCAGTGCGGTGCTGTTGGGCTGGGAGGGTGATACCGCCCGCCTGCTGCTCAGCGAAAGCGACGGTGGCGAAGTCCACGTCAGCCGTGAAGTGCTGAGTCAAGATTACAGCGGCCGGGTTTTCTTCGCCCAACCGCAGCATAAATTTGACGTGACCAGCGGCACCCTGATCCCACGCGCTCGCTCGTGGTTCAAAGACACCCTCAAGCGTTCACGCTGGCTGTACGCCGACGCCATCGCCGCGAGCCTGGTGATCAACCTGATCGCCCTGGCCGCGCCGTTGTTCGTGATGAACGTGTATGACCGCGTCGTGCCGAACCAGGCCACCGCCACCCTGTGGGTGCTGGCCATCGGTATTTGCGGCGCCTATCTGTTCGACCTGCTGCTCAAGAGCATGCGCAGCCTGTGCCTGGACCTGGCGGGCAAGAAAACCGACCTGATCATTTCGGCGACGCTGTTCGAGCGCATCGTCGGCATGTCGATGAAAATGCGCCCGGCGCGCGTCGGCAGCTACGCGTCAAACATCCACGAGTTCCAGGGGATGCGTGACTTCCTCACGTCCCTGACCCTCGCCAGCCTGATCGATTTGCCGTTTACCTTGATCATCCTCGGCGTGATCGCGCTGTTGGGCGGCCACCTGGTGTGGATCCCAATCGTCGCCTTCCCGCTCGCCCTGGGGATCGGCCACTTCCTGCAAAAACCGCTGACCGCGACACTTGAGCGCACCATGGCCCTGGGCGCCGAGCGCCAGTCGAGCCTGATCGAAACCCTCGCCGGGCTGGATGCGGTGAAGGTCAACAACGCCGAAAGCGAACGCCAATACCAGTGGGAACAAACCATTGGCACCCTCAGCCGCCTGGAGCTGCGGGTCAAGGTTCTGTCCGGCCTGGCGATGAACATCACGTTGCTGATCCAGCAAGTGGCCGGCGTGGCGATGATCATCTTTGGCGTGTACCAGATCATCGACGGCACCCTGAGCATGGGCGGCCTGGTGGCCTGCTACATGCTCAGCGGCCGCGCACTCGGCCCGTTGGCGCAGTTGTCGGGCCTGCTGACGCGCTACCAGCAAGCCAAGGTGACGATGGTCTCGGTGGACCAGATGATGGAGCTGCCGCAGGAACGCAACTTCGACGAACGCCCCCTCAGCCGCAAGACGCTGCAAGGCGCGATGACTTTCCGCGAAGTCAATTTCACCTACCCGGACCAGCAGAACCCGGCACTGCGCGGGATCAACCTGAACGTTCGCCCCGGCGAAAAAATCGGCATCATCGGCCGCAGCGGCTCGGGCAAAAGCTCGCTGGCCAAGCTGCTGGTGGGCCTGTACCAGCCGGACTCGGGCTCGTTGCTGGTGGACGGTGTGGATATCCGCCAGATCGACGTCAGCGAGCTGCGCCACAACATCGGCTATGTCGCCCAAGACATCCAACTGCTGGCCGGCACCCTGCGTGACAACCTGGTCTCGGGTGCGCGCTACGTGGACGATGAAATGGTGCTGCAAGCCGCCGAACTGGCTGGCGTGCATGAATTCGCCAGGCTGCACCCGCAAGGCTACGAGTTGCAGGTGGGCGAGCGCGGGCAGAACCTCTCCGGCGGCCAACGCCAGAACGTCGCCCTGGCCCGTGCATTGTTGCTCAACCCGCCGATCCTGCTGCTGGACGAACCGACCAGCGCCATGGACAACACCGGTGAAGAGCGCCTGAAACAGCGCTTGCAAGCCGTCATCGAAAACAAGACGGTGATTCTGGTCACCCACCGCGCCTCGCTGTTGAGCCTGGTGGATCGCCTGCTGGTGATCGACCGTGGCCAGATACTCGCGGACGGTCCAAAAGCGGCCGTCATGGAAGCGCTGAAAAAGGGGCAGATCAGTGTTGCTTAAGTCCGGCCCAGGCCGTTGGAAAGATGTGATCTTCCGCTACTTCAAGGGCAGCGACTCGCTGGACGACCAGCCCCTGCCCGAAGTCGAAAAAGCCCTGATCGACGACGCCCCGCGCATCGTGCGCCTGACCATCTGGGGCGTGATCGGCTTTTTCGTGTTCATGCTGCTGTGGGCCCACTTCGCGATCATCGACGAAGTGACCAAGGGCGAAGGCAAGGCGATCCCGTCGTCGCGCATCCAGAAGATCCAGAACCTGGAGGGCGGCATCGTCGCCCAGATCTATGTGCACGAAGGCCAGATCGTCGAAGCCGGCGCGCCGCTGATCCGCCTGGACGACACGCGTTTTGCCTCCAACGTCGGCGAAACCGAAGCCGAGCGTGTGTCCATGGAACTGCGTGTGGAGCGCCTCAGCGCGGAAGTCGACGACCGCCCGCTGAAGATCACCGACGCTGCGCGCAAAGCCGTGCCCAATCAGGTCTCCAACGAAGAATCGCTGTACGCCAGCCGCCGCCAGCAACTGGCCGACGAAATTGGCGGGCTGCAACAACAGCTGCTGCAACGCCAGCAAGAACTGCGTGAATTCAGCTCCAAGCAGGACCAGTACCGCAACAGCCTGAACCTGCTGCGCCAGGAGATCGGCATGTCCGAGCCGCTGGTCGCACAGGGCGCCATTTCGCCGGTAGAAGTCCTGCGCCTCAAGCGCTCGGAAGTTGAAACCCGCGGCATGCTCGACGGCACCACCCTGGCCATCCCCCGCGCCCAGGCGGCGATTAACGAAGTGCAGCGCAAGGTCGACGAAACCCGCGGCAAGTTCCGCAGCGAAGCCCTCGCCCAGCTGAACGAAGCGCGCACCCTGCTGAGCAAGGCGCAAGCCACCTCCAAAGGCCTGGAAGACCGCGTCAGCCGCACCATGGTCACCTCGCCCGTACGCGGCATCGTCAAGCAGATGCTGGTCAACACCGTCGGCGGCGTGATCCAGCCCGGCAGCGACATGGCCGAAGTGGTGCCACTGGACGACACGATCCTGGTCGAAGCCAAGATCCGCCCACAAGACATCGCCTTCCTGCACCCCGGCCAGGAAGCCATGATCAAATTCACCGCCTACGACTACACCATCTACGGCGGCCTCAAAGGCAAACTCGAACAGATCGGCGCCGACACCGTGATGGATGAAGAGAAGAAAAACACCTTCTACATCATCAAACTGCGCACCGACCGCAGCCACCTGGGCACGGACGAGAAGCCGCTGCTGATCATCCCGGGCATGGTCGCTTCGGTGGACATCATCACCGGCAAGAAGAGCATCTTGAGCTACCTGCTCAAACCGATCATCAAGTCCCGTGCCGAGGCGATGCACGAGCGTTGATTGCGGGGAAATAGGGGGTGGGGATGCGAAAACTTGGGTTTTCGCAAAAATAGTCAGATTTCAGGGGTTTACAGAACCTTGGCAGTCGCTATAATCGTCGCCCAACACGCCGGTATAGCTCAGTTGGTAGAGCAACTGACTTGTAATCAGTAGGTCCCGGGTTCGACTCCTGGTGCCGGCACCATATAAGACGAAGCCCCTGCAGAAATGCAGGGGCTTTGTTGTTTTTGGGGTGTTCATATTCTGTCTGCGCCTGGCGCCCCAGCTGAACAAGCCGGTGAGCCTCTAGAAGTAGCGAAGTCCCGCCTTCAGAGTTTTATGTAGAATTATGGGTAGCCAATAATTATGGCGTATCGATAAAAGAGCTAATTCATAAGCACATGCCGCTGCGACCCCGAATTTTCGTACACCCATATCAGCTTGCCTCCCCATCCTCCGCCCCGCTAACCTCCCCCAGCCGCTGCAAAATCAGCGGCCGGATGTGGAAGTCCGTACTATGGCTAAAGGCGCTCAAACGCCCATGAACACCTGACGGCGTTTTTTTTCGCCTGTATTCTTGTGTTATGGCGGCTGTGTGCGGGGCACTTCGGTGCGCCGGGTTCCTTTAGCCCCGGTCTTCCACACCTGCGCACAGCTGCCACCCTCATGTGGAAGTGAGATTGGCAGTTCCTGAATCGCTAAAGGAGCTTCGCCATGTTCAAGGTCACACCCAACCCGCCTCAAAACCCAATCGATGCCAAGCTTCATGCTGCAGCGCAGCGAGCGATTGATCATTACTTGCACCCATCAGACGGCGCAGAACCTGCGGCGCATCCAGGCAGTAATCTGTTCTCCGTTTCGCCCGATGTAGATACCGAAACACTGCTTACTAATGCCGCAGAAACCCTCTCATCAGCCAACGAGATGGTCTCGAATCTGGCATTTGAGCTGGAAGGATCACAAAGGGCTGTGGCATTGGGGATTCAGCAACTGATCGAGTTGAGTTCAATGCTGGCAGATCGAGCTTTGGAACAAATTGCGCCGGCAGCCAGTTAATTCCGATAGACCAAAAAACGCCCCGGACCATCACGGCCTGGGGCGTTTTTCATTCAGCTGTATCGCTTAGTGACCAGCATTCTGCCTAGCGTCCACATGCAGAATTTCCCCCGTCACAAACCCGGCCGACTCCAAATGTACAATCGCCTGCGCAATATCCCGCGCTTCCCCCTAGGGAATAGGGGTCAGATCACTCGTTTAATTCAGTAACGAAAATCGTGGTCTGACCCCGTTTTTCCACTCGCCTAAAAGCAAAACGTGGCGCAACCGAGTAAGCGCTCGGTCTTCAAATTTCAGTGATCCGCTTGTCCACGCGGGCCATCCAAGCAGGGCTGCAAAGCCGCCCTGCTTGGATGGCCCTCACTTGAAAATTCTAAAGCCCATACAACTGCCTGTGGAAAACCACTGATTTCCACCGGTGGATAATTTCATCCACAGCCGCCGAACTCCCGAAAATTTGAGTCTTGACCCGAATTATCCGCAGGCGTAGATGAGATCGGGCAAAGCGCTGTCGTCGACAGCAATCCAGGTAGCCAGAACCTTTAAGGCTACGCCACACGGTGGTGGTTCTCCCAAAGTGCGATTAGCGTCCGGCGGCTCGCACGGTCACAGCGATGTGATGGATGCCTACTTTTACCAGTGTTCCCACTGCGGCAACTCATCCCCTTTCATAGCTGCCCTGCAGCAACCTATCCGCTTAGACATTTCCTTGCGCCAACCTGCGCCCGTCTCTTTCTTCCGGAAAGAGACGGGCGCTCCTACCGCTGCTGCAGCCCAACTCGTACAAGGCTTTGCGGCATTACCCCTCGCGACAATCGGCGGGACAAACACCGAAGTCACCAGCAACAGCAATGCAAATGATGGTGCCGCAGCCCACGGAATGGACTGCACCTGACTGACAGTCAGGCACGCCCCGGTCATCGCATCACTGCCTTCACCCGACTCAGGATCTCGTGGCATTGGTCTCGTCAGCCAATGCAGCCTCTACCCGCCCACTTCTTCAGAGGTGCTCAGGAGGTCAGGTAATGAGATGCCCAAGCTCCCAGTCGTAAAGAGCCGCCAGTCCCGCGTTAGTGGACAACCCTCACAGGTCGCAGGGGCCTTGACCCCTGATAACACTCAACATTCGTGGCGGGATGACGTGGGGAAAGTTTCAAAGATTTGGCTTCGACAGGAGTTTGATCATGGCATTGGTAGGTAGACGGGATGGGCGGAATTTTGGATATGGACGGCAACTGAGTTATGCCGGGCCACAGGCGTTGCGCGATCTGTTTGGCGGCGGGCATTACGGCACGGTCAAGGCGCACAGTGATCGCTGGCAGGCGTTTGTGCGCTGGTGTCGCTCAGATGATGGACCAAGACTCAACGATGCGCGGCAGATAGATCGCCAGATCTTGTCGGATTACGCGGCGCATCTACGTCACTTAGTCGAGCGCGGCGACCTCGCTATCGCCACCGCACAAAACCGATTGTCCAGCGTCAACCGAACCATGGCGGCACTTCGCGGTGATCAGTATGTGAAGGTGCCGAGTCCGAGCAAGGCGTTGGAAATGCAGCGCACCACCATCCGCACGACAGTTCCACAAGGCCAAGACCGCGAACACGTGCAGCGGATCGTCGACGTACTTTACGAACACCAGAAGCCGCGCGCCGCGACCATCGCTCAGTTAGCGCGAGCCACCGGCATGCGCTTACGTGAGGCCATTTTGGCGGACCTACCCCGTCTAAAACGTGAAGCCAAGCAATTCGGTAAGATCAACATTCAGGACGGCACCAAAGGTAGCCGCTCGGGCGCATCAGCTCCTCGTTGGATTACGGTAGATGATCATATTCGTGACGCGCTGAAGTTTGCCGATCAGGTCTCGCCCGACGGCAGCCGCAACCTGCTTGCACCGAACGAACGCTACCTCGATTTCCAAAAGCGAATCGTCCGTCCAGCCCGGGACACCCTTCATGCGCACAACCTAAAAGGCTTCCACGAACTGCGGGCTGCCTATGCGTGCGAACGCTATCAGCAAATCACCCAGCATCCTGCGCCCATCAACGGTGGCAGTTGCTACCAGCTCGACCGACACCTCGATCAGGCGGCCCGAGACCAAATCAGCTATGAACTCGGGCACGGCCGTATCGACGTAGTATCGGCGTATATCGGGGGACGAGCATGAGCAAGCCATTCGATATGGAGCTGTTTCTGGGGGGTGTTCTGAGCGGGTCGTACTCCACACGCCAGCGTCACCTTCGCCAAGCGAAAGCCATTCAAGTAGCGATCTTTAATCGTTGGCACAAAGATAATCCATGGGCATGGCAGCAAAAGCATCTCGCATGGTTTCTAAACCACCACGTGAACTCTTACGCGGAATCGACGCGCTATTACTATCTGCTGACCATACATTTTCTCACTCTTCGCTTAGGAAAACCTTGGCGGTTCGAGGGTTAAGCGGAAGTCCTCAACTGACCAGATTAGGACGACCAGACCCAAAGGGTCTTGAGTTTTAGTGGCAACTTATCGAAACGCTTCCTCAATCCCACGGCGCATGGCAAATTGACATCGACCTCCAAAAAATCCGAACACGCGCCCCCAGAGAAAAAGGAGTTTCCATGTCGATATTGCAGGAAATACTGAGCTGGACCCAGGGACTACCTACCTGGCAAAGCGATTGCGTTGCACGACTGTTAGCAAAACAGACTCTAACTGCAGAGGATTTGGGTGACTTACTAGCCTTGCTCAAGACTGCTCATGGTATTCCTGACCCGAAAGGCCGCACGCCAAGCCCGCTTGCATCCGATCAGATCCCCGCTCCGATAAAGCCATCGATGCATGTCGAATTGCGGGCAATGAAGAACTTACTAAATGTTAATGCCATTGCCGAAAACCAGAACCTGTCTTTCGCACCTTCCGGCTTGACCGTTATTTACGGCGGTAATGGCTCGGGCAAATCGGGCTACTCCCGTGTGCTCAAGCGCGCATGCCGTGCGCGTGATCAAGCTGAAGTCATTTATCCCAACGCCAACCGACCCGTGAACAAAGCTGCCTCGGCTGAAGCCATCTTTGAAATCGGTGTTAACGGTACGGTACAAGACGTACGCTGGGTTAATGAGGGAGCTGCACCCGTAGAGCTATCTGCTCTCTCCATTTTCGACTCACGCTGCGCCAATGCTTATCTTGTAAATGAAGACGACTTTTCGTACGTACCTCAGGGACTCGATGTTTTTGAACGACTGGCAAGTGTCCATCAGCAATTGAAGAGCGCAATTGAGGCGGAGCAGAAACAATACGCAGTTGACCTGACTGCGTTTGTTCCGTTGCACGGTGACACGATTGTCGGAAGATTAATCACAACGCTGTCTGCCAAGACTACTCCTGCCCAGATTGAAGCACTGGCCACGTTGTCCCCTGAAGAACTGAGCCTGCACGCAGATTTAGGCAACAGCCTAAAAGAAAACAATCCCAAGGAAAAAGCTAACCAACTGAGGTTACTCGCGCGCCGAGTTGGCGGCATTGCAACGAATGCTACCCACAAGGCGACGTTGGTGGATCAAGCAATCGTTACCAAGCTGCGCAGTCTGTCGAGTGCCTACCTAACCGCCAAAGCAGCTGCGGAGCTGGCTGCAAATCAGTTCAAGGAACAAGATGGTTTACTGCCAGGAACAGGAGGCGAAGCTTGGCGCGAGCTATTCGAAGCCGCACGCAAATTTTCCTCTGAGTCCCACCCGGATGAAACCTTTCCTGCATTGGGAAGCGATGCGTCCTGTCCCCTGTGTCAGCAGCCGCTCATGGAGGGGGCTAATCGCTTGGCTCGCTTTGAAGCCTTCATTCAACAAGAGGCAGAGAAAACTTCTCAGGCTCGACGCGCTGAATTGGTTGCCCAGTATAAACCGCTAAGTACACATGATCTGACTCTCGGTCTGGACGACGCTACACTCAGCGAAATTCAAACACTTGACTCTCAACTTGCGGCGGATTCAGCTGCCTTCGAGCAAGTTCTGACAGCTCGCCGAGAAACCATCAAGACAGCGGTGACTACACAAATATGGGAAGGAGCCGAGCAAGCATTGGTCAATCCAGCCCAAAGGCTACAGGCCCTCGCAGACAAGCTAAATGCCGAGGCTGTAAATCTGGATAAAGCATCTGATGAACAGGCTCGAGCAAAATTGCAGAAGCAGCTGGATGAGCTTGATGCAAGAGTAAAACTGAGCCAAGTCAAAGATGCTGTCATTACGGCTGTCTCACGGCTGAATCATCAGGCAAAACTGACAAAGTGCTTGCCTGCGCTCAGGACGAACGCAATTTCCTTGAAGTCCTCTGAGTTGGCAGAAAGCATCATTTCAAAGGGGCTTGCGGATGCACTTAATGCTGAATTCAAGGCGCTAGGGGTTGGAGGACTTCGTGTCGCTCTGCAAAGCCGCTCTGGGAAAGGTAAGGTATTGCATAAGCTAAAGCTGGAGTTACCGCAAAGCCGAAGTCCCCGAGACCTATTGAGCGAAGGTGAACAACGAGCTGTTGCATTAGCTTCATTTTTAGCTGAAGTGGGGCTTAGTGATAGCACTGGCGGTATTATTTTCGACGACCCAGTATCGTCCTTAGATCACCGACGTCGTGAGCGGGTGGCTGCGCGACTCGTAGATGAAGCTGCTCGGCGCCAAGTGATCGTGTTCACCCATGACATCTACTTCCTTTGCGTCCTGGCTGAGGAGGCTGAATCCGCAGGGGTCAACGTACTCACACAAAGCCTATCCAGGCGCGTCGAAGGCTTCGGGGTTGCCAATCCAGAGCTACCGTTCGAAGGGAAAAACACAACGAAACGCATCGGAGCGCTCAAGGTTCAGCAGCAAACCATCGCAAGACTGCATAAAGACGGCGAGGAAGATGCGCACCGTGAACAGACAGGTGAAGCGTATTTTTTCCTGCGGATGGCTTGGGAGCGCGCGGTTGAGGAAGTACTGCTACGCCGAGTAGTTCTACGCTTTCGTAAAGGCATCGAAACCCAGCGATTGTCAGAAGTGATTGTTGATGATAACGACTATGCACAAGTAAATTCTGGGATGAGCAAATGCTCAAATTACGCACACGATAAGGCCATAGTAGGAGGAGTCGCTGTGCCAGAGCCAGATGAATTGCTGGCTGACATCATGGCTCTTGAAACTTGGCGCGACCAAATTGAACGCCGCAGCAAGAGTACGAGCCAAAGCCGTAAATCAGGGTTGCCTACATCTACCCTCCCCACGCCTACCGCAACCGCTCCGTAGATATGGAAAAAGCTCGCCAACATAGGGTGGCGGGCTTTAGGACACAAGATGCGTTATGCGCTAACTAACTATGGAGGCGGCGAATCAAGCGCCTCCACGACATGGCGTTTGGACCGGAGCAAGCCTGAGGCATGTAACTTTTTCAATTCGCTTTTCGCTAAAGAGCAACGCGCCACATGGTTGAAGTATTTTTAAATCTTTGCACGGCCGTCATCATTGCCAGTTTGTCCACATGGCTGAGTAGCGTTTGGAAGGACCGAATCAACTCGAGAGATAACAGGCGTACCGAAACTTTCATAGAGCTGCTCAAAGCCGGACACTCTCGCCTGGCACAGAACCTTGAGCATGCATTACAAATCTAACGTCATGCGGTTCAACTGGGGCATGCTACCTCTGATAGGCTTCCCGACAAAGTCTATAGAAACTGTAAGCTCGAACGAAAGTCCGTCTAGATTAGCTGGAGAAGGGTTCCTTGTTAAAAGTTAATAGATCAAATGTTAGCTATCCTGAATGGCTCCGCAGCCCTCAAGCAGCAAATGCTCAAAGTTTTTTGGCAAAGTTCTATAGCTCCGACCCGGAGTATCGAGCGACTAGACGTGCACCGTTTGAGGAACTTCCTAGGCCTCAAGTGAAAGAGGCACTTGAAGAGCTTTTTCATGGAAAGTGTGCTTACTGCGAGTCGGACATCCGAGGCTCGGGAAGTGAAATAGATCACTTTAGGCCGAAAGCCGCGGCAAGTAATTTAAAGGGCGACAAGCAAAATGCAGATCACTATGGCTGGTTTCTTTATGAGTGGAGCAACCATTTTCTGTCATGCCTCTCCTGTAACCGGGCTAAGCGAAATCTTTTCCCTGTAGATGGCCCTCGCGCTCCGGTTCTTTCGTCTTGGATCGAGGCTTGTCGGAGTGAAACGGCACTGCTGCTGGACCCTTGCTTGGATACGCCGGAGCGTCATCTTCGTTTTGACCTGAAAGGGGTTGCCTTCGGCAGGACTAAGCGGGGAAAAGCGACTATCGATGTTCTGAACCTGAACCGAGAAAATCTCGTCGCTGCCAGAAGAGAAAAATTTGAGCACTGTGCGGAACTTTTGGAGGTATTGCGGCAGGGTGGAAAGTACATAGCAGATACTCTGATGAAAGAGCTAGATGACGCCTCGGCTTACTCGGGAGCGGCACGGGTTTTCTTGTATCAAACCTACAGTAAATACATGAGAGCAGAAGGGCGTCGATCACCAGCCTTTAATAGCTTCTTAGCTCAGGAGTTGTGGCGAGACACGCGATTGTTTGGAGAAACTAGAGTTTTAGATGCTCTGGAAGAAAAGGGCATTTCAGCTACAGGAATAGTGCAGGTTATACATGACAGAGAAGAACCTGTACTTCCATCTTTAAAGACGGCGGGCGCATTCAAAGATATTCGCGGATCTAGTGCTGTCTCAATGATCTGCAGAGTGGAGATCTCTGACTTTAAGGATATTCAGAGACTGGATCTCAAGTTTCAAACTTCTGAAAGCGAAAAGGGTCAAGGATGTGCAATGCTAATCGGAGAAAACTCCGTAGGAAAAAGCAGCGTGCTGCAGGCAATCGCACTATGTCTTATGGGCGAAGAACTCAGAGATATGTTGAAGATCAACGCTGAAGACTTCATTGCACGGGAAATCGAAGGCTGGAAGCACACGCGAACGAAAGATGCGGTCGTCAAAGTCGAGTTCAAATCAGGCGATATTGTGACGCTGGTAATCCCTTGCGCCGGTCCTTGGTTCGATGGCAGTGACGAACCGTCAGGTGTAGTTCTAGGTTATGGTGCAAGGCGTTACTTCGATGATAAAAGAAAGCAGTCGGCAACTCATTTTGGTCTGCGTACTCTGTTCGAGCCCTCCGCCA
This sequence comes from Pseudomonas sp. KBW05, assembly GCF_003852405.1. Classification (GTDB taxonomy): domain Bacteria; phylum Pseudomonadota; class Gammaproteobacteria; order Pseudomonadales; family Pseudomonadaceae; genus Aquipseudomonas. The sequence goes on from NZ_QAJM01000010.1 coordinate 16,250, forward strand.
CAATTTCCCACCCTGAGCGGTGGCTGCAAAGGCAGGATGAGAAAACCTTCAACGCAGTCGCGAGAGCTATGAGGGATATACTGTTGCTTCAACCTGATGACGAAATTCATCGGGATGAAGAGGGACGTATATATGTGACCGCTCATCAACGCATGACTCCAATTGACCGGCTGAGTGATGGCTATAAATCGTTGTTCGCCATGGCCGTCGATATAATGCGTGAGATGGTGAGCGTTTGGGGAAATCTTGAGTTCGCTCGAGGCGTAGTTCTTATTGATGAAGTTGAGACACATCTTCATCCTCGATGGAAGATGCAGGTGATCAATGCTTTACGCAGTGCAATGCCGCAAGTTCAGTTTATAGCGACCACTCATGACCCCCTATGCCTTCGAGGCATGCGTGATGGCGAAGTAAAGGTATTGTTTCGCGATGAAGACAAGGTGATTCAGACTCTTGAGGGGTTGCCCAAGCTTTCGTCGCTACGCGCCGAGCAACTGCTTACTTCGGACTATTTCGGACTTGTCAGCACATCGGATCCTGTAGTTGAGGCGGAGTTAGAGGAATATGCTTTGCTTTCGTCTGGAGCAACTCTAACGCCTGACAGGCAGGCCCGATTGGACGAGCTATCAATATCTACAGCAACCCTTACGGTTATCGGCGATACGCCTGGACAGCAGATTGTTTCCGAAGCTTATAGAGAGTATTTAATCGAGCGCGGAACCGTGGATGCAGCAAAACGTAATGAATTGCGGCGCGATGCGGTGGAAGACGTACTTAGGGCTCTTCGTGCAAGGAAGACCAATGCGCAAGGTTGACAGAACGACCGTAACTGCACCTACTTCATTGATATCGGCTACAGGTGCAGGAGCTAATGAGCGTCCGCTAGCATTAACCTACTTTAGTGCTCCCCCTTTAGCTGACGGCGAAAAGCCGAGAAAAAAATTTAAGTTCGCTGCATACAAGGGCGACGATGTTGTGGATGCATTAAAGGAGCTTTTTCATGAAAAGTGCGCCTATTGTGAATCAGAATTTATTGCCACCGGCCCAGCTGATATTGAACACTACCGTCCTAAAGGGGGAGTTCAGGAAGATCCAACTCACGTTGGCTACTGGTGGCTAGCGAGCGAGTGGACGAACCTTCTATATAGTTGCATTGACTGTAACCGAAGACGACGTCATAAGCTCTTTGTACCAGGCATGGCACTGAAAGCAATCAATGCCATAAAAAACAAGTCAATTGGCAAGAAAAACTCATTCGCTATCAATAAGGTTCGAGCAGTTAAGCTCGGTGACTGCCTTAATGCTGAGGATGCTCTGCTAATAGACCCTACTCGACGTGATCCAACTCAGCACTTGCAATGGCTCTTTGACTTTTCTGTCACTCCAGATCAATGTCCTGCCCTAGTTTTACCGACCAACAATAATAATACAGCGGATATGTATGGCGCTGAGACCATCGTGGCCCTCGCCCTAAACCGACAGGGATTGGTGCAGCAGCGAACGAAGCACTTGCTAAACCTCAGGGTAATGCTTCGATATATTCAGGATGATATCGAAGCAGCGATGTCAGAGACAGGCGCAGACAGATCTCGCAGCATTCAGAGAGCGATAGGAAAATTGAGTGATTTAGAAGGCAAGAGTGCTGCGACTGAATGCTATTCAGAGATGACCAAGGCTTGGTTCGAAGAGGCGGCGCGTTGGCTGGAGGATCACTACCAGCGGCGTCTAGAGGAAATCCTTGTTGAGGAGCAGCCCTAGATTAAATTGTTCGTCTCACCAGATTGAATCCCAGCTGGTTTCATAGACACGTCTGAATGACTTACGTGCAGGTCGACAACGTGCTGATACCTTATAAATCCCGGATTCGACTCCACAGAAATCCATAACTAGCTGATTTATTTATAGTTACCGGTTGGGGGACGACAAGTTTTCCAGCGAATTCCAGACCTGCAAAAAACCTAGCCTCGCCGACCACTACCGTTCGTCTGGTGCCGGCACCATATCTCGAAGCCCCGCAATGCGGGGCCTTGTGGTTTCTGGGGTTTGGGCAACTTCAAAAACTTGCACTGCGTTTTCGGCAAGAATGCCCAAAAAGTGTCCACACTTGAAAACCAGGGCTGCTTGCCTCAACCCCACTTCGTCTTCTACGACGCCTCACTCCGCTCGACACCCGCCTCGCTAGCCACACCAGCCAAATCTGCCGACTCACGAAAGTGATCAGCATTGACGCTCTCCGAAGCGCGATCCAACTCTCCCCGCCTCGCCATCCTGCCTATTCCCATTTTCGCCGGATCAGTAACACGCCCTCACGATTTCCCATCCCCCATTCGTGAGTGCCAGCATTGAGTAAAACTGAGCTTGCAGACAGGCTACCGCCTCCCCGGTTAGTGCTTTCATTGCCAATGAGCGCCCCTTCGACGCTTGACGGTAGCGATAGCCCAACAGTTGACATCAATGATGACTCTGTCATCATCGGTCCACTACTCAGCCCCGTACGCAGTGATTAAATTCTCTGGCCGTTGGGGTGAAAAACCGGCCCTTGTGCCGGTTTTTTCGTTTCTGAGGGTTGAGTCTTGCGTACAGCTTGCTTTGTCGACGGTTACAACCTGTTTTACGGCCTCCTGGCGGGTACTCCGTACAAATGGCTCGATCTTCCTTCTCTGCTCTCCCACATCGTTCGTGTTGAACACCCCGACAGTACGGTCAACGGCATCAGCTTCTTCACCTCAGGCGTCACCTCGAATACCTACGCACAAAAAACCAGCCCTTAAACCTGCCTATTGGTAGATCTGCGCGTTGCAAGTGCCCGGCATTCAAAATCACGGGAAAGCGCGGGCAAGGGGTCCATCCCCATTTCACCCGCCCAACCGACAAAGCGCTATTGACCACCTCCCCCCCAAAGCCTAACGTTTGCATACCGTGTACACAGCGTATACAGATATGTATGGAGCAACGTTATGGCAGCCTCTCCCGTTCTGTCTTTCCGAGTAAAGCCCGAGCTTGCCAACGAGTTGGATCAACTGGCACACGCAACTGACCGAGATCGTCAATACCATCTGCAGCGAGCTTTGAGCCGCTATATGGCCGATGAGTCCTGGCATTTCAAAGCCGTGCAAGAAGGCATCGAGGATGCTGCAGCCGGCAACGTCACTGATCTGGATGCCGTAAAGGCTAAGTGGGTAAAACGTGCCGAAGATCGCATTAAGCAGCAAAGCGGAAAGTGACCTGGATGGAATTTACGAGCACTACGAAGCATTAGTTGGCGCTGAGCTGGGGGAGGCTGCCGTCTTTCATATTCTCAGCAGTCTGGAGATGCTGGAGCGCTTCCCTAACGCGGGTAAAGCGTCTCCAAGCCCCGATTGCCGGGAGCTCATCATCACCACCTACCCGTATCGGGCTACGTACAGCCTGCAAGGTGATCGAGTGATAGTGTTTCGAATTCTTCATCAGCATTCAGCGCGTCGTGAAGATTGGTGATACATAAAACGTTCCAGCAAGAGGACCTACTGATTACAAGTCAGTAGGTCACGATTCAGCGCCACAGTACAAAGCCCCGCACGCGGGGCTTTGTGGTTTCTGATGTATGAAGAAAGGCAATTTTAATTTGACTCGACACCGCTCATCCAGCATCGAAAGCCCCTTGCCTAAATACCCCACCATCACAATAATGAGAGCCATTACCATTTACTCCCCAATGGCCCGCTCATGTCGTCCCTCGATCATTCCGCGCTTCATCAGCTCTACAGCGAACACAACAGTTGGCTAAAAGGCTGGTTGCGCGTGCGTCTGGGCAATGCGGCGGATGCGTCCGACCTGGCGCAGGACACTTTCATACGCGTCATGACCGCCCGCAACGCGGCACCTATCCGTGAACCTCGCGGCTACCTGAGTGCCATTGCCCGCTCGTTGCTGATCGACAAATCCCGCCGCCGGGCGATCGAGCAGGCGTACCTGTTCGCGCTGGCACAACAGCCGGAACCGGTGGCGGTGTCGCCGGAGGTGCGGTTGTCGATCATTGAGATGTTGCTGGCGATCGACAGCCTGCTCGATGAGTTGGGTACACGTACCCGGGAGATTTTCCTCGCGGTGCAGTTGGAGGGCTTGAGTTATGTGGCGGTCGCAGAGCGGTTTGGGGTGTCGGTGACGACGGTGAAGAATCATTTGATTCGCGCCATGACCCAGTGCCTGTTGCTGGTCGAGCCCTGATGAGCGCACCGCTGGATCTGCAGACGCTGGAAGCCGCCGCCACCTGGTATGTGCAACTGAACGACGGCGCTGCCGACGAGGCGCGCACCCTCGCCTGGCAGGCGTGGTTGCAGGCCAGCCCGCAGCATGCGGCGGCCTGGGCGCGGGTGGAGGCGCTGCAACAGCAGTGGGCGCGAATGCCGCAGCGGGCGGCGCTTTCCGGGTTGGGGGCGGCGCAGCGGCAGCGGCGTGATGTGTTGAAGATCCTGGGGATGCTGATGGCCGTTGGCGCAGGCTCATGGCTGGCGGTGGAGCAGGTGCCCTATCGCTCGATGCTCGCCGGGCAACGCACGCACTCCGGTGAGCGGCGTTCACTGCAACTGGACGATGGCACGCGGTTGGAGATGAATGTCGATACGTCGCTGGATATCCAGTTCGACGGCCAGCAACGGCTGATCCAGCTGTACCAGGGCGAGATTCTCGTGCAGACCGCCAAGGACCCGGCCCAGCGGCCGTTCAGCGTGACCACCAGCGATGGCAACGTGCGCGCACTCGGCACCCAATTCAGCGTGCGCCAATGGGGCGATCACACCGAAGTGGGCGTCGAACAGGCCGCTGTCGAAGTCCGCCCACGCCGCAATGACACGCAACGACTCACCCTGGAAGCCGGCCAACAAGTCAGCTTCGACCGCGATGCCATTGGCCGCCCTCACCCGTTGCCCCAAGGCTCAACCACCTGGGTCCAGGGCATGCTGAGCGTGGACGACTGGCGCCTGGGGGATTTCATCAGCCAATTGAGCCGCTACCGCCCCGGCGTGTTGCGCTGTGCGCCGGCGGTACAAAACCTGAGCATCTCCGGCGCGTTTCGGATTGATGACACTGACACCGTCCTACAAAACCTGGGCAAATCCCTACCGGTGAAAGTGACTTACCTCACGCGCTACTGGGTCAGCGTCGAAGCCCTGTAAATAAAACCGCAGGAAACCTTGCTGATTTCGATTCTCATCCGTCAATGACACAAGCCGCGCACACAGCGGCTCTCTGCCAAGACTACGCAAGGACAATCGAATGCTCCCGCTTCCTCTTACCGCCAAGACGGCCATGGCCCGTGCCGTGCGTCTGGCGCTGTTTGGTTTGACCCTTGCCAGCCTGCCCGCGCTGGCGCTGCAAGCCACTCCCGCACACGCCCAGAGCCAAGCTGCGTACGAGATTGCGCCGGGCTCACTAGGAAACGCCCTGACCCAATTCGGCGTGCAGGCGGGCGTGACGATTTCGTTCGATACCCAGCAGACGCGCAACCTCACCAGCGAAGGGCTCAAGGGCTCGTACACGGTTGAAGAGGGTCTGGCGCGACTGCTGGCCAACAGCGGCCTGGCAGCGCAACGCCAGAGCAACGGCGGCTACGTATTGGTCGCGAACACCAGCGAAGGGCCCTTGCAGCTGCGCGCCACCGAAGTCACCACCAACCAGTTGGGCACCGTGACCGAAGGCAGCGGCTCCTACACCCCGGGCACCATCGCCACTGCGACCAAACTGGTGCTGACCCCACGGGAGACGCCGCAGTCGATCTCCGTGGTGACCCGCCAGGCCATGGACGACTTCAGCCTCAAGTCCCTCGACGACGTGATGCGCCACACACCGGGCATCACCGTCGCGGCTTACGACAGTGAGCGCACGTCCTACTACTCCCGTGGCTTTGCCATTCGCAACTTCCAGTACGACGGCATCCCGATCCTGCAGGACGCGCAATATTCATCCGGCCACACCCTCACCGACACGGTGATCTACGACCGTGTCGAGATCCTCAAGGGCGCCACCGGCCTGCTCACCGGCGCCGGCGGCCTGGGGGGCACGATCAATATGGTGCGCAAGAAACCCACCTCGGAATTCAAGGGCTACATCGACCTGGGCGCGGGTTCCTGGGACAACTATCGCTCGGAAGTCGACGTCAGCGGCCCGCTGACCGAGTCGGGCAACGTGCGTGGGCGCGCCGTCGCGGCCTATCAGGACAAGCACTCGTTCCTCGACCACTACCAGCGCCAGACCGCCGTGTACTACGGCATTCTGGAATTCGACCTGTCCCCCGACACGCTGCTGACCGTCGGCGCCGACTACCAGGACAGCGACCCGCAGGGCTCCAGTTGGTCCGGCTCGGCAGCGCTGTATGATTTGTCCGGCAACCGTATCAGCACACCGCGTTCGTTCAACAACGGCGCCAAGTTCAGCTCATGGGCGCAGTACACACGCACCGGCTTCGCCACCCTCGAACACGAATTCGCCAACGGCTGGGTGGGCAAGGCGCAGTACAACCACCAGATCAACGGCTATGACGCACCGCTGTCTGCCCTGCTAAGCCCGAACGCGACCACCGGCAAAGCCATGATGCTGACCCGCGCCTACTACGGTGAAACCACCAGCGACACCGGCGACCTGTACGCCACCGGCCCGTTCAGCCTGTTTGGCCGCGAACATGAACTGGTGGTCGGCACCTCGGTGTCGCGCTCGCGCTGGACCGGCAAAGACTACACCGCCGCTGTCCACGTCAACGGCAACAGCCACGACTACTTCCCCTGGGATGGCGACGCCGCAGAACCAGGCCGTGGCCCGATGACCAATTACAACGACGAAACCACCCGCCAGAGCGCCGGTTATGTCACCGCCCGCTTCAACGTGACGGACGCCATGCACCTGATGCTCGGCACCCGGGTCAACAACTTCGAAGTCACCGGCACCAGCCAGGTCAAAGACACCGGCAAGGTCGTGCCCTATGCCGGCCTCACCTACGACCTCAACGACAACTTCTCGGCATACGCCAGCTACACCGAGATCTACCTGCCGCAGCGTGAATACCGCGACCTCAATAACAAACCGGTGGAGCCGGATGAAGGCCAGAACTACGAGATAGGGCTCAAGGGCGAATTCTTCGATGGCCGCCTGAACGCCAGCCTCGCCTACTTTGAAATCCACGAGGACAACCGTGCGGTCAGCGACGACAGCTATGTCTCCGAAACCATCCCCGGGCTGTACGGCGCCTATAAAGGCGTGGAATCCAAGACCAAGGGCTACGAAGCGGAAATCTCCGGCGAGCTGGCACCCGGCTGGCAATTGCAGGCGGGCTACACCCACAAGATCATGCGCGACAAGCAGGGCGAGAAGCTGTCCACCTGGGAACCGGAAGACCAGTTCAACCTCTACACCAGCTACAAGCTGACCGGCCCGCTGGACAAACTCACCCTGGGCAGCGGCGTGCGCTGGCAAGGCACGGGCTGGAAGCTGTTGACCAACAACTACACCACCGGCAGCCAGGACAACTTCTCCCAGGAACCGCTGTGGCTGCTGGACCTGATGGCCCGCTACCAGATCACCGACAACGTCTCGGCCACGCTCAACGTCAACAACGTCTTCGACAAGACCTACTACACCAACATCGGCTTCTATAACTCGGCCTACTACGGCGACCCGCGCAACGTGATGCTCAGCACGCGCTGGAATTTCTGACCGCTACACCCCTCGGCCGCAGGCTGGCCGAGGGGTTTGGATTTGCCCAGCGCAATGGCACTTAGCCACTTTTCCAATTGACACCCCCTCCCCGCTCCGCTAAAAACCCTGTCTTGCTTGTGCTTTCTATCGAGACACGGATGTTGTCGAACCCCCCGCTGTTCAAATACCGCCGCTATTGGCTGGCCGCATTTATCGTGCTGCTGGCGATTCTCGACCCGTTCGGCCTGGCCAGTTCCAGTGACAAAGCCTCCTCGCAGTGGCTCAACCGTCTGTTCGCCAGCAATTACCCCAGCACCGGCCAGCAACAGGTGGCCGTGATCCTGATCGACGACGCCTACCTGATGCGCAACCAGACCTCCTGGCCGATGCCCTATGGCGAACAGAGCAAGCTGTTCAAGCGCTTGCTCGCGTACAAGCCCAAGGCGGTGTTTGTGGACCTGCTCTACAGCCACGACCACTCGTTCGGCGATCCGGCGCGGGGCAGCCAATTATTGGCGAACGTGTTCGAGCGTTATCAACGCCAAGGCATCCCGTTGTGGTTGGCCAATACCGGTGTGGTGCGCGGCGAAGCGGGCCAGGCCAATACGCTGGCGCCGTTTGTCGAGGTCAGCCGGCCGGGCCTGGTGGCGTGGGAAGGCGTGGACGACAAGTACCCGCTGGCGGTGAAAACCCCGACCGGGCTGATGGAAACGCCGGCCCTGGCGATGTATCGATACTTCTGCTCCACCCAACCGTGCCAACAGCCGCCGGTGGATGCGCAGGTCGCCGCACAGATGCAACCCATCGCCGTGCAATGGGGGCTGAAACTCGCACCGGAACAAGCGCGCATCGCCGACATCGGTCATTGCGCGCCAGCGCGGCATTTTTTACTGGAAGCGGTGGTGCAGTTGTTCCAGGCCGTGTTCTGGAAACTCGATGATTCGGCCCAGGCGCGCTGCCCCTACACGCTGACATTAGCGGCCAGCGACCTGGAAGTCAGCGACCCGCAAGACCAGGCACTGATCGCCGAATTACTGCACGACCGCCTGGTGCTGGTCGGCGCCAACATCACCTCCACCGGCGACCTGGTGGAGTCGCCGGTCCACGGCCAGCTCCCCGGCGTTTACCTGCATGCCATGGCCCTCGACAACCTGATCAATGACGGCATGGCCTACGACCACGAGCCCGCCAACCTGCCCGGCCTGCCCTTCCATTGGCTGGATTTTGTCGAGATCGGCCTGCTCGCCCTGATCGCCCTGCTCAAGGCCCTGCATGCGCGGCGGCTGGCGGGCTATCGCACCTGGAGCCGTTGGCGGCGCCAGGAAATCTGGTTTTTCACGTCGCCGTGCCCGTCGTGGCTGTTGGTGATGTCGGTGCTCATCGCGCTGAGTGTGCTGCTGAGCCTGAACCACATCACCCCGGTCAACGTGCTGGGCATTGTGTTGCTGTCGTTGGTGCTGTTCAGCGAACGGATCGAAGCCTGGTTCGACCGCGATCGCTGACGGCACCGCTGTGTTTTTTTGACTCAAGGAACCCAAGGATGAACAAACACCTGATCGTATTGCTCGCCGCCCTGTTCACTCAAGGCGCCTGGGCCGAAACCCACAACGTCATGGCGTTCCTCGCCGACCCAGTGGCGGTGTTGGATGAGCAAGGCAAACAGCAGCGCGAGCTGCCGAAAAAAGACACGCCCAGCCAGCCGGTGCCGGTGTTGCAGTACAACAAAGGGTTGGACCTGGTGCAGGTGGAACTGGCCGGCCAGAAGGTGTGGCTGGACACCATGGACCTGCGCATCGTGCCGCCGCTCAATATCGTCGAGCTACCGTGCCAGGGCCTGACCAAGAGCCAGACCAAAGACAGCCGCAATGCCTCGACCATCGGTTTTGGTGCGGGCTGCAATCAATAAAGGAGCGTGGCGGTGAAGGGATATCTATTGCTGGCCAGCGCACTGCTGAGCGGTTGCGCGACATTGAAAGGTGCGGACCAGGCATTCATGAACCTGGTGGGCCCTTCGACCCAATCCAGGGTGCAAGGCCACTACGTGGACAACACCGACGTGCGCCAGTACTACAAGCTCGACCCGCAACGCCAGAGCCAGCAACGCTTGAGCTACGACGGCCGCGCGGTGCCGGCGGCTGAAGCGCGCCAGCAGAACCTGGTGGATATCCCGATGTTGCAGGTGTACTTGCAGGGCATCGTCACGCGCCTGTCCAAGGGCTGGCCGGGTGAGTTGCCGACGTTGCAGGTGAAGATCACCGACAGCTACGGCTTCGGTCCTTCGGCAGACCCGTACGGCAATCTGTTCGTGCCGCTGGGCATGCTCGATAACGTCGGCAGCGAAGATGAAATCGCCGCGATGCTTGGCCACGAGATGAGCCACGTGCTGCTGCATCACCATGACCGCATGGCTGCGTTCCAGCAGCAAAAAGAGATGTTCACCACCGTCGCCTCCACGGTCGCCCTGGCCACCATGGCTGCCGACACCGGCATCGACCGCAGCTCCGGCACCATGAAAGTGTTCAGCAAAGACCCGGCCGGCACCCAGAAAACCATCGGCAACACGGTGCTGTACACCACGCTGGCCAACACTTTTTCCGATCACGTGTGGAGCACCGCCTGGGGCCGCAGCCAGGAAGACCAGGCCGATTTGCTCGGCACCGACCTGATGATCCGCGCCGGCTACGCGCCCCGCGCCGCGACCCATAGCCTGGAGCGTTTGAATGACTTCCAGGGCAAGCAAAAACCCTTGCTCACCGGCTTTCTCACCGCGCGCAAGAACGCCATGCAGGACTCGTTGCAGCAGTTCAACCTCAACCAGTTCACCAAAGAGCTGGACGTGCTGGTCAAGGACGGTCTGACCACCGGCATCACCGCGACCACCCAATACTTCAACCGCTCGCACATGTCGGCGATGGACCGCGACACCGAGCTGCGCCAGTACTTGCAGCGCGAATACCGCCAGGAACGCCGTGCCCGGGTCAGCCCACAAAGCTGGACAACAATGAAGAACACGCCGCAAGTGGCAAAGGCCATGCAGGGCTACAAGGACGCGTATTTCGCCATCGACGCCCTGGAGAAAAACAAGGTGTCCGACGCCGATGGTTTTGTCCGCAAGGCGCTCGCTTCGCCGGTCAAGGACCAACCGGGCATCCGCCGCACTGCCTACACCGTGCGCCTGGCCCAGGGCAGAAGCAGTGAGGCGATCAAAGAGTTGCAGGCGATCAAAGACTGGTCGCTGGCCGGCCCTTCGACCTATGACCTGATGATCAGCTACCACCTCAAACGCGGCGATGGGCAATCGGCGTTGGCGATGATCGACAAGGCCGAGCGTCACCTCGGCTCGGAAGAGCTGTTCATCACCGAGAAGCTGCTGGCCAACCAGCAAATGCAGAACGCGCAACAGGTGCAAAGCGTGCTGCGCAAGTGCGAGCAGTACCCGACGCGCAAGGAGAACTGCAAGAAACTGGCGCCGGTGAAGGCCTGACGCGGGATTTTTCGGTATAACCGGGTTTTTCCCGCGTTGTGAACGGACTCCCATGAACGCCCTGAAGCTGATCTGCCTGCTGGTTGTTTTCCCGTTGCTCCTGGCCGCCCTTGGTGGCTGGGAGTACCAGCGGGGCATGCATGCCACCCTCAAGGATATCGACCACAACATCCATGTCGCCCTCGCTAAAGACCACCTGCAAAAGCTGGAGGCGCTAGACCCGGCGGCCATGGTCGAGCTGTACGGCGAGAAGATCGACCTGCCGACCGCCCTCACGCGGCTGGACATAATCGAGCCCGAACTGCACACCGCCCACCGCATCAACCGCGTCTTGCGCGCACTGGCTTCCTGGGTGATCGGCCTCGGGTCGTTGTCAGCCTTCATCGGCCTGGCTGCACTCGCCGGCATACACTGGGCCGGGCGCCGCGCACAGCAGTCGCGGCAGAAGTTGCTGCAGGTGTTCTCCCTCGGCAGCCGACTGTTGCCCTATGTGCTGGTGAGCCATGTGGTGGCGATGGCCGCGACGGTGGCGCTGGTGCTGGTGTTCGAGGGCCTGGCGTTGTGGCATATCGGCCGGCTGGGCAGCGGCGAGATGAAGCTGATGGGCATGCTCGGGGTCGTCGCTGCGTTTTGCCTGTATTCGATCTGGCTGTTGCTCAAGCAACTGCGGCCCATGCTGGCGATGTTCGAGCCCACGCCGCTGGAGATGTTCGGGCTGCCCGTGACGCCTGAACAGGCGCCGGGCCTGTGGCGCCATGTCGAGGAACTGGCGGCCAAGCTGGGCGCCTTGCCACCGGAGCATATCGTGGTGAGCCTGACCCAGGGCTTCTACGTCACGTCGAGCGACGCCCTGGTGATGCCGGCCGAAACACTGTTGCGCGGGCGCACCCTGCATATCCCATTGCTGTACCTGGGGCTGCTGGACCGAGAGGAAATCGGTGCGGTGATCGGTCATGAACTGGCGCACTTTGCCGGCGACGATACCGCGTACAGCCTGCGCTTCTTGCCGATCTACGACGGGGTCCACCGCAGCCTCTGTGGGTTGCTCGAAACAATGGCGGCCAGCGACCCGATCCAGGGCCGCTTGATGCGCCCATCGTTTATGCTCGGCATGTTTTTCATGCAGCGCTTTGATCATGCGGTGAACCATTGGAGCCGCGAGCGCGAATTGCTCGCGGATGCCGCCGGCGCACGGTTGGTGGGCAATGCGGCTGCCGCTTCGGCGTTGTTGCGGGTCTCGGTGTTGCAGGCGCCTCTCGACGATGCATTGATCGCCAAGTGCGAAAACGCCGCTGAACGCGACCTTCCCGCTGCCGTGCTCAACACGCTGCAAGGCGCTGAGTTGCACCTGCCAGCCGAGGCGCTGGACATTCATCAGCCACACCCCACCGACTCCCATCCGTCCCATGGCGAGCGCTTGCAGGCCCTGCAGGTGCCTCTGGAAACCGCGATGTACAGCGCAACCCGCGCCGTCGACGCCGAAGCAGCGAACGCGCAAATCGACGCCTGCTTCAGCGCGCCGCACACACTGCGCGAGCAATTGACGCAGGACTTGATCGCGGTGGCGGCATGCGAAGAGTCTGCGCAGACCCACCTGCTGGAAACCCTGGCGGCTTCGGCCAACGGCGAGCGCTTCTTCCATGAAGGCGGCGCATGGCGCGGCGCGCTGATGGCCGTGTCGGGCCTGCCCTTTGCACTGGCCGGCCTGTTTATCGTGAGCCGCGTCTGGCTGGCGCCAGAACGCTTGAAAAGCACGCCGCTGTCAGCCCTCGGCGCAGGCGCAAGCCTCGGCGTTATCGGCCTGGCCCTGCTGTGGCTGGGCATCCGCCGCTTCAAGCGCGCGCCGCAGACCGCCTTGCGCCTGACGCCAGAGCATTTTGTGTTCAACAACCTGGCGCAGCCGCTGCCCATCGAACATATCGACGAGATCACCTTGCAGTTCGTCCAGGGGATCTGGGTGACGCTACAGCTGACACCCGAGGCGCCGCTGCCCGAAACGCGCAAGACCGCATTCGGCGTGCCCGCCGTGCGCATCAACAAGAAGAAGCGCCAGGTGCTGCTGCTGATGGCGCAACTGTGCATCGACGGTAAAAAAATCGAACCCTATGAGGGACTGTCGATGATGCTCGACTACAAGAACGCCGCACTGGCCCGCAGCATTTTGCAGCACCGCGAAGACTGATCCCGCGGCATAAAAAAACCCCGAACCAGTCGGGGTTTTTTATCGCCTGACATCAGGCGCTACAAGCGATCACTTAGAAAACGTTGATCGGGTAGTCAGCGAACAGACGCAGTTCGTTACCACCAATGTTGTAGTTGCTGGCGTTGTTCGAAACGCGCAACCACGAGGCACGAGCACGCAGGCTCAGGTCTTTGGCTGGGCCGCTCTGAACCACGTATTTGAACTGGTTGAAGATTTCACGCTCGGTGCCATTGCCACGGTTGGTACCGTCGTCAATGTTGGTACCGCGCACGTAAGCCACGTTGTAGCTCAGGCCAGGCACGCCGTAGGCGCTGAAGTCCAGGCCGTAGCCAACCTGCCAGGAACGCTCGTCCTTGCCGTTGAAGTCAGACCAGTAGGAGTTGGCCAACAGGATGGTGTTGCCACCGTCGCCGATGCCGCTGTTCTTGTTGTCCTGGTGGTAGCCGCTGTACAGGTAGCCGGTGTCACCGGTGCTGCGCTGGTGAGCGACGGTGAAGCTGTGTGCGCCAACAGCCCAAGTAGCCGCCAGGCTCCAGATTTTGTTGTCGCGGGCGTCTTGATCGCCTTGGGTCAGCTGGGCGAAATCTTTGTCCAGCTTGGTTTTGTAGCCGTTGAAGTCAAAGGTCAGCGACTGCTTTTCTGGCAGGGCCAGCACGTAGTTCACGTTGACGTATTGCTTCTTCAGCACGTCCTGCATATCGGAAGCGTAGAGCGCGGCCGACAAGCTTTCGGTGAACTTGTAGCTACCGCCGACGTAGTCGATGCTCTTCAGGTGGCCGCTGTCGCTGCCTTCGGCGCTTTTACGGCCTTGCTTGGTGAAATGACCAGCGTCCAGTTGCAGGCCGGCGATTTCTTTGGAAACGATCGAGGTGCCCTCGTAGGTTTCCGCCAGCAGACGGCCGCTGTCGTAGGCCAGGACCGGTACGTTCGGCAGTTGCTGACCGTATTTCAGTACGGTGTTGGAGATACGCGCCTTCACGGCTGCGCCGCCCTTGGCCAGGTCGTTGGCTGCCGCGCCGCTGTCGCCTTGCTTGAAGAAGTCGATGCCGCCGCCGCCGCTGCGACCTTTACCACCGTCCAGACGGATAGCGTATTGGCCCAGTACGTCCACACCCACACCCACGGTGCCTTGGGTGAAACCGGACTCGAACTTGCCGATGAAGCCTTGGCCCCATTCAGCTTTGTCCTGGTTGTGGTTTTTGTAGTCACGGCTAATGTAAGCGTTACGTGCCGCGATGTTCAGGTGGCTGTCTTCAACGAAACCCTTGGATTGTTCCTGGTCGTTGGCCATTGCTGTCGATGCGCTCAAAATCCCCAGAGCGATCAGACTCATCCGTTGCTTCAACATTTCTTATATTCCTTATTACTGGTTGAGTACGCGCTATGACACCAGGCTCCGTATTGCTTTCTGGTATCGACTTTTCCCGGAAAAAAGAAGGCCCGCGGACGACTGAACTGCCGCAGGCCTTTTTTTATTGGATGAGTCATGGCTGTTAGCCACAGGCGTTGGGCGCAATCCTAGTCGCGCCCGGAACTATGTGTCAATTTCGCGAATCGTCTGTATTTAGGCGAAATAATTCTAAGCAACGGCCTACAGCGCTTCTGAAAACGACAAAAACCCCGATCAAACGACCCTCGAAACATATTCTGTAACACATTTCAAAGCCGATACATTTGGGAATACATCACGAGCGTTAATGCAAAGCATTACCATTAACGCGCAATTCTCCTCCCAAATAATTCGGATACATTTCCCCATGCCTGCCCCACGCCTGACGCCCATCACCCTTGGGCTCTCCGTTCTGCTGTCCGCTGGTTTTGCCTGTGCTGCCACCACCTTGCCCGCCACCTCGATCAGCGCCGAAGCTGACGAAGACGACCCGCGCATCAAGGAAACCAGCACGGCCACCCGCACCGCCACCCCGGTGCGCTATGTGCCCCAGGCCATCGACTCGGTGAAGACGGAAAGCCTGCGGTCCTACGGCACCAATGACCTGGGCCAGGCGTTAAGCGGTATTCCCAACGTCAGCAGCGGCGCCGACACGCGTTTCGACAGCCTGCGCATTCGCGGTTTCGACGCGAGCAACGACTTCTACCTCGACGGCATCCGCGACGACAGCCAATACATCCGCGACCTGCACAACATCGAGCGCATCGAAGTGCTCAAGGGCCCAGCCGCAGTACTCTACGGGCGAGGCGGTCAGGGAGGGATCGTCAACCGCGTGAGCAAACTGCCCACCGCCGGGCATAAATCCAGTATCGAAGCCCAAGGCGGCAGCAATGATTTGCGCAGCCTGTACGCCGACTTGAGCACCGACCCCAGCGACACCATCAGCCTGCGCCTGAACATGGGCAACCAGGACAACAACAGCTTCCGTCATGGCGTCAGCGGCAATCGCCAACTGTTCGCTCCGTCCATGAGCTGGCAGCTCACGCCCGACCTGAACTGGCTGGTGCAATACGAATACAGCCGCTACAACCGCACGCCCGACCGTGGCATCCCCGGCGTCAATGGCCGCCCGGCCGATGTGAGCCGCAGCACCACCTACGGCGACAGCCGCGACTACATCGACGACAAGTCCCAGTCGCTGCGCTCCAAGCTCGCCTACGAGCTCAACGACAACTGGCAACTGCGCCAGACGCTCGGCCTGTTCAAGCTCGACAGCGACTTCGACAACACGTATCAAGTCGGTTACGTGCCGGCGAGCAACCGCGTCACGCGCCAGCGCTGGCAGCAGGACCTGCGCACCTTCAACATCACCAACAACGTCGAGCTGGAAGGCAGCTTCAGCACCTTCGGCCTGGAACACCGCCTGCTCACCGGCGTCGAACTGGGCAGCCAACGCCGCGATCCGAAGCTCTACAACGGCGGCGCGAGCGTGCCGAGCCTCGACCTCAACCAGCCCAACCGCCACTTGAGCCACACCGGGCGCATGAACGTATCGAGCAACAACCACACCGAAGTCGAAAGCCGTGCCGTTTACGTGCAGGACCAACTGCGCCTGAACGATCAATGGCAAATCCTCGCCGGCCTGCGCTACGACCGCTTTGAAGTGGACACCAAGAACAAACTCAACAACCTCCAGCAAGACGTCGACAGCCATAACGCCAGCCCACGCATCGGGCTGGTGTGGACGCCCCTGGAAAACCACTCGTTCTACGCCTCGTGGAGCAAGACGTTCTCCCCGGCGGGCGGCGGCCTGATCGGCATCACCCCGAGCACCACCAGCGGCGCCAACGACCTGAGCCCCGAGTTGACCAAGCAAAAGGAAATCGGCGTCAAAAGCGACTGGCTCGACGACCGCCTGAGCACCACCCTGGCCGTGTACGAACTGGAACTCTACAACCGCCGCACCGCCGACCCGCTGGACCGCACCATTACGCTGCTCAGCGGCCTGCAACGTTCACGCGGCGTCGAGTTGACCGCCACCGGCAAGATCGTCGGCAACTGGTATGTACGCGGGGGTATCGGCCTGCAAGACGCCACCGTGGTGAAGGACAACAACGGCTTTGAAGGCAAGCGCGTCAACGACGTGGCCAAGCGCAATGGCAGCCTGTTTATCACCTGGAAACCAGAGATGGGTTGGTACGCGGAAACCGGCTTGACCCTGGTGGGCGACCGTTACGCCGACAGCCTCAACACCGTAGTGCTGCCGGGCTACGGCCGTTGGGATGCGTTGGCCGGGTTCCGTCAGAAAGAATGGGATGTGCGTGCGGCGCTGAACAATATTGCCGACAAAAACTACTACGCGTCGGCGACCAGTGTGGCGCAGATTCAGCCGGGCGAGCCGCGTAGCCTCGTAGTGACCGGCACCTACAGTTTCTAAGACAGAACACAATTCAAATGTGGGAGCGGGCTTGCTCGCGAATGCGGTACATCAGTCACTTATTGGGTGAATGACACACCGCTTTCGCGAGCAAGCCCGCTCCCACATTGTTTTGCAGTGTTCTTTAGTTTTTCAGCAGATCGCACAACACGTGCACTTCATCCTCACTGAACAGCCCCACCGGATACCGCTCGCTCATCACGCTGCGCAAATCAGGCAGCCTGCTCTTGCGTGAGCCGTTTTCCTTCAACCAGAGCCCCAGTGCTTGGATCGCGTCGCCGTTAACCCGCATCGGGTGAAACGTGCGCGTGTACATCAGGTTGATTTGAGGACTCATTTCAGCGCTCTCTCCTACTGCTTGAGCGGCTAACTTACTCAAGGTTTATGACAGAACCGCTTAGTCATAAACCTCGATCACTGTCGCCACAGCGATACAAGAGCTATGCCAACGCCCGGTTTTTGTAGGCATTTACCCACAAAAAAGCCCGCGACCTTGCCAGGCCGCGGGCTTGCCATGACTGCCGGAACGGCTTAGCGTCCGGTCACCGTCATGCTGCTGTTACAACTGCACTCACTTTTTCTGCGGCGCCGGCTGTTGTTGGGTCAGGCAATGGATATTGCCGCCACCCAGTAACAGTTCGCGGCCCGGCACCATCACCACTTCGTGCTGCGGGAACAGGTCCTGCAGGATCTTCTTCGCCGGGCCGTCCATCGGGTCATCAAAGCTTGGCGCGATGATGCCGCCGTTGACGATCAGGAAGTTCACGTAGGAACCCGCCAAACGTACGGTCGGATTGCGCTCCTGCGAACCGTCCACCGGATCGACACCGGCGCATTCTTCTTCAGTGGCATACAGCGGCCCCGGGATCGGCATTTTATGCACGATGAACGCGCGGCCCTGGGCGTCGGTGCTGCTTTGCAGAACATCCATGGCCGCGTGGCAGCGGGCGTAGTTCGGGTCTTGCGCGTCATCGGTCCAGGCCAGCAGCACTTCGCCGGGGCGCACGTAGCAGCAGAAGTTATCCACATGGCCGTCGGTTTCGTCGTTGAACAGGCCGTCCGGCAGCCAGATGATCTTATCCACAGCCAGGTTGGCGCTGAGTACCGCCTCGATTGCCGCGCGGTCCAGGTGCGGGTTGCGATTGCGGTTGAGCAGGCATTCTTCGGTGGTGATCAGCGTGCCTTCGCCGTCAACGTGGATCGAGCCGCCTTCCAGCACGAAACCTTCGGTGCGGTAGCGCGGCGCGCGTTCGATTTCGAGGATCTTGCCGCCCACCTGCGAGTCGCGGTTCCACGGCGCGTACAGGCCGCCGTCAAAGCCGCCCCAGGCGTTGAAATCCCAGTTCACGCCGCGCACTTCGCCGCTGTTGTTGATCACGAAGGTCGGCCCAGTGTCGCGCACCCAGGCGTCGTCGCTGGACATTTCCACCACGCGGATATTCGGCACATCCAGGCGCGCACGCGCATTTTCGTACTGGCCAGCAGATACCGCCACGGTCACCGGTTCAAAACGCGCAATGGCCTTGGCCACCGCCACATGCGCTGCCTGCGCCGGCTTGCCGCCCAGGCGCCAGTTGTCCGGGCGCTCGGGCCAGATCATCCAGGTTTGGGTCTGTGGCGCCCATTCGGCAGGCATATGGAAGCCATCGGCGCGGGGGGTGCTGTGCAGGGTGGTCATGGCGATCAAGACTCCGAATGGGGGTAAAGGCCGACTTTATAACGGATAAAAATCGGCTTTAAAAGCGCTCAAAGATCATCGGCGATAAATATGACAATAAATAGCCGATAAGAATCGATTAACTACAATTGCTCACCGAGCACCTTTGACAGCATGTCGACGAAGAAATCCACACTGCGTTTAGAGGTAACCATCGGCGGCTTGATCTTGAGGATGTTCAGATAATCCCCCGTCGGCTGCATGAAAATGCCCAGCTCGCGCAGGCGATCACACAGCAACGCGGTTTCTTCGCTGGCCGGCTCCAGCGTCTGCCGGTCGCGGACCAACTCCAGGCCCAGATAGAAGCCGGAACCATGGACCGCGCCCACCAATGGATGCAGGTCGATCAATTCTTCCAACCGCGCCTTGAAATGCCCGCCAACCACCTGGGCGTTTTCCCACAGCTTTTCTTCGGCCATCACGTCCAGCACCGCCATGCCGATCCGGCAACTGACCGGGCTGCCCCCCGACGACGAGAAGAAATACCCCTCGGCCTCCAGCGCCTCGGCGATTTCGCGACGGGTAATCACCGCGCCCAGCGGCTGGCCGTTACCCATGCCCTTGGCCATGGTGATGATGTCCGGTACCACGCCCTGTTCTTCAAAGCCCCAGAAGAAGTGGCCCATACGCCCGTAGCCGACCTGCACCTCGTCGGCGATGCACACACCGCCCCGGGCACGCACCAGCTCATACACCTGCTGTAAATAGCCCGGCGGCAACGAGATACCCCCGGCATTGCCGTACACCGGTTCGCAGATGAAACCGGCCAGCTGGCGCTTGCTCGCGGCGATTTTCGCCAAGTTGTGTTCCACACTTCGTACGTAGTCCGGCGCACTGTTTGGCCCCCGGAACTCGCCGCGATAGGTATTCGGCGCAGTCACCGGATGCACCCAGTCCGGGCGGCTGCTCAGCGCCTGCGGGTTGTCGGCAATCGAGGTGGACACCGCATCCGCCGCCACCGACCAGCCGTGATACGCCTCCAACACACTGAGCATGTCGCGCCCGCCGCTGTAGGCCCAGGCCAGGCGGATCGCCAGGTCATTGGCCTCGGTGCCGCTGTTGACCAGGAACACCCGGTCCATGCCTTGCGGCGCCAGCGCCAGCAAACGCTCGGAAAACTCCGCAATCGCCGCGTAGTGGAAACGCGAATTGGTATTGAGCAGCGACCATTGCCGCGCCGCCACCGCCGCCATGCGCGGGTGACCGTGGCCGAGCACCGCGACGTTGTTGAGCATGTCCAGGTAGGAACGGCCCTGCATGTCGATCAAATGGTTGCGCCAGCCGCGCTCGATGCGCGGCGGGTCGACGTAATAGTGCTTTTGCGAGCGGGCGAAACTGGCATCGCGGCGTGCCAGCAGGGCCTCGGGGTCCAGCTCGGGTTCGGCGTCGCAGGCCAACCCCAGCAAGGTCGCGGGCGATGGGCACAAGGCTTGCCACGCCAACGCGCGGGATGGCGTGCAGAACAGCGGCGGGTCCAGCTCGGCGCGGCACAGTTGCACGGTCAACGGCCCATGCACCTCGCCCAGCACTTGGCCCTCGACCAGCAGCGCGCCAGCGTTCAAAACGGTGTTCACGCCCCACAAGCGCAGGCTCAACTCGACGCCCTGCACGCTGACCAAGCCGTCCGCGCCGTGCTGCAACGTTCCGGCGAAGGGCACTTCCAACCGCGTGCCGTGGGGCAAGTGCAGCTCGACATGCAGCGGGAACGTCGCCGGTTCAACCGCACTGTCCGGGCAAGTGCGCGACAACCGATACTGGCCATAACGACTGGCCGCCAACCCATGCACCGCCGCCGCGTCATCCAGCAAGCGGCGATCAATCCCCGGTTGCTCCCAGTTGCCCGCCTCGAAATGCGGGCTGAGTACGCCGAGGTCGATCAAGGCAAATTCGCGCCCCACCAACCCCGGCAGCAACGGCGCGAAATCCTCACTGGCCACCGCCGGCAGGTCTTCGCCAACACTGCGCAGAATCGCCGCCTCCATCAACTCGAACGGCACCGACGTGGCGACGTGGAAGATTTCCCACTCGTGCTCGGCGTTTTTCAACAGGTAAGCGTTATCCGGGTCCAGGCGTTGCTGTTGCTCGCTGCTCAACACCAGCACCGCCGCCCGCGCCACGATCAGCGGCCACAGCGCCTGTAGCTCGGCACGCTGCAACGGCGTCACCGCGTGGCACGCCTGGATCGCCGGCAAGATCGCAAAGGGATCGCCCTCGGCGTGATGCAGCAACGCGGCACACGTCACCGACAGGTCGGCAATGCGCCAGGTGTGCACCAGGTCGCCGAAATCAATCACGCCCTCGACCTGCCACTGCCGCGCGACATCGCGTTGCCACACCACATTGTCATCGGTGATGTCCATGTGCACGGCTTGCCACGGCAATTGCTCCGCCAGCGGCCGGACGCGCACTTCAACCTGCGCGGCGACCTGTTCCAGCTCGGCGCGGTGAGGCAGCTCTGGCAAGGTCGCCAGCAAATGCGCGATCAGTTCACGCGCGTGGCGCGGGTCCCACTGCAACGTGCGCTCCAGGCCCGGATGGGCGAAATCCGCCAGGGCCAGGCTCATGCGCCCGCACAGCTCACCAAAGCCTGCGATCACCCTGCGCCCCAGGTGCGGCAGATGGGTCAGCGGCTGGCCGTCGATGTAATCGAGCAGGCGCAGGTGCAGGGTTTGCCCGTCGAGGGTGACGGTCAGCAGTTCTTCGCCGTTGAGCGCCTTGATCACCTTGGGCACACGCACGCCTTGCAGGCGATTGAGCGCAGCGTGCTGGGCCTGCAATTCCACGGCGGCGTAATCGCCCCGGCAGATTTTCAGAACAAATCGGCCGCGAGGGCTGTCCACCCTGTAATTGAGGTCTTGCTGGCTACCCAGTGATTGCAAGGTGCCAGCCAGCCCATAATGCTGCGCCAATAATTGCGCAGCCTGCTCGGGGCCCACTTGCGGGCAGGGTAGACTGGCGCGGTGAATCAACGTGGCGAGCAGCATCGGGGGCAACCTCGGTATTTTTATCAGGCGCTTAGTTCGCCATTGTTCAGGGGGCTTGTGCAACCCCCCGACACATCCTGGCCTACCCCGCGCGGCAACACAGGCTATGCTCCATTCGCTAAATGTCCGTCAAAAGGAAAAGGGCCCCGACATGCGCATTCTCATTACCGGTGGCGCCGGTTTTATCGGTTCTGCTCTGGTACGTCACCTTATCCAGCACACCGAGCATGAAGTGCTCAACCTCGACAAACTCACCTACGCCGGCAACCTCGAATCGCTGACGTCCATCGCGTCCAATAGCCGCTACGAGTTCGTCCAGGCCGACATCATCGACCAGGCCACCGTCAGCGCCGTACTCGCGCGCTTCGAGCCACAGTCGATCATGCACCTGGCAGCCGAGTCCCACGTGGACCGCTCCATCGACGGCCCGTCGGATTTTATCCAGACCAATATCGTCGGCACCTACAGCCTGCTGGAAGCCGCCCGGGGTTATTGGCAGACCCTCGCTCCGGCGGCGAAAAACGCGTTCCGCTTCCACCACATCTCCACCGACGAGGTGTACGGCGACCTGCACGGCGTGGACGACCTGTTCACCGAAACCACGCCCTACGCCCCCAGCTCGCCCTACTCCGCGAGCAAGGCCGCATCCGACCACCTGGTGCGCGCCTGGCAGCGCACGTATGGGCTGCCGGTGCTGCTGACCAACTGTTCAAACAACTACGGGCCGTTCCACTTCCCCGAAAAACTCATCCCGCTGGTGATCCTCAACGCCCTCGCGGGCAAGCCGTTGCCGGTCTATGGTGATGGTTTGCAAGTGCGCGACTGGCTGTTTGTCGAAGACCACGCGCGGGCGTTGCTCAAGGTGGTGACGCAAGGCGTGGTGGGCGAGACCTACAACATTGGCGGCCACAACGAGCAAAAGAACATCAATGTGGTGCGCAGTATCTGCGCCCTGCTGGAAGAACTGGCGCCGCAGCATCCGGCCGGCGTGGCGCACTACGCCGACCTGATCACCTTCGTCAAGGATCGCCCCGGCCACGATCAGCGCTATGCCATCGATGCCGGCAAGATCCAGCGCGAACTGGGCTGGGTGCCGCAGGAAACCTTTGAAACCGGTCTACGCAAAACCGTGCAGTGGTACCTGGATAACCTGGACTGGTGCCGCAGGGTCCAGGACGGCAGTTATCAGGGTCAACGATTGGGCAACACCGACATGAAGGATCTGATCGCATGATGAAAGGAATCGTACTGGCCGGTGGCTCCGGCACGCGTCTGCACCCCATCACCCTGGGCGTGTCCAAACAGCTGTTGCCGGTGTATGACAAGCCGATGATCTACTACCCGATCTCGGTGCTGATGCTGGCCGGCATCAAGGAGATCCTGGTGATTTCCACCCCGGCCGACCTGCCGCAATACCGCAACCTGTTGGGCGACGGCAGCCAGTTCGGCGTGACGTTCAGCTACGCCGAACAACCGACGCCGGACGGCCTGGCGCAAGCCTTCCTGATTGGCGAGCAGTTCATTGGCAGCGACCCGGTGTGCCTGATCCTCGGCGATAACATCTTCCACGGCCAAAGCTTCAGCGCGCAGTTGCACGCCGCAGTGAACCGCGGCAAAGGCGCCACAGTGTTCGGCTACTGGGTCAAAGACCCGGAACGCTTCGGCGTGATCGACTTCGACAGCGAAGGCCGCGCCCTGTCCATCGAGGAAAAGCCGGCGGTGCCCAAGTCCAGCTATGCGGTCACCGGCCTGTATTTCTACGACAACGACGTGATCGAGATCGCCAAGGCGGTCAAGCCATCGGCCCGCGGCGAGCTGGAAATCACCGACGTCAACAACGCCTACCTGCGTCGCGGCGACTTGCAGGTGGAACGCTTTGGCCGTGGCTTCGCCTGGCTAGACACCGGCACCCACGACAGCCTGCTGGACGCCTCGCAGTACGTGCAGACCATCGAGCGCCGCCAGGGCTTGAAGGTCGCGTGCCTTGAAGAAATCGCCTTCGCCAGCGGCTGGATCGAACGCCCGCATCTACTCGAACGCGCCAAGTATTTCGGCAAGACCAGTTATGGCCAGTACCTCTACTCGCTGGCGGGAGACCACCCGTGAACGTGGTTGAAACCGCGCTGCCCGGCGTGCTGATCCTTGAGCCCAAGGTGTTCGGTGACGAGCGCGGGTTTTTCTACGAAAGCTTCAACGCCCGGGGCTTTGCCGAAGCCACCGGGCTGCAGCGCGATTTTGTGCAGGACAACCACTCACGCTCGCAAAAAGGTGTGTTGCGCGGCCTGCACTATCAGCTCGAACACACCCAGGGAAAACTGGTGCGCGTCACGGCCGGCGAGGTGCTGGACGTGGCCGTGGACATCCGCCGCAGCTCGCCGAACTTCGGCCAGTGGGTCGGTGTGCGGCTGTCGGCGCAGAACCATCGCCAACTGTGGGTGCCGGAAGGCTTTGCCCATGGTTTTGTGGTGCTGAGCGATTACGCCGAGTTCCTGTACAAGACCACCGACTATTACCAGCCGAGTGCCGAGCGCAGCATCCTGTGGAATGACCCGACGCTGGCCATCGACTGGGGGCTGAGCGAGGCGCCGCTACTGTCGGCCAAGGACCAGGCGGGCAAGCCTCTGATGGAGGCCGACCTGTTCCCATGAGAATTCTGATCACGGGCCAGCACGGCCAAGTCTCCCAGGCACTGCAACAGCGACTCCAGGGCTTGGGCGAACTCATCGTGCTCGGCCGCGACCGACTGGACCTGGCCAACCCCGAGCACATTCGCCAGCAAGTCCGCGCCCAGCGCCCCGACCTGATCATCAACGCCGCCGCCCACACCGCCGTGGACCTGGCCGAAAGCGAGCCGGATGCCGCGTTCGCGATCAACGCCATAGCGCCCGGCATCCTTGCCGAAGAAGCCAAGGTCCTGGGCGTGCCGTTGATCCACTATTCCACCGACTATGTGTTCGATGGCACTAAAGCGGCGCCCTATACCGAGTCTGACACGCCGAACCCGCTGAGCGTCTACGGCCAAAGCAAACTGGCCGGTGAGCGGGCGATTGCGGAGGTGGGCGGCGAATACCTGATCCTGCGCACCAGCTGGGTGTATTCCAACCACGGCAAGAACTTCCTGCTGACCATGCAGCACCTGCTGCAAGAGAAGCCGCAGATGCGCATCGTCGCCGACCAGATCGGCGCGCCGACCTGGGCCGGCAGCATCGCCCGCAGCACACGCGCCTTGATCGAGCGCTGGCAGGGCGGCGCGGCGGGAGAATGGGGTATTTATCACCTGACCGCCGAGGGCGAAACCTCATGGTTCGGCTTCGCCCAAGCCATCGCCCAACAGCTGCGCGCCGAGGGCAAGGCCTGCGCAGAACTGGAGGCGATCCCCTCCAGCGCCTACCCCACACCCGCCCAGCGCCCGCTGAACTCGCGCCTCGATTGCAGCCGCCTGCAACAGCAGTGGCACGTCAGCCAACCCCACTGGCAAGACGCATTGCGCGAGTGTCTTGCCGCGCAGCACTAGGCATAATGCGCCTGTACCCACAGGCGCCCGACTCCCATGACTCCAACCCTCCCGCGAAGACCCCGTTGGCGCAGCCTCGCCCTGTTGGCGTTGTGCCTGGCGCCGCTGTTGTGGCCGCTGGAGCATCTGGCCGAGCGTTATTACCGCAACGAGCTGGCCGGACAGAACCGCCAGACCCTCGACCTGTACGTCGCCAACCTGCTCGGCACCCTGCACCGCTTTGAGGTGCTGCCGCAGATCCTCGGCGACCTACCGGCCCTGCGCACGGCGCTGGACGCGCCGCAGGTCAGCACCAACCTGACCAACGCCAACCAGTTGCTCAAGGACGTCGCCGCCCAGGCCGGGGTAGAGGTGATGTACCTGATGGACACCCACGGCAAGACCCTGGCCGCGTCGAACTGGGATAAACAGGACAGTTTCGTCGGGCGCAATTTTTCCTTCCGGCCGTATTTCAGCGAAGCCATGGCCGGGCGCCTGGGACGGTTTTTCGGCCTTGGCACCACCTCGGCCAAGCGCGGCTACTTCTTCGCCGCCGCCGTGCGCGATGGCGATAACATCATCGGCGTGCTGGTGGTCAAGGTCGACCTGGACCACACCGAAAGCCTGTGGGGCAACACCCCGGAACAACTGCTGGTGACCGACCACAACGGCGTGGTGATCCTCACCTCACGCCCGCAATGGCGCTTCCGTGCCACCCGCCCGCTGACCGCCGAAGAGCGCCAGGCGATCATCGCCATCCAGCCCTACCCGACGCGCGACCCGCAGCCGCTGACCCTCAGTTCCACGGCCTGGCTGCGCCAATCCACGGCGATTGCCGAGACCGGATGGAACGTGGAAATCCTCGCGCCGCAATCCTTGATCAACCGCCCGGTGCGCACCGTGGTCGCCGTCGGCGGCGCGACGTTGCTGGTGTTGATGCTGTTGCTCGGCTTGATGATGCAGCGACGCCGCCACTACCTGGAACGCATCGCCTTCGAAGCCAAGGCGCGTCGCGAGCTGGAAGCGCGGGTGGTCGAACGGACCAGCGACCTCGAAGGCCTGAACCGGCGCCTGAAACAGGAAGTGCTGGAACGCGAACAGGCGCAGCAGGAACTGGTGCGCGCCCAGGATGACCTGGTGCAGGCGGGCAAACTGTCAGCGCTGGGCACCATGTCGGCAAGTATCAGCCACGAGCTCAACCAGCCGTTGGCGGCAATCCGCAGCTATGCGGAAAACGCCGAGATCCTCCTCGACCACCAGCGCACCGACGATGCGCGCGGCAACCTCAAGCTGATCAGCGAACTGACCGGGCGCATGGCCTCGATTATCGCCCACCTGCGCGCCTTTGCCCGCCGCGACCGGCATGCCCCCGAAAGCGTCGGCCTGCAACCGGCGCTGGACGATGCCTTGGCCTTGCTGGCCAAGCGGCGGCGCTCGATGGAAGTCGAGCTGATCCGCGACATGCCCGAGGCGACGTTGTGGGTACAGGCCGGCGAAACCCGCCTGCGCCAGGTGCTCGGCAACCTGCTGGCCAACGCCCTCGACGCCCTCACCGAAAAAGGCCCGCCGCGCAAGCTCTGGCTGAGTGCCGAAACCACCGAACAGGGCGTCAACCTGTACATTCGCGACAACGGCCCGGGCTTTTGCATGGAAGCCCTGGGCCGCGCCAGCGAGCCGTTCTACACCACCAAGACGCGTACCCAGGGCCTTGGCCTCGGCCTGGCGATCTGCGACACCTTGATGCGTGCCTTTGGCGGCGAACTGCTGTTCGCCAACCACAAGGAAGGCGGCGCGCTGTTAACCCTGAAATTGCGTGCCGGCTCGCCGGGCGTCAGTCTGCAACCGTCCGAGGACCGCAGCGTATGAGTATCGACAACGGGATTCAGGTGGTGTTGATCGACGACGATCCACACCTGCGTCAGGCCCTGTGCCAGACCCTGGACCTGGCCGGACTGAAGGTCCTGCCCCTGGGCGAAGCCAGCGGCCTCACCGCGCGCCTGTCGCGGGATTGGCCGGGGGTGGTGGTCAGTGACATCCGCATGCCCGGCATGGACGGCCTGGAGCTGCTCGCCGAACTGCACGGCCAAGACCCGGACCTGCCGGTGCTGCTGATCACCGGCCATGGCGACGTGCCCCTGGCGGTGCAGGCCATGCGTGCGGGCGCCTATGATTTCCTCGAAAAACCCTTCGCCAGCGATGCCCTGCTCGACAGCGTGCGCCGCGCCCTGGCCCTGCGCCGCCTGGTGCTGGACAACCGCAGCCTGCGCCTGGCCCTCAGCGACCGCCAGCAACTGAGCACGCGCCTGGTGGGCCACTCGCCGCAAATGCTGCGCTTGCGCGAGCAGATCGGCGCGCTGGCGGCGACCAAAGCCGACGTGCTGATCCTCGGCGAGACCGGCGCCGGCAAAGAAGTGGTCGCGCGGGCGCTGCACGATCTGTCCAGCCGACGCAGCGGGCCGTTTGTGGCGATAAACGCCGGCGCCCTCGCCGAGTCGGTGGTCGAAAGCGAGCTGTTCGGCCACGAGCCTGGCGCGTTTACCGGCGCGCAGAAACGCCGGATCGGCAAGTTCGAATTCGCCAACGGCGGCACGCTGTTCCTCGATGAAATCGAAAGCATGAGCCTGGATGTGCAGGTCAAGTTGCTGCGCCTGCTGCAAGAGCGCGTGGTGGAACGCCTGGGTGGCAATCAACTGATCCCGCTGGATATCCGCATCATCGCCGCCACCAAGGAAGACTTGCGCCAGTCTGCCGACCAGGGCCGCTTCCGCGCCGACTTGTATTACCGCCTCAACGTCGCCTCGCTGCGCATCCCGCCCCTGCGCGAGCGCGGTGAAGATGCGTTGATGCTGTTCCAGCACTTTGCCGATGAAGCCAGCAGCCGCCACGGCCTGACCCTGCACGAACTGCAACCGGGCCAGCGTGCGCTGCTGCTGCGCCACAGCTGGCCGGGCAATGTGCGTGAGTTGCAGAACGCCGCCGAACGCTTTGCCCTCGGGCTGGAGTTGGCGCTGGACGCCACGCCGGACAATCCCTTTGCCAGCGTTTTGACCTCCACGTCGGGCGGCTTGAGCGAGCAGGTCGAGCAGTTCGAAAAGAGCCTGATCGCCGCCGAACTGACCCGCCCCCACAGCTCCATGCGCAGCCTCGCCGAAGCCTTGGGCGTGCCACGCAAAACCTTGCACGACAAACTGCGCAAGCACGGCCTGAACTTTGCCAACCAAAGTGGTGACGACGAATGACCCACGCCAGAGATTACCTGGAATCCGTGCTGCACCACGACATCCCCCTGACCCGGGAGATGGGCCTCACAGTGCGCGACTGGCAGCACGGGCAGCTGCAATTGCACCTGCCGTTGCAGGCCAATATCAACCACAAGAGCACCATGTTTGGCGGCAGCCTGTATTGCGGCGCGGTGCTGGCGGGTTGGGGCTGGCTGCATTTGCAGCTACGCGAAGAAGGGATTGAAGACGGGCATATCGTGATTCAGGAGGGGCAGATCAGTTATCCGTTGCCCGTCACCCGGGATGCGACGGTGGTGTGCCAGGCGCCGGAAGATAAGGTGTGGAAGCGGTTTTTAGCGACCTACAAACGCTATGGTCGCGCGCGGTTGACGCTGGAAACGTGGATTTTGAATGAGGGCAGTGAGGACCGCGCCGTCGCTTTCACTGGCCAGTACGTCCTGCACCGATAACCGCCACAACACGAAACCAATGTGGGAGCGGGCTTGCTCGCGAATGCGGTGGATCAGTCAATAAATTCAGCGACTGACACTCCGCATTCGCGAGCAAGCCCGCTCCCACATTTTTGATCTGCTGTGGTTTTAAGACCTCGCCAGGCTCAACAGGCGGTCGCGCCATGCCGCTTTCGCCGGCAACGCCAAAAAGAACGGATTCAACAATGATTCCCGCGCCGGATAACTGAACGGCACACCGCTCAACTCCAACACCTCACCCCCCGCACCTTCCAGCACACCCTGAGCCGCGGCAGTGTCCCACTGCGACGTCGGCGCCAGGCGTGGATAGCAATCGGCGCTGCCCTCCGCCAACAGGCAGAACTTCAACGAGCTGCCGATATTAGCCAGTTTCAGCTCGCCCAACCCTTCGCTCAAACCTGCCAGCAAACGCTCCTGCTCCGGGCTGCTGTGGCGCCGGCTGGCAACCACGGTGAACGCTTCACCCGCCGCCGGGACCGTGCGCACCTGGATCTGCTTCGGCGCTTCCTTCACGTCCGAACGCCACGCCCCCAGGCCCGCACCGCCGAAATAACACCGCCCGCTGGTGGGCATCGACACCACGCCAAACACCACGCGGCCCTGTTCGATCAAGGCGATATTGACGGTAAATTCTTCGCTGCCGGCGATAAATTCCTTGGTGCCATCCAGCGGATCAACCAGCCACCAACGCTGCCAACCGGCGCGGATGTTCTGGTCGATATCGGCATCTTCTTCGGACAGCACCGGGATACTTGGGTCCAGCGCGGTCAGCCCGGCAAGGATCAGATGGTGCGCCGCCAGGTCGGCCGCCGTCACCGGCGAGTCATCGGCCTTGGCTGTCACGGCCACATCGGCGCGCCAGTACGGCAGGATCACTTCGCCGGCTTGACGCGCCAGCTCGATCACCGGGGCGATAAACGGGTGGCCTAAAAACAATTCGCTCATGCGTCAAACGCTCCACGCTGGGTCAACAGGTCTCGTACCAGATACAACGCGGCCAGGGCACGGCCTTCGCTGAATTGCTCGTTTTGCGCAAGCTGCGACAGCTCGCGCAGGTTGACCTTGTCCACGCGCATCGGCTCAGGTTCATCGCCTTCCAGGCGTTCTTCGTAGAGATCGGTGGCCAGCACCACCTGGATTTTCTGGCTCATGTATCCCGGCGACAATGACAGCTCGGTAATCAGCTCCAGTTGGCGTGCACCGTAGCCCGCTTCTTCCTTGAGCTCCCGCTCGGCCGCCGCCAGGACGTCTTCACCGGGCTCGATCAGGCCCTTGGGCAGGGACAGTTCATATTCATCGGTGCCGCCGCAGTACTCTTCCACCAGCACCGCATGCTCGTCATCGAGCATCGCCACGATCATCACTGCGCCGTAGCCGGCACCGCGGCCCACCAGGCGTTCGTAGGTCCGCTCAACGCCATTGGAGAAACGCAATTGCACGGCCTCCACGCGGAACAAACGGCTACTGGCGACTATTTCGCGGGCGAGGACGGTGGGTTTCTGGCGCATAAGCGGCTCCTTGGCGTGATCGGGTTACTATACCGTGGCTTTTCCGATTGTTTGTGTCGGATATTTTTACTTACATGAGACCGCCCCATGCCCTCTTTGCCCTGGCACGCCATCGACACCGTCCTGCTGGACATGGACGGCACCTTGCTCGACCTGCACTACGACAACCATTTCTGGATGGAACACCTGCCGCAACGCTACGCCGAGTTGCACGGGGTAAGCCGGGCCATGGCCGAGATGGAATTGCAGCCGCTGTTCGAGCGTAACGCCGGACAGTTGCAATGGTATTGCCTGGATTTCTGGAGCGCCGAGCTCAAGCTCCCGGTGCGCGAACTCAAGCTGGAAACCGCCCACCTCATCGCCCTGCGCCCGGATGCCGATACCTTTCTGGCGGCGATCAAGCAGGCCGGCAAACGCGTGATCATGATCACCAACGCGCATCGCGATTCGCTGTCATTGAAGTTGGAACGCATTGAACTGGCGCCGTATTTCGAGCGGTTGATCAGCTCCCACGACTACGGTTTCGCCAAGGAAAACCCGCAATTCTGGGATGCCCTGCAAGCCGATATCGGCTTCGACCCGGCGCGCAGCCTGTTTATCGACGACACCTTGCCGATTTTGCGCAGTGCGCGGGCGTTTGGGGTGGGGCATTTGTTGGCGGTGAAAGAGCCGGATAGCAAAAAAGGGCCAAAGGACACCGCAGAATTCGAAGCAGTTGAAGACTACCGAGAACTCCTTGCCGGACTCTGACCCAATGTGGGAGCGGGCTTGCTCGCGAATGCGGTGGATCAGTCAATTGATCTGGTGACTGACACTCCGCCTTCGCGAGCAAACCCGCTCCCACATTTTGGTCCGTGTATTACTCAGGAATGCGCAGCGTCTGCCCTGGGTAAATTTTATCCGGGTGTGACAACAGCGGCTTGTTCGCCTCGAAAATCTTGTTGTACAGATTGGCGTTGCCATACACCGCCAGGGAAATCGCACTCAGCGTGTCGCCCTTCTTCACCACGACAAAACGCGCGGCAGCCACCGCTGGGCCCGACACTGTGATCTGATCATCCACACTGGCCACACCGGCAATATTGCCCAACGCCAGCAGGATCTTCTCTTTCTCTTCCTGGGTGGCGACTTCACCGGTCACGGTCACCTTGTCGCCATCCACCGTGGTCTGCACATTCGGATTCCCCAGACCGACCTTGGACACGTGGTCCTTCAACTGCTCGCTGGCGTTGGCATTACCCGGCGTCAACAGGTCGACAATCTTTTCGCCGGCTTCCTTGATAAAGCTGAAAATGCTCATAGTGCGTTCTCCTTGGGATTTGAGTTCCAGATGCCCAAGACTAGACCAGTCCCACGGATTTGGGTTCCAGCCCGGCCAAAGACCCAAACGCGCTAGAATCCCCCCGCCATTGGAATAAGCCCCGGAGCGAAGATGGACATCAAACAGCTGAAATTCCTCATCGCCCTCGACGAAACCCGTCACTTCGGCCAGGCCGCGGCACGTTGCCACATTACCCAACCGACGCTGTCGATGCGCCTGCGCAGCCTCGAAGAAGAACTGGACCTGCCGTTGGTCAATCGCGGCCAGCGCTTCGAAGGCTTTACCGCCCCCGGTGAACGCGTGCTGGCCTGGGCGCGCACCGTGCTGGCCGCCTACGACGGCTTGCAGGCCGAAGCCGCCGCCTGTCGCGGCAACCTGGTCGGTACGTTGCGCCTGGGTGTGGTGCCGCTGTCGAGCTTTGATCCGCTGGCCCTGATGCAACAACTGCATAAAGAGCACCCCAGCCTGCGCTTTGAGTTGTCGGCGCTCAGCTCCGAGCAAATCCTTGAACAGCTAGCGAGCAATCGCCTGGACCTGGGCGTGTCCTATCTGGAGCGCCTGGACAATGAACGCTTCGATTCGCTGGCCCTGGGCGAAACCCGCATGGGCCTGCTCTACGACCAGCGCTTCTTCAGCTTTGGCGATAAACCGCTGAGTTGGGAGGCTCTGACGGAATTGCCTTTGGGCATGCTCACCAGCGGCATGCACTTTCGCCAATCCATCGACCACAACTTCCACAGCCGGGGGCTCAACCCGCAACCGCTGCTGCAAACCGATGCCGTCCATCAATTGTTACAAGCTGTGCACGGCGGCCTGTGTTGCGCGGTGATGCCACTGGACGGCGGCCTGGACGCGCTGACCGAGCATCTGCGCCTGCAACCGATCGAAGACGCCCACACCCTGGCGCGCCTCGGGCTGATCATGCGCCGCAGCGCGCCGCGCTCGGCGTTGGCCGAGGCGTGTTTCGCGCTGTTTCAGAAATCGCAAAACCCGTCTTGATCGACGTCATCTATCGGTAGATCAGTACTGGCAATTAGACGCGACGCTTTGTCGCGCCTAGTCTAAACACTGATCAATCCGCCGGTGGTATTGCCCCATGAACGCCAAGCGTCCAGTCTGCGCGGCGCCCGCCCTTGATACACCCGCGCCGGCCGCCAGCCAGAGCTATCATTTTTGCAACCTCGAACACACCGAAGTCGCCAGCACTGCACTGGCGGAAGAAGTGGCGTTGGCGATTGCCTATAACGACATCAGCCAGGCGGTGATGCTGGTGACGCCCACCGACCTGGAAGATTTTATCGTCGGTTTCAGCCTCGGCAGCGGCATTATCGCCGACGTTAGCGATATTTATGACCTGAAGCTCAGTGGTTCAGGCTCAGCCCAATACGCCCAGGTGCAGATTTCCAGCCGTGCGTTCTGGAACCTCAAGCAGCAGCGCCGCCAGTTGGCCGGTACCAGCGGCTGCGGCCTGTGCGGTGTGGAAGCGGTGGAACAAGCCCTGCCTGACCTGCAAATACTGCCCGGCGCGCCATTGCCGCCTGCGGAGTGGCTCGACGGCCTGCGCCAGCGTATCAGCGCGTTTCAACCCCTGGGCCAGCACAGCGGCGCCGTGCATGCCGCCGTGTTTATGAACCATCAGGGCGAATTGCTGCTGGGCCGCGAAGACATCGGCCGGCATAACGCCCTGGATAAGTTGATCGGTGCCCTGATCCGCCAAAAGATTCCGACCGACGGCGGCCTGGCGATTGTCACCAGCCGTTGCAGCCTCGAGCTGATCCAGAAAGTCCTGCGCGCGGGCATCCAGACCCTGGTCAGCCTGTCGTCGCCCACCGGCCTGGCCCTGCAATGGGCGCGCCGGCATAACCTCAATCTCATCCACCTGCCGCAGAAAAGTGCGCCGCGGGTCTACAGCCCTGCGATGGAGAACCAGCCGTGAGCAATCATAACCAAGCCGACCAAACCCCAACCCCACGCTACAAACCCTACAAAGGTGCGGCTGGCGGCTGGGGCGCGCTGATCAGCGTGGCGCAGGCCTGGCTAACCAGCGACAACGCCCTGAAAAACCTGCGCATGATGCTCAAGACCAACCAGAACGGCGGCTTCGACTGCCCGGGCTGCGCCTGGGGCGACTCGCCGGAAAGCGGCATGGTCAAGTTCTGCGAAAACGGCGCCAAGGCGGTCAACTGGGAAGCCACCAAACGCCGTGTGGATGCGGCGTTTTTCGCCAAGCACAGCGTCACTTCGCTGATTGCACAAAGCGACTATTGGCTGGAATACCAGGGCCGTCTCACCGAGCCGATGCGCTACGACGCCGAAACCGACCGCTACCAGCCCATCAGCTGGGAAGCCGCGTTCGACCTGGTGGGCAAGCACCTCAACGCCCTGCCCAGCCCGGACATGGCCGAGTTCTACACCTCGGGCCGCGCCAGCAACGAAGCGGCGTATCTGTATCAGCTGTTTGTGCGT
The DNA here is from genome assembly GCF_003852405.1 of Pseudomonas sp. KBW05. Lineage (GTDB taxonomy): Bacteria > Pseudomonadota > Gammaproteobacteria > Pseudomonadales > Pseudomonadaceae > Aquipseudomonas. Next base: position 50,630 of record NZ_QAJM01000010.1, read on the forward strand.
TCGTTTGGCACCAACAACTTCCCGGATTGCTCGAACATGTGCCACGAAGCCAGCGGCGTCGCCCTGGCGCAAAGCGTGGGCGTGGGTAAAGGCACCGTGACCTTTGACGACTTCGAACATGCCGACGCCATTTTCGTCTGGGGGCAGAACCCCGGCACCAACCACCCGCGCATGCTGGAACCGCTGCGCGAAGCGGTCACACGCGGCGCCCAGGTGGTGTGCATCAACCCGTTGAAAGAGCGCGGCCTGGAACGCTTCCAGCACCCGCAGCACCCGCTGGAAATGCTCACCAACGGCGACAAACCAACCAACACCGCGTACTTCCGCCCGGCCCTGGGTGGCGACATGGCCATCCTGCGCGGCATGGCCAAATTCCTGCTGCTGTGGGAACGCCAGGCCCAGGCCGAAGGCAAGGAAGCCGTGTTTGACCACGACTTCCTCAACGAACACACGGTCAACGTGCTGGATTACCTGGCCAAGATCGACGACACCTCGTGGGATGAAATCGTCGAGCAGTCCGGCCTGACCCTGGTTGAGATCGAGCAAGCGGCGCGCATGTACGCCAAAGGAAAGAACGTGATCATGTGCTGGGCCATGGGCATCACCCAGCACCGCCACTCGGTGCCGACCATCCAGGAAATCGCCAACCTGATGCTGCTGCGCGGCAACATCGGCCGCCCTGGCGCCGGCCTGTGCCCGGTGCGTGGCCACAGCAACGTGCAGGGCGACCGCACCATGGGCATCAACGAACGGCCACCGGTGGCGTTCCTCGATTCCCTGGAGCGTCGCTTCCAATTCCAGGTGCCGCGCGAAAACGGCCACAACGTGGTGGAAGCGATCCACGCCATGCTCGAAGGCCGCTCCAAGGTGTTTATCGGTTTGGGCGGCAACTTCGCCCAAGCCACACCGGACAGCCCGCGCACCTTTCAAGCACTGCGCAACTGCGACCTGACCGTACAGATCAGCACCAAGCTCAACCGTAGCCATCTGATGCACGGCAAAGACGCGCTGATCCTGCCGTGCCTGGGCCGTACCGACATCGACATCCAGGCCGATGGCCCGCAAGCGGTGACGGTGGAAGACTCGTTCAGCATGGTCCACGGTTCCAATGGCCAGTTGCAGCCGCTGTCGAAGCTGATGAAATCCGAACCCGCCATCCTCGCCGGCATCGCCGCCGCCACCCTGGGCAGCAAGCCGGTGGACTGGAACTGGCTGGTCGCCGACTACGGGCGCATTCGCGACCTGATCGCCGATACCATCCCGGGCTTCAAGGACTTCAACGAGAAGATCAAAAACCCGGGCGGTTTCTACCTGGGCAACGCCGCCGGTGCCCGGCGCTGGAACACGCCTTCGGGCCGCGCCAATTTCCGCGCAAACATCCTGCCCAAGGACCTGATTCACGAACGCACCCACGCCACGGGCCGCGTGCCGGACCTGATCATGCAGTCAATGCGCTCCCACGATCAGTACAACACCACGATTTATGGCCTGGACGACCGCTACCGTGGGGTCAAGGGCCAGCGTGACGTGTTGTTCGTCAACGAAGCCGACATCATCCGCCTGGGCTTCAAGCCGGGGCAGAAGGCGGACATCGTGTCGCTGTGGGAAGACGGCCGTGAGCGCCGGGTGAAAGGCTTCACCTTGCTGGCGTTTGATATTCCGGCGGGGCAGGCAGCCGCTTACTACCCAGAAGTGAACCCACTGGTGCCGCTGGAAAGCACGGGGGATGGCAGCCATACGCCAACGTCGAAGTTCGTCGCGATCCGTTTGGAAGCTGCAAGTGACAACGGCTTGATCATGGCGCGCACGGCGTAGATCTGCGGGCACAAAAAAGGCCGCTTTTGCATAAAAGCGGCCGTTCCGAAGAGCTAAAGACCCACCAAATCAACTTAAGTTCCCCAGTTAAAACAATAACTTAGCTAATTGTGCACAACTCGTGTTACTGGTCGGATTTCGATTGTCACAATGCCGATACAGCCTCAGGATCGCGCCGTCATCCCCTTGAGGTTTCCCTGAATGAAGTTCTCCTCGATTCTCTTGTTGTCCCTTGGCCTGGTCAGTGGCGCAGCCATGGCCGGTGGCACCACCGAAGCCGGTGTAGGCGGCGCATTGGGCGGGGTTCTAGGTTCGGTTGTTGGCCAGCAGCTTGGCGGCAACACCGGCTCGACCATCGGCGCAGCCCTGGGCGGCGCAGGCGGTAGTGCGGTCGGTGCCGACAAGCGTAGCCGTGGCGAAGCGGCCATTGGCGGCGCATTGGGCGCGGCGGGCGGCAACGTGGTTGGCCGCAGTGTCGGCGGCAGCACCGGCAGCCTGATCGGCGCAGCCGCCGGCGGCGGCGCGGGTGGCGCGCTGGGCAACTACATGGGCAACAAGAGCGACGACGATGATCGCCGTTCGCGCGACAACCGTCGTTACGATCGTGATGACCATCGTGGCCGTGGGCATGCCTATGGGCATCGCAAGAACAAGCATCACTACCGTCACCGGTAAGATCTAAAGCACACCACAGACCCAATGTGGAATGGGCTTGTGTGGGAGCGGGCTTGCTCGCGAATGCGGTGGGTCAGTCAATCCATCTAGTGACTGACACTCCGCCTTCGCGAGCAAGCCCGCTCCCACATTTAGTTCTGCGGTGTTTATAGAGTCGGGTCAAACCACCAACCGCTGCAACGCCTCGCGCAACACCCCCGCAATCGCCACCGGCTGGTTCGACCCGCGCTCCACAAACACATGCACAAAGCGCCCCGCCGCGCAGGCGTCGTCTTCGCCCGCCTTGAACACCGCCAACTCGTATTGCACCGAACTATTGCCCAACTTGCCCACCCGCAGGCCGATCTCAATGCGCTCGGGAAAGGCGATCGACGCAAAGTAGTCGCACGCCGAGCTCACCACAAAGCCCACCACCTTGCCGTCGTGAATATCCAAACCACCCTGTTCGATCAAGTAGGTGTTCACCGCCGTGTCGAAGAAACTGTAGTAGGTGACGTTGTTCACATGCCCATAGACATCATTGTCGTGCCAGCGCGTGATGATCGGCTGGAAGTGAAGGTAGTCGGCACGTTGGGGCACTGAGTCGGGCATCGGGCACATCTCGTGTAGGTGGGGTTAAAGGTCCTGCAAATGGGCTTCGGCCCACTCGCGTACCTCGGCATACGGATAGTCTTCCAGCACAGCAAAACCCGGAATACCCCGCGCCTTCAACTTGGTAAACAACGGCACGCTGATCCCGCCGAGGAACCGCGTTAGGCGTTCCGCTTCGGGCAGTTGCCCGGTGTGCTGATGATGCCTGTGGATAAAATCACCGCACAGTCCCATGAAGTTTTTATCCACAAGCGGCGGCAAAGCGGGCGGCGCCGGCAAGTGCGCGACATGGCCATGGCAGACCGAGCAATGCCCGCAGCGCTGCGGCGCGTTTTCATCGCCAAAATACTGCGCCAGGCGCTGCCCCAGACAGTGCTCGGTGGCGAACAGGTCGAGCATGGCGTGAATCCGCGCCACCTCGCCGACCTCGTGCTGCTTGAAGCCTGTGTATAACTCGGCGCTCAACGCCTGTGGATCAAAATCCGTGTCCAGCAGGCTGTAGACCTCGGTCATCTGCTTGCTTTCCAACTCGATCAGGCCCTGTTCCTGGAAGTAATCCAGGGCTTTCACCACGCGGTCGCGCCCGGCGTTGTGCTGTTGATACAACGCCTCGAAATCCACCGTGGCCCAGGTCCTGGCACGCTTGCACACCTCGACGATCGCCGCGACAAACTGCTGCCGCTCGCCGCTAAACCTTGCCAACAACGCATCGGGCTCGATCAGGTACTTGAAGCGGTATTCCGCATAAAACGCGTAGCGCGGCGCAATCACGCCCTTGAGCTCCAACTGCACCAACAGCGTCTTCAGCGGCAGCTCGCGGATGTTGCTGTGGTCCGACAGCGACCGCAGCAGAAACTCCCACTGCCCATCGCCCCGCGCTGCCTGCAACTCCTCCAGCACACGGCGAATGCCGTCCTGCTCCGGCGTATCGCCATACACGAAGTTTTCCAGCACGTTGAGGCTGTCGCGGTTGGCCAGCACCAGGCAATCGGACGGCTGCCCATCACGCCCCGCGCGGCCGATCTCCTGGCTGTAGTTCTCGATGGATTTGGGCAGGTCGAAGTGCACCACATTGCGGATATCACTCTTGTCGATGCCCATGCCAAACGCGATGGTGGCGACGATGCAATTGGAACGCCCACCCATGAAGCGCTGCTGGATACTCTCGCGTTTATCGTGAGGCAGACCCGCGTGATAGGCCTCAGCCTGGAGGCCATTGCGATTGAGGTGCTCGGCAATCTGCTCGGCGGTTTTTTGCAGGGTCACGTAGACGATGCTCGGCTGGTTCGCCCGCTCGCTCATCCACTGCACCAGGCGTCGGCGCTTGTCCGCCCCACTGACTGGCTCCACCAGCAAGTTGAGATTGGGCCTGTAGAAGCCTGTGGTGACCACATCGCCTGGCGCTATGGCGAACTTCGCCTGCATGTCGGCAATCACCTTGGGCGTTGCTGTAGCCGTCAACAGCAGGGCCTGTGGGATATTGAACTGACGCTGGTAGTCCGGCAGCTTCAAATAGTCCGGCCGGAAGTTGTGGCCCCATTCGGAAATACAGTGCGCCTCGTCCACCACCAACAGCGAAATCTGCACGCTTTGCAGGAAGTTGCGAAAGCGCTCGTTCTTCAAGCGCTCCACGGAAATCATCAGAATCTTCAACTCACCCGAACGCGCACGGGCCATCACATCATTGGCCTGTTCGCGGCTCTGCGCCGAATCGATGCTGCCCGCCGAAATGCCATGGCGTTGCAAAAAACCCAACTGGTCCTGCATCAACGCCAACAACGGCGACACCACCAGTGTCAGGTGTGGCAACAGCACTGCCGACAGCTGGTAGCACAGGGACTTGCCTGAGCCAGTGGGGAAAATCGCGGCGGCAGAACGGCCGGCCAGCACGGCGCTGACCGTCTGTTCCTGGCCCAAACGAAACTGTGGATAACCAAAGACCTGCTGGAGGGTGTCGTGCATGAAACTGTCACTCCGTTGACCGCTGAACATGTCAAAAACATAGACCAGCGGCCTGGAAAAAGTCGGGGATATAACGCTACAAACTGATACAGAGAAAACCAGCAGGCCCGCGCAAAAACGCAGACAGTAGCACGCTTGATCACCTACCCCGACAAGGAGTCGTGAATGCCTCAATGCCACCACCCCAAGCTCATGCTGTCACTGCAACGCCTCGGCCTGCTCGCGCTGCCTATGATTCTGCTCGGTTGCACTACACCGTCCAAACCCCTGCCCGCCGAGCCGGACACCCACACCTTCGAAACCCACGAATACCTCGCGGAAACAGCCCTGCCCATCGTCAAGGCCTCGGCCCTCTACGCACGGGGCGGCACCGGCCAGGGCGTGAAAGTGGCGCTGATCGACTCGGGCCTCAACCAGGGGTTGCCCGAATTCCGCGGGCGAGTGGCCGACCCAGGCTACGATTTTGTCCGCCAACAACCTGGCACGATTGATATCAAGGGCCATGGCACCCAGATGGCCGGCATCCTCGCCGCCAACAAGGATGACCAGGGCATGCATGGGATTGCCTTCAACGCACAGCTCATTCCCATGCGCTTCGGCGATGACAAGGAGCCGTTCTACTTCGACAGTGAAATCGCCCAGGCCTGGTCCCTCTCATACGCCAAAGGCGCACGCATTTTCAGCAACTCATGGGCAAACCCCATCGAAGCCAACACCAATGAAATCCCCGTGTATGAACGCTTGATGGGTGACTCGCTGAGCGTGGCGAAAAAGCTGGTGGCAGAGGGTGCAGTGTTTGTCTTCTCCACGGGCAATGAAATCAAGCGTGAGCCCCTGGCCGAGCCTGGCCTGCCAACGCTGGTACCCGAACTGGAAAAAGGCTGGATTGCCGTGATGGCGCTCAAGAATGACGGCACGGCCATCAATCTCAAATCCAATTATTGCGGCCTGGCTGCACGCTGGTGCATCGCCGTGCCGGGTGGCGATGGTGGCGCAGGGTTGTTGACCACTCACAAAGACGGCAGCTATGGACCAACCGCCGGCACCTCGCCAGCCGCTGCATTGGTCAGCGGCGCACTGGCCGCGTTACAGAGCCGCTTTCCTGAAATGACGCCACAACAGGTTCGCGAGCGCTTGCTCAACACCGCCAATCGAACAGGCATCTACGCCAACAGCGAAGCCTATGGGCGCGGGTTGATGGACCTGGAAGCGGCCTCACGCCTGTAACCGCCGCCCAAACAAACAACGCGCCACCAGGGCGCGTTGTCGATAAAGCGTAGGGCGTTGACGATCAGCGGTTTTTCACACGCTCAATCGCCGTGTCATACACCGGATTGGCCTTCTGCTCCTTGGCCAACTGGTAGTGGCGCAACGCATCCTGGAACTGCCCGGCCGCTTCATAGATCCGCGCAATGTTGTAGTAAGACCCGGCACGCACGGTCGCCGCATTGGCACCCGACGCCAACGCGATGGCCTTGCGGTTGGCCCAGATCGACTCGGCTGTGTTGCCGGCCTTCTGATACGCCAGACCGAGGTTGCCGTAAGCCTTGCCGAAGCTGTTATCCAGATCGATGGCCTGGCGGAAGTAATCGATCGCCTGGTCCAGGTTACCCGCCTGGTAGGCCGCTTCGCCTTTCAGGTTCAGCTTCTTCGCATCAGCCTGTACGGACGAACTGACAACCACTTCAGTGACGGCCACGCTGTCATCCAGCAACGGTTTGACTTCGTTCAGCACATTTGCCGCATCCACGGTGACGCCGGTGAAGCTGTTGATGTCCTGGAAGTCGCCGCTGCCGGTCATGCGGAACACGGTCCACAGGTTGCCGGTGCGGTTTTTCGGCACGTAGTAGGTGCGTACCAGGGATTGCCCCATGTACACGAACACCTTGGCCTCGCTGTCGGACAGCTGGCTCGAATTCGGGTAGGACTGGTTGGAGTAGTCATGCACGGCATACACGTAGCTTTCGCCGTAGTGTTTTTTCTGCAGGGTGATGGTTTCCGGGCCGTAGCTGTCGGTGTCATCGACGTCCAGCTCGGCATCAGTGCCCTTTTTGCTGGCGTAGTAGATGTTGTTGCCCGGGAAAATCATGTGGGAGTCGAGGTCTGACGGGTTGCGGCCCCAGGTCAGCACGACGCGCAGGCCGTCGAGGTTTTCCATCACCGGGCTGATCGCGTAGGTCATGCCCTTGCATGGGCACTTCACCACCAGGTTGGAATAGCCGGGCTTCTTGATGATCAGCAGGCTGCTGCCATCATCGGCGGCCGCGCTGGTGAGGACCACCTGGCCTTGGGCGTTGGTGCGGCCCACGACGTTTTGCGCGCCGTTGCGTTGCAGCAGCACTTCGGCGTCGGCGATTTTCTGGTCCTTGACCACTGCGCTGAGCACTTCAATCGGCAACTGTTCGGCCTGGACTGAAAACGCTACCGCACACAATGACATCGCCGAGGCGACACGAAGCAAACCCATGCTTAACTCCCTTTAAGTAGTGGGCGGAATCGCCCTACAAGATTTTGCGCTGCAACATACGCTGAATTCAGCGAGCTGGCAGTTTTTTTGTACAAAATGTGACGTGGTTTTTATCGCGCCAGCCCTCAGAAGCATTGCGCTACAATCAAGGCTTGCTACCCAGGAGTACGCTGCGATGAGCGAACCGACGTTTGAGCAAAAACAGGATCATTACCACAAGATCCGCCGGTCCAATTACCTGGCCAGCCTGCGCCTGGAGGGGTTCGACACCCAACCGGCCGATGTCGACAAGCCCCTGCCGACCCGCGAAGCCGTCCTTGCCAAGTACCGCGACACCCCACGCTGATGCTCGACAAATATGGCGTGGGCCAGGACCCGTACTGCTATCCCGGTAGCAGCGTCCTGCGCAACCGCCTCGATTTGCACGACGAAGCCCGCCTGCACCAGGCTGAGCGGGAACTCTCCGAAATCGCCGTAGGCAACCTCCCGCTCTTCCCACCGCCCTACGACCTCGATCGCCTGCAGCACATCCACCGCATCCTGTTCGGCGACCTCTACGACTGGGCCGGCGAACTGCGCAGCGTCAACATCCAGAAAGGCGACACCCTGTTCTGCACCCCGGAACGCATCCCACCGGAAGCGGCGAAAATCATCGGGCATATGGAAGCGGCCAACTGGTACGTCGGCGCGACCCAGGCCGAGTTGGTGACGCAGATTGCCGAGGCGTACGGCGACCTCAACGTCATCCATCCCTTCCGCGAAGGCAACGGCCGGGCACAGCGGATTTTGTTTGAACAAATCATTGTGAATGCGGGGTTTTCGGTGAACTGGTGGCTGGTGAAACACGCCGCGTGGGTACCGGCGAATATTGATGCAGTGGCGTGTGATTATCGGGGGTTGGAGGCGATTTTTGAGCGGTGTATCAGCAGGCCTGCCAGCAATTAATCGCTCCCAGCCACACCGCTGAACCTGTGGGAGCTGGCTTGTCGAGTCGTCGCACCGCTGCGATGGCGGTGTATCAGCCGATAATTCCCTACCTGACCCACCGCCATCGCGGGCAAGCCCGGCTCCCACAGTTGGCGCGATTTTCCTGTGAAATCACTGCCAAGCTGCCAACGCCGGACGCCGCTGTAAGAAACCTCCAAACACCGTGACATCCGCGTCTGAAACTGCTTAAAACACTCACGCGCCCCTCTACAAAACCCATATTCGCCTGTCCGAAACTAGCGCCCTTTCCACGGCCTGGACAACACCCTATGAACATCGAAAGGACTCAATACATCGGCCACTACGGCGTCACTTTCACCGTGCTGCGCGTTGCTGTTTTACCTGCCGATCGGAACGCGCTGGCAAACCTCTGCCTACTAGACGCTGGCGCGTCCGCAAATAAGGTCCGCCAACAACTGGTGGATCTCTACGGAAAAATGCTTGCTCGCGATTTGCCTTGCAGGATGACTATCGCGATCACCAAACCGCTAACCCGACAGCAGGCGGATCTGTTCAATGAGCGCGGGACCATCATCGCTGTGTTGCTAGCGGGGGCTTTCAGTGCGCCAATTCATCCATTTTCGAAACCCGTGGCACGCGTCGCGGCCACAACTGTGGGCGTAATCACCAAAAGCTTCATTCGCACCTATCACGCAGGCGATGTGGTTATTGGAATTGAAGCGCAGGTCGAAGGTGGGATAGGCCCCCAGCGCTCCATGTCTGCAATGGTTATTCCATTCATGGGGGGCATCACCCGATGATGGAGTACCTGCAATGGCTGATTTTTATTGTGTTGAACGTTTTCATCGACAACAAAATACGCGCGCAAAACCTAAGGAAGTATGTCGGTTTGTCTCTGCTAGCCACAGGGCTGGCCTGTGCAATATGGCTCCCTTACTGGGCGCACGAAGCCCAGTTGCCCAGCGTGCCGATAGGCGCAATCCTATTAGGTTCGGGACTGTTCCTGGACCGACACCGCTACAATCGAACCCAATCCGCTCACCCACTGCTTGTGGCACCCACGCTTAACTTGGCCGCCGATTTCCCAGACGACCCCCTCATGCTTCATCTTCTGCAACTCATACATGAAGATGTGGGCCTGCCCAAGCACCAGGCCATTAACCTCAATACCTCAATCAACCACGACCTCGGCTGTAGCAGTAGCGAGGCCAGACGATTGATGGCAGCGCTGAAACAAGATTTCGGTTTGAAACTCGGTGACTATAAAAGCAACCGCTACTTCAAGCGCCGAGGTTTCGACGTCTATTTGCGATATGTAGAAAGAGGGTGCGAAGGCAAGACGCCACTCACCATCAACATGCTCTACCAAGCCATCAAAGCCAAACGCTGGGACTCTGAGACGCTCGAAGCAATCGGTTACCCGTCGTCATGAGTATCTATCTGCAAACAGCCTTTTTCCTCGGCCTTTACTTGCTGCTGCATCTACAAATCACAGACCCCACCCTCAGAAAGCGTTTCGCACTCACATTTCTCGTGGCCGGGCTCACTTTGATGTTCCTACTACCCTACGTAGCGGTGATTCTCAGAATGCCCTTCCTACCTGTCTTCGTATTCTTGATAGGCTTGGCACTCTTCATCACCCGAAACCAATACCGCCTGCAACGCGACCATCCCCCTCACCCACTCCTGCGTGCCCCCACCATGAACCTCGCCGCCGACTTCCCCGAAGACCTCGCCATGCAGCAACTCCTGCAACTGCTGCACGAAGAAATCGGCCTGCCGAAACACAAGACCCTGCGCCTGCAAACCTCGATCAACTTCGACCTCGGTTGCGACGGCGCGGAGGCCAAGCAGTTCATGGAAGCCGTGGAGGAGGAGTTTGCCCTCGATATGGGCGACTACGACGCCTATCGTTACTTCAACCCGCCGGTGTTCGATGTCTTCCTGAAGCACCGCGCCAAGGGCCGCGGCGACAAAATCCCACTGACCATCGGCATGCTGTACCTGGCGATCAAGACCCACAGCTGGGACACGCAAACCCTGGAAAACCTCAGCTGACCCCATCAGAGGGAAGGAACAAGTGACCTGTGGCGAGGGAGCTTGCTCCCGCTGGACTGCGCAGCAGTCCCAGCTTTTTCAACAAAGACGGGGCCGCTTCGCGACCCAACGGGAGCAAGCTCCCTCGCCACAGGTAGGATGTTCGCTCTCGACCCCCCTGCATTCGATCTGCGCTAATCTGGCGAGCCACGCACGAAACAACAAGGACCTTACATGGACGTAACAATGGGCCTGCTGGCCGCCTTGCTCTGGGGCGGCACGGACTTCCTCGTGGGCCTCAACGCCCGCGCCGTCGGCGTTAAACGCGCGGTGTACTTCGGCCAAGCCCTCGGCTTTTTGATCATGACCCTGTTACTCGTTATCTTCCCGGCCTTCCTCTTCAAGTCCCTTGATGCCCCGCTGAGCGTCTGGCTCCTCGGCATCGCCGCCGCACTGTTCACCGTCTCCGGCGCCCTCGCACTGTCCAAGGCGTTCGCCCTGGGCAAAGCCGCCATCGTCGCGCCACTGGTGACGTCCTACGGCGTAGTCACCACGCTGCTGTCCTGGGCCAGCGGTGAGCACATCAGCCTGCTTCAACTGGGCTGCATCGCCCTGTGCGTGATCGGCGTGATCCTCTCCAGCCTCCACAAGGACAACGGCGTCCCCCACAACAACCCACGGCTGTCCATCGCCTACGCCATGCTCGCCGCAACGCTGTACGGCACCAGCTTCTGGCTGCAAGGCCGATACACGCTGCCGGCGCTGGGGCCGATCAGCATGTTGTGGCTGGGTTATCTGGTGGGCCTGTGCGTGCTGGTGATGATGGTGCTGAGGATCAAGGATGGCCTGAAAATCCCGCCGCTGAAAAACTGCGCGACGTTGACCGGGGCGAGCTTGATGAACCTGGGTGGGTTCTCGGCGTTTTCGTGGGGGGCGATGGCGGGGTCAGTGTCGGTGGTGACGGTGATCAGTACGTTGTCGGGGGGGATTGCGGCGATTCTGGGGTTTGTGTTTTTCAAGGAGCGGTTGTCGGCGGTGCAGGTGTTGGGGGTTGTACTCGTACTCGTCGGCGCCGTGGTCCTGCACATCGCCAACTAACCTCCCGCGCACAAAAAAGCCGCCTACAAGAGGCGGCTTTTTCACAACGATCGAATCTTACAACTTAGGACCTGCAGCCTTGATCGCATCGCTCACTTCAAACTTCTTGAAGTTCTCGATGAACAAGCCAGCCAGCGCCTTCGCGGCTTCATCGTAGGCAGCCTTGTCGGCCCAGGTGTTGCGTGGGTTCAACAGGCCAGTTTCAACGCCCGGTACGGCCAGTGGCACGTCGAGGTTGATGGTGTCGAGGTGTTCAGTTTCAGCACCGATCAACGCGCCGCTCTGGATCGCTGCGATCACGCCGCGAGTGGTCGGGATGTTGAAGCGGTTGCCGACGCCGTAGCCGCCGCCGGTCCAGCCGGTGTTGACCAGGTAGACCTTGGAGCCGAAGCCGCGGATGCGCTTGATCAGCAGCTCTGCGTATTCGCCAGCCGGACGCGGGAAGAACGGTGCGCCGAAACAGGTGGAGAAGGTCGACTTGATGCCGCCGCCGGAACCCATTTCGGTCGAGCCCACCAGTGCGGTGTAGCCGGACAGGAAGTGGTAGGCCGCTTGTTCTTCGCTGAGGATCGACACCGGTGGCAGTACGCCAGTCAGGTCGCAGGTCAGGAAGATCACCGCGTTTGGCTCGCCGCCCAGGTTCTTCTCGGAACGCTTGGCAACGTGCTCCAGCGGGTAGGCAGCGCGGCTGTTCTGGGTCAGGCTGACGTCGGTGTAGTCGGCGTGCTTGGCGTCGTCGATGACGACGTTTTCCAGCACGGCGCCGTGCTTGATGGCTTTCCAGATGACCGGCTCGTTCTTCTCGGAGAGGTCGATGCACTTGGCATAGCAACCGCCTTCGATGTTGAACACCACGCCTTCGCCCCAGCCGTGTTCGTCGTCACCGATCAGGTAACGGCTTTCGTCGGCGGACAGGGTGGTTTTACCAGTGCCCGACAGACCGAAGAACAGGGTCACGTCGCCTGCTTCGCCGATGTTGGCGGCGCAGTGCATTGGCAGCACGTCAGAAGCCGGCAGCAGGAAGTTCTGCACCGAGAACATGGCTTTTTTCATTTCACCGGCGTAACGCATGCCAGCAATCAGCACTTTCTTCTGGGCGAAGTTGAGGATCACGCAACCGTCGGAGTTGGTGCCATCACGCTCTGGCACGCACTCGAAGTTGGCCACGTTGAGCACTTGCCATTCATCACGGCCGGCCGGGTTGTACTGGGCCGGGTTGATGAACAGGCAACGACCGAACAGGTTCTGCCAGGCAGTCTGAGTGGTCATTTTCACGGCGAGGTAGTGGTCTTCGGCCGCACCTACGTGAACGTGGGAAACGAAATGCTCTTGCGCGTTGTTGAACGCCTCGACGCGAGCCCACAGGGCATCGAACTTGTCGGCCGGGAACTTGCGGTTGATCGGGCCCCAGGCGATGGCGTCCTGGGTAGTAGGCTCTTCAACGATGAAACGATCGACTGGCGAACGACCGGTACGGTGACCGGTTTCTACGACCAGCGCGCCAGTATCGGCAAGCACGCCTTCACCGCGCTGCAGGGCTTCTTTGACCAGATCGTCAACACTCAGATCGGTGTATACGGCGTTATTGGCTTGCGTCATGAGGTTCCCCGTCGGCCTATGGCCGAGTGCTCCAAACGTTTTGTAGTAGAAAGTTGCGCACTACTACCGCGAAAAAAGTGGGCCGGATTATGCCAGAAAAGCCCAAAAAGAGTAGGGCCCTCCCGTCAGAACTGCGCTAATCCGGCGTTTGTCAGGTGATTTACCTGTGCTTAAACGTTTTAGTGGCGGGTATCGGAAGGGGTGTCGATGCCTGCGCCGGCGAACAATTGCACTACATCGGCGGCATCGAACAGGTAACGCTCATTGCAGAACTGGCAGTCGATCTCGATGTTGCCGCCGTGTTCCACCACCAGGTTCTGCGCGTCTTCCAGGCCCAGGCTGACCAGGGCGTTGGCCGAGCGCTCGCGTGAGCAGCTGCAATTGAAGCGCAGGGACTGTGCGTCGAATAGACGCACGGCTTCTTCGTGGTAGAGACGGTGCAGGATGGTTTCGTTGCTCAGGCCCAGCAGTTCTTCCGCCGTGAGCGTGCCGGCCAGGGCGGTGAGGCCGCGCCAGCTTTCCGCGCGATCGTCGTCGTCCTTGATGCGGTCGGCGGGCAGTTGTTGCAGCAGCAGGCCACGGGCGCGATGGCCGTCAGCGTTGAGCCAGAACTTGGTGCCCACTTGCTGGGACATCACGAAATAGTTGGTGAAGCAGTCCGACAGGGTCTCGCCGTCGAGGTCGACGATACCCTGGTAGCGCTGGCCTTCGGTCGGGTCGACGGTGAGCGCCAACACGCCGTTGGGCATCAGGTCGGACAGGGTCGCGTCCGGGGCGATCTGGTCGGCCTCGTAACGGGCCAGGCCACGGATGTCGCGCTCGCTGGAGCATTCGATCATCAGCAACGGGATCGGGCCTTCGGAACGGGCCTGCAGGATCAGCAGACCGTCGAACTTCATGGTGCCCACCAGCAGCGCCGCAGCCGCCATCAACTCACCGAGCAACTGCGCGACCGGCTCAGGATAGGCGTGCTTGGCGAGGACTTCGGCGTAGCTGCGCTCCAGCGACACCAGTTCGCCCCGGGCGTCGGTCTCGTCGAAGATGAAGCGTTGGGTGAAGTCGGTATCCGGTAGATCAGTCATAGGTCTGGGTATCTGAATTGAAGAATATTGACGCGAAGATGCTGCAGTTTATGAACAAACCGAGGCAGTTCCAAGCCAACTGACGCTTTGGGCGATTGCCGGTGGCCTCAGTCGTCGTTTCCGCTGCCGCGAAACTTGAACAGGTCGCGACGCTGTTTTTTGCTCGGTTTGCCATCGGTGGTCATGCCGATGGCACCGGCCTTGCGCATCGCCGCCGCATTTTCGCGCTTGGCGATGCTGGCGTCGGTCTCGGCGTACAGCGCCTGGGCTTCAGGCGCACCGCGGCGCACAGTGGAAAGCGCCTGCACTACGACTGTCTTTTCATCAAACCCTGCACGAATCTGGAACTCATCTCCGACGCGCGGTTCCTTGCCCGGCTTGCAGCGCTCGCCGCGATGGTGCACCTTGCCGCTCTCGATGGCGGCCTTGGCCAGGGCACGGGTCTTATAAAAACGCGCCGCCCACAGCCACTTGTCCAAACGGACCTTTTCTTCCTCTTCCTGCTTTTGAGCCACTTGAATTCCTCGCTCTGAAAAATGTCGCAACTTTACCGTTGAAACCCTTCGACGCATAAACCTCAAGGCTCACCTAAGATACGCCAGGCAGCTGGAGTTTTACGTGACTTTCCATTGCATCGACTGATTACCGGTACCTGAGCGATATCTGTCGCCATTTGCCGAATATTCTGCGTGAATACCGCGAATTCGGCGCCACCCCTTCACGGATGGTCGGGGATTGTCACAATCCATGCGCAGTTGGACGTTACTGTCCTCGAAGACTACGAAACATTTCTGAATGACCGGTTACCCATATTGAAGACATTTGACCATTTGACCGTTGTGGGTCTGCGTGAGTGGGTGGCACTTCCCGACCTGGGAGTGGCCGGCCTGCGCGCCAAGATCGACACCGGCGCCAGCACCTCAAGCCTGCACGCCACCGATATCGAGCCTTTTGAGCGCGACGGTGAGAACTGGGTGCGCTTTACCGCGCACCTGGGCAGCGTGGTGCAATTGCGTCACCGCCGCTGTGAAGCGCCCCTGGTGACAATGAAAACCATCAAGAGCTCCAACGGCCATGCGCAGGTGCGCTATGTGATCAGCACCACCCTCGCGCTGGGTGATCGGGTATGGCGGGTGGAATTCACCCTGGCCTGCCGCAAAGCCATGCGTTACCGCCTGTTGCTCGGCTCCAAGGCGCTGATTGATGGCCAGTTGGTGGTTAATCCAGGCGTCAAGTACGTTCAAGACAAGCCGGTGTTCCCGGTCTCTACTATTTCTGCCCCAGGTGCTGCATGAAGATTGCTGTGCTGTCGCGAAACCCGCGTCTGTATTCCACCCGCCGCCTGGTCGAGGCCGGCACCGAACGTGGCCACGAAATGGTGGTGATCGACACGTTGCGTGCCTATATGAACATTGCCAGCCACAAGCCGCAGATCCACTACCGGGGCAAACCCCTGGAGGGCTTCGATGCGGTCATCCCGCGTATCGGCGCTTCGGTGACCTTTTATGGCTGCGCGGTGCTGCGCCAGTTTGAAATGATGGGGGTGTTCCCCCTCAATGAATCGGTGGCCATCGCCCGCTCGCGGGACAAACTGCGCTCGCTGCAACTGCTGTCACGCCGGGGCATCGGCTTGCCGGTCACCGGTTTTGCCCACTCACCGGACGACATCCCCGACCTGATCGAGATGGTCAACGGCGCACCGCTGGTGATCAAGGTGCTGGAAGGTACCCAGGGCATCGGCGTGGTGCTGTGTGAAACCGCGACGGCGGCAGAGTCGGTGATCGAGGCGTTCATGGGCCTCAAGCAGAACATCATGGTGCAGGAATACATCAAGGAAGCCGGCGGTGCGGATATCCGCTGCTTCGTGGTGGGCGACAAGGTGATTGCGGCGATGAAACGCCAGGCCAAGCCAGGCGAGTTCCGCTCCAACCTGCACCGTGGCGGCAGCGCCAGCCTGATAAAGATCACCCCGGAAGAGCGCATGACCGCACTGCGAGCGGCCAAGGTCATGGGGTTGAGCGTGGCAGGTGTGGATATCTTGCGCTCCAACCACGGGCCGCTGGTGATGGAGGTCAACTCATCGCCAGGCCTGGAAGGGATCGAAACCACCACGGGCAAGGATGTGGCGGGGATCATCATTCAGCACCTGGAGAAGAATGGCGGGCCGAATATGACGCGGACCAAGGGCAAGGGCTGATTTCACGCTCTCTACCAGCCACCACAAAAAACTGTGGGAGCTGGCTTGCCTGCGATGAGGGCGGCACATTCAACATAATTGTTGACTGAACCACCGCTATCGCAGGCAAGCCAGCTCCCACATTGGGTTACTGGGTGTCTGTTAGACCGCATCTCTGGGCAACATCAGCCCAAGCGGCAAACGCACCCGCGCCTCCAGGCCTCCGCCTTCGCGGTTGCGCAGCTCAACATTGCCGCCATGCATAGAAGCAATCCGCCGCACAATCGCCAGCCCAAGGCCAGTGCCTTTGCCACCCCGGGCACGGTCGCCACGGGTGAACGGGTTGAAGATGCCTTCCAGCTCCGCCGGGTCGATCCCGGTGCCACGGTCCATCACGCTCAGCACGACATAGGGCGCAGCACTGTCGCCGGACACATACGCCGCCACTTCCACATCTGAACCCGCGTGATGCAAGGCGTTGCCGATCAGGTTGTTCAACAGGCGCTTCATCGACACCCGACGTAGCGCAAACGGCTGGATCGGCTCCAGGCGCATGCGCACCTGTTCGCCATTCTGGTTGTAAGGCGCCACCACCTCACGCACCAGGTCAGTCAGGTCCACTTCCTCAACCACTTCGTCACGGCCATCACGGATAAACGCCAGGAACTGGTCGAGGATCGCGTCCATGTCCTCGATATCCCGCACCATGTCGTCGGTGAGGTCGTTATGGTTGCCCATCAACTCCAATGACAGCCGCAAGCGCGTCAACGGTGTGCGCAGGTCATGGGACACCCCCGCCAGCATCAGCTCGCGTTCGCGCCCGGCCTGTTCGACGTCCTCCGCCATCTGGTTGAAGGCGCCGTACACCTCGGTCATCTCACTGGGCGTGTCGCTGACCGGCAGGCGCACACTGCGCCCCTGGCCCAGTTGGCGGGCAGCAAACACCAGGCGTTTGAGCGGTTGGTTGAGCTGGCGCACGAAAATCCACGCGGACGCGGTCGAAAGCAAGCCAATGGCCAGGAACCAGCCCAACACGTTCCAGATCTTCTGCCCCCGCAACGGGTGCGGGTACAACGGCACTTTCAACCAATCCTCACCCAGGCTCGGCGCGCGCACCCACAACGCGGGCGACACATGCATGCGCAGCCGCACCTCGGTGTCTTCACCCAGTTCGGCCTGCATCTGGCGCTGGTAGATCTCGCTGTAGGGCCAATGCTGCTCACCCTCCGGCACACCGGCGCCGGCGACGCGCACCAGGGTGGCGGCCTTGGCGATCTTCTCGCGGTTCTCAGGGTCGGCGGCCCAGTAGGCGCGCAGCGTCAGGGCGACACCGTGACTGTATTGTCGATCCACGAGCACGTCCTCGTTCATCAATAGATAAACCAGCGTGAGTGCCTTGGAAAACAGAACGACGATCAGCACCAGCCAAAGGGTGCGGGAGAAAAAGCTTTGCGGGAACCACAGCGGGGTTTTCATAGAAGACAGCTAGACACCTTGCAGGAATGAGCGGCGCTCGCAGAATTGCAGACGCCGGGCATCCCGTCGACCCTCACGGCGCCGAACCCATGGATGCCCGTTCCTGCAAATCTTCGGTCACTTGGTTGCAGTGCCATCCGGCACAAACACGTAACCCACGCCCCACACGGTCTGGATATACCGTGGCTTGGACGGGTCCGGTTCGATCATCCGGCGCAGACGGGAGATCTGCACGTCGATGGAGCGCTCCAGGGCGTCCCACTCCCGGCCACGGGCCAGGTTCATCAGCTTGTCGCGGGTCAGCGGCTGGCGGGCGTTCATGACCAGCGCCTTGAGCACGGCGAATTCGCCAGTGGTCAGCATGTGCACTTCATCGCCACGCTTGAGCTCACGGGTCGCCAGCGACAGCTCGTAGTCGCCAAACGTAACGCTTTCGTCTTCGCTGCCCGGTGCGCCTGGAACCGGCGGTGCCTGGCGACGCAATACGGCCTTGACCCGCGCCATCAGCTCGTCCGGGTTGAACGGCTTGGCCAGGTAGTCATCAGCGCCCAGCTCCAGGCCCTTGATGCGGCTCAGCTCATCGCCCTTGGCGGTCAGCATGATGATGGGGATCTGGTTGTTCGCGCTGCGCAGGCGCTTGCAGGCGGTCAGGCCGTCTTCGCCCGGCAGCATCAGGTCGAGTACGACCAGGTTGAATACTTCACGCCCCAGCAGACGATCCATCTGCTCGGTGTTCGGCACCGCGCGGGCACGGTAGCCCTTGGAGTTGAAGAAACGCTCCAGCAGGCTGCTCAGCCCCGGATCGTCATCAACGATGAGAATTTTTTCGCCTTCAGCAGTTTGTGCAGTGCTGCTCATTGGATGCTCCTCTTATCTCGGCGCGCATTATGGCGTAGCTGCCGTTATACGCACCGTGTGCATTGTTAGCAGATTTTTCCTCTACTGCCAGCGAACCCGCGCCCTACAACCTTTGGCACAGTCCCCCCAAGGACAGAACGCTGGTTATAATGCGGCGCCTTCGTGCAGGGCAACGTCAGATCGTTACCGTTTACTGCCGGGCTTTTTTTACCCGCTTGTCGTGATTTTTTCGATTTCGAGGGTCAATAGGCTGCCTCTTGACCCAGGCAGCGGCGCCAGTCGGGCCGCTCAACCAGCCGCGCAAGGCCTTGTTTTACGGGCCTGCGGGCTGCTTTCAGAATTTCAGGTGGTTTTATGGACAGCATCAACAGCCGCATCGCCGAGGAACTCGGTGTACGCCCGCAACAGGTCGAAGCGGCCGTCGCTCTACTGGATGAGGGCTCCACGGTGCCCTTCATCGCCCGTTACCGTAAAGAAGTGACCGGCAGCCTCGACGACATCCAACTGCGTCACCTGGAAGAGCGCCTGCGCTACCTGCGAGAACTCGACGAACGGCGTATCAGCATCCTCGCCAGCATCGAGGAACAGGGCAAGCTGACCCCTCAGCTTGAGCGCGACATCAAGCTCGCCGACACCAAGACCCGCCTCGAAGACCTCTACCTGCCGTACAAGCAAAAGCGCCGCACCAAGGGCCAGATCGCCCTGGAGGCCGGCCTCGGCGAGCTGGCCGACGGCCTGTTCAACGACCCGTCGCTGACCCCGGACACCGAAGCCGCGCGCTTCATCGACGCGGAAAAAGGCGTCGCCGACGTCAAGGCCGCCCTCGAGGGCGCCAAGTACATCCTCATGGAGCGCTTCGCCGAAGACGCCAGCCTGCTGGAAAAACTGCGCACGTACCTGAAGCAAGAGTCCATCCTCAGCGCCCGCGTGATCGCCGGCAAAGAGGAAGAAGGCGCCAAGTTCCGCGATTACTTCGAGCACGACGAACCGCTCAAGAGCATGCCGTCCCACCGTGCGCTGGCGATTTTCCGCGGGCGCAACGAAGGTATTCTCAGCTCCGCGCTGAAAGTCGGCGACGAGCTGCCGGGCACCATGCACCCGTGCGAAGGCATGATCGGTCAACAATTCGGCATCCAGAATCAGAATCGTCCTGCGGATAAGTGGCTCGGCGAAGTGGTGCGCTGGACCTGGAAGGTCAAGCTCTACACCCACCTCGAAACCGACCTGCTCGGCGAGTTGCGTGACGGCGCCGAAACCGAGGCGATCAACGTCTTTGCCCACAACCTGCACGACCTGCTGCTGGCCGCACCGGCCGGCCCGCGCGCCACCCTGGGCCTCGACCCGGGCCTGCGTACCGGCTGCAAGGTCGCGGTGGTCGATTCCACCGGCAAGCTGCTGGACCACGCCACCGTGTACCCGCACGTGCCGCACAACAAGTGGGACCAGACCCTGGCGATCCTCGCAGCGCTGTGCGCCAAGCACGCCGTGGACCTGATCGCCATCGGCAACGGCACCGCCAGCCGTGAAACCGACAAGCTGGCCGCCGAACTGATCAAGAAATACCCCGCCATGAAGATGACCAAAGTCATGGTCTCCGAGGCCGGCGCATCGGTGTACTCGGCGTCGGAACTGGCCTCCAAGGAATTCCCGGACCTCGACGTGTCGATCCGTGGCGCGGTGTCCATTGCCCGCCGCTTGCAGGACCCGCTGGCCGAACTGGTGAAGATCGACCCGAAATCCATCGGCGTCGGCCAGTACCAGCACGACGTGTCGCAGCTGAAACTGGCGCGCGGCCTGGATGCGGTGGTGGAAGACTGCGTAAACAAGGTCGGCGTGGATGTAAACACGGCCTCCGTCGCCCTGCTGGCGCGTATCTCCGGCCTGAACAGCACCCTGGCGCAGAACATCGTTACCCACCGTGACGAAAACGGCGCCTTCAAAACCCGCGCCGCGCTGAAAAAAGTCGCTCGTCTGGGTGAGAAAACCTTCGAACAAGCCGCAGGCTTCCTACGCGTCATGAACGGCGACAACCCACTGGATTCGTCCGCTGTCCACCCGGAAGCCTACCCGCTGGTGCAACGCATCGCCGCCGAAACCGACCGCGATATCCGCTCGCTGATCGGCGACGCCGCGTTCCTCAAGCGCCTGGACCCGAAGAAGTACACCGATGAAACCTTCGGCGTACCGACCATCACCGATATCCTGCAAGAGCTGGAAAAACCTGGCCGCGACCCGCGTCCCGAGTTCAAGACCGCCGAGTTCCAGGACGGCGTCGAAGACCTCAAGGATCTGGAGCTGGGCATGATCCTCGAAGGCGTGGTGACCAACGTGACCAACTTCGGCGCGTTTGTGGATATCGGCGTCCATCAGGACGGTTTGGTGCATATCTCTGCGCTTTCGGAGAAATTCATCAAGGACCCGCGTGAGGCGGTGAAAGCCGGTGACGTGGTCAAGGTCAAGGTCATGGAAGTCGATATCCCGCGCAAACGCGTCGGCCTGTCGATGCGCATGAGCGACACCCCCGGCGAGAAAATCGACGGTGCCCGTGGCGCCCGCCCAGGCTCGGCGCCGCGCCAGTCGCAGAACCGCTCGGAAAACACAGCGCCGCGCAAGGAAACCGCGACCGCAGCGCCAAGCAACAACGCCATGGCCTCGCTGTTCGCCAACGCCAAGCAGCTGAAGAAACGCTGATGGAGATCCCGGCCGGCTTGACCCAGAGCGCGTTCAGCGAACTGATCGGCTGCCGCCTGCAACGCCTTGAAGAAGGCGTTGCCGAGGTGGCCCTGACCCTGGAGCCGCACCTGCGCAACCGCGCGGGCAAGCTCCACGGCGGGGCGATTTTCAGCCTGGTGGACATTACGATGGGGCTGGCCTGTTCCAGCGTCCATGGTTTCGACCAGCAGAGCGCGACCATCGAGTGCAAGATCAACTACATCCGCGCCGTCGAAGACGGTGACGTGCTGTGCACCAGTCGGGTGATTCACGCCGGTCGACGCACCCTGGTGGTCGAGGCGGATGTGTACCAGGACGAAAAACTGGTCGCAAAAGCACAAGGCACCTTCGCTGTCCTATAGCTCCCCACCCTCGATTTGAGTTAATTTCGGCGCTGCACTAAACGGCGTCGGAATTTTCTTGCTGCGCTATAGCCAAATTCATGGAGTGAAGTCGGCTTTTTCTGAGCGAGTCAAATCGACTCTAGACCAGGCGATCACGCCAGTTTTAACTTCACCCTTGTAGACCGTCCTGCCCACCCCCATATTGGGGCGACTGACGCGTGAAGGAATCCAACTTGAGCGAACTTCTCAACCGCCGCCTGGCTTTGCTCGGCAAGCGCGAACACCTCTCCCTGCTAGAGCAGTGCTTGCACGGCATCGAGCGCGAATGCCTGCGCGTCACCGGCGAAGGCCGCCTGGCACAAACGCCGCACCCCGAAGCCCTGGGCGCCGCGTTGACCCACGAACAGATCACTACCGACTACTCGGAATCGTTGCTGGAGTTCATCACTCCCGCCCTGCCCAACCCGGCCGATACCCTGAGCAGCCTGGACAAGATCCATCGCTTTGCCTACACCAAGCTCGGCAGCGAGTACCTGTGGAGCCCCTCGATGCCGTGCCCACTGCCGGCTGAGGAAGACATTCCGATTGCCTACTACGGCACGTCCAATATCGGGCAGCTCAAGTACGTGTACCGCAAGGGCCTGGCCCTGCGTTACGGCAAGACCATGCAGTGCATCGCCGGCATCCACTACAACTTTTCCCTGCCGGAACAGTTGTGGCCGTTGCTCAAGGAGACTGAAGGATTTGTCGGCACCGACCGCGATTATCAGTCCACGGCCTACATCGCACTGATCCGCAATTTCCGCCGCTACAGCTGGCTGCTGATGTACCTGTTCGGTGCTTCGCCGGCCCTGGACGCCGGTTTCCTGCGCGGGCGCTCGCACCAGCTCGAAGTGCTCGACGCCGACACCCTGTACCTGCCGTACGCCACCAGCCTGCGCATGAGCGACCTGGGTTACCAGAGCAACGCCCAGGCCGGCCTCACGCCGTGCTACAACGATTTGAACAGCTACACCGACAGCCTGCGCGAAGCGGTGGCAACGCCCTACGCACCGTACGTCGAAATCGGCACGCACAAGGACGGTGAGTGGGTGCAGCTCAACACCAACATCCTGCAGATCGAAAACGAGTACTACTCCAACATCCGCCCAAAACGTGTGACCTACACCGGCGAGCGGCCGATCCAGGCGCTGATGGCCCGTGGCATCCAGTACATCGAAGTGCGTTGCCTGGACATCAACCCGTTCCTGCCGATGGGCATCGACCTGCCGGAGTCGCGTTTCCTCGATGCGTTCCTGTTGTACTGCGCGCTGAACGACAGCCCGCTGTTCGCCAGCAACGAGTGCGGCAACGCCACCGCCAACTTCCTCAGCGTGGTCAAGGAAGGTCGCCGTCCGGGCCTGCAATTGCAGCGCGACGGCCAGCCTGTGGGCATGAAGGAATGGGCCACCGAGCTGCTGGAGAAGATCGCCCCGTTGGCCGCCCTGCTCGATGAGAGCCACGGCATCAACGAACACAGCCAAGCGCTGGACGCCCAGTTGGCGAAGGTTCAGGACCCGTCCCTGACCCCGTCGGCCCAGGTATTGGCGGCGATGGCCGAGCGTAAAGAGAGCTTTGCGCAGTTCTCCCTGCATCAGAGCCAGCTGCATGCCGAGCATTTCCGCAGCGAACCGCTGCCGGCTGCAGAGCAGGCGCACTTTGAAGAACTGGCGCGCAAGTCGCTGGCACAACAGGCAGAGCTGGAGCAGAACGAAGTGGGCGATTTTGATGTGTTCGTCGGTTCCTACCAAGCCAGCATTCTGGCGATCAGCAACTAAAGCCTGACTCCTGTGGGAGCTGGCTTGCCTGCGATGGCGGTGTATCAGTTGGCATCTGTGCTACTGACCTACCGCTATCGCAGGCAAGCCAGCTCCCACATTTGCCTGCGCCGGACTGAAGATCTGGCTCCACGCTTCTCCTCATAAGCTAATTCGAAAATGTTATTTATTTTCGAGTTCTTAGATCATTTAGTCTTCTCACACGCCGACCCTCGGCCGCCTGATTGAGGAGCTTCCCCTTGAAACTATTGACCCCTCTGCGCCTCTTGGCCGCATTGTCCCTGGCCGGTGCCAGCCTGTTTGCCCAGGCGGCGGATGTGACCATCGCTTACCAGACCACCGTGGACCCGGCCAAAGTCGCCCAGGCCGACGGCGCGTATGAAAAAGCCACCAACGCCAAGATCGACTGGCGCAAATTCGACAATGGCGCCGACATCATCGCCGCCATTGCTTCCGGCGACGTGCAGATCGGCTACCTCGGTTCGAGCCCGCTGACCGCTGCCATCACCCGCAAAGTGCCGGTGGAAACCTTCCTCGTCGCCACCCAGATCGGCGGCGCCGAAGCCCTGGTGGCGCGCAATGGTTCGGGGATCAACGGCCCGCAGGACCTGATCGGCAAGAAAATCGCCGTGCCCTTCGTGTCCACCGGCCACTACAGCCTGCTGGCCGCGCTGAAGCACTGGAACATCGACCCGTCGAAAGTGACCATCCTCAACCTCGCACCACCGGCGATCATCGCCGCCTGGAAGCGTGGTGATATCGACGCCACTTACGTGTGGGACCCAGCCCTGGGCGTAGCCAAGGAAAACGGCAAGGTGCTGATCACTTCCGGCGAACTGGCCAAGTTTGGCGCACCGACCTTCGATGCCTGGATCGTGCGTAAGGACTTCGCCGCCAAGCACCCGGAAATCGTCACGGCTTTCGCCAAAGTCACCTTGGATGCCTACGCCGCCTACCGCAAAGACCCACAAGCGTGGATTGCCGATAAAGGCAACGTCGACAAGCTGGTGAAACTCTCCGGCGCCAAGGCCAGCGACATCCCGCTGCTGCTGCAAGGCAACGTCTACCCGCTGGCCGCCGACCAGGTGACCCTGCTGGGCGCGCCGACCACCAAGGCCGTGACCGACACCGCCGCGTTCCTCAAGGAACAAGGCAAGGTTGACGCCGTACTGCCGGACTACGCCCCTTACGTCAGCGCCAAGTTCATTACCAACTGATCAGGAGTTCATCGCGATGGCCTTGCTACAACTGGAGCGCATCAGCGCACAGTACCCAGGCGCCACAGAACCGGTACTGTCTGACATCTCAATCGACCTGGGGCCCCAGCAATTGCTGGTGGCCCTCGGCCCGTCCGGCAGTGGCAAGACTTCGCTGTTGAACCTGATCGCCGGTTTTGTCGAACCCTCTTCCGGGCGCATCACCCTTGATGGCGTGCCGGTCAAAGGCCCCAGCGCCGAACGCGGCGTGGTGTTCCAGGACGACGCCCTGCTGCCCTGGCAGGACGTGCTGGCCAACGTCGGCTTCGGCCTGGAGCTGGCCGGCGTGCCCAAGGCGCAACGTGAAGTGCGCGCCCGGGAAATGCTCGCGCTGGTGGACCTGGCCGGTTTCGACAGCCGCCGTATCTGGCAACTCTCCGGTGGCCAGAAGCAACGCGTCGGCCTCGCCCGTGCGTTGGCCGCCGACCCACGCGTACTGCTGATGGACGAACCCTTCGGCGCCCTCGATGCGTTCACCCGCGAACAGATGCAGGAGTTGCTGCTGCAAGTCTGGCGGCGCACAGCCAAGCCGGTGTTCCTGATTACCCACGACATCGAAGAGGCGGTCTTCCTCGCCACAGACTTGATCCTCCTGGCGCCCAACCCCGGGCAGATCGTCGAACGCCTGAGCCTGGACTTCGGCCAGCGCTACGCTGCCGGTGAATCGGCGCGGGCGATCAAGTCCGACCCGCGCTTTATCGAAACCCGCGAACACGTGCTGGGCAAAGTGTTCTCCCAACGGCAGGTGTCCGCATGAGCAGCTATGAACTCGCCGCCAAGCCGGTGATGCAGACGGTGATCCCGGTGCGCCGCAGCTTGAGCACCCGCTGGATCAGCGTACTGACCCTTATCGCCCTGTTGGCAATCTGGTGGGCCGTGACTGCCACCGGCTTGATCGAACCGCTGTTCCTGCCGCCGCCGTCCGCCGTGCTGCAAAAGGGCTGGCTGCTGGCGACCACAGGTTATATGGATTCCACCTTGTGGCAGCATTTGGGCGCGAGCCTCAGCCGCATCGGCCTGGGCCTTGGCTTTGCGGTGCTGACCGCCGTGCCGGTGGGGATTGCCATCGGTTCCAACCGTATCGCCCGGGGCATTCTCGACCCGCTGATCGAGTTCTACCGGCCGATTCCACCGCTGGCCTACCTGCCGTTGATCGTGATCTGGTGCGGCATTGGCGAGCTGTCCAAGGTGCTGCTGATCTACCTGGCGATCTTTGCACCGATCGCCATCGCCACCGCGACCGGCGTGCGCACCGTTGACCCGGCCAAGTTGCGCGCGGCACAGTCGTTGGGGGCAACTCGCGTCCAGTTGATCCGCCACGTGATCCTGCCCAGCGCCCTGCCCGATATCCTCACCGGCGTGCGCATTGGTTTGGGGGTGGGTTGGTCGACGTTGGTCGCCGCCGAATTGATCGCGGCCACCAGCGGCCTGGGCTTTATGGTGCAGTCGGCGGCGCAGTTCCTCGTCACCGACGTGGTGGTGCTGGGGATCCTGGTGATCGCCCTGATCGCCTTCGCCATGGAAATGGGCTTGCGTGCCCTGCAGCGTAAATTGGTGCCATGGCATGGCCAGGCACATTGAGTGAGAACAGCATGAGCAGCCTGACCGTTACCCCCTTGAGCATCGCCCTCGGCGCCGAGATCCGTGGCGTCGATATCACCCAGCCGCTGAATATTGAACAGCGCGACGCCATCGAACAGGCGTTGCTCACCCACTCGGTGCTGTTCTTCCGCGGCCAGGTCATCACCCCGCAACAGCAGGCGCGGTTCGCGGCGAATTTCGGCGACCTGCATATTCACCCGATCTACCCCAACGTGCCGGAACAGCCCGAAGTGCTGATCCTCGACACCGCCGTCACCGACGTGCGTGACAACGCCGTATGGCACACCGACGTGACCTTCCTGCCCACCCCGGCGCTCGGCGCGGTGCTCAGCGCCAAGCTGCTGCCGGCGTTTGGCGGCGATACGTTGTGGGCCAGCGGGATTGCGGCGTATGAGGCGCTGTCGGCGCCGTTGCAGCGCTTGCTCGATGGGCTGACGGCTACACACGACTTCACCAAATCCTTCCCGCTGGAGCGCTTTGGCAACAGCGCCGAAGACCTGGCGCGCTGGGAAGAAACCCGCAAGAAGAATCCACCGTTGTCCCACCCGGTGGTGCGTACGCATCCTGTGAGCGGACGCAAGTCGCTGTTTGTCAGCGAAGGGTTCACCACCAGGATCAATGAACTTGAACCGGCAGAAAGCGAGGCGATTCTCAAGCTGCTGTTCGCCCACGCCACCCGGCCGGAATTCACCATCCGCTGGCGCTGGCAGGAAAACGACGTAGCGTTCTGGGACAACCGCGTGACCCAGCATTACGCCGTGGATGACTACCGACCGCAGCGGCGGGTGATGCACCGGGCGACGATCCTCGGCGACGTACCGTACTAAAGACTGGCGACGGTCAAAATGTGGGAGCTGGCTTGCCTGCGATGGCGGTGTATCAGCCAAAACTTCATCGACTGACACTCCGCCTTCGCGAGCAAGCCCGCTCCCACATTGAACGCGTTCTACCGTTTATTCAGCAGTGGATGGCTTTTCCCACAGGTTGATCCCGCCTTCCTGGGCAAACCGGTCGATCTCCGCCAGTTCTTCTGCGCTGAAATGCAAGTTCTTCAATGCGCCGACGTTCTCGATGATCTGCTCCGGCCGACTGGCACCGATCAGCGCGCTGGTCACCCGTGGGTCACGCAGGGTCCACGCCAAGGCCAATTGCGCCAGGCTCTGACCACGGCGCTGGGCGATTTCGTTCAGTGCCCGTACGTGGGCAATGTTGGCTTCGGACAAGTGCTTGGCCTGCAACGAACCACCACCCGGGCGATTCACCCGCGCATCCGCCGGTACGCCGTTGAGGTATTTGTCGGTCAACAAACCCTGGGCCAATGGCGTGAACGCAATCACCCCGGCGCCGAGTTCTTCGGTGGTGTCCAGCAGGTCTTTTTCCACCCAGCGGTTGAGCAGGTTGTAGGCCGGTTGATGGATCAGCAGCGGCACTTTCCACTCTTTGAGCAGGGCCGCGATTTCGCGGGTTTTCACCCCGGAGTAGGACGAAATACCGATGTACAACGCCTTGCCCTGTTGCACGGCGGTGGCGAGGGCGCTGGCGGTTTCTTCCAGCGGGGTGTCGGCGTCAAAACGGTGGGAGTAGAAGATGTCCACATAGTCGACGCCCAGGCGTTGCAGGCTCTGGTCCAGGCTCGCGAGGATGTATTTGCGCGAGCCGCCGCCCTGGCCGTAAGGGCCGGGCCACATGTCCCAACCGGCCTTGCTGGAGATGATCAGCTCATCGCGGTAATGCTTGAAATCTTCGCGCAGCAAACGGCCGAAATTGATCTCGGCGCTGCCATACGGCGGGCCGTAGTTGTTGGCCAGGTCGAAGTGGTTGATACCCAGGTCGAACGCGGTGCGCAGCAGGGCGCGCTGGGTGTCGATCGGGGTGCTGTCGCCAAAGTTGTGCCACAGCCCCAGGGACAGTGCAGGCAGCACCAATCCACTACGGCCTACGCGGCGATACGGGATAGATTCATAGCGGTTTTCGGCAGCAATGTACGTCATCGAATCCTCTCTGGGCTTAGGGCAAATAAGGCCTGGGAATAACCTTATTCCCAGGCCTTTTAACCAGCTGAATCGCTTAAGTTTGCCCTTCCGTTTTACAGCAATTTCCTACCAGAGTGGAACGACGTAGCTGACATAAAAGCGATTTTCATCCTGCACGGTGGCGCCGGTAATGTCCGGGCTGGCGTGGGCATTTTTCCAGGTCACACCGAGGCCTTTGAGGGTGCCGGTGGGCACTTGATACGCCACCGCCACGTTGCGTTCCCATTCGCTGGTGGTGCCTTGTGCGGTGCGGATGTCATCGCCGTGGGCATAGGCCGCCGAGAAGGTCAGACCCGGTACGCCGAGTTTGCCCAAGTCATATTTGTACTGCGCCAGCCAAGTGCGTTCGCCGGCGTGCTGGAATTTGTTCAACTGCATGTTAGTCAGTGCCGGCGTATCGGCGCCTGAGCCAGGACCCTGGCGGTTATCGCCGCTGTTCAGGCCGGAGTCGAGGTAGGGGAAGTCACTTTCGCCGCTGTTTTTCTGGATGCCCAGGCCGACGGTGTGGCCGTCCAGGCTGTAGCTCTCCAGCAAGCTGGCGGTGGTCTGGTTGATGCGCCCCTTGTTCACGCCGTCGCCGTAAAGGCCGCTGGCTGCGTAGTCTTTTTCACCGTCGGCGTTACCGCCCACACCCAGGCTGCGGAACACCCGCACGTCGGTATCGAGCGCGCCCACCGACAAGGCGTCATGGCGCTTGGCGCCCACGAAAAACTGCTGGTAGTAATCCTCAAGGTTCGAATACCACAGGCTCACCGTGGTGTTCTGGATGCCGGTGTAGTCGGCGCCGCCGAACAGGAAGCGATCACTCTCTTTGGTACCGCCCGCGGTGATCATGCCCTGGTCGCCGGTTTCGTTGCGGATCTTGGTCTTGAAGATATCGCCACCGGTGAAGGTGAAATCGCTGAGGTCCTTGGACACCAGTTGCACACCGGTATTGGTCTGCTGGTAGAGGCGGCCGTCGGTGTTGGCCAGCACCGGGTTGTTGCCGAACAGCGTGCCCACGCGCAGCTCGTCCTTGGCGAAGCGCATCTTGAACGTCGGGCTGAGCACGCCGAACTGGTCGGCGGATTTGCCGTTGTCCAGGGGGAACATGCTGCCGGGATAGCGGCTCTGGTGGTCCTTGTCGTTGAGGTCGCCACCGGAGTCCAGCTTCAACCCGTAGAACGCCTGCAAGTCGAGGCCAAAGCCCACCGGCCCTTCGGTGTAACCAGACTTGAAGTTGAACTCGAACCCCTGGCCCCAATCACGAATGCTGTGGGCCTTGGCGTTGCTGTTCACCACATCGCGCCCCTGCTGGTTGAGATAGCGATTGAGCAGGGTCACATCGGCGTGGCTGTCATCGATAAAATCGGCATGGGCGGACAGCATAAAGCTCGCCATGGCGGCACCCACCATAGGGCTTAATAACGTCTTCATTGGTACCGGTCTCCGTCACTGTTCTGAAATGAAAGCGTCAAACGCTTCACACAATTAGGCGGTGGACAGATGACAGTTACGCGTCAAAACGCGCGTTGAACGGATGAAATTAAATTCATGAAAGCCCCGTAGATCAGGGCCTTGCGCGGTTTTTTGTGGGAGCTGGCTTGTGTGGGAGCGGGCTTGCTCGCGAAGACGGTGTATCAGTCACACAGGCATCGACTGACACGACGCTTTCGCGAGCAAGCCCGCTCCCACAAAAAGCTAGCGAACCAAATGCAGGAACTGCAAGTGCCGCTCGTACTGATCAAGGATGTCGTTGATGATCTGCTCCTTGGTGTAGCCCACCAGATCGTAGTCCTGGCTGCCCTCGGCCAAGTGCACTTCCGCCCGGTAGTAGCGGCGGTTGTTGAGCTCCTTGGAACCCATGCCGCCACGGGCAAACGACGGCGTGAAGTAGCCGCGCATCTGCACCTGGTAGATGAACGGATGTTCCTCGCCATGGCCGATTTCCAGGCTGACACTGTCGTTTGACGGGTCGGGCTGAGTCGTCACATTCAGGCCCTTCTCGACAAACACCGCCGTCACTTCTTCGATCGCCGGGCGTACCGTCGATTCAAGGAAGCGATACACCTCATCCCGCGACGGGAAGTGCACGGCCTGGCTCAAGCGCTGGCGCCAACCGCCACGACCCCTGCGCGAAGCCGAGACCGGCGCCAGCGAATGCAGCTGCGCAATCTGCTTCTGGGATTCGAGATAGAACGCCTTGTGCAGCCCCCACATCATCAACAGCAGGATCAGCGAGAACGGCAACGAGGTCAGCACCACTGCGGACTTCAGCGAATCGATGCTGCCAGCAAACAGCAACGCGCTGGTGACCAGCCCGGTCATCACGCCCCAGAACACCCGCAGCCATTTCGGCCCGTCTTCATCGGCGTTGCCGCCTTTGGACGAGAGCGTGGACAGCACCACGGTGCCGGAGTCGGCCGAGGTGACGAAGAACACAAAGCTGATAAACACCGTGACCGCGATCACGGTCTTGCTCCACGGGTAGGTTTCCAGCAGCAGGTAGAGGCTCATCGACGGGTTGTCGATGGCCGACTGGCCGAGCGCGGCCATGCCGTGGTTGAGCACCTGGTCGATGGCGCTGTTGCCGAAAATCGACATCCACGCCAGGGTGAAACCCAGCGGGATCAGTAGCACGCCAAACACGAATTCACGGATGGTGCGGCCACGGGAAATGCGCGCGATAAACAGGCCCACGAACGGCGACCATGCAATCCACCAAGCCCAGTAGAACACCGTCCAACCGCCCAGCCAGTCGCTGGGTTTGTCGTAGGCGTACACGTCGAAACTCTTGGTCGGCAAGGCGCCCAGGTAGTCGCCGAGGTTCTGGATCAGGGTGTTGAGCAAATGCTGGGTGGGCCCGGCGAACAACACAAACAGCAGCAGCGCGCAGGCCAGCAGCATGTTGATGTCGGACATCACCCGCACGCCCTTATCGACGCCGGCCACCGCGACAATAATCGCCGCGCCCATCATCAAGGTGATCAGGCCGACCTGGATCCACTGCGTGTGGGCAATGCCAAACAAGTAGTCCAGGCCCGAGTTGAGGTGCAGCACCCCAAAGCCCATGTCGGCCCCCAGGCCAAACACCGTGGCGATGATGCCGAAGCCATCCACCGCGTAACCGATGGGGCCGTTGATGCGCTTGCCGATCAGCGGGTACAGCGCTGAACGCAACGCCAGCGGCAGGTTATGCCGGTAGGCGAAATACGCCAGGGCCATGCCGACAAACGCGAACACGCCCCAGCCGTGCAGGCCCCAATGCAGAAACAGGATCTGCATGGCCTGGCGCGCAGCGTCGGCGTTCATCGGCGCGCCTTGCGGCGGTTGCACCAGGTGCGTCAGCGGCTCGGACACGCAAAAGAAAAACAGCGTGATGCTGATCCCGGCGGCGAACAGCATGCCGGCCCAGGACAGATAACTGAACTCGGGCTCGTCGTGGTCGGCACCGAGTTTTATCTTGCCGTAGCCCGATAACGCGGTGACCACCACGAAGACCAGATACAGGGTCATCGCCAGCATGTAGTACCAGCCGACCGTATTGGCCGCCCAGTTTTGCGCGGCCAGCAGCCAGGCACCAGCCTGTTGTGGGATCGCGATGACAATCAGGCCGAACAGCAGAATGAACGTGGCGGCGAAGTAGAAGACCGGCGCATTCATGCGCACCAGGCCGCTGGGTGGGGTGGACGATGCACTCATGAACGATGCACCCCGAGGGTGAGGGATGTGGCTGTAAAAAACGGACTCAGCAAAGGTAAGCCTCCTATTGTGAGCGGGCAGCGAACCACCGGGTTTAACTTGAACGAGCATTCAAGTTAAACATGGATAGGCAGTTTTGGACTAATCCCAGGGCCGAGCGGTAGGCAATTCCTACACTAGCTCAAGGATGGGTATGACGGATGGGCATGGCAAATCGTTCAGCGACTTGGGGGTGAAATACACAAAACATGTGGGAGCTGGCTTGCCTGCTCCCACATTGAGTCTGTGTTCGACTTACTTTTGCGTACCATCATCATGTTGCAAATTGGCCTGGGTAATATTCGCCCCCGCCGGTACGCTGCGGGTCAGCCACACATTGCCACCGATGGTCGAGCCCTGGCCGATGGTGATGCGCCCCAGAATCGTCGCCCCGGCGTAGATCACCACGTCATCCTCGACAATCGGGTGGCGTGGGTGGCCTTTTTGCAACTGCCCGTCTTCATCGGCCGGGAAGCGTTTGGCACCCAGGGTCACAGCCTGGTAGATACGCACGCGTTCGCCGATGATCGCGGTTTCGCCGATCACCACGCCGGTCCCATGGTCGATAAAGAAACTCGGGCCGATCTGCGCGCCGGGGTGGATATCGATCCCCGTCGCCGAATGGGCGATCTCCGCACTGATGCGCGCCAACAGCGGCAACCCGGCGCGGTACAGGTGGTGCGCCAGGCGATGGTGAATCACCGCGAGGATGCCGGGGTAGCACAGCAGCACTTCGTCCACGCTGCGCGCGGCCGGGTCGCCGTGGTAGGCGGCCAGCACGTCGGTGTCCAGCAGGCTGCGCAGGGACGGCAAGGCCAGGGCAAAATCCTGGATCAGGCGGATGGCGTGGGCGTCAACAGCGCCGTCATCCTGGCCGCTCTGGCGGGCGGCGTAGCGCAGTTCCAGGCGGGCCTGGGCCAGCAGCGCATTGAGCGCCACGTCGAGGGTGTGGCCAACGTAGAAGTCTTCACTTTCCTCACGCAAATCCACCGGCCCCAGGCGCATGGGGAACAGCGCACCGCACAGCGACTCAAGGATCTGCGCCACCGCTTCGCGCGACGGCAACTCGCGCCCACCGTGCTCGCCGCTCAGGCGGCCATTGCGCGTTCGCCACTGGTCCCGGGCGCCGCGCAACTGGCTGACGATGGTCTGTAACTGCCAATGACTGGAACGCTCACTCACGGTATTCACTCCTGACGAAATGGCCATCACTTTACGGTATGCAGGCGGGCCGCCCTTAAGAACCAATGGTGTGATGCTAAGAACCATCAGGCATAAGCAGATTGGCGGTTGCCCGATGAAAAGTGCCTGCCTATAGTCGCCCCATCACTTAGCCACCGTGCGCAGCCATGATCAAACAACAGCTGGACCGCTTTAACCGCCTGGAACTGCTGGGCGGCGCCACTGCCCTGGAAAAACTTGAACGGCTGTCGGCCTGGTTGGGCCGGGACATCTACGTCAAGCGCGACGACACCACGCCCCTGGCGATGGGCGGCAACAAGCTGCGCAAGCTCGAATACCTCGCCGCCGATGCCGTCGCCCAAGGCGCCGACACCCTGGTGACCGCTGGCGCGATCCAGTCCAACCATGTGCGCCAAACTGCCGCGCTGGCCGCCAAGCTCGGCCTGGGCTGCGTCGCCCTGTTGGAAAACCCCACCGGCACCGAAGACCCCAACTACCTGGGCAACGGCAACCGCCTGTTGCTGGACTTGTTCGACGCCAAGGTCGAATTGGTCGAGAACCTCGACAACGCCGACGACCAACTCCACGCCCTCGCCGAGCGCCTGCGCAGCAACGGCAAGAAGCCGTACCTGGTGCCCATCGGCGGTTCCAACGCCCTCGGCGCCCTCGGTTACGTGCGCGCCGGCCTGGAGCTGGCCGCGCAGATCGAAGACAGCGGGATCGAGTTCGCCGCCGTGGTCCTGGCCTCCGGCAGCGCCGGCACCCACAGCGGCCTGGCGCTGGCGTTGAGCGAAGTGCTGCCAGATTTACCGGTGATTGGCGTCACCGTCTCGCGCACCGACGAAGCCCAGCGCCCGAAAGTCGAAGGCCTGGCCGAACGCACCGCCGAGTTGCTCGGCGTGACAATTCCCGAGGCGTTCAAGGTGATCCTCTGGGATGAATACTTCGGCCCACGCTATGGCGAGCCGAATGCCGGCACCCTGGCGGCGATCAAGCTGCTGGCCAGCCAGGAAGGCTTGCTGCTGGACCCGGTCTACACTGGCAAGGCCATGGCCGGTTTGCTGGACGGTATCGGCCGCCAGCGGTTTGAGGATGGCCCGATCATTTTCCTGCATACCGGTGGGGCGCCGGCGTTGTTTGCGTATGGCGCCGCCTTCAGCTGAAGGAACAGAGATCAAAAATGTGGGAGCGGGCTTGTGTGGGAGCGGGCTTGCTCGCGAAGACGGAGTGTCAGTCACCAGATGTATTGACTGATACACCGCATTCGCGAGCAAGCCCGCTCCCACACAAGCCAGCTCCCACATTAGACTGCTGCATATTTCCAAATGGAATATCAATTTAGATTTATATTATTTTCAAGTCTTAAAAACCCGCTCTATCATCGCGCCGTAGGCGAAGACGCGCTACGCGCTTTAAGGCAGGATACGACTACTGCGTCACCTGCTTCGCTCAACATAAAAACACAGGGGCTCTTCATGACTATTTCCGTATTCCGTCGCACGCTGCTGGTAGGCACTTTGGGCCTGGCACTCGGCGCTGGCCTGATCGGCCAAGCCGTTGCCGGCGACCAGTTGGACAACATCAAAAAAGCCGGCGAAATCAAGATCGGCCTGGAAGGCACCTACCCACCGTTCAGCTTTGTCGATGAAAGCGGCAAGCTCAGCGGCTTCGAAGTGGAACTGTCCGAAGCCCTGGCCAAGGAGCTGGGCGTGAAGGTCAAGCTGCAAGCCACGCCTTGGGACGGCATCCTCGCCGCCCTGGAATCCAAGCGCCTGGACGCTGTGGTCAACCAAGTGACCATCTCCGAAGAGCGCAAGAAGAAGTACGACTTCTCCAAGCCGTACACCGTCTCCGGCATTCAAGCGCTGACCCTGGCGAAAAACGTCGACACCATCAAGACCGCCGACGACCTGGCCGGCAAGAAAGTCGGCGTAGGCCTGGGCACCAACTACGAACAATGGCTCAAGGACAACCAGCCTAAAGCCATCATCAAGACCTACAACGATGACCCAACCAAGTTCCAGGACCTGCGCATCGGCCGTACCGACGCCATCCTGATCGACCGTCTGGCCGCCCTGGAATACGCCAAGAAAGCCACCGACACCGCCGCTGCCGGCGCTGCGTTCTCGCGCCAGGAAGCCGGTGTTGCCCTGCGCAAAGGCGAGCCTGAGCTGCTCGACGCGGTAAACAAGGCCCTCGACAAGCTGCGCGCCGATGGCACCTTGAAGAAGCTGTCCGAGAAGTACTTCGCCGCTGACGTCACTCAATAATGGAAGCAGGTTTCCAACTCGCGCTGGACTCCGCGCCCTTTCTGCTCAAGGGCGCGTATTACACGGTGATTCTCAGCCTCGGCGGGATGTTCTTCGGTTTGCTGCTGGGCTTCGGCCTGGCCTTGATGCGCTTGTCGCGCTTCAAGCTGTTGAGCTGGACCGCCCGAGTCTACGTGTCGTTCTTTCGCGGCACGCCCTTGCTGGTGCAGCTGTTCCTGATCTACTACGGCTTGCCGCAAGTGGGCATCGAGCTGGATCCGATCCCGGCAGCCATGATCGGCTTTTCGCTGAACATGGCCGCCTATGCCTGTGAAATCCTGCGCGCCGCTATCGCCTCCATCGAGCGCGGCCAGTGGGAAGCCGCGGCCAGTATCGGCATGACCCGCGCGCAAACCCTGCGCCGGGCCATCCTGCCGCAGGCCATGCGCACCGCATTGCCGCCACTGGGCAACAGCTTTATTTCGCTGGTCAAGGACACGGCGCTGGCCGCCACCATCCAGGTGCCCGAGCTGTTCCGCCAGGCGCAATTGGTCTCGGCACGCACCTTTGAAATCTTCACCATGTACCTGTCCGCCGCCCTGATCTACTGGATTCTGGCGAGCATCCTGGCGCATTTGCAAAATCGTCTGGAAGACCGGGTCAACCGGCATGACCTGGAGTCTTGATCGATGATCGTGGTTGAACAACTGACCAAACAATTCAAGGGCCAGGTGGTGCTCAACGGCATCGACCTGGAGGTCAAGGAAGGCGAAGTCATCGCCATCATCGGCCCCAGCGGCTCCGGCAAGACCACCTTTCTGCGCTGCCTGAATTTCCTCGAACAACCCACCAGCGGCCGGATCAAGGTGGGTGACATCGAGATCGACACCAGCAAGCCGATCAACCAGCAACAAGGCCTGGTACGGCGCTTGCGCCAGCACGTGGGTTTTGTGTTCCAGAACTTCAACCTGTTCCCCCACCGTACCGCGCTGGAAAACGTCATCGAAGGCCCGGTCGTGGTCAAGAAGATGCCCCGCGAAACGGCGACCGCCCTCGGGCGCAAGCTGCTGGAACGGGTCGGTTTGGCGGGCAAGGAAGACGCATACCCGCGACGCCTCTCGGGTGGCCAGCAACAGCGCGTGGCAATTGCCCGGGCGCTGGCCATGGAGCCGGAAGTGATCCTGTTCGACGAACCCACCTCGGCGCTCGACCCGGAACTGGTCGGCGAAGTGCTGGCGACCATTCGCAGCCTGGCCGAAGAAAACCGCACCATGGTCATCGTCACCCACGAGATGAGCTTTGCTCGCGACGTGGCCAACCGGGTGATCTTCTTCGACAAGGGGGTGATCGTCGAGCAGGGCGAAGCCAAGGCATTGTTCGCCAACCCCAAGGAAGAACGCACAAAGCAGTTCTTGAGCAAATTCCTCGCCCACTGAGTCGGTCGTGTGTGAAATTCGCTTGTGTCACAGGCCTGGCACAACTCCAAATGTGGGAGCGGGCTTGCTCGCGAATGCGGTAGGTCAGCTGCCACATGCGTCGGCTGACACACCGCCTTCGCGAGCAAGCCCGCTCCCACAAGGGATCTCCTCGCCTACAGCAAGTCTGCATTCCAAGCGGTAAAACACCCCGCCACACCTATCCGGAATTCCCCCGCCGCGTCAGCCCCTTCTGAATCTCACCCAACCCGCCGTTTAGCCCTTTGCCGCCATTGACGCCTCTTGGCCAACCCTCTTATCTAGCGCCCTGAGGATTGGATCCTATCCCGGCTATTCACTGAATCGTTCTTTTCAGCCCCTGCCCGCACCCCGCGCAAAGGGCCGGAACGATTGCTGCTGGTTGCATCAAGGAGATTACTTATGACGCACACCCTGCTCACCGCGCCGACCCTGCCACAGGCCCTTCGAAACGGCATCAACGCCCTGGCTGCCGCACAGCTGCAGGTCGATATCGCGCCCTACCCCGACATGGATGAAGGCGACCTGATCGAACTGTTCTGGAACAACTGCTTTGCCGCCTCGCGCCGGGTAACCGCCTGCAAGGTCGGCACCCCCACGCACCTGCGTGTGCCGGAAAGCTTTGTGCAAGATGGCCCGGCCCAGGTCCATTACCAGGTCATGCAAGTCGGCCACGCCGCCGCCCGCTCGGCCGTGACGCGGGTGCGGGTGAAAACCAACTACCCGGGCGGGCAGCCCTCGCCACTGTACTGCGACGAAAACCTGAACCTCGCTCCCGCCAGCCTGCCCGAGACCATTCGCCGCTACGGCGTCAACGCCAGCCAGGTGCGGCGGGGCATTCCCCTGACTATCGAGCCCTACCTGAACATGACCAGCGGCGACGCCATTACCCTGCGCTGGGGCGATGTGCGCCTGGACCTGCCGAAGATCCAGGCCAGGGATGTCGGCCAGCCTGTACGGGTGTGGGTGCCCTCGACTGTGATTGTCGAAGCCGGCGACGACAGCCGTCTGGAGGTCACGTACTGCATTCTTGATCGCGTCGGCAACAATTCTCGCTGGGCGCCAGCACGCACTTTGCGCATCGCCGCCGGGGCGCCGGCCCGCCCGGCCGGGACGGCGCTGATCTATCAGCCGCGCCCTCTCGGCTCGCCCTGCGAACCTGGGTGACGGACCTTCTATGCTTATTCCAAAAATCACGTTTATTTAAATATTTAACACGCTTAGGGTATATGCACCGGACCACCGGACATCTTTGATTTTTCTGTTTTCATTTCATTGAATGCGAGGTCGGTATGGTCAGAATTACCCCGGTGCGCAACGCCAGGGCATTACGTGCAGCCAAGGAGCGGCGCTGATGTCTAACTTGGCTCAAACACCCCCCCAGAGAGATCTGGACGTCGCCCCCCTGCTGTTGCCAGCCACCGTGCTGCGCAACGACGCAGAGGCGCTGAACGCGGCCCACGCGCTGGCCCAGGCGGCACGCCTGCACGCCGCCCAGCGCGATCAGCAACGCAAACTGCCATGGGCACAGCTGGAACAATTCACCCGCAGTGGCCTGGGCAGTATTTCCATTCCCCGTGAATACGGCGGCCCGCAGGTGTCCTTCGTGACCCTGGCCGACGTATTCGCAATCATCAGCGCGGCCGACCCGGCCCTCGGCCAGATCCCGCAGAACCATTTCGGCATCCTGCACCTGCTGCAAGGCGCGGCCACCGAGCGCCAGAAAAAGCAGCTGTTCCAGAGCGTCCTCGACGGCTGGCGCATCGGCAATGGCGGCCCGGAACGCGGCACCAAGAACACCCTGGAACTCAAGGCGCGCATTACCGCCAAGGGCGACGGCTATGTGGTCAGCGGCCAGAAGTTCTACTCCACCGGCGCGCTGTTCGCCCACTGGGTGGCGATCAAGGCACTCAACGATGACGGCAAGCAGGTCATGGCGTTCGTGCGCCGGGGCACTGAGGGGCTGCGCATCGTTGACGATTGGTCGGGCTTCGGCCAGCGCACCACCGCCAGCGGCACGGTATTGCTGGATCAAGTACCGGTGGACGCCGAGTTGGTAGTGGAAAACTGGCGCATCGGCGAAACCCCGAACATCCAGGGCGCCGTCTCGCAACTGATCCAGGCCGCCATCGACGCCGGCATCGCCCGTGGTGCCCTCGACGACACCATTGCCTTCGTCCGTGAACGTTCGCGCCCGTGGATCGACGCCAAGGTCGAACGCGCCAGCGATGACCTGTATGTGATCGCCGACATCGGCAAGCTGAAGATCGAACTGCACGCCGCTGAAGCCCTGCTGCGCAAGGCCGGCCAAGTGCTGGACCAGGTCAGCGCCGCGCCGATCACCGCGCAGTCCGCCGCCCGTGCATCCATCGCCGTGGCCGAAGCCAAAGTGCTGACCACCGAAGTGTCGCTGCAGGTCAGCGAAAAGCTCTTCGAACTGGCCGGCAGCCGCGCCACCCTCGCCGAGTTCAACCTCGACCGCCACTGGCGCAACGCCCGCGTGCACACCCTGCACGACCCGGTGCGTTGGAAGTATCACGCCATCGGCGCCTATCGATTGAACGGCACGTTGCCGGCTCGTCACTCCTGGATTTAACCGACCAGAACACTTCCTCTACAAGCTTCTGGAGCACACATGACTTTCTCTGCAAACGTCGCGGTTATCACCAGCGATGAACAAGCCCTTGTTGTCGCCAGCGACCTGGCCGAAGACTTCCGCCGCGACAGCGCCCAGCGCGACCGCGAACGCCGCCTGCCCTTGCCCGAACTGGACGTGTTTTCACGCTCCGGGCTGTGGGGTATCAGCGTGCCGAAAGAGTACGGTGGCGCGGGCGTGTCCAACGTCACCCTGGCCAAGGTCATTGCGTTGATTGCCCAGGCGGATGCGTCCCTGGGCCAGATCCCGCAGAACCATTTCTACGCCCTCGAAGTGCTGCGCGTGAACGGCACGCCGGCGCAGCAACAACGACTGTACGCCGAGGTATTGGCCGGCCAGCGTTTCGGCAATGCCCTGGCCGAACTGGGCACCAAGACCGCCCACGACCGCGTCACCTCGATCACCCGCGACGGCGATGGTTTTCGCATCAGCGGCCGCAAGTTCTATTCCACCGGCGCGATCTACGCCCAACGCATCCCCACTTCGGTGGTGGATGAACACGGCGTGCAGCAACTGGCCTTCGTGCCCCGTGACAGCGACGGCCTGACGGTGATCGACGATTGGAGCGGCTTCGGCCAGCGCACCACCGGCAGCGGTTCGGTGGTGTTCGACAACGTGTGGGTCGCCGCCGCCGACGTGGTCCCGTTCCAGAGCGCCTTCGAACGCCCGACCACCGTCGGCCCCCTGGCGCAGATCCTCCACGCCGCCATCGACACCGGCATCGCCCGCGCCGCCTTTGAGGATGCGCTGCACTTCGTGCGCGCCAAGACCCGCCCGTGGATCGATTCCGGCAACGACAAAGCCACTGAAGACCCCTTGACCCTGAAAAGCTTCGGCCACCTGAGCATCCGCCTGCACGCCAGCGAAGCCTTGCTGGAACGCGCCGGCGAGTTCCTCGACCGCGCCCAGGCCGAGAGCAACGCCGACACCGTCGCCGCCGCCTCGATTGCGGTGGCCGAAGTGCGCGCCTTGAGCACCGAAATTTCCCTGGCCGCTGGCAGCACCCTGTTCGAACTGGCCGGCAGCCAGGCGACCCTGGCCGAACACGGCCTCGACCGCCACTGGCGCAACGCCCGCGTGCACACCCTGCACGACCCGGTGCGCTGGAAGTACCACGCAGTCGGCAATTACTACCTCAACGATGCAAACCCGCCACTGCGGGGGACCATCTAAATGGCCAAGAAAAAAATCCTGCTCAATGCCTTCAACATGAACTGCATCGGCCATATCAACCACGGCATGTGGACCCACCCACGGGACACCTCGACCCAGTACAAAACCATCGAGTACTGGACCGAATTGGCGCAGATCCTCGAGCGCGGGCTGTTCGACGGGCTGTTCATCGCCGATATCGTCGGCGTGTACGACGTCTATCAAAATTCCATCGACGTGCCGCTCAAAGAGTCGATCCAGCTGCCGGTGAATGACCCGTTGCTGTTGGTCTCGGCGATGGCGGCGGTGACGAAAAACCTCGGCTTCGGCCTCACTGCCAACCTCACCTACGAGCCGCCGTATCTGTTCGCGCGGCGCATGTCCACGCTGGACCACCTGAGCCGTGGCCGTGTGGGTTGGAACATCGTCACCGGCTACCTCGACAGCGCCGCCAAGGCCATGGGCCTCACCGAACAGGTCGAGCATGACCGCCGCTACGACCAGGCCGACGAGTACCTGGAGGTGCTCTACAAACTCTGGGAAGGCAGCTGGGAAGACGACGCCGTGCGCAACGACCCACAGGCGCGGGTGTATGCCCAGCCGGGCAAGGTGCACAAGGTCGAGCACCACGGCGAGTTCTATCAGGTTGAGGGCTATCACCTGTGCGAGCCGTCGCCGCAACGCACGCCAGTGCTGTTCCAGGCCGGCAGTTCGGATCGCGGTTTGCTGTTCGCCGGGCGGCACGCCGAGTGCGTGTTTATCAGTGGGCAGAACAAGGCCGCGACCAAGATCCAGGTGGACAAGGTACGCGCCAGCGCCGTCGAAGCCGGGCGCAATCCGGATGACATCAAGGTGTTCATGGGCCTCAACGTGATCGTTGGCGCCACCGAAGAGGCGGCCTGGGCCAAGCACGCCGAGTACCTCAGCTATGCCAGCGCGGAAGCCGGCGTGGCGCACTTTTCGGCGTCCACGGCGATTGATTTCTCGCAGTACGCATTGGATGAACCGATCCAGTACGTGAAGAGCAACGCGATCCAGTCGGCCACCAAAAACCTGCAAAACAACGACTGGACCCGACGCAAATTGCTCGAGCAGCACGCCCTCGGTGGGCGCTACATCACCCTGGTGGGTTCGCCTGAACAGGTGGCGGATGAGTTGGAATCGTGGATCAGCGAGACCGGGCTGGATGGGTTCAACCTGACGCGGATTGTCACGCCGGAAAGCTATGTGGATTTCATTGAGCTGGTGGTGCCGGAGTTGCAGAAGCGGGGGTCGTACAAGACCGCTTATGAGACCGGAACACTAAGGGAAAAAGTTTTCCACAACACCGCGCGCCTGCCCGAACAACACACCGGTTCCAACTACCGACACTGATCAAAAATGTGGAAATGAGCTTGTGTGGGAGCGGGCTTGCTCGCGAATGCAGTGTGTCAGTCGGCACATTCGCCAGCTGACCCAACGCTTTCGCGAGCAAGCCCGCTCCCACACAAGCCAGCTCCCACAGTGAATCCTCATTGTTTGTACCAATACCTTATGACTGGAAAATCATTATGAAAAAAACACTGCTCTCCCACCCAGTCAAAGTACTGGCCCTGGCCCTTGGCCTGTTCAGCTCGGCGGTATTCGCCAGCGACGCGCCGCTGAAAGTCGGCACCACCGCCGCTTTCGCAATACCGTTGGAAGCCGCCGTTGCCGAAGCCGGCAAGCAAGGCCTGAAAGTCGAGTTGGTGGAGTTTACCGACTGGATTGCACCCAACGTCAGCCTCGCCGCCGGTGATATCGACGTGAACTACTTCCAGCACATCCCGTTCCTGGAAAACGCCAAGGCTGCCGCCGGTTTTGACCTGGTGCCGTACGCGCCGGGGATCATCAACAACGTCGGCCTGTACTCGAAGAAATTCAAAAGCATCAACGACCTGCCCCAAGGCGCCAGCGTGGCCATCGCCAACGACCCGATCAACAGCGGGCGCGGCCTGCAATTGCTGGCCAAGGCGGGGCTGATTACCCTCAAGCCGGGCGTGGGCTACAAGGCCACCGAAGAAGACATCGTCAGCAACCCGAAAAAGATCAAGATCCTCCAGGTCGAGGCCGTGCAACTGGTGCGCGCCTATGACGACGCCGATCTGGTGCAGGGCTACCCGGCCTATATCCGCCTGTCCAAGACCTTCGATGCCGAGTCGGCGCTGCTGTTCGACGGCCTCGACCACCCGGAATACGTGATCCAGTTCGTCACCCAGCCCAAAGGCACCACCGATCCACGGGTGATCAAGTTCGTCGATATCTACCAGCACTCGCCGGTGGTGCGCGCCGCGTTGGACAAGTCCCTGGGCAAGCTCTACCAAGTCGGCTGGGAAGCTAAAAAATGACCGCTGCCCACTTCCAACTGCGCGACCTGGGCACACCGCCCAGGGACGCCGAGCAGACCGAACTGCACCCCGACCTGAACCGCGCCCATGTGCGCTTTATCAACCTGGGCAAGAGCTACGACGGCAAGGTGCATGCCCTGCAAGGCATCGACCTGGCGATCCAGCGCGGTGAAGTGTTCGGCATCATCGGCCGCAGCGGCGCCGGCAAATCCTCGTTGATCCGCACCATCAACCGCCTGGAACAACCCAGCACCGGGCGGGTGCTGATCGATCAGGTGGACATCGGCGACTTCGACGAAGACCGCCTGGTGGCGCTGCGTCGGCGCATCGGCATGATCTTCCAGCACTTCAATCTGATGTCGGCCAAAACCGTGTGGCAGAACGTCGAGCTACCGCTGAAAGTGGCCGGCGTGCCCAAGCCGCAGCGTGAGCAGAAAGTGCGCGAGCTGCTGGAGTTGGTGGGTTTGCAGGACAAGCACAACGCGTATCCGGCGCAGTTGTCCGGTGGGCAGAAACAGCGCGTGGGCATTGCCCGCTCGCTGGTGCACGATCCCGAGATTCTACTGTGCGACGAGGCCACGTCGGCTCTCGACCCGGAAACCACCCAGTCGATCCTCGGCCTGCTGCGCGAGATCAACCGGCGCCTGGGCCTGACCATCGTGCTGATCACCCACGAGATGGCGGTAATCCGCGAGATTTGCGACCGCGTGGTGGTGCTGGAACACGGTCACATCGTCGAGCAAGGCCCGGTGTGGCAGGTGTTTGGCGACCCGCAACATGAGGTCAGCAAAACCCTGCTGGCTCCCCTGCAACACGGCTTGCCGGAGGAACTGCAAAGCCGTTTGCAGGCCACTTCGACGTCGGCCGAGGCGGCGGTGGTGCTGCGATTGCAGTTCACCGGCGCAGGCACCGACGAGCCGGACCTGGCCGCGCTGTTCAGCGCCCTCGGCGGGCGCGTGCGCTTGCTGCAAGGCGGC
Organism: Pseudomonas sp. KBW05; assembly: GCF_003852405.1. Classification (GTDB taxonomy): domain Bacteria; phylum Pseudomonadota; class Gammaproteobacteria; order Pseudomonadales; family Pseudomonadaceae; genus Aquipseudomonas. The sequence continues at coordinate 94,934 of NZ_QAJM01000010.1, forward strand.
GTGGAGCGCATCCAGGGCCATGCCTTGGGGCAATTGCTGCTGGCGGTGAGTGGTTCGTCCCACAGTGCCGATGAATTGCGCAAGCGCGCCGGCAATTGGGCACAACAGGTGGAGGTGCTGGGCTATGTGGTTTGATCGTTTATTACAGGGCGCCATCGATACCTTGTTGATGGTCGGTGTGTCGTCGCTGATCGCGTTACTGGTGGGGATTCCGCTGGCGGTGTTCCTGGTCACCAGCGACAAGGGCGGCATCTACCAGGCACCGGCGCTGAACCGCGTGCTGGGGGCGTTCGTCAATCTGTTCCGCTCGATTCCGTTTCTGATCCTGATGGTGGCGCTGATCCCGTTCACCCGGCTGATCGTCGGCACCACCTACGGTGTGTGGGCAGCGGTGGTGCCGCTGACCATCGCGGCTACGCCGTTCTTTGCGCGGATTGCCGAGGTGAGCCTGCGCGAGGTCGATCAGGGTTTGATCGAAGCCGCCCAGGCCATGGGCTGCCGACGCTGGCACATCATCTGGCACGTGCTGTTGCCGGAAGCGCTGCCGGGGATTGTCGGCGGGTTCACCATCACGTTGGTGACGATGATCAACTCGTCGGCCATGGCCGGTGCGATTGGCGCCGGTGGCTTGGGCGACATTGCCTACCGCTACGGCTATCAGCGCTTTGATACGCAGATCATGCTGACCGTGATCGTGCTGCTGGTGGTGCTGGTGGCGTTCATCCAGCTCGGCGGCGATCGGTTGGCGCGGGTGCTGAACAAGCGCTGAGGTATAGTCGGGGCATCTCCGCACTCGGTATCGCCCGCTATGTCCCTCAAGCCCGACGACCTCGACCAGATCACCTCCACCACCCTCGGCCACTACAACAAAGTGGCCGAGGACTTCCGTGCAGGCACCCGCGACCACGATGTGAGCCAGAACATCGACGCGCTGCTGCGCCACATCCAGGGCGCGGCGCCGTTTACCGTACTGGATTTCGGCTGCGGCCCGGGGCGCGATTTGCAGACCTTCACGCGCATGGGGCATATCGCCGTGGGCCTGGACGGCTCGGAGCGCTTTGCGCAGATGGCCCGGGAAGACAGCGGGTGTGAGGTATTGCAGCAGGACTTCCTCAAGCTGGACCTGCCGGCTGAACGCTTCGACGGGATCTTTGCCAATGCGGTGCTGTTTCATATTCCCAAGCAGGAACTGCCGCGAGTGCTCAAGCAGCTGCATGGGGCGCTGAAGGCCGGGGGCGTGTTGTTCAGTTCCAACCCTCGGGGTGAGAACCAGGAGGGGTGGAATGGGCCACGGTATGGGTCTTATCACGATCTTGAGGCTTGGCAGGCATTGCTGGCTGAGGCTGGGTTTGTGGAGTTGGAGCATTACTACCGGCCGGCGGGGTTGCCGCGGGAGCAGCAGCCTTGGTTGGCCAGTGTGTGGCGCAAGCTTTAGCGCTGTCTGGTCTGACGTCTTCGCGAGCAAGCCCGCTCCCACATTTGAAGGCATTCCAAAGTTGGAACTCGGTCAAATGTGGGAGCGGGCTTGCTCGCGAAGGTCTCAAAGACACAGCTAATCGACCTGATACACCACCGGTTTCTCACCCGCCACCAACGCCGTAACGCTGCGCGCGGCATACCCCTCTCTTGGGACCGCAGCAAAATTCGCCACCAACCGCGTGCCATCGGCAAAGGTGGTTTCCTGCACCAACCGATCCACCGTCAGCCACCGAAATCCGGTCATCGCCTGCGTTGCCAAGCGCTGGTGCAACGGCCGGAAAAACCGATCCTGGCGCTCCATCACCGGTAACCGCTGCTTAACCGTCGCAGCACTCAAGTGATACAGCGGCGGCACGTTGTAGAGCAGTTGCGCCAGCTCATTCTCAACCCGCACATTGCTCAGCTTGAGACTGTCGAACAGCCAGTGATGGGTGGTAATCACCGACCCATGGAACACCGCCTGATACAGCGGCAAACGCATGCTTGGCTCGAAATGAATCGTGCGAAACGGCTCGTTCAGCGGCACCGCCTTGAAGAACACCGCAGGCTGCTCCGGCGGGTACCAGTTGCCCACGTAATGCGGCGATTGCTTGTCCTTCGTCATCGCCTGGTCACTCCAGCCAATCACTGGCGTCTGCATGCCGTGGGCGAACAGGATGCCCTGGGCGGTGATCGCGTTGCCGTCCTCGGAACCGGTCGGCAACTGGCGTGCGGTATTGAGCCAGCGGGACGCATCGATATTGCCTTCGGCGTTTTGCGCCTGGGTCATGGGGGCACCGTCGCGGTAGCTGTCGAAGACCATGCTGGTGGCATAGGCATCGAGGAACCAGGCGTTGAAACCCGCCTTGGCCTGCACAGCCTGTACCCGCGCCTCCAACAAGGGCCGCACACAGCGCGGATCGGTGTAGTGGCCGGATTGCTGGAAGCCGGTTTTCAGTTTGCCGGTTTGCAACACTATTGCGCAGTCACGATAGGCCCGAGAGCCAAGATGGGCGGTGGTCCAGTCGGGGTTTTCGCTGGCGGACAAGGCGGTCTCATAGGAGTCGTAGGGCGCCATCAGGAAACCGGCGTCCACTCCGGTGCGAATCGCCTCGGGGTGCCACAGGCCGCCTTCCCAGCCTTCGCCCAGGGTCACCAGCAAGCGTGGCAGACCTGCACGGCTCAACGCTTGGATCGTCTGGCTGCCCCACGTGCCAGGGGTGTCGCGCAGTGCTCCGGCAAATGCGCCGGCCAGTTCACTGCGAAGCTCGCCATAGCGCGCAGCGAGGCGCGTCATGTCGGGCGCGTCCACCTGCCAGCTCTGCCGGGCTTTTTTGTTGATCGCCGCGTTGAGCCCACGCAGCAACACCGTCTGTTCATAGCGATTGAGCGGCGTGGCCTGTGCCAAGACTTTCGTCGCTTCCTTGTCCAGCAGCCCCTTGAGTTCATGGGTGCGCAGTCGCTTGAGCAGCAGCGGCCAGTCCCGCACATCATCCAGGGCCAGCAGATCATTGCCCCACAGATAAACGTGGCTGGCCCCCAGCAGTTTCTCGCCCTCGGGTGTCTGCTGCAACTTATCCGCAAGTGGCTCATAACGGCCCTGCTCAACCAGCCATTGGCGATAGCGTTTGGCACCCGCCAAGGGGTCGGCATCGCCCAAATGCAGCAACAGGGTCATGGGCGCGGCGGGATCAAGTGCGGTGAATTCATGGGTCACCGACAACGCCTGGTCCGCCTGCCAGCGCAAGCGGTTGTTGTAGGGGTTGGTCAGCAACCAGTTCAAGGTAAAGCCGCCGTGGTCCATGCCCCACAACGGCAGGCTGATGTCCTGGGTGGTGTTGATGTCGCCCTGCTCCAGCAGAAAGGCTTTCCACACGGCATTGTCGGCAGGCACGTAATGCCCTTCGGCCAATGGCCAGATCAAGCCCTTGCCCAAGGCGCTGCCGGGTTGTTGAAGGAGCGCCACGTCACCCGGTTCGTGCGCCGTGATGACGAATGTCAGGTCGCGTTGCGCGAGGTTGGCCGTCACGCGCAAAGTTCCCCACTGCCAACTGGCTTGTTGGGCGTTCTGCACGAGTTCGCTGACTGCGCGCGCGGCAACGCCGCTGGAGGCCTGCACCGGCGCCTGGCCGTTGGGCGTGACGCGGATGGCGAGGGTGGCGGGGTCGAGTTCGACGCGCCACAGCGGGTTTTCGAGGACGGTGCTGGCAAGGGTCAGCGGGGAGATGAGGAATGTGCAGAGCAGTAAAAGATGGCGATGCCAGTTCATAGCGTTCGACCGGGTGGGGTGGAGGTTGGGAGGGTAGAACACTCTGCTGCCTGACAGGGCAGTGATAGATGTTTCGGGAGGTTTCTTACACCCCCCCAGCACTGTGGAGATCCAAATGTGGGAGCGGGCTTGCCCGCGAATGCAGTGTGTCATTCAACCCATCAGGCGTCTGATACACCGCTTTCGCGAGCAAGCCCGCTCCCACAGGTTTGATCTTCATTTTTTCTGGTTAACCGCGTTGCTCAGCCTTTGGCTCGCGGATCTTGTACCAAGCCACATACAGCGCCGGCAGGAACAACAGCGTCAACAACGTGGCAATGATGATCCCGCCAATCATCGCGTACGCCATCGGCCCCCAGAACACTTCGCGGGCGATGGGGATCATGCCCAGGCTCGCCGCTGCCGCCGTCAGCAAGATCGGCCGGCGCCGGTGCTCGGTGGCTTGCACCACCGCATCCCACGGTGAATAACCGGCCACTTCGTACTCGTCGATCTGCGTCACCAGGATCACCGAGTTGCGGATGATGATGCCGATCAGCGCGAGGATGCCAAGGATCGCCACAAAGCCCATGGGCGTGCCCGTGGGGATCAGCGCCAGCACCACGCCAATCAGCCCCAGCGGCGCAACACTCGCCACCAGGAACATCTTCTGCACGCTATGCAGCTGGATCATCAGGAACGTCGCCATCAGGAACAGCATCAACGGCACCACGCTGGCAATCGGGCCTTGGGCCTTGCCGCTTTCTTCCACGGTGCCGCCGGTGGCGACCTTGTAGCCCACCGGTAAACCGGCGTTGAACTTGTCGATGGTCGGCGCCAGCTGTTTGACCAGATCGGTGGGCTGCATCTCATCTCGCACTGACGCCTTGACCGTGATGGTCGGCTTGCGGTCGCGACGCCAGACCAGCGGCTGTTCCAACTCATAGCGCACCGTGGCGAACGCCAGCAGCGGGATCGACGTGCCGTTGGGCGTGACGATCTGCAGGTTCTGCAAGGTTTCCGGCGTGCCGCGCTCGGCGTCTTCGGCGCGGCCGACCACGTTGATCAGGTAGATATCGTCGTGCACTTGGGTCACCGAGGCGCCGCTGACCACGCTGTTCATCAACTGCGCGACGTCTTCCGACGACAACCCCAGCTGCCGCGCCTTGTCCTGGGCGATGTCCACCCGCAGCACTTTGCCGGGCTCGTTCCAGTCGTAGATGATCTCGCCCAGGTGGGTGTTCTGGTCCAGCAACGTGGCCAGTTCGATCGCATGTTTGCGCACCTGGTCGATGTCCTTGCCGGACACCCGATACTGGATCGGCCGCCCCACCGGCGGGCCCATTTCCAACGGCTGCACATAGCTGCCGATGCCGACGAAGTCATCGCGCAGGCGCTTTTGCAGGCGCTTGATCAACTCGCCGCGTTCTTCCAGGCCTTTGCTGACGATCACCAGCTGTGCGTAGTAGGGGTTTTCCAGTTGCTGGTCCAGCGGCAGGTAGAAACGGATCGCGCCCTGGCCGATATAGGTGCTCCAGCGTGCGATGTCCGGGTCGTCCTTGATGATCGCTTCAAGGCGGTCCACGGCCTTGCGCGTCTCGTTGATCGAGGCGTTTTGTGGCAGGTTCAGGTCCACCAGGATTTCCGGGCGGTCCGACGACGGGAAGAACTGGTTCTGCACGAACTGCATCGAGAACACCGACGCCACAAACAACGCCACGGTAATGCCGATGGCCCACCAGCGGTTGCGCATGGCCCAGAGCATGCCGCCGTTGAACGCGCGACCGATGCGCCCAGGCTCGGCATCGTGGGGTTTGACCTTGGCGCTGAGGATATGCACGCCAATCACCGGCGCAAACAGCACCGCCACCACCCACGACACCAACATCGCCACGGCGATCACGGCAAACAGGGTGAAGGTGTATTCGCCCGCAGAACTGGCGTTGAGGCCAATCGGCACAAAGCCCGCCACCGTCACCAGCGTACCGGTGAGCATCGGGAACGCCGTGGACGTATAGGCGTAGGTCGCCGCCTGTTCCTTGGTTTCGCCTTTTTCCAGGCGCGTGATCATCATCTCCACGGTGATCATCGCGTCGTCCACCAACAGGCCGAGGGCGATGATCAACGCGCCCAGCGACACCCGCTGCATGGTGATGCCGCTGTATTCCATGAACACGAACACCAGCGCCAGCACCAGCGGGATCGAGCACGCCACCACCAGCCCGGCACGCATACCGAGGCTGATAAAGCTCACCACCAGCACGATAATCACCGCCTCAAACAGCGCGCTGGTGAAGCCGCCGACGGCCTCTTCCACCACTTCCGCCTGGTCGGACACCTTGTGCACACCAACGCCCACCGGCAGGTCGGCGGTCAGTTCGTCCATGCGCTCATGCAGGGCCTTGCCGAACGCCTGGATATTGCCGCCCTTCTGCATGGCAATGGCCAAGCCAATCGCCGGCGTGCCGTTGAAACGGAACATCGGCCGCGCCGGGTCGACGTAGCCACGGCTGATCTCGGCAATGTCAGCCAGCCGATAGAAACGGTCATTGAGCCGCAGGTTGACGTCGGCCAGGTCTTTTTCCGAGGCGAACTGCCCGGACGTGCGCACCGAAATCCTCTCCGGCCCGGCCTCGATCACCCCGGCAGGCGTCACCGCGTTCTGCGATTGCAGGCTTTGCACGACCTGGCGCTGATCAATGCCCAGCGCGGCCAGTTTGCGTGTGGAGAAGTTCAGGTAAATCACTTCGTCCTGCTGGCCGATCATCTCGACCTTGCCCAGCCCCGGCACCGAACGGATCTCGGCGCGCACCTGCTCCACGTAGTCGCGCAACTGGCGCATCGACAGGCCGTCGCCGGTAAAGGCGTACACCGAGCCGAACACGTCACCGAACTCATCGTTGAACGACGGCCCCTGCAACCCCTGGGGGAAGCTGCCGCGAATATCGTCGATCTTCTTGTGCACCAGGTACCAGATGTGGGGGATGTCCTTGGCGCTGGTGGTGTCCTTCAAGAACACAAACACCGTGGACTCACCGGGCCGGGTGTAGCTTTTCACGTAGTCGAGGGAGTCCAGCTCTTCGAGTTTTTTCTCGATGCGGTCGGTGACCTGCTTGAGGGTTTCTTCCTGGGTCGCACCGGGCCAGCGGGTCTGGATCACCATGGTCTTGATGGTGAAGGACGGATCTTCCTCGCGGCCCAGGTTCATGTAGGAGAACACGCCCATCAGCAGCGCGACGAACATCAGGTACCAGACGAAGGACTGATGCTTGAGGGCCCAGTCGGATAAGTTGAAGCTGCCTTTCATCGCGGGCTGTCCTCGTCGATTTTGACTGTCTGCCCGGGTTTCAGGCTGTTCACGCCGGCGGTGACGATGCGCTCGCCGGGTTTGACGCCGCCGTTGAGCACGGCGCTGCTGGCGTCACGGCTGATGACGGTGATGTCACGCGGTTGCACGGTGCGGCTTTGGGGGTCGAGCAGCCAGATGCGGGTCTTGCCATCGACCTCCTGCAACGCGCTCAGCGGTACTTCGATGCGCGGCGCGATGGCGGTGCTCAGGGTCACGCTGATCGCCGTGCCCAGGCGGAAGGCTGGCGGCGTCTCGGCCAGGGTCAGGCGCGCACGACGGGTGCGTGTGGCGCTTTGGGCCTGGGGTTCGATCTCGCGCACGATGGCGGTGGTGTGCACGTTCGGGTCGAGTTGCCCGGCGACCAGGAACACCACGTCGGGTGGCAGCCGTTCGGCGAGCCCGGCCGGTAGGTCGATCACCGCTTCCTTGATGTCCGGGCGGGCCAGGGTCACCACTTGCTGGCCGGCGCTGACCACCTGGCCGGCTTCGGCATTCCAGGCAGTGACGATGCCGGCGTGGTCGGTGCGCAGTTCGGCGTAGTTGAGCTGGTCCTTGGCCTGGTTGACCGCCGCCTGGGCCTGGTCGAGGGAGGCCTGGGTGGTTTTCAGGTCGGTCTGGGCCACATCCAGCTGGGCCTGGGCGCCGACGCCACGGTTGAACAGTTCCTGCTGGCGGCGCGCGTTGGCCTGGGCGTTGATGAATTGCGCCTGGACCTTGGCCAGGTCGCCCTGCGCCGCGCGCAGCTGGTTTTGTTGATCGGTGGGGTCGAGCACCGCGAGCAAGGCGCCCTGCTCCACTTCGGCGCCCACATCCACGGCACGCCGGGCGATGCGCCCGGGCACGCGGAAACCCAGGTTGCTTTCATAGCGCGCCTGGATCGTGCCGGCGAAGCGGCCGAGGTTGGCCTGGTCCTCCGCTTTCACTTCCATGGACAACACCGGACGCACTTGTTCGGGCGGCGCCTCTTCCTTCGAGCAGGCCGCGAGCAACAGGCTGGCGGTGAGCAAAACCGTCAGGCGCTTCATGGCTGGGCTCCTTGTTGGGCAATCTCGACCAGCATGCCGGGGTGCAGCAATTGCCCACCGGCCACCACGACCTTTTCGCCGCCCTTGAGGCCATCACTGATGATGACTTTGCCGGTGAGGTAACGCGCCACGCTGACCTTGTGCAACTGCGCCTTGCCGTCGCCGTCGATCAACCACACGGCGGGCTCGTTGAGGTCTTTGGTCAGGGCCGACCAGGGCAGCTCGATGCTCGGTTTGGCCGGGCCATTGGCGGTGGCGCTGACCACCGAGCCCAGTCGCATGCCCTTGGGCAACGCCTCCAGGGCAATCTTCACCTGCACGGTGCCGGTGTTGGCGGCCACAGCCGGGGTGACTTCGCGGACCTTGCCTTGGGCCTTGATGCTGGGGTTATCCAGCAGGCTCACGGTAATCGGCGCGTCGGGCGGCGGCTCCACCAGCAGCGATTCATAGACGTTGAACACTGCATCGCGCTCGCCGTCCTGGGCCAGGCTGAAGATCGGCACGGTGGCCTGCACCACCTGGCCCACTTCGGCCTGGCGCGCAGTAATCACACCGGGCGCGTCGGCAATCAATGCGGTGTAGCCCAGTTGTTCGCGGGCGTTAGCCAATTGAGCCTGGGCGGCGACCAGGGCGCTTTGGCTGCTGCGCAGCGCGGCCTGGGCGGCGTCGTATTCGCTGCGGCTGGTGTAGCCCTTGGGCAGGAGTTTTTCCTGGCGCACAAAGGCTGCCGCCGTTTGTTTGACCCGCGCCTGCTCGGCCACGACCTGGGCCAGGGCGGAATCGACGTTGGTCTGCAAATCCTTGGGGTCGAGCTTGGCCAGCACTTGCTTGGCGCTGACGCGGTCGCCCACATCGACCATGCGCTGGATGATCTTGCCACCCACGCGGAACGACAGGTCGGTTTGCACGCGGGCCTGGATGTCGCCGGTGAGGGTGACCGCCGCGGCGAAATCCGCCGGTTGCACGGTCTGCACAAAGACCCGTGAATGCTGCTTGGGCTCGGCTTTTTCCTGACCACAACCGCTGAGTAGCGCCAGTAGGCCAAGTCCGAAAATACAGGTGGAAATACGACCGCCCATGCAGGCTCCTTTTGCGTGATGCCGACTTGCCAGTGTGTATGCGACTGTGAGCTTAGTTCAGGGTTCCTTATCTGCATGGAGGCTCCCATACTCCGAGGGTTCCCACACCGATTGAATACCCATGCTCAAGACCCTCGCGGTGGCCAATTACCGCTCGATCAATAAATTGGTGGTGCCCCTGGGCCGGCTGAACCTGGTGACCGGTCCCAATGGCAGCGGCAAATCCAACCTGTACCGCGCCTTGCGCCTGCTGGCGGAAACCGCCCAGGGCGGGGTGATCAATGCACTGGCCCGTGAGGGCGGGCTGGATTCGACCTTCTGGGCCGGGCCGGAAACCATCAGCCGGCGCATGCACAAGGGCGAGGTGCCGATTGAGTCCACCGTGCGCCAAGGCGTCAAGCGCCTGCGCCTGGGCTTTGCCGGTGAAGATTTCAGCTACGCCATTTCCCTGGGGCTGCCCGAACCCAGCGAGTCGTTTTTCGCCCTCGACCCGGAGGTGAAAAAAGAGTGCATCTGGGCCGGCCATATCTACCGCCCGTCCAGCCTGCTGGTGCAACGTTCCGGGCCGATGGTGCGTGCCCGCGACGGTCGCCAGTGGGATGTACTGGCCCAACACACGCCGAATTATCACAGCCTGTTCGATCAGGTCGGCAGCCTGCGCGGCTCGCCGGAAGTGCTGTTGCTGCGCGAAAGCATTCGCGGTTGGCGCTTTTATGATCACTTTCGCAGCGATGTAGACGCGCCGGTGCGTCAACCGCAACTGGGCACACGCACGCCGGTGTTGCATCACGACGGGCGCGACTTGGCGGCGGCGTTGCAGACCATCCGCGAAATCGGCGACCCCGAGGCGTTGCAGCGCGCGGTCAGCGATGCGTTTCCCGGCGCCCGCTTGAACATCCAGCCGTTGCAGGGTGGGCGCTTTGCAATCGAGTTTTATCAGGAAGGTTTGCTGCGGCCGTTGTCGGCGGCGGAGTTGTCCGACGGCACCTTGCGTTATCTGCTGCTGATCGCGGCGCTGCTGACGCCACGGCCACCGACCATGATGGTGCTGAACGAGCCGGAAACCAGCTTGCACCCGGATCTGTTGCCGGCGTTGGCGCGCTTGATTATCCAGGCATCCCGGCAGTGCCAGGTGTGGGTGGTGTCCCATGCCAGCCGGTTGATTGCGGCGTTGCAGCAGGATGAAGGGTGCAATTCGATTGTGCTGGAGAAGGTGTTGGGGGAGACGCGGATGGTGGGGCAAGGGATTTTGGATGCGCCGGCGTGGCACTGGCCGGAATAGTCGGTGACTGGGAGGGCCTCTTCGCGAGCAAGCCCGCTCCCACATTTTGATCTGTGAATACCTTCAAATGTGGGAGCTGGCTTGCCTGCGATAGCGGTAGATCATTCACCGCATAGGCAAGGGATCAACCCTGCCACTTACCGCCCTCAACAATCACACTCTCCGGCTTGGTGTCATCGCTCAGCTCTTTGCGCACATATTGGTCATACAGCTTGAGCAAAAATTTCTCCTCACCCAACTTCGCCAACTCGGCATTCACCCAGTCACGCAGTTCGATGTTGCCCTTCTTCACCGCTGGCGCAATCGGTGCTTCATCACCGAGTTTCTCTTCCAGCACGCGGTAGCCCGGGTTCTGCTTGGCCCAGCTGAACAGCACCAGGTTGTCTTGCGCATACGCATCACCACGGCCCGCCGACAGCGCTTGCAGCGACTCGGAGTTTTTCTCGAACTTGAGCAGTTTCCAGTCCGGGTGGTTTTTGGTCAGCCAGATATCGGCGGTGGTGCCGGTGGTGACAATGGTGGTGCGGCTCGCCAGGTCATCCAGGCTTTTCACCACGCTGTCGTTGGGCACCAGCGCCTGCACCGCGACTTTCAGGTTGGGGTTGGTGAAGTCCACCGCCTCCTTGCGCTCCGGCGTCACGGTCATGTTGGCGAGGATCAGATCGACCTTGTCGCTTTGCAGGAACGGAATACGGCTGGCCGGCTCGACCGCGACGAACTCGACCTTGTTTTCATCGCCCAGCAGATCCTTGGCGAATTGGCGGCCGATATCAGTATCGAAACCTACGTAGCGCCCGGCCTCGTTCACAAAGCCGAACGGCGGCTTGTCGGTGAACACGCCAACGATCAGCTTGTCCCGCGCCTTGATCTTGTCGATGTAGCTCGCCGCAGCGGCGACGGGTTTGGCAGGCTCTTCGGCCTTTTTATCGCAGCCGGCCAGCAGGGCGACGGCAAACAGTGGCAGCAGTAACTTTTTCATAGCAGCTCCAGTTCCTTGGTTTTCTTCGGCAGTGTTGAGACAAAGGAGAACTTCTCCAGGAACTGCTGCGCGCGTGCGGTCTGCGGGTTCGTAAAGAATGCCTCGGGGGTGTTGTGTTCGAGGATGCGACCGGCCTCCATAAACACCACGCGGTCGGCGACGGCGCGGGCGAAGGCCATTTCGTGGGTGACGATCAGCAGGGTCATGCCATCGCGGGCCAGGCCCTGGATCACTTCCAGCACTTCCTTGACCATTTCCGGGTCGAGGGCGGCGGTGACTTCGTCAAACAGCATGACCTGCGGGTTCATGCACAACGACCGGACGATAGCGATGCGTTGCTGTTGCCCGCCCGAGAGCTGGCGCGGGAAGGCGTCGCGCTTGTCGGCCAGACCGACGCGCTCCAGCAGTTTTTCGGCTTGCTCGCGGGCTTCGCGGGGTTCGCGTTTTTGCACTTTCAGCGGTCCGAGCAGGATGTTGTCGAGCACGCTCAAGTGCGGGAACAGGTGGTAGCTCTGGAACACCATACCGATGTCCTGGCGCACTTGGCGCCAGTCGGTGTGTTTATCCAGCAGCTCTTTACCGGCAAAACGCAGGCTGCCGCTGTGGGCGACTTCCAGCCCGTTCAGGCAGCGCAGCAAGGTGCTTTTGCCGCAACCGCTGGGGCCGAGGATCACCACCACTTCGCCGCTTTGCACGCGCAGGTCGATGCCCTTGAGCACCTGTGCTTCGCCGAAATATTTGTTGAAACCCTGAAACTCGATCAATGCGCTCATGCTTGGGCCCAGCGCCGTTCCAGCACCTTGGAGGCGGCCGACAACGGGTAGCAGATAAAGAAGAAAAACAGGAACAGCACGCCGTAAATCAACACGGATTCGTAGGTGCGTTCGATGATTTGCTGGCCGACCTTGATCACGTCCACCACGCCGATCAGCACCGCCAGGGAGCTGGTCTTGATGATGCGCGTGTAGACGTTGATGGTCGGCGGCGTCATGCGCTTGAGCGCCTGGGGCAGCAACACGTAGCCGTACAACTGCGGGGCGGACAGGCCAATCGACAAGCCCGCTTCACGCTGGCCCCGGGGCAACGAATGCAAGGCGCCGCGTACCACTTCGCCGACTTCACTGGCGCCCCACAGCGATAGCACCAGCACCGCGCACCAGAAACTCGGAATACTCAGGCCAAAGAAAATCGGCAGGCCGAAAAACAGCAGGTACAGCCACACCAGCACCGGGATCGCGCGGAACAGTTCCAGGTACACCCGCAACACCGCGTTGATCACCTTGTTGTTCAAGGTGCGCAGCACGCCATACAACACGCCGCCGACGGTGCTGAAGGCGATGCTCAAGAAGGAAATCGACAGGGTTTGCGCAGCGCCCTTGCCCAGTTGCGGCAACGACACCCACAACAACTCAAGACCCGAACTGGCCATGCTGGAGCCTCCTTTCCAGGCGGCTGAGCAGCAGCGACAGCGGCAAGAACAGCAGCACGCAGATCAGCGTCAGCACGGCGAGCATTTCGTAGGTCTTGTAGTACAGCGCGATGTAGCTCTTGGTGGTGTAGAGAATCTCTGGCACCGCCACGGCGGAAACCACGGTGGTCTCCTTGAGCAGAAAGATGAAATTGGCGAACAGCGCCGGCAGGCTGAGGATGCCAGCCTGGGGCAGGATCACATGGCGCAGCAACTGCCAGTCGGACAGGCCGATGGACTTGCCCGACTCGATCTGCGCCAGCGGCACCGCTTCCACACCGGCGCGCAGCACTTCGGTGAGGTAGGCGCCGCCAAGAAAGGTCATGGTGATGATCGCCGCCCAGAAACCGGAGATGTTGAAGCCCAGGGCTGGCAGCGCGAAGTAGACAAAGAACAGTTGGATCAGCAGCGGCGTGTTACGCGCCAGCTCCACATACAGCGCCACCAGGCGTGACAGGTACGGCGTGCGAAACACCAGCAGCGCGGCGTTGATCAACGCCACCAGCAGCGAGGTGGCAATGGCGATCAGGCCCACTTGCAGCGTCACCCCCACGGCTTTTAAAAACGCCGGCAAGGTGCTGAGGATAAAAGCGAAATCGAAGGTCATCGGCAGTCCAAAACGCCGCAGGGGTAATGCGGCGTGCGCGGTTCGATCCGGCGTGGGTAACGTCGGGTAGCGCAGACTTTAAAGGTATAAAAACAAATATTTAAATACCTAAATAGCATATTGATATCACGCAAAAACCTAACCCCGAAGCCGCCGGGTTCTGAGGCCCTGCACAAATCCCCTGTGGGAGCAGGCTTGCTCGCGAAGGCGCTGTGTCAGTCGACAAATGCAGTGGCTGAACCACCGTATTCGCGAGCAAGCCCGCTCCCACACAAGCCAGCTCCCACAGGTTTGACTGCATTCCAAAGTCCAGGCAATAAAAAACGCCGACGCTGTAGAAGCCGTCGGCGTTGAAACCTTGAAGGGGGTTTTCAGCTACATCAGAACGCCGGCAGCACAGCGCCGCTGTATTTCTTCTCGATGAAGGCTTTGACTTCCGGGCTGGTCAGGGCCTTGGACAGTTTCTGGATAGCGTCGCTGTCCTTGTTGTCCGGACGTGCCACCAGGTAGTTCACATAAGGAGAATCAGCACCTTCGATCAACAGCGCGTCTTTCGCCGGGTTCAGGCCAGCTTCCAGGGCGTAGTTGGTGTTGATCAGGTCCAGGTCGACCTGGTCCAGCACGCGTGGCAACAGGGCCGATTCCAGCTCTTTGAACTTCAGGTTCTTCGGGTTGCTCGCGATGTCTTTCGGCGTAGCCAGTGCGTTTTTCGGGTCTTTGAGGGTGATCACACCAGCCTTTTGCAGCAGCAACAGGGCGCGGCCGCTATTGGAGCCTTCGTTCGGGATGGCCACGGTGGCGCCATCTTTCAGCTCGGAGATGTTCTTGATCTTCTTCGAGTAGGCGCCGAACGGTTCAACGTGCACGCCGACCACGGTGGTCAGGTTGGTGCCTTTACCTTTGTTGAAGTTTTCCAGGTACGGCAGGGTCTGGAAGTAGTTGGCGTCCAGACGCTTCTCGGCCACTTGTACGTTGGGCTGAACGTAATCGGTGAAGACTTTGATCTGCAGGTCCACGCCTTCTTTGGCCAGGGTTGGCTTGATCAGCTCAAGGATCTCCGCGTGCGGGATCGGCGTGGCGGCAACCACCAGTTTCTCGTTGGCTTGGGCGAAGCTTGCAGTCAGGGCAGCCGCCAGAGCGGTAAACAACAGAACCTTTTTCATGCAGTGTCCTTAATTCCGGGGCGTCGGTGACGGCCGCTTTTTATGTGGTGTGCCAGCGATGTGCTATCGCGGCGTGAAACGGACAATACCTAGATTTTTTATTCCCGAACAATATCTTTTATTCACTTTGATATTCCATTTTGCTCATACAAGAATTTTCTGAGGGTTTCCTGCTCGGCCGGACTGGCAGCGTTGAAGATCCGCCGCACTTGCTCCAGCGGCGAGCCCGCCACCGGCAAATTCAAATGCTCGGGCAAGATCTCGTCGCCACTGCTCACCAGCAATGCAAAGTGAATAACGTTTTCCAGCTCACGGGTATTGCCCGGCCAGCTGTGCTGTTCCAGCACCTGCTGGGCGGCGTCGCTGATCAGCGGCACCGGCAGGTCCAGGCGCTGGCTGTAGATACCGAGGAAATATTCCGCCAGGGACAAGATATCGCCCACCCGCTCGCGCAGCGCCGGCAGTTCCAGCTGGCCTTCGCTCAGGTAATGAAACAGGCGCTCATGGAACTTGCCCGCCGCCACGGCCTGGGCGAGGTCGATGCTGGTGGCGGCGACCAGGCGCACGTCCACCGGGCTTGGCTGATGGGCGCCGACGCGGGTGACTTCGTGGTTTTCCAGGGCGGCGAGCAGTTTGACCTGGATCGGCAGCGGCAAGTCGCCGATCTCGTCCAGGTACAAGGTGCCGCCGTTGGCCGAACCAAACCAGCCGGCACGGCTGCTGGCCGCGCCGCTGTGGCTGCCGGCGGCGTAACCGAACAGCTCGGCATCGGCATAAGTCGGGCTGATCGCGCCGCAGTTGACCGAGACAAACAAGCCGCCGCGATCGCTGCCACGGTGAATGTGGCGTGCCAGCAGTTCCTTGCCGCTACCGGTCTCGCCGCGAATCAATACGGGCAAGGCGCGCGGCGCAAGGCTTTCAAGGTCTTCGCGCAGTTGCCGCGAACGTGGATCAACGAACACCAGCGCCTTGGCGCGGATGCTCAGCGGGCTTTTATCGGCGTCGGGAAAGGTCAGCAGCGGCTGACCGTAGGTTTCATGCAGACTCATGGCAGGCTCCCGCCCCGGCTCCACTCAGGGACGGGGCGTCGAAAAATGTTCAGGCACTACGGCGGGCGTGGTGCTCAAGGCGGTTTTGCAGGCGATAGAGGTAGGCAAAACCCTGCTCCCAGCGCTGATGGCCGGACTTCACATTGATATGTCCCGCGCCCGACAGGATGCCGGCTTCGGCGCCCCACTGACGTGCCAGCTCAAGGGCCCGAGGGGCACTGACGGCACTGTCGTTGTCGGAGCTGACCACCTGGCTCGGAAACGGCAGCAGGTCGGTAGGAATCGGCGCAAAATTGCGCAAGGCCGGCGAGCAAGCAGGCCGTTCGACATCAGCCGGCGCCACCAGCAAGGCGCCGCGCACCTGCCGCAAGAACTGCACGGGAGCCGTCGCCGCCCAATGCGCCACGGTGATGCAACCCAGGCTATGGGCGATCAGGATCACCGGCGTGCTGTCGGCGGCGATGGCCTCGGCCAGCGCGGCCACCCAGTCTTCGCGGCGCGGCGTCAGCCAATCGGCCTGCTCCACGCGGGCGCTGTTGGGCAGGCTGTTCTGCCAATGACTTTGCCAATGATCTTCTGGCGATCCTTGCCAGCCCGGCACGATCAGATAACGAATCGACTCGCTGTGCATGGGTGTGCCCTCCTGCAGCGTTTAACGTTGTAGGACAGTATAGGGATGGGTTATATATTCGTTAAGGAATAAGAAGCTATTTATTAATAACCAAAAAATAATCTGTGTGGAGATCCAAATGTGGGAGCGGGCTTGCTCGCGAATGCGGTGTGCCAGTCGGCACATTCATCGCTGGCACACCGCATTCGCGAGCAAGCCCGCTCCCACAGGGGTCCTCATTCCAGGCTGAAATAGGCGGTGCTGGTTAAATTCGAGGCAAAAAAAAGGCCGCACCCTGCCAAGGAGACGGCCAAAAAATTGTCGAGGCTTTGTTGCAATTAACTAACGAGCGGTAATCACTGACAACTTGGTAATCCCCGCGCGTTCGATAGACGCCATGGCGCGCGCCACTTCGCCGTAGTTCACACCATCGTCAGCCTGCAGTTGCACCCGCACATCGGGGTCCTTGGCCTTGGCCGCCTGCAGATTGAATTCCAGCAGATCCGGCTGGATTTCGTCCTTGTTGATAAACACCTTGCCGGCGCCGTCGATGCTGACCACCAGCGGGTCTTTCTGCTCCACCGGGGCCACGGCCTCGGTCTTGGGCAGGTTGATGGGGATCGCGTTGGTCAGCAGCGGCGCGGTGACGATAAACACCACCAGCAACACCAGCATCACGTCCACCAGCGGCGTGACGTTGATCTCGCTCAGTACCTCATCACTGTCTTGGGTGGAGAAGGCCATGTCAGGACGCCTCCTTCACTTTTTGCGGGGTGCCGGCGGCGGTTTTGTTCAGTGCCGGGTGCAACAGCACGCGGAACGAGTTTTTCTGCGCGAGGCTGTAGAAGTCGTGGGCGAAGTCGTCGAGGTCGGCGGCGGTCAGCTTGAGGCGACGCAGGAAGTAGTTGTAGACCAGCACCGCCGGCACGGCGACGGCAATACCAACGCCCGTCGCAACCAGCGCGGCACCAATCGGCCCGGCCACGGTTTCGAGGCTGGCGGAGCCGGCGGCGCTGATGCCTTTGAGGGCTTCCATGATGCCCCACACGGTGCCGAACAGGCCGATAAACGGCGAGGTGCTACCGATACTGGCGACCACGGCCAGGCCGGTTTCCAGGGAGCGACGCTCACGTACGATCTGCTGGCGCAGAGCGCGCTCGAGGCGGTCCTGGTGGTTGATGGCCTGGCTCAAGTCCGCAGCATGCGGGGTTTCACCGACCTGGATCGCCGCGTAGCCAGCCTGGGCCACACGAGCAGCAGCGCCAGGTTGGGTCTCTGCCAGCTCGGCGGCCGAGTCGAGACTCGATGCCGCCCAGAACTGTTTGTGGAACTTGCGATCCTGCGCCTTGAGGCGACCGAACTGCACGCCCTTCAACA
The DNA here is from genome assembly GCF_003852405.1 of Pseudomonas sp. KBW05. Lineage (GTDB taxonomy): Bacteria > Pseudomonadota > Gammaproteobacteria > Pseudomonadales > Pseudomonadaceae > Aquipseudomonas. Next base: position 112,628 of record NZ_QAJM01000010.1, read on the forward strand.
GCGCCAGGCCCCAGGTCGCGACCGAAAAGACCACCAGCAGCCAGATCACCGCGCTTTCGATGGATTCAAGTGGAGATGCTAATGCCATGATGTGTTCCCTCTGTGCAGGTCGCGGCGTGTGCAACACACCGCAGCCGAATAGTTAGTGAATCTTGAAATCGATCGGGACGCTGACCCAGCCGTCCTGGGCCACGTCGCCCTGCTTGGCCGGCACGAAGCTCCAGCGCTTCACCGCTGCCAATGCGGCGTCGTCGAGTTGCTGGCGACCGCTGCTTTTCTGGATCTGGATCTCGCCCGGCTTACCGCTGGCCAGCACGTGTACCCGCAGCAACACCGTGCCTTCCCAGCCCCGGCGCTGGGCCAGTGACGGGTATTCGGGCGCCGGGTTCTTCAAGTACGCGGCGTTGGCCGAGGCCGGTGTGACCGGGGCCGGCGCCGGTGGAGCAGGTGGCGCGGGCGGTGCGGGTGTCGGTGGCGCGGGCGGTTGCTCGACCGGTTTGGGGGCGGGCTTGGGCTCAGGCTTCGGCACAGGCTTTGGTTTGGGTTTTGGAATCGGTTTTGGCGGCGCCGGCTTGGCGGCCAATTCATCCACCACGGGCGGCGGTGGCTCGACCACAGGCGGCGGTGGTGGCGGCGGCACAGGCGGTGGCGGTTCGACCACCGGCGGCGCCGGCTGGGAAAATTCGATGGTCATCGGCGGAATTTCCGGCGGCACGATCGGCAGCACCGGTGTGGGCTTCTGCGCCACCCAATAGATCACCGCACCGTGCAGGGCCAACACCAGCAAGCCCAGCAGAATCCCTTCGCGACGGCTTGAGAAACGCTTTGGGGTTTGCTGCGTTCGCAGTTGCCCCAACGGCGCGCGGTGCGGCCGGCCAAGGTCGACCAACTCACCACTCGGTGCCTGGCGCCATTGCGCCTCTGGTGCACTGGCGGCGGTCTGGACATTGCCCATTGATTCACTCCCTACGGTTTTGAAACCAAAAAACCGACGGGCCTGCGTGGAAGGCCGTCGAGGGCTGAATCATCGGGGCCAGACGCTTATCTCTTAAAGTAATCTTTAAAGTTATACATAGATCTAAATTGAATAAACGAAACATTCAGAAACGCCAAGCCCACGTCTTCCGTGGCCTGGCGCCGAGGCGTTTTTTTTCAATGCTTTGCAGGCATACAAAATATTCCGCAAAGGCATGCATCAATGGGGGTTGTTTGCGCATAAATCGAACAACTCGCTTTGCAAACACTGCCCCGCCGCGCCCAAGCCGCTGCGCGCATACAACGCCAGGCGCACGCCCTGCACCGCCGGCAAACCGCTGTCGTCGCCAAGGATCAAGTGCCCCGCCTGCACCACACGACGCGGCAACAGGCTGATCCCCAACCCCGCCGCCACCGCCGAACACACACTGGCCAGGCTCGCGCTGGAATAGCCGATGCGCCAGCGCCAGCCTCCCACTTCCAGGTGTTGCAGCATTTCATTGCGGTACAGCCCGCCCACCGGAAACGCCACCAACGGCAGCGGATCACGCCCCAGGGACGGCGTGCTGCGGCTGTCCACCCAGCACAGCGGTTCCGGCCACGATGCCAGGCAGTCGTCGCTGTCGCCCATTTGCTTGACCAGCAACACGTCGAATTCGCCGCTGCGGTACTGGCGCTGCAACTCCGGGCCGAGGCCGCTGGTGACTTCCAGCCGCACCCGTGGATACGCCAGCACAAACGCCGACAGCAAGGGCATCAGGCGCTCGGATGCAAAGTCTTCCGGCACACCGAGGCGCAACACACCGTCGCTTTGTTGGTTGATCAACACATCGGCGGCCTCTTCATGTAGCGCGAGGATGCGCCGCGCGTAGGCCAGCAGGCGTTCACCCTCGGCGGTGGCGACCACATGGCGCTGGTCGCGGTCGAGCAACTGGCAGCCGGCCACGTCTTCCAGGCGGCGGATCTGCTGGCTCACGGTGGATTGGGTCACGTGCAGGCGCTCGGCGGCGCGGGTGAAGTTGCCGCAATCCACCACGGCGACAAAACTGCGTAACAACACGGGATCGAACACGGCGCTCACCATTCCATTTGCCACTGGTTTTCATGGTTATATTTAATTTCAGAATACCTGTAGCGCTGCCCATACTCACCCTCCATTTACCTGCCGCAAGGGCGCTGCATGACCCTCAATAAATCCCTCGCCGGCTGGGGCCTGCTGATTGTGCTGGGCCTCAACCTGCGGCCGATCCTCAGTTCCATCAGCCCGTTGCTCGGCGAGATTCGCCTGGCCACCGGCCTGAGCTTCCAGAGCAGTGCCCTGCTCACCAGCCTGCCGGTGATTTGCATGGGCCTGGTGGCGTTGGTCGGCGTGCGTGTCGAGGCGCAGCTGGGTGAGCGGCGCGGTATCGCCCTGGGCCTGATGATGATCCTGCTGGCGTGCCTCGCCCGCTGGCTGATGGGCCAGGGCTCTGCGCTGCTGGTGACGGCGTTGCTGGGCGGCGCTGGCGTGGCGCTGATTCAGGCGCTGGTGCCGGCGATGATCAAGCGCGAATTCCAGCACCGCGTGCCGGTGGCGATGGGCGTGTATTCGGCTTCGTTGATGGCCGGTGGCGGGCTCGCGGCGCTGCTCAGCCCGCTGGTGGCCACGCAGTTCGGCGATTGGCAGGCGGGCCTGGGCGTGTGGCTGTTGCCGGCGCTGGGCGCATTGTTGCTGTGGGCCTGGTTGCCACTGGGGGCGGAAAAAAGCGCCAAGGAGATCCCGGCGTTCAAGGGCCTGCGCAATCGTCGCGCGTGGTTGCTGGCGCTGTATTTCGGCCTGGTGAACTGCGGCTATATGAGCCTGGTGGCGTGGCTGCCGGCGTTCTATCAGCAGTTGGGCTGGGGCGTGCTGCCCAGCGGTTCGTTGCTGGCGTTCATGACCATCTTCCAGGTGCTCGCCGCGCTGTTGATGCCGGTGCTGGCACAACGCGGGATCGACCGGCGGCCGTTGCTCGGCATCAGCCTGTTGGCGCAAACCGTGGGTTATCTGGGCTTGATCATTGCGCCGCTGCAATTTCCCCATCTGTGGGTCGCGTTGTGTGGCTTTGGCCTCGGCGCGTGTTTTGCCCTGAGCCTGCTGCTGACCCTCGACCACCATCGCGACCCGCGCCAGGCCGGGCAACTGGCGGCCTTTGTGCAGGGCGTGGGCTTCTTGATCAACGCCGTGTCGCCGTGGATGACCGGCTGGCTGCGCGAACTCACCGGCAACTTTGTCAGCGCCTGGGTGGTGCTGGCCGTCACCGCCGTGGCGATGCTGGTGGTCACACGGGTATTCAGCCCGGCGACCTACCGCACGGCGCCCGCTCTATAGTTATGCGTTTAAGATCTAGATAAAACAAACATGCTTCATTGACGGAATAAGCACGCCGCTTAAAATCCCGGTTCTCCTCTTGGACGCCGGGCCCCCCATGGATCTTCGCCAACTGCGCTATTTCATCGCGCTCAACGAGCACCGCAGTTTCGTGCGCGCCGCCGACGCCATGGGCATCACGCAACCGGCGTTCAGCCGCAGCATCCAGGGCCTGGAGCAAGAGTTCGGCTGCGTGCTGGTGGACCGCGCCCACAAAGAGCTGCGCCCCACCCCGGAAGGCCAGGTAGTACTGCAACATGCCCTGAGCCTGGTGCAAGGCGCGGCGTTGCTGAGCCACGAAGTCACGCGCATGACCAAGCTCGACGCTGGCGAAGTGCGTTTGGGCTGCGACGTGGTGGCGGCGGTCAACCTGCTGCCCGAGGCCCTGGCGCGGTTTGTCAGCGCCTACCCCAAGGTGCGCAGTGCCTTGCAGGTGGATAACTGGGAGCGCCTCGGGCGCAGCCTGAGCCGCGAGGAGATCGAATTTTTTATCGCCGACGTGCGCCACTTCGAAGCCGACCCGAACTTCCAGACCCAGGCCCTGACGCCCCGGCGCAGCGTGTTTTTCTGCCGGGACGGGCACCCGCTGCTGGCCAAGGACAGCCTGTCCACCAACGACCTGTTCGACTACCCGCTGGCCACGCCGCTGATCGCGCCGGGCATTCGCAAGCTGCTGGCCAACCTCAGTGGGCGCATCGACTTTGCCCCCGCCATCGAGTTGGAACAGTTCGCCGCGCTGGCGAGCATCGTGCGCCAGTCCGATGCGATTGGCCTGGGCGCCGAAGAAGCCTTCGTCGATGACTTCGCCAGCGGCGCGTTGCAGGTGCTGCACTGGCGCAACCTGCCCCACGCCCTTGACAGCTTGAGCAACCGCTGCGGGATCATCAGCCGCGCTGGGGCGCGCTTGTCGCCTGCGGCGAAGGCACTGATCGAGACGCTGCTGGCGGTGGAAAGCCAAGCCGATTGGCCCGCGCAAACGTCCCGAAATCATTGAAGCGCACGCCCATCTGCGCCATGACCTTATGCGCCACCTTGGCGGTCATCTGGCGGATGTAGAACGGCTCGTTCACCACAAAATGGTGGATGCCATGGGTGCTGCCGAAGTTGAAGCAGAACGCCTGCAACGGCCACATCCACCACGGGTTCAACACCTGGGTCTGCTGGATCACATTGCCCAGTTCCACATCGCCGTAGTAGTGCATGTTGGAGCTGACAAAGTGCAGGCAAAAGGTGCGCAACACGTTGGGGCCGATGATCACCACGGCGGCGATGTCGATCACCTGCATCACCTGCAAGGTCGTGGCTGACCACTCGATGGGCGCGCCCAGCAGGCTGGCGATGCCATTGGCCGCGTGGAAGCCGAGGAACACATACCACGCCCCCCAATGCAGCAGCGCCAGCGGCGCGTACACCAGCAGCGAGCGCTTGAGGATGCTGAACTTGTGCTTCCAGGTCTTGGCCCGCAGCAGGCGGATAAACGCCGACATGACGTTGTCACCGACCATCAACAGCCGCGCAAAACCCCAGGGCTCGCCGTTGGTAATGGCGCGCTCTTCCATATCCGTCTCGGTGCCGGACACCTTGTGATGGTTGAGGTGCAGGTGCCGGCGAATCCACGGGTTGATCGTGCTCGGCCGCGCCAGCCACACCAGGCCCATCATCAGGTGGTGGGGGATACGCTGCTTGCGAAAGTACATGCTGTGGATCAGGTCGTGTTCCAGCTCGTGGGTCAGTGAAGCCAGGAACGCATTGATCAACAGACACGCCCACCAGGCCATATAACCCTCGATGTAGAGCGCTGCCGAGCCAATCATGCCGAGCAACGCAAACGCCAGGATGCCCGCACCCAGCGCGTCCTGATGCAGCAGCCAGGGGTGCTGCTGACGCAAGCGCACACCTTCGGCCATCACCACTTCACGGATATGCGCCGAACGCTGTTGCGCGTTCATCTGCTGGGGACTTGCAGAAGTACCGTCCATGCTTCCATCCTCTGGTTATTGAAGCGTCCATCCTGCCCCACGCGATCTGGCAGGGCGCTAGCCCTGGACGCCAACCTGTTGACCGCAAGCGCCAATCGCCATGACCGAACCCACCTCCCTCGCCAGTTGGACCCGCGCCCTGCGCAAGCAGCTCGACGCCCTCGGCCTCGACAGCGCCGCGCTGTGCGCGCAAGCCGGGCTCGACCCACAGCAGATGGACGACCCGAATGCGCGCTACCCGCTGTCGGCCACCACGCGGCTGTGGGAACTGGCGGTGCAGGCCAGCGGCGACCCGGCGATTGGCTTGCGGGTGTCGCGGTTTGTCAGCCCTACCACCTTTCATGCGCTGGGTTATGCGCTGGTGGCCAGCGGCAGTTTGCGCGAGGTGTTCGAGCGCATCGTGCGTTATCACCAGGTGGTCAGCGACGCCCTGACCCTGGAGTTGAGTGGCGATGGCCAGCGCTACCGCTTTCGCCTGCTGCAACCCAGCGGCAGCCCGGCGCCGGCGTTCGAAGCCATCGATGCGTTTGCGGCGATTTATGTGCGCACGTGCCGCAATCGCCTGGGCCGGGACTATGCGCCGCTGGCCGTGTACCTGCGGCGTCCGCAACCGGTCGATCCCAAGCCCTGGCACACGGTGTTTCGCGCGCCAGTGTTTTTTGGCGCCGAGGAAGACCGCCTGGAATTCGCTGCCCAGGACTTCGACAGCCACCTCGACGACGCCAACCCCGAGCTGGCCGAACACAATGAAACCGTGCTCAAACGCACCCTCGCCCAACTACAGCCGCTGACCTGGGAGCGCAAGGTGCGCCGGGTGATCGAAGCGCAATTGCCCGACGGCGAGCCCGGCGCAGAACGGGTCGCCCAGGCGTTGCACTTGAGTTTGCGCAGCTTGCAGCGGCATCTGGCGGACGAAGGTTGCCGGTTTGATGCGTTGCTCAATGAGTGTCGGGAGAATTTGGCGTTGCTGCACTTGCGGGACCCGCAGTGTTCATTGGCGGAGATCAGTCATTTGCTGGGGTTTGCTGATACCAGCAGTTTTAGTCGGGCGTTCAAGCGATGGACGGGGGTGACGCCGGGGCAGTTTCGGGAGGGGTTGAGGTAGATTTGTGGGGTTTTTGAGGGCCTCTTCGCGAGCAAGCCCGCTCCCACATTTGACTGCATTCCAAAGTTGGAACTCGATCAAATGTGGGAGCGGGCTTGCTCGCGAAGGCGTCAGATCAGTCACCGCCCACGATCACGCCGTAACACTTTCCTCACCCGCGCCACCAACGCCTTGGCCTCAAACGGCTTGAGCAGGTAGTCATCCTCATGCAATTCCAACCCACGCAGCCGGTCTTCAATGCCGCCGGGCGTGGTCAGGAACAACACTGGCGTGCTGCCCTTCTGGCGAATCGCCTGCTGCAATTTCCAGGCATTCAGCCCGGGCAGCATCACATCGAGGATCACCAGGTCGTACTCGCCGTCCTCGACCAGACGCTGGGCCGCCATGCCATTGGCCGCCACGTCCACGCTGTAGCTGGCCTCGTTCAAGCCCTGGGCCATCCGCTGTGCTTCGTCGGATTCATGTTCCACTAACAGCACACGCATAAGACACCTCGATTGATCAGGCCAGCAGGCTAACACCCTCAGGTGTGCGCCGCCTCCCGCAACCGCCCGGCGTCGAGGATTTCGATCTCGCCGTAGCCCAAACGCACAATGCCCTGGGCTTGCAGATCCTTGAGCAAGGCGTTGGTGGTCTGGCGCGACAGGCTGAGCAGCGCCGCCAGGTCTTCCTGGGGCAGTTGCACGATGCGCCGTGAGGGCTCGATGTCGCCGTGGCCGTCAATGATCATCAGCAAGCGATGGGCCAGGCGCACCGACGCCGGCATCAGGCGCAATTGTTCGAGGCCGATAAAGCTCAGGCGCAGCTTCTGGCTCATCAACAACGCCAGGTCGCGCCAGTAGCGCGGGTTTTCGTCGAGGTCTTTCAACAGCGCCTGCTGCGGCACCTGCAACAGCGTGCACGGGCCGACGGCGCAGGCGTCGTGGGTGCGCGGCAGGCCGTCGAACAGGCAGATCTCGCCAAACCAGAAAGGCGGCTCGACCAGGCTCAATACCGCCTCCTTGCCGTGTTCATTGACCGCGCTGATGCGCAGGCTGCCATCAAGTACCGCATACAAGCCGCACGGCGGGTCACCGCGCTTGAACAGGTATTGCCCCGTCGTCAGCTGACGCAACCGGGCGTGGGCCAGCAAGCTAGTCTGAAACGGTGCGGGCAGGTGACTGAACCACTGGCCTGTCGCCAGTTGCGAATGCCATTGCGCTGCATCCATGGGAACTCCGAAGATTGTCGCCCAGTTGACAGTCAGGCAAAGGCTGACAGGGCATGATCAAACATCCTACAGGAGGAACAACAATGAAAAGCCTCGTCGATCACCTCAGCCAATACGCCGCCTACCATCGCGACCCACGCAATATCGCCAGCCACTTTATCGGCATCCCGTTGATTGTGGTCGCGGTGGCCGTGCTGCTATCGCGTCCCGAATGGACCGTCGGCAGGCTGTGGGTGTCTCCGGCGGTGCTGCTCGCGCTGTTTTCGGCGTGGTTTTACCTGCGTCTGGAACTGGCGCTCGGCGTGTTGATGACGGTGCTGATGGGCTTGTCGGTGTGGGCCGGGCATGTGTTGGCGGCGCAGAGCACGCTGGTGTGGCTGGGCAGCGGGGTCGGGATGTTTGTGGTGGGCTGGGCGATTCAGTTTGTCGGCCACTACTACGAAGGCAAGAAACCGGCGTTTGTGGATGATGTGTCGGGGCTGATTGTCGGGCCGTTGTTTGTGGTGGCGGAACTGGCGTTTCTCGTGGGGCTGCGGCATGACCTCAAGCAGCAGATCGAAGCGCGTTCGGGGCCGGTGCGCTCACTGGCCGCGCAGCCGCACTAATCCACCCGTGCCGCGTCCAGCGCCGCACGTAACAGCTGCGCGTCCAACGGCTTTTGCAGCACGGGAAAGCCGCTGGCGACGGTCTCGGCCAGGCAGGCCGGCGACGTATCGCCGGTGATGATGATCGCCGGCACCGCCTGGCGCAGGTAACGTCGGGCGCGGCTGATGGCTTGCAGGCCGTTCATGCCGCTGAGGCGAAAGTCGCTGAGGATCAGGTCCACCGTGGCACTGCCCTGGCGCCGCGCATCGTCGTGGCGCTGGCAGGCTTCGTCCACCGAGGCACCAGCGTATACGCGGTGGCCCCACAGGTCGAGCAACCCCACCAACGCTTCCAGCACCGTCGGCTCATCGTCGATCACCAGGATGCCCAGGCCTTCTTCGCCAGCGCGTCGCGGCGCGACCGCTTGCACCTGCGTCGCCGAGTGGCTGAGGGGCACGCGCAGTGCAAACATCGAGCCCTGCCCTTCCACAGAAACCAGGCGCACGTCATGGCCGAGCAACCGCGCGGTATGCCGCACGATGGCCAGGCCCAACCCGAGGCCCTGGGTGCGGTCGCGCTGCGGGTTGTGCAGTTGGAAGAACTCTTCGAATACCTGCCCGTGGTGCGCCCGGGCAATCCCGGGGCCGCTGTCGAACACCTGGATTTCCACGCTCAAGCCTCGCCGCCGACAACCGAGCAACACACCGCCGTAGTCGGTGTAGCGCACCGCGTTGGCCAGCAGGTTGTCGAGGATGCGCTTGAGCAGCACCGGGTCGCTGTCCACCCACACCGGCAGCGGGCGCACGCGCCAGCGCAAACCGCGGCCACGGGCGCCGGCGCTGAACTCGTTGGACAGGTCGGCAAACAGCCGCTCCAGGGACACCGGTTCACGGTTGACTGCCACCACGCCTGCATCCAGGCGCGAAATGTCGAGCAGGCCATTGAGCAGGCCGCCCAGGTTGCCGATCACCGCACCCAACCGTGCCGCAACATCACGGGCCTTGTCGGCCAGTACATCGCCGCGCTCGGCCAACGCCGCCAGGCCCGCGACAAACAGGCCTAGGGCATGGATCGGCTGGCGCAAATCATGGCTGGCCGCCGCGAGGAAGCGCGACTTGGCCTGGTCGGCCGCCTGGGCGCGGTCGCGCTCCTGTTCCAGGCGATGCACCAGGTCGAGGTTTTCCAGGCGCAACTGGACCGTTTCGCGCAAGGTCTGAAAAGTCACGCGGCTGTAATACAGATTGACCGCCGACAGGCAGGCGACGAAAAACAGATAGGTCGTGTAGGTCTCTCCTGCGCCCAACAGGCACTGCACCGCGACGGGCGCCAGCATCGCCACCAGGGAACCGGCATACGCCGGCGGAAACGCCGACAGCGACGGCACCGCACCACACACCAGCCCGGTCAGCACCACGCAGGTAAACGCCAGCAGCTGCGGATCACCCGTGGCAAACCCGACCCAACCGACCACGCCCCACAGCCCGGCCGAGGCCCAGGACAGCAGCGACGCATGCCACCCCCACACGCGGGGGGCCAGATCCGCCGCACCGGCATGGGCGAAATAACGCCGCGCCAGCACGATGCGCCACAGCGTCAAGGCATACATCACGCCGATCCACACCAGCACCGCCTGGGCCGACACTGCGTCGCGGAAGATGTACGCCACCGGCCAGGGTATGACAAAGTTGGCAAACAGCACGGCGTACGACTGGCGGTAGAGCAAATCGACGCAGTTACGCTGGATAACCTCGGTCATGAACACAATTCCAATAAGAGCGGCTGACAATGGAAGGTAAGCGCCTGAACATCCTGATTGCCGATGACCATAGCATCGTGCGCGATGGCCTGCGGTTTCTGCTCTCGACCCGCGATGACGTGCAGGTGGTGGCGGATGCGGCGCACAGCGATGGCATCCTTGCCGGGCTGGCGCAGCACCGCATCGACCTGCTGCTGCTCGACCTGGGCATGCCGGGGGTCAACCGCTTGCAGTTCATCCGCGACCTGCGCTGCCGGTTCCCGCGCCTGAAAATCCTCGTGCTCACGGCCAACGTCGAGCTCAGCACCATTCGCGGCGTGCTGGAGGCCGGCGTACACGGCTACATCACCAAGGCGGATGACAGCCATGAGCTGCTGGACGCCATCGACGCGGTGCGCCGAAACGAGCGCTACCTGGCAGCCGCCGTGCGTTTTGCGATTGACGGCCACGGCAGCCAGGCCGCCGATGACCACCTGATCGCTGAGGCCGCGCTGACCCGCCGCGAACGGCAGATCCTCGGCCTCGTCGCCCAAGGCAGCAACGCCCGCGACATTGCCGAGCAACTGCATATCAGCCCTTTGACCGTGCGCAAGCACCGCGAAAACCTGATGCGCAAACTCGACCTGCACAACACCGCCGAACTCGCCGTGTACGCCGTGCGCCTGGGGCTTCCCACTGGCTGACAGCATCCCCCGCCCACTCTCTTGGGAAAATACGGCAGTCGCCGTATTTCTGCGCCCAGGCCTGCGCCCTAACCTTGCAGGCCTGGTCCTTCGCTGCCTGCCTTCATCCAGCGTACTTCCAGAAACCGCCCACGGGCGCCCTTGTCACTGGAAGACCACGCTCATGTCCTTCACCTTATGGATTCCCTTTGCCACCGCGACCCTGGTATTTGCCTGCATGCCCGGCCCCGCGATTCTCTACATGACCAGCCAGACCCTGGCCCACGGCCGCCGCGCAGGCTTGCGTGCGGCGCTGGGGATTCACCTGGGGTGCTACGCGCATATCCTGGCGGCGACGTTTGGCTTGTCGGCCTTGCTGCATGCCGCGCCGGCGGCCTTCGACGTCATACGCCTGGCGGGTGCCGGTTACCTGATCTGGCTGGGCGGTTCGATGATTTTCAAGGCGCGTCATCACAGCCCGGACAACGGCGTGGTGCGCCAGCCGGATGTGCTGCGCGACAGCGTGGTGGTGGAGGTGCTGAACCCGAAGACGGCGCTGTTTTTCCTGACCTTCCTGCCCCAGTTCGTCGACGTCGCGGCGGACGCTCCGGTGTGGTTGCAGTTTTTGCTGCTGGGCAGCTTCGTCAACCTGGTGTTCTCGGCGGCGGACGTGGCGGCGGTGCTGGCGTCTTCGATGCTGCTGGGGCCGTTGTCGGGGCAACGTTTTCAGCAGTGGGTGCCGAGGGTCAGCGGGACGGTGTTGATTGGGTTGGGGTGTGTGCTGGTATTACAAAGTGGATGGAACACGGTCTGAAATGTGGGAGCGGGCTTGCTCGCGAATGCGGTGGGTCAGTCACAGATGTTCTGTCTGATCCGCCGCCTTCGCGAGCAAGCCCGCTCCCACACAAGCCCACACCTCAGGTATTGCGAGGGAGGCGTTAGGCTTTTTGCCAGACCTTGGGCTTGAAGAACAACGTCTCGCCACGGGCCAAACCGGTGAGGCTGTCGTGGTCTTTCACCACTTCGGCCTCGATCAGCTCGCTCTGGCCTTCCACCTTCAACGTCACGCGCGTGGTCGCACCCAGTGGGCGGATGTCGCGCACTTCGGCGGCGTGGTGGTCTTCCAGTTCATGGCGCGACAGCGACACTTCATGGGGGCGGAACAACACATGATTGTCTTCGCCCAGATGCAGGCGGTTCGAATCACCGAGGAAGTGATAGACGAAATCACTGGCCGGGTTTTCGTAGACTTCGCCCGGTGAGCCGATCTGCTCGATCACGCCCTTGTTCATCACCACGATACGGTCGGCGACTTCCATGGCCTCTTCCTGGTCGTGGGTCACGAACACCGAGGTCAGGTTGATGTCTTCGTGCAGGCGTGCGAGCCAGCGGCGCAGTTCTTTACGCACCTTGGCGTCGAGGGCACCGAACGGCTCATCCAGCAGCAGCACTTTCGGTTCCACCGCCAGGGCGCGGGCCAGAGCGATACGCTGGCGCTGGCCACCGGAGAGTTGTTCCGGATAGCGGTCGGACAGCCAGTCCAGTTGCACCATGTTCAGCAGCTCGTGGACTTTGCTGGCGATCTGGCTTTCGCTCGGGCGCTGGTTCTTCGGCTTCATGCGCAGGCCGAACGCCACGTTGTCGAACACGGTCATGTGGCGGAACAACGCGTAGTGCTGGAACACGAAGCCGACGTTGCGATCACGCACGTCGTGGCCGGAGACGTCTTCACCGTGGAACACGATGCTGCCGTCATCCGGGGTTTCGAGGCCGGCGATGATGCGCAGCAAGGTGGTCTTGCCGCAGCCGGACGGGCCAAGCAACGCCACCAGCTCGCCACTCTGGATGTCCAGATTGATGCTGTTCAGGGCCTTGAAGGCGTTGAAGTTCTTGCTGACATTACGGACTTCGATCGACATGACTTATTCCTCACCGGCACTGTTGCGCAGGCGGTTGATACGGTTCTCGCTCCACTGCTTGAGCAGCAGGATGAAGAGCGCCAGGATCAGCAGCAGGCTGGCCACCGCAAACGCGGCGACGTGGTTGTATTCGTTGTAGAGAATCTCGACGTGCAGCGGCAGGGTGTTGGTGACGCCGCGAATGTGGCCGGACACCACCGACACCGCGCCAAACTCACCCATGGCCCGCGCGGTACACAGCACCACGCCGTAGATCAGGCCCCATTTGATATTCGGCACGGTGACGTGCCAGAACATCTGCCAGCCATTCGCACCCAACAGCCGAGCGGCTTCTTCTTCCTGGGTGCCCTGCTCTTGCATCAGCGGGATCAGTTCACGGGCCACGAACGGCACGGTGACGAAGATGGTCGCCAGCACAATGCCGGGCAAGGCAAACACGATCTGGATGTCATGGTCCTGCAACCACGGGCCAAAGAAGCCCTGGGCGCCGAACATCAGCACGTAGACCAGGCCGGCAATCACCGGCGACACCGAGAACGGCAGGTCGATCAGCGTGACCAGGATGCTCTTGCCACGGAACGAGTATTTGCTCACGCACCAGGCAGCGCTGACGCCGAACACCACGTTGAGCGGCACCGAAATCGCCACGGCGATTACCGTGAGTTTCAGCGCCGACAACGCGTCGGGTTCGAGGATCGCGGTGAAGAACGACCCGAGGCCGTTCTTCAAGCCCTGGGTCACCACGATCAGCAGCGGCAACAGCAGGAACAGCGCAAACACCAGCCAGCCGAGGCTAATCAGGATACGTCGCGACACTGCGCTGCCACGGCGGGCAGCGTTGGCCGAGGACGCGGCGGAAATAGACGATTGGGACATGTTCCGCGCCTCCTTATGGACGTTCGATGCGCCGCTGCAACAAGTTGATCAGCAGCAGCAGGACAAAGGAAACCACCAGCATCAACACGCCGATGGAGGTGGCGCCGCGGTAGTCGTACTGGTCGAGCTTGACCATGATTAGCAGCGGCAGGATCTCGGTTTTCATCGGCATGTTGCCGGCGATAAAGATCACCGAACCGTACTCACCGACGCCACGGGCAAACGCCAGGGCGAAGCCGGTCAGCCAGGCGGGCAGCAACGCGGGCACGAGGATGTAGCGGAACACCTGCAACGGCTTGGCGCCCAGGCAGGCGGCGGCTTCTTCGATTTCCCGGGGGATATCGGCCAGTACCGGCTGCACCGTGCGCACCACGAATGGCAGCGTGACAAAGGTCAGCGCCAGGGTGATGCCCAGCGGGGTGTAGGCGATCTTGAAGCCCAGGTCGGCGGCAAACTGGCCGACAAAACCATTAGGCGTATACAAGGCGGTCAGTGCGATACCCGCCACGGCGGTGGGCAAGGCGAAGGGCAAGTCGATCATCGCATCGATGATCTTGCGGCCGGGGAAGGTGTAGCGCACCAGCACCCAGGCCAGCAGTGTGCCGATCACGCCGTTGATCAGTGCCGCATACAGCGCAGTGCTGAAGCTCAGCTTCAAGGCCGCCAGCACGCGCGGTGCGGAGATGATGTTCCAGAACTGATCCCAGGTAAGTTGAGCGGCGTGTACAAACATCGCCGCGAGGGGGATGAGTACGATCAGGCTGAGGTACACCACGGTGTAGCCCAGCGTCAGCCCGAAGCCGGGTATGACGGGGGAGATACGACGCGACATAAGAGTCCTTGGTTAAAGGGTAGAAACCACTGTAGGAGCACGCTTTGTGTGGGAGCTGGCTTGCCTGCGATGCAGGCACCGCGGTGTAACTGATACGCCGCGGTGATGCTATCGCAGGCAAGCCAGCTCCCACAGAAAAGCGAGGCTCCTACAGGTACTTTGGCTTACTGCGCCGTGTAGATCTGGTCGAACACGCCACCGTCGTTAAAGAATTTCGGTTGGGCAGTTTTCCAGCCGCCGAAGTCTTTGTCGATAGTCACCAGGTCCAGTTTCGGGAACTGTTGGGTGTATTTGGCGGCAACTTTCGCATCGCGTGGGCGGTAGAAGTTCTTCGCCGCAATCTCCTGGCCAGCCGGGCTGTACAGGTGCTTCAGGTATTCAGTGGCGATTTCGGTGTTGCCCTTTTTCTCGGCGTTCTTGTCGACCACGGCCACTGGCGGCTCGGCGAGGATCGACAGGGACGGCACGACGATGTCGAACTTGTCGGCGCCGCCGTCTTCCTTCAACGCCAGAAAGGCTTCGTTTTCCCAGGCCAGCAACACGTCACCCTGACCGTTGTTGACGAAGGTGATGGTCGAACCGCGTGCGCCGGTGTCCAGCACAGGCACGTGTTTGAACAGCTCTTTCACGTATTCCTGGGCCTTGGCTTCGCTGCCGCCAGCCTTGAGGCCGTAGGCCCAGGCGGCGAGGAAGTTCCAGCGGGCGCCGCCGGAGGTTTTCGGGTTCGGGGTGATGACCGAAACGTCTTTCTTGATCAGGTCGCCCCAATCCTTGATGCCTTTAGGGTTGCCCTTGCGCACCAGGAACACGATGGTCGAGGTGTACGGGGTGCTGGCGTCCGGCAGGCGGGTCTGCCAGTTTTCCGGGAGGGTCTTGCCCAACTTGGCGATTTCGTCGATGTCGCCGGCCAGGGCCAGGGTCACCACGTCGGCGCGCAGGCCGTCGATCACGGCGCGGCCTTGCTTGCCCGAACCACCGTGGGATTGCTGGATTTTCACGTTGTCGCCGGGGTGGGACTGTTTCCAGAAATTGGTGAACTCAGCGTTGTAGTCCTGGTACAGCTCACGGGTCGGGTCGTACGAGACGTTGAGCAACTCGTAGTCCTTGGCAACGGCGGAACCTGCAAACACGGCGCTGGCCAGGGCGGCCAGGGCGTAACGGCGAATCGACGACATAGAAGCTCCTGAAAATTCTGGGTGTTGGCTTTTTCTTATAAGTGCGGGTCTAGCATGCGAATCGCCGTGACTGCTTAGCTCGGTTTGTTACCCGGGTTCTGCAGGCGGAATTTTTCTTTGCGTTCGATCTGAACCACTTGCGCGTTATGCACGGTGATTTCCACTGCGCCAAAGCGCAGATCGCGCAATGCGCTCTGGATCTCACGCAAAATGGCTGCTTCGTCCTGGCCGTCGACGCTACGTAGAGATGCGCTCATGGTCTCGCTCCTGAAATAAAGAGTGCCTTGCAGTGGCGGCACTGCGGGTGGCGTGAGAGCGATAGTAGATAAGCGCGGATATTCTTAAAAATACTATTTAAGAATGTTTATATAACCAGAAAGAATTTTCTGATGGGACGTGGGGTTGCGTGCGGGTTTTATGCCCGCACGCTGAAATAAAGCCTTATTAGGATCCAAATGTGGGAGCTGGCTTGCCTGCGATAGCGGTGTGTCAGTCAGCACATCACTGGCTGATCAACCGCTATCGCAGGCAAGCCAGCTCCCACATTTTTGGCCACATTTCAATTCTGGATTGGCGGGGCTCGGTTCCAATCGATTTCACTCGCCGGCACTGGCCGGCCAAACCAGTAGCCCTGGCCCAGATCGCATTCATGCTCCAACAGGAACCGCGCCTGCTCCACCTGCTCGATGCCTTCGGCATGCACCTGCATGCCCATGCTTTTCGCCAGGGCGATCACCACGCGCACGATGGCGGCGTCGTCTTCGTCCCACGGCAAGCCGGCGACAAAGCCCTGGTCGATCTTGAGTTTCTGCACCGGCAGGCGCTTGAGGCGCAGCAACGAGGAATAGCCGGTGCCAAAGTCGTCGATGGCCAGGCGCAAGCCCAGTTCGCGCAGGCGGTGCAGTTGCTCCAGGGCGGCTTCGGGGTCGTCCATCACCGCGCTTTCGGTGACTTCCAGCTCAAGGAAGGCCGGGTCCAGGCCGGTGTCGTGCAGCACCTGGGCAACTTGGTCGTACAGCTCGCGACGGGCAAACAGACGGCTGGAGACGTTGACCGCAATAAAATTCAGCGCCACGCCATCGGCCAGCCATTGGCCCATCTGGCGGCAAGACTGATCCAGCACCCAGGCGTCGATGTCGGCGATCAACCCGGTGCGTTCGGCGATGGGAATGAAGTCCCCCGGCGGCACCAGACCACGCTCCGGGTGCTCCCAGCGCACCAGCGCCTCGACGCCGATCAGGCGGCTGTCTTGCAGATCGTGCACGGGCTGGTAGTAGACGCGCAGTTCGTGCTGGTCGAGGGCGCGGCGCAATTCGCTGGCGATTTCCACGCGGTTTTGCGCGTGGGCGGTGAGTTCTTCGGTGTACAGCGCGTAGCCTTCGCGCCCGGCGCTCTTGGCCTTGAACAGCGCGGAGTCGGCGTTGCGCAACAGTTGCTCGGCGCTCAGGGCATCGCTGGGGAACAGGCTGATGCCGACGCTGGCGCTGATAAACAGTTGGTGGCCATCAAAGATGAACGGTTGTTTCATCGCGTCCAGCATGCGTTGCGCCAGGCCGGCGGCTTGCACCACCTGTGGACAACTTTCCGCCAGCACGGCGAACTCGTCGCCCCCCAGGCGCGCCAGGGTTACGCCGGGGCCGAACAGGGCCTTGAGCCGCTCGCCCACCAGCTTGAGCAGTTGGTCGCCGACGTTATGGCCGAGGCTGTCGTTGATGATCTTGAAGTGGTCCAGGTCCAGCAGCAGCAAGGCACAACCGCGCTTATGCACTTGCGCCGAGGCCAGCGCCTGCTCGGCGCGGTCGGTGAACAGCAGGCGGTTAGGCAGGTCGGTGAGCGGATCGTGGTGCGCCAAGTGCGCCAGTTCGTGCTCAGAATGCTTGATGGCGCTGATATCGGAGAACACTGCGACATAATGGCTGACGTGGCCGAGATCATCCTGCACGGCGCGGATGGTTTGCCACTGTGGATAAATCTCGCCGCTCTTGCGCCGGTTCCAGATTTCCCCGCTCCATTCACCGGTACGCCCCAGGGCCTGGAACATCTGTTGATAAAAACCCGATGAATGGCGCCCGGATTTGAACAGGCTCGGCTGCTGGCCCATGACGTCTTCGCGGCGGTAGCCGGTGATCTCCACAAAGGCGCGGTTCACATGCACGATCAAGCCCTTGGCGTCGGTGACCAGCACGCCTTCGCGGGTGCAGTCGAACACGGCGGCGGCCTGGCGCAAGCGTTCGCGGTTTTCCTGCAGGGGCTGGGCAAGCCGGTTGGCCCGGTCAAACCGCGCGCAAAGCAGGTAAATGGCCAGCGCGCTGAGGGCTACCCACACATAGCCACGCACCTGCAGCCAATGACCCAACTCCCTCGGTTCATCGAGAAAGTTGATCAATATCTGGTTGCTGAGCTGGAGCCAGACAATGGAAACCAGCAGGTATACCAGCCCCACACGCAGGGCACCTCGGTATGAAAACAGCATATGGTCAGTAATCCTTACCAAAAAAACAGAATCGCCCTACAAAGGCTGCGGATTATAGAATAAGAAACATCCCGTCACTCCTATCTGAAAGGGTGGCTGGTTTTCTCTGTAGGCTTAGTGATAATGCGTGAGCTGTTTTTTTCTTTATCTGAGGGCCATACAGCCTATGTGGTACAACGGTTTTCTTGACCTGTCAGCCTGGCAACTGGTGGCAGTCACTCTGTTGATGACCCACGTGACCATCGTTGGGGTCACCGTCTATCTGCACCGCTATTCAGCCCATCGTTCCCTGGAACTCAATGCCGGCCTGAAACACTTCTTCCGTTTCTGGCTGTGGCTGACCACGGCGCAGAACACCCGCGAGTGGACTGCCATCCACCGCAAACACCACGCCAAATGCGAAACCGTCGATGACCCGCACAGCCCGGTGATCAAAGGCCTGTCCACCGTGTTGCGCAAAGGTGCCGAACTGTACCGCGCCGAAGCGGAAAACCCCGAGACCTTGCGCATCTACGGCAAAAACTGCCCGGACGACTGGATCGAACGCAAGATCTACACGCCCTACCCGCTGCTGGGCGTGGCGATCATGGGCGTGATCGACCTGCTGCTGTTCGGCACCATCGGCATCACCATCTGGGCGATCCAGATGATGTGGATCCCGTTCTGGGCCGCCGGCGTGATCAACGGCCTGGGCCATGCCGTGGGCTATCGCAACTTCGAATGCCGTGACGCGGCGACCAACCTGGTGCCGTGGGGCATCATCGTCGGTGGCGAAGAGCTGCACAACAACCATCACACCTACCCCAACTCCGCCAAGCTGTCGGTGAAGAAGTGGGAGTTCGACCTGGGCTGGGCCTGGATCAAGGTGTTCAGTTGGCTGCGCCTGGCCAAGGTGCAGCGCGTGGCGCCGATTGCCCACCGCGTCGAGGGCAAGGGCCACCTGGACATGGACACCGCGATGGCGATCCTCAACAACCGCTTCCAGATCATGGCCCAGTACCGCAAGCTGGTGATCGGCCCGCTGGTCAAGCAAGAGCTGGAGAAGGTCGATCACTCGGTGCGCCACCAGTTCCATCGCGCCAAGCGCCTGCTGTCGCGGGAGACCAGCCTGCTGGATGAGCGTCATCACCTGCGCATCCAGGGCATGCTGGAACACAGCCAGGCACTGAAAGTGATCTACGAGAAGCGCCTGGCGCTGCAACAGATCTGGCTCAAGACCAGCACCAATGGCCACGACATGCTCGCCGCCATCAAGGAATGGGTGCATGAGGCCGAGGCCAGCGGCATCCAGTCCCTGCGCGACTTTGCCCACCAATTGAAGACCTATTCCCTGCGTCCTGCAGCGGTCTGAGCCTACGGTGGGAGGGCTTGCCCTCCCACCCACCGGCTTTTTGGCGCCATTTCTCGGACACCGTCAATCGCGCCCGATGACGGAACTTCACTGCAATTCGCCTCTCTCAATGAACACTTCGCCATCATGGTGGCCCCTTGTTGTGACCGCTGTTCCATCCTGCGGCGCGCCCAGAGAGAGTTGTGCCGATGGTTCACGAAAAGCCCTACCTGCCCGATCCTCCCAGCGCTGAGCACCCGCGCCCCGCAGCGGCGGCGACCCTGCTGGCGCTGATGCACGCCCAGGGCGAAGTCGAGCGGCTGAGCGAGCGCGAACAATTGCTCAGTTCACTATTGGTCAGCGTGAACGCCGTGCTGTGGGCCATCGATTGGCAAACGCGCCGCGTGCTGTACGTGAGCCCGGCCTACGAACGGGTATTTGGGCGTTCGGCCGGCTTGCTGTTGGCCGACCACCGGGAATGGCGCAACAGCATTCACCCCGAAGACCTCGACTACGCCGAACACAGCCTCGCCCGCGTGCTGGAACAGGGCGCCGTGGAAGACCGCGAGTACCGCATCATCACCGCTGACGGGCAGATCCGCTGGCTCAGCGACAAGTGCTACATCAACCAGCAAGTCGAACCTGGCGAGCCGGTGATCGTAGTCGGCATGGCCGAAGACATCACCGAGAAAAAGCAGCTGGAACTGGAACTGCATCGCCTCGCCACCACCGACGTGCTGACCCAGAGCAGCAACCGCCGGCACTTCTTCGAATGCGCCAACCAGGCATTCGACAGCGCCTGCGCCCAAGGCGCGCCCTTGGCGTTTCTGTTGCTGGACATCGATGACTTCAAGGACGTCAACGACTCCTACGGCCACCTGGAGGGCGACCAGGTGCTGCGGCGTATCGCCGAGAGCGGTCGCGGGGTATTGCGTCGTGGCGACCTGTTCGGGCGCATTGGCGGCGAAGAATTCGCCGCGGTCCTGCCCGGTTGTGCGCCGGACATGGCGTTGCAGGTGGCGGAGCGGTTGGGCAAGGAAATCCAGGCGCTGAGTTTCAGCTATGAAGGTTTGGCGTTTACGGTGACCGTCAGTCAGGGTTTGGCTAGCCTGAGCGAAGAGGACTCGACGTTGGACAGCCTGTTCGCCCGCGCGGATGCGGCGATGTATGAGGCCAAGCGGCTGGGCAAGAATCGCGTCGTCGCCAGCTAAATATCTGCCGCAACAAAGATCCAATGTGGGAGCGGGCTTGCTCGCGAATGCGGAGTGTCAGTCGCAGGATTGATTGACTGATACACCGCCTTCGCGAGCAAGCCCGCTCCCACACAAGCCCGCTCCCACATTTGGATCTCATTGTTCTCTAGGCCTTGCGCACGCGCATTAGCTCCGACAAGCCAACCTTGAGCAATCGCGCCGTCTTGCCCGCCGCCAGCACCTCCAACCCTTCATGCTCAGTCAACCGCGCCATCTGCGCCGCCAGGTTCACCACCAGCGCATCCCGCGCATACACCCCGCCCTCCAGCGAGTAGATCGCCGCGATCAACTGGCGCAGCTCATGGGGCAAGCGCCAACGCGCACGCAACGCTGAGCCATAGGCGGCACCGAAGGTGTAGAGCGCCTCGCCGATCGCCTCGTCATCCAACGCGCCGCCGCCCTGGCACCAGTCTTCCAGGCAGCGCAACAACGCCAGGTCACCGAGCCGATGCAGGATGCCGGCGCTGTAGCAGCGCTCGTGATCCAATTCCAGCATGCGCGCCAGGCGTCGCGCGTAGTCGGCGGTGTCCTGGGACAACTGCCAGTGACGCTCGGCATAGGCCACCAGAGCCGCATCCCCCAGCACCACGTTGTGCTTGAGGGACAGGCCGAGGATCAGGTTCATGCTTTGCCCGGCAGCCAGCTTGTGCAACGCCGCCGGCAGGGTTTGCACCGGCGTGCCGTGATGGCCGGCGCTGTTGGCGGCGGCAATCAGCACGGCGGTGATTTGCGGGTCCATGCGCACCTGGTCTTCCAGGCGCTTGAGGTCCAGGCCCTCGGGGCCAAGGCTTTTTTGGACGGCGTCTTTCACATCCACGCGCAACGGAGCGCCATCAGAGGCCTCGCGACGGCGCTCCAGGAACGCCGGCAAGGTGATGCCCGGCGCCAGCGGCGGAATTTCGCAGTACACCGTTTCGCCTTCATTGAGCAGCAGGTCTTGCAGGCGCTGGGTCAGGCTTTCCATGTTCAGGGGTTTGGTCAGGTAGGCCGTGGGCGCCAGGGGCAGGGCTTCACGCACACTGGCGCTGTCATTGCGGCTGCTCAGCAGAATGAAAGGCAGCGCGGGCGAGCGGCGCTGCTGGCGCACGCTGCGCAGCAGGCTCAGGCCATCGATGCCCGGCAACTCCCAATCGGCCAGGATCAGGTCGTAGGCTTTTTCCCGCAGCAAGGTAGCCGCTTGCTGACCGTCGGCACACACATCCAGCCGTGCGTCACAGCGCACGTTCAACAACACTTGCTTGAGCAGGTCCCGCGACCAAGGGTCCGCTTCTGCAATCAACACGCGGGGTACAGCGGGTAAATCAACAGCAGTCATCCAGCACGCTCCATCGGCAATGCTTGCACCTTAGTCAATGGAGGCGGGTACGTACAATGAACCTGGGCTGAATGTGCTGTATCGGGCACAAAAAAACCCGCCGAAGCGGGTTTTTTCTGTCGATCAGGTCAGCTTGCGCTTACAGCTCGGAGAAGCACTCTTCGATGATCGCCAGGCCTTTGTCCAACAGCTCGTCCGGCGCAGTCAGCGGGACCAGTACGCGCAACACGTTGCCGTAGGTGCCGCAGCTCAACAGGATCAGGCCCTTGTCACGCGCCTTGGCTACCACGGCAGCCACGGCCGCAGCGTTTGGCTTGTGGGTGTCGCCACCGTCGAACAGCTCGACGGCGATCATCGCGCCCAGGGCACGCACGTCACCGATCACCGGGTACTTGGCCTGGATGGCTTTCAGGCCAGTGACCAGACGCTCGCCGACGGACTTGCAACGGTCCAGCAGGTGCTCTTCTTCGAACACTTCCATCACCGCCAGCGCAGCCGCGCACGCGATCGGGCTACCGGCGTAGGTGCCGCCCAGGCCACCAGGGGCGATGGCGTCCATGTATTCAGCCTTGCCGCACACACCGGCCAGCGGGAAGCCACCGGCGATGGATTTGGCGAAGGTGGTCAGGTCGGCAGCAACGCCCATCTGTTCCATGGCGAAGAAAGTACCGGTACGGCCGGCACCAGTTTGCACTTCGTCGGCGATCAGCAGGATGCCGTGCTTGTCGCACAGTTCGCGCAGGCGCTTCATGAAGGATTTCGGCGCGACGTAGAAACCGCCTTCGCCCTGCACCGGCTCGATGATGATTGCAGCGATATCACGCGGCTCGGCATCGTTCTTGAAGATGCGTTCGATGCTGGCGATGGAGTCGTCGTCGCTCACACCGTGCAGCTCGTTCGGGTACAGCGCGCGGAACACGCCGCCTGGCATCAGGCCCATGCCGGCCGAGTACGGCACGACTTTACCGGTGAGACCCAGGGTCATCATGGTGCGGCCGTGGTAGGCGCCGGTGAAGGCGATCACGCCGGCGCGGCCAGTGGCGGCACGGGCAATCTTCACGGCGTTTTCCACCGCTTCGGAACCGGTGGTGACCAGCAGGGTTTTCTTGGCGAAATCGCCTGGCACCTTGGCGTTCACTTTCTCGCACACTTCGACGTAGGGCTCGTAGGCCAATACCTGGAAGCAGGTGTGAGTCAGCTTGTTCAGCTGCTCGGTCACGGCGGCGATGATTTTCGGATGCACGTGGCCGGTGTTCAGCACGGCGATACCGCCGGCGAAGTCGATGAACTCGCGACCTTCAACGTCGGTCACCGTGGCGTTCTTCGCGGATTCGGCGAAGATCGGGTGGATCTGGCCAACACCGCGCGGTACAGCGGCTTCGCGGCGTTTCATCAGGGATGCGTTGGTCTTGCTCATAAAGTCCTCATTCGCCACTCATCGGGTGGCGGGGTCCAAGGAATACGTGGCGGGGAGGCAACTGCGGCAGCATGCGATGATCGACTGCCACAGCGTTCCCGGCCACTACGAATAACGTCTTGAAACACGCAAAGGGTCAGCGCTCTCGTGCCCTCTGCGTTTATTGCAATCTCTTACAGGGCTTAGATGCCCAGGCAGAGGTATTTGATTTCCAGGTAATCCTCGATCCCGTACTTGGAGCCTTCACGGCCCAGGCCCGAGGCCTTGATGCCGCCGAACGGCGCCACTTCGTTGGAGATCAACCCGGTATTGACGCCGACCATGCCGTATTCCAGGGCTTCGGCCACACGGAACACACGGCCCAGGTCGCGGGCGTAGAAGTAGGAAGCCAGGCCGAACTCGGTGTCGTTGGACATCGCGATCACTTCGGCTTCGTCTTTGAAACGGAACAGCGGCGCCAGCGGGCCGAAGGTTTCTTCCTTCGCCACGGCGGCGTTTTTCGGCACGTTGGTGAGGATGGTCGGCTCGAAGAAGTTGCCTTCCATAACCTTGCCGCCCGCCAGCAACGTCGCGCCTTTGCTCAGGGCATCGGCGATATGTTCCTGCACCTTGGCCACGGCCTTTTCGTCGATCAAGGGACCTGTGGTGGTGCCGTCCTCCAGACCGTTGCCGATCTTCAACTTGGCCACGGCCACTTTCAATTTTTCCGCGAACGCGTCGTACACCGAATCCTGAATGTACAGGCGGTTGGCGCAGACGCAGGTCTGGCCGTTGTTGCGGTACTTGGAGATGATCGCGCCTTCGACGGCCTTATCCAGGTCGGCGTCGTCGAACACGATGAACGGCGCGTTGCCGCCCAGCTCCAGGGAAACTTTCTTGATGTCCTTGGCGCATTCGGCCATCAGCTGGCGACCGATTTCTGTCGAGCCGGTGAAGGACAATTTACGCACGATCGGGTTGCCGGTCAGCTCGCCGCCGATGTCGCCGGCGCTGCCGGTGACCACACTCAGCACGCCTTTCGGGATACCGGCACGGTGCGCCAGCTCAACCAGGGCCAGGGCCGAGAACGGGGTTTGCGAAGCGGGCTTGATGACCATGGTGCAACCGGCGGCCAGGGCCGGGCCGGCTTTACGGGTGATCATCGCGGCCGGGAAGTTCCACGGGGTGATGGCAGCGGTCACGCCGATCGGCTGCTTGATCACGATCAGGCGCTTGTCGGGCTGGTGGCCGGGGATCACGTCACCGTAGATGCGCTTGGCTTCTTCGGCGAACCACTCGATAAAGGATGCGGCGTAGACGATTTCGCCCTTGGCTTCGGCCAGCGGCTTGCCTTGTTCGAGGGTCATCAGGCGCGCGAGGTCGTCCTGGTTTTCGATCAGCAGCTCGAACCAACGGCGCAGCTTATTCGCGCGCTCCTTGGCGGTCAGCGCACGCCAGACCGGCAAGGCGTTGTCGGCGGCTTCGATGGCGCGGCGGGTTTCCGCGGCGCCCATCTTTGGCACGGTACCGAGAATCTCGCCCGTGGCAGGGTTGTTGACCTTGATGGTCTGACCGTTGTCCGCATCGACCCAAGCACCATCGATAAAGGCTTGCTGGCGGAACAACTGGGCATCTTTAAGCTGCATGTCGGCTTTCCTTAACAGCACCGCGCGCACGCGGAGCGAATTAGAGTTGTTGAAAGGCGCCTTGTGGGCTGCCGTCAGGGAAATCAGCCCCAGCGCACGAAACAAGTGAAGCGCACGCGGGAGACAGAGCGTTTGAAATCTCAAACGAATCCTAGGATCAATGGGGGTACAGGGCAATAGTCTGTTCGAAAAAAAGAACGAAAACGGCGCATTTGCCGAATCTTTCGGATCAGCGTGATTGGCCCCGGTTCCCACGCCTTGAGCGGCGGCGCCCGACTTAGGCCGCCAGCGCGCCGATTTCCTACGGTTCAGCGGCCAAAAACCAGCATGGACGCCCAAGGGCGACATGGGTATGATGTCGCCCGCACAAGCATCCGTAGCTCAGCTGGATAGAGTACTGCCCTCCGAAGGCAGGGGTCGTGGGTTCGAATCCCGCCGGGTGCACCAGATCCAGATGAAAAAGCCCCAGGTCGAAAGACCTGGGGCTTTTTTGTGAACGTTGAATCAACGTTGTTTCAACGCCTCCAACCGCGCTGGCAAATCCTCCTCGGGAAAGCGCTCATGCAGTGCCAGCAGCTGTTCATCCGCCGCTTTACTCTCCCCCGCCGCCCGCAATCTCACAATCTCCCGCAACCCCTCCTCCAACGAAGGCAACGCCACCGGCGCACGTTTGCTGAGTTTGGCGGTGGACTCATCTGCCATCGAGCCCATCACTTGCGCACTCTCGGCCCTGGGTGCAGCGGCCATTCGCGCCACTGGCGCTGGGGCAGACATCATTGGCGGCGGCGGACTGGCAGTCTCTTCATGCAGTGCCGAGAAAGTCGCAGTGGAAATTTCCGGAGCCGGCACAGGCGAGCGCGTGACCACGCCAACCATCAGCGCCAAACCGGCGACGGTGGCAAATGCCATTTGCCAGCGCGGCCGTTGGCAGGCTTGCACCCAACGTTGCCACAGGCTTGGTTGCGGTGCCGGGGCTTCGCGGCGGGCGGTGGCGAGGATGAAGGCGTCAAGGGACGCGGGTGGCTCGCCCGTGCTGTGTTGACGGTAGTGCTGGAGCAGCACGTCGTCGGAATCTGAACTATGTCGGGAGTCTGTCATGCGGGTATCTCCTCGGCCAGCAGGCGGCGCAGTTTCTGCTGGGCGTAGCGCAGGCGGCTTTTTACGGTTTCCAGCGGAGCCTGGGTGAGCGCGGCGATTTGCGGCACTTCGAGGTCGCCGTGCAGGCGCAGCAGGAAGACTTCGCGCTGGTCTTCGGGCAGGTCTTGCAGCGCAGCGTCGAGCCGCGCCTGGTCGCGGCTCAGGCTCAGTTGCTGCTCGGGGCCGGCGGCGTCGTCGGCCTGGGCATGCAGCTGCTCGTCGTAGCTGTCGTGCAGTGGGTTGTGGATGCCATGCTTGCGCCAGTGGTCGATCAGGCGGTTGCGGGCAATCTGAAACAACCACGTACGAAAACTCGCCCGACCCTGTGGCTGGGTGGTGCTACGGATCAGGCTGAGCCAGGTCTCCTGGTAGATTTCCTCAGCCAGTTCGGCTTTGTTGCTCAGGGACACCAGGAAGCGGTAGAGGCCTTGGCGGTGCCGCGCGTACAAGGCTTCGAACGCGGCACCGTCACCGGTTCGGTAGCGGGCCAGCAGCGATTCGTCGCTGGGCAGTTCATCTGGAACGGCCATGTCGATGGCGAACTCCTTTCGATGGATCAATGCAGGCTCCCTGTGGGAGCCGGGCTTGTCGGGTCCCACAGTGGATCGTTGTTGTATTCGCAATCAGTGTTTGAGGCTCTGCGCCAATTCCACCAATTGCACAAACTCATTTCGCAGCCCGAACGGGTCATCGCCGCGGGCCGAACGGGCCAGTGCAGCGGTGTCCTGCAAGCTCATGCTGCCAGTGTAGCGGCCATCGCCCTTGAGCTGTTGGGCGAAGGCTGCCACGGCCGCCGAGAAACGCAGGTCGTCGCTGGCTTGGGTGGGTTCGTTGTGGATAGGCCGCTCGATCAACTGGCTAGCGCCGCCCGCAGCAGGCTTGTAGCGCACACGCAACATTGCCAGTTCATCGGTGTTGTGTTGCGCCTTGGGCGCAGCGGTATAGCGCAACGGCTCCAGCCAGCCTTTCGCGCCCGTTGGCACGATTTCATACAATGCCGTGACCGTATGCCCCGCACCAATCTCACCCGCGTCAACCTTATCGTTGCTGAAATCCTCACGTTTCAAGGCGCGATTTTCATAGCCGAGCAGGCGATATTCGCTGACGCGTGCCGGGTTGAATTCCACCTGCAATTTCACATCCCGTGCCACCACCGCCAAGGTCGAGCTGAGTTGATCCACCAGCACTTTGCGTGCTTCGCGCAGGTTATCGATGTAGGCGTAGTTGCCGTCACCGGCATCGGCCAGTTGCTCCATCAGGTGTTCGTTGTAGTTATCCACACCGAACCCCAAGGTCGTCAGGGATACGCCGCTTTTGCGCTGCTGGGCAGCCATCTGCTTGAGGCTGTCAAAATCGCTGATGCCCACATTGAAGTCACCGTCGGTGGCCAGCAGGATGCGGTTGATGCCCTTGTCGATAAACCCTTCGCGAGCCATCTGGTAGGCCAGTTCGATACCCGATGCGCCAGCGGTCGAGCCGCCAGCCGTCAGTTGATCGATGGCGTTACGGATCTTGGCCTTTTCGCGACCGGAGGTGGGCTGCAGCACCACGCGCGACTCGCCGGCATAGACCACCAGTGACACACGGTCCTGCTCACGCAACTGATCCACCAGCAATTTCAGGGTGCTTTTCACCAGCGGCAAACCTTCGCGACGGTCCATGGAACCAGACACATCCACCAGAAACACCAGGTTGGCCGGCGCCAGGTCCGCCACGGCACGGTCGGATGCGCGGATGCCGATGCGCAACAGCTGGGTGTGTGGGTTCCACGGCGTGGCCGCGACTTCGGTGCTCACGCCAAACGGCGAGCCATCGCTGGGCAGTGCATAGCGGTAGGGGAAGTAGTTGACCATTTCCTCCAGTCGCACAGCCCCTTCGGGTGGCAGGCTACCTTGGTTGAGGAAGCGTCGTACGTTAGCGAAGCTGCCGGTGTCCACGTCAACACTGAAGGTCGAGACGGGCATTTCGGCGACACGCTGCACCGGGTTGTCCGGCAGGCGTTCGTATTGCTCTCCAGGCTCGCTGCGATATTGATTCACGCGCTCATCACTCATCATCAACGGCGCCGCCATTGGTGCTGAAACCACACGTTTGACCAGAGCCCCTTCGAGGCGTGCCGGCGCGATGCTGGGCGTGACCGTCGTGGCCTCGCGGGGCATGGCAGTGTCTGGGGACGTGGCCACGCCACAACCGGCCATTGCCATGCAGGTGGTGATGGCAACGCCTTGTGCGACAGGGCGCAGGAGCGGCAAGAAAAGACGAGACATGGCGGCTGAACCTCGGGCGTGAATGAAGCGTTCACTCCTTCAGACGCGACAGGATCGGTGCTCGGGTTAAACACCGAGTTTTTTTCTTAAACCGCTACGGCAGATGACGCGGTCTTGTAATGCCGTGTGTGGTTCTTTTTTTGTCCATCGGCTGGTTTTTCGAGAAACAACGAGACAAACAAAGTTGGAACTCGCCCTACGCCAGCCCACGCACAAAAAAAACCATACCCCTGATAGCTGCAACAGCATGCGACAGCGCTTCTTAAACCACCATCAGGTAACAGTTGGGCGATTGGAAACCGGTTTGCGCAATGCGAACTTGTTGCGCCGCAAAAGGATTTTGCCTACAGACTTTACTAAGGAAAAATAAGCAGCGTTTACCGGAATAACAATGAAAATACATTCTCGCGTGCCTACCTTTTTCGCGCCCTACAGCGCCCCTCAGCGCCCACAACGTTTTTTGCGCCCGTTCAATATTCCAATGATCTTCCGCCCCTTCATCCAACCATTTGTCACTCACCCGTGGCTGCGACCTTTCACGCGCCCAACCCTTCGCCCGAATCCCCGGCCCGACCAGACGCCGTCCCGTCCCGAGCGCCGCACACTTCCTCCGAGCCCCGACAGACCCAGCCCCCACACCTGGGATGGCAAGGACATGACCCAACGTCCGGACGATCCTTACATCGCCAAAGTGAATAAGCGCTCCTACGACAAACAACAGATTATCGAGCAGCTCACGCGCGGCGTGGCCACTTGGCGCGACACCAACCAGAACAACCAGACTGAGATAGGTTTTTCATTTAACAATCGCGGATTTAACGAAGCGCAGAAACAGGAAGCACGACGTTCTTTAATTTCCTATAGTGATATCGCCAACCTGAAATTCACCGAAAACGGCAATACCGCCGAAGGTCGCGTGACCTTTGGTATTTCAAATAGCGTGCGTACCGCCCAGGGTACTTACCCAACGCCCGGGCGCGGAGGTGGCGGCGCAACCCTCTACAGCCCACGCATGGCAACGCGCGTGGTGATGACTCATGAGATCGGGCATGCCCTTGGCTTGAAGCACCCTGGCAACTACGACGGCAGCGCCTCGGAAAGCCAACGCGCTTATGCACAAGACTCCACCGCCCACACCGTCATGAGTTACTTCGGCGATAAAAGCAGTGGCAAACAGCTGGGCGCCAAACCCCTTGCGCCGATGATGGATGACATTGCCGCGATCCAGAAAAAATACGGCGTCAATCATCAGACACGCAAAGAGGACAATACCTACGGTTTCAACTCCAATACCCAGCGCGATTACTACAGCCTAAATTCTGCGCGAGACCGCCTTATCGCCTGCATCTGGGACGGCGGCGGCAATGACACCGTGGACGTTTCCGGCTATCGCGCCAACCAGCTTATCAACCTCAAGGCCGGTGCGTTTTCAGATGTTGGCGGGCTCAAGGGCAACCTATCCATCGCGAGGGGCTGCACCATCGAAAACGCCATCGGCGGCTCAGGCCACGACGCGTTGATCGGCAATGACGCCGACAACCGGCTCACGGGCGGCGCGGGCGCGGACCAGAAGCGCGGCGGCGGCGGCGCGGATACGTTCGTCTACAACAACGCCCTTGACTCCACCCCCGAGCAACCCGACACGCTTCTGGACTTCACCGGCGGCACCGACAAGATCGATGTGTCAGGCGCCATGCAAAAAGCCCGCGCGTCGTCACTGAGCTTTGTCCAAGCCTTCAACGGCAAGGCGGGCGAGACGCTGCTGACGTATGACGAAACCACCGGCAAAGGCAGTGTCTCCATCGACCTGGACGGCAACGGCCGCGCCGACCTGCTGATCAAGACGCACGGGCGGGTCAAACCCGACGATATCGTTCAAACCGTTGCAAACAGTCGTTATCGCCTGAGCCGTCGCCGCGGCTGAAAACAACGCAAAGCGCCACCCACAACGACAAAGGCCCTCCCCGGTCAGTACCGGGAAGGGCCTTGTCCTGCGGCGCCTAGAACTTAGTCAGTACCGTACTTCGGGTTACGCGGACCGTACAGGATCCCCGTGCGTTGCCCCGGCGACAGCAGGCGCGCACTGGTGATACCGGCAATCGGATGCGCCGCGTCGGTAGAACTGTTGATCACCTGCTTGACCGCCGCCGTGATCAGCATACCCACCAGGCCGCCGCCGTTGTTGTTGCCTTCCTCGCTGGAGGCCCGCGCCGAACCGGTCCACAGGGTGGTACCGGTGCGCAGGTCGACCAGTTTGGCCGAGGCCGTCACCGCCGTATCGCTGGAGATCAGCATGTACTTGGTGCCGTACTCGGTGACGGTGATGTACAGCGCCGCATCCGCGCCGAAGATGTCATGCAGTTTGGTCGCTGGCACCGCCTGGATATCGTTGGCGGTGGTCAGGCCGTTCTGGCGGAAGGTTTCGTCCACCAGGGCAATCGGCAACACGTAGTAGCCGGCTTCGGCCAACGGGTAGGTGACTTGCGACACCAGGCTGTAGGACGCCTGCACTTCCGGCGACTCATTGAGCGGCGGCAGGACCAGGATCGACTTGGGCCGTGCCTGTTTGTACGCCGTGTAATCCACGGTCTTGGGCGCGGCGCAACCGCCGAGCAAGGCCAGGGCCAGCAAGGCGCCGGTGAGTTTCAAAAGGCTCATTTAGCGGCGACTCCGGTCTTGGCGTTTTTCAGCAAAAAGTCCATGTAGGAAGCGGACTCGGGGAACAGCGCCTTCTCGGTGCGAAACTCCTGCACCATCTGGTCGTCCTTGCCCATGCTCAGGTACAGCATGCCCAGGTGCGCGTGGTAACCCGGCGGGGCTTTACGGCCACTGGCGTTGATCTTTTGCAGATCCCGTTCCAGCGCCTCGACCTGCGCTTCCTTGGGCTCGCCCTTGAAGTACTCGTAAACCTGCGGCTGGTAGCTTTCCCACTGATACAGGGGCTGGGGCGCCGTGTGGCACCCGGCGACTACTGCGCTTGCTGTCAGCATCAGCGCCAACTTCACTGCCTTGCTCATCCGTGTACTGCTCCTTGAGGTGTTGCTGATCAGTTGCGCGGGTTCCAGGCACCGGCGTTGATGCCGTCTACCAAGCGGTTGATGGCTTCGCGCATGGCCAGGTCCAAGACCTTGCCATTGAGGGTGGAGTCGTAGCTGGCGGTGCCGCCGAAGCCGACCACTTCACGGTTGGACAGCGCGTATTCACCGGCGCCCTGGGTGGAATACACCACTTCGGAAGTGCTGATGTTGACGATGTTCAACGCGACTTTGGCGTAGGCCACTTGGGTCTTGCCGCGACCGAGGATGCCGAATAGCTGGCGGTCGCCGGTTTCTTTGCGGCCGAACTCGGTGACATCACCGGTGACCACGTAATCAGCGCCCTTGAGCTTCTGCACGGTGCCTTTGATCGCCGCTTCCTGGGAGATTTCGCCCATGTTGTCGCGGTCCAGCACGCTGAAGCGATTGGTCTGCTGCAAGTGGGTGATCAGGATGGTCTTGGCCTGGCCGCCGAGGCGGTCAACGCCATCGGAGAAGATGCCGCGCATGTAGCTGGAGCGGTTGTCGAACTTGCCCACGGCAATCGGTACACGCACGCCGTTGTAGACCACACCGGCGCTGGCGACTTTTTCCACCGGCAGAGCGCGATTGCTCTCGGTGGCGCAACCGGCCACGCCGAGCAGCGCTGCGGCGGTGAGGCCCGACAGCAGGATTTTGGACAGTGCTTTCACAGAGTGCTCCTAGAGTGAGAAATCAGCAGGTGCAGCAGGTAAAACTAGCGAGTGGGAATGTTGCGGATGTCGTTGACGATGTCGCGGCTATAAACACTGAAGTAGAAGCCTTCGACACTGGCGTTGCTTTTATTGGTCACCAGGGCGCCCATGGTCTTGTACTGCTCGAAGTTGCCGATCACGCCGCCGGGCACCTGGTCATACAGGGCCTTGGAAAAGTGCAGCACCTCGGTGCCGTTCTTCTTGACCGCGACCTTGTAGCTGAAATCGACACTGACCAGCAGCTTGTTGTCGTCGACGATCAGGGTGGCGAGCCCGCCTTTCGAGTCCTGGATATGGCGCGTGTACACAATGTTCATATCCAGCAGATAGTCGGCCTTGTCCTTGCTGGTGGCGTAGCGACCGGCCTTGAGCAAGCGGTTGACCATATCGACACCCAACGCTGCACGAACCTTGTCGTCGGGCAGGAAACGCTCGTTTTTGCCCACCACCTCAACATCAAGCGTGTCGAGCCAGAAGGTTGCAGTCTTGGGAATGGAGACCGGCGCCGGGGAAACGTAGTACTCCGGCTTGGAGGCGCAGCCTGCCATAAGGCAGACGGCGAAAAAGAGGAACAGCGTGCGCATGTATGAATTCATCCCTGAACAGTATCAAGCTTTAAACAATCGCGGCATTTTACGGAGTTAGGAGGGGTTCTCAAGTGTATTTGGTCAGTTGCGTGCGCTGTCACTCGGCATTGTCGTTGCCTGGGCCATCGCTCAACCACCGCAATTATTGAGGCCGGCACACGTTGTACGCCTGGTTCTCGGCGACTTCCTCCATGTGATGCCCAATCACCGTATTAAGCACCAACTGCCGCTCCGACTTCCCGGTCGCACGGTAAGCCGCCCCCTGGGCATCGGTCTGAATCCTGAAACCGCCGCTCGCCAGTTGCTTGACCAATTGCACCCGCCGGATCCTATCGCCATTGCCACGATGGTCGCTCGGCGACAGGAACACGTAGCGCTCCTGCTGCAACAGCCAGACCGGCCGATCACTGCTCTCGCTGTCAAACACGTAGGCACAATCCACCGCCGCCGCCGGGAAGCTGGCCTTGCGCACATAGCGCCCGCCCTCATACCCCACCAGCGTGACCAGCCCGGGTTGCACAACGGCCACCGCGTCCTCGGTCTGCACGCCGTCTTGAATGCCGTAGTTCGAATAGGCCCAACGCAACGGAATGAACTGCGCCGGGGTTGCCGCCAGGGCGAGATCGTTGTTGATCCGCGCCTGATCCTCGGCGCCGCGATAGGGCACGCCCTGGCAGCCGGCAAGCGCGGCGAGGCAGAGCAACATCAAGCTTCTGGTGAATGTCCTGTTCATGGGAACGTCGTCCCGATGCGTGACCGTTCTTCGGAGAACCAGATCCCGGTGATCTTGCCGACCACATCCTCAACGGCGACCTGGCCCATGAAGCGGCTGTCGTTGCTGTTGTTGCGGTTGTCACCCAGCAGGTAGACGTGACCCGGCTCGACTTTAAGCGGCGCCAGCTCCATTGACGCTGCGCCGTTCACGCGGTCAGCCGGTGCGTGGAACAGGCCGAGGTTTTCACCGTTGTGGATCAGCTCGCCATTGACGATGGCCAAGGTGTCGCCGCCCACGCCGGCCACGCGCTTGATCGCCTCGGTGCCGTTCCAGCGATACACCACGATGTCGCCGACCTTCGGCGCACCGGCCTTGAGATCGGAAACGATGTAGTCGCCGATCGACAGCGTCGGCGCCATCGAGCCCGACGGAATGTAGTAGTTCTTGAAGCCCATCAACGGCCCCCGCAGCACTTCCATCAGCACGAACGTGATCACCATCAACACGCCCACATACAGCGCGTGGAAGCGTTTGCGCGGCACGTCTGGGGGGCCGTCGTAACGACGTGCCAACACCGCCGACACAATCGCGGAACTGAGCTTGACCGCAATCGCGAAGGCGGCAAACACGTACAGCCCGATGGGCGACGCGA
Organism: Pseudomonas sp. KBW05; assembly: GCF_003852405.1. Lineage (GTDB taxonomy): Bacteria > Pseudomonadota > Gammaproteobacteria > Pseudomonadales > Pseudomonadaceae > Aquipseudomonas. Next base: position 146,631 of record NZ_QAJM01000010.1, read on the forward strand.
TCAGGCCACAGACGCCGAGCAACACTACACCGCCGTACAAAATCGCGGCGACCCAGATCGCCCATTTGATCCGGCCCACGTAGACCAGGCCCCAGCCCGCCACGAGGCAGGACATCAGGAAGGCTTGCAGGGAGAGTTTTGCGGGTTTCATTGAGGGTCCTTAAGGAAAATTGGTGTCCACAAAGTGTTGCGCGAAATCTTCAGCGTTGATCGGGATACCGGCGCTGGCAAACTTCTCGGCGTTGGTGCGCCATATCTCTTTGATCTTGTCGGCGACCGTCGCGGGGAAATCCATTTGTGCTTCGATCACCGCCTGCCAACTGCCTGACGTGCCATACACCTCGTGCAGCTTGGGTTCCATGGCGCGCAAGGTCGCCTGCTGCTCATCGCTCAGCTCACCAATGGCTGCCAATACGTAGCATTCCAACAGCCGCAGAAACGGTTTTCCTGCATATCGACTCATAATCCCTCTCTAAAATCACACCGCCCCTGTGGCGAGGGAGCTTGCTCCCTCGCCACAAGTGCAGCGCATGCCGTTAGAACGCGTACCGCGCCTTGAGCATCACGCCATCGGCATCAAACCCACTGCGCGCCTGGCGCGTGTAGCTGGCGCCGACGGTAAAGTCCGACACCTGATAGTTCACGCCCACGCTGGCTTCATAGCTGTCACGCGCCACCGACGCACCGGTGACGGTAAACGCCGAACCACCCAACACATAGTTGGAGGTTTGCGCGACACGATCACCCATCAGGTCGTGATACGCCATCAATGTCGCTTCCGGCTGCAAGCTGCCCGCGCCCATCGGCAGGTTGCCAGCCAGGCGCACACCGGCGCCCAACTCGCCGACTTCATAACGCTGCGAACGGGTGCTCAGCGCGGCCGACGAACCCTTCTCGTCGTAGCCGTCCATGCGCACGTTGGCATAACGCGCGGCAACGCGTGGTTCGATCACTACCGCTTGCGACGGCTTGAAGCTGTAGCCGCCGATCACGCTGGCGGACAACACATTGCTGTCGTAGCGGCCCTTGGCCGTGGTGCCGGCGATGTGGCGCTTGCTCTCGTTGTCGTTATGACCGTAGCTGAGGCTGCCATCGACAAACCAGTCTTGCAGCGACCAGTTACCGTACAGCGACAGCGCATGGCCTTCGACGTCGGTCTTGTTGCCCAGGTCCGAATGGATGTTGGAATTGAGGTAGCTGTAGGCCACGCCCAGGGTGGTGGTGTCGTTGACCCGACCGTCCACACCCACCGCCATGCCGCTGCTGTTGGCCGAGTAACCGTTGGCGCCGCCGCGACCGTCCTGGTCCATGTTGCTGCTCAGGCCCTGCACCCAGACGCCGCCGCGCTGTTGGCTTTCACGCTGCTCGGTGAGGCGATTGAAGATCGCGCCGTTGACCACGGTTTGCCCGGACAAGGCCACGTCCAGCGCGCCACGGTTGACGTCCGGCTTGAGCTGGTCGCTGATCTGCGCCAGTTGCGCAGCCGTGCCGGCGTTGGCCAGGGCCTGGAAGACCTGGTCGTCGCTGCCGAGGCGGCTGAGCACGCCATTCTTGAAGCTGTTGACCGCCGTGGCCGAGGCGGCGCTGGCCCCTACGCCGGCGAGCTCTTCCTGGACTTGCCCGTCGGCCTTGACCGCCACCACGGCCTTGACCGTTTGCGCATCGGCCGAATAGCTGAGCACGTCGAGCAAGGCCGAAGCACTGTTCACCGACAGGCCGTTGTCTTGCACGCTGGTGGCTTGCAGCAGGGTGTATTGCGTGCCGTCGTTGGTGCTGGCGAAGTCGCCGGGGTTGGCGCTCACGGTCAGCTTCGAGGCGTTGGCGAAGGTGGCGTTGCCGTTGACCGTCAGGTACGCCGTGGTCGGCACCACGCTGTCGGACAGGTGCATGTCGATGCCGGCGCCATTGGCGACGTTGAGGTCGCCGGTGATGGCGGTGCCTTGTGCAGCAAGATTCAAGGAGCCGGAGTTGACCGAGACCGGCGCAATGATGCGCGAGCCGGTGAAGTTCGCCTGGCCTGCGACGTTGACCGCGCTCAGGTCAAGCAAGTCGCCGACGATGGCGCCGCCGGTCCAGTTCAGCGTCGCCAGGTTGGCGGCGTCCACGGCAACCCCCGAGTTGCTGCGGATTTCACCAGCTTGCTGGTTGATTTCAAACGGCGAGGTTTGCTCAGCGGCGTTAACCAGGATCGCGGTGCCGTCGGCCGTGATGGTGCCACGGTTGACGATGCCACGGGCGCCGCTCGCACTGTTGGTGGCGAAAGTGGCGCCCTGGAACTCGAAGGCGCTGGCATCGGTGCCCTTGGCTTCAAGCGTGCCGGTGTTGAGGATGTAATCGATAGTGCCGTTATAAAACAGCACACCGCGAGCTTCTGTACCGTCGGCCGATACCAGCCCGCTGTTTTCGATGCGCAGCGCGCTGGTCGCGGTTTCCACTTCAATGCCCAGGGCATCCTCACCGGTGGCAATGATCGAGCCGGAGTTGAGGATCTTGCCGCCGATGGTGGTCGGGGTGGCGCCATCGATATCAAGGATCAAACCCGTGGCGCCACGGCCGTCCATGTTGATCACGCCGGTGTTGGAAACGTCGCCGCCAATGGTGGTGCCGTGCAGGTAAATACCTTCGCCACCGCCCACGAAACCCAGCGTCGGCGCATTCGGCAGCGGCGCCGTCGAGCGGATCGTGCCCGAGTTGATCACACTGCCGCCAATGGTCGCGTCGCCGATCTCCAGCCCTTCATAGCCGCCATGACTCATCAGGATATTGCCGGCCTGAATCACATCCCCCGTGATGCTGCTGGGGGGCAGGTTGCTCGGGCCGGTCCAGTACATCGGGTCGATGGCCATCGCGCGGATCGTCTTGCCTTGCGAGTCCAGCGTAATGTCGGCGCGGTTGATCAGCGAACCCTGGATGTGGGTATCGGTAAAGCCCAGGCCCGCTGGCAGGGTGGTGCTGGGGTCGACCACTTGGGACAGCTGTCCGGTGATGGTCACGGGCTCACTGAAGGTCTCACTGGCCCAAATATTCTTGCCCTGCCCCAGGTCGAACTCAACGGCCAGCACCTGTGTGCTGATTGCGCCGACCATGATGGCCAACAAGGTTTTCTGGAACGTCTTGCGCTTCATTTCTAACTCCATGAACTACGGCTCACTGCCGCCAAAAGGCCCGGCGGCAGTCGGTGTACCGAGTGAAGGGATCAATTGATCCGAATGCATTCCCCCAGGGCGCCCGCATAAAACCCAGGCGCACGAAGACGCACCGCAAGGGGCGGTGGCAGGCAGGGGAATAAGGGGGGAAGGTTCACATCAATCCTTAATGTCATTTAAAAACGCTGCAGTCCATGCAGCCCGACCGGTTATAGGGTGGGCGGGGTAATGACATTGGAATAAACGGAATGTTCAAACGAAGTGCGCAGGGGGTGGTGCTTTGTGAACTGGGTCGCAGTTAGGGAACGATCATCGACACTTCCACACGATTGCGAAAGGCAACTCGTCGCTGAGGATTTCAGGCAAGCGAAAGTAATAAGTGGCAGATGCGTGCTCCAGGCTCTTGTGGACAAATGCGCCGTCAGTCATCACGCGGTAGGAGGCGCATTCCATATACGAGCCCGCCGCTAGCGCGTTTTTTATCTGGCCATAGGTCCCATCGGCGCCCACCGGCAGCAATTCGGTCGGTGGCGGGCGTACAGCCAGGTCATCGTTTTCAATGTCCATGGAATACGCTCTTCGAAAGCCGGGTTCACTGCTGGCCCAGTAGACGGATACCAACCGGTGTTTTTCATTTCCCTCATCGAGAAACGCATCCGCCAGGATGTATTGATCGTCTGAAATTTTATAAACGCCGTCTTCCAAAGCGAGCACACACGGTTCTCGTACGCTGACGATGTCCCCGGTTCTTGAGTTGTGCAGCGATGACCATTCCGGCATTTTAGATACCTCAACTCCATTGTGGCGTTTTGATTATTTGACCTTCGACCCTAACTCAGAATCTCTTCCAAACCCTTGCTCACCTCCGTTAGCTCATTGGCAGACATTGGGCTATAGCGGACGACTATTAATACACCATCATCGAATTCTGAAACACTTTCGACATGGTTGCTCAGACAATCAACGATTTGCTTCGGGCTTTTCCCAAAAGCACGAGAGCATAGTTCCCGATCAAAATAATTAGCTGCATTTATACGAAAAACCCCATCTCTTCCGTTAACGTCTTTTTTTGTCGCCTCACAAGCCGCCACGACCATAGGCCAGTCACTTCGCGTGACACGCCAGTCATGCAGGGCGGCTCGATAGGCTGCAAACGCTTTTATGTACTGTGGGAACACTCGCTTTATCAAATCTGGACAATCAACCTTGCCGCCAGCAAATTCAATGAATAGCGTGTCATCAAACTGTGCATCATCTTCCAGATAGTGTTGATTTCTTAGCGCATAGGAAATTCTGCCTTTCACTCCCGAAGGCAGTAATTTGTCCAACGAAACCGAAACAACAAGCTCATCTTCAATATCGGGCAGTTCAATCGTATCGACTAGACTCCACGGAGCGCCTAAACCCGCTAGCTGCGCCAAGAACCTGCTGTGCTTTTCTCGTATAGGCTCTGCGCAGTCAGGCCTATGTCGAAACTCCAACTTATACTTGGTCATCAAGGTGCTACCTTAACAGTGATATTTCTGATGTTTTGTTCAATCAAAATATCGGTTGCTCTATCAGACGTTTTTTCGAGTTGGAAATTCAAAGCTGCTTTGATGCCTGAATTTTGCTTTAGCGCGTTCGATACCCTCTGAACGCTTTGAATCTGCTCATCAGCTTGCCCCCGATAGCAGTGGGTCAGTACCAGATGAGCTGGCTGACATTCCGCTATCGGGGCATAGGTATCTACACAACGACTGGACCTGACAAACCCCGAAGCTCTGGCTTTTGATCTTGATCTTAGGCGCCCCGTTAACCACGCTGCCCGAACACAGGCTTGAATCCGTGGGCCGCTGTAAGAGCGGAACCCTAAGTGGCCGTGACCGCAGCAATGGATATGTACTCCGACCCAAAAGCCCCGGCGCCACATAGATAGTCATCGCAGGCAAGCCAGCTCCCACCTCAGAGCGATGTGCAACCAACACAACTCAACCGCCTGACAGGCCGTCTTCGCGAGCAAGCCCGCTCCCACACTAGAGCCGGTTTACACCCGGTAAAAATCGCCCGACTGCCAGGCCGTCACAGGGGCAAGCCCCCTCCCACATTGACTGCATTCCAAATGATCTACAGGGCGTAGATCAGCTGGCGTCTTTGCCGCGATCCTGGCCGGGCACCAGGGTCAATGTCGGCTTTTCCACATCACGGGAGACGTGGGATTTCACTTCCTCCACACCGCCCTCTTCGTCGTTGTGGATCACCAGCACACCCGGCTTGCGCAGTTGCTCCAGGTCACCCTCGCCGAGCTTGAAGCTTTCGCTGAGGTTCTTGTCGCTGAGTGCGTTCGCCTCGGCACGGCGCTGGGCGAATTTGCGGCCCTTGCGTTGCTGGTAGCGCGCCCACGAGACCAGGATCAGCGCGTTGAACAACGCGATCCACAGGTAGATCTGCAAGGTGTTGAGCGCGGCGAAGATCGGCGCCTCGATGCGCGGGCCGCCGTGGGTTTCCAGCATCGCGTTGATCCCGCGCGCCAGCAGCCAGATCAACCCAGCCCAGGCCAACAGGGTCAGCACCACGTCGATGATCCACATCACCGAGTTTTGGCGAGTTCTGATCAGTTTCATGATCACACGTCCTCATTGGCTGGTTTGATCCCGCGGTCCGGGCTGACCCAGCGCGCGCGCTTCTGGTGCTGGTTGAACAGCACCTTGGGAAAACTGACCAGGGTGGTGAACAAGCTGACCAGCCAGAACACCATCGGGTACCACACCGTCCAGAACAGGGTTTTCCACAGGTCTTTTTCGTAGCGCCGGTCAATCAGGATGCTCACGGCAAACTGCACCAGGCACACCATCGCCAGCACCAGGCCGGTAAATGCCGGTGGCACCAGGGAATCCACGGCAATCGCTTGCGGCAACACCATGAATTTACCCAGGCCCCAGAAGATCACCGAGAGCAGGAAGGTAAAGGCCCAACCGGTGGACAGGCAGTATTCGAACAGCAGCGGCCACAGGTAGCGATGGCGCCATTGCCAGATGCCACGGATATTCTTGAACAACACTTCGGCGCCGCCCTGGGCCCAGCGCAGGCGTTGTTTCCACAGGCCACCGACGGTTTCCGGCATGAGAATCCAGCACAGTGCACGCGGCTCGTAGAAGATCGCCCAGTGATCGAGTTGCAGCTTCCAGCTGACGTCGATGTCCTCGGTGATCATGTCGGTGCTCCAGTAGTCGATGCGGTCCAGCGCCTTTTTACGGAACGCCACCACCACCCCGGACACCGTGAAGATCCGCCCGAATACCCGCTGCGTACGCTTGATCAAGCCGATGATCGACGAGAACTCGCCCACCTGTACCCGGCCGATCAAGGTCGAGCGCGTGCGGATGCGTGGGTTGCCGGTCACCGCGCCGAGGCGCGGGTTGTCGAGCATCGGCGCGACCATATACGCCGCCGCATTGCGGTCGAGCAGCGCATCGCCGTCGATGCACACCAGGTACTCGCTGCGCGCGGCCACCGCGCCCATGCGCAAGGCCACGGCCTTGCCCTGGTTCTGCGCCAGGTGCAACACGCGCAGGCGCGGGTGTTCCAGGGCCAGCGCATCGAGGACCGCGGCGGTGTTGTCCTTGGAGCCGTCGTTGACGGCGATCACTTCGATGTTCGGGTACACCTGGTCCAGCGCCGCATGAATGGTCTCGGCCGCGTTATCACCCTCGTTGTAGCAAGGGATGATGATCGAGATCAGCGGGTTGCCGGCCAGGGTCGGCGCCGGGGTGTCCTCTTCCCACGGCCAGTGGCGTTCCCAGTGCAGCCAGAAGTACAGGCCGCCGGCAATCCACAGCGCCGACATGAACAGCGGGTAGAAAAACACGAAGTCCATCAGGAACTGCCCGGTGACCAGGAAGATCAGGCCCAGGGGCACACCCAACACCAATGCCAGCACGAATAAAGCCAGGATTCTGTCGAACATGGTCAAGGGTTCCATTGGTTGGAAATGGCCGGACGTATCGTCTTCAGGTCCGGGGAGTTTTCCAGGAAGTTGTCCGGGTAGTAGCCAAAACTGGTGACACCCTGGCGCTTGAGTACGCCCATCCATTCAGCCAACTGCTCGGCACTGATGTCCGGCGCTTCCTTGGTACGCCAGTCTTTGGCTTGCAGTTCGAACACGGTGCGGTCGAGCGCACCGGGACGCGCCTTGACGGTAGCCACCAGTTTTTCCAGCCAGGCGTTGGAGTTTTTCAGCGTCTGGCCTTCCATCAGCGGCATGGCCATCGGTGCGGTCCAGTCGTAGGTCTGGAGGAAGTCGTCGAGGTTCTGTGCGAACCAGGTTTCGCTCTGCGGGTTAAGCATCGGCTCGGCGAAGATATTGCGCGCGGTCATGATCTGCGGGCCACGGATCGCACGGACTTTGGCGGTCAGCTCGTTGGTAAAATCGATCAGGAAACGGCTCTTGAAGCGGGTCCAGCGCTGCATCACAGCCGGGTCGGCGCGCAAGGCTTCGATGGTGTTCGGCAGACCGTTGGCGGCATAGGCCTTGAGCGCCGCAGGGCTGGCGTCTTCAAAGTCGTTGAACACCGCATCATCGTGATACAGCACGCCATCGAGACCACTGTTGCTGATACTCGCCAAGTCTTCGTAAATTTCGCCGATGATCTTGCGCACCTCTGGATCGAACGGCGACAGGCGTTGGTATTGATCGGGGTCGAGGCCGATCTGGCCGGTTTTCGGGTCCCAGCGGGTTACGCGTGGCAGCTTGGGATCCAGGGCAAAACTCAGCACCGGCATCCAGGCATAGACGCTGGCATGGGCACGGGTGTGCAGTTGCCAGGCGACACGGTTGAACAGGTCGGCACGCATCGGCAGGTGACGGTTGGGGAAGTACAGCGAGTGCACCAGGCCGTCACCCTTTGGATCGGCATAGGCTTGCAGGAACACCGTCACAGCGCCCATGTCCACCACGCGTTGAATCAGTTGGTCGAGGTTGCGCGCCTGCTGGGCCGGGTCCGGGTCGTAGACATGGTCCAGGTCCACGTGCAGCACCCGCATCGGCGCCTTGGTCTGCACGGCGACGATGCTGTTGGCGTAATGTTCGCCGTCCGGGTCGGAGGCCACCAGGAAACGCGGGCTGTTCATCAGCTTGGTGGAGTCGTCAAGACCATCGTCCAGGGTCAGCGCCATCTGGTAGCCGTGTTCATCGACCACGGCCAGCGACGTGCCGTCAGCCGCACCGTATGGCCATACCCACACCCGTGGGGCTTTGCCGGTCACTGCACGGATCTTGTCGGAAATCGCCTTCACGTCAGCGCGCATGCGCACCTGGAACTGCGCTTCGGTTTCATACCGCTTGGTCGCCGGGTCATAACGCCGCGTGGTGGCAGCCGGCTCCAGATTGCCCTGGGGGTTGCCCAGGATGCCTTTGTGGCTGTTGTCGGTGTGCGCAGCTATTTCCACCAGGCCCGACTGGGACACTTCGCGGATCTGCTGCCAGGTCAGGAACTCGCCGCGCGGCCGTGGTTGGCCGGCGAAGTCCACCGGCTGGTTCATCGGCGTGTCGATCCAGTAACCCACCGGCGCCAGCAGGGCCGGCCAGCGGTAGGCACGCAGGATCGGCATCACCCGCGTGTAGAAGCTGGAGTAGCCGTCGTCGAAGCTGAGCATGATGGCTTTCGGCGGCAGCGCTGGCCCACCGTTGCGGGCCGCGAGGATCTGGTCGACGCTGACCGCCTGGTAGCCGTTCTCGCGCAACCAGGCGAGCTGCTCGATCAAACGTTCGGTGCGTACCGCCACCACCGCCTGATCGGGGTCACGATCCTCGACGTCATGGTAACCAATGCCGAGGAAATGGTTTTTCGGCCACGGCGCTTCGTTGGGCGCAATCGGCCGCTCGGCGGGTGGGGTGAAAGGTGCGGGTTGCTGGGCGCAGGCGCTGGCCAGCATTACGCCCAGAATCAACAAGCAACGGCTGAGGACGGTCATGGTCAGGCTCTTCTAGAAACGGTAAGTGAGGTCGACGAGCAGGCGCAGATCGCGTTCGCGATCGCCGTCGTAAGGTCGGCTGATCAGGCTCAGGTTCGCGCCGGCTTCCAGTACGTCATTCCAGCGGTAGCGTTGGCCGTAACCCACCAGACCGATGCCACCGGTGGAATAATCCTGCTGGCTATAGGTACCCGCACCGACCTGGAACTGCTGACTCCACTGAGTCTCGTAGCGGTGATAGAGCACATGGTTGATGTTGATGACCGGCAGCACGGTGAAGTCCGACTTCGGGTTGAAGTAGATCGTGTCTTCCTTGCTGTTGCGGCTGGCGCCGACTTCCAGGCCCAGGTCCACTTGCACTTTCGGCGAGCTGTAAAGGCCTTCGCGGCCACTGAGCAGGGCTTCGAAGCGGTCGTTGCCGTCACTGAAATGGGACGGGCTGAGGGTCAGTTTCCACTCGCGGCTTTCGTTGGCGCGCCAGCGGATGAAACCGCTGCCGCCGTTGGCCGTGATCCCCTCGTTCAACGCCCGTAGCGGTGTGGTGGACAGCAGGTAGCCGAGGCTGCCGCCGTATTGCCAGTTGTCGTTGATGTCCCGCGCAATCGACACCGCCGCGCCTTGTTTGGAGCCATCACCGTAGGAGTGGTTGGACACCTCGGCTTCAATGGTCATGTCGCGGGTGCGCCGCTCGACGCCGACCACCTGCCAGCGGTGGTGGCCGGTGCCTTCTTCAAAGTCGGCAGTGGCATAACCGGCACCGGCGAACAGGCGCCAATCTTCGTCGATGGGCGGCGTGTAGATCCGGCTTTCAATGCCCCAGTCACGGCTGCCCGAGACGGCCCCGGCGTCGCCGTTGTTGCCGCCGCCGAAGCTTTTGCCGGTGTAGGCCTCGACCCGTAGCTCGGCCATGTCATGCACGTCGCGCAGGCGTTGCAGGCGCTGTACCTGGCGGTTGTCCGGGTTACGGGCGACCACATCGTCGGTGAGGATGTCGAGTTGCCGCCATTCCTGCAGGTCCAGGGCCGTGAAGCCTTGGGACATCTCCAGGCCGATGTCACGCGGGCTTTGCGCCTCCGTTTCCTTGAGGACACGCTCGGCGCGCCGTGGCCAATCGCGTGCGCGGTACATTTCTGCTTGCGCCAGGCGTAGCCCGATGCTGCCAGGCGCCTTGCCGACCAGCTCTTCCAGGGATTTCTCGCTGGACGGCAGATCGGCCCCATAGGTGCCGGCCTGCGCGGCCAATTGTTGGGCGTCCATCCACTCATCGTTAGGGTTGCCGATCGGCAGGCCCTTGAGTTCAACCCGGGGTTTCTGGCTGTCGGCCAGGTTCTTGGCGACAGTCCGCGCCTCGTCCACCTGGTCGTTTTCGAGCAAGGCGTAGAACAAGGCGGTGCTGTCTTCGACACGGTCGCCGACGTCGGCATCGGGCGCCGTAATCGCCTGGCGATACAGCGGCGCGGCCTTTTCCGGCAGGCGTTGGTCGAGGTAGGACGCAGCCACCCAACGCACGGCATAAGTGGGCAACTTCACCCCTTCGGCCTGGAGCGTTTCGTACTCGCGGATCACCTCAGCCGTACGCGCCCGCGCCTTGAGTGCGCCCAGGCGGTCGATGCGCCACACCACCACGTCGTCCTTGGCGGTGGGGTCGGGCGTCCAGCGGGCGAGGAGCTTGTCGTAATCCTGCAGCGCGCGGTCAGCAATGACGTAGCGCTCCTTTTCGCTGCGCGTGGCGAACTCGGCCATGCGCACGCGTTCGGCGGCGAGGTCACCTTCCAGGCGGCGCTGGGTCACCGGGTCGATAAGGCCCGGGCGCTTGGCCGCCAGGCGTAATGCCGGCTCCGGCAAGCGCGCCTTTTGCAGGGCGACGATGTATTCGCGGGCGACTTCCGGTTTGTCACCGGCGCGGATAAACGCCTGGTCGAATTCAAACAACGCGTCGTAGTTGAAACCGGCTCGGGTCAGCGCGTAACCCAGGGCCATGCGCCGGTTGGGGTCATTCGGGTTGGCCGCCACCAGCGCGCGGGCGCGTTGCACGGCTTCGGTGGTTTTGCCGCCGTCCGCCTGGGCCAGGACCAGGCCCAGTTGCAGGTCGACATTGTTCGGCTCACGCGACAGCGCCTGGCGATACACCGCCTCGGCTTGCGCCCACTGCTTCTGGTTGCGATAGGTACGCGCGACGGTGGCGAGCGCCTGGGGCGTCAAGGTGCGGTTTTTGCCCTGGGCTTCGTACACCTTGAGCACTTCGGCGTCCTGCCCGGCCCAACCGGCAATTACCAGGTGATCGCTGACCTGGCCCGGCGTCTGGCGCTCGGCAGGGAGTTGGCGCAATTGGGTCAGGGCCGGCGTGAAATTGCCGTTGCGCGCCTGAATGATCAGGGCATCGTAGGCAGGGTCGGCCACGGCGAAAGCGGGCATCAGCAACTGGCTGCACAAGGCTGCCCCGATCAGCAGTCGTAACCGGCCTGATGCACTGAGTGGGAGGTTTCGCAGCATATCGTGAGCTTCCTTACACACGGAAAGCTGTAACGATAGGTGGTCCTGAGCAATTTGCATCAGGGTGTCGGCGTCTCGTGACCCGACCTAGCTTTCCTGTAGGAACTATCCCTTAAGAAAGTAGGGGAAAGCCCAATTCAGAACAATTGTTCAGAATTGGCAGCGAATCTGAAATACGAATGGGGGAGCGGACTTGCCAACGATAACGGGGCTTCAATCAACCTGAACGTCGATTGTTTGACCCTGATCACAGGCACTTCCACTCCCCCATTATTTATTTCTGGGTGAAGGCAGAATCTTTACTGCGCGCCGCTCATGGCACCGGCTTTGGCCAAGACGAAGCCAATGAATTGTTCCACGGTCATCTTCTGGCCGTTGAAGGTCACTTCATTGTTGGCGTAGTGCAGCTTGGAAACGACGTCGTTGCCAACCAGGGTCGCCAGTTGGGTGCCGACCGCCATGCCACTGACCATTTCGGCCGCCATCTGCGATTGCTGCTCGATGGCTTTCGGGTCGGTCACGCCACCGGCCTGGGCTTGCAGGGCAGCAATGTCGCTGATCATGGGCTTGGACAGGGTCAGGTTGGCATCCAGCAAGGCGATGATCTGCTTGCCCAGTTCAACCGGTGGCAGCTCCATGGACGATGGTTTGGTCAGGTCCAGGATCAGGTTGAACTTGCTTTCGCCGTGGGTGGTTTTCAGCGACAGGTTTTCCAGGGCCACTTGCGGTTTGGCCGCCAGCAACTGGTTGACGTTGGCTTCCGCGAGGGTTTGTTCGGCTTCGGTCAGTTGCAGTTCCGGCACGGGTTGACCCGCAGCGGCAGCGGCTTGCACCGGCTGCATCTTGTCCTGGTACAGCTTGGTCAGCAACAGGCCCGACGGCACGTCGATGTTCTTCACGCTCACGGCCATGGCGGCGGAGCCCACCGGTTTGCCCTGGTAGCCGATCTCGTCGATCTTGTAGTCGACGCGGCCGTCCATGGTGTTGTCTTTGACGGCGCTGGTGTCTTTCTGCTCGAAGCCCTTGAGGGTCAGCACGGTTTGTTGCGGGCCGACGGTCAGCTTGGTGTCGGTCAGCTCAACGGTGTTCTGCCCGGTGTAGAAGCCGAAGGTGGATTTTTCCAGGTTGCTGGCCACAGTCAGGCCGGCCAGGTCGGCCGCGAAGGGCGTGCCGTCGCCATCGACGGCGGTCAGCTTGAGGCTGTTCATGTAGCCGTTGACCTTGACCTTCTTGCCTTCGGCGCTGCTGTCGAAGTCCAGGTTAAGGCCGGAGAAGCTGGCCGAGGACTTGTCGTCCTTGAACTCCAGCGGCAGCAGCTCGAAATTGCCGCTGACCGAACGGTTGTAGCCGATATTGGCCACGCCCTTGAGCGGCGACACATCTTTGGCAGCGGCGAACCATTTTTCGGTGGTCGGGTTCTTTTCCAGCGAGTAGTGACTGGTGGCCATGACCGGCAGCCACTTCAGCGACACCAGGCGCGAGAACGGCAGCGGGCCGTGCTCGATATGGTCGACGAAGAGCAATTCCGGGTTCGGGTTCTGCTCACCGAAGAACGAACCCTGGGCCTTGAGACGATAGTGCGCGGTGCTGCTGAACAGGCCACGGTCCAGGGACACCAGCTCCAGGTCCAGACGCCCATCGACGCCGGCCATGGAACGTTGCAGTTCCTTGTTGGCGTCCTGCACCGCCGTTTGCAGCACCGGTTCCAGCTGCTTGCCGGTGTACCAGGCGCCGCCTGCACTGACAGCGCCTACAGCGACGACAAAACCCAAAAGAACTACGGCTGGCTTATTCATGAAGTGACCTGATCAAATCCTGTGAGAAGTGGGCTGTCTTCCTTGAACCCCGAAGGGGTTGGCTCAAGCCCGCCAAAAGCGGGGGAAGATTAGCACTGGCGGCCGCGAACGGCCCAGCTTTTCAGAGGGGTCAGGTCAGCAGATGGTTCACGAATATTCCGATTCAATCTCGTCGAGCTGGTGATCGAAACTCTTCAACCGCGCCGTCCAGGTGTACACCAGCACCTCAAACTCGCGGTGTATCACGGCGTTACCCGGGGTGTCGGCCTTGGGGTCACAGAAGTCGAGTTGGTAGCGCTCACGGGCCATTTGCGTGGCGACGTCGGACAATTCCCGCGCGTTATTCAGCCAATGCCTACCGTCGGCAACTTGCTGATCCAACGCCACGCACTGTTTTTTCAAGGCTTCGAGGCTTTTTTCCAGAGGCGTGCCGGTGAGTTCGCCCATGACTTCCTGGAAGGTGCGCCCCGGTTGCCAGTAGCTGCCCCAGAAATAGCGGTCGAACACAGTTTCGACGCGGCGCAGCGCAACCTTGGTGTCCCAGATCGCCACACGGGTCTTGCCCTGTTCGAGCAGCCGGCGTTTGATCCGATGGTTCTGGTAGGACGCCCAGGCCACCACGCCAATGGACAAGGTGCCGATCACCAGGCAGGCGCTGTCGAGAAACACCATGGCCTTGTCGATTTGGTGAGCGAGCATGACCCCGTAGAAGTAGGCAGCCGATAACAACACCAGTGCGAAGAACACGCACCAGAAAGCGGGAGCATAAGGGTTTTTCATTATTGGAATCCCCATGAGCAAACGCGAGCAGTGTCAGGTGAATCGTCACGGCGACTCACCTGACAAAGCATAGCTATAAGCTCAGGGTTTGCTGGCCTGCGCAGCTTGCGTTCGTCCGCTTTCCCAACCACCGCCCAAGGCCAGGAACAAGTCGATCTGGCTCATGGCAACCTGGGTGTTCGCCGCCGCCAGTTGTGCGCGCACATCGGTGTAGGTGCGCGTGGCTTGCAGGTCGGCGAGGAACGAGGCGCGGCCGGCCTGGAAGAAGCGGTGGGTCTGGTCCGCCGCTTCCTTGGCCGACTCGCCGGCTTCGTTCAGGGCGTCGCGACGCTGCAGTTGCGCGGTGTATTGGGCCAGGCCGGTCTGGGTTTCGCGGATGGCGTTGAGCACCACGCCGTCGAAATGCGCCAGGGCGCCCTGGGTCGCGGCTTCGGCTTCGTGGATGCGGGCGCGGGCGCCGTTGGTCGGCACGGTCCAACTGATCAGCGGGCCAAAACCCCAGCGGTTGGTGGGCGCGGTGCCGAGGTTATCGAGAATGCCGACGGTGCCCACCGTGGCGCCAATGCTGATGTCCGGGTACAGCGCACCGGTGGCCACGCCGATGCGCGCGGTGGCGGCGGCCAGTTGGCGCTCGGCCTGGCGCACATCGGGGCGGCGCTTGAGCAGCGCGGCGCCGTCGCCTACCGGCAACAACTGGGCGATATGCGGCAGCTCGGCGCAGGTGCTGGTGCCCTCTGGCAATTGGTCCAGCGGTTTGGCCAGCAGCATCGACAGGCGGAACAAACCGGCCTGGCGCGCGGCTTCATAGCGCGGCATGTCGGCGCGCAGGGATTTGTACTGGGTTTGCGAGCGAGTCACCTGGGTTTCATCGCCACGCCCGGCGTCACGCAGACGTTGGGTGAGCTTGGTGCTCTGGCCTTGCAGCTCGAGGGATTCATTGGCAATCGCCAATTCTTCGTTGGCCGCGCACACCTGGGTGTAGGAGCGCACCACATCCGCCACCAGGGTGATGCGCGCAATATCGGCGGCGGCCTGGGCGGCGTCGGCACTGGCCTGGGCGCTTTCGATGCCGCGTTGCAAGGTGCCCCACAGGTCGAACTGGTACGAAGTGCTGATGCCAACGCTGCCGATATTCGCTACCGGGACTTTGTCCGCGAGCAAAAACGCCTCGCCGGATTCCTGCAAGCGCTGGGCCTCGGCCTTCACACCGGCATTCCAACCGCCGGCGGATTCGGCCTGTTGCACCTGATAACGCGAGCGTTGCAGGTTGGCGGCGGCCACGCGCAAATCGGTGTTGGAGGCCATGGCCTGGCGCACCAGTTCATCCAGGCGCGGGTCGTTGTACAGCTTCCACCAATCTGCCGGCACCGGCGCCGACACCACGTTGCTGCCCTCGCCCGCGATCTGCCCTTGCAGGTCGCCGCGTTTGACCGCGGCCTCGTCCGGCAGCGTGTAGTCCGGGCCCACCGCCTGGCAGGCCGACAGCATCAGCCCCAGCGCGGCAATGGCCAGCCGTTGCTTCATGGCTTGTCTCCAATGATCGACACGGTGGCGGTACGCCCGGCGATCATGCGGAAGTCCGCCGGCACCTCGTCAAACGCGATGCGCACGGGAATGCGCTGGGCCAGGCGCACCCAGCTGAACGCCGGGTTGACGTTGGGCAACAGGTTGGCGCCGCTGCTGCGGTCACGGTCTTCGATCCCGGCGACGATGCTCTGCACATGCCCGCGCAGGCGGGCGTTGTCGCCGACCACGCGAATATCCACCGCCATGCCGACGTGGATACCGTCGAGCTTGGTTTCTTCGAAGTAGCCGTCGATGTGAAAGGAATTGCTGTCCACCACCGACAACACCGGGCGCCCGGCGGTGACGAACTCCTGGTTGCGCGGCGCACGGTCGTTGACGTAACCGTCCACCGGGCTGCGGATCACCGAGCGGTCGAGGTTGAGCTGAGCCGAATCCACCGTCACTTGGGCTTCGGCCAGGGCCGATTGTGCTCGGGCCACGCGGGACTGGCTTTCTTCCAGTTGCTCGCTTGGCACCAGGTTACCCAGGCCACGGTTGCGTTTGTATTCGCGGCTGGCCTGGGCCAGGGTTTCCTGGCGGTCGGCCACGGCGGCCTGGGCTTGGCGCAGGGCCAGCTTGAAGCGGTCCTGGTCCACGGCGAAGAGCACCTGGCCCTTGGTCACCAATTGGTTGTCGCGCACGTCGACTTGCTGGATCAGCCCGGACACGTCGGGGGCGATCTGCACGATGTCGGCACGGATGTGCCCGTCACGGGTCCAGGGCGCAAACATGTAGTACATGACCATGCGCCACACCACGACGACCGCAAAGGTCACGATCAACAACGTGAGGACTACACGGCCGATGGTCAAAAAGGGTTTTTTCATGTCATCAGGTATCGACTGAGTGAGTCCACCGCGCCCAGCAACAGCGCGTAGAGCCCCACGTTGAACAATGCCCGGTGCCAGACCAGGCGGTAGAAGTGGAGCCGGGTCAACAACCCGTGCACCACCAGAAACAACACGTACGTAATGCCCATCAGCACCAGCAGCGTGGGCAGGAACACCCCGCTGATATCCAGATCACCGATCATAAAGGCGCTCCATCGGGTAGCGGCGCTTCCTGCTCGGTGCCGCCAATGAATTCCACGCCAGGCAACAGCGCCAGGCGCAGGCCGGCCAGCGCGTGCAGCAGGTGCACGCGGGTGTCGTCTTCGTCTTGCAGGCCTTGGCCGTTGAGGGCGCGGCGCGTGCGGTCGAGGGTCATCAGCAGACCGCTCGGCGCGGGCAAGCGTTCACCGGCCTTGAGGCAGGCCTTGAAGTAACCGCCGACGCCTTCGACCACCTGGTTGAGCAGCACCCGTGGCACGCCGAGGATGCGTGGCGAGTAGGCCAGCAGGTCGAGCAGGTTCAGTGCCACCCGCAAGTCGCGCAGGGCGACGCCGGTGTCGTGGCCGATGATCGCCAGGCGCGGCAGGTGCTGCATCAGGCGGTCGAGCATTTGCGCGGCGAGGTGGCGGTGTTCGTTGAGGGTTGCCGGTTCGGTCATGCCGACGATGTCGTGCCAGCTGAAACGGGTCAGGCGCTTGGCCGCCAGTTCGGCGCCGAAGGGCCGCGCAATCAGCGTCCACACAAAGGCAAACAACAGGCCCACGGGCCCGGCCAGGTTGACGTTGGCGAAGTTGAGGAAGTCCGCATCATAGGCCCCCTGGATGCTGATGAACGACGAGGTGTTCACCAGCGTCAGCAACATGCCCAGGTAAAAGCGCGGCTGCACCGTGAGCGTGCCGATGCAGATAAACGGCACGGCAAACGCCAGCACCAGCATCGGGAAATCGTGCAGGTTGGGCAGGACCAGAAACAGATAGAGGCTGGCGAACAGCACTGACATCGCCGTCCAGAAAAAGAACCGGTAGATCTGCGGCGCGGGGTCGTCCATCGAGGCGAAAAAGCTGCACGCCACGGCGGCCAGGATCACGGCGCTGCCGCCGTCGGTCCAGCCCAATAGAATCCACAGCACCGAGGCGACGATGATCGCGGTGACAGTGGAAAACGCCGAGTAGAACATCAGGCCACGGTCGAGGAACGGCGTGAGCCGGCCCAGGCGCCAGTGACGGTATACGGCGCGCCAGGTGACCTGGCTTTCGCAGGCGATGGCGGCTTGCAGGCTGCGGCAGTCTTGCCACAGGTCGATCCATTCGCCGAGGCGGTACAGGGCGTTGGAGAACAATAAAGTGTGGCGTTCGTCCAGCGCTTCGCCTTGGGGTTGCAGGGCTTCGACCTGATCACGCAGGGCGCGCCAACTGTCCATCGAGGGGTTTTCTGCGCTGCTTTGCAGCCACTGGTTGGTGGCTTCCAACAGGGGCGTCAATTGATCGAGATACTGCGGCGCCCGCTGCTCAACGGCATACAGCGCATCGTCGAGTTCCTCCACCACCGGCAACAGGTGGATCATGCGCCCGCGCAGTTCCTTGGTATTGCGCACCGTCTGCGGCCGCGCGCCTTCGTGGGGCAACTGGCCGATCATCAATTCCAGGGTGTTGAAGGTGGCGACCATGCCGCCGCGCAAGCTGCTGACTTCTTCCGGCGTGACGTTGCGCGTCAGAAAGCGCTGGCTGTAGACCTGGGCGTCGGCAAACCACTTGCTCACCGAGCCATCGAACACCGGCATCAGGCGCCGTGGCCAGAACATCGCGCCGACCACCGCCGCCACGGCGATACCGAGGAAGATCTCTTCGGTACGTGCTTCGGCCACATCCCACACGGCCAGCGGATTATCCACCACCGGCAGGGCGATCAACGGCAAGGTGTAGCCAGCCAGCATCAACGCGTAGTTATTCGCAGTGCGCAGGTGCATGGAAAGGAACAGCAAAATGCCTGTCCACAAGGCAATCACCACCACCAGCACATAGGGCGACTGCACAAACATCGGCACAAAAAACACCGCCGCCGCCGCGCCCATCAAGGTGCCGATGGCGCGGTACAGCGCCTTGGAACTGGTGGGGCCGACAAACGGGCTGGAGACGATATACACGGTGGCCATCGCCCAATACGGACGCGGCATTTGCATGAGCATGGCGATGTACAGCGCGATCATCGAGGCGGCGAAAGTGCGCACACCGTAGAACCAGTCGCGGGCCGGCGGAAAGCCGCTGAAGAATCCGTTCAAAGGGTTGCCGCCTCAAAGGCGCGCAGCACGCGCAAGGCGGCGGCCATGTCGTCGGGCGCGATGTCGGCGAGGACTTCCTTGCGCAGGCGCACCAGTTGCACTTCCACCGCTTGCACCAGTTCACGGCCCCGTTCGGTGAGGCTCAACGCCTTGGCACGGCGGTCGTGGATATCTTCGGTGCGGCACACGTAGCCGCCGTTGCACAACTGATCGAGCAGGCGCACCAGCGACGGGCTTTCCATCCCCGACGCCTGGGCTACTTTTACCTGATGCACACCGTCGCCCAGGCGGCCGATCATCAACAGCGGCACGGCGCAGGCTTCGGAAATACCGTAGCTCACCAGCGTGGTCTGGCAGATTTTGCGCCAGTTACGGGCGCCCACCACCATGCTGCTGCTGAGGTTCATCTGGAGTTGTTCGAGGGATTGAGGCACTGGATAGTTCGCATACAGTTAGTTTGCTAACTATCAATATGGTGGATGAACGGGAGGCCGTCAAGTTTTGAAACAATTTCGCGTATGAATGGAAAAAATCGGGATGGGCTTCCCTAATGCCAGTCATTCAAGAACTGGAAAGAACAAAAAGTAACCTGTGGCGAGGGAGCTTGCTCCCGTTGGACTGCGCAGCAGTCCCAGGCTTTGAACAAAGAGTAGGGGCCGCTTCGCGGCCCAGCGGGAGCAAGCTCCCTCGCCACAGGTACAGAGTTCGCCTTGGGCTGACTGGCATGAAGGTCTGTCCCCTCCCACACTTTAGATCCGTGCTGGCTGTCAGGGTCGTGGCTCAGGCTACCCGGTTTTGCTCCAGCGCCATACGCTCCAGACTTTTAGTGCCTCGGAGATAACCACTAATACGGCCAGCCACACCGGGTTGTAGCTGGGGACGAACTGGGCACCTACTAGCAACAACGAAACAGAGGGGACAATAAAAGCCAGTCGCATGGGGGTTTGCACATAAACAACCCACTTCACCGTTTCACGACCGAAAAAGAACAACAGACAAGAAATGACTATGGAAATTTGCAACAACATGGCGAAGCCGAATAGGTAAAGCTGCACAACGTTATGTTCACGCAGCAGCCATAAAGCACTTTCGACATCGCTTAAGTAGGGGACCCTTCCCCCTATTGCACTGTTCAGGGCATATCGGGCTAGAAACAAGGCATCCATAGCCCCCCAAAACCAAAAGACCTGCTTGCGTGTCATTGCCCTGCGTCCTTGTATTCGTAGGCCACATCTGGCGTCACTGGCTGCCAGTGCCACGATTTACCGCCTACCTGCCAGTTGTCATCACCCTCCAGATAACGCTGTTTTATATGCCGCAACTCCCCATATCGACGCTCGACAGACCGTTGGATAAGCTGCTCATCGCGACCATCAAGCCTTATCCATCGCTGGGTCATGACCCTGGTGGTGTTCGCAAAGTCCTTCCCATCCGATAAAAACAACCGTCCCTCATCGCCCGCGGAAACCAGCCGATTGGCTGCAAGAATCGCAGTGTTTTTCACGCCGTCATAATCGATGCTGACCTTCTCCCATTTACCTGGCCCGACATAGAGTCGGCGGCCCATAAGATGGCCGTACTTGACGCGACACTCTCGGCTTAATGAGAGAAAGGGACGTTCCATCACAAACAACCATTCACCCTCTGCCAGTTTTTCCAGAACGCGCCGCTGATCTTTTTCTGCGACACCGCACACTGGAGAAATATTGCACTCCCTCAGCAGCTCGCACAGCCCAGGCAACGTATAGGGGGCACGGAAGAACGCCCTCACTTCTATCCTGGAAAAATAAGGACTTTCGATTTTCGTGAGGTCATATTTTTCAATGTCGGCACGTGGGATCAGACGCTTCATGATGTGTCCAGAAAGGGAAGTCAGCGCCTGTTAATAGCGGGCTCCTCACACTGGCCACCATCGTCCACTTCCCCTTAGTCGATAGGAGATTTCCCAAGTTCACACAGAGCCCGTCCCGCCTCCTCCTCGATAAACTCAAACACCTCCTCCGCCACGCTGTACTGAAACTGCTTTCTGCGGTGCCTGGAAACCTTGCCCTCGTTATCCAGGCACATCATCACCAGCTTCGACAAATCACTGCCACGCACGTCAAAACGCTGATTGACCGCCTTGATCACGCGGTCATAACGGTCGAGAAATTCGGTTTCTTCACGCAACTCCACTTCGAGGGCGCGGTGGGCCATTTTCAGGGTGAATTCGACGCAGCGGGTGGCGTCCCAATAGCGGTAGATCGAGGGGTGGCCGATGAAGTCGAAGGCCATTTGCTCGCCGTCCAGCCAGGTGACGTTCCAGAAGTCTCGTGTCGGCTGGGAGAAGGCTTTTAGCGCCTCCAGATAGGCAGGCTCTTCGTGTTTCATCGCCACGGAAACCGGCAACAGCAAGCCGTTTTCCAAGGCGCCGTAGTGGCACAGCGTTTGGTGGATCAGGAAGCGCGACAGTCGCCCATTGCCGTCCATGAAGGGATGCAAAAATACAAAACCAAACGCGGTAACGGCCGCAGCGACGAGAGGATCAACCTCCCGCACAGGCTGATTGGCAAAGGCCATCAACTCTTCCATCAGCTCGTGACACAACTCAGGCGCCGGCGGCACGTAGCTGACACCCGCCGCGCCGCGCAGGCCGTTGTGCAGATGATTTTGTTCGTGGCGAAATGCGGCGGCTTTATCGAAGGGATTGAAGACGGTGCTGTTTTGCAGTTCGACCAGATAATCCTCAGTCAGCAAGCGGCCTTCGTGGGCCTGGCGTAGCAACTGAACGAAGCGACGGGATTTTTCTTCGCTGGGCTGCTCTTTTTCGATGGCGAACGAGTCGCGGGTCTCATGGAGGTAAGCCCACTGGGTCGCGCGGTCCATCATTTCGGGTGGCAGGGTGGCCATGAAGACTTTGGCGCGGCGCAACACGTCAAGCGCCAGCAACGCATCCAACTCGGGCGTTCGCTCCACGGTCGCGCAGTAATGCAAAGAGCCCAGGCCATTGAAATCGATTCGCCAACGGCTATTGCGGATGCTCGGGCCGGTTACATACCGGGCGGGATCGAATAAGGCTACGACGCGCCCCCGAACAGGCGCCGCGTAATCGAGCGTCTGCCCCGTTAAGGCTTCCCATAAAAAACAGGCTTTTCGGATAAACGCCCCATTCGGAGCGGCTGCCAGCCCAGCCAGAAGCGGCTCTGGGCCAAGCTTTTCAAATACCTGGGCGAGTACGGCGAGGTTGACGCCTTCATGCTTGAGCGCGAACAGCACATGGTCAAACAAGGCGTGTTGCGCAGGCGCGACAGCAGGAGGGACAGCAAGGCAGTTGCCGATCAAGGTGATTCTGGTTACGGGCTTGATCATCGCGACACGATTGGGTGCGATGACTTTTAAATCCAGTGCCTCACAGAGATGGGCATATCCGACTGTGGCCAAGGTGAGCGTCCCAGGAAAAGATTCACTGAACCGATTAAAGCCCAGATTTTTTTACCGCTCACCATTTTTTTTTACATAAGCGCATTTTGTCGGATATTTTTTTACACCCCACGCCCCTTACGCAACAACACATCCAACTCATCCACCACCTCAGCCCAATCCGCGTCCTTGCGTTTTTCTTCACGCAAAAATGCACTTTGGCTGGGTGTCCAGAAAAACGCATCGGCCAATTCCAACTCCGGTTTGAGCGGCGAATGAACGGCCACAAACTGGTCAATGCTGACCGGGTCATCCGGCAGGCCAAGTTGCTTGAACAATGCAGGCAGGTCGTGCACAGGCGGTTCCATGGTGAGTCCCTGATCAATGAAAGTCAGACCGAGTCTAGCGGCAACCCTCGGGTTGCGCTGACGCGACGTTGCACAACACAAACAAACGCGCCCGCGCACCGCCGCCGTCCTGGCGACTGAGTTCGCGCCAGCCTTCTGGCAAGGGCGCAAAGTCGTCCGGAGCCTCGTTGCTGCTGATCAGCCACACGCGGCGGGTCTCGGCGGGCAATGCCGACAGACGGTCAAGGTAGATACGCCCGCCGTCCTGGTCCACCAGGGTGCCGAAGCCATAGGCGTTGGGCCGGGTGGGCGTGCCGTCAGGCTTGGGTGGGGTGTAGAGCTGCAATTGCGCGTCGGTCTGGTCGTAATACACGTAGCTCAGGTACCACATCATGTCGCTGAGGACGATGCGGTCGTCTTCCTGATAATTGCGGTTGACGAATTCCACGGGCACGTTGAACTGGTCGTGTTCATCAACAGTGAAGTTGTTCTTCAACCCCACCAGTTCTACCCCGACAAACAGCACGAACAACGCCGCCCCCAGCCAGGCCAGGCGCGACGGCAGGCGGTCGATGGCCAGGGCCACGAGGATCGGCAAGCCCAAGGCATACACCGTGAGGTAGCGCTCGATAAACACCGGGGAAACAAACGACACGCCGTACACCAGCAGCAGCGGCACCAGCAAAAACAGGGCCAGTAGGCTGGCCGGCCGATAGTGCTCGCGGTCGCGCCAGACGGTGACGCCAACAATGCCCGCCAACAGCATCGGGAAGGCCCAAAACAGCGGCGCCCAGAAGCCAACGCCCTCATCCTGCAGCACGAACTGCCAGATCATCGATGGCAGGGACAGCAGGCCAACCGGGTCTTCCCAGCCAATGTCGCCGCCCACTTTGAGTTGTTCGACGTGCTGCACCAGGTCCAGCAGGTTTGGCAGCCAAGGCAGGTACAGCAACACGATCACGCTGTTGCTCAACCACCAGGCCGGGCGCGCCAGTAGACGCTGGCCGCGCGGCTGGGTACGCCACAGCACGCCCAGGTAGGCCCAATGCACCAGCACACACAGCGCGGTGAAGTAATGGGTATAGAAACCGGCGCTCATCAACACAACATACATCGCCAGATAACGCGTGCGCTCGGGGTTGCGTACCCAGTACACCAGCGCCAACGTCGCGCCCAGCAGCCACACGGCAAGCAGCGAATACATGCGCACTTCCTGGCTGTAGCGCACCGCCGTCGGCAGCAGCGCCAACAATACTCCCGCCAGCACCGCAGCGCGCCGGGTGGACAGTTGCCGCGTCAGCCAGATACCCAGGCCCACGGCGACTACGCCGGGGATCGCACTCATGCTGCGAATGGACCCGATGCTGTCGCCGAACAGCTCGATCCAGCCGCGCAAGATCAAGAAATACAGCGGCGGATGCACATCGTGGGCCGCGTGAAACCACAGGTCACCCACCGCGTACTCACTGAGCAGCAGGCTGGACCCCTCGTCGCCCCAGATCGCCGCGGCCGTCAGTTGATAAAACCGCACCGCCATGGCCAACGCCACTATCGGCACCCACCACAGGCGGCTGATCCAGCCGGCGCGCTCCCACGTGAGGCGACTATAGGCGGGCAACGCCGCGACCTTTTCGTTTTGCTCTACCACAGACCGACGCACCTCGATTCCCCTGCCACTGCGCAAACACCGCCACTCTAGGACAAAAGCCCGCAGCTCGCTGCTGGTATCGGACAAATCAATGATTTGCGTAGGCCTTCACCGAAGCTTTTGTGAGATCAGGCTATGATTGCCTCCCTCCAAGGACTCAGGATCAAGGACACGTCATGCGCATCGGTTTACTGTCACCTCTGGCACTGGCTCTGTTGGCCAGCACTTCCCTGCCGGCACTGGCCAGCTCCGACGACTCTTGCTACCCCGATTGGCGGGTCTCGCGTGACAGCCTCGACACGTGCAACAACCTGCCTTTCCTGAGCCCGGGCAACGACAGCCGCGTCAACCTGCGCCTGTTGCTGGCCGACAAAAAAACCGTGGCGCTGACGCCCAACGCCTTGAACGAAGATGACCTGGCCCAGGGTTTTGGCCCCGTGCCATTTGCGGTGTATCGCCTGACCCCGGTCGGCAGCGGCGAGACGCAACCCGACTCCGACGATTCCCCCACCGCCGAACTCGACACCCTGCTGGAACCCCTGGGCATCAAGCGCGAAGAGTACAAAACCGCCGGTGAAGCCTTCCTCAACGGCGAAGGCAGCCGCTGCCGCAGCAACGACGATGACAGCGCCACCGCGTTTATCCGCCAAGTGGTCAAGGCCGACATGCCAGCGGCCGAGCGCCAGCTTCTGGCGCAATCCCGCCTGCAACTGCTGGGCGCCTGCACCTGGGATGGCCCGGTCATCGCCGACCCGCAGCAGATCCAGTCCAGCGACGGCCAGCTGTTTCGCACGTACCTGCAAGCTGCCGCCGACTTCTACAGCGGCCGTTTTGCCGAGGCCGAACGTGGCTTCTCGGCGCTCGCCAGCGCCAGCTCGCCATGGCTGAAGGAAACCGCGCTGTACATGACCGCCCGCACCGCGCTGAACCAGGCCCAGGCCAACACCTACGATGAATACGGTGTGCCCAACCTCGAGCGTGTGGATAAGTCTGCGCTGGCCGCTGCCGAGCAGGGTTTTGGCAACTACCTGAAAACTTATCCACAGGGCGCCTACACCGCTTCTGCCCGTGGTCTGCTGCGGCGTGTTTATTGGCTGGCGGACGACAACGTCAAGCTCGCCGACGCCTACGCCTGGGGGCTGACCCAAGCCACCGAGGCGCAGCGCAATGTGTCGGTGGATGAACTGGTGGAAGAAGCCGACGTGAAGCTGCTGTCGGTGACCGGCGGGCCGATCGACACGCCGATGATTCAACTGGTCAGCGACCTGATGCGGATGCGCGCCCACAACCCGCCGACACTGACCCGCGACGACCTCGCCCAGCGCAAAGCCGTGTTTGCCAATGAGCCCGCATTGTACGACTACCTGCTCGCGGCGTACGCGCTGTACGTCGAGCATCAACCCGACAGCGCCTTGCAGCACCTGCCCAAGGACGTGCCGTCGAGCCTGGATTATTTCGCCTTCAGCCAACAGACCCTGCGCGCACTGGCGCTGGAAGATAAAAAGGACTGGAAGGCCGCCGAGACCCTGTGGCTGCAACTGCTGCCGCTGGCCAAACAACCGCTGCAACGCGACCAGTTGGAGCTGGCCCTGGCCCTGCACTACGAGCGCAGCGGCCAATTGGCGAAGGTGTTTGCCGCCGACTCGCCGATCAGCGCCAAGCAGGTGCGCTACATCTTGCTGCGCAACGTCGCCGGGCCTGACTTGCTGCGCCAACAACTCGCCCAGGCCAGCGACCCGCTGGAACGCGAGACCGCACAATTTGTGCTGCTCTACAAAAACCTGCTGCGCGGCCAGTTCGCCAGCTTCGCCGAAGACCTCAAGCAACTGCCGACGCCGGCCCCCGAGGACAAGCTCGGCACCAGCCTGGGCTACGTCTACAACGCCAGCCAGACCTTGCGGTTGTTCCAGTGGAACGGCGACAAAGCCGAATCCGGCTACGCCTGCCCCAGCATCGCGCAAACCGCCGCGACCTTGCAGGCCGACGCAAAAAACCCACAGGGCTTGAACTGCCTCGGTGAGTTCATCCTGCGTAACAACCTCGACGGCATGCCACTGGAACAGGCCCGCGCCGCCGGCAGCCTGGGCAGCAGCGCGTCGGACTTCAAGGGCGAAACCTTCTCGCGCCTGGACGGCTACAAACAGGTGATCGGCGACGCCAAGGCGCCGAAGAACGACAAGGCCTACGCGCTGTTTCGGGCGGTCAACTGCTACGCACCGGCCGGCTACAACAGCTGCGGCGGCCAGGACGTGACACCGGCGGTGCGCAAAGCCTGGTTCCGCCAGCTCAAAAGCAGTTTCGCCGACACCCAGTGGGGCAAATCGGCGCAGTACTACTGGTGAAGCACCTATGGCTCGGCTTGCTGCTCCTCGCAAGCCCGGTGTTCGGCGCGGTGGACGCCCGCGACTACGACGCCTTCTGGCTGTGGAGCGGCGTCGCGCCCCAGCCAGTCCTCAAACAGGCCAACACCCTGTACATCCTCCAGGGCCAGATCAACTCCACCCGCCGCGCGCCCCAACGCGGCGTGCAGCTCATCGCCCAGGGCATCGGCATACCACGCCTGACCCACGGCGACATCTGGGTGGTCTACCGCGCCCACACCCTGCACTGGCCCGAGGCGGTCTACAGCCAAGTGCTGGGCCAGGTGCAACGCTGGCGCGACGCCGGTAACCCCGTGGTCGGTATCCAGATCGACTTCGACGCCCGCACCCAATACCTGCACGAATATGCTGATTTTCTGCGCCACCTGCGCCAACGCCTGCCGGCCGATTTGCGCCTGAGTATCACCGGCCTGATGGACTGGAGCAGCAACGCCGACCCGGCTGCTATCGCCCAACTCAAAGGCGTGGTGGATGAAGTGGTGGTGCAGACCTATCAAGGGCGCCACAGCATTGCGGACTACGCGGCGTATTTGCCCAGGATGAATCGCATGGGGCTGCCGTTCAAGGTGGGACTGATTCAGGGTGGGGTGTGGGAGGAGCCGGAGTATTTGAAGGGGAGTGAGTGGTTTCGGGGGTATGTGGTGTTTTTGCAGAATCGTTGAAGGCTTAGCGAACGCCAGTGCCTACAAACACTGGCGTGGAGCGTCACGCTAGGGGTGATACCACTCAGGCGGTTGCAGCGTCCAGGCAAAGGTCAAGCCAAACACTCCCATTCCGATGAGTATCCAGAGCCCATTCGCCCAGGTAAGTCGGCCGTTTGCATCACCGTCGGCGTCATCCTCGGCGAGATTGACCGCGTGCTGGATCTGAACCGCCAAGGCGGCGTCGAGGATCAACAGGCAGAAGCTGAGCTTCAGCGCCGTCATGGGTTCAACCAGCCAAGTGATTGCCTGCGGTAGCAGCGCGCTCGCCGTCAGCGCGAGGGCCAGGCACCTAGGCCACCAGCGGTGGCGCGCGTCAGTCAACGCAAGTTTTTGCCTGATTTTCATCGCCAGTGAATAGTAGAAAAACACCGCAAACAGACCACGCGCCCATGGCCAAATTCGAGCACCACTTGCCTGGCGGTAATTGGCCCAATGCTTGTAGCTCCAATAAACGAGGTACAGACCTTGGGACAACACAACCATGAGCACCAATTTGCGCGATGAAACCACAAAAAACGTGGGCTGAGGCACAGCCGGATGACGTAGATTGGCACGCGGGGGAGCGTAGGGATTATCGATAAACATTGAATCACGTCCTTGATTGGGGCCTGAAGGCTAATGCCCAAAACCGGCAATGCCTTCTGTGCCCACAAAATCAAGAACGCTCCTACGAAGGATTACTTACCAGTCGTACGTCAAACTCGACACCGCCGTACGCCCTTCGCCGTAGTAGCAATCCAGATCACTGGTGCACTGCGACACGTAGGTTTTGTTGGTGAGGTTCTGCACGTTCAGCGCCAGTTTCACGCCCTTGAGTTTCAGCGGCGAACGGCTCAGGTCGTAGCTCAGGCTGGCGTCGTAAACGCTGTACGACGGCACGCTGAAAGCACCCTCGTAGTAATCGCCCAGGCTTTGCCGCGCGTAACGCACGCCCAGGCCTGCGCCGAGGCCGGCCAGCGGGGTGTCGCCGACCACGGTGTAATTGACCCACATCGAAGCGGTGAGCGGCGAGATGCCAGCCGGGTGGCGACCTTGGCGGCCCTCTTCATCCTTGGTGTACTTGATGTCGTTGCGCGCGGCCGAGGCGATGATGTCCCAGGCGTCGCTGAGGACAGCCTTGGCTTCCAGCTCCACGCCGCGTGAGCGCATGGCGCCGCTCTGGGTGCTGTAGGTGTCGCCGGGTTTGGTGTTGATCACGTTTTCCTGGTCAAGCTGGTAGACCGACGCCTGCACGAAGCTCTTCTGGCCCGGTGGCTGGTACTTCACGCCGACTTCATATTGCTTGCCAGTAGAGGGGTCGAAGGGCTTGTGATCGGCATTGGTGCCGGTCAGCGGCAGGAAGGATTCGGAGTAGCTGACAAACGGCGCCAGGCCGTTATCGAACAGGTACACCAAACCCGCGCGGCCAGTGAAGGCTTCGTCCTTGCTGGCGAAGCGGGTGCCCTGCATCGGCTCCTTGTTGACCACGCTGGCCCAGTCATAACGGCCGCCGAGCACCAGCGCCCATTTGTCCCATTTGATCTGGTCCTGCACATACAGGCCGGTCTGGCTCAGGGTGCGGTCCCAGCGGTACGGCTGGCGGTAGTCGATGCGCTGGCCGTAGACCGGCTTGAACAGGTCGATCGCCGGCGCTGTACGGTCGTACAGGCCGTGGAACAGCGAGCCGGAATGGTAGTAATCCAGGCCGAAAATCATCGTATGGGCCAGCGCGCCGGTGTCGAATTCAGCCTGGGCGATGCTGTCGACGCCAAACACTTTGTTGTTCTGCGCCCAGTCCACCGCGTAGCGTTGCAGGTAGCGTTGGTCCTGCACACCGGTGGCCGGGTTGGCGATGAAGGCGTAGCCGTGCAACGGCGCGGTATAGCGGCCGTCGACCTCGGCGTAGCGGGCGTTTTGCTTGAGCGTCCAGGTGTCGTTGAGGCGATGGGAAACCTCGTAGCCCAGCACGTACTGCTCGCGGTTGTACTGGTTGACGCCCGGCTCGCCAATAAACAGGTCGCGCTTGATCTTGCCGTTGGGGTTCGCCCACAACGTGCCGGACGCCGGCAGGCCTTGGGCTTCGGGCACACCTTTGTCTTTCTGGTACTGGGCGAACAGGGTCACGCTGGTGTCATCGTTGGGCCGCCAGGTGAGGCTGGGGGCGATGAACTGGCGTTTGTTTTCGACGTAGTTGATTTCGTCCTGGCCGTCGCTGAACAAGCCCGTCAGGCGATAGAGAAACTGCCCTTGTTCATCCAGTGGGCCGCCGAGGTCGATGGCCGCGCTTTTGTGCTCGTAGGTGCCGGCTTCCAGCACCACTTGATGCACCGGGGTTTCGCTGGGGCGTTTGCTGACCATATTGACGATGCCGCCCGGCTGGTTCTGCCCGTACAACACCGAGGCCGGGCCCTTGAGCACTTCGATACGCTCCAGGGAATACGGCTCGATCTGCAACGCACCGCCCGTGCTGCCGCCGCCGTAAGGCAGGTGCAAACCATCAAGGTACAGCGGCGTCGGCGAGAAGCCGCGCGAGGTCGGTTCGTCGAACAATTTGACCCGGTCGGCAAAGCCGCCAGCCGCCATGCCCGGCGTGTAGAGCAACGCCTGGGTGACACTCTGCGCACCGCGCGCCTTGATCTCGGCGGCGCTGATCACGTTGATGGTCTGGGGAATTTCCACCAGCGCCGAGTCGGTCTTGCTCCCCGAGGCGCTGCGTGTGGCGACGATGCCGTCCACCGGGCCCCAAGCGCTTTCCTGGGCCTGCTCGCCGCTGATCTGGGTGGCGCCCAATTGCAACGGGCCGCCGCCGGAAATCGCCTGCAATGACCAACCGCCCTGGGCCTGCACCGCCACCAACCCACTGCCGGCCAGCAAGCGCTCCAACCCGGCACCCACCGCGTAACGCCCTTGCAGGCCGGCGCTGCGCTTGCCCTCGGTGAGCGAAGCGTCCACCGAGAGCAAAATCCCCGAGGCGCTGGCGAAGCGGTTCAACGCCTGGTCGAGGTTGCCCGCCGGGATGTTATAGGCGCGTTGCGTTTCGGCGCTTTCGGCGGCTTGCACCAGGCTCGGCGCCAGGGGCACCGTCGCCAGCAGGCCGACAAACAAGCCACGGCGCAGGGCGCGGGCCAAGGGTTGGATCTGGTGGTGCGGCATTGCAGGACTCCCCGTGAGATCGCTTCTTGATTGGCTTTCAAGAGGTATCCCGAGCGGCCTGCAGAAACCGACAAGTGCTTTGTAAAAAATTTTTTTCAGACCCGCGCCTTGATCGTCACCCAGTAGCGCGTGACCGCCTGCACCTGCACCGGCAGCGAGCGCTGCAGCGCGGCGAGGATGGCGTCCGTGTCGTCCAGCGGAAACACGCCGGTCAGCAACAGCCCGGACACCGCCTGATCACAGCGCAGCAACCCGGGACGATAGCGGCTCAGTTGCGCGACGAACTCACCCAGCGGCTGGCGCTCGGCGATCAGGCGGTGCTCGGTCCAACTACTGCTATTGGCATCCACCGCCGTCAGCGCCGAGCTTTGCCGGGGGTTGAACCACAGGCTGTCGCCAGCCTTCATCTGCACCGCCGCGCCGTGCAGCGGGGTTATGCGCAAGCGGCCTTCGTACAGATCGACGCGGCTGCCGTCGGCCAATTCGCGCACGGCAAAACGGGTGCCCAGCGCCTGCACATCACCGGCCGGGGTTTCGACGATCAGCGGGCGCGAAGGGTCGTGGCCGCTGGTCAACAAAATCTCGCCACGGATCAGGCGGATGCGCCGTTCGCTGGCGCTGAAGCGCAGGTCCACCGCGCTGTCGCTGTTGAGGTCCAGGCGCGTGCCGTCGCTGAGGGTGACATGACGGATTTCACCGGTGGCGGTGCGATGCTCGGCGAACGCCGCTTGCCAGGGTTCGCTGCGCTGCACCAGGTAGCTGCTGCCGCCGGCCAGCAACAACAGGCCGAGCAGCTTGAGGGCAGCGCGGCGCTGGGGGTCCGGGGTGTCGCGCAACACCGCGCGAGCACTGTCGGCGGGCACGCCGCCGAGGGTTTGTTGCAAGTGCTGCAAGCGTTGCCAGGCGCGGCGGTGCTCCGGGTCGGCGGCCTGCCACTGGGCAAACGCCTGGCGTTGCTCAACCTGCAGGTCGCCGCCCCATTGCAGCATCAGCCATTCGCTGGCTTGCTCGACAACGGCCGGGGCGATGGGCGCGTCGTGTCTCATTCGGCGTAGGCCACTTGGTAGCAGGCGACGATGGCGCGGGTCATGTACTTCTGCACCGAGCTGAGGCTCACCCCCAGGCGCTCGGCGATCTGCGCGTAGCTCAGGCCTTCGAACTGCGACAGCAGGAAGGCACGGCGCACGTTGTCGGGCATGCGGTCGAGCATGGCGTCGATCTGCATCAGGGTTTCGAGGATCAGCGCGCGGGTTTCCAGGGACGGCGACTCCGGCTCCGGCAGGTGCGCGATGCTGTCCAGGTACGCGCGCTCGATGCGCAGGCGCCGCCATTGGTCGATCACCAGGTTGCGGGCGATCTGCACCAGGTAGCTGCGGCTTTCCTTGTCACCGGGAAAGCGCCCCGACACCAGCAGGCGCAGGAAGGTGTCCTGGGCCACGTCGGCGGCGTGCTCACGGTCGCCCAGGCGTTTGCGCAGCCAGCCTTGCAGCCAACCGTGATGGTCGCGGTACAGGAGGTGAAGCTGTTGCTGGCCGTCAGTCGCGCTGTCCATGAAAAAGCTCAGATACACTATTGAGAGCAATTATCATTACAGTTTATTTCGCGACTGACAAAAACTCTTTGTACTTAACGCCCGGCGGTGTGCAGCGGATACACCGATTCCCAGCCACCGCCCAACGCTTTGTACAGGCCAACCATGGCCAGGGACACGCCGGTGGAGCTTTCCACCCACTGCTCTTGCGTGGCCAGCAGCGCGCCTTGCACGGTGAGGACGTTGACGAAGTCCACCACGCCTTCGACGTACTGGTGTTGCGCCGTGACCAGCGCGATCTGGTTCTGCCGCACCGCTTCGGCCAGGCTGTCGCGGCGTAGTTGGCTGGCGTTGTAGCGGGTCAGCTGGTCGTCGATCTCATGCCAGGCGCGCAGCACGGTTTGCTGGTACGCCAGCGCCGCTTCCTGTTGCTGGGCTTCGCGCAGGTTCAACATGCCTTCGAGGCGCCCGCCATTGAACAGCGGCAGGCTGAACTGCGGGCCAAAGGCAAAGGCGCGTGAGCCCCACGAGCCGAAATCCGCCAATTGCATGGCCTGGGAACCCAGGCTGCCGGACAAGGTGATGCGCGGGTAGAAATCGCCCTTGGCCACGCCAATATTCGCGGTGGCCGCGTGCAAGCGCGCTTCGGCCTGACGGATATCCGGGCGCCGTTCGGCCAGCTCCGACGGCAGGCCAATGGCGACCTGGCGCTGGGTTTGCGGCACGCCGGCGTCTTTGGACAGTTGCGCGTGCAGCGCTTGCGGCGGCTCGCCCATCAGCAGGCTCAGGGCGTTGATCAGTTGGTCCTGGCGCTGCTGCAAATCCGGCAGGCGCGCTTCGATGGTCGCGACTTGGGCGGCGGCTTCGGCCACGTCCAGGTCGGTCGCCACGCCGTCGGCCAGACGCAGTTGCGAGAGCTTGAGGCTGTGGCGCGCCACGTCGAGGTTTTGCTCGGTGACGGCGCGGGTGTTTTGCACGCCGCGCAGTTGGATGTAGTCCTGGGCGGTTTCAGCGAGCACCGCGAGCAGCACCGCGCGGCGGTCGTTTTCGGCGACTTGCAAGGTGGCATCGGCGGCTTCGGTTTCGCGTTTGACGCGGCCCCAGAAATCCAGCTCCCAGGATGCCGAGAAGCCCGCATCCCACTGGTTGAACGCGGCACGGCCGTTCTCGCCGGATGGGTCGCTCAAGCCTTTGCCGCTGTTGCGCTTGCGCTGGTAAGCACCTGTCGCATCGACGTTGGGGTAACGCTCGGCGGTGGTTACCTGGCGCACCGCGCGGCTTTGTTGCAGGCGACTGCTGGCGAGTTTCAGGTCGAGGTTGTCGGTGAGCGCTCGACGGGTCAGGGCCGAGAGCTGCGCGTCGTGGAACACGTCCCACCAACGTTCTTGCAACGGATCGCTGACGGCGCGGCTGGCGGCCTGGCGACCTTGGGGCGCGCTCCATTGCGTGGCTGACGCGCTCTGGGGTTTGTGGAAATCCGGGCCGACGGTGCAGGCGCTCAGGCTGATAAGGCTCAAGGTGAGCCAGGCGACTCGTTTCATTGCTGGGCCACCTCACGCTGCTGCGCCACCGGTTGCGTATCGACGCTGGCTTCCACCGACATGCCGACGCGCAGGCGTTCGGTCAGCGCCTGGCCCGGCTCCAGCACGATCTTCACCGGAATGCGCTGCACCACCTTGGTGAAGTTGCCGGTGGCGTTGTCCGGCTTGACCGCAGCAAACGTCACCCCGGTCGCCGGCGCGAGGCTTTCCAGATGGCCGTTGAGCAACTCGCCATCGAGGCTATCGACGCGCACTTGCACGGCTTGGCCGGCGTGCATATGGGAGAGCTGGGTTTCCTGGAAATTGGCCACCACGTAGGCCTCGGCCAACGGCACCACCGCGAGGATCTTGCTGCCCGGCGTCACATAGGCGCCGACGCGCACCGCACGCTCGCCGACCATGCCGTCCACCGGCGCAACGATGCGCGTGTACGACAGTTGATAGCTGGCCATTTCCAGCGCGGCCTGGGCGCGTTTGAGTCCGCCTTCGGCGGCATCGCGCTGGGCGCTGAGGATTTCCACCTGCTTGCGTTCGGCCGCGAGCACCGCCGTGGCGTTGGCCAGGCGCGCGGTGGCCTGGTCGATGCGGGTCTTGGCCTGCTGGGCGTTCTGCACAGTGCCCGCACCGACACCGGCGAGGTGGTTGTAGCGGTTCAGTTCGTGTTCGGCGAAGGCCATTTCGGCGCGGTCGGCGGCGACGGTGGCCTGGGCCTGGGCGATCACCGAGCTTTGGCGCTCCAGGGTGGCGCTGGCGTTTTTCAGTTGGGCGCGGGCGACCAGGGTATCGGCGTCGGCGGCTTGGGCGGCGGCACGAAAGTCGCGGTCGTCGATCAGCGCCAGCAGTTGCCCAGCCTTGACGCGCTGGTTGTCCTCGACCAGCACTTCCTTGATAAAGCCGGCCACACGCGGCGCCACCAGGGTGAAGTCGGCGGCGACGAAGGCGTCGTTGGTGGTCTGGCGCTTGCTGCCGAGCACGCCCGGTGCAACCAGGTACACCAGCATGCCGACGGCAAATACGGCGATAACGGTGACGGCAATTTTGTCTTTGCGTTTCATGAACAGTCCTTTAATCAAGTCGGTGCGCGCGGCGGAAAGATCCGCGTGGGCATCCAGAAAATCAGCAGGATCAACGCCACCGCGACCGCGGCCATGACGTAATACAGATCCGAAGAAGTCAGCACCACGGCCTGCTCGTGCAGGCGGTGCGCCAGGCCCGGCGCGTCGCCGTCGGCCAGGGGCGAATTGCCCAGGCGGTCCACCAACATGGTCGAGTGGAAGTGCAGGCGCTGGGTGGTCAGCGTGTCGATCACGCCAGTGGCGATCACGGCGGCCAGGCCTTTGACGGTGTTGAACCAGGCCGAGGCGAACGGCCCGTCGGTGGGTTGGATGCTGCCGGTGGAGAGCATCAGCAACGGCAACACCGCCATCGGCTGCCCGAAGATTTGCAGCAGGTACAGGCCGTAGAAATCGTCGCGAATCCATTCAGACGTGAGATGCGCACTGCCCACGCAGCACAGCACCAGCATGCCCAGCCCGATGCCCAGCACCCAGCGACAATCGACCCAACGCAAGTTGCACAACGCCGCTACCAGCGGCAGCGCGATCAATTGCGGCAGCGCCATCAGCAGCATCACCGGCGCGGTTTGCAGTGGGCGATAGCCTTGCACCTGAGCGAGAAAACTCGACGGGATGATAATCACCGAGGTCAGCACCATCAGCACGCCGGCCAACACGATCAGGGCAAACGCCAGGTTGCGCAGGCCGAGCATTTGCAGCTTGAAGAACGGCATCGGGTGCGACCATTCATTCATCATGAACAGCACCAGCAAAACCGTACCGCCGCTGAGCAGGAAGGTGATCAGCCCCGACTCGAACCAGTCCAGGCGATTGCCTTGGAGGATGCCGATCACCAGCATGCAGATCGCCGGGAACCCCAGCAGCAGGCCGCGCCAGTTGAATTGCTTGAAGCGCTCCAGGCGCAGTGGGTCTTGCGGCAGGCCGTAGGCCACGGCGGCCATCGCCAATAGGCACGGCGCGACGATCTGCCAGAACGCCCATTGCCAGCCGACGTATTCGGTCCACAACGCCGCCAACGGCGTGCCGAGGCTCGGGCCGAAGGTGGCGGTGAGCGCGTAGCCGGCCAGGCCGTACAGCTTGACGTTGGCCGGCAGGAAACGCAGCGCCACGGTCATCAGCATCGGCGGCAGCGCGCCACCGGCCAGGCCTTGCACGGTGCGCAGCAGCAACAGGCTTTCATAATTCGGCGCGAACGGACACAGGATGCCCAACAAGGTGAACAGGCCAATGGCGCACAGGGTGAAGCGGCGCAGGGAAAACGTCACCGAACACCAGGGTGCAAACGCCATGGCCGCGACGGAGGTGGCGGTGTAGGCAGCGACCAGCCAGGTGCCTTCATCAAAGCCGATGTACAGCGCGCCACGGATGTCGGCGAGGGCGACCTTGGTGACCATCTCGTTGAGGCCGGACACCAGCACCGCCAGCAACACGCCGACCAGGCCGATGATGATGCGCGGGCCGAAGACGGGCGGGCTGATGGCGATGGGTTTGGCTGCGGCCTGGAGTGCGGGGGCAGCGAGGGAAGTCATGAACGGATAACTCGGAATGGGAAATACCCGAGCAGTTTAATCAGGCACACACATGACAAAAAGTTACATGTCGGAAGCTTATAAGTGCACCAGACGCAATCCTAAACCCCAACATGAATTCCTGTTGGAATGGGCTTGTGTGGGAGCGGGCTTGCTCGCGAAAGCGGAGTGTCAGTCAGCACATGTATGACTGATCCACCGCCTTCGCGAGCAAGCCCGCTCCCACATTTAGGCCGGTTGGGCTTCTAGCCACGTGGCGTGGCAGCTTTCGCGCATCGTCTCGCGCAGCCACCTATGTGCCGGGTCTTTGTCGAAGCGCGGGTGCCAGGATTGCGCCAACACCAGCGTCGGCAGGGAGATCGGCAGGGCAAACGCGCGCAGTGGCAACTTGAGGCGGTTGGCGCTGTAGAGCGCTTCCTTGGGCACCGGCAGGATCAGGTCGGAGTCGGGCAGCATGAACATCGCGCCATGAAACCCCGGTGCGATCATCGCCACGCGGCGCTCCAGGCCTTGGGCGTTCAACGCGGTATCAATCGGCCCTCGGGCAATGCCGCGCCGCGAGATGCTGATGTGGGAATAGCTGGCAAAGCGCGCGGCGGTGATGTCGTCATCAAACAGGGGGTGGTCTTCCCGCGCCAGGCCGACAAAGGTGGTGGAAAACAGGTTCTGCACCTTCACCTCCGGGCTGCTGGGCATGGTGTTGCTCACCCGCAGGTCCAGGCGTCCTTCGCGCAGCGCTTCGTCGTCGGTGTCGCCTTCGGGCACGAAGCACAGCTCGCACAGCGGGGCCATGCGCTCCATGGTGTCAAACAGGCGGCCGCCGTACACGCCGATGAAAAAGTCATTGGCGCGCACGCTGAAACGACGGCGCAAGGTGCTCAGGTCTACCTGGTCCGCCGAGCGAAACACCAGCGCCGCCTGCTCCACCACGTTGCGCACCTGGGCTTGCAGTTGCAACGCCTTGGGCGTCGGCACCAGGCCGCGACCAGCACGCACCAGGATCGGGTCGCCCACCGCCTCGCGAATCCGCGTGAGGGTGCGGCTCATGGCCGCCGGGCTGAGGTTCATGCGGCGCGCGGCGCCGACGACGCTGCCCTCGTCGAGCAAGGCGTCGAGGGCGACCAGCAGGTTCATGTCCGGTAGTTGCATGCCAAGCACTCGTGATTCGTGGGGAGTGAATTGCGCGCAATCGTAGCAGGCTTTACAGGTAGCGCCGCAGGTTGCGGGGCAGGTATTTGGCGTAGGTGGCTGTGGGATTCGCCTGACACTTTTTCACGATCTCCGGTAGGGCGTTTTCCAACTCGTCGGCCTGGACCAGGCTTTCGTTGTAGTCGCTTTTACCGCTTAACGCCGGGAACATTACCGCGACACGGGTGATGGCAAAGCTCTTCATCTGGATGAGCGGACGGGAGGGATGATCGCGCCGGAACTGGACAACTTCTTCGTTCAACGCGCTGCAGGATTGATAGGTCGTTTGAGTGAAGGTCAGCTGTTCGGATTCCTTCCTCGGCGGCTCCGGCGTGAAAATCATGTCGTTCTGCGCCTCCAGCACGGCCAGCCGCTCGGCCGTCACCGTCCAGGGTTTGAAGCGCCACTGCTGCGCGCCCTCCACCGCCGCTACGCCGAACTCGGGGCGGGTGGCAGAGAGCGCTTTTACATCGCTGACCGAACCGTCGTTGTGGATGTTCAGGCTGATGCGCGCATGCCCCTGGGTATTGGTCAACGATGCGGGATAAACCGGTTTGGGCATGGACACGGCTTCGGGCACAAACTCCGCCAACGCCGAGGTCGATAACAACAAGGCCGCCGCCAAGACAAAAAAGCGCATGTTCGTAAATCCTTTTACCAGAGCCGCTCGACGCCATCGTAGCGTCGCAATCGGCCGGCATTATCGGGTTCACGGCGGGCAAAGAGCAATCATTCCTGTTTAGCGCTGCATGCCCCATCGCTTCACGGTGAGGCGCTCGAAGGTGTCAAACACCAGGTTCTCCACCAACAGGCCGATCAGGATCACTACGGCCAACCCGGCAAATACCTTGTCGGTGTACAGCTCATTGCGGTTCTGGAAAATGTACCAACCCAGGCCGCCCTTGCCGCTGGTTGCACCAAACACCAGCTCGGCGGCGATCAGGGTGCGCCAGGCGAACGCCCAGCCAATCTTGAGGCCGGCGAGGATCGACGGCAGCGCAGCCGGGATCAGGATGAACAGCACAAAGCGCATGCCCTTGAGGCCGTAGTTGCGACCGGCCATGCGCAGGGTTTCGGACACGCCAAGAAACCCCGAATAGGTGTTAAGCGCCAGCGCCCATAACACCGAATGCACCAGCACGAAGATCAGGCTGTTCTGCCCCAGGCCAAACCACAACAGCGCCAGCGGCAGCAGCGCAATCGCTGGCAGCGGGTTGAACATCGAAGTGAGGGTGCTGAGCAAGTCTTGGCCCAATTGGGTCGAGACCGCCAGGGTGGTCAGGGCAAACGCCAGCACGATGCCGATCAGGTAGCCCTTGAGCAGCACTACCAGCGAGATGCTCACCTTGCTCAACAACTCGCCGCTGAGCAGGCCGTCGTAGAGCGCAGCAAAGGTCTGCAAGAAGCTCGGCAGCAGCAGGTCGTTGTTCTGGTAGCGCGCGACAGCTTCCCACAGGATCGCCAGCACGATCAGGATCAACCCCTTGCGCAGCCAGCCTTGTTGCCACAGGCGTTGACGCAGGGGCAGCTCGCGTTCCACGGGGACGCTGAGCAGGGGTTCGAGGTGTATCTCGTATTCTTGCCGCACAGGTTGCTCCTTAGTAAGCGATGCGAATATCGGCGAAGCCCAGCGCCTGCTCGGCCTCGGGCGCTTCATCGAACAACAGGCGATGAATCCGCCGCGCCGACGCCTGGAATTCCACACCGCCCAGACTGTGCAGGTCGTATTGATGGCTGTGGATTTCTGCGCGCACACGCCCCGGATGGGGCGACAGCAACAGGATGCGATTGCCCACCACCAGCGCTTCTTCGATGGAGTGGGTGACGAACAGCAGGGTAAAACGCACTTCTTCCCAGAGCAGCAGCAACTCTTCCTGCATCTTGCGTCGGGTCAGGGCGTCGAGGGCGGCGAAGGGCTCGTCCATCAACAGGATTTTCGGCTGCATGGCCAGCGCGCGAGCAATCGCCACACGAGCTTTCATGCCGCCGGAAAGGGTATGCGGGTAAGCATCGGCGAAAGCACTCAGGCCGACTTTTTCCAGGTAGTACAGCGCACGCTCTTCAGCTTCACGACGCTTCAAGGTTTTGGACGCCAGCAGCGGGAACATCACGTTCTGCTTGACGGTTTTCCACGGCGGCAACTGGTCGAATTCCTGGAACACCACGATGCGGTCCGGGCCGGGTTGCTCGACCTTTTGCCCGAGCAGGCGGATCTGGCCTTCGCAGGGTTTGATAAACCCGGCGATGGACTTGAGCAAGGTGGATTTGCCGCAACCCGAAGGGCCGAGCAGCACGTAGCGGTCGGCCGGGTCGATCTCGAAACTGACCTGGTGGGTGGCCCGCACCACGCGTTCGGGGGTGCGGTATTCCAGGCTGACGTTATCCACCGCCAGCAACGGGGCGACGGTGTGCAGGTTGCTGGCCGCGTGGCCTTGCAAGGGCGCGTTCATCTCAACTTCCTTGCAGCGGCTTGGCGTCCTGGAAGAAGTAGTCCTTCCACGATTCAGGCTTGTTCTTGATGGCGCCGACGCGGTAGAGGAATTCCGCCAGCGGGTAGGTATTTTTCGGCGTGATGCTGAATTCGAACTGCGGGTTGTCGATGATTTTCAGCAACTCGGCGCGGTCGATCTTGGCCTTGGTCACGCGGATGTAAGTGTCGGCAGCCGCGCCTTTATCGTTCTGGGCGAACTGCGCGGCTTCGGTCAGGGCGTCGATGAAGGCCTTGTAGGTTTTCGGGTTGTCGTTGCGGAATTTCTCGGTGGCAAACAACACGGTCGGCGAGTTCGGGCCGAACAGGTCATAGGTGTTCAGCACCACATGCACGTTGGGGTTGGCCAGGGCCTGGTCCTGGAACGGCGGGTTGGAGAAGTGCCCGGTCAACTCAGTACCGCCGGCGATCAGTGCGGCCGTGGCATCGGGGTGCGGGACGGCGACAGTGTACTTGTCGAGGCGGTTGAATTCCTTGTCGCCCCACTGCTTGGCGGCGGCGTATTGCAGGAAGCGCGACTGCACTGAAACGCCTACCGCCGGCACGGCGATGCGGTCTTTTTCGGTGAAATCGGCGATGGTCTTGACCTTGGGATTGTTGCTCACCAGGTAGTAGGGGAAGTTGCCCAAGGACGCGACCGCCTTGACGTTCTGCTTGCCGTGGGTGCGGTCCCAGATGGTCAGCAGCGGGCCGGTGCCGGCGCCGGCAATGTCGATGGAACCGGACAGCAACGCGTCGTTGACCGCTGCGCCGCCGGACAGTTGGGTCCAGTCCACCTTGATGTCGATGCCTTCCTGCTTGCCGTATTTCTCGATGAGGTTCTGGTCGCGCACCACGTTAAGCAGCAGGTAGACGATGCCGAACTGCTCGGCGATGCGAATCTCGCCTTCGGCCTGCGCGGCCGTCGGTG
This sequence comes from Pseudomonas sp. KBW05, assembly GCF_003852405.1. Lineage (GTDB taxonomy): Bacteria > Pseudomonadota > Gammaproteobacteria > Pseudomonadales > Pseudomonadaceae > Aquipseudomonas. The sequence continues at coordinate 187,346 of NZ_QAJM01000010.1, forward strand.
CAACAAGACTGCCGGCCAGCAGGCTGACACCCAGGCCGACAGTCGCGGCCAGCCGTGCGAATGGAATTCTCTTGGACATGGTCATGCTCCGAATCAGAAAGGCGCGTCGCCCTGGATGGTGGTGCGAAAGAGTTTGCGGCGCAGGTGGCTCGGGCAACCGGCGGCCAGGTGGATCAGTGAGCGGTTGTCCCAAAACACCAGGTCGTGGGGCTGCCATTGGTGGCGGTAGATGTTGTGCGGCAACACGCTGTGGGCGTAGAGCTGGGCCAGCAGGTCGCGGCTTTCGTCTTCCGGCAGGCCGACAATGCGGGTGGTGAAACCTTCACTGACGAACAGCGCCTGGCGGCCGTTTTCCGGGTGGGTACGTACGATGGGGTGGACCACTTCAGCGACCTGGGCCAGTTGCTCGGGGGTCAACGTTGGGCGCCAGTTGCCTTCGAATTTGGTCTCGCTGTAACGCGCCGTGTAGGAATGCGCGGCGCGGCGACCTTCGACGGCTTTGCGCAGGTGCTCGGGGAGTTGGTCCCAGGCTTTGTGCATGTCGGCGAACAAGGTGTCGCCGCCTTCGGACGGCAGCTCCTGGGCGTGCAGCATCGAGCCCAGGCTCGGCAGCTCTTTATAGGACAGGTCCGAATGCCAGAACTTGCCCGCGTCCCCCAGGCCGATGGATTGGCCGTTTTCGATGATGTTGGAGACGATCAGGATTTCCGGGTGGTTGGCCAGCAGGAACTGCTTGAGCACATGGATTTGCAACACGCCGAATCGGCGGCTGAAAGCGATCTGTTGCTCGGGAGTAATACGTTGGTCGCGGAACACCACCACATGGTGATCCAGGTGCGCGCGGTGGATGCGCGCGAAATCCTCGTCGTTGACCGGTCGGGACAAGTCCAGGCCGATGATCTCGGCGCCGACACTGCCGGGCAGCGGGCGAATCTCAAAGCGTTGGGCGGTAGAAGTCACTGTTGGAAGAGTAGAGGTGGCGGACATGAGGTCACTCCCGGTCAGACAGGAGAGTGACTTTATAGATATAAGAACCGCACTTTAAATACCGTTAGAGAATATACATATACGGGAAAGTAGCGCCGCAACCTATGCCGTACGGCGGTTAAGGCATAAACAAGGGCGACGAAGCGCTCAGTTCATAGCACTATGACAGTGACGTGTAAGACGCTGGAAAAGCCCGATGTGGGCGCCTTGAGCCAGGTGTTTAACCGCTTACAAGCGGCAATTCTTGCCCGTTTGACAAGCCGAAGGGCAGCCTCTAGTGTTCTTTGGATCCAATTGGCGCCACCCCATTTTCATAAGGAGGACAGCGTAGTCGTGACGCAGAAGCCGAACCCCTTGAGTAGCATCCGAGTCAGCGGGCCCATTCCCGCCCATCTTGCTCGCTCCGTGATTGAAGAAACCTTGCGCAATGCCATCCTCGATGGGCGATTGCCCTGTGGCACTGCCATGCGCCAGCAAGAGCTGGCCAGTCTGTTCGGGGTCAGCCGCATGCCCGTGCGCGAAGCCTTGCGCCAGCTCGAAGCCCAATCATTGCTGCATGTGGTGACCCACAAAGGTGCCGTGGTTGCACCCTTGATCGAAGACAATTCGGCGGAGACCTACGCCCTGCGCATGTTGCTGGAGTCCGAAGCGCTGCGCCTGTCGATTCCGCTGCTCACCGAGGCCGACATCGCCGAGGCGGACGCCTGTATCAGTGCCCTGGAGCGAGAAAAGGATTACTCCGAGATGGGCCGCCTCAATCGCCTGTTCCACATGGCGTTGTATGGTAAGGCTCCCAACCAGCGGTTGCTCACACTGGTTGAACACGGTTTGAACGAGGAAGAACGCTTCCTGCGCTTCAACCTTGAAGCGATGGGCCTGGGCGAGACGTCCCAGGAAGACCACCGTGAACTGCTGAACCTTGTAACGCAGAAGAAAGTCGATGAAAGCGTGCTGACGCTGCGCAATCACCTGACGCGCGGCATGGAGGTGATCACCACCTACCTGAACAGTCTTGAGGCTGCCAACATGAAAAATGCACGCTAGTGCACATCGGACATTGCGGGGTAACCGTCCAATCCAGGAAACCCCGCGCGATTATAAAACCTCTCAATTAAATAACGCACGCATACGCCAGGGAAACTTCCCACCTACAATTCTACAAGTTACGCACACAGTAACTTTTCGAAAAAACATCTAATACATTCATAAGCTCATCCAAACGTTTAACCAGCTTATTATCTTTTCAATAAACCCAATACTTCATTCGACTGCGCAAGCCCATACATTTGCAGGCACCGTGCGCATTTCGTTTAAGCATTGCGAGTTCCATTTCATCTGTAAAAGCCATTACGGCTGTCAGAGCAGTCGCCGCAACTCATAGGCATCAACCATGTATCAACTTTTGTTAGAACAAAAAAAATCACAGATGTGCACTCATCCGTTATTTACCGAAATCAACTCACTTGGCAAGTTACAAGTGTTTATGCAAAGCCATGTGTTTGCCGTCTGGGACTTCATGACCCTCACCAAACGCCTGCAACAAGACCTGACATGCACACAACTGCCCTGGCTCCCACCGACCAACTCCGAGGCGGCACGGCTGATCAATGAAATCGTGCTCAGCGAAGAGTCGGACGCGCACCTGGAGCGCGGTCATTGCAGTCATTTCGAGCAGTACCGGTACGCCATGGCAGAAGTGGGCGCCAGCACCGTCGCCATCGATACCTTCATCGCCCTGCAACGCCAAGGTGTGAAGGCCACTGCTGCGTTGCAACAGATTGACGTGCTGCCGGGCGTGGTGCGCTTTGTCGCCAAGACCCTGGATATCGCGCTGCACGCGCCGACGCACTGCGTGGCAGCGGCCTTCCTGCATGGTCGGGAGAGTGTTATCCCCGCCATGTTCGAACGTTTGCTCAAGGGTTGCGAAATCATCCATCGCCGCGCCCCCACCCTGAGCTATTACCTCAATCGCCATATCGAACTGGACACAGAGGACCACGGGCCAGGCGCCCAGCGATTGCTGCAATACCTCACCGGCACCGACCCCGAGCGCCAGCAGCAAACCGCCGACACCGCCCTCGCGGCCGTGGACAGTCGCATCGCACTATGGGACGACGTGCGCGCCTCTTTGCAGAAGGTGTGCCCATGAACGTCAGTGATTACCACCGCGTGGCCGAAGACTGGGAGCGCCGCGCCACCGTCCGCACTCGCCCGCGGCGCTTGCTGGAAGACGACGACAAGTTGATCTACCCCCTGTCACGCCAGCCGCTGGCGCTCAGCGCGACGCTTCTCGAACAGTGCCCGCAATGGCGCGATTTTGTGTTGTTGCAGAGCTTCTACAAATTCATCAACGACGTGGTGATCTTCGAGACCGAGATCGTCGACAAGACCGCGCGCAGCATTGCCAAGAACCGCTTCTCGCTGCCCTTCCCTGCCACCGTGCGCTACGCCGCGATGACGGTGGTGGTGGATGAGGACTATCACGCCCTGGTCGCGCTGGACTTCCTGCAACAGACCGTAGGCATGACCGGTATCCCACCGCTCGACCTGCCGCCTCAGATCGAACTGAGCCGCGCCCTGCCGCTCGCGCTGGCACAGGCTCCAAAGCACTTGCGCGATGCCGTGGAACTGATCTGCGTGGCCATTGCTGAAAATACCGTCACCCATGATGTGGCGGCGTTCGCCAAAGACCACAGCGTCAAGGCATCCGTGCGCGGCTTGATGGCGGATCACCTGTGTGACGAAGGCCGCCACGCGCAGTTCTGGACGCACCTGGTGCGCCACTATTGGCAAGGAGCAAGCCCGGATGACCGCGACGCCATCGCCCATGTCCTGCCCACGTTCCTGGCGCACTACCTGACCAATGACCTGCAACAGCGCTTTGACCTGCAATTGATCGAACACCTGGACGTCAACACGGCGGTGCGCCAGGCACTAAGAGATGAAGTCGAGGCGCTGGTGTTTCCCATCACCCGCCAACACCCACTGGTCGGCAACATCATGGCCTTCCTGAAACGCAGCGGTTTGCTAAACACGCCCAGTGTGGCGCAGGCGCTGGGGGATTTTCTGCCCGTCGCCGGGAGCACGTCATGAGGCGCCTGCAGATCGGCTGGATTGGCACCAGCAAAGCCTTGCAGACCGTGCGGCAGTGGGTCGAGCAATACGGTCACGGGACTGCGCATGAGTTGGCCGACCTCGTCATCGAAGATGCCAGCCTGGCCCTACCGGCCCACTTGATCCAAGTGCCCAGGATCAGCCTGCGCCTGGGGGTTGGCCCGCTGACCGAACACGGCTTGCCCGCCTTGCAACTGCGCGCCTATGACCACCAACAACGGCTGCTGGCCACCCTGGAGGCACCCGAGGAACCGAGCGGCAACGGCCAGTGCTTGCGCCAGCAGGCGACCGACACACTGGCGCAATGGGCGGCCCTGCACATCAGCGGCTTCGCCCGCGACCCAGGCTATTTACCCCACGAGGCCTGCGCCAACTCGTGGCCTGAACAGGGCTTGCTGGGCCTGGACGCCGTGGCGTTCCTGCATCGGCTCAATCGCACCGCTGACCCGGACCTGCTGCAAGCCGCCCAAGTACCCATGATCGAACGCTTGCAGGCCAGCCTTCAAACCTTCGCCGAGCGGCCGGCGTTGAGCATCGCGGGCGATGTGCTGACTTATCGGCAATTGCACACTCAGGCGCTGGCAATACAACAACAACTACGACCGTTGCTGGGCGATCTTGCGGCGCCCGTAGTGGTCGGCGTGTGCCTGGAGAAATCCGCCGCGCTGTACGCCAGCCTTCTCGCCCTGCTGGGCTGCGGCGCGGTGTACCTGCCGTTGGCGCCGGAGCATCCACCACAACGCCAGCAGGCTCAGCTGGAAAGCGCCGGGGCCCGCGTGTTGCTCGACAATGGCCGGCACCCGTTGCGCGAGCATTTTGTTGCGCTGGATGTCAGCACCCTCGACAAACAGGCCACCACGCCAGTGTTGCTGCAACACCGCCCCAGCCTGGATGCACCGTGCATGGTGCTGTTCACCTCAGGCACCACCGGCCGGCCCAAGGGTATCAAGCTCAGCCAAGGCAACCTCGCGCATTTCACCGCGTGGTTCGCCAGCCGCATGGCCCTGAGTGAAGACAGTCGCGTGCTGCAATTCGCCTCGCTGGGGTTCGATGCTTCGCTGATGGACATTTTCCCCAGCTTGATCGCCGGCGCGCAGTTGATCGTGCCCAGCGCGGCGCAACGATGCGATCCGCAGCAATTGGTCGCACTGATCCGCCAGCAGCGCGTCACCCATGGTTTTTTACCGCCGGCGTTGCTCAGCATCCTGCCGCCGGATGCGCCCTTGGGCATGCAGCACCTGCTGACGGGCGGTGAAACCTGCGAGCCCCATGTCATCGAGCGGTTGGCCGGCCAGTGCCAACTGCACAACCTTTACGGGCCCACCGAAGCCACGGTGCTGGTCACCCACCGACGCCTGCAACCGGGCGACCGCAATTGCAGCCTGGGCCATCCCATCGCCAACAGCCAAGTGCTGATCCTCGACGACGACCTGCAACCGGTGGACGAAGAGGTGATGGGGGAACTGTTTATCGTCGGCCCGGGGGTGAGCCTGGGGTATGTGGACGCCGTACAACCGCAGGACAACCCCTTCGTGACCTTGTCACTGCCCGACGGCCAGACCTTGAAGGCGTATCGCAGTGGAGACATGGCGCAGTGGACAAGCGACGGCATCGTGCTCGGCGGACGGCGTGACGGGCAGTTAAAGATCCGCGGGTTTCGAGTTGAGCCGCAGGAAGTGGAGCAGTGCCTGCGCGACAGTCGGTTGTACCGCCAGGTGGCCGTGGTAGTGGGGCCCGAGTACAGAATCCATGCCGTGGTCGCCCAGCCGGAACCCGGCGCCACGCTAACGGCGCTCAAGCTGTACGCACGCCAGCGGCTGTCGGATTACATGCAACCTGGCGTGTGGGCCGAATTGCCGACCCTGCCCTACACAAGCAGCGGCAAGGTCGATCGCCAGGCGCTGCTGGGTTTATCGGCTCGACCAATGCCGGGCGCTACCGACCAGCCGGCGCAAACACCGCTTCAAGCACAACTGGCAGAGTTGTGGAGCGAGTTGTTGCGAGTGCCCGTGGCCGAGTTGTCTATCGACGACAGCTTCTTCAACCTCGGCGGGCACTCCATCTTGCTCTCGACGCTGCTGCTGCGGATCCGCGAGCGGTTTGGCCGCAGCCTGGCGTTGAACCGCTTCTTCGAAGCCCCGACGATTCGCACACTCGCCTCACTGATGGCAGATGGCGTGCCCTCTACTGCGCCGTGCAACCAAGCGCTTCGCGATGCCGAACGAGCGCTGTCAGTGCAGATGCTGGCAGCGGACCGCGCGGGCGACCCGCGCAAGGTCATCGTGACGGGTGCCAATAGTTTTATCGGCGTGCATATCGTCGAGGCGCTGCTGGCCGGTGGTGCTAAGCAGGTCGCGTGCCTGGTGCGCGAGTCACCCGGCCACTCGCCGCAGGAGCGTTTTGCCCAGGCCTTGGGCGAGTACCGCCTGGAGCACCTCGACCTGCGCCGGGTGCAGGTGTATGCCGCCGATATCAGCCAGCCGCGCTTGGGCCTGGCCGACGATGTGTATGACCACCTCGCGGAGGATTTTGGCGTGCTGGTGCACAACGCGGCGCGGGTCAACCATGTGTTGGACTATGCCACGCTGGCCAGGGACAACGTCGATCCGGTGCGCGAATGCCTGCGCCTGTGCGAAACCCGCTGCAAGAAGGTCTTCAACTTCATCTCGACGCTGTCGGCGTGCAGCAGTGTCGACGCCGCAGGGCACGTCCTTGAAGCACCTGCCGCAAGCAGCCTGCCGCTGTACATCAAGAACGGTTACAACCTGACCAAATGGGTCGCTGAGCGGTTGGTCGGGCGCGCGGTGGAACAAGGCGCCTGGGTGAATATCCTGCGTCCGGGCAATATCAGCTTCAACAGCCGTAGCGGGGTTTGCCAGCCGCACAAGAACCGCCTGATGCTGATGCTCAAGGGCTCGTTGCAATTGGGTTTGGTGCCGCGCCTGGAGGCAAACCACGACCTGATGCCGGTGGACTTTTTCGCGCAGTTTCTCGCCTTCCATTGTGGCCAGTGTGAACCCGGGCGCAACGTCTTCAACCTGCACAATCCGCAGCCACTGAGCTGGAACGACTACCTCGATGCATTCAGCCAGGCAGGCTATCGGTTCGAGCGAGTCAGCGTGGCCCGCTGGCAACGCGCGCTGCAAACGATAGACCGCGACAACGCGCTGTTTGGAGTGCTGGGCTTTTACCTCGACGGCCTGGGCGAAGACATCGGCGATACCGCCATGATCCATCACGCCAACGCGCGCCGGGGCGTGCAAAAAATGCGCGTGCAGTACCCCGAAAAAAGCCCGGCGTTGTTACGCCGGGGTTGTGACTATCTACAGGCCATCGGCTTTCTCTGAACCGCGCCAGGACATCTCCATGAAACCGCTGCAACCCGATACATTGATCCGCAACCCCGTTGGCGCACCGGTGGTGGCCCAGGTGGTGGCCGCCTGCGATGCCGCTCAACTTTGGGCGTTGGTCGGTGATTTCGCCGGCTTTGATGCGTTTATCCCAGCCCTGTCGCACATCACGATGACCGGCGCTGGGATCGGCGCCTTGCGTACGAAATTTTTCCGCGATGGGCATTGCGCCGTCGAACAACTCAACAGCCGGGACGACGACGCCATGTGCATGACCTGGACGACGCTCTACAACACGTTGGGAATTGCCAGGCTATGGGCGGCGATGCGTGTGGAGGCACTGGGCGAACACAGCGCCAGGGCCACTTGGACGATAATTGCCGAGCCGGTAGAAGCGGCGCGGGCGGGGTTTGAACAGTTCATGCAGGCGTTCGCCGACAGTGCCCTGGACAACGTGCAGCGGATGCTCGGCTGAGCGGCAGGAGCGAGAACACTCGCTCCTGCGCACGTCGTCAGATCTTGAAGCTGTCGACCAGTTGCTTCAAGCGACTGGCCTGTTGGGACAACGCGTCGCAATCCTTCAACGTTTCGTTGAGGTTGGTAACGCCTTGCTGGTTCAGCAAGTTGATCTGGTTGATATCCACGTTGAGGGTTTCCACCACGGCGGTCTGCTCCTCTGTCGCGGCAGCGACCGATTGGTTCATACCGTCGATCTCGACGATCCGCTGCGTCACGCTGATCAGGCGTTCACCGGCCTGGTTCGCCACTTCGACGCTTTCTTCGCTGGAAGCCTGGCTGGCGTTCATGGTGGTCACCGCCTCACGCGAACCCACTTGCAGCGAAGTGATCATCTTGTGGATCTCTTCGGCCGACTCCTGGGTGCGGTGCGCCAGGTTGCGCACCTCATCGGCCACCACGGCAAACCCACGCCCGGCTTCGCCGGCACGGGCCGCTTCGATCGCGGCGTTGAGCGCGAGCAAGTTGGTCTGCTGGGAGATGCCTTTGATCACATCAAGAATGTGGCCGATGTTGTCGGTACTGGCATTCAGAGTTTCGATCTGCGTGCAGGACAAGCTGATTTTTTGCGAGAGCTCAGACATCGCCAGGATGGTTTGCTCCACCACTTTGCGCCCATCGTCAGCCTGTTCGCTGGCACCGCTGGCGTGCTGGGAAGCATCGGCGGCGTTGCGGGCGATTTCCTGGGTGGCAGCCCCCAGTTCGTTGATCGCCGCCGCCACGCTGTTGGTGCGCGCGCTTTGCTCGTCCGAGCCGATGATCGAGGCGTTGGACGAGGCCATCACACGCTGGGACAGATCATGCACCTGGCGTGTGGCCGACGACACTTCGGAGATGGAGGCATGGATACGTTCGACGAACTGGTTGAACGCACTGCCAACCTCGCCGAACTCATCTTTGCTGGTCACGGCCAGGCGGCGGGTCAGGTCGCCCTCGCCTTGCGCGATGTCCTGCATGGCCACGCCCATGGTGGTCAGGGGACGCAGCAGCACTTGGATCAGCAGGCTCAAGAGCACGGCGATCGCGACCACGGCAATCAGCATGGCAATCAACGCAGAGGTGCGGAATTTACCCAGCGGTGCATAGGCTTTGTCTTTGTCGATCGACAAACCGATGTACCAATCTGCACCCGGCAAACCGCTGATCGGGGTAAACGACAGGATGCGGTCCTGGCCGTTGAGGACCACGTCCTGGTTGAGCTTCTCGATCCGCAGTTGGGCACCTGGGTAGATGTCCTTGAGGTTTTTCATCACCTGGTCCTGGTCCGGGCTGACGATCACCTGACCGTCACCGCTGACCAGGAACGCGTGGCCGATGCCGCCGAAGTCCACCGAGTTGATGATCTTCACCAGGGTTTGCAGGCTCAGGTCACCGCCGACCACGCCGAGCAGTTCACCGTTTTTCTTCACCGGCATGGCAATGGTCACGATCTGCCCACCCACGGCGGCCATGTACGGCGGCGTCAGCATGGGCTTGTCGGCAGCCACGGCCTGCTTGTACCAGGGGCGCTGGCGCGGGTCATAGTCGTCGGGCATCTTGGCGTCAGGGCGCTGGGTGAATACACCGTTGGTTTGACCAACATAGGTGAACTGGAAGTTCGAGGTGAACGCCGGTTGATCGACCAGCCCTGGAAGGTCCGCAGCGCTGCCTTGATGCGCGACGTTTTGCGCGAGGTTCTCGAGGACCAGGATGCGCCCGCTGAGCCAGTTCTGCACACTGCTGGCGGTGAGCTCACCGGATTGCTGGATGGATGACTCCAGGTTCTGCTTGATGGTGCTGCGCTGAAGGTAGTCGTTGTAAAGCGTGAATAACGCGAAGGCTAGAACCACGACGCCTGACGCGGCCAACAGAATTTTATGACTGAACTTGAGATTCATTTCATCGACTTCTTTTGCCAAAGGGGGGTTAGCGTGCCGAACGGAGCATGGAACCGACCGCTCTATTTCGGTGCACGCATGGCTCGTCAGGCTTTCGGCCAAGCCACGGCAAAACTGAGGAAATTGTGGGATGTATCTGATTTTTACGTAGGAAACCGACCAGCGGTTGTCGTACAAGGATCAGAGTTGCAAAATTTTACGGCCTCCCAAACAATGCGACTAATTATCATTTGTGACGTTTGGCCAGGTCTGTGTGAATGCCATCTTCTGAGTACATCCCGCGTGAAAGCGTTGTACAGACGCTTTACCTCACCCATCACAACTGGCTGAACACCTGGCTGCGCAGTCGTCTGGGCAACGCCTGCGATGCTGCGGACCTGGCACAAGACACCTTTGTGCGCCTGCTCCAGAAGACCGAACGCTTTGAACTCAAGGCGCCTCGGGCGTTTTTGCGCACCATCGCCCGGGGCCTGGTGATTGACCACTGGCGCCGCGAGGAAATCGAACGGGCTTATCTGGAGTCCATCGCCCACTTACCCGAAGCATTGGCACCCAGCGCTGAATCCCGCGCGCTGGTGCTAGAGTTGCTCGAAGAAATTTCCCGACTGCTTGAGGGGCTGAAGCCCAAGGTGCGTAAGGCATTTCTTTTGGCTCAGTGCGACGGGCTGGCGTACAAGCAGATCGCGCAGCAGATGGGTGTATCGCTACGCTCGGTCGAGCGTTACGTCGCCGAGGCGCTCTACCACTGCTATGTCCTGCGTTATGAAACATGACGCCCATGGATAACGTGGTTCGCTTCGGCCCCAGCCCCGAGGTGGTCAAGCAGGCTATCCACTGGACGCTGCGCTTGCGTAACAACCGCGCCAATCTGCGCCTGTACGCGCAATGTGAACACTGGCGAAAAGCCCACGGCGACCACGAATTGGCCTGGCAGCGGGTGCAGGCGTTGCAGCAGGAGTTGAACAGCCAGCTGGCGACGATTCCAGGGGTGCATAGGGCGCTGGAAAACAGCGCGCAGGGCCTGAGCCGGAGACAGGCATTGAAGACGCTGTCTGGCGTGCTGGTAGTGGGCTCGGCGGCGTGGCTCAGCCGGGATGTCAGCGGTTGGCAGCGTTGGACCGCGGATCTGGCTACCGCCACTGGCGAGCGCCGCAGCGTGCAGTTGCCGGATGGCACTCGTGTGCAACTCAATACCGACAGTGCAGTGGACCTGGACTTCAACGTGCAGCAGCGAATGATCACGCTGCTGCGCGGGGAAATCCTGGTGACATGCGGCGCTGCTTCTTCGGCGCCCTTGCTGGTGCAGACACGCCATGGTTTGTTCGAGGGTATCGATGGGCGTTTCGCTGTGCGCCAGGCCAGTGACTGCACGCGGTTGAGTGTGGTCAGCGGCAATGTGGCCATCCACTCACCGCATCAGGTGAATGGGCTTTCGACGCAGGTTCATGCCGGAGAAAGCTATCTGGTGCGTCAGACGGGAGCCCTCCTCGCCCCGCCGTTGGAGATGGACATTGGCGCTTGGGCGGACGGGTTGATCGTGACGCGGGATATGCGCCTGGCCGACTTTCTTGCGGAAGTCGGGCGTTATCGTCATGGCTACTTGGGCTGCTCGGCTGATATCGCCGATTTGCGGTTATCGGGGGTTTTTCGCCTGGAGGACACCGATAAGTTGCTGGCGATCCTGCCACAGACGCTGCCGGTTCGATTGCGCTATCGCAGCCGTTGGTGGGTGAGCCTGGAGCGATCGGCCTGAGTTTTTTTGGCGGCTTTTTTCCGTGAGTCCGGCTTAGACAGTAAGCCCTCTATCTGCCTTCACGGATCCTAATCATGACTGTGTGTTTTCCCCGTAATTCGTCCTACCCATTATTGAGTAAAGCCGTACGTGCGGCGCTGCTGTCGACGGCAATGGGGATCAGTGCAGTGCCGCTGGCCGGCATGGCCGCGCAAGCGGGTGCCGAGCAAACCCATCAACGCTACGAGATTCCTGCCGGCCCGCTGAGCGCGGTGCTCAACCAGTTTGCGCGACAGGCGGGCATCACGCTGTCCAGCACACCTGCTTACACCCAGGACCGGCAATCGTCTGGTCTACACGGCGAATATTCCATCGAGCAGGGTTTGAATCACTTGCTCAATGGCTCAGGGTTGCAGGCTGTTTCCGCAGATGGCGTGAGCTTTGTAGTACAGCAGGCGCCAGAAGATAGCGCGCTCACCTTACCGACCACCGATATCAAAGGCTTTGCCCTGGGCAATGCCTTGGGCAGCATGGAAGGCTATAACGCGACGCACAGCCAGATTGCGACCAAGACCAGCACCGCCTTGCGGGAGACGTCGCAAACCGTCTCGGTGGTCACCCGCGAGCAGATGGACGACCAAGGCTCCCAGACCGTTGCCCAAGCCATGCGTTACACGCCGGGTGTGCTGACCAACCCCTATGGCGCGACGCATCGCTACGATTATGTGGCGATGCGCGGTTTCAACGACGGCTCTGTGGATAACATTTACCTGGATGGGCTCAAGTCCATGGGGGACAGCGGCACCTACAGCACCATGCAGGTCGATCCGTATTTCCTGGAGCGGGTGGATATCCTCAAGGGTCCGTCTTCGGTGCTGTATGGCCGCAGTTCTCCCGGCGGGCTGGTGGCATTGACCAGCAAGAAGCCCCTGTTCGAGCCTTATCATCAGGTTCAGGCGACGCTGGGCAGTAACGGCCAACGGGGCATGGGTTTTGACTTCAGCGGGCCTGTAGATGACGACAAGCGTATTGCCTATCGGCTGACTGGGCTGGCGGATAAGTCCGACACCCAATTTGACCATGCCAAGGAGAAGCGCTTTGCATTGGCCCCGACCGTCAGCATCGACTTTACCGAAGACACGTCACTGACGCTGCAAGCCTATCTGCAACATGATCCCGACGGCGGCTATCACGGCGGCATGCCGGCGGATGGCGCATTGCATCAGCGCAATGGCCGGCGAATCTCCAGCCATTTTTTCGAGGGCGAGCCTGGGGTCGATGGTTACAAGCGTGATCAACAGTCGTTTGGTTATCAATTCGAACATCGCTTCAATGATGTCTTCACGGCGCGGCAAAACTTCCGCTATCTGGACTCCAAGGTGCGACTGGATCAGGTGTATGCCTATGGCTGGACCAGTCCGACCAGTAACGAGCTGAATCGCTACTACTCCGGAGGTGATGAGAAGCTGCATGCCTTCATCATCGATAACATGCTGCAGGCTGAGTTTTTTACCGGGGCGACCAAACACACTGTGCTGGTGGGTGCGGATTATCAGCGACGTAAAACAGTGGTGGACTGGACCAGCGGCTCATTGCAGCCTATCAACGCGTTCAACCCGGTGTATGGCAACTCGGCGATCAGCTATTACAGCCCGACCAGCTACTTGCGACGGTTGGAGCAGACCGGCGTCTATCTGCAAGACCTGATCGAAATGGATAAATGGCGGTTTTCCCTCGGGCTGCGTCAGGACTGGGTCGAAACGTCCGATGAGAATCGGATTGCTGAAGCGAACCGGCCAGCAGGCACCGAGATCAGTGATAAGCGCACCAAGCTTACTGGGCGGGCAGGTGCGCTCTATCTGTTTGATAACGGCTTGGCGCCCTACGTCAGCTATTCAGAATCCTTCAATCCCAACTCCTATTCGGACAGCGCAGGTAACCCGCTGGCACCCACCGATGGGACGCAATGGGAGGTGGGGTTGAAGTATCAGCCGCCAGGTACTGACAACCTGTTTACCGCATCGTGGTTTCGCATCGATCAGGAGAACCTGGCAACCAAACTGCCGCAGGAAAACTTCTATCGCGCTGTAGGTGCCGTCCGCTCCCAGGGGCTTGAGTTGGAAGCGCATCTGCAACTGACGGATAACCTGAAGCTTTTGGGCAGCTATACGTTCACCGATATCGCGTATTCCAAGTCGATGGTGAGCACCTTGAGCACGGCCGATAATCTGATCGAGAACAAGGGCAACTCACCGACGCAGGCGCCTCGTCATATGGCATCGGTATGGGCGGATTACAAATTCAATAATGGTGCATTGGACGGTTTGCGGCTTGGAGGCGGGGTGCGGTATGTGGGCTATAGCTGGGCGGATGCGGAAAATACGATGAAAGTCCCGGCCTACACGTTGCTTGATGCTTCGGTGGGGTATGACTTGGGCAAGGTTGGGTTGAAGGGTATGGATGTGCGGGTGAATGCCAACAACCTGACCAATGAGACGTATGTTGCGTCCTGTGCCAGTCTGAACTTCTGCTACCTGGGGGAGGAACGTAATGTGAGCGCAACGGTGAGTTATCAGTTCTGATTCGCTAGCGCTCGAACCAAGCCAGCGCCTGTGATTCGGCGCTGGCTTTTTTGTGCCTGCTAAACGACAAAACCCCTGTCTGCGTTAGCAGACAGGGGTTTCGGAATTCAATCTTGACGATGACCTACTC
>NZ_QAJM01000011.1 GCF_003852405.1 Pseudomonas sp. KBW05
CCGCCGTAAGGGCGGAACCAATAGCCGCCGTTACCCAAATAACGGATATGTACCCCGACCGACAGACCGCCATCGCAGGCAAGCCAGCTCCCACATTTTGATCTCCACACGGCTGAGAAACCGGCTTACTTCAGACTGGTCTCAACCTTCTGCGCCACATCCTCCGGCAACCACGCCTTCCACACCTCAGGATGTTCCTTGAGAAACGCCTGAGCCACCTCCCGTGGCGCCGTGTGGTTCTCACTCATCGTCGCCAACGCCTTATTCAGCGGTTCAATGGGAAACTCAACCTTGGTGAAAAACGCCGCAATCTGCGGATACTCCTGCTGAAACGGCGTCGACACACCAATACTCAACTTGGACGCCAACGACCGCGTCGGCCTGGGATTGGGGTTATCGGCATCCGTCAGAGTCTTCCAAGCGTCGGCATCAAAGGGCGGCTCTTCCAACTGGATCAGCTTGTAGCGACCCATCAAGGGCGTCGGCGACCAGTAATAGAACAGCACCGGCTTGCCCCGGCGGATCGACGAAGCAATCTCGGCATCCAGCGCCGCCCCCGAGCCACTGCGGAAATTCACGTAGCTGTCACTCAGGCCATAAGCCTTGAGCTTTTGTGCGTTGACCACCTCGGACGTCCAGCCGATCGGGCTGTTGAGAAAGCGCCCCTTGCCGGGCGACTCCGGGTCCTTGAACACGTCCTTGTAGCGCGCCAGGTCCTGCACGCGCTTGAGATCCGGCGCCAATGGCTTGAGGCCCTTGGCCGGGTCGCCCTTGACCACGTACTCCGGCACCCACCAGCCCTCGGTCGCCCCCTTGACCGTATCCCCCAGGCCCACCACTTTGCCTTCCGCCTCGGCCTTGATCCATACCGGGCTGCGGCCGGCCCACTCTTCGCCGATCACCTGGATGTCGTTCTTGGCCAGGGCCGTCTCCAGGGTGATGGTGGTGCCCGGCAAGGTATCGGTGGGCAAGTCATAGCCCTTCTCAACGATAACCCGCAGCACTTCGGTGATCAGGCTGCCGCTTTCCCAGTTCAGGTCGGCGAAATGAATCGGTGCCTGGGCAGCCGATACCGGCAGTGAAACCATCGACAGGCTCAGTGTCGTAAGCGACACGGCCAACAGCGCTCTCAATCCTTTCATGCCTGTGCACCTCGCATTTTCGCAGCAACAGCGGACGGCTTTGCTGCCAATGCGCGAAGCCTCTGAATAGTTAAGTCAACTCAACTGTAGTAGAGGTTCCGGGAGAGACGAATTACACGTGGCGTTTACAACTCACTCACTGGCCTTGAAGGTAACGAGTTCACCCTTGCGCCACTTGGCAGCCTTGCCAGTCACGGCCTTGAGGGTCTTGGTCAGGCCTTCTTGCAATTGTTCATTGGCGGCAAACACCAGCATTACGCTATGGCCTTCCTTGAACACAATGCCCTGGCCTTCAGTGCTGGAAACAAAGGCGTAATCGCCCAGGCCATACACCGTCAACTTGATATCGCGAAACTTCAATTCAAACTTGCCACCTTCGCGACTGGGCAACACCGCCGCACGAAAATGGTCACCCACCTTGAGTTCCAGGCGCTGTTTGTCATCCACCACCAGCGCCGCCTCGGTATCGATCTCGGCGATGTAAATACCTTCCGGCGTCTGTTCAGTGACGTAAACAAAACGGGATTGGAACAGTTTGACCAACTTTGCGCGCAAATCACCCAGCACGAATAACGCGTGCATATCCAGATTACTGACTGCCAAGGAAACGCCCCCACATTAAAAGAAGTGCTGACCGCCAGAACGGACAGCACAAAAATACGGCCGTTACGGCACGATCACACAACCTGTTCATTGAAAAAACTGAAGAGACTCCCGATGCTGCGCCCCAAGACGAGTACAGACGTACTCGACGGACCTTATGCAAGGTCACCAGGCATCACAGCAAATCACAGGTTCGCCGACCCGAGAATACGGGGCGACCCGCTTCAGAGAATAACCCTATTAAAAAGCGTAGCTTCCGACAGGCTACACAAAACTACACACCTGGCCTGGAACCTAATATCGGCCGGCGACGACAATACTAAAACAGCAGCACAGGTCAAAACTACCTGAAACGCAGCTGGCGTGTCACGACGATCGACCGAAAGGAGCTGACCATGCAACCACGTCAACACAACACTGCGTCTGCCAGCACTCATTCATCATGGCATGACGAGCACCAATACTACTGCCTGCAAAGCCTCAGTGGGTACTCGAATTCGGTTCTTTACCAAGTTATACCTGCCGGCCGGAACTTCTTTCATATCCGCGAAGTGACCAGCGGCCGGATCAAAGGCTTTCGCACCAACCATATCCAGGCCTGCCAATTCGCCCAGAAGTTGGAAGCCAGCCGGCATGCCACTCAGGACGCAATCGTTTCGTCACCTGGGTGACTTTACTGCGCCGCCGCCCGCCAACAACTGCCATACTGGCCCGTCCATTGAAGTTTGCCCCCAGCGGGTCAGGTTTCATCAGTGCAGTTACCTTGAAGGGAAGGCTATACGTGACGGAATTTGATATTGGTGAGTTTTTCATCCATGGCGACGCCAGGGAAGTGGACGGGGAGTTTCAAGCAGTCATCGTGATGCGCGCCAAGCCGCCACTCAAGGCTGTCACCACGCACCAGGTGGAAAAGGACCGTTGGTTCAAGACCGCAGACGCCGCCGCCATCGCGGGAAAAGAAGCCGCAAAGGCGCTCAAGACCGCCGTCGATTCGGGCGCGCTGACCTCCTGACCCCTTCGCCTCTACACGCCTTCCGGCTTGTACCCCAGTCGCAACCCACCCCAGTGCCGGCCCTTGACCATGATCGGCACTGACAGGTCATGCATCAACTCGCCGGTATCGCGGGTGTAGGTCTGCAGCAATACCGCCTGTTGATGGCTGCCACAGCGAATCCCGGTGCGGTCTTCGAACTTGCGCTTGGTGCGGTTCTGCAGCGCATCCACCTGGGCATCGCCAGTCAAGGCTTGGGCAAACGCCTTGTTGTGCGTCGGCACATAGCCTTGCGGCGTGCAGGCAATGGCGAATACCAAGCCCTCGTGACGCGGCAACAGCGCCTCCTGAATCCCCGGCAGCACCTGGTCGGTGTAACCGTCGAACCGCGTGTGGTACTTGCTCGGACGGGTGTTCGGGATCGGCGTGTAGCTGCGGTCGAACAAGTCGTCCAGGCTGATGCGGTTTTGCAGTAGATCGGCCTCGAACTGCTCAGCGATGCGGCTTGCGCCTTCACGGGCGAGGTCATAGATGCGCTGGTGATAGTCATCCAGCCCGACTTCGGCCAAACGCTCACTGATGGTTTCAGCCTGCCCTTCCATCTGCACGGCGGCATCGGCCAGTTGGCGGGTTTGCTGGTCGCTCACCGCCAGGTCGCTGCGCATTTGCTCCACGGCATGGAACAGGCTGTCGAGCTGGGTGCGATTGGTATCGGTACCCTGGGCGATTTCATTGACCTGCCCTTCCACATCGGCGGCCAGGCTGGCGATATTCGCCAACTGTTCGCCGGCGTGTTCCACCTGCTCGACACCGGTGTTGAGGTCTGCCGACAGCTGGCGGATCTGCTCCACCACCTGGGCCGTACGCTGCTGGATATCCGCGACCATCACCCCGACTTCATCGGTCGCCGTGGCGGTACGCCCGGCCAACCCGCGCACCTCATCGGCAACCACAGCAAACCCACGCCCGTGCTCACCGGCCCGCGCTGCTTCGATCGCTGCGTTCAAGGCCAACAGGTTGGTCTGGCTGGCGATGGATTGAATAACCAGGGTCACCCGCTGGATTTCCTCACTGCGCTGGCTCAAGGCCTCGATCAATTCACGGCTGGCATTGGCGCGCTGGCTGAGCTGGTGCATGCGTGTGATGGACTGCGCCAGCACCTCGCGCCCTTCGGTACTGCGCTGATGGGCCTGGCTGGCAGCACCCAGCGCCTGACGGCTGAGCTGGGATGTGACCTGCTCGGTGCCGATCATCACTTCGGCGCTGCTGACGATCTGCTTGGCCGCGCTCAACTGCGATTGCAGGCGAGCCGCCAGTTGCTTGACCGAGTAGGCCACGCCTGCGGCGGACAGCGCGTTATGGCTGGTGGTATGGGACAAATCACGCGTCAACTCGCCCATTGCGTCGGTGGCATCGGACTGCGCGACAACGGGTGTAGGATTTTTCAGGCGTGGCAGCCAGATCACCAGCAAGGCCAGTGGCAGGCAGAGGTACAGCGGCAGGCCGGCAAACGCCAGGCCCAACAGAATCAGCACCAGGGCGGTGCTCTGCAAGAGCGGCGTCAGCCAGCCGGGCAGCCCGCGCGCCACCGTTTGCGGTGGCACTGCTGCACCCATCAGAGATCCGTCTCCAGCCATCGTCGTCACCCCACTGTTTGTCATTATTGTCGCTGCATTAAACGCCACTATCTAGCCATTATCCATGGGCCTTTAGTGGGGTAGCTTGCAGCAGATCAATAGACGGGGTGTAACGGGTATTGCCTGGGGGCCACGTGTGCGCCCCCCAGCTTCAGCGCATCAAGCTTGGCGCTGGTGCTTGTCGATCTGCTCGTGGCGCTCTTGCGCTTCGATGCAGTACTTGGTGGTAGGACTAATCAGCAGGCGCTTGAGGCCGATAGGCTCGCCGCTGTCATCACACCAGCCAAAGGAATCTTCCTTGATGCGCTCAAGTGCACGCTCAAGTTGCGGCAGCATGCGCTGGTCGCGGTCGATGGCATTCACCAGCCAGGTACGCTCTTCTTCGACGGAAGCGGCGTCAGCCGGGTCGGCCGGGGTGTCCAGGCTTTCAATGGCGATACGGTTCTGCTCAATGCGCTCGTGGTGTTCCACTTTCATGTCTTGCAGCAACTGCTCAAAAAAAGCGTGCTGTTCGGCATTCATGTAGTCATCCGCCGGCATGGCCAGCAACTTTTCCTTTGTCATTGATTTCTCTATAAAAAATACGTGCATTAAGGCGAATAAGGGAGCGTTCCGGCCGACCTCTGCAGGTCTCGGAAGGGCGCCGTCCATTTCAAGCGCCACCCGGCACTCAATTTACGAGGGGCGGCAGTCTAAGGCCGACTTGAGGGCGCAGCAACTGAAAAGACAGGCAATTTTTCCGAGATAACCCTTAAAAGCACCAGGACGGGCTCATTGAACGGTTATCGGAGTGCGTTTATAGCAAGAAATTCAGTGTTGTGGATCGAAATGAAAGACGAATGGTTAATTCACCGCCCAGCAATACATAGCGCCAATCAAGGATGCAAAGAGCATTAGCTAAGGCCCCTTATGCGTTATCACGACGAAAAGGACATGCTATGCCCCTGCCCCCATCACTTGCCGGCGAACCCCTTGCCGGCGCCGTCACCACTCAATTCGCCACGCGCCCGACGCTCGCCGCCGTTGCCCGGCAGTTGCTCGCCACAACCCTCGCCCAGACCTACCCATCGCTGGCCATCGACCTGGCCCGCACCGTGCTGCTCACGCCCACCTCCCGAGGTGGCTGGCGTCGGCAACCGCTCATGGGGTTGGTGCTCGACTGGCTGGCCAACGGCACCGCACTGGACTTCAGTGACCGTCATGGCCGCCCTTGCCGGCTCAGCGACCACCCGCCCACGGCCCTGACACTTGCAGATGCCCAGCCACTGGACCTGCAAGCGATCCAGGCAATGTTGCATGCCCTGCCCCAGACCCTGCCCCCAGCCCTGCAAAACGCCCTCGCCGCGTATTGGAAAGAAAGCAGTGACAGCGGCATGACACGCTGGCAGTGGCTCAGCGATACCTTGAGGGACACTTTGCACATGATGGTCATTCAAGACAGCGACCTCATGGCGCAAGAGCGTGAAATGCTCGAGCAACTGATCAACTTCCCCGACCGTGACCAACGCATTGCCCGTTATGGCGATGCGGCCGCCCATGCCTATCACCCGATGGCGACGCTCACTGCCGGTAAGCAGGCAAGGCAACGGGTAGGCCCGGACTTGATCCTGGTGCCGGTGGTCGACGGCCAAGCCCACATTCTATGGTGCACCCTGGCAGGCAGTTACGAGCGTTTCTACACCCTGGAAGAGGCCCTGGACACATGGGCCCAGCGCCTGGAGCAGGACACGGTGATCGAGCGCGTCACCACCCAACGCTTTGAGGCAGACGGCCACGTGTTTGATGCCCAGTCGGCGATCATCTTCAATCACCAACTGCAACAGTTGCACGACCTCAAGCTAGGCACCCAGTTCGGGCTTGAAGCTTTGCAGGCGGTGTACCGGCACATTACCGACCCCATCATGAGTTTTGACAATGCCGCGCTGTACACCTCACCAGCGCTGGTGACCCTGCGCCGAGACCTGCCACATTGGCTTGCCCAGGCCACACCGGTGGAGCGCATGCAGTACCGGCACCACAGCCTGCAACTGGCGAGCGCGAAAAAGCGCAGCGGCGGCTTGACCTTCCTCAGTGGTGTACCCGATATCCGCGCCTTCACCCAAGCCGCCTTGCTCAACCAACTGCTGCTGGATGAACGCCGCTTCGACAACGTCCTCCCCGGGCAGTCCCGCTCGGCGCAGTTCCAGCCTGACGACCTCCAACTGACTTTTCACGTCGCCGTCGGTTACCCCGGTGGCGATGGCTATGTCGAAAACGTCCACATGAGCCTGACGGACCTGGCAATCAACAACCTGCAAGGCCGACCCAGTGGCCAGCTCAGTGTTGCCCATCGCAACGCCCACCCCCTGCCGGCCTGGCTCACGGCCGACTATATCCAAGGCAGTACCGGCCTGATCCAACAGGTCAACATTGGCCAGGCTTATCCTGAGATGCTCAAGGCCCATCTGCTCGGCGACAGCGAAGAAACGCGCCAGCGGGAGCAGCGTTTTGCCGAGCAAACCCGCGCGCACCTGCCCTTGCTGGCGCTGGAATCGAGCCTCAGGCAGACAAACGGCTTTACCCCCCAAGGCGCCGCGTTCGTCGCCGCGCTGATAGGCAATCATGACGGCAGGTGCGTCGTCGACGGGCACCCCATCGTCATTCGCCAACTCGCCCTGCTGCGCAAGCCTCACGCTACAGCGGATGCGGTCGCGAACATGTACCTCATCGAACCCGAAAACGGCCACGCGGGCCCGCATATCCTGTACCGCCCGCTCTATGCCCAAACCTTGCTGCAGTTCAGCAGCCGCGACCAATTGATGAGCGCCATCGCCTTGCCCGGCGAGCTGCAAACCAGTGTCCTCACCTGGCTCTCCGATGGCGCACGGCCGGTCTATGACAACGGCGGCTTTGCGCAACCCCACTACGTCAGGTTTGGTACCGGGGATGAGTTCGAATTGCCGCACATTCCTGCGCCGGCCACTCTCGCCGAGGACGGTGTCAGCGATGAACTGCTGCAGTTCCTGGCCAACGGCCAATTGATGCAATACCTCTACGGTGCCAACGCAAGGGCATTGGTTGACCAGGCCGAGCATGAGTCGGTGTCCAATGCCGAAAGCCGCTGGCGCGTGTTCCTGCAGGGTGCCGAGCTACTCTTCAGCACGCTCCTGCTGCCGTTGGCGCGCGGGCCGTTGATGCTCACTGGCTGGCTGTTGAGCCTGGCGGGCAGTGCCAGCCGGGATATCCCGGCCCTGAACAGCCACGACTCCGTGACACGGGAACTGGCCTGGGTTGATCTACTGCTCAACGTCGGCATGTTGATGTTCGAGTTGGCGCCGACGCTGGCCCCCCCCAAGCGCAGCTTGCCCGACGACCTGAAATGGCAGGCCCTGCACTCGCCACTCGAGCGACGCACCGCCGAACAGTGGCCCCCCTCCCCGGCGCCGCTTGTCGAATACGGCCCGGTCATGCTGGGTGGCGGCAGCTCGGGGATGGCCGATAGCGTGTTTGACTTCAGTTTCACTAGCGCACGCCAGCGGTTGACGGCCGACCAGCAGCAGCGCCTATTGCAATTACAGGCCCCCAGGCCGCCGGTGTTGCCTGAGCCAGTGATGACCGGCGCACACCGGGGCCTGTACGCCTATCAGGGCGAATGGTATGCGCTGCTCGACATCGGCTGGTACCAGCTACACCTGGAGGACGGTGATGGGGTGATTGTCGACCTCTTGAACCCCGATCGCCACGGCCCCAACCTGCAAACGGACGGCCAAGGCAATTGGTCAATCGACCTGAACCTGCGCCTGCGCGGCGGCATGCCGCCCAAACGGATTGCCGCCGCACGCGAACGCAAGGCCCAGCGCAAGCAGCAGTTGGTCGATGAGCAGGCGCACTTTATCAGCAGCCGCCAGCAAGCGTTGCAGACCAAGACCGACATGGCACAACAGTTGATGAACCACGCCGCCAGCGATGCCAAATACACCGACGCAGCCCGAGCCAACACGCGCAAGAACTTCGACAGCGCGCTGCACGAGCAGATAGACGCCTTCCAGGCGTTGCTCGACAGCCGCCAGGAACGCGCTGAGCTGGGCATCCCCATGCCCGCCAACGTCGCAGCGGTTTTCCTGGAAAACACAGTGAACAATGCGCGCAAGTCGGTGGTGGTGGCCGCGATGGACCGCCAGGTGCTGTATGCCCAAAACCCTGACTTCAGCGGCACGTACGCGCAGGTGCTGCCGTCGCTCATCGTCAACCAGCCGCGCTATGCGCAGTTCCTCAAGGACATGAGCCACCTCAACGAACGCCAGATCCAAGCCCTGGAACTCAAGGACCGTTGCCTGCTGGACCTGTACGCGCTGGGCCAACCCGGACTGGAGGCGTTCAACCGCCTGACACTCGACCGCCCGGATGAACTCAGTGCCCTGTCACTGAAATACCTGCAGCTGCAAAACCTCAAATACCTGAGCCGAAAGGACTGGCGCGTCGGCTTGTTTACCAATGAGCTGGACCTGGCCCTGGACCCTCTGGGCCCGCACCTGCGCACCCACAGCGAGCTGAACCTGCTCAATGTCAGCCCCGCCGACCGCATGGCGATACTGGACAGCCTGTTCGTGCAGTACGGCCAGGCGGTGGACGCGCTGCAAGGGGTGGCGCTGGTGCACGCCGAAGCGTTGGATAGCACCTACTTTGATCCCTTGCAGGCCTTGATCGCTTCCCTGTATCACGATGTGCTGCTGCAATTGGCAGCCGAGGTCAAACCACCTGCCGAGTCACCGAAACGGCCGCCTAAGCGGGCATTGGCGATGCCAGGAAAACCGCAGAAAAAAGTGATCAAGACCCGCCGACAAGGCATTTTGATCGGCGAGGTGAAACCCGCTGGCAGCACCTTGCCCATCGAGGTGGTGGAGGTGCGCACTGAACAGGAGGATCAACTGCTGGCGACTTACTCGCAGCATGAAAGCGGCTGGGATGAAGTCCGCGAGGCGCACCGCCCGACCGAGCCAACCCCGACACCCCTCACCCGCGCCTTGAGTGTGGTCAAAGGCGAAGCGCGCAAACGCGCCAGGGACCTGCACCCCATCATCCAGCGCCAGGAAGGTTACGCCAGGGTGTCCCGGTTCCCGATTGAAATCCAGGAAAGCCTGGAGAGCGAGGCGGCACGCTTCATCGAACTGGCGGACGAACTGGAGCGGGCCATTGCGGCCCAGGCCCCAGACCTGCAAACAGCGGCCGACCGCAACCTGGCGGTAGAACTGCGCGGTGCGTCCGACACCTTGATTGCCAAAGGCCGTGAGCTGCGCATCCAGCGTACATTGGACCTGCCGCCCACCGGCAACCACGTGGCGTACCTGCTCGAACAGGATAAAATCCAGCTCGCCCGCCTCGGCACACGGGTGGCCTTGCGTGGAGAGCGGCGCGATTTCATTCAGGAGTATGCGGTCAACGACAAGCTCGGCTTCACGCTGTGGTACGCGCACTTGCACTACCCCAAGGCCGATACCCCCAAGGGCGAGTACAGCGTGGCCCATCTGAAAACCAAGGCACAGCGCACCGAAAGCTACTACTCACTGCTGAACAAGGCGCAAAGCCCGCAGAGCGTGGTAGAGGTGCATCGAGCAGAGATCAGCCGGGAGCTGGCCGAGCGGTGGTTCTTGCCGCTGGCGGAATAATCCAGGGGGGTCAGAACACTGCACCCGTGGCGAGGGAGCTTGCTCCCTCGCCACGGGTTACTGTTGACTCTTTCCAGGCATTGGGGATTCAGCGCTTGAGTTTGCGCTTGTTGCGGTATTGGTCGATCACCACGGCCACCACGATGATCAGGCCCTTGATGATGTCCTGGATATACGCATCCACCCCGACAAAGGTAAACCCGCTGGCCATCACGCCCAGGATCAGCGCACCGATCACGGTACCGGTGATGCGCCCTACCCCGCCCGCCAGGCTGGTGCCGCCGATTACCGCAGCGGCAATCGCATCCAGCTCATAGGACATGCCCATGCCCGCCTGCCCGGTTGCCGCGCGAGCCGAGGCCACCACACCGGCCAGGCCCGCCAGCAGGCCGGCGATGCTGTAGACGATGATCAGGTGACGCTTGACGTTGATACCGGAGGTGCGCGCCGCCTGCATGTTGCCGCCGATGGCGTAGGTGTACTTGCCGTACTTGGTGTAGCGCAGGGCGATATGGAAGATCACCGCCACCACCAGGAAGATAACCACCGGCATCGCACCATGGCCGATGGCCGTGTACGAATCCGAGAGCATGCTCACCGGCTGGCCTTCGGTGTAGTAACGCGCCAGGCCACGGGCCGAGACCATCATGCCAAGGGTGGCAATGAACGGCGGGATACCGGTCACGGCAATGATGCTGCCGTTGATCGCTCCCGCCAGCAGCCCCACGCCCAGCCCCATCGCCACCGGGATCCACACCGGCAAGTCCGTCAGGCTGGGGAACACGGCCCGGGAGAAGTCGGAAGTCTGCGCCAGACTGGCAGCGATCATCGCCGACAGCGCCAGAACCGAGCCGGATGACAGGTCAATCCCGGTGGTGATGATCACTTGGGTCACGCCAATCGCCAGCAGGCCAATGATCGACACTTGCAGGATCATCAGCACCAGGCGCTGGGAGTTCATCAGGAAGCTCTGGTCACGCACGATCCAGCCAAACAACTCAAACACCAGGCCGATGCCGATCAGCACCAGGAAGATACTCAGCTCGGTCGGCATGCGCCGGCGGGTTTTGGTCGGCGCCGTGGCCGGTTTGTTATCCGTTATTGCGTTCATAGCCCATCACCTTTTTTTATTCTGTACGTCAGTGAACTGCCGTCATACCGGAAGCCAACTGCATGACTTTTTCCTGGGTCGCCTCGGAGC
This sequence comes from Pseudomonas sp. KBW05, assembly GCF_003852405.1. Taxonomy (GTDB): domain Bacteria; phylum Pseudomonadota; class Gammaproteobacteria; order Pseudomonadales; family Pseudomonadaceae; genus Aquipseudomonas. The sequence continues at coordinate 11,220 of NZ_QAJM01000011.1, forward strand.
GATCCAGGGTGCCCATCAATTCGCCTTCGTGCATCACCATGACCCGGTCGCTCATGCCCAGCACTTCGGGCAGCTCCGACGAGATCATGATCACCGCCATGCCTTCGCTGGCGAGGAAGGAGATCAAACGGTAGATCTCGGCCTTGGCGCCGACGTCGATGCCCCGCGTCGGCTCATCGAGGATCAGCAAGCGTGGGTTGGTCATCAACCAGCGCGCGAGCAAGGCTTTTTGCTGGTTGCCACCGGACAAGGTGTCGATGCACTGCTCAAGGGACGGGGTTTTCACCCGCAGCTTCTTGCACATGTCTTCGCACAGCGCGCGCAGGGCTTTCTGCTGGATAAAGCCGTTGCCCGAATAGTGCGGCAGCACGGCCATTTCCATGTTTTCCAGCACCGACAGGCAGGGGAACAGCCCACTGAGCTTGCGGTCCTCGGTCAGCAGCGCAAAACCTTTCTCAATGGCCATGTGCGGGTCGGTAATGCGCACCGCCTTGCCGTCCAGGGTGACCTGGCCGCTGCTGCTGGGGGTGATGCCGAAAATGGTCTCGGCCACGTTGGTGCGGCCCGAGCCCATCAACCCGGCGATGCCGAGGATCTCGCCGGCGTGCAGGTCGAACGAAACGTTCTTGAACACGCCGTCCAGTGTCAGTTCACGCACCGACATCAGCAGGTCACCGATGGGCGTCTCGCGCACCGGGAACAACTGGCTCAGCTCACGGCCCACCATCATCGAGATCAGGCTATCGCTGTTCATGCTGTCGGCGCGTTGCAGGCCGATGTAATGACCGTCGCGGAACACCGCCACTTCATCGGCAATCGCAAACACTTCGTTCATTTTATGGGTGATGTAGACGATGCCTTTGCCCTGGGACTTGAGGTCGGCAATGATCGAAAACAGGTGGGCCACTTCCTTGTCGGTAATGGCCGAAGTCGGTTCATCCATGATCAGGATGTCGGAGTCGTAGGACACCGCCTTGGCAATCTCGACCATCTGCCGTTCGGCGATGCTCAGGTTGCCGACGTGTTCTTCCGGGTCCAGGTTGATGCGCAGGCGGGCCAGCAACTCGGCGGTGCAGCGGTGCATTTCGCGGTGGTTGACCATGTGCAGGCCGTTGAGCTGCTCGCGACCGATCCAGATGTTCTCGGCGATGCTCATGTGCGGCATCAGGTTGAGTTCCTGGTGGATCATCGCGATCCCGGCCTTTTGGGCCGCCAGCGGTGTTTCGAACACGATGGGCTTGCCGCGCAGGCGGATTTCCCCGGCGTCGGGCTGGTAGATGCCGGCGATGATTTTCATCAGCGTCGATTTGCCCGCACCGTTCTCGCCCATCAGCGCCAGTACCGTCCCGGGGCGTACGCGCAGCTGCACATCGGCCAGGGCCACGACGCCGGGAAAGCCTTTGCTGATGTTGACGATTTCCAACAGGTAGGGTTCTTCCAACTCAATCGGCTGGACACCGGGAGGCTGCGAGACAGTGGCTTGAGCGAGCATAGGGAGGTACTCCATCGGCAGGGCAACCGCACAGTTGCCCTGCTGGCTTATTGTTGTTATTTGAAGTCTTTGAGGTTGTCCAGCGTGATCAGTTTGAACGGGATGACGATGTTCTGTTCGGTCGCCTCCTTGTTCGCCAACTTGCGTGCCGCGTCCACCGCGCCGACGCCTTGGCCCTTGGCATCCTGGAAGACCGACGCGGCCATTTCGCCCTTGGCGATCGCGTTCAGGCCATCTGTCGTGCCGTCCACACCGGCAATCAATACGCTGCCCGGCTTGCTCCCGGCGGACTTGAGGGCCATGGCCGCGCCAATCGCCATTTCGTCGTTGTTGGAGAGCACGGCGTTGAACTCGCGGCCTTGGGTCAACCAATCGTTGGTCAGGGTCATGCCACGGTCACGCAGCCAGATACCGGTCTGCTCCTGCTCGATCTTGATATCGGGGTATTTTTTCAGGACATCCTTGATGCCCTTGGTCCGGTTGGTCGTGGAGTTGTTTGCCAGGTCACCCAGCAGAATCACGATATTGCCCTTCCCGCCCATTTTTTCGGCGATGTACTGCATCTGCAACCGGCCGGCCTCTTCATCATCGGAGGTCACTGCCGCTACACCTTTGGGCAAGTCCTTCTGGTCTGGCCGGCGATTGACGTACACCAGTGGAATCCCGGCTTCGGTCGCGGCCTTGCTGATGCGCGCCGTCGAGGCGGTGTCCACCGGTGTGACGATAATCGCATCGACCTTCTGGCTGATGAAACTTTCGACCTGGCTCAGTTGCTTGACCACGTCAGCGCGTGCGTCTTCGAACTGCAACTGCACGCCATCGCCCTTGGGCAGCGCCTTGACGTGCTGTTCCATATAGCCGCGAACGCTGGTCAGGTAGTTGTCATCGAAACTTGAAAAGGTCACGCCAATCTTCAGGTCGGCGGCCATGGCAGCACCGCTGCCCAGCAACAGGGACAAGGCCAGCGCGGTAAAACGGATCGGGGTCTTCATGAACGGTCTGTCTCCACTTTCTTGTTGGTTTTTTGGACGTTGCGTTTATCAGAGCTCGGCAGGCAGCCGGACGACGGGTGCGCCTGGAATACAGCACACCAGCGCGCCTTTGTTTTCGACGCACAACACGTTGAGAAAGGAGAAGTAGAACGGCCGGGCGCGGGGCAGGCCGCGTGGCGCAAGGGCTGGGCGTAAAACTCGCAGTACAGCGTTGAAGATTTTCATCTGACGGTACCTGGTTGTTTTTGATCTTGTTTTTGTTGAGTCGCCCGGATCGAGGCCGAGACGTACTTTATGCAACCTGGAAAAGACTTTATTGGAAAATAATTTCCATATCAACCTGTTTTAGAATTTTATTCTATTTTTGTTGAAACCACCTGCTGACGCTCGGCGCTGAGGCGTGCGGCGTCCAATATACGGGTGGTTTCCAGCGCGTCATAGGCATCCACCGGCAACGGCCCCTGCCCTTGTACAGCCTGTTGCAACTGCTGATAGAACTGCGTCCAGCAGCCCTTTTCCGACGGTACCCGCTCGCGCTCCGGGCCTTGCTCGAACCAGCCCCAGCGCCGGTGCTCTTCCGCGCCCCAATGCTCGCCTTCGGTTTTCGGGGTCTTGCCGGCCATCAACGCCTCTTCCTGGCCGTCCAGCCCTTCGACGGTGTAGCAACCCAAGGTGCCACTCACACGAAAACGCGGCGCCTGGCTGTTTTGCAAGGCGCTGCCCCACAGGTGGGAAATCACCCCGTTGGCGTGGGTCAGGCAGACGAAGAAACCGTGGTCGACGGTTGGGTGCTCCGCGCTGAACTGCAACTGCGCGAACACTCGATCCACCGGGCCAAACAGTTGCAGGGCCTGGTCCACCAGATGGCTGCCGAGGTCACGCAACCAACCGCCGCCGCTGGCATTGCCGACGGCCTGCGGGCTGTAGCGCTCCACACGGGACTCAAAGCGGGTGATGCTGCCCAGGGCACCGGCATCGATGAGTTTGCGCAGGGTCAGGTAATCCGAGTCCCAGCGCCGGTTCTGGTAGACGCTGAGCAGCACCTCATGGCGTTCGGCGGCGGTAATCAACGCCTGGGCCTGTTCGGCGTTGGCAGCGAAGGGTTTGTCGCTGACCACCGGGATGCCGTGCTCGATGGCTTCCAGCACCAGGGCCGGGCGGCCCTTGAGGGTGGTGGAGATGACGAGGGCATCAACGCCGGCTTCGACGATCTGGCCGATGGAGTCAAAGGCCTTGAGGCCGGGGTGATCGCTTGCCAATTGCTGGCGGCGTTCGGGGGATCGTGTGACGACGCCAACAAAGGTGGCGCCGGGCAAGGTTGCAATCAGCGGCGCATGAAAAAAGCGCCCTCCGTGGCCGTAGCCGACTAGTCCGATTCGCATGGTTTCACTCCTTCTAAAAAGTGGAAACCCAATCTAAATGTGGGAGCGGGCTTGCTCGCGAAAGCGGCGTGTCAGTCAGCCTATCTGTAGCTGATGTACCGCATTCGCGAGCAAGCCCGCTCCCACATTTTGAACTGCGTTCCACCTGTAGGATTGGGGTCAGCCGTAGAAGTGTGGGCGATCCGGCAAGCTCACTTTCACAATCTGCTCGCTGTTCTGCGCTTCAATACACGCATCCGCCGCCACCGCCGCCGCAAAACCATCCCACGCCGAAGGCCCACCCACTTGCCCGGCACGCACGCTGTCGATAAACGCCTGCAACTCCACGTCATACGCGCCGATAAACCGGTCCTTCCAGTCCATCAGAATCGCATTGGACAGCTTGGCGCCGCTGCGCAGTTGCACCTGCGAAGGCTCCGGCAGCTTGGCAATACCGGTCTCCCCCACCACTTCGCACTGGATGTCGTAGCCGTATTGGCAGTTCACAAACACTTCCACGTCGATGCGCGTGCCCTTGGCGGTTTCCAGCAGCACGATCTGCGGGTCGCGCAGGTGGGCCAGGGCCTTGCTGGTCTTGCGCGGGAACACCACTTGCACCGACACGTAGTCGTCGTTGAGCAACCAGCGCAGCACATCCAGCTCGTGGATCAAGGTGTCGGTGATGGCCATGTCGGTCTTGTAGTTCTCGCCCACCGTCGGGTTGCGGTGCGCGCAGTGCAGCATCAGCGGCTCGCCGATCTGGCCGCTGTCGATCACCGCTTTCAGGGCGCGATAACCTTCGTCATAGGGGCGCATGAAGCCGACTTGCACCAGGCGCTTGCCGTAGGCGACTTCGGCGTCGACGATCTTGCGGCAACCGGCAGCGGTGACCGCCAAGGGTTTTTCGCAGAACACCGGCTTGCCCGCAGCGATGGCGGCGAGCACGAACTCTTCGTGGCTCGGGCCCCAGGAGGTGACGAGCACCGCCTCGACTTCGGGCGAGTTGATCAGCGCGTGGCCGTCGGCATACACCTCGGCGCTGATGTTCAAGTCCGCCACCACCTTGGCCGCTTGCTCCAGGTTGATGTCGGTCACCGCCACCACCTGACTGTTGAGCAGGGTCTGGCTGCAACGACGGATGTGGTCACGGCCGATGGCGCCGGTGCCGATTACTCCAAGCTTCAACGACATGTAAAAACTCCTCTTGTTATTAGTACTGCCGGGCTTTCGCCAGCTGTTCATTGAGTTTTTTTGCAGCAGCATTCGTGCGCTCGCTGGTGGACACCTGCGCCACACCCACTCGCCACCACGACAGGTAGCCGTGGATCATGGTTTTCGGCAGGACCTTGATATCAATCAGCGTCGACACCGTTTGTGTACGCGCATCCGCCAGCGCCGCTTCGAGTTGTTCCACGGTGCTGACCTTGTAGGTCTTGCAGCCATAGGCCGCCGCACTCATGGCGAAGTCCACCGGCACCAGGCCGCCGTCGAGCTTGCCGCTCTCGGGGTTGCGGTAACGGAACTCGGTGCCGAAGCTGTCCATGCCATTGCCGATCTGCAGGTTGTTGATGCAACCAAAGGCCATGTTGTCCAGCAGCACCACGTTGATCTTGCGTCGCTCCTGGATCGAGGTGGCCAGCTCCGAGTGCAGCATCATGTAGGAGCCGTCGCCGACCAGGGCGTAGACCTCTTTGCTCGGCTCGGCGAGTTTCACCCCCAGCGCGGCGTTGATCTCGTAGCCCATGCACGAATAGCCGTACTCGACGTGGTAGGTGTTGACGCCCTTGCTGCGCCAGGCGCGCTGCAAATCACCGGGCAGGCTGCCGGCGGCGGCGACGATGATGGCGTCGTCGGCCAGGGTGGCATTAAGCACGCCGAGCACGCGGCTCTGGGTCAGGCACGAGCCGGTCAGTTCGATGAATTCGCGCAGGACGCCACGGTCGAGGTGGTCATCGACTTCGGGTACAAAAGCATCGCCGTCGTATTCCACCTGATGCACGCGGTCCACTTCAGCATCGAGTTGCGCCTTGGCCTCGCGTACCTGTTCGCCCCAACCGCTGCGGTAGTCACCCAACGCATCCGCCAAGGCTTCAAGAGCCAATTGCGCATCGCCCAGCACTTGTACCGCGTCGAGTTTCAACACGTCGCAAGGGCTGATATTGAGGTTGAGAAACTTCACATCCGCGTGCTTGAACAACGACTTGGACGACGTGGTGAAGTCGGTATAACGGGTGCCGATACCGATAATCAGATCGGCCTCTGGCGCCAGCAGGTTGGCCGCCAGGCAGCCGGTTTCACCAACCCCGCCGACGTTCAACGGATGGCTGGAGACCACCGCGCTCTTGCCCGCCTGGGTTTCCGCGAAGGGAATGTCGAAACGTTCGGCAAACGCTTGCAGCGCCGCATTGGCGCCAGAGTACTTGACCCCGCCACCGCAGATGATCAGCGGCTTGCGCTTGCCACGGAACGCGGCCAGTGCATCGCCGATCATCAAAGGCGTGGCCGGGCGGCGGTCGATACGGTGCACGCGTTTTTGCAGGAAATAGTCGGGGTAATCCCAGGCTTCGGCCTGCACATCCTGCGGCAATGCCAAGGTGACCGCGCCGGTTTCCGCCGGGTCGGTGAGCACGCGCATCGCATGGATCGCCGCGGTCATGAGCTGCTCGGGACGGTTGATACGGTCCCAGTATTTGCTCACCGAACGGAACGCGTCGTTGGTGCTGATGCTCAGGTCGTGGAATTGCTCGATCTGTTGCAGCACCGGGTCGGGCTGGCGGCTGGCGTAGACATCGCCGGGCAACAGCAGCAGCGGGATACGGTTGGCGGTGGCCGTCGCGGCGGCGGTGAGCATATTCGCCGCGCCGGGGCCGACGGAGGCGGTACACGCATAGATCTTGCGGCGCAGGTGTTGCTTGGCAAAACCGATGGCCGCGTGGGCCATGCCCTGTTCGTTGCGGCCCTGGTGCACCACCAGGTCACCGGCGTCCTGTTCCAGCGCCTGGCCCAGGCCCAACACGTTGCCGTGGCCGAAAATGGTGAACACGCCGGCGACAAACTTGCTCTGCACGCCATCGACTTCGATGTATTGGTTGTCGAGGAACTTCACCAGGGCCTGGGCCATGGTCAGTCGGGTTGTGGTCATGTCGCGCCCCTTAAAGGTCCAGTAGCCAGCTGTGCTGCGGGTCGTTGTGGAAATGCCAGGCACGCTTGGGGCCGGCCATCACGTTCAGATAATAGGACTCGTAGCCGTACGGCACGCTGACCGGGTGATACCCCTTGGGCACCACCACCAGATCGCTGTTTTCCACGGCCATGGCCTGGTCGATGCTGCGATCGTCGGTGTACACGCGCTGGAACACGAAGCCTTGGGGCGGATTGATCTGGTGGTAATAGGTCTCTTCAAGAAAGCTCTGATGCGGCAGATCGTCGGTGTCGTGCTTGTGCGGCGGGTAGCTCGACGAATGCCCGGACGGCGTGCGCACTTCCACCACCAGCAGGGAATGGGCCGGCGACGTGTCCGGCAGGATGTCGCACACGTAGCGGGTGTTGGCGCCTTTGCCGCGCACGCTGCGCTTGCAGTCTTGCGGGCGGATCAAACGCGGTTCATAGCCTTCGGTACCAGGGGCGGCGCACACGGCAATCTGTACATCGCTCAAGGCCGTCACCTGGGCGACGGTGCCGGGCGGCAAGTAAGCGGCAAACGGTGATTTATCTTCAAACACCGACTGGCGATCACCGAGGTTCTGCCAATTGAAACCCTCGCCTTCGATATTCACCCGGCCGCTGAGCAGCACCAGGCACAGCTCTTTGTCAGCGGCGCTGACCGGCAGGGTTTCCCCCAGGCTCAGGCGGTAGGCTTTAAAGCCCACGTACTCCAGGCGCCCGTCTTCGAGGGCGACCATGGTTTGCCCGCGTTTGTTGCTCTTGACCAACAGGCTCATGCTTTTGTCCTCTCAGTGAGAAGCGCACGCAGGGTGTCGTAGCCCTTTTTTGCATAGATATAGCTGGGCGCCACGGCCGGGTCCTGCTCGGCTTCCACCACCAGCCAACCCTCGTACTTCGCGGCCAGCAGCACATCGAGCAGTTCACCAAACTCGATATCGCCATCGCCCGGCACGGTGAAGGTGCCGTTGACGATGCAATCCGGGAAGCTCCACATCTGGTTGCGCGCCAGTTGCACTACCGGCTTGCGCACGTCCTTGAAGTGCACGTGGCAGACGCGGTCGATGTGTTTTTTCAGCACCTCGAGCGGCTCGCCGCCGCCCATGTAGCAGTGGCCCGAATCGAACAGCAGGCCGACTTCCGGACCGGTGCGCTTCATGAGTTGATCAATGTCGTCCGCAGATTCGACGTAGGCGCCCATATGGTGGTGGTACGCCAGGCGCACGCCCTGGGACAGGGTGAAACGCGCCAGCTCAGTGAGCTTGTCGGCATATTCCTGCCAGGCCTGTTCGCTGTGGAAACGCGGGCGTTCGATCAGGCGGATGCGTGACCCCTGGATCGAGTCGGCCACTTCGCCGTACACCAGCACTGTCGCGCCGTTTTGTTTCAGCAGTTCGACGTGAGCGGCAATGGCCTCGATTTCTTCCGCCACCGAACGCCGCGCCAGGCGGCTGGAATACCAGCCGGAGACCAGCGCCAGGTCGTAGGGGCGCAGCACATCGCCGACGCCCTTGGCGTCCTTGGGAAACTTGCCGTTGAGTTCAAAACCTTCGTAGCCGATTTCCTTGCCTTCGCTCAGGGCGGTGCTCAGGGGCGTTTCACCGCCCAGGGCCGGCAGGTCGTCGTTGCTCCAGGAAATCGGGTTGATGCCAATTCGGATTGCGGGCATGGCTGCACCTTTTATTGTTTTTCAAAGTTGCATGAGATCTGCTTTATGTGGGAGCTGGCTTGTGTGGGAGCGGGCTTGCTCGCGAAGGCGGTGTGTCAGATAAAGATGCTGTGACTGATACACCGCTTTCGCGAGCAAGCCCGCTCCCACATTTGATTGCATTCCACATTTAGAGCTGTATTTAAGCGCGGGCGCTGCGCCAGGCATTGATCAGCTGTTCAAAGGTCGCCTGCACCCGCTGGATCAACGTCTCATCATCAATCTCCCCCGCCAGCCATGCACGGCTCGGCTCCTGGAAGATCGTGCGGCCCACCGCAAAACCCCGGCAGGTCGTGCTCTGGCCGGCTTGCTGGAAACCATCGGCCAGGCATTCGGCCGAAGCGTTCAGCCCCAGCAACACCACGCCACGGCAGTACGGGTCGCGTTCCTGGATCAATTCATCGAGTTTTTTCCAGTCCTCGGCCGACTGCGCCTCGATCTTCCACCACGCCGGGTAGATACCCAGGTTGTACAAACGCTTGAGGCTGCGATACAGCACATCCGGGTAGGTGGACGGGTGATCCTTGGGCGGGATGACTTCCAGCAGCAGCTCATGGCCGCTGACCACGGAGGCGTCATACACCGCCTTGAGCTGGGCTTCCTGCTCAAGACGCAGCAGCGGTTCGTCGTCCGGGTGGTATTGCACCAGGCACTTGATGATTTGTTCCTGGGGCCAGGCGATCAGGTTGCTGCCCAGCGAACGCCCGTGTTCCAGCGCCAGCGGGCGCGAGTTCTGTACTTCCACCGGGCGCGCGATCCACCAGTCGCGACCGCTGGCGGCATTGAGCGCGTCCTGGCCGAAGCGTTGATCGGCCAGCAGGCCGACATCGGCCTCGACGCCCTGCTCGCTCAACTTGCGTTCCACACGTTCGATGGCCTGGATAAACAGTTGCTTGATCGCGCTGATGCGCGTGGTGTCCTGGCCGCCGCGCTGGGCCAGGTCCACCAGTTGCCAGCGGTGGTCGAAGGCAAAGATGAACAGCTGCTTCCAGGCTTTGCGCGGCACTGTCACGCGGTGCAGGCGTTGCAGGGTTTCGTCGCGGTCCGGGCGGGTGATGGGCACCGGGCTGTTGAACAGGTATTCCAGCTCGGCCGGGGTCGGCATGGCCGGCGCGCAGGCGTGGCGTGACACAACAAGACCGCCGCAGGCATTCGCTAGCTGGCTGCAACGTTCGTCACTGGCGTCGTTGATCCAGCCGCTGAGGAAGCCCGACATGAACGCATCACCAGCGCCGAGCACATTGAGCACTTCCACCCGCACACCGGGGTAGATCGCGCCGTCCTCCAAGCGTGCCGGGATCGCACCGTGAATCACCGTGCAGCCCTGCGGGCCGAGCTTGACCACCAAAGTCGCCGGCGTCAGTTCGCGCACCCGGCGCAGGGCCGTGAGCAAATCTTCGCTACCGCCAGCGATGAGGAATTCTTCTTCCGTACCGACAATCAGGTCGAAACGCGGCAGGATCGTCTGCACATGCGCGCTGACATTCTGGTCGGCAACAAACCGTGTCTCGCCGTCGGCCTTGCCCGCCAGGCCCCACAGCACCGGGCGGTAGTCGATGTCCAGCACGCGCTTGACGTTGTGCTTGGCCGCATAGTCCAGCGCCTGGATGCTGGCCTTGTACACGCTGTCGGTGGAGAAATGCGTGCCGGTAATCAGCAGGGCTTTGCTGGAGGCAATAAAGGCTTCGTTGATGTCTTCGGCGCGCAGGGCCATGTCGGCGCAGTTTTCGCGGTAGAACACCAGGGGGAAGGTTTCGCGGTCCTTGAGGCCCAGCAGCACCAGCGCGGTGAGGCGCTCCGGGTCGACCTTGATGCCGCTGACATCGCAGCCTTCACGGGCCAGGGATTCGACGAGGAAGCGACCCATGTGGTCGTCCCCAACCCGGCTCAACATCGCCGACTTGAGGCCAAGCCGGGCGGTGCCAAAGGCGATATTGGCGGAGGAACCGCCGAGGTACTTGGCGAAGCTGGACACGTCCTCAAGCCGCGCACCCACTTGCTGCGCATAGAGGTCGACGCCCAGGCGCCCGAGGCAAATCAGATCCAATTGACGCCCACTGGCAAAACGAGTCTGGCCCATGCTGGCTCCTGTTATTTTTATCAGCCTGCGTTGTGCCGCCGTGGCGACGGCAAACGCTCTTGGTGGGTGCAGACTAGAACGTCCGGCGACGGCAATCAATATTTATTCCATAATTATTTTTAGTGGAATATTTTTTCCAATACGTCAGCATAGGGGCACGCCAGCCGCCGTGCATCGTTTCAGCTGGCCACGCGGGCCGTGATGCCGGGGTATTTTTTTGCGCCTACCCTGTAGACTTGCGCCACCCATCAGCGCAACAGAACAACACGCCAGAAGGATTGCCCATGTCCCGCACCGATCCCGAGACCACCCTGGAAGACACCGTCGCCAGCCCTCCGATCAATGCCGAACGTCTGTTGCAGCTGATCACCGACGAATATGAAAGTCTGCCACGCCAGCTCAAGCGCATCGCCAGCTACATGAGCCAGCAGAGCGACCGCATCATGGTGGACCGCATCAGCGACATCGCCCGCGAGTGCGAAGTGCACCCGTCGGCCATCGTGCGGTTTTCCCAGCGCTTCGGCTTCAGCGGCTTCAGTGAGATGCAGGCGCTGTTCCGCGAGGCGTATACCCACAAGACCACGCCGGTGCAGAACTACCAGCAGCGCATCCGCAGCATGATCGCCAACAAGTCGCAGAAAGCCAGCGGCGGCGACCTGGCGCGCGAGTGTGTCAACGCGACCTTGAGCGGCATCGAGCGCCTGGGGCTGGAACTGGACGATGCCGCCTTCGACAAAGCCGTGGACCTGGTGGTGAATGCCGACAATATCTACGTGGTCGGCGTGCGCCGTTCCTTCGCGGTGGCCGATTACCTGGTCTACAACCTGCAACACACCAACAAGCGTATCCACCTGATTTCCGGCCTGGGCGGCAGCTACCGCGAGCAGATGCGCAGCGTGCGCGCCAATGACCTGGTGATCGCCATCAGCTTCACGCCCTACGGCAAAGAGACCCAGCACTGCCTGCGCATCGCCCAGCATCATCAGGCCAAGACGTTGATCATCACCGACAGCAACCTGTCGCCCCTGGCCAAGCGGGCGAACGCGGTGCTGTTGGTGAATGAGGGGTCGTCGTTTGCCTTCCGCTCGTTGAGCGCCACGTTGTGTTTGTGCCAGGCGTTGTTTATTGCGGTGGCGTATCGCTTGGAATTGAAGGTAGATGAGATTCACGAACAAGTCGGGTTCGACGACTGACCCCCTGACACCGCACATCCCCTGTGGGAGCGGGCTTGCCCGCGATAGCGATGTACCAGTCAATGAACCCGTTGACTGTTGGACCGCTATCGCAGGCAAGCCAGCTCCCACATTTTGCTCAGTGCCTGGCTTGGCGGCGGCGCATCAGGTAGTACGCCGCAGGAATGACGAACAGTGACAGCAACGGCGCCGTCAGCATCCCGCCAATCATCGGCGCCGCAATTCGGCTCATCACCTCACTGCCAGTACCACCGTCCAGCAAAATCGGCAGCAACCCCGCAATAATCACCGCCACCGTCATGGCCTTGGGCCGAACCCGCATCACCGCGCCTTCGGTGATCGCCGCCAATAGATCCCCCTCTTTGCGCTCGGCCCAGGCGTTTCGCAGGTAAAGCAACATGATCACGCCGAACTCCGCCGACACCCCGGCCAACGCGATAAAGCCCACGCCCGTGGCCACCGACAGGTTGAACCCCAGCCAATACAGCAACCACACCCCACCCGTCAGGGCGAACGGCAACGTCGCCAGGATCAACAGGGCTTCGTCCACCCGACGGAACGTCAGGTACAACAGTATAAAGATGATCAGCAGCGTCGCCGGCACCACCAGCTTCAAGCGTTGATTGGCCCGTTCCAGGAACTCGAACTGCCCTGAATAACCGAGGCTCATGCCCGGCTGTAAATGCACGTGCTGGTCAATGGCGGCGCGCAAGTCCTTGACCACCGACGCCAGGTCGCGATCGCGCACGTCGATATACACCCAGCCGGAGGGCCGTGCATTTTCACTCTTGAGCATCGGCGGGCCGTCGCTGAGTGTGATCCTGGCGACCATGCCCAAGGTGATCTGGCTGCCCGAAGGCGTATAGATCGGCAAATTGCCCAGTGCCGTGACTGAGTCGCGCCAGGCCTTCGGGTAACGCAGGCTGATGGGGAAGCGCGCCAGGCCTTCCACGGTTTCACCGATGGTTTCGCCACCGATGGCACCGGACACCACGGCCTGCACATCGGCGATGTTCAGCCCATATTGCGCGGCGACCTGGCGGTCGATGTCCACGTCGATATAGTGCCCGCCGGTCAGGCGCTCGGCCAGCGCCGAGCTGACACCGGGCACGCCCTTGGCGACCTTCTCCACGGCCTGGGTGACGGCATCGATCTGCGTCAGGCTGGTACCGGCCACCTTCACGCCAATCGGGCTTTTTACCCCCGTGGCGAGCATGTCGATACGGTTGCGGATCGGCGGTATCCAGATATTGGTCAGGCCGGGCACTTGCACCACACGGTCCAACTCTTTCACCAGTTTGTCCGGGGTCATGCCGGGGCGCCATTGATCCCTGGGCTTGAACGCGATGGTGGTCTCGAACATTTCCAAAGGCGCCGGGTCGGTGGCGGTTTCAGCACGACCGGCCTTGCCGAAGACATGGGCGACTTCCGGTACGCTCTTGATCAGCCGGTCGGTACGTTGCAGCAATTCACCCGCAGTCTGCGTCGATAGCCCCGGCAGTGCCGACGGCATGTAGAGCAAGTCACCTTCGTCCAGCGGCGGCAGGAACTCACCGCCCAGTTTCGACAACGGCCACAACGCGCTGGCGACCATCAGCAGCGCCACCAGCAACGTCAGGCGCGGCCGGCGCAACACCGCTTCCAGCGCCGGCTGATAGAGCTTGATCAAACCGCGATTGAGGGGGTTGCGTTGTTCAGTGGGCACCCGCCCGCGAATCCAGTAGCCCATCAACACCGGGATCAAGGTCACCGACAACCCCGCCGCGGCTGCCATGGCGTAGGTCTTGGTGTAGGCCAGCGGACCGAACAGCCGCCCTTCCTGGGCCTGCAAGGTAAACACCGGAACAAACGACAACGTGATGATCAACAGGCAAAAGAACAACGCCGGGCCAACCTCGACGGCGGCTTCGGTCATCACCGCCCAGTGCGCGTCGCCTTTCAATTCGCGGCCGGGGTTGGCGAGATGCCAGGCCTCGATCTTTTTGTGGGCGTTTTCAATCATCACCACGGCCGCATCCACCATCGCACCAATGGCAATCGCGATGCCGCCCAGGGACATGATGTTGGCGTTGATCCCCTGCCAATGCATGACGATAAACGCAATCAGCACCCCGACCGGCAGCGAAATGATCGCCACCAGTGATGAGCGCACATGCCACAGGAAAATCCCGCACACCAGCGCCACCACCAGAAACTCCTCCAACAGCTTGAGGCTGAGGTTGTCCACCGCGCGGTCGATCAGCTGGCTGCGGTCGTAGGTGGTGACGATCTCCACGTCCGCTGGCAGGCTGCTTTTCAGCGCCTCCAGTTTGGTCTTCACGGCGGCGATGGCTTCGCGGGCATTCTTGCCGCTGCGCAGGATGACCACGCCGCCCACTGCTTCGCCCTCACCGTCCAGTTCACTGACGCCCCGCCGCAAATCGGGGCCCAACTGGATCGTCGCCACATCACCCAGGGTCACCGGCACGTTATTGGCGTCGAGGCGCAGCGGTATCGCGCGAAAATCGCTGAGGCTTTTCAGGTAGCCGGACGCGCGCACCATGTACTCGGACTCGCCCATGCTGAGCACCGAACCACCGGTTTCCTGGTTGGCCTTGGCGATGGCCTCCTTGACCTGCGCTTGGGTGATACCGCGACTGGCCAGGGCCAGCGGGTCGAGTTGCACCTGGTACTGTTTGACCTGGCCGCCGAGGGTGGCGACCTCCGCCACATTGGGCAGGGTCTTGAGTTCGAACTTGAGGAACCAGTCCTGCAAGGCGCGCAATTGCGCCACGTCGTGCCGGCCGCTGCGGTCCACCAGGGCATACTGATAGATCCAGCCGACACCGGTAGCGTCCGGGCCCAATGCCGGTTTGGCCGACGCGGGCAGCCGCGCCTGCAATTGGCTGAGGTATTCCAGCACCCGCGAGCGGGCCCAGTACAGGTCGGTGCCTTCCTCGAACAGTACATAGACGTAGCTGTCACCGAAGAATGAAAAACCGCGTACCGTCTTGGCCCCCGGCACCGAAAGCATGGTGGTGGTCATCGGATAGGTGACCTGGTTTTCAACAATTTGCGGCGCCTGGCCCGGGTACGGCGTGCGGATGATCACCTGCACATCCGACAAGTCCGGCAGCGCATCCACCGGCGTGTTCTGTACCGCCCAGACGCCCCAGGCCGTGACGAACAACGTGGCCACCAGCACCAGGAAGCGGTTGGCTACCGACCAACGAATCAATAGGGCAATCATGGTTGGGCCCCCGGCAGCCTGCTCATCGCGGCTTCGGCGGCGGTCACGCCCTTGAGGCTGGCTTCGGAATCCAGCAGAAACTGGCCAGACGCAACCACCTGCTGGCCTTCCTGCAAGCCGCTCAGAATCACGGTGCGGTCCTGACTTTCGGCACCGGTTTCAACCTGCACCGGGCGGTAGTGCCCGCCCTCCTCGACCAGCATCACCAACACGCGCTGACCGGTGCGGATCAACGCCTCACTGGGCACCTGCAAGCCGGGTTCGGAGGACTGCGCCAGGCGTACCTGAGCGGTCATGCCGGGGCGCAAGGCGCCATCGGGGTTGGGCAGTTGGACGCGAACCTGCACAGTACGACTGTCCAGCGCTGTGGCGGGCAGGATCGCGCTGACGCGGCCATCGAATACCTGGCCCGGCAGGCCGACGAAGCGGCTTTGCACGGTTTGCCCCAGGGCCAGTGCGGCGCCCTGAGCTTCAGGGACCGCAAGCTGCAACCACACCGCGTCCAGGCCATTGATGCGTGCCAGGGTCTGCCCGGCCGCCACGGTCATGCCTGCACGCACGTCCAACGCCTGCAGCGCGCCGCCCAGCGGGCTGCGCACAGTCCACACCGATTGCACGCGCCCGCTGCGCTCCAACTGCGCGATCAACCCGGCAGGCATGCCGCTCAGGCGCAAACGCTGGCGGGCAGCGGCCACGAGGTTGCTGTCGCCATTGCGGCGCAAGGCCAGGAACTCCTCCTGGGCCGCCGCCCACTCCGGTATCAGCAGGTCCGCCAACGGCGCGCCGGCCTTGAGCACATCCCCTGCTGCAAGGCCGTACACCCGCTCGACAAAGCCCGCGGCCCGCGCCTGTACCACCGCCACATCGCGGTCGTTGAAGGCGAGCACAGCGGATACGTCCACGGTGGAGGTCAACACGCCACGGCTGACGGTCGCCAGACGCACGCCCAGGTTCTGGGTCGTGCGTGGATCGATCTGCACGCCGTCACTGTGTGCAGGGCCTTCGGCATACCGCGGCACCAGTTGCATGTCCATGAAGGGCGACTTGCCGGGCTGGTCGAACTTCTGCTGCGGGTACATCGGGTCGTACCAGTACAACGCCTGTTTGTCGTCTTTGACGGGAGCAGCGGCGCCCGGATGCAACCGCGCCACGCCGTAACCGACGCCCAACCCCACCAGCAGCAACGCTGCGACGATTCGATTATTCATTGGCAGGTTCCCCATAGGCGAAATGCAGCTGCGCGCCAACCAGGGCGCGCTGTTCGATGGCATCTATCTGTTTAAAGCGGGCGTCCACCAGCTCCCGTCGGGCATTGACCAGCGCAATCAAATCGCCCTTGCCCGCCCGGTAACCGGCCAGGCTCAGGGCGACTTTCTCTGCGGCCA
Source organism: Pseudomonas sp. KBW05 (assembly GCF_003852405.1). Lineage (GTDB taxonomy): Bacteria > Pseudomonadota > Gammaproteobacteria > Pseudomonadales > Pseudomonadaceae > Aquipseudomonas. The sequence goes on from NZ_QAJM01000011.1 coordinate 27,822, forward strand.
GCGGCACCAGGCTGTCCTGGCTGCGCTGCACCGCGCGATCCAGGCGCTGATAGGTCGCCAGGTCCTCGTCCAGCCTTTGCAGGTGCTCACGGGTGGCGGCCTCGCGCTCGGCATCCAGCTGATCCAGCTCGGCCTGCTTGGCCGCGATGCCGGGGTTCTGCCGACGGCCGGGGAAGATCGGCAGGTCAAACGTGAATTGCAGGTTGACCATGTCACCGAACTCACGGCTGCGATGCCCATAGTCCACCTCCCAACTCCAATCCGAGGTTTTTTGCGCCTTGGCTTCCTGCAGGCGCGCTTGGGCTTCACGGGTGCGCGGCGCGAACGCTTGCAACTGCGGGTGCTGATGCAGGTTGTGGCTCAGGCCGCGACGGTCGATGTTCCAGTTGGGTAACTGCCCGCTGGGGGCTTCATTGGCCGCCGGGCCAATCCAGCGCTTGAGGGCCGCGCGGGCCTGGGCGCGCTGCTCGATCAGCTCATCTTCGCGCCCGGCCAGCTCGGCCGCTTCCTGCCTGGGCATGACCGCATCCGCGGCCTGGCCGCGACCACTGGCCAGTTGCGCACGCACGCTGTCTTGCAACAGGCGGTTCTGTTGGTAAAAGTCCTTGAACAGGATGTCTTTACGCTCGACCGCATACGCACGGATCCAGGCCTGGGCGGTGGCCTGGCGTACATTCAGGCGTTCGATACGGCCTTCGGCGGCGGTGCGCTCGATGGTCGCATCGGCCAACTCGACCCGCGCCCGGCGCTTGTCGCGGCTGGGGACTTGTTGCTGGACACCGATCATCTGCTGGGTCATGTCGTCGCCATACAACGTGCCGCGATGGGGCCCGCCGATGGGGAAGTTTTGCAGGCCGACCACCAGCTTCGGGTCGGGCAATTCGCCGGCAGGAATGGCCGATTGGGTGGCGGCGTGCAACTTGGCCGACTCAGCCGCCAGCGACGGCGCGTTGATTTGCGCCAGGCGCAGGGCGTCGTCCAGGGTCAGCGCACTCGCCAACGCCGGCCACGCCAGCACGCCCACCATCAGGGCGCGCGTATAGAGGGCATTCATGGTGATAGTTCCTGATCTGTTGCGCTGTGCGGCGCTTTACGCAGCCCACAGCAAGGCCATCCCGGGTGGGGGATGAGGCTTGAGGTGCAACAGGAATCAGCCCCGGGGTGGGCGCCAGACGCCGGACGGCGTGCGGTCAGGAATAAAATCGGAAACGCCGTGGACGGCCAGAGGATGGGCCAGGTTCAAAGGCGCCTTGAGCACCGGCATCGACAGTTGCAACAGACCGCCGGTCTTGCATTCCTGCCCGGGCTTGCACGCCTTGCCATGATCAACGCCGTCCTGGCAGCAGTCTGGCGACATGTCGCTGTTCATCTGCATATCCGTCATTTTCATCGGGCACGGTTCGCTACTCGACGGCACACCCGCCATCCCGGTCAGGGGAAGCGTGAGGCTTAACAGCAAGACCAGGATTAAACGCAGAAGGCGGCTCATGGGGCGCGAGTCTAGCCAAGCGCGGGTTAAGCCGCGATTAACAATTGCGCGAGCACTCGCCCGTGATAACGAATCTGCGCGAGGGTCAACGCGGTGTAACCGAGGATCACCGCTGCTGGCAGGCGCACGTGCGTGCAGAACCGGCCCAACGGCTGCAACGTCAGTCCGACGGCGGCGGCGCGGGTGCAAAAATCATCCTCTGCGACGCCGGGCGGCAACCACAACACACAGTGCAAACCCGCCTGCTGGCCGCTGACCACAGTGGCGCGTGGCAGGCACGCGAGCAAGGCATCGCGGCGCGTCTGGTAGGCCTGCCGCGAGGCGCGCAAGTGGCGCACAAAGGCACCGCTGCGCAGAAACTCCATCAACCCCAACTGATCCGTAGCCCCCACTGAGTGCCCGGTCAGTTGCAAGGTGCGCAGCAGCGGTCGACGCAGCACCTTGGGCACCACCATGAACCCCACACGCAGCCCGGGAAACAGGTTCTTGTTGAAGCTGCCGCAGTAGATCACCCGATCACCGGAGTCCAGGGACTTCAGCGCCGCCAGGGGAGCGCTGTTGTAGTTGTATTCGCTGTCGTAGTCGTCCTCGACCACCCAGGCGTCGGCGCGGGCAGCCCAGTCCAGCAGCGCCAGACGGCGTGACACCGTCAGGGTCATGCCCAGCGGTGCCTGGTGAGCGGGCGTGACGTAGGCTAGGCGTGCAGTGTCGGGCAGTTGTACGGTATCCAGGCCCTCGGCGGTCACCGCGACGCCATGGATGTTTGCCCCCGCCAGCGCGAACAAGCGTCGCGCCGGCGGATAACCGGGGTCTTCCACACACGCAGTGTCACCGGGTTTTAGCACCGTGCGCGCAATCAGGTCGAGGGCATGGCGGATGCCACTGGTGACAATCACTTCATCCGCCTCGCACTGCATGCCGCGAAAGCTGCGCAAGTAGTCGGCGATCTCTGCGCGCAGCTCAGGCAAGCCAGCGGAATGGGCCGCTTCGAGCACGCCCGGGCCCACCGCCTGCAAGCCACGGGAAATACAGCGGGCCCAGCTCTTCAAATCGAACAGGCTGGCATCCGGGCGCCGGGCCACAAAGGGCACATGGCTTTGCACGCCTGCGTCCGGTTGATCGGGCACCGCCTCGCGGCGCGGCGCGGCACTCGCCACGGGGGCTGCAATAAATTGCTCGGGGATCACCGCACACACCCGTGTGCCAGAGCCGGCCAGCCGCTGCACGTAGCCTTCGCTGTGCAACCGATCAAAGGCCGCTTCCAACGTGCCACGGGACACCAGCCAACGCTGCGCCAGGCTGCGGGTGGACGGCAAGCGGCTGTCGGCCGGCAACTGCCGATTGAGGATGGCCGCGCGCAGAGCGTCGTAGGCGCCCTGCTGCTTCCCGGCGTCCAGGCTGTCGGGGCGCGGCAGGTCCAGGGCAGATGCAGCTTTTCCGCGGCTCATAGTGGTCCAGTCAGTTCAGCCGTAAGTGGCTCTCAGGATTAAACCACAATGCCGCTAGAGTTTGAGCCCTACCCCTTGCGAAGAAACTTCCCATGACCCAACGCGCCCTTTCCACCGGGTTCTGGCTGGTGCTGCTGACCGTGCTGATCGCCCTGCCGCGCATCACCCTGGACATGCACCTGCCCGCCCTGCCGGCCATGGCCGACTACTTCCACAGCAGCGACAGCCAACTGCAACTGACCCTGACCCTGTACACCCTCGGCTCGGCAATTTCCCTGCTCGTGGCCGGCCCGCTCACCGACCGCTTCGGCCGCCGCCCGGTATTGCTGGCCGGCCTGCTGTTGTATGTCTTGGCGACTGTGGCCTGCGCCCTGGCCGACAGCCTCACGGTGCTGATCATCGCCCGGTTGTTCCAGGCCCTCGGTGGTTGCTGCACCACCGTGATCGGCCGCGTGATTGTGCGCGACTACTTTGACCGTCACGAGCAGGCGCGCTTGCTGGGGCTGATCTCCATGGCCATGGCCGTGTCCCCCATGGCCGCGCCGGTGCTGGGTAGCCTGATGCTGCCGCTCATCAACTGGCGCGGCCTGTTTGTGCTGTTGGGGGTGATTGGCGCCGTGCTGTGCCTGGTGGTGTTTCGCCGCCTGCCCGAGACCCGTCCGCCAGAGGTCGCCGCCGCGCCGCCGAGCAACCTGTTGCGCATCTACAGCCAGCTCCTGCGCGACCGATATTTCCTGCGCTATTCCCTGGCCATCGGCTGCGTGTACAGCACGTATTTCCCGTTCATTGCAGAGTCGTCGGCGTTGTTGCAGCGGGGCTACGGCCTGTCTGCCACCGCCTACGCCCTGGTGTTTGCAGCAACCATCAGCGGCTACATGCTGGGCGCGAATCTGTTTCGCCGGCTGGTGCAGCGGTTCGAGCCGGATCGCTTGATTGCAGGTGCCATCGCGTTGAATGTGCTGGGCAGCCTGATGCTCGCGGCAGCAACCACCGTGTTGCCGGGTGAATGGCTGGCGATCGTGTTGCCGATGGTGGTGATCATGGTGTCGGTAGGGATGGTGATTCCAGCCTGTCAGCTGGCGGTGTTGCAGCCTTACGGCGCGATTGCCGGGACGGCGTCGGGGTTGTTCTTTTTTACTCAGATGTTTTTGACGGCGGTGAGTAGTTGGGCGACGGGGTTGTTGTCCGATGGTACATCTGGCCCCTTGGTCGTCATGACCTGCATGGCAACGGTGCTACTGGTGACCAGTTGGCTGACACTGCACAAAACCCAATGTGGGAGCGGGCTTGCTCGCGAAAGCGCAGTGTCAGTCGATGCATCCGGTGGCTGACACGCCGCCTTCGCGAGCAAGCCCGCTCCCACAGGGGGGACCGAGCCAGGCTCAGGTTTAGTGCATGAAGATGGCAATCAGGATAATCACCGGGATAGGTACACCGAGGAAAAAAAGCAGTATCGAGCGCATGATGTTCTCCTTGAATTAACGGACAAAGTGTTCGGTTTCGACATACACCACGGCATCGCGACGGCGACCGCCGTAGGTGGCAGCGAAGCTGGCAAAGAACGCGCCGATCAGCAGGGCAATGAAGGTCCACAGCGAGGTATAGGCAGCCACCTTCGCAGCAGTATCCGCCGCCTGCTTGGCTTTGAGCTTGGCATCCTCGATCGCTTTACGGGCATCGCCATACACCTTGTCGATCCGCGCCTCGGCATCCGCCTGGCTGAGGTTGGTGCGCTGGCTGATCAACTGGGCCAGGTAGGCACGGTCTTCGGCGGCGAGCTGGCCATCGTTGCTCAGGGTGCGCGCAAAGATGCGGGCAACCACGCCGTGGGCGGCGTCATCGCTGACGGCCACTGGGCGGTCGTCGCGGAACAGGCTGTCGACGTAGTAGCCGAAGTCGTCGCCCTTCACCGCCGTACCGACCGCCTGGGTCACACCCGAGGCCACGCTGGCACCGGCTTTCACGCCACCGCCGACAACACTGCTGACGGAGCCGACGATCAAGGTTGCCGCCACCAGCGTAGCGACGGCCCAAGACAGGAAGCCATGGGCGGTATCGCGGAAGTACACCTCATCGCCATGCATATTGGCCCACTTCACCCGCAACCGGCCGGCGATGTAACCGCCCAGGCCCGACGCGACGATCTGGGTAAAGGCCAGCCAGATAATCGTGGAAATGCCCAGTCCCTTGGCACTGATACCGCTGTCGGCCCACGGCGACACCGCCGAAAAGCCCAGGCCGAAGCCCAGCAGTACGAGGATCAGGGACAGGGCCGCCGCAGCAGCGGCCCCGGCAAAGATCGCGCCCCAGGAAACCCCGGAGCGCGTGCTCGATTCTTGCAGCGTGGATGAGGATGTGATCATTGTTGTTTTGCTCCCGGCAGGAAAAATGGTGTTACATGTCTCGGAAGGGACAGTGCAGGCACCATGCCAGTCGCCTGAAAATTAAATATTCATTACTTTCAACAAGTTAAATAACTTGAACTTCCTAGGACCATGCAACTTGCAAGAACAACCTCTTCCGGGCAGGCGTTATGCAACCTCCAGCCGAACTCGGTCAGTGTGGGAGCGGGCTTGCTCGCGAATGCGGTCCATCTGTAACAGATGTGCTGGCAGGCAAACCGCTTTCGCGAGCAAGCCCGCTCCCACATTGACCCAGCCAGCCAGTAGAAATTCTGGTGGTTCTGCCAACATGAAGTTTAATTTAGGAAGCGTTCAGGCATTTCTTGGCAAAATGCCCCCACTTCTAGTGTGAATCGCTCACCAGGTAATCCTATGACCCGCATTTTGACCATCGAGGATGATGCCGTAACAGCCCGCGAGATCGTCGCCGAGCTGAGTAGCCATGGACTGGACGTAGATTGGGTAGACAACGGCCGCGAAGGCCTGGTCCGCGCCGTGAGCGGCGATTACGACCTGATCACCCTCGACCGCATGCTGCCGGAACTCGATGGCCTGGCCATCGTCACCACCTTGCGCACCATCGGCGTGTCGACACCGATCCTGATGATCAGCGCCCTCTCCGATGTGGACGAACGGGTACGCGGCCTGCGCGCCGGGGGTGATGACTACCTGACCAAACCCTTCGCCTCCGACGAAATGGCCGCCCGCGTCGAAGTACTGCTGCGGCGTAAAAGCACCGTCAAGGAATTCGAAACCGCCCTGCGCGTGGCCGACCTGGAACTCAACCTGATCAGCCGCGAAGCCAGCCGTGCCGAGCAACCGCTGAGCCTGCTGCCCACCGAATACAAGCTGCTGGAATTCCTGATGCGCAACACCGGGCAGATCCTCTCGCGGATGATGATCTTCGAGGAAGTCTGGGGTTACCACTTCGACCCCGGCACCAACCTGATCGACGTGCACATCGGTCGCCTGCGCAAGAAAATCGATCCACCGGGCCTCACGCCGCTGATCCGCACGGTACGAGGTTCCGGTTATGTCATTGCTGAACCCCTCTAAGGGCTGGCGTTCCTCCAGCAGCCGCTTGTTGGCGCTGTACAGTTCGCTGTTCGTGGCCTGGAGCTGCATCCTCATGGGGGTGCTGTATTACGAGGTGTCCGGTTACCTGGGCGACCTCTCGCGCCATTCCTTGATGCAGCGCCAGCACCTGTTCCAGCGCTTCGACGGCGAGGAACTGGTGGAAGCGCTGACCACCAGCATGACCTTCGACATGAAGGGCGTGGACGCCTACGGCTTGTTCGACGAGCAATTCAACCCGCTGAGCGGGCCGATCCGTGCCGTGCCGCCCGACTTGCCGCTGGACGGCAAGATCCACGCCCTGGCCAACTGCGTGGATTCCGACGACCCCAAACTGCCCAAGGACAGCTGCGACGCCGTGGCCACCCATACCGACGACGGCCGCTGGCTGGTGCTGGTGCGCGCCAACGGTTCGCTGTTTGGCGTGACCCGGATCATCTGGCATGCGCTGCTGTGGGCGCTGTCGTTGACCATCATCCCCGGCGCCGCCGGCTGGCACTTGCTGCGCCGCCGCCCGCTGCGGCGCATTCGCGGTATTCAAGCCAGCGCCGAGGCCATCGTCGCCGGAGACCTGACCCACCGCCTGCCGCTGTCGAATCGGCGTGATGAACTGGACATGCTCGCCGCCATCGTCAACGCCATGCTCGACCGCATCGAAAAGCTGATGAACGAGGTCAAGGGCGTGTGCGACAACATCGCCCACGACCTGCGCACCCCGCTGACCCGCCTGCGTGCACAGCTCTATCGCATCCGCCAAGAGGCCGAGCAGGACTCCAACTACGCGGTCAAGCTGGACGATGCGATTACAGAAACCGACACCCTGATGGCGCGCTTTCGCGGCTTGCTGCGCATCTCGGAGCTGGAAGACCACCAGCGCCGCTCGGGCTTCCTGGTGATGGACCCGCTGCCGCTGCTGCGCGAACTGCATGACTTCTACCTGCCGCTGGCCGAAGAAGGCGAGCTGCAACTGGTGCTCGACACCCCGGAATCCCTGCCCTGGATCACCGGCGACCGCGCCCTGTTGTTCGAGGCCCTGGCCAACCTGCTGAGCAACTCGATCAAGTTCTCCCCGGCGGGTGGCGAAGTGATCCTGCGGGCCGTGAACGACGCCGGCAGCACGCGCATCGAAGTGCACGACTCCGGGCCGGGCATCCCGATTGCCGAACGCAACGCGGTGTTCCAGCGCTTCTATCGTGTGGATGAAAACGACCAGCAAGGCGGGTTTGGCTTGGGCTTGTCGATTGTCGCGGCGATCATCAACTTGCACGGGTTCAAGCTGGAAGTGGGCAGCAGTGAGAGCGGTGGTGCGCGGTTGGTGCTGGAGTGCCGGCAGCAGCTGATGCCCGAGTAATCCAGTCACCACAAAACCCTGTGGGAGCGGGCTTGCTCGCGAATGCGGTCTATCAGTAACAGATATGTTGACTGACACACCGCATTCGCGAGCAAGCCCGCTCCCACATTGGACTTGCAGCGCCGGTTAGATCAGGTCAAAAGTTCGCCCGCAACGCCTCAACCCCACCTTTATAGACGCCGGCAAACAGCTCTTCCACCGCCGCATCCGTCACACCCTCCACCGGCGTGAACACACCCGACCAGGTCACCTTCGCCGACGCATCGCTCAACGCTTCAACCTGCAACGTCGCCAGGTAGGCACTCACCGGAAACGGCGATTGCTCAATGGTGTAGCTGTAGGTGCGCGCCACATTATCAAAGGTCTGCAACCGCTCCACGATCTCGCCACCGTCGGCGGTCGTCAGGTGACGCAGGCGGCCGCCTTCACTCGGTTCGCTCTTGGCGATCAGTGGCAGCCATTTCGGCAAGTCGTTGAAGCCGCCAACCAATGCCCAGACCTTGTCAGCGGATACCGGGATTTCAATTACTGCGGATGCTGTTGGCACGGTAAATCTCCAAAAAAGTCGTAGGAAAACGTCGCCCAGCCTGCCACGCCCGGCGCTTCAATGCATCAACTCCCGCAACCGATACCACAACATGCCCAACGCCAGCAGCGGCGAACGCAACACCTTGCCGCCGGGAAACGTCATGTGCGGCACCTGGCTGAAAACGTCCAACCCCTGGCTCTGCCCGGCATCAATCGCCTCGGCCAACAGGCGTGCGCACCAATGGGTCACGTTCAAGCCATGGCCCGAGTAACCCTGGGCGTAGAACACGTTGGGGTACTGCTGCAAGCGCCCCACCTGGGGGAAACGGTTGGCGGTGATGCCAATCTTGCCGCCCCACTGGAACGCGATTTCGGTGCCTGCCAATTGCGGGAATACCTTGAGCATTTTCGGCTGCATATACGCGGCGATATCGACCGGATCACGCCCTGAATAGTGACAAGCGCCGCCGAACAGCAAACGTCGATCAGCGGACAGGCGGTAGTAATCCAGGCCGACTTTCTGGTCGCACAACGCCAGGTTCTGTGGGATCAGTTCATTCGCCAACGCTTGCGACAACGGCTCGGTGGCGATGATGTAGCTGCCCGCTGGCAGCACCTTGCCACTCAAGCGTGGTTCCAGTTCTTCGAGGTGCGCATTGCACGCCAGCACCAGGCTGTTGGCGCGTACGGTGCCGCCGGCACAGCGCACCTGCACCGTGTCGCCGTGGATCAGTTCCAGCACTTCAGTGTGCTCGAAAATCCGCACGCCAAGGGACTCGGCCACCTGCGCTTCCCCCAGCACCAGGTTCAGCGGATGCAGATGCCCGGAGCCCATGTCCACCAGGCCTCCGGCATACACTGCTGAGCCGACCACCTGGGACATATCCTTCGCGCCGACGAGGCGGGTTTCATGGGCATATCCCATTGCCGCCAGATGCTCCTGCTCCCCCTTGAACGCAGCGAATTGCGCCGGCGTATTCGCCAGTTCACAAAAGCCCCAGCGCAAGTCGCAGTCGATGCCGTGCGCGCGGATACGCTCCCCCACCAGCGCCACCGACTCGATCCCGGCCCGCTCCAGGTAGCGCACGCCCTCCTCGCCCACATGTTTGGCGAACCCCGACACATCGTGACCGATGCCGCGAATCAACTGACCGCCATTGCGCCCGCTGGCGCCCCAGCCAATGCGCCGGGCCTCCAGCAGGATCACCGAAAGCCCGCGTTGGGCCAGTTCGATGGCGGTGTTCACACCGGTGAAACCACCGCCGATCACACACACATCGGCGCTCAGGTCACCGCCCAACGCCTGGCGCTCGGGCATGGCATGCGCCGAAGCGCGGTAGTACGACTGGGCGTGGTCACTGGACTGCATCATTTGTTGGTCTTCACTTTGCTCCAGGCGCGGGTCATCAGGCGCATGGTCGCCGGGGTCGGCGTGGTGGAAATATAGAGTTTGTCGAGCACTTCCTGGGACGGGTACACCTCGGGATTGTTCACCAGCTCCGGGTCCATAAAGGCCTTGGCCGCCGGGTTGGCGTTGGCGTAGCCCACCGAGGCGCTGACCTTGGCGATCACCTCAGGGTCGAGCAGGTAGTTGATGAAGGCGTGGGCTTGTTTCGGGTTGCTCGCGTCGGCAGGAATGGCCAGCAGGTCAAACCACAGGTTGGAGCCCTCCTTGGGAATCGAATACGCAATATTCACGCCGTTCTTGGCTTCCTTGGCACGGTTGGCCGCCTGGAACACATCGCCGGAATAACCGAAGGCCACGCAGATATCACCGTTGGCCAGGTCCGAGATGTACTTGGAGGAATGGAAGTAGGTGATATACGGCCGCAGCGTCAGCAGCTTGGCCTCGGCCTGCTTGTAGTCCTCGGCGTTCTCGCTGCGCGGGTCCTTGCCCATGTAGTTGAGGATCGCCGGGAACAGCTCATCCGCCGAATCGAGGAAGGCCACGCCGCACTGGTTGAGCTTCTTGATGTTCTCCGGTTCAAACAGCACCGCCCACGAGTCGATATGGTCGATGCCCAGCACCTGCTTGACCTTGTCGACGTTGTAGCCGATGCCGTTGGTGCCCCACAAATAAGGCACGGAGTGGGCGTTGCCCGGGTCGTTTTTCTCCAGCAGCGCGAGCAATTTGGGGTCGAGGTTCTTGAAGTTCGGCAGTTGCGCCCGGTCCAGCTTGAGGAACGCGCCAGCCTTCACCTGGCGCGCGAGGAAGTGGTTGGACGGCACCACCACGTCATACCCGGTGCGCCCGGCGAGCAGCTTGCCCTCCAGGGTTTCATTGGAGTCGAACACGTCGTAGATCGGCTTGATCCCGGTCTTGGCCTGGAAATCCGTCAAGGTGGTTTCGCCGATGTAGTCGGTCCAGTTGTAGATGCTGACCGTCGGCGCCGCCTGACTGGTGCTGCTGAAGGCGGCCACCAGGGCCAGCGGGAGAAGCTTGTGCACAAGACGCATATCGACACCCCTTTTATGGATTTTTAGACGCTCAACAGCAGGAACTCACGCTCCCAGGAACTGATCACCCGCTTGAAATTCTCATGCTCGGCGCGCTTGACCGCGACGTAGCCACGCACAAACTTGTCGCCCAGGTAGTGCCTGACCGTGGCGCATTCCTCCATGCGCGCCAGGGCGTCCTCGATGGTGATCGGCAGGCGCAGGTTGCGGCGTTCATAGGCGCGGCCCTCCACCGGCGCACTCGGCTCGATCTTCTCGATCATCCCCAGGTAGCCACACAGCAGACTAGCGGCAATTGCCAGGTAGGGATTGGCATCGGCGCCGGGCAGGCGGTTTTCCACGCGCATCGCATCCGGGCTGGAGGTGGGCACGCGCAGGCCGACGGTGCGGTTTTCTTCGCCCCACTCCACATTGACCGGTGCCGAAGTGTCCGGCAGGAAGCGGCGGAACGAGTTGACGTTGGGGGCGAACATCGGCAGCAGTTTGGGGATGTACTTTTGCAGGCCGCCGATATGCTGGAGGAACAGCTCGCTCATCTTGCCGTCGGCGTCGACAAACACCGGTTTGCCGGTGGCGATGTCCACCACGCTCTGGTGCAGGTGCATCGCACTGCCGGGCTCATCGGCCACCGGCTTGGCCATAAAGGTCGCCGCGACGTTGTGCTTGAGCGCCGCTTCGCGCAGGGTACGCTTGAACACGGTGATCTGGTCGGCCAGGTCGAGGGCATCGCCGTGGCGGAAGTTGATTTCCATCTGCGCCGGGCCGTCTTCGTGGATCAGCGTATCAAGGTCCAGGCCCTGGGCTTCGCACCAGTCATAGACGTCTTCGAACAGCGGGTCGAATTCGTTGGCGGCGTCGATGGAGAACGACTGGCGCCCGGTTTCGGCACGACCGGAGCGGCCCACCGGGGTTTTCAGCGGCAGGTCCGGGTCTTCGCAGCGCTGGGTCAGGTAGAACTCCATTTCCGGCGCGACAATCGGCTGCCAACCTTGGTCGGTGTAAAGCTGGAGGACCTTCTTCAGCACGTTGCGCGGCGACAGCTCGATGGGGTTGCCCTGCTTGTCGAAGGTGTCGTGGATCACAATCGCGGTGGGCTCGATGGCCCACGGCACCACATACGTGGCGTTGGACACCGGGCGGCAGACCATGTCGATATCGGCCGGGTCCAGCAGGTCGTAGTAGATGTCGTCGTCGACAAAATCCCCGGTCACCGTTTGCAGCAGCACACTTTCCGGCAGGCGCATGCCTCGCTCATGCAGGAACTTGTTGGTGGGCGCAATCTTGCCGCGTGCGATGCCAGTCAAGTCACTGATCACGCATTCGACTTCGGTAATCTTGTGTTCTTTCAGCCAGGCGGACAGCTGATCGAAAGGGGCGTTCATAAGGACCTCGGCAGGGTTACCCGGCTTGTATTGCCGGCGCATTGAGGTCTATCTTGGGCCGGCCTTCGAACCGCATCTATCCACTTTGCACGAACCACAGCGCACCAATAGAGTGCGCACGGATCTCCCATGACCCAGGCAACCGCCTCTCGTGTACAGGCCTTCACCACCGGTGATGTAGCCGCCCAATGCAGTGCCACACCCGGTTGGGTGCAGCAGTACCAGCAGATGTCCCCGGGGCATTTTGCCGGGCAGATCCGCTACCTCGACCTGCAAGGCGTGGAAGTGTACGAAGAGTGCATGAACACGCGGGTGGAGCAGCATTTCAACGCGCCGCCGGGGTCATTGGCGTTCTGTTTCGACGGCAGCGATAACGCGCTGTACATGCTCAACGGCGAAAGCCGCAACACCTGGATCACCCCGGAAAACTACCGCGAAGTGGCCGTGGTGTTCGGCCCGCAGTTCGTGCAGCGCCATGGCCTGGATGTCGCGAAGTTGGAAGGCCTGTTCATGGCCCCGCTGAGCGGTCAGCAAAATGCCCTGTTCACCCGCTGGCTCAGTGGGACGCTGACGCGCCTGCCCACCGTGATCGACCCCGTCAGCCTCACCCAGCAACTGCTCGACGACTGCCTGTTTATCCTCGACAACGCCTGCGTGGGCCTGGACCGCAGCTCGTTGCAAAAACGCAGTGAAGAACGCCGCTTGATGGCACGCATCGGCGAATGGGCGGCGGATGCACCGGACGAGACCGTCAACCTACTGCAACTGGCGCAGATTGCCGGCGTGCCGTTGCGCCAGTTGCAGCAAGGCTTCAAGACCTACACCGGGATAAGCCCGGCGCAGTGGTTGAGACTGCGCCGGTTGAACGGGGCGCGGCGGGAGTTGTTGAGCGGCGGCGATACCACCGTGGCTGAGGTGGCGATGAACTGGTCGTTTTGGCACTTGGGGCGGTTTTCGAACAGTTATCGGGCGTTGTTCAAAGAGCTGCCCAGTGAAACCCTGAAACGTCACTGTTAGAACTCGGTTAAAAATGTGGGAGCGGGCTTGCTCGCGAATGCGGTGGGTCAGCCAAAATATCTGTGCCTGATACACCGCTTTCGCGAGCAAGCCCGCTCCCACAGTTGATCGCGTCCTACCTTTGGATCTTGGTCAGGCTTGGGATTTGAGGAAAGTCGCCATCAGTTGGTTAACCTGTTCTGCCGCTTCCAACTGCACCATATGCCCCTGCCCCGGCAGCACTTCCACCTGCGCCTCCAGCCCCTGCGCATGCCGCACCGGGATGATTGCATCATCACTGCCCCAGATCACCAGGCTCGGCTGGCGACCGACCACATGACGCAAGTCCATCTTCTGCTGCCCGCCGTCAAACAACACGCTGTTCAGCTGACGCAACGCCTGATCCACCCCCTCCAACCGCTTGAACTTGAGCATGTCCTCCAGCATCTGCCGCGTCACCAATGCGGGATCGCTGAACAGTTGCGTCAGTTGCGGCTTGAGGCCGTTGCGGTTGCTGGCCTCGGCAAACCCTTGTAGGTAATCGCCGTTGATATCCGCGCCGAGACCGGCGCTGGCGATCAGGGTCAGCGAGGCGACGCGCGCGGGGGCCTGGTCGGCAACGGTCAATGAAACCAGGCCGCCCATGGAATGCCCCGCCAGGTGCACGCGGTCCAACTGGAGATGATCGAGCAGGCCCAACACGGCCTGACTCAGCTCGCCAGCATCCCCGCTGTGCAGCTGCTTGCCCGACTCGCCATGCCCCGGCAGATCCAGAGCGATCACCCGCCGCTCGGCGGCCAGCGCCGGTTGGTTGAACAGCCAATTGTTCAAGTCGCCGCCAAAGCCATGCACCAGCACCAGCGGCGTGCCGCCCTCGCCGAGGTCGAGATAACGCAGCAGACGCCCGCCGATCTCAACTTTCTGCGCACTCGGCCCCGACGCTTCGGCTTCGGCCGCACTGGCAACAAACCCGGCATTAAAGCTGTCGATCACCGCGTCAATCTCAGCTTCCGTGGCCTCGCCCTCAACAACAATCCCCAACAACGCGCCCACCGGCAAGGTCTCATCGCTCAGCGCCAAGACGCGGCGCAGCACGCCACTGAATGGCGCCTCCACACTGCTGGAAATCTTGTCGGTCTCCACATCCAGCACTTCCTCGCCCTTCTCCACCCGGTCGCCGGGTTGCTTGAGCCAGATATCGATGCGCCCTTCGGTCATCGACAGCCCCCATTTGGGCATGGTCAGGGTATGGATCATGCGGCGTTCCTCTTGTCGGCGATCTTCAGCACGGCGGCCTCGATCTTCGCGGCGTTGGGGATGTACAGGTCTTCCAGCGCATCGGAGAACGGCACCGGCGTGTGCGGCGCGGTGACCATTTCGATGGGCGCGCGCAGAGAGGAAAACGCCTGCTGGGCAACCAGCGCGCTGATATCGGTGGCAATGGAACAACGTGGGTTGGACTCGTCGATCACCACCAGCCGCCCGGTTTTCTCCACGCTTTCAAGGATGCTGTCGACGTCCAGCGGGCTGGTGGTGCGCAGGTCCAGCACTTCGCAGTCGATGCCCTGGCGCGCCAGGTTGGCTGCGGCTTCCAGGGCGATATGCACCATGCGCCCGTAGGTCACCAGGGTCACGTCCTGGCCTTCGCGCACAAAGTTGGCTTCGCCGAACGGCACGGTGTACAGCTCTTCCGGCACCTCGCCTTGCAGGCTGTAGAGCATCTTGTGCTCAAGGAAGATCACCGGATCGTTGTCGCGGATCGCCTGGATCAGCATGCCCTTGGCGTCATACGGCGTGGCTGGGCATACCACCTTGAGGCCGGGAATATGCGTCCACATCGAGGTGAGCATCTGCGAATGCTGGGCCGCCGCGCGCAGGCCGGCGCCGTACATGGCGCGGATCACCAGTGGCGTGGTGGTCTTGCCGCCGAACATGTAGCGGAACTTCGCCGCCTGGTTGAGCAGTTGGTCGAGGCAGCAGCCGATAAAGTCGACGAACATCAATTCACACACCGGGCGCATGCCCCGGGTGGCGGCGCCGACGGCCATGCCGACGTAGCCGACCTCGGACAACGGCGCGTCCAGCACGCGGTCGGGGAACTGCGGGTACAGACCCTTGGTCACGCCAAGCACACCGCCCCAGGCGTCTTGTTCACCGGGAGCGCCGGTGCCGCCACTGACGTCCTGACCGATGATGAACACGCTCTGGTCACGGCGCATTTCCTGGGCCAGGGCTTCGTTGATCGCCTGCTGGTAGCTGATTTTGCGAGCCATAAGATTCTCTCCAAATGTTGTTTTTATTAGGGATAGGCGACGTAGACATCACTGAGCAGGTCGGCGGCTTGCGGCTTGGGATCGGACTTGGCGCGGCGCACGGCGTCTTCGATCAACTGCGCGACTTCGCTGTCGATGCGCTCGAATTGCGCCGCGTCCAGCCAGCCCTCGGCGCTGCAACGCTGGCGGAACAGTGCCAGGCAGTCGGCGCTTTCCCGCAGGTTTTTCACTTCATCGGGGCCACGATAGGTTTGCGCATCGCCTTCGAAGTGGCCGTAGAAGCGGCTCAATTTCACTTCCACCAACGTCGGCCCCTGGCCTGTGCGCGCACGCTCGACGGCAACGCCGAGGGCGGCGTGCACGGCGAAGAAGTCATTGCCATCGACGATCACCCCCGGCATGCCAAAGCCCACGGCACGCTCGGCGATGTCCTTGCACGCCACCGACCAGCCGGAGCCGGTGGCCTCGGCATAGCCGTTGTTTTCGGCGACGAACAGGCACGGCAACTTCATGATCGCGGCCAGGTTCATCGCTTCAAACACCGCGCCCTCGTTGGAGCCACCATCGCCAAAAAATGCCACGGCCACGCCCTGGCTGCCCTTGAGTTTCGATGCCAGCGCCGCGCCGGCCGCCAGCGGTGCGCCGGCACCGACGATGCCGTTGGCACCGAGCATGCCCTTCTCCTGGTCGGCAATGTGCATGGAGCCGCCCTTGCCGCCGCACACGCCGGTCTTCTTGCCGTAGATCTCGGCCATCATGCCGAACACATCCACGCCCTTGGCGATGCAATGGCCGTGGCCACGGTGGTTGGAGGCGATGCAATCGTCATCGTTGAGGTGGGCCATGACCCCGGCGGCGCTGGCTTCCTGGCCGGCATACAGGTGCACGAAGCCGGGGATCTCGCCGGTGGCGAACTCCACGTGCAGGCGTTCTTCGAAATCACGGATGGTGCGCATCACGGTGTAGGCATGCAGCAATTGATCGGTGGACAGGTGAGTGGACATCTTGTTGTTCTCCAGGTTGTCTCGACACACAAAAGGCTGATCGTGTTCAGCTACAGGGCCTTCAGCACAGCCTGTGCCAAGGCCCGGAAAAACCTTGCAAAGCCTTGATCCAGAGCAGTTGTAGTGGTGCGGCACAGCACCGCAGAATGAGACGGTTGATTGCACCGCGCAGGCCGCGTCTCAGGCGCGATGAGACGCGGCGTCTCAACCCGGGCAGTTGGTCAGGCCACACTTGTCCCACGCGACCCATGCGCGCTTAATGGCGGGCATAACAACAAAGATCGAGAACCGGAGGCCTTATGCTCGCCGCGAACTCCAGGGAACACGTCGACTGCGTCAGTCGTGTGGTCCGCAATGCCGACCGCCTGCCCCAGGCGCCGGTGCCGTCGCTGATTTTCGATTCGTGGCGGCGTTCCATGGAGCAACACCACCTCGACCCCGGTTCCTTGCAGGGGCCACGCATCCTCAGCGAACCCTTGCTCAAGGAATGCCGCGAGCGCGCCGAACTGTTCATGCGCATCGCCGGCGAGGCCGTCGGCCAACTGCACCACCGTGTGCGCCAGGCCGACTACTGCGTGATGCTCACCGACGCCCAGGGACAGACCATCGACCACCGCGTGGACACGGCGATACGCACCGACTGCCGCAAGGCCGGCCTGTACCTCGGCACCTGCTGGTCGGAAGCCGAAGAAGGCACCTGCGGCGTGGCCACAGTGCTCACCAGCAAAGCCGCCGTGACCGTGCACAAGCGCGACCACTTTCGCGCCGCGTTCATCGGCCTGACCTGCTCCGCGGCGCCGATCTTCGATCCCCAGGGCAACCTGCTCGGGGTGATGGACGCCTCTGCGCTGAAATCCCCGGATGACCGACGCAGCCAGCACTTGGTACGCCAGCTAGTGGCGCAAAGTGCCGAAGCCATCGAAAACGCCTTCTTCATGCACAGCGCCCGCGAGCGCTGGGTGTTGCAGGCCCACAGCACGCCGGGTTTTGTCGACAGCCAACCCGACCTGCTGCTGGCCTGGGACCGCGACGGCCGCCTGCATGCCTTGAACAGCAAGGCGCGCCAGGCCCTGCGCCTGCGCTTTGGCCAGGTGCCGGCACATATCGGCGAGGTGTTCGACCTCGACGCGTTGCGCGCAGTGACCGATCAATCCGCCCAGCAATTGCACTGGCTGGGGCAGCCTGGCGCCCTGCACGCACGCGTAAACGCGCCCCGCCGCACACCGGCACGCACCGCGCTGGCCCCTCAGGTTGATGCGCGGGTGGAAGAACATCTGCGCCTGGCCGTAAGGGTCAAGGACCGCAACCTGCCGGTGCTGGTGCAGGGCGAAACCGGCGCCGGCAAGGAAGTCTTCGCCCGCCAACTGCATGAGCGCAGCGCCCGTCGCACCGGGCCGTTTGTGGCAGTGAACTGCGCGGCGATCCCCGAGAACCTGATTGAAAGCGAGCTGTTCGGCTATGTCGCCGGGGCCTTTACCGGTGCGTCCAGCAAAGGCATGCCGGGGCTGCTGGTGCAGGCCGATGGCGGCACCTTGTTCCTTGATGAAATCGGCGACATGCCGCTGGCCTTGCAGACGCGCCTGCTGCGGGTGATGGCCGAGGGCGAAGTGGCCCCGCTGGGCGCGGCAAAGACCCGCGCGGTGGATATCCAGGTGATCTGCGCCAGCCACCGCGACTTGGCGGTATTGGTGGGTGAAGGCCGCTTTCGCGAAGATCTGTACTTTCGCCTCGGCTGCGCACGCTTCTGCCTGCCGCCGTTGCGCGAGCGCACGGACAAGCTGGCGCTGATCAACCGCTTGCTGGAGCAGGAAGCACGTAACAGTGGCGTTTCAGTGGGCATCGGCCAGGCAGCGCTGGAGTTGCTGCTGGGCTACGCCTGGCCGGGGAATGTACGGCAACTGCGGCATGTTTTGGCGTATGCCTGTGCGGTGTGTGAGGGCGGCACGGTGCAAGTGGCGGATTTGCCGGTGGAAGTGCGTGGGGAGCAGATTGAAGCGTTGGTTGAAGAGAGCGTGAGCCCCGAAAGGCAGAGAGTCCTGGATGCTTTGATTCGCCATCGCTGGAAGCCTTTGCCGACCGCGCAGGCATTGGGGATTTCACGGGCAACCCTCTACCGCAGGGTCAACCAACTAGGCATCGACATGCCCAACAAAACCACCTGACACAATGGGATCAAAATGTGGGAGCTGGCTTGCCTGCGATAGCGGTGTATCAGAACCAAATGGGCAAGCTGACCCACCGCTATCGCAGGCAAGCCAGCTCCCACACTAGATCGAGCATATCTTGAGGTTTAGCGGTAGACCAGGCCACCATCGATCAGCGGCGCTTGGCCGGTCATGTAATCCGCATCCGGCCCCGCCAGGAACGAGACCAACCCCGCCACATCCTCCGGCGTCTCCGCGCGGCCCAACGCTATGCCATCCACGTACTTCTTGTACGTCGCGCCAATCTCGGCGCCGGTAATCTCAGCCATGCGCTTGTCGATTTCGACCCACATATCCGTGCCCACCACACCCGGGCAGTACGCATTCACCGTGATCCCCGCGCTCGCCAATTCCTTGGCCGCCGCCTGGGTCAATGCGCGCACGGCAAACTTGGTGGCCGAGTACACGCCGAGCAGCGCAAACCCTTCATGGCCGGCGATGGAGCAGGCATTGATGATCTTGCCCTTTTGCTTGAGCGCCTTGAATTTCTTGCCGGCAGCCTGGATACCCCACAGCACGCCCTGCACGTTGATGCCCAAGGTGCGTTCGACTTGCTCCGGGCTCACGTCCAGCAGCGAATCGATCTGCGCCACCCCGGCGTTGTTGACGATGATGTCAAAGCCGCCAAGTGTCTGGTGTGCATGTTCAACGGCGGCCACCACTTGCTCCAGCTTGGATACATCAGCGACAAATACCGCCGCCTTGCGGCCCAGGCCGACCACTTCGGCGGCCACGGCTTCGAGCTTGGCGCCATTGATGTCCACCAGGGCGATGTCGGCACCGTCCTGTGCCAGGCGCAAGGCAATGGCCCGGCCGATGCCCTGCCCGGCGCCGGTGACCAGCGCAACTTTTCCAGCAATAGCCATGACACTCTCCTGCAATCGATGAGGGAAGCCTTGTCTATCGCAGGTCCATGCCAGCGCTGTCGAGGCGCAACGGGATTGGCGTGAGGGCTGAGACGGGGCGTCTCAAGCCGCGAATCATTCTCGAAACCTTGTAAAACCACGCACTTATGCCTAGCTTATGCGCCCCCCGCCCTGCGCTTTAAGGCCCTGCCCCCATGGTTTTGCGTTTTCGTCCCGTTGTCACCTCACGTTTCGCCCTCGGCCTGCTGCTGAGCGGCAGTCTTGGCAACAGCTTTGCGGCTGAGCTGGAACTGCCGGCGGTGAACGTCCAAGGCCAGGATGAGTCCGGCCTGAGCAGCCAAACCGCGTCGGTGGGTGGCTTCGATGAAGCCCCGCTGCTGGACACCCCCGCCTCGATCACCGTGCTCAATGCCGTGCGGATCAAGGACCAGCAAGCGCGCCTGCTCAGCGAACTGCTGCGCAACGATGCCTCGGTGGGCGACAGCTACGCGCCCATTGGCTACTACGAAAACTTCGTGGTGCGCGGGTTCTCGCTGAATGCGGCGAGCAGCTACAAGATCAACGGGCGCACCATCACCGGCGAGCAGAACGTCGCCCTGGAAAACAAGCAACAGGTGGAAGTGCTCAAGGGCCTCGCCGGCTTGCAGAGCGGGATTTCCGAGCCCAGCGGCGTGATCAACTACGTGACCAAGCGCCCGGAAGAGGTGCGTTCGGTGACGGTGTCTACCGATGATCGCGGCAGCGGTTATATCGCCACCGACGTCGGCGGTTGGTTTGGCAGCGAAAAACAGTTCGGCCTGCGCGCCAACGTCGCCCATGAAGATTTGAATTCCTACGTCGAACACGCCAATGGCCAGCGCGATTTCCTGTCCCTGGCCTTCGACTGGAACATCAGCCCCGACGCCGTGCTGCAACTGGACGCCGAATACCAGGACAAGCAACAGCGCTCGGTGCCGGGTTATCAGCTACTGGGCGGCACCGAAGTGCCCCACGACGCTTCGCCGAAGAAACTGCTGGGGCACCAGAGTGGGTCCAAGCAAGTGGGCATTGATTCGCTGAACCTCAACGGCAAGTTTGAGTACCGTTTCAGTGATCAGTGGAAAGGCAGCGTGAGTGCGGCGCGCAGCAAGGTGGTGATTGACGATTACAGTTCGTTTGCCTACGGCTGCTTTTACGTGACCGATTGCGGCCTCGCCACCTTCGGCCCCACGGGCGACTACGACATCTACGACTACCGCAGCCCCGACGACACCCGCCGTGACGACGAAGTGCAGGCGGCGATGACCGGGCTGTTCGACACCGGTGGCCTGGGCCATGAGCTGACCTTCGGCACCAGCGCCTTCCGCCGGGTGATCGACAAGCGCAAGTCGGTCAACGAATACATCGGCAGCTCCAATATCAACACCGACGCGCCGACCTTCACGCCCACCGACGTGCCGCTGAACGACAAGCACCGTCGCCTCGACAGCCGCCAATATGGCCTGTTCGTCACCGACCGCATCCGTTTCAACGAGCAATGGCAAACCATCATCGGCGGGCGCGAAGTGCGTCTGGATGAAAAGGCCTTCGATAAGAATGGCGATCAGGAACGCCACACGCAGAAATACCAATTCCTGCCCCAAGCGTCGCTGATCTACAAACCCGTGGAAAACGTGTCGCTGTACACCAGCTACAGCAAGGGTCTGTCCCTTGGCGGTGAAGCGCCGTGGACAACCACCAACGACGGCGAAACCCTCGCCCCCACCACCTCCCGCCAGATCGAAGCCGGGGTGAAATACGACTGGCGCCGCATCAGCTTCGCCGCCGCCGTGTTCCAGACCCGCCAGGCCTACCAATACGCCAAGCCGGACGGCACGGGCCTGTTCAACTACGTGCAACAAGGCGAACAAAAGAACACCGGCCTGGAACTGTCAGCCAATGGCTGGGCCACCGAACGCTTGCAGATCGCAACCAGCGTCGCCGCCATTCGCGCACGCGTCACCGGCAGCGGCACCCCGCAATACGAAGGCCACCAGGCGATCAACGTACCCAAGCTGCGCGCCAGTGTGTATGCGGACTATGCGTTGCCGTGGGTCAACGGCCTGGCGGTGCTGGGCGGTGTGCAATACAGCGCGAAGAAATCGGCCAATCGCGACGGCACCGTTGAGGTAGGGGATTACGCGGTGGTGAATGTGGGCAGCCGCTACACCACCAAGGTGGACGGCTATGAAACGGTGTTTCGCCTGAGCGTCGACAACCTGTTCGACAAGCGCTACTGGCGCGACGCGGGCGAGTACATGGGTGATGACTATCTGTTCCAGGGCGCGCCGCTGACGGCGCGCCTGAGTGCCTCCGTCAACTTCTGACGCAAAACCTGTGGCGAGGGAGCT
>NZ_QAJM01000012.1 GCF_003852405.1 Pseudomonas sp. KBW05
CCCGCTCCCACATTTGTCCTGCGGTGCTACTTATAAAATAATCGGTACCCTATCTGCCCCACCGCCTCATTGATCAACTGCCCACTCTGCCAGATCGATTTGAACTCCGGCATCCAACCGCCCAACGGCCGGGCATTGTCCACCCCCAGAAAACCGACCGGCCCCGGCACCACGGTGAAGCCGGCCCGCTCAAAGCTCCACACCGAACGCGGCATGTGCCAGGCCTGGGTAACCACCACCACGCGCTTGATGCCTTCGGGCAGCAGAATCTCGGCACTCATCTGGGCGTTTTCCCAAGTAGTACGGCTGCGTTCTTCCTTCCAGCGCACCGTGACGCCGAAGTCATCCTGCATCGACACGGCCATCAACTCGGCCTCGCTGGGCGGCGTGCCGTAGTGCAACCCGCCGCTGGTCAACACCGGCAACCCCGAGGCCTTGGCCAATCGCGCCGCATAACGCTCACGCTCAAGCCCGACGCCGGTGGGCTGGTCGGTACCCCACGCCGGATCGCCGCGCTCGCGCCCCGAACCCAGCACCACAATGGCGTCGGCGCGTTGCGCCAGGGTCGCCCACTCTTCCCGCGCCAACGGCGGCTCTGTCTCCAGAGCGTGAGCGCCCCACTCCACCATCACCGGCAGGCTGATCAGCCACATTCCGCCAAGCCCCAGCGCAAAACAACATCCCGCCAGCCGCGGACGGCTACGACGAAACCACCAGGCAAGCGCCAGCAGCAGCAAGAAAATACCGGGCGGCAACAACAATTGTTTGATGAAATAACGAAAAGGCATCGGGCATCTCCAAAGATGCCCGAAGCCTAGATGCAACGGGATTTAGCGACAATCTTTACCAGCACAATTTGAGAAGGTTTACAGATAACGCTGTGCATCACTTGCACCGTACGACCCGTAGCTTTTCCGGGCCGCGAGCGGCAGGCAAGTCTTTCAGCCAAACCACCTTGGCCGAGCGCAAGGAATCCTGAGCAGGCGGGGAGGCCTGTTCATACGATGCGCGGTGGTGATTGGACTCCAGGAAAACCTTGATCAGTTCAAGCTCTGCCTGGCTCAAGCCACGCAACTCCAGCTCCTCAGGCAACTCATCACACAAGCGGCCTGCTGTTTTTGCTGCATCCAATGCACGACCCAAACGGTCGATCAGTCCTTCGTACAACTGCGGTTTCGTTAAAGTTCGCTGCGATTCAGCCATCCCCTCACCTCATTGAAGAAAAGTCTTGCTCCCCAATAAACAGCGTAGCCCCCGTGGCTGCACCTGCCTGGTGCCGCGACAGACGGCCCTGGCTGCGCAATCAGGGTTTCCCTCGATAGAGTGGGGTCATGTATGCTACGGCGCTTCCTGTAACTCCACTTCCCGCAGGGTTTGGGCACGGACGCGCCGCTTTTTGGTGTCGATCATCCTGAACGTTGCACCGAAGAGGATTAGGCCACCCCTATTCAGTTCAAAAGTAGCCATGCACGAACAATATCAGCCCCGTGAAATCGAAAATGCCGCCCAAACCTTCTGGGACGAGCAAAAGTCCTTTGAAGTCAGTGAACAGCCAGGCAAGGAGACTTACTACTGCCTATCGATGTTCCCTTACCCCAGCGGCAAGCTACACATGGGGCACGTGCGCAACTACACCATCGGCGACGTAATCTCGCGCTACCAGCGCATGCTCGGCAAGAACGTCCTGCAACCCATGGGTTGGGACGCCTTCGGCATGCCGGCGGAAAACGCCGCGATGAAAAACAACGTGGCCCCCGCCAAGTGGACCTACGAAAACATCGCCTACATGAAGACCCAGCTGCGCAGCCTGGGCCTGGCGGTGGATTGGTCCCGCGAAGTGACCACCTGCAAGCCGGATTACTACCGCTGGGAACAATGGCTGTTCACTCGCCTGTTCGAAAAAGGTGTGATCTACAAAAAGAGCGGCACCGTTAACTGGGACCCGATCGACCAGACCGTACTCGCCAACGAACAGGTGATCGACGGTCGCGGCTGGCGTTCCGGCGCGCTGATCGAAAAGCGCGAAATCCCGATGTACTACTTCAAGATCACCGCCTACGCGGATGAACTGCTGTCGAGCCTCGACGACCTGCCGGGCTGGCCTGAACAGGTCAAGACCATGCAGCGCAACTGGATCGGCAAGTCCAAGGGCATGGAAGTGCAGTTCCCGTACAACGTCGACTCGATCGGCGAAGCGGGCGCACTGAAAGTCTTCACCACCCGTCCAGACACGTTGATGGGCGCGACCTACGTCGCCGTGGCCGCCGAGCACCCGCTGGCCACCCAGGCGGCACAGAACAACCCTGAGCTGCAGGCGTTCATCGCCGAATGCAAAGGCGGCAGCGTGGCTGAAGCCGACGTCGCTACCCAAGAGAAAAAAGGCCTGCCGACCGGGCTGTTCGTCGAGCACCCACTGACTGGCGAAAAACTGCCGGTGTGGGTCGCCAACTACGTGCTGATGCACTACGGCGATGGCGCAGTAATGGCTGTGCCGGCCCACGACGAGCGTGATTTCGAGTTCGCCACCAAGTACGCCTTGCCGATCAAGTCCGTGGTGCGCACCAGCTCCGGCGACACCAACCCGGCCCCGTGGCAAGACGCCTACGGCGAGCACGGCACCCTGATCAATTCCGGCGAGTTCGACGGCCTGGACTTCCAGGGTGCGTTCGACGCCATGGAAGTGGCACTGATCAAGAAAAACCTGGGCGCCTCGCGCACCCAGTTCCGCCTGCGCGACTGGGGCATCAGCCGCCAGCGCTACTGGGGCTGCCCGATCCCGATCATCCACTGCGAAACCTGCGGTGACGTGCCGGTACCGGAAGACCAACTGCCGGTCGTCCTGCCGGAAGACGTGGTGCCGGACGGCGCCGGTTCGCCGTTGGCGCGCATGCCTGAGTTCTACGAGTGCAGCTGCCCTAAATGCGGCCAGCCTGCCAAGCGTGAAACCGACACCATGGACACCTTCGTCGAGTCCTCGTGGTACTACGCCCGCTACGCCTCGCCGCACTACGAGGGTGGCCTGGTGGAGAAATCCGCAGCCGACCATTGGTTGCCGGTGGACCAGTACATCGGTGGTATCGAACACGCCATCCTTCACCTGCTGTACGCGCGCTTCTTCCACAAGCTGATGCGTGACGAAGGCCTGGTGAGCTCCGATGAGCCGTTCAAGAACCTGCTGACCCAAGGCATGGTGATCGCCGAGACCTACTACCGCCGTGAAGCCAACGGTGCCTACACCTGGTTCAACCCGGCAGACGTCGAGCTGGTGCGTGACAGCAAAGCCAAGGTCATCAGCGCCAAGCTGATCTCGGACGGCCTGCCGGTGGAAATCGGCGGCACCGAGAAGATGGCCAAGTCGAAGAACAACGGCGTTGACCCACAGTCGATGATCGACCAGTTCGGTGCCGACACCTGCCGCCTGTTCATGATGTTCGCCTCGCCGCCCGACATGAGCGCCGAATGGTCCGACTCCGGCGTCGAAGGCTCGCACCGTTTCCTCAAGCGCGTCTGGCGCCTGGCGCACGCCCATATCAACCAGGGCCTGCCGGGCAAACTGGACGTGGTCGGCCTGAGCGATGAGCAGAAAGTCATTCGTCGCAGCACGCACCTGGCGATCCGGCAAGCGAGCCAGGACGTGGGCCAGAACCACAAGTTCAACACCGCCATCGCCCAGGTGATGACGCTGATGAACGTGCTGGAAAAAGCCCCGCAAGCGACCGAACAGGACCGCGCACTGATTCAGGAAGGCCTGGAAACGGTCACCCTGCTGCTGGCGCCGATCACACCGCACATCAGCCACGACCTGTGGAACCGACTGGGCCACGAAGGCGCCGTCATTGATGCGGCCTGGCCGAAGCAGGATGACAGCGCCCTGGTCCAGGACACGCTGCAACTGGTGATCCAGGTCAACGGCAAGCTGCGTGGCCAGATCGACATGCCGGCCAGCGCCAGCCGTGAAGACGTCGAAGCCGCCGCACGCGTCAACGAGAACGTGCTGCGCTTCACCGAAGGCCTGACGATCCGCAAAGTGATCGTCGTGCCTGGCAAACTGGTCAATATCGTCGCCAGCTAAATCGGATCGGGCGCGGGGCTCGAGCCCCGCGCCGAACAAAACCTTCAGGGCCTCGATAAGGCCCACCTGGTTTCAAGGGGAGCAACACAATGATCAAACGCAATCTGCTGGTGATGGGCCTTGCCGTACTGCTGAGCGCTTGCGGCTTCCAGCTGCGCGGCACCGGCACCAATGACCTGACGATCAAGGAACTGGACCTCAGCGCACGCGACGCCTACGGCGAGACCGTGACCCAGCTGCGCCAAGTCCTGGAAAACAGCGGCGTCAAGGTTTATACCGGCGCGACCTACAAGCTGTTCCTGGCCAGTGAGAAAAACACCCAGCGTAACCTGAGCTACGCCAGTGCCGGCCGCGCGTCCGACATCGAACTGGCCACCGAGCTGACCTTCGAAATCCGTGGCCGTGATAATTTGCCGCTGATGGGTGACAAGATCGTCGTCCAGAAAATCGTCAGCCACGACGGCAACAACCTGGTCGGTTCGGACTCCGAAACCATTCAGGTGCGCAAGGAAATCCGTCGTGACCTGGTACAGCGCGTGATGCTGCGCCTGCAAATGCTGACACCGGAAAAACTCGAAACCTTGCAGCAAGCCGCCGACAACAAAGCCAAGGCTGACGCCGACGCCCTGAAAGCCGCGCAAGAGTACGAAGACAACACGCCGAAACAATCGCCTGTTGAAGTCCCAGTCGAGTAAGCCAGACGGGGCGCCCCAAGCGCCCCGTTCGCCCCGCCTATGAAACTCGCCCCCGCCCAACTCGCCAAACACCTGCAAGGTGGCCTTGCGCCTGTCTATATCGTCAGCGGTGATGACCCGCTGCTGTGCCAGGAAGCCGCCGACGCCATCCGCACCGCCGCACGCCAGCAAGGCTTCGATGAACGCCAAGTGTTCAGCGCCGACGCCAGTTTCGACTGGGGCACGCTGCTGCAAGCGGGGGCGAGCATGTCGCTGTTCGCCGAAAAACGCCTGCTGGAACTGCGCCTGCCGTCCGGCAAGCCCGGTGACAAGGGCGCGGCGGCCTTGATGGAATACTGCTCGCGCCCGGCCGAAGACACGGTGCTGTTGATCAGCCTGCCCAAGCTCGACGGCAGTGCGCAGAAAACCAAGTGGGGCAAGGCGTTGGTGGAGGGTCCGCAGACCCAGTTCATCCAGATCTGGCCGGTGGACAGCAATCAGTTGCCGCAATGGATTCGTCAACGCCTGTCCCAGTCGGGGCTGTCGGCGACGCAAGACGCTGTGGAACTGATCGCCGCGCGGGTTGAAGGCAACTTGCTGGCCGCCGCCCAGGAGATCGAAAAGCTCAAGCTGATGGCCGAGGACGGGCAAATCACCGTCGAAACCGTACAGGGCGCGGTGGCCGACAGTGCGCGTTTTGACGTGTTCGGGCTGGTGGATGCCATTCTCAACGGCGAACCCGCCCACGCCTTGCGCATGCTCGAAGGCCTGCGCGGCGAAGGCGTGGAGCCACCGGTGATTCTCTGGGCCCTGGCCCGTGAGCTACGGGTGCTGGCCAATATTGCCCTGCAATACAGCCAGGGCACGCCGCTGGACAAATGCTTCAGCCAGGCCCGGCCACCGGTGTGGGACAAGCGCAAACCCCTGATGAGCAAAGCCCTGCAACGGCACTCGGCGCAACGCTGGGCGCAGCTGCTGCTGGAAGCGCAGCGCATCGATGCACAGATAAAGGGCCAGGCGGCGGGTTCGCCGTGGATGAGTTTGAGCCGCCTGTCGCTATTGATGGCCGGCCAGCGCCTGACCCTTCCCGCCGAATAATCCCCTTTCAAAAACACTGCAAATCCAATGTGGGAGCGGGCTTGCTCGCGAAGGCGGCGTGTCAGTCAACACATCTGATACTGATACACCGCATTCGCGAGCAAGCCCGCTCCCACATTTTTGATCGCATTTACAATTTCTGATAAGTGCCAGTCTTTACAGCCGCCCAACTTCGGCAGATGATTTGCACCGCTCCAACCCACCCAGAGAGTACCGACCATGAGCAAAAAGCCATCCAAGCATGGCCCCAACAAGGCCAAATCCATCATCGCCCAGCCACTGTTCCGCAGCCGTCAAGAACGCGCCGGCAAGGGCAAAGGCAGCTACCGCCGCGAAGCCTTCCAGTCTAATAGCTGGGAGGCTTCTTACTTTCTGGCTGCCTGAAGGCAAGCGCCCCTTTGGCATGATAAGGTCTGCACCTGATTTGTAATCCCTGGACCTGTGCATGCCCTCTTGTCTCTCCCGTCGTTGGCACCTTCGCCAATTGATCGCTGCCTCCAGCCTCATTCTGCTCGTCGCCTGTGCGGAGAAACCTACCGCCGCCGACGCTCAACCCCTGCCCAAACTCCAGACCGCTCCAGTCGTGGCCCCCGCTGTCGTGGCGCCCCTGGCCGTGGACAACCTGGATATCCAGCCGACCCAGACCTTCGCCGAATGGCAGGCCGGGTTTCGCGAACAAGCCCTGAAGGCCGGGATCACCCCTGCCGTTTTTGACAATGCCTTTGCCAACGTCACCCCGGACATGGCCGTCATCCGCGCCGACCGCAGCCAGCCGGAGTTCTCCCGGCCGGTGTGGGAATACCTCAACGGTGCCCTGTCGCCGCTGCGGGTGCGTAATGGCCAGGCGCTGCTGATCAAGTACGCCGACATCCTGCAACGCATCGAAGAGCGTTATGGCGTGGATCGCCAGGCGCTGGTCTCGGTGTGGGGCATGGAAAGCAACTTCGGCCAGTTCCAGGGCAACAATTCGGTGATCCGCTCCCTGGCGACCCTGGCCTATGAAGGCCGTCGCCCGGCGTTTGCCCAGGCGCAATTGCTGGCGGCGCTGCAAATCATCCAGCACGGCGATATCCAGGCCGATCAGATGAAAGGCTCCTGGGCCGGCGCCATGGGCCAGACCCAGTTCATTCCGACCACCTACAACACCCACGCCGTGGATTTCGATGGCGACGGTCGCCGCGATATCTGGAACAGCCCGGCCGACGCCCTCGCCTCCACGGCGCACTACCTGCAAAGCTCCGGCTGGCAGAAAGGCCAACCGTGGGGGTTTGAGGTCAATCGACTGCCGGCGGACTTCAATTACGCCTTGGCCGATGGCGGTGTCCGCAAGACCGTCGCCGACTGGCTGAAACTGGGCATCCAACTGCCACCCGGCGCGAGCATGCCGCCGAACGTCGACCAGTTGTCCGCAGCCCTGCTCCTGCCTGCGGGTTACCGTGGGCCTGCGTTCCTGGTGCTGGATAACTTCCGCGCGATCCTCAAGTACAACAACTCGTCGTCCTACGCACTGGCGGTGGGGCTGCTGTCGGAACGGTTTGGTGGCGGTGGTGTGATTCGTGGCGATTGGCCGAAGGATGAACTGCCGCTGAGTCGTTCCCAGCGCATCGACTTGCAGACCGTGCTGAACGCCAAGGGCTATGAGGCCGGTAACCCGGACGGGATTATCGGCGCCAATACGCGCAAGGCGATTCGGGCGGCGCAGCAGTCGTTGGGGTGGCCGGCGGATGGGTATCCTACTGTGAAGTTGCTGGAGTCTTTGCAAAACCGCTAGATCTGCTGATGGCCACTACCGCTCTCGCAGGCAAGCCAGCTCCCACAGGGGAATGCATTCCAAATGTGGGAGCTGGCTTGCCTGCGATGACGCCATCACAAGCAACAATTATTTAAAGACCACATCCTGCTCCAACACCAACCGCTGCTCCCCCGCATCCAACCGCACCAACGCGCCCATCGGCAGCGTCAGGTTCGGGTCGCAATGCCCACTGCGCCACCCAGCCAGCACCGGAATGCACAACGGCTCGAAAGTCTGCTTGAGCAAACGCTCCAACGCCGCCGGGTCCACCCCAGCAACATCCCCCACCAAAACGCCGGCAACCTGGGCCAGCTTGCCCGCCAGGCGCAGGTGCGTAAGCAAACGGTCGATGCGGTAGATCGGTTCGTTGACGTCTTCGATCAACAGAATGATGCCTTCGGCGTCGATCTCGAAGGGCGTGCCCATCACTGCTGCAATCATCGACAGGTTGCCCCCCAGCAAGCGCCCACAGGCGATGCCTGGGGCAATCGTGGTCAACGGGTAGGCCACCGGGTGCGCCAGCACGCTGCCGGCGCCGAGATCGCCGCGCAGCATGCTGAGCAGGGAAGACTCGGTAGGTGGTTGCTTGTCGCCCAACAGGTCGGCGTTGAGCATCGGGCCGTGGAAGGTCACAAAACCGGCGTAGCGGCTAATCGCAAGATGCAGAGCGGTGATGTCGCTATAGCCGACGAACGGCTTGGGGTTGGCGCGCAATAGGTCGAAATCGAGGCTATCGAGCAGACGTGGCGTGCCGTAGCCGCCGCGCAGGCAGAAAATGGCGTCGATGTCGGGGTCGGCGAAGGCGCGATGGAGATCGCTGAGACGGGTTTGATCGCTGCCGGCGAGGTAGCCGTCGCGCTCGTAGACACCGGGGAAGATTCGCAGGTCGTAGCCGCGAGCGCGCATCCATTGGCCAGCTTTTTCCACATCCAGGGTAGCCGGGCCAGCAGGGGCAATCAGGGCGATGGTGCCTTCGGGGCGAAGGGCAGGTACGGCAGCAGACATCCACAGATCTCCTTAATTGACGCGGAACGAAATGTGGGAGCGGGCTTGCTCGCGAAAGCGCAGTGTCAGTCAATAAATCAGGTGACTGAACCACCGCTTTCGCGAGCAAGCCCGCTCCCACATTGGATTTGCGGCGTTGCGTAAATCTATATCAGGAAACCAGGCTCGCCTTGACCAGCTTGGCCTGCTCGTCAGCGTGGTACGACGAACGTACCAACGGGCCCGACGCAACGTTCTTGAAGCCCATCTTGTAACCTTCTTCGGCGAACCAGGCGAAGGTGTCCGGGTGCACAAAACGCTGCACCGGCAAGTGGCTGCGGGACGGTTGCAGGTACTGGCCCAGGGTCAGCATGTCGATGTCGTGTTCGCGCATGCGCTTCATGACTTCGATGACTTCTTCGTCGGTCTCGCCCAAGCCCAGCATCAAACCGGATTTGGTCGGGATGTGCGGCATCATCTGCTTGAATTTCTGCAGCAGGGTCAGCGACCACTGGTAGTCCGAACCCGGACGCGCGGCCTTGTAAAGGCGCGGCACGGTTTCCAGGTTGTGGTTGAACACATCCGGTGGCTCGGCGGCGGTGATTTCCAGGGCGACGTCCATGCGGCCACGGTAGTCCGGGACCAGGGTTTCGAGCATCACGTTTGGCGACAGCTTGCGGATCTCGCGGATGCAGTCGGCAAAGTGCTGGGCACCGCCGTCACGCAGGTCATCGCGGTCTACCGAGGTGATCACCACGTACTTGAGGCGCAGGTCGGCGATGGCGATGGCCAGGCTTTCCGGCTCGTTGACGTCCAGTGGCTTCGGCCGGCCGTGGCCCACGTCGCAGAACGGGCAACGACGGGTGCAGATGTCACCCATGATCATGAAGGTGGCGGTGCCGCCGGAGAAGCATTCACCCAGGTTCGGGCAGGAGGCTTCTTCGCACACGCTGTGCAGCTTGTGCTTGCGCAGCAGGGCCTTGATACGGTCGACTTCCGGCGAAACCGGGATGCGCACGCGGATCCAGTCGGGTTTCTTCGGCAGTTCGGTGGTCGGAATGATCTTCACCGGGATGCGTGCAACCTTCTCGGCGCCGCGCAGCTTGACGCCGGCTTCCACCTTGGCACGCGGGGCCGGGGCCGGACGATCGGTAACGTCCACCGTCGGGATCATGGTTTGCACTGCATCAGTAGTCATAATCAGTCGATTCCGCCCGTAAGGGTCGTCTGCTCAGCATAGTCGAGGTGTTTGACGAGCTGCGCACGCAGCCGGGCACTAACCTCGGCAAATTTAATCGGTGTGGCGTGGTCGCTCAGTTGGGTCATCGCCAGCCCGGCATAGCCGCACGGGTTGATCCGACGAAACGGCGCCAGGTCCATGTCTACGTTCAGGGCCAGGCCATGAAAGGAACAACCGTGGCGAATGCGCAGGCCCAGGGAGGCGATTTTCGCGCCATCCACGTACACGCCAGGTGCATCGGGCTTGGCCGCGGCGGTCACGCCGTAGCTGGCCAGCAGCTCGATCAGGCATGTCTCCATGCGGCTGACCAGGTCGCGTACGCCAAAACCCAGCTTGCGCACATCCAACAATAGGTATGCGACAAGTTGTCCCGGGCCATGGTAAGTCACTTGGCCACCTCGGTCGACCTGCACCACCGGAATATCCCCCGGCAACAGCAGATGCTCGGCCTTGCCGGCCTGGCCCTGGGTGAACACCGGCGGGTGCTCTACCAGCCAGATCTCGTCCGGGGCCGAGGTACCGCGCTCGTTGGTGAACCGCTGCATGGCATGCCAGACCGGCTCGTAGGCCATCTGGCCGAGCTCGCGAAAGCCCAGGACGCCTGACATCACAGCACCATGTGCACGAAGCCGGTGGCCCGCAGTTCGCTGTTGATGTCGTAGAGCTGGTCTTGACCGGTCGCAACGATGTGCAACTGGATCGTGGTGTATTTACCGTTGGTGCTCGAACGCTCGTCCACCCGGTTGTCGTTGATCGTCGCGTGTTTGCGCACGATTGCGATGATGGTGTCTTTGTTGCCCACGCCGGTATCGCTGATCACTTTGACGGGATAATCCGTCACTGGGAATTCGATCTTTGGCGCCTTTACTTCGGTATCGGTCATGGCGTAACGGCCTCGTAAGCGTAAGCCGTGGCGACGGGCAAAGCCCCGCGTCGGATCAACGCGGGGCTGTGCAGGTGCACACTTATCAGTTGAACAAACTGTAGAAGAATAGACGGATGCTATCCCACACGCGGCGGAAGATACCACCTTCGTCGACGGCGTCCAGCGCGATCAGGTCGGCGCTGTGCACCACCTTGTCGTCCAGTTTCACTTCGACCTTGCCGATCACGTCACCCTTGGCAATCGGTGCAACCAATTGCGGGTTCATGGTCATGCTGGCAGCGAGCTTTTTCAGCTGGCCTTTAGGCATGGTCAGGGTCAGGTCTTCAGCCAGGCCGGCCTTGACTTGGGAGGTCGCGCCTTTCCACACCGGCGCGGTCGCCAGCTCAGCACCCTTCTGATAGAAGGTCTGGGTTTCGAAGAAGCGGAAACCGTAGGTCAGCAGTTTTTGCGTCTCGGCCGCACGGGCCTGCTCGCTGTTGGTGCCGAAGACCACGGCGATCAGGCGTTGGCCATCACGTACGGCGGACGACACCATGCAGTAGCCGGCTTCGTCGGTGTGGCCGGTTTTCAGGCCATCGACGGTCTTGTCACGCCACAGCAACAGGTTGCGGTTAGGCTGCTTGATGTTGTTCCAGAAGAATTCTTTCTGGGAGTAGATCGCGTAGTGCACCGGGTCGACACGGATGATCGCGCGCGCCAGGATCGCCATGTCGTGAGCCGACGAATAGTGCTCAGGGTTTGGCAGGCCGGTCGGGTTCATGAAGTGGCTGTTGGTCATGCCCAGGTCAGCCACGGTTTTGTTCATCATGTCGGCGAAGGCGTCTTCGCTGCCGGCGATGTGCTCGGACAGCGCCACGCTGGCGTCGTTGCCGGACTGGATGATGATGCCGTGCAGCAGGTCGCTCACGGTTACTTGCGAACCGACCTTGATAAACATCCGCGAACCGCCGGTGCGCCAGGCGTTTTCGCTGACGGTCACCGGGTCGTTTTCGCCGATCTGGCCGCGACGGATTTCCAGGGTCGCGATGTAGGCGGTCATCAGCTTGGTCAAGCTGGCTGGAGGCAGACGCTGGTCACCATTGCTCTCGACCAGCACGTTGCCGCTGGCGGCATCCATGAGGACCCAGGCCTTGGCGGCCAGTTGCGGGGAAGCCGGCACCATTTCAACCGCCCAGGCGGCCGGGGTGATGATCAGCGAAAGGAGCAGGCACGTGCGTTTGGCTAAGGAGGTGATGTTCATCCGTCTCTCGAAATTGCTTATGGAAACTTGCCCTCGCGGGCAAAACTTATTCAGACAGGCCGTTGCCAGACTGTCGCGTGTTCGGTTGCCCGCTCACCCCTTGCCCCTGGGTTTTATTGTTCAACGAGCCAACAACCAGGGTTCAGGCCCACATTCGGGCCCGGACCTTCAATCTTTTGTTATTCGGCGGTGACCACGCTGGGTTGCCCCAGGTTGGCCATGCGCACGCTGTTCTGTACTTGTGCGACTTCACCCGGCGTGCCAATCGGCCCCATGCGTACACGGTGCAGGGTCTGCTGGTTACGCACGATGGAGCTGATAAAGACGGGCGCGCTGACCATGCCGCTGAGTTTCGACCTTAGCAGCTCTGCCGCATCCGGGTTGGCGAAAGCGCCGACCTGCAGGTATTGCCCGCCCGCCATCGAAGCCCCCGGCGCGGCACGCGGCACCACCACGGTATCCGGTGCGTGCTGTTGCGGCGGCGGCGTCCACTGTTCGATCTTGCCGGCCGACGCGTTCACCTGCGGCTGCTGGCTGGTTGGCTCGTTGAGCATCAACGGTGCCGGCTTGCCGCGCTGGGCCCAGTATTGCGCCGGATCGATACCTTCGACCTTGACCCGCGCCGTACCGGTTTCGGCATAGCCAAGTTTCTTCGCCGCGGCGTAGGACAAGTCGATGATGCGATCGGAATAGAACGGCCCACGGTCATTGACCCGCAGGATCACCGTGCGGTTGTTGTCCAGGTTGGTTACCCGTACGTAGCTGGGCAGCGGCAAGGTCTTGTGCGCCGCACTCATGCCATACAGGTCATACACTTCGCCGTTGGCGGTGTTCTGGCCATGGAATTTGGTGCCGTACCAGGACGCCGTGCCCGATTGCACGTAGGTCTTGGACTCTTGCAGCGGGAAGTAGCTCTTGCCCAGCACGGTATACGGGTTGGCCTTGTACGGCCCGGTGTGCAGGGTCGGCGTGGCATCCGGGATCTTCGACACATCGACATCCCACCACGGCGCGCCATCTTTGTGCGCACGGTTGATGTCCAGGCCCGGCTGGGAACGGACCACCGCCCCCCCGGACTTCTGCGCCGGACCACGACTGGTGGAGCAACTGACTACCAACAAGGACAACGCGGCAAACGCCACCAGCTTGAGCGGTTTTTTGATCGGCGATACCCGCATTACTTGTTGCCCCGTGCTTGGACCAGCATGTCTGACAGCTGATGCACGGCCATGGCGTACATCACACTGCGGTTATAACGCGTGATTGCGTAGAAATTCTTCAAGCCCATCCAGTATTCAGGGCCGTTTTCGCCTTCGAGACGGAACGCCGTCACCGGCATGTCATCGCGTGGCGCATTCTGACTCGACCACCCCAGCGCCCGCAACTCCCCGACCGTCTTGACCGGTTCGATGCCCTGGGTGAGACCTTCATCGGCGCGATCCCCGGCCACATCGGCGCGGATCACCACCGGTTCGCCCGCAACCCAGCCGTGACGTTTGAAGTAGCTGGCGACACTGCCGATGGCGTCGTCGGGATTGCTCCAGATATTGATATGGCCGTCGCCGTCAAAGTCCACTGCGTAGGCGCGGAAGCTGCTCGGCATAAACTGCGGCAAGCCCATCGCACCGGCATAGGACCCCTTGAGGGTCAAGGGATCGACCTGCTCTTCGCGGGCCAGCAAGAGGAATTCGCGCAGCTCCTTGCGGAAGAACTCGGCGCGCGGCGGGTAATCGAAACCCAGGGTCGATAAGGCGTCGATCACCCGGTAACTGCCGGTGTTGCGCCCGTAAAAGGTTTCAATGCCAATGATTGCGACGATGACCTGGGCCGGCACCCCGTATTCCTGCTCGGCGCGGGCCAGTACGGCCTCGTGCTGGCGCCAGAAATCCACACCTCGCGCCACGCGGGCGTCGGTGAGGAACATCGGGCGATATTCCTTCCATTGCTTCACCCGTTCAGCCGGGCGGGAGATGGCGTCGAGGATCGCCTGCTTTTTCTGCGCCTCGCGGAACACGCCCATCAGCTGTTCACCGGCGAAACCGTAGTCGCGGGTCATTTCACCGACAAATTCGGCGACCTGGGGTGAACCATCGTAGTCACCGGCCTGCGCCTCTTGCGTTGCGCCCAGCAGGCCAATCAGGCCCATCCAGGACGCGTGCCGAGTCGCCCAGCCGCGCATTACTTGCATTGACATCTTCACCTTATTCAAACCTGTGCGATCCATTTGCGATGCGTATGAATCGACATCAAAACCCCAAACGCTGACAGCAATGTCACCAGCGAAGTTCCGCCGTAGCTAATGAATGGCAACGGCACCCCAACCACCGGCAGCAGGCCACTGACCATACCGATGTTGACGAAAACGTAAACAAAAAAAGTCATGGTCAGGGCGCCGGCGAGCAATTTGCCGAACAGCGTCTGCGCCTGGGCGGTGATTACCAGCCCGCGACCAATCAACAACAGATAGATCAGCAACAATGCGCAAATGCCCACCAGGCCGAACTCTTCGCCCATCACCGCAATAATGAAGTCGGTGTGGCTCTCGGGCAGGAAGTCCAGGTGCGACTGGGTGCCCAGCAACCAGCCCTTGCCAAATACGCCGCCGGAACCGATGGCGGCTTTCGACTGGATGATGTTCCAGCCGGTGCCCAGCGGATCGCTTTCCGGGTCGAGGAACGTGAGGATCCGCTGCTTCTGGTAGTCGTGCATAAAGAAGAACCACATGGCCACGGCCACCGGCACGGCGGCGGCGAGCACGCTGAGGATCCAGCGCCAGCGCAAGCCGCCCATGAACAGCACGAACGCGCCGCCCGCGAGGATCAGCAGCGAGGTGCCGAGGTCCGGCTGGCGCACGATCAGGATGAACGGTATGCCGATCAGGATCAGGCTCACCCCCACATGCTTGAGCTGCGGCGGCAAGGTGCGCTTGGACAGGTACCAGGCGATGGTCGCCGGCATCAGGATCTTCATGAATTCCGACGGCTGGAAGCGAATCACCCCCGGAATGTTGATCCAGCGGGTCGCGCCCATGGCGTTGTGGCCCATCACGTCCACCACCACCAGCAATAACACGCCAGCGACGTAACCGAGGGGCACCCAGCGCGCCATGAAACGCGGCTCCAGCTGGGCAATCACCACCATCGACAACAGGCCCAGGCCAAACGACGAGGCCTGCTTGATCAGCAGGTCCCAGTTCTTGCCGCTGGCCGAATAGAGGACGAACAGGCTGCCGGCCGCCAGGGTCAGCAGCAGGATCAGCAACGGACCGTCGATGTGCATGCGTTGCAGCAACGTCGCACGGCGACGCATCACATCCTCGCTGGAGAGGATGCGGTCAAAATTACTCTTCACTGGCCGTAACCTCGGTGCTTGAAGGGGGGCCGCCATATTCGGATTTGAGTCGGCCGTCGTCGGCCAACAGCCAGGCGTCCATGATCTGGCGCACCACCGGGGCCGCGACGCCGG
Source organism: Pseudomonas sp. KBW05 (assembly GCF_003852405.1). GTDB lineage: Bacteria > Pseudomonadota > Gammaproteobacteria > Pseudomonadales > Pseudomonadaceae > Aquipseudomonas. The sequence goes on from NZ_QAJM01000012.1 coordinate 15,452, forward strand.
AGCCGGACTCGCCGTTCTCGACCATCACCGCCACCACGATTTTCGGGTCGTCGGCCGGCGCAAAGCCGACAAACAAGGCGTGGTCACGGTGGCGTTCCTGAACCTTGGTGCGGTCGTATTTCTCGCCCTGCTTGATCGCCACCACCTGGGCGGTACCGCTCTTGCCGGCAATGCGGTACTGCGCGCCAATCGCCGCCTTGCGCGCGGTGCCTCGGGCGCCGTGCATCACTTGCTGCATGCCGTGGTTGACCTTGGTCCAGTCCGACGGGTCGCGCAGCACAATGTCGGGGATCGGGTTGTCGTCCACCGGCTTTTCACCTTCGATGGTCTTGGCCAGGTGCGGACGGTTCCAGATGCCCTTGTTAGCCACCAGCGCCGTGGCCTGGGCCAGTTGCAGCGGCGTGGCCTGCATGTAGCCCTGGCCGATCCCGAGGATCAGGGTTTCACCCGGGAACCACGCCTGGCGACGGGTCGCGCGCTTCCACTCCCGCGACGGCATCAGGCCTGGGGATTCTTCGAACATGTCGAGGGAGACTTTCTGACCGAGGCCAAACTTGCCCATGTAGGCAGACAGGCGGTCGATCCCCAGCTTGTGGGCCAGGTCGTAAAAATAGGTGTCGTTGGAGCGCATGATCGCGGTATCCAAATCGACATAGCCGTCACCGGTGCGGTTCCAGTTACGGTATTTGTGATCGTAATTGGGCAGCATGTAGTAGCCGGGGTCATAGACTCGACTGGAGGCCGTGACCACTCCTGCGTCCAGGCCGGCAATCGCCACCGCTGGCTTGATCGTCGAACCCGGCGGATACAAGCCGCGCAGCACGCGGTTGAACAGCGGCCGGTCGATGGAATCGCGCAACTCGGCGTAGGCCTTGAAACTGATGCCGGTGACGAACAGGTTGGGGTCGAAACTCGGCTGGCTGACCATCGCCAGCACTTCGCCCGTGTTCGGGTCCAGTGCCACGACGGCGCCACGCCGCCCGCCCAGGGCCATCTCGGCAGCTTCCTGCAGCTTGATGTCCAGGCTCAGCACGATGTCCTTGCCCGGTACCGGATCGGTGCGCTTGAGCACCCGCAGCACACGGCCACGGGCGTTGGTCTCGACTTCTTCGTAACCCACCTGGCCATGCAACTCGGGCTCGTAGAAACGCTCCACGCCCGTCTTGCCGATATGGTGGGTGCCGCTGTAGTTCACCGGATCAAGGGTCTTCAGCTCTTTCTCGTTGATCCGCCCCATATAGCCAACAGAGTGGGCAAAGTGCGGCCCTTGCGGGTAATGCCGCACCAACTGCGCCACCACTTCCACACCTGGCAAACGGAACTGGTTCACCGCGATCCGCGCGATCTGCTCTTCGGTCAGCTCAAACAGGATCGGCACCGGCTCGAATGGCCGGCGCCCCTGCTTCATGCGCTTTTCGAAGATCACCCGATCTTCAGGCGTCAGCTGTAGCACCTCGACGATTACATCGAGGACCTGCTGCCAGTCGCCGGAGCGTTCACGGGTCATGCTCAGGCTGAAGCTGGGCCGGTTGTCCGCAACCACCACGCCATTGCGGTCGAAAATCAGGCCACGGGTCGGCGGAATCGGCTGCACATGCACCCGGTTGTTTTCCGACAATGTGGAGTGATAGTCGTACTGGATCACCTGTAGGAAATACAGACGGGCGATCAACACCCCGATCAGCCCCACCACCAGAAAAGCGCCGAACACGACCCGCGCGCGTACCAGACGTGCGTCTTTCTCGTGGTCCTTGATGCGGATCGGCTGGGTCATCGGGAGGGGCGCAGACTATTTGTGGTAAGGGTGCCCGGACAGAACTGTCCAGGCGCGATACAGCTGTTCACCGATCAGAATCCTTACCAACGGGTGCGGCAACGTGAGCGCCGACAGCGACCAGCGCTGGTCCGCCCGCGCACAGACTTCCGGCGCCAGCCCTTCGGGGCCGCCGACCATGAAGTTGACCGTGCGCGAATCCAGGCGCCAGCGATCCAGTTCCACCGCCAACTGCTCGGTGCTCCAGGGTTTGCCGTGCACTTCCAGGGTGACGATGCGCTCGTTGGGGCCGACCTTGGCCAACATGGCTTCGCCTTCCTGACGGATAAAGCGCGCCACGTCGGCATTCTTGCCCCGGGTGTTGAGCGGTATCTCTACCAGTTCCAGCGACAGCTCAGCGGGCAGACGCTTGGCATACTCGTGCCAGCCTTCTTCCACCCACTTGGGCATGCGTGAACCGACAGCAATCAGACGCAGGCGCACAGCCGTTCCTTATTCCTGGTCTTTGTTGAGCTTGTCGAAGTGCGCGTGGCCCACTTCCGGGCTGTGGTGTTTGCCGTCGGCGGCACGGCTCTGCTCGGCGCCTTTCCACAGACGTTCCAGGTCGTAGAACTGACGGGCGTTGGAGGTCATCATGTGAACGATCACGTCGTCCATGTCCAGCAGCACCCAGTCGCTGTCGCCCTTGCCTTCTTCACCCAGTGGCTTCACGCCTTGGGCTTTGACGGCTTCACGGACTTTATCCAGCATCGCGCCGATCTGACGGTTCGACGTACCGGTAGCGATGATCATGAAGTCGGTGATGCTTTGTTTGTCGCGCACGTCCAGCACCTGGATGTCCTGGGCCTTGACGTCTTCCAGGGCCGCCACGGCGACTTTTACCAGCTCTTCGCCAGCCAGCTCTGGGCCAACATGGGCTTCAACTGGCAGCGGCGCGCTTTTGAAGGTGCCTTTGCGCTTAACTTTGCTTACGTCTTTGTTCGTCATATAAAACTCGTTTTGCTCGTATGTTCGGGCGCTTGCTGCACGAATGTTCGTACGTTCAAGCGCGCCTTTTCAGTTCGACGCACGGTAAAGCCCGTGCGCATCGATGTAGGCCAGGACCGCGTCAGGCACCAGGAAACGTACCGACTTACCGCTGGCCAGCAGTTGACGGATCTGGGTGGCGGACACCGCAAGCGGGGTCTGCCAGACGAATGCAATATTCCCGTTCGGCCCGGTCAGGGCCAAGGGGTCACTTACCGACCGCGCGGCCAGCAGGTTGCGCAAGGCATCCGGCGGTTCGCTGTCGGCATCCGGGCGTTGCAAAACCAGGATGTGGCAGTGCTGGAGGAGTTCCTCCCAGCGATGCCAAGAGGGCAGGCCGCAAAATGCGTCCCAGCCCAAAAGCAGAAACAACTGGTCATCCGCGGCCAACTCGGCGCGCATCAGCTCCAGAGTGTCAACAGTGTAGGACGGTTTATCGCGCTTGAGTTCGCGGTCGTCCACCACCAGGGGTGCGATGCCTTCCACCGCCAGGCGCACCATTTCCAGGCGCTGCTGTGGCGACACTTGCGGCGTATCGCGATGGGGCGGCCGGGCGTTGGGCATCACGCGCAGTTCATCCAGCGCGAGGGCATCCGCGACTTCCAGGGCACTGCGCAAATGGCCAATGTGCACGGGGTCGAAGGTACCGCCGAGCAGCCCGATGCGTTTACCCATCAAGTGCGCACATGACCGTCGCCGAACACCACGTACTTCTCGCTGGTCAGGCCTTCCAGGCCAACCGGGCCGCGGGCGTGCAGTTTGTCGGTGGAAATACCGATTTCTGCACCAAGGCCATACTCGAAGCCGTCGGCAAAACGCGTCGACGCGTTGATCATCACCGAAGCGGAATCCACTTCGTTGAGGAAACGCCGCGCATCGCTGAAATGCTCGGAGACAATGGCGTCGGTGTGCTTGGAGCCGTAGGTGTTGATGTGTTCGATGGCCTCGTCCAGGTCATCGACGAGTTTGATCGACAGGATCGGCGCGGTGTATTCGGTGTACCAATCCAGCTCGGTCGCTTCGATCACGTCCGCGCCCAGCAGCGCACGGGTACGCTCACAACCGCGCAGTTCCACGCCCTTGTCACGGTAGATGGCAGCCAGCGGCGGCAGCACGCGATCGGCAATGCCGACGTGCACCAGCAGGGTTTCCATGGTGTTGCACGGCGCGTAACGGTGGGTCTTGGCGTTGTCGGCGATGCGGATCGCCTTGTCGATGTCGGCAGCGATGTCGATGTACACGTGGCACACGCCGTCCAGGTGCTTGATCACCGGCACCTTGGCATCGCGGCTGACGCGTTCGATCAGGCTCTTGCCACCGCGTGGCACGATCACGTCGACGAATTCCGGCATGGTGATCAGCGCGCCAACGGCGGCGCGGTCGGTGGTTTCCACCACTTGCACCACTTCGGCGGGCAATTCGGCTACGGCCAGGCCTTGCTGAATGCAAGTAGCAATGGCGCGGTTGGAGTTAATGGCTTCGGAGCCGCCGCGCAGGATAGTGGCGTTACCCGACTTGAGGCACAGGCTCGCGGCGTCGATGGTCACGTTCGGACGCGACTCATAGATGATGCCGATCACGCCCAGGGGCACGCGCATCTTGCCGACCTGGATGCCGGACGGCAGGTAGCGCATATCGCGGATTTCACCGATGGGGTCAGGCAGCTTGGCCACCTGACGCAGGCCTTCGATCATGTCGTCGATACGTGCCGGGGTCAGCGCCAGGCGGTCCAGCAGCGCGGGCTCCAGGCCATTGGCGCGGCCGTTGGCCAGGTCCAGTTCGTTGGCGGCGGTGAGCTCGGAGCGCGAGGCATCCAGAGCGTCGGCGGCCGCCAGCAGGGCGCGATTCTTCTGCGCAGTGCTCGCACGGGCGATCAACCGCGAGGCCTGACGGGCAGCGCGACCCAGGCGGGTCATGTAGTCAAGAACGGACTCAGTCATGGTCAGGGAGTCTTGGCATGGAGGAAAGCGGCAGATTATAGCTGTGACGCCGCTCGACTGACAGCGGTGAGGGGCGGATGGTCGAAATGAACTGTAAAAACCTGGGGTTCAGCGGTAATTAAGGTGGGAGTTGTTATTATTCAGTCACATTTAGCCGTATTAACCCCAGGCCACCATGCCCAGCGTTTCGCCCCAACACCCCGCCAGCGCCCTGCCCGACGGCTTCTTCGACCGCGACGCACAGATTCTTGCGCGAGAATTGCTCGGAAAAGTCATACGCCATCGTGTCGGGGAGATCTGGCTTTCGGCGCGAATTATCGAAACCGAAGCCTATTACGTGGCGGAAAAAGGCAGCCACGCTTCACTCGGCTACACAGAAAAGCGTAAGGCTTTGTTTCTGGACGGTGGGCACATCTACATGTACTACGCCCGTGGCGGTGACTCGCTGAACTTCAGCGCCCAGGGGCCGGGCAATGCCGTGCTGATCAAATCGGCTTATCCGTGGGTCGATGAACTGTCCGGCCCGGCCAGCCTGGCGCAGATGCTGCTGAACAACCCGGATGCCAACGGCCACCCTCGCCCGTCGCAAAAGCTTTGCGCTGGCCAGACATTGCTGTGCAAGGCCCTGGGATTGAAGGTGCCGATGTGGGATGCCAAGCGCTTTGATCCGCAGAGGCTCTTTGTTGAAGACGTGGGCCAGGTGCCGACAACCATCATCCAGACCACTCGCCTGGGCATCCCCAGCGGGCGGGATGAACATTTGATGTATCGCTTCGTTGATGCTGGCTATGCGCCCTATTGCACACGGAACCCGCTGCGCCGGGGCCAGGTCGAAGGCCGCGACTATTTTTTGATTTGAACATTGAGACCTGCAACACAGCTGATCCCCTATGGGAGCTGCTCCCACAATTGATCTCACTGTTTCAGGTTCTGTATTGCATAGATGGAGTGGATTTGTATGGGCCAATGGCTCGATAGCATTACCGGCTGGCTGACCCTCAACCCCGAATGGCTCGCGGTGGCGGTGTTTATTGTCGCGTGCGTGGAATGCCTGGCCATCGCCGGGCTGATCGTGCCAGGCACGGTGTTGCTGTTTGCGATCGCCGCGCTGGCCGGCAGCGGCGCGCTGTCGTTGAGTGAAACCCTGTTGCTGGGTTTTCTCGGCGGTTTGCTCGGCGATGGCATCTCCTACTTCCTCGGCCGACACTTCCACCAGAACATCCGCCGCCTGCCCGGCCTGCGCCACCATCCAGAATGGATGAACGGCGCCGAAACCTACTTCCACAAGTACGGCATTGCCAGCCTGCTGGTCGGACGTTTCATCGGCCCCTTGCGCCCCATGTTGCCGATGGTTGCCGGCATGTGCGACATGCCGCTCCCACGCTTCGTCGCCGTAAGCCTTCTGGCAGGCGCGGGCTGGTCGGTGGCCTATCTGCTGCCCGGCTGGGCGACCGGCGCGGCGTTCCGCCTGCCGTTGCCGGAAGGTTTCTGGCCGGAGGCCGGGGTGGTTACAGCCGCAATCGCCGTGTTGCTGGGCTTGAGTTTGAACAGCAGCCTGCGCGGCCATCGCCGCGCCACCTTGTGGATCGGCTGCGCCAGCCTGACCTTGTTGATCGCACTGTTTATCGGCTATCACCATCTCGATAACTTCGACCATGGCCTGATCGCCCTGGTGCAAGAACATCGCAGCCCGTGGCTGGACGAAGTGATGGTGCGCATCACCCAACTGGGCGAGTTCAAGAAGATGTTCGTCGCCAGCGCCGTGTTCACGGGCCTGCTGTTACTGGCGCGGCAATGGCGCCAGGCCGTGTTTGTCGGCGCAACGCTGGCCGGCGCCGCCGTGATAAACACCGGTACCAAGCTGTTTTTCGCCCGCGGTCGCCCGGAAATTCTTACAGACCCGCTGACCAGTTTCAGCATGCCCAGCGGGCATGCATCCGGCTCTTTCGCATTTTTCCTGGCGCTGGCCGTGCTGGCCGGCCTGGGGCAGCCGACACGCCTGCGCATGACGTGGCTGTTGTTGGGCTGTATTCCGGCGGCGTTCATTGCCTTGTCGCGGGTCTATCTAGGGGCACACTGGCCGACTGACATCTTGGCCGGCACCCTACTCGCGATGGCGGTTTGCGCGTTCAGCCTGACCCTCAGCCAGTACCGCAGCCCACTGCCGGCCATGCCGGCAAAAACCTGGTGGCTGTTATTGCCGGCGGTGGTAGCAGTACTGGGTTTCATTGCCTTGACCGGTACGTCTCACGCGTTGCTCAGGTACGCTTACTGACCCTTGGCGGGCCCGATCCAGTCGACGGGTGCCGTTCGACGCTCGACGCAACGTTCGCGTCGCTCAAGCAGCATCTCGTCGGCGATGTCTGCGGCACGCTCGGCGATATATTCCGGGCCCCGCTTGGCATCCTGCTGAAGCAGTTGTGTGGCGATGCTGACAAAAAAACTATCCCAGATCGCTTGCTCCGATTGCGTTGGTCGAATCATGTTCATCCCCGATCACCGTTGTGTGAGCGGAAACTATTTCAGGCAACGCACGCAGAACAACGAAAGAACATCTGAAAACCGCGCCAGACAATTCCGAAACTCAGTTGAACAACTCTCCCTGCAACTCGTCGAGCAACATCTGGATCGCATCCAGCCGCTGCTGCGGATCGTCGAGTTGCAGCAGGTCGATCTTGTCGGCGTCGGTAAAGGGCAACAAGTAGGCAAGCTGGTTGCCCAAGGCTTGTTGGCCGTCGGCCTCGGCGCCCATGTCCAGTGAAGCCACCATCGGGTGCTCGGCCAAGGCCTGGAGCAGCGCCAGCAGGTCGGCGTCCTCTTCTTCCAGCGCCTGGTCCGGCAGCTCTTCCAGCCATTGCACGTCGGCTACGAGCAAATTGTCCTTCTGCACCCCGGCGTCGCGCACACGAAAACGGCGCCCGCCTTCGACGCGAATCCCCAACAGGCCATTGTCCTGCTGCTTGAAGTCGCGGATCAGCGCTTCACAACCGATCAGGGCGTAGCCATCCGGGGCCATGCCTACCTCACTGCCGTCGAGGATGCACACCACGCCGAAGCTTTCGCCCTTTTTCATGCAGCGGCTGATCATGTCCAGGTAGCGCGCCTCGAACAGTTGCAGGTCGAGGGTGCAGCCAGGGAACAGCACGGTATTGAGCGGAAACAGCGCCAGACTCATAAAGGTTTCCTTAAACCCGGTTTAAACGATCACCGACACAGCCAGCGGCAGGAACACTGCCGTGGCCACGCCCATCAGACTCATGGCCAGCGCCGCAAAGGCGCCGCACTCTTCGCTTTCCTGCAACGCCACCGAGGTGCCGACGGCGTGGGCCGTCATGCCCAGCGCCATGCCGCGCGCTTCGGGGCTGTGCACGCCGAGGCGCGACAGGTAAGCCGGGCCGATCATCGCGCCGATCACCCCGGTGATCAGCACAAACACCGCCGCCAAGGCTGCCACGCCGCCGATCTGCTCGGCCACCAGCATGGCGATCGGCGACGTCACCGACTTCGGCGCCATGGTCATCAGCATCATGTGTTCGGCGCCAAACCACCAGCCCAGCAGCACACACAGGCCAGTGGCCAACACCCCGCCTATCACCAGCGTAGTAAAAATCGGCCAGAACAATTGGCGAATGCGCCGCAGGTTCAGATAAAGCGGCACCGCCAGCGCGACAGTCGCAGGGCCAAGGAGGATGCCCATGATCTCCGTGCTCTTGCGGTACTCGGCGTAGCTCAGGCCACAGGTGAGCAAGATGCCGATCACCAGCAGCATCGACACCAGCACCGGCTGCAGGAAGATCCAGCGGGTTTTCTCGAAACCAGCCAGCACCAGTTGATAGGCGCCCAGGGTGATACCGATGCCAAACAAGGGGTGATGAATCACGGCCGTCCAGGCGCCGTGCCAGTCGAAGATCATTGGTCCTTCTCCTTGCGCTTGACCATCTGCTGCATCAACACGCCGACAAAACCCATGGCAATCACCAGCGACAGCACCAGCGCGCCGACGATGGCCCAGAAGTCCGCCGCAATGTCCTTGGCATACACCATCACCCCGACGGCAGGCGGCACCAGCAGCAGAGGCAGATAACGCAACAGGCTGCTGGCCGCCAGGCTCAGGGGCTCGTCGACCTCGCCATTCCAGATCAGAAAGCCGAGCATCAGCAGCAAGCCGATAATCGGCCCCGGCAATATCGGCAGCAGCAAATGGTTGAGCGCCGTGCCGATCAATTGGAACAGCACCAGCCATGTCAGTCCGCGTAACAGCATCCGTTCTCCCCCCGTCAAAACTCGCCCGCATTATAAGCACGCCAGCCCTATGCTTCGGCATTCGCCAAAAGCATGGTGGGTTGACCAGGCCTGTTGCCCATGATGATCTAAGATGGATTTCGCACACCTATAAAAACCGATGAACCAAGGAGAGACGCAATGCCCTATGTACCTGTAGCGCAGCTCAAAGATTATGTCGGCAAGGAACTGGGACGTTCCGAATGGCTCACCATCGACCAGGCGCGGATCAACCTGTTCGCCGAGGCCACTGGCGATCATCAGTTCATCCACGTCGATCCGGTCAAGGCCGCGCAAACCCCGTTTGGCAGCACGATTGCCCACGGTTTCCTGTCCTTGTCGCTGATGCCCAAGTTGATGGAAGACATCCTCATCATGCCTGAGGGCCTGAAGATGGCGGTCAACTATGGCCTGGACAGCGTGCGGTTTATCCAGCCGGTCAAGGTCAACTCCAAGGTCCGCCTGAACGTGACACTGACCGACGTCACCGAGAAAAAACCCGGGCAATGGCTGTTCAAGGCCACCGCCACCCTGGAAATCGAAGGCCAGGAAAAACCTGCTTACATTGCCGAGTCGCTGTCACTCTGCTTCGTGTAAGCCCGGCCCTGTGGTGAGGCACTGAAACTCACCACAGGGTATGTAAATTTATGTATGAAACTCGCGGCTGCGGCATACTCGGCGCTCAATTATCCGGATCCCGCTATGCGCCCACTCGCTCCCCTTGCCCTTGCCCTGTTGCTCACCGCTTGCGGAGACGGCGAATCGCTGTTGCCGCCCGATGCGCGCCTGCCCGATGGCGGCCGCTACCGGGGTGATGTGGTCAACGGCTTGCTGCAAGGCCAGGGCCGCGTGGACTACCCCAACGGCAGCTGGTACGCCGGGCAGTTCGACAAGGGCCAGTGGCACGGCCAGGGCGAATGGCATGGCAGTAACGGCGAGGTCTATAAAGGCGAGTTCCAGCAAGGCCTGTTCGATGGACAAGGCAGCCTGACCACGCCGGGCAGCAGCTACGTCGGCGGTTTCAAGCGCGGCCGGCGCAACGGCGAAGGCACCCTCAAAGAGGGGCAGATGACCTATCGCGGTGAATTCAACGCCGACCAGTATTCCGGCCTCGGCCGCCTGGAGCTGGCGGACGGCAGCCAATACCAGGGCCAGTTCGCCCACGGCAAGCCGAATGGCGAAGGCCAGCGCAACGACGACAGCGGCAACCAGTTCAGCGGCCACTTCGTCGATGGCCAGCTCGAAGGCAACGGCACCTTCAACAGCGCCGACGGTGACATCTATGTCGGCCAGTTCAAGCAGAACCAGCTCAACGGCAAGGGCCGCTATGAAAACGCAGACGGTGACGTGTGGATCGGCCAGTTCAAGGAAGGCGCGCTGAGCGGCAAGGGCGAGTTGATCGGCGTGGACGGCAGCCACTATGTCGGCCAGTTCAGCGATTGGCGCTTCACTGGTGAAGGTCGCCTGAACCTCACCGATGGCAGCTTCTATATCGGCGGTTTCGACAGCGACAGCTACCAGGGCCGTGGCACCCTCGTCCTCACCGATGGCACCGTGCAGGCCGGCACCTGGGTCAATGGCATGCGGGTGCGTGACGCCGACGGCAAGCTGTTGCCCGACCCGCTGGAAACCGGCGTATTGGCCCAAGGCCACTTGCTCGATGCCGCGCTCGCGGCCGTGCCTGCCTCGACCCCCGCCGTCGAGCTGTACAGCCTGGTGCTGGCCGGTGATGGCAAGCAAAGCGTGTTCCTGCGCGAGGCCGACTACGTGAGCAACATGCTCGCCACCCGTTTCGGCGCGCGCGGGCAGATTCGCCTGGTCAACCACCGCGACCACATCGCCGACCGCCCCCTGGCCACCCGCGAAAGCCTGCGCCGCGCCGTGCAAACCCTGGCCGACCGCACCGGGCCGGAAGACCTGGTATTCATCTACATGACCAGTCACGGCACCCACGAGCACGAATTGGTGCTGGACCAGCCGCGCATGGAGCTGGCCGACCTGCCAGCCGATGAGCTGGCCGCCGTGCTCACACCGCTGAAAGACCGCGACAAGATCATCGTGATTTCCGCCTGCTACTCCGGTGGATTCATCCCGGCGCTGAAAGACGAGCGCACCCTGATCATGACCGCCTCGCGCGCAGACCGCGTGTCCTTCGGCTGCTCCGAAGAGGCCGACTTCACCTACTTCGGCGACGCCCTCTTCGCCCAGGCCTTCAACCAGACCGACGACTTGCAGCAAGCCTTCAAACTGGCACAACTGCATGTGGCCGAACGCGAGCAGGCGGACAACTTTGAAGCCTCTGAACCGCAGATCTGGGCCCCCAAAGGGGTGATCGCCCACTGGCAATTATTACGCAAGCAGCAGGCACGAAAGGCGCTCGAAAGCGTCTCAATGAATAGCAAGGAAGCCAAAGGCAACTAAGCTGTAACGTGTAACAGGGGGGAAACACCATGTACCTGACACCTCAACATATCCTGCTGGCCGGGGCCACCGGCCTGACCGGCGAGCACCTGTTGGATCGCCTGCTCAACGAACCCACCGTGACCCGCGTCCTCGCACCCAGCCGCAAGCCACTGGCCGAACACCCGCACCTGGAAAACCCGGTGGGTGACCCGGCGGTATTCCTGCCGCAACTGAGCGGCCGCGTGGATATCGCCTTCTGCTGCCTGGGCACCACCATCAAGCAGGCCGGCTCCGAAGCGGCGTTCCGCGCGGTTGACCTGGACATGGTGGTGGCCTTCGCCAAACGTGCGCGGGAGATGGGCGCACGGCACCTGATCGTGATCAGCGCGATTGGCGCCGACCCGAAATCGGCGATTTTCTACAACCGCGTCAAAGGTGAAATGGAACAGGCGCTTAAAGCCCAGGACTGGCCACAACTGACCATCGTGCGGCCGTCACTGTTGTTGGGCGAGCGCTTGGAACCGCGCCTGGCCGAACAATTGGCCGGGCCACTGTCGAAGCTGATTCCTGGCAAATACCGTGGCATTGAGGTCTGCGAACTGGCCCGGGCCATGTGGCGCCTGGCGCTGGAGGAGCAGGATGGGGTGCGGGTGGTGGAGTCGGATGAGTTGCGTAAGCTCGGCAAGTGATTTTGTGGTGGCCGTGCGGGCCCCATCGCGGGCAAGCCCGGCTCCCACACTGGGCCGGGTTCACACCGTTCAAAATGTGGGAGCTGGCTTGCCTGCGATGAGGCCAGCACAGCCACCCACTTCTCTTAAAGGCCGCCTGTGGCGTTGAATCCTATGCCCAGCACCGTCAACACCGACAACGGCAACAACAAGGTATCGAGCAACGCACTGGCCGGCAGGTCCACCCCCGGATAACTCGGCGCCTCAGCCCCAAACCGACCCTTGGCGCAGCAGCCACTATTTGTTGCGTACAAATCCAGACGCGTGTCGGCAGATACCACCGACGCCCATATGCACTTTTACGCTTTAAGCAGGCGCGAGTACTTACGCGGTAGCGTCCAACCTAGCCCTCACACTACTGAACAACGCAGTCATCACAGCAAGCCTGGAGTTGATTGCCTTCGCACGACTCTCAATGTCATCTCCCACCGCTCCAGTAGACGCGAGCGTGAAGGGAATATTCAACTTTTCGGCTTCGGCCTTCATCCCCGTCTCTATGATTTTCATCATGTCTTCGAGGGTATCCATGCGCTCGTCGTTGCTTTTCAATACCCAATTCAAGCCTGGTTCAACCGGCGCATCACCTTTAAGAGCATTCATCGCGTTTGAAGCCGCAAACACATCTTTCTGGCTCTGCTCGACAATCTGATATTCCTTGAGCTCTTCCTTGGTAAGGCCCGAGCTTGCGCTAGGATCTAAAAGCGGCTTGAGAAGCGTGTTGGCAGTTCCCGCAACAATCAACCCTAGGGCGGAAAACGGTAGAGCGATTGCTGCAGTCCGAAGCAAGCTGGTGTTTCTGGCCGGCGCTGCTTTTTCTGCTCTAGCCTTGGCGGAGGACGTCAGTGATGCAGCCTCATCCGATAGTGTTCCAGAAGAAAATGACTCCACTTCTTTACCATCTACGCGGCCCGGCGTCGGCTGGCCAAACAACTTATCTCGCGCTTCTGCGTCTTTTGTGGCTTGCCATTTTTTTTGTTGCTCCTTTTGGTATTTCTTTAAATCAGGGTTGCCAGCAGTGTCTACATCAGTTGAGTCTCCAGGCTGTTTAGTACCCGTCGTGTGTCCAGACCCACCAGCGGGGTGAACTTGACTATCAACATACTTTTGATCGAATGACTCAGGAGATTTTGGTGAGCTAGAACCGCTTGATGAGCTAGATCCTGACCCACCTCTCGAGCTCGGAGCACTAACATCTCGGGGCGCAGAAGGAGTGCCGCCTCTATTAATCCCGCCACCAAAAAACTCTCCGATTTTGGAGAAGGCCACCGAACGAGAAGTTGCAGCTGAAAAAACCATAATGATTTACCTAATGATTAGTTAGCATTAGAAAGTCATCCCTTACCCTCATCCGTTTTGTGTCGACAAACACTTAAAGAGTTCCAGCCTTTCCAACTCTATTGTTAAATCACGCGAACAACCAGGCAGCCTACTGCCAAACCTGCAACTGGCCAGGACTCACCAAAAGAGCACACACCCATACGTGTACAAACCTACCGACCTCTATAAAACTCGTCATAGATGGGCGCACATAAATTTGCATATAAAAAATCAAGCATCGATCAGTGAGGCTTAACTTCACGTCCATTTTTTTGATTCTGCTCCTCATTTACCATCGCGCTTACCACACCAAACTGTAACATCTGGGGACCAAACGGTGCGTTTGTGATACTGCTATATGCATACCACCCCCCCTTATTGAAAATAGCCACCACGGGCTCCGCGACACCGCCCGTATCAACACGATTAAACCCCTTGACAATATCACCATCCTTATAAATCCTCGTCATATCATAACGCTTATAATTCCCCCTCAACCGAGGCAGTATTTCATCTGCGTGCCGATAAATCTTCGTCCCATCCTTAAGGACAGTCGCTACCCCACGCTTGATATTTTTCGGAAGTTTAATAACATCGGTGACGCCGATAGAGGCGCCAACCCCCGCAAAAAAGGAACGCGCGAGTGCAGTACCTATTGACTTCCCCGCCTTCAACGCTTTGTTCGCAGCACCGAACCCAGGAAGAAGGAAACCTAAAACATCAAACCCGATATTAAAAATCGCGCCTCCAACATTGCCGTTGATTGCGTCTTTAATACCGTCATAAAAAGGAATGAGCGAAAGTAAAAACTCATTGACCACTTTATTCCCGGCTCGGTTTTTTTCAATCACGGTAACCCCGGCAGCGCTTGCTTTGAAAGCATCATAATTTTTTGTAAAAAAATCACCTGCAACGTTAGCCAGCGACCCATTTCTGTCGGAAAGATATGAACCTTGTGCTTTACCGGGCACATCAACCGGATCGCGATTTTTATTGGTTGCACCGAACTGAGTGTAGATATTCTGCGTATTCCACACACGATCTTTGGCACCAGGACCAAAATAAGCGCTGTCGTCATAATTTAGCTGTTCCGCCGGCGAACCTTCTTCCTTGACCAATTTTCCTAGCCCGGGGTGGTAACTATAGTAGTCTATCTTCCCATCGTTCCCTGCCACTTTCATAAGCACGCCATGCTGCCCTTTTAAAGCTTCAAGTTCCTGCTCAGTCGGGGTACGCGGTACGGGCCAGGAATGCCCGGAATGGCCGTGATCGTTGAACTGAAGCTTTGTACCTAAAAAGGGGCGAGACACTTCGACGAAGCTTACATCTGAATTTTCTATGCGCTTACGCTCTGTGACAGGCAACAAAGAAAGTTGATACTTAAACTGAATGGCCCAAGCAGCTTTATGGTTTTTTTTGTATTGCTTAAACTTATAATCAAATAGATCATTGATATTTGGAGCAAGCCTTGGAAAGCGTAATTTCATCTGCTCCCACGGTAATTTATTTTCATCGCGTGATTCCATCCAGCTCGGTTCAAATGGTTCAGTCATGTAAACATCAAGCGGCGACATCACATAGCCCTTGTCCCGACGGGAGCACAGCGTATCCTCCGTAGGGTCCTCTATTTCCGGAAAAACTTTTTTAAACTCTGCCAGCGCCAACTCTTTCCGAGTGGGCGGATCTTTCAGCAACACCGTACGCGCCCACTGCAATTCACTTTTCTGTTTTTTAAGCACCGTGAGTAAATGCTCGAGGTCTTTGTCTCCATACTCACCATTAGGGGTGCTTTCGATCAAACCATTCGCGAGGCCCCACTGAATAGTTGGGTTTACCGATGCTATTCCTACTCGGGCTTCGCCCTCATGAAGATTAAGCTGCGCATCCGCATACTCCATCACTTGACTGAACGTCATGTTCGCAGATGCGCCGGGCGCTTCCTGTTCTACCAGTGCAACCGCTATAGAGAACTCCATCCACGTATGAGACCCATAAACAAGGTTAGGCTGTATGTTTTTTACGAGGAACTCAGGCGCGGCGGCCGACAATAATAAATGAGCGGCAATAGGTGCCGCGTCAGCACCCACTTTAGCTTCAAGATGGACCACGAAACGCTTGATAATTTCGGCAGCAGGAAAACCCGCATTATCTTTGCTGTAGAGGTCAAAGCCCGCCAGATTGTAAGGTGACTTCCCTAACCCGGGGTCAAGTTCTTGCACAAGGGCGGCATTCAATGCTTCGATTGCACCGGTCGGAGACTCCGCTGTTTCGAGACTATTTTGTAGGGCCTCACCCAACTTCAGCGCCTCTGGCGAGCGAATCAGCTGATCCCATGCTAACGCAGGGTTGTCCGCAATCGTCTTGCGCGTAGACTCCCCAAGCGAGCTGATCAGGCGACGTAACACACTGTCTGGCCCAACCCCCGCCTGAGGGTTAGAAGCCTCAGTGGCTGTTCGCGCCCTCCATCTATCCACCTCCGCTTTCATCTTGCGTAACGGAGTCCTACCCAACGACCCAACGATATTCCTGACGCCCCCGGCGTCCGCCCCAGGCACCCGCGGGAGAAGGTCAAAGGATAATGAACGAGCCAAATAATGTGCTTCCTGACTATTGGCAGGCACCTTATATCCACGCGACTCGAGCATTTTCGCAACACTTATCTCTGGGCGCTGTTCGGTGATAAATAAAGTTGAGCGCCGGTCTAGGGAATCTCCGAACAAGT
>NZ_QAJM01000013.1 GCF_003852405.1 Pseudomonas sp. KBW05
CGAATTATAGACAGTTACAATTCGCCGTCAACCTCTATTTTCACCTTTCTACTGGCCACATCCCTGTAGCCCCGCAATTGCTGGGTCAGAACGTATATTTGAAGCTGGTCATCACATTGCGCGGTGCACCGTAGACACTCCAACTGTCCGCATACGCGTAATAACTGCGATCAAACACGTTGTTCACGTTCAACGTCGCACTGAGATTACGGCTGATGTCATACCGCGCCATCAGGTTGGTCAACGCGTAGCTGCCCTGCTCGAACGTATGCAAGTCCATCCCGGTCTTGCTCTGCCAATTCACCCCACCGCCCACGGTCACCTTGTCGAACACGCCCGGCAGGCGATAGGTAGTGAAGGTCTTGAGGCTGTGACGCGGGCTGGTGGTGACGATGCGCTGATCATCGGCATTGGTGCTTACGCTATAGGCGTAACCGGCGGACGCTTGCCAGCCGTCGCTCAGCTCACCGTTGAACTCCAGCTCCACACCCTTGGTAGTAGTGCCCTGCTCCGCACGGTAGATATCCGGGTCACCCACAAACACCGGCAAGTTGTCCTGATCGATCTTGAACAGCGCCAGGCTCGCGTTGAGTCGGTCGTCGTTGAAGCTGCCCTTCACCCCAACTTCATACCCTGTGCCTTCCTGCGGGTCCAACGCCTTATAGCTCGCGTCATGAATGCCGTAGGCCTGGGGATTGAAGATCTTGGTATAGCTGGCATACAGCGACCAGGTGCTGCTCAAGTCATACACGATACCGGCATAAGGCAAGAACACGCCGTTGCGGGTTTCCTTGCTCTCCGTGTTCTGGCTCGGGTCGGCGTAGGTCACCACTTCATTACTGCGCTTCCAGTTGGTAACACGGCTGCCAAGGATCACCGCCGTATTGTCGGTCACATGCAAACGTGACGTCAGGTACGCCGCATACTGGTTCTCTTCTATATGCGTCTTGCCCACCGGCGTGGTATCCGGAACATTCGCGCCGCTACCGCTCCAATTGAAGATGTTCGGCACGGTGCCGTCGTAACCGGTCCAACTGCCAAACCAACCGCCATGGCTTGGGGTGTTTTCGTGGTAGCGCGACATCGTCACGCCGGCGATCAACTCATGCTCACGCCCAAACAGACTGAACGGCCCAGTCAGATACGCATCGAGGTTGTTCTGACGCGGCGTGCCCGACCAGCGATTGGGATAGAGGTAAGCACCCGCCCCCGTATCCTGGTCGATGCTGCCGTTCATATAGTTGATCAGCTCATCGAACTGGTTCTGGGTGTGGCTGACTTCAACCTTGCCGCTCCAACCGTTATCGAACTGGTGCTCGATGGAGCTGAACACATTGGTCTGCTTGCGATCGTTATAAGCCCAATCCGGCGCACTGTTGGCCGAGCGGCTGAAGGTGGTGCGGTTGCCGTTGCTGTAGAACATCGGGAAGCCGGTGCGCAACGGGTCATTCACCTGATTGTTGATATAGCTGAAGCCCACCGTCAGCATCGTCGCGTCGCTCAGGTCGAACTCGGATATCCCGTACACCATCTGCGAATCGGTGTTGACGCGATCCACCCAGGAGTTCTGCTTCTTATAGTCCACCACCAGGCGCCCACGGATATTGCCACTGTCGGTCAGCGGCCCGGACACATCGAACCCCGTGCCATAGCGATCCCAACTGCCCGCCTCCCCCGTGATACTGGCCTGCGCTTCGGCAGTCGGGCGCTTGCGGATCAGGTTGATGGTGGCCGACGGCGTGCCCGACCCACTGATCAACCCCGTCGCCCCACGCACCACTTCAACACGGTCGTACATCGCCGTGTTCTGTGTGGTGTTATCCAGACGCGCCGACGTCGGCACGCCGTCGATCTCGAAGTTGTTGATCTGGAAACCACGGGACCAGTAAGTATCGTTCTCCGCGCCAACGCCCACCCGCAGCACCGTAATGCCCGGCGTGGCCTCCAGCACTTCGGTGAGGTTGGTAAGCCGCTGGTCATCGAGACGCTGGCGGGTAATCACCGTGACCGATTGCGGAGTTTCTTTCTGGGTAAGGTTCAGCCGCGTCGAACTGCTCGACGAATAGGTGGTGTAAAGGCCGGTGCCTTCAGTAGTCGAACCCGGCGCCATGCCGGAAATCGAAATCGCGCCCAGCTGCACAGCACCGCCCGCCCCCGGCTGCAATTGATAACGTCCCTCGCCGGTCTGCACCACCGTCAACTCGCTGCCCGCCAGCAGCACCTGCAACGCCTGGTCCACCGAGTAGCTGCCATGCAGCGCCGGGCCGGTCTTGCCGGCGGTGAGCGCAGCATTGCCCGCCAGATACACACCGCTTTGGGCGGCGAGCTGATTGAGCTGATCGGCCAAGGCGCCGGCGGGCAGGTCGAAGCGCTGTACGCTGGCCTGTTCAGCGGCAGCCGCCAGCGGGGCAAAGCTCAAGCTGGCGGGCACGGCCAAGGCCAAAGCAATCGCCAGGACCAAAGGTTGGGGGGCGTTACGCAGGAATAAAGGCATAAAACAGTTCCGGTCGAAGGAGGCATCAAGCCGTTGTCCTTCTCTAATTCGAATGAGAACGCAAAACCGGAAGCACACATGAAAAAATCAGCGCGGCACCACGTTGACCCACCAGGCAAACGGCCGCTCGATGCGCACCGGCAATACCTGAGCAAGCATGGCCAGCGCCTGATCGGTGTCGTGCAACGGGTACGTGCCCATCACTCGAAGGTTGGCGACCTGCGGATCAATGCCCAGATGCCCATGGCGATAGCTGGCCAACTCACCGACAAAGTCCGCCAGGCGCATATCGTTCGCCATCAACACACCTTTCGCCCACGCCTCACGCCCAGGTTGCGCGGGGTGCAGCGCCGACAGGCTGTGGCGGTCAAAGCCCACACCCTGCCCCGCAGGCACGATGCGCGTCTGGCCGCTGTCACCACACGCCGCTTGCACACGCCCTTCATACACGTTGAGCTGCGTACGCCCATCTTGTTCACGTACGCTGAACCGCGTCCCCAACGGCCGCAGGCGACCTTGCGCGGTCTCCACCACAAACGGGCGACTGTCGTTGCCGGTGTTGATCAGAATCTCACCGCTGTAGAGCTTCAATTCCCGCTGCCCGGCACTGAAGTTGACGTCCAGCGCCGTGCCGCTGTTGAGCCAGATACGCGTACCGTCGGCCAACAACTGTTCGCCCATCGGCACAACACCGGTGTGGAAGTCGCGGGTCCAGGCGCCCCGTTGCTGCCAACTGCCCCAGCCCAGCAACGCGCTGCCCATGACAATCGACAACCCACGCAACACCTGCCGCCGCGAGCGCTGCGAACCGCGCAGGTGTGCCAACGTCTGGTTAGCCCCCGGCACATCCTCCTGCAACGGCGCAAACCGCTGGCTCACCCGCGCGACATAACTCCAGGCCAACGGGTTGACCTCATTGCGCCCATGCCACTGACGCCACGCGTCATGCAGATGCCGCGCATCCGGCTCGGCACTCAGGCGCGCAAACCAGTCAGCGGCTTGTTGCAACGCGGCATAGTCCAGGCCACCAGAACGAGTGCTCACGACAAGGCGCCATCCAGCTCGGCTTCCAGCACCATGCACTGGAACATGGCCTGCCCGATGTACTTGGTCACCGTGCGCTCACTCACGCCAATGCGCAGCGCGATCTCGCGGTAACTCAAGCCATCGATCTGCGCCAGGCAGAACGCCTCGGACACCTTCACCGGCAAGCGATCCAGCATCGCCTGCAAATGCACCAACGCTTCCAGCACCAGCGCCCGGTGTTCTTCCGATGGCGCACAGTTCTCCGGCCGGCTCGCCAACACCTCCAGCCACGCCTGCTCCACCTGCTTGCGGCGGAAAAAATCCACACAGACATTACGCGACAGCGTGCTCAGATACGCCCGCGCATGCCCGTCGCTACCGAACTCGCGCGGATGGGTCAGCAAGCGCACAAACACATCGTGGGCCAACTCGGCGGCGTCACTGACATTGCCGAGTTTTCGCGCCAGCCAGCGTTGAATCCAGCCGTGGTGGGCCGAATACAAGCTGCCAACGTTAAAGGGTGAGGGCTCGGGAAGCGGGGGCATGGGCAGCCCTACGAATAAGAATTGTTCCCAATGGTAATAAGAAAAGATAACCACCACAACGGGGAAAAGTTACCGACAGCCTGACTTAAGCGTTGTCCCGCTGCGTGCGCCCATCCGGCCCATACAACCGGTCCCCCCCCACGCTGTTCAAAAACCCGACAATCTTCTGATTACACGCCATGCGCTGGCGGATCGCCCCACCATTGGCCAGGTTGAGCTGCCGCGCCCGTTGCGCCAGCGCCTGCACCTGCCGCCACGCCGCCAGGCAATCGGCATCCTCGGCCGCCTTGAATGCACCTTGGCGGCCGCTGCCATAGCCAAGCTTCGATTGCGCGCCACTGCGGATCGCTTCCAGCTGCTCCAGCTTGAGCAACGCCGCCTGCTTGCTCGCCGTCAGTTCCTGCAAGCGTTCGCCCTCGACCTTGGCCTGGGCCAACGCCAAACGTTCCTGCTCCAGCAACTGCACCAACTGCTCGATCGCCTGCTGCTGCAATTGCAGATGTTTGCCCAGGCTCATAGGCACCTGCACCTCATCGGCCCGCGCTCATTCGACGGTTTCACGCACGCTGGCGGCGAGGCCGTCGAAGATCGAATCGGCGCTGACCTGATAAGTCCCACCGGCAATGGCCTGGCGCACCGCGGCGACTTTATCCATGTCCACATCCGCTGAGCTCTCAACGCGAGTCTCGGCACTGCTGCTGGAAACCTGCACACCGTCATCGACGGTGGCTTCCAGCGCCAGCAACTCGATGCGCTGGCTGCCGGGCGCTTGGCTGTCGACGGGCGCCGGGGTGTTGGTCAGGTTCGCACTTATGATTTTCACGTTAGAGGCTTCATCTGCTGTGGGGTTGGGTCAACTATCGGCAATCGCAAAGGCAAACTTTGACCGTTGATCGAAATAACTCAGTAGCGCAGCCGCAACGCGTTCTGGCCCACCACTTGGGCGCTGAGCATTTTGCCGTCGCTGCCCATCACCCGCACGGTGCTGCCCAGGCTGCCATTGTCCAGCGCCTTGCCCTCGCGGCTGATGGTGAAACCCACGCCTTCAGCCTGCAACGTCACCTGCTGGTTGCGCTCCACCAGCCAACGCTCGCGCACGCTGTTCTGGGTCAGCACCACATTGCGGCTAAGGTTGCGGCTGGCCTGACGCCCGATGATCTGCCCGGTGTCGAACAGCACGCCCTTGGGCAACCGCTCCAGCGGGCCGCGTTTGGTTTCCAGCATCGGCGCCTTGATCACCTCCCCCGCCGTGATGCGTTGGCGCGCAACTATATAGTCGCCCACCACCCGCACACTGACTTGCAGGTAACCCGCCACCTCACTGCCACAGCGCACGCCCATCGCCACCCGGCCGAATGCGTATGGCTCGGGATGGACCAGATACGGTCGCGGCTCTGCGCACTCCACGATGCGCGCCGCCGGCTGGCCGAGGTCCATCGCCACCAGTTGCGCATGCGCCGGCAAACGCGGGCTGATCACCGCGCGCACCTTGTCCTCCAGACCGTCCGCCTGGGCCAAGGCGCTGCACAGCAACCACACCCAACCGCCTGATCGCCACCTCATCCATCCCGCCCTCCGCGCTTCCAAGCGCCGAATTCTAGTCGCCCTGCCCCCAGGGCAAGGCCGGAATTAGTCGCCAAATAGCCGCCTGTTTCGGCCTTTGCCCGAGCAGCCTTGGGACTAACCTGCGAGCCGTTCATTTATTTGATGCACAGGTCCGCAACCATGATCGACAAGCTCGACAACGAGCTGCGCTTTCAGCAGGACGCAATGAGTTTGCGGGCTGAGCGCCAGCAGGTATTGGCCAACAACATCGCCAACGCCGATACACCGAACTTCCGCGCGCGGGACTTCGACTTCTCCAGCGAACTGGCCAGCTCCCTGCAAAAACAGCACATGGGCAGCGGCATGGCCCTGGCCACCACCTCGGATCGCCACCTGCAAGCCTCATCCACACGCCTGTCCAGCCGCGACTTGCTCTACCGCGTGCCCGACCAACCGAGCCTGGACGGCAACACCGTGGACATGGACCGCGAACGCGCGCAGTTCACCGACAACGCCGTGCGCTACCAGGCCAGCCTCACGTTCCTGACCAGCCGCTTGCAGTCGCTCAAGACCGCCATGCAGTCCGAATAACCCAGGAAAAGCACCATGTCGATGTTCAGCATTTTCGATATCGCCGGCTCCGCGCTCAGCGCCCAGTCCCAGCGCATGAACGTAACCGCCAGCAACCTGGCCAACGCCGACACCACCAGTGGCCCGGACAACGAAGCCTATCGCGCACGCCAAGTGGTCTTCGAATCCCAATACCAGGCCGGCAGCAACATCGGCGGCGTGCGCGTCAGCCAGGTGGTCGAGGACGGCTCGCCGATGCGCCAGGAATACCGTCCCGGCGACCCGCTGGCCGATGAATCCGGCTACGTGACCATGCCCAACGTCGAGCCGGTGGGCGAAATGGTCAACATGATTTCCGCCTCGCGCTCTTACCAGGCCAACGTCGAAGTCATGTCCACCAGCAAGGAAATGATGCTCAAAACTCTAACCCTGGGTGAGGCGTAAACCATGACCAGTACGATTGCCAGCTCGGTTCTGTCGAGCATGAACAGCACCAGCAGCACCGCCGACAGCACCACCTCGGCGGCGGATGATTTGCAGGACCAGTTCCTCACCCTGCTCACCACGCAGTTGCAAAACCAAGACCCCACCGACCCGATGGACAACAGCGAGATGGTCACCCAGCTCGCGCAGATCAGCACCATCAGCAGCATCGAGAACGTCACCTCGACGCTGGAAGGCATCTCCAGTCAGATCAGCGCCGCCGAAACCCTGCAAGCCTCGGCGCTGGTGGGCAACGGCGTGTTGATCGACGGCAACACCATCCAGGTCGGTGACGGCGTGGCCACCACCTTTGGCGTGACCCTCGACAGCGCCGCCGATGACGTCACCGTCACCATCAAGGACAGCACCGGCACGGTGGTGCGCACGATTGATGAAGGCAGCATGAGTTCCGGCACCCAAGCGCTGTCATGGGACGGCCTGAACGATGACGGCAGCACAGCCGCCGACGGCGCCTACACCTTCGCCATCAGCGCCACCGCCAGCGACGTCGCCGTGACCAGCACGGCGCTCAAGTACGCCCTGGTCACCGGCGTCACCACCGACAGCAGCAACCAGGTCGCCCTGGACCTAGGCGGCGTCAACGACAACGTCGCCCTCAGCGACATCAGCCTCGTCCTCTGACTCGCCTACTTATATAAAGGAGAAACACCATGGCTTTTTCCCAAGCGCTCAGTGGCCTGTCGGCGGCGTCTACCGACCTCAACGTGGTCAGCAACAACATTTCCAACTCCCAGACCGTGGGCTTCAAAAGCTCCACCACGCAATTCGCCGATGTGTATTCCGGCGCGGATGTGGGCCTGGGTACCCAGGTTTCCGGCGTGGTGCAGAACTTTGAATCCGGCAGCCTGACCACCACCGACAACTCCCTGGACCTGGCGATCAACGGCGACGGCTTCTTCACCTTCACCGACGGCACGCAAACCGTGTACTCGCGCAACGGCCAACTGACCCTGACGGCCGAGGGCTACCTGGAAAACGCCGCCGGCGACCAACTGCTCGGCGTCAACGGCGTGATCCAGATCCCCACCACCGGCCTGCAAGCCAGCGCCAGCACCGAGCTGGATGCCGAACTGAACCTGGACGCCAGCGAAGACACCATCACCGCTACCTTCGACCAGACCGACTCGTCCACCTACTCCTATTCCACCAGCGCCACGCTCTACGATTCCCTCGGCATCAGCCACACCAGCACCCTGTATTTCAGCAAGACCGCCGACAACACCTGGGAAGTGCACACCGCCGTCGACGGCAACCTGCTCACCGAGACCCAGACCGTCGGCTTCAGCGCCAGCGGCCTGATCACCAGCGGCGAAACCGGCACCTACACCTACGACCCGGCCAACGGCGCGGCTGAGCTGTCGATCACCCTCGACCTCACCGGCACCACCCAGTTCGGCAATGACTCGGCCGTGTCCGATATCTCGCAGAACGGCTACACCTCCGGCAGCCTGGTGAGTTTCAGCATCGACGAAACCGGCACCGTGGTCGCCACCTACTCCAACGACCAGACCAAGAACATCGATCAGATCCAGCTCGCCACCTTCAGCAACGAAAACGGCCTGAAGGCCAATGGCGACAACACTTGGCTGGCCACGTCCTCGTCCGGCCAGGCTTTGCTCGGCGTCGCCGGCAGCGGTTCGTTGGGCTCGATCCTCAGCGGCACCACCGAAGATTCCAACGTCGATCTGACCGCCGAGCTGGTGAACCTGATCATTGCCCAGCGCAACTTCCAGGCCAACGCCAAGTCGGTCACGGCGCAAAGCGAAGTCTTGCAGCAAGCCGTGAACATCGGTTCCTGACCCTATGGACCGCATGCTTTTCACCGCCATGAGCGGCGCCAACCAGGCCCTCGAACAACAAGCCGTGGTCGCCAACAACCTGGCCAACATCGTCACGCCGGGGTTTCGTGCGCAACTGGTGGAGATGCAGTCTTCACCCGTTGCCGGCGAAGGCCTGCCGACTCGCGTCTCGGTGGCGGCCAACGGCATCGGCGTCGATTGGAGCCAAGGCCCGGTGGTGCACACCGACCGCGCACTGGACGTGGCCCTGGGCGAAAACGTCATGCTCGCGGTGCAGGCCGGCGACGGCAGCGAGGCCTACACCCGGCGCGGCGATTTGCAGGTGGACGGCACCGGCGCCATGAGCGTGGGCGGCCGCCCGGTGATCGGCGACGGCGGCCCGGTCACCGTGCCGCTGGGCAGCGAAGTCACCCTCGGCAGCGACGGCACCATCAGCGTGCGTGAACTGGGCATGAGCCCGCGTGGCTTGAGCCCGGTGGGCAAGTTGAAGCTGGTCTCGGCATTGCCCGGCACCTTGCAAC
Organism: Pseudomonas sp. KBW05; assembly: GCF_003852405.1. Taxonomy (GTDB): domain Bacteria; phylum Pseudomonadota; class Gammaproteobacteria; order Pseudomonadales; family Pseudomonadaceae; genus Aquipseudomonas. The sequence goes on from NZ_QAJM01000013.1 coordinate 9,005, forward strand.
CCGGCACCGACGGACTGTTCCGCACGGCCAACAGCCAACCGCTGCCCGCCGACGACACCCTGCGCGTCGCCCCCGGCGCCCTGGAAGGCAGCAACGTCAGCCCCACCAGCGCCATGGTCGCGATGATCGACAACTCGCGCCGCTACGACATGCAGATGAAAGCCATCAGCACCGCCGACGAAAACGCCAAGAGCGCCAACAGCCTGCTGTCCCTGAGCTGAGCGCACCGTTGCACCGACAAGGAACCGAACGATGATCCGCTCACTGTGGACGGCCAAGACCGGCCTCGAAGCCCAACAAGGGCAAATGGACGTGATCGCCAACAACCTGGCGAACGTCAGCACCAACGGCTTCAAACGCTCGCGCGCGGTGTTCGAAGACCTGGTGTACCAGAACGTGCGCCAGCCCGGCGCGCAAAGCAGCACCGACACGCGCCTGCCATCCGGCTTGCAGGTCGGCACCGGCGTGCGCGAAGTCGCCACCGAACGTCTGCACACCCAAGGCAACCTGGAACAGACCAGCAGCTCCAAGGACCTGGCCATCAACGGCCTGGGCTTTTTCCAGGTGGACATGCCCGATGGCAGCACCGGCTACACCCGCGACGGCAGCTTCCAGCTCGACTCCAACGGCGAGATGGTCACCTCCAACGGCTACAAACTCTCGGCCGGCGTGACCATCCCGGCCAACGCCACCGCGATCACCATCAGCACCGACGGCATCGTCTCGGTGACCACGCCGAGTGCGTCCACCTCGACCCAGGTCGGCCAGCTCAACCTCGCGCTGTTCATCAACCCGGCCGGCCTGGAAAGCATCGGCCAGAACCTCTACCTGGAAACCGACGCCTCCGGCTCGCCCACCGAAACCACCCCGGGCCTGAACGGCGGCGGCACCTTGTCCCAGGGTTACGTGGAGACCTCCAACGTCAACGTGGTGGAAGAAATGGTCGGCATGATCCAGACCCAGCGCGCCTACGAAATCAACAGCAAGGCCGTCGAAAGCTCGGACGAGATGCTCCAGCGTCTGACCCAGCTCTGAGCGAGATCCCCACCATGGCTCACAAATATCTACTCGCCTGCGTGCTGGCCCTCGCCGGTTGCGATCAACTGCCGCACAAACCGGTGGTGCCCGAAGAAGACCTGCCGGCGCCGGTCTACCCGTTGCGCCAGGCTAACGGTTCGATCTACCAAGGCAGCCTCGGCTCCCAGCCGCTGTTCGAAGACCGACGCCCGCGCCGGGTCGGCGACACCCTGACCATCCAACTGGAAGAACAGGTCAGCGCCAGCAAGAACTCCTCGTCCAACGCCAGCCGCGCCGGCTCCATGGGGCTGAAGTTCGCCACCACCTCCGCCCGTGCATCCCAGGTCGGCTCGTTTGGCATGGATGCCTCCACCACCCACGACTTTATCGGCGCCGGCGGCTCCCAGGCGAACAACTCATTCACCGGGACCATCTCGGTGACGGTGATGCAAGTGATGCCCAACGGGCACCTGCGGGTGCGCGGCGACAAACAGATCGCGATCAACCAGGGCACCGAGTTCATCCGTTTCTCCGGGCTGGTCAACCCGCGCAGCATCACCGGCGAGAACACCGTGTCCTCGACCCAGGTGTCCCAGGCGCGCATCGAGTACGTGGGCGATGGCTATATCAACGAAGCGCAGCGCATGGGCTGGCTGCATCGCATCCTGCTGAACGTTTCACCTTTTTGAGTGACCCTGCCATGTTCCTAAGAGCCGTCAGAATCCTGCTGCTGAGCTGCCCGTTGTGGCTGTGCGCAACGGCACACGCCGAGCAGATCCGCGACATCGCCGACTTTGCCGGCATCCGCCCCAACAGTCTGGTGGGCTACGGCCTGGTGGTGGGCCTGGACGGCAGCGGCGACCAGACCACGCAAAGCCCGTTCACCGAACAAGGCCTGACCAACATGCTCTCGCAGTTGGGCGTAACCCTGCCCGCCGGCGCGAACATGCAAATGCGCAACATCGCCGCGGTGATCGTCACCGCCAACCTGCCCGCGCTGTCGCGCCCTGGCCAGCAGATCGACGTGGTGGTGTCGTCCATCGGCAACGCCAAGAGCCTGCGCGGCGGCACGTTATTAATGACGCCGATGAAAGGCGCCGACGGCGAAGTCTACGCCGTGGCCCAGGGCAGCCTGCTGGTGGGCGGCGCCGGCGCGTCGGCCAACGGCACCAGCGTAACGGTCAACCAACTGGCGGGTGGGCGCATCCCCCGCGGCGCGATCATCGAACGCGCGGTGGCGCTGAACCTGAACAACGAGCACGGCCTGCTCGGCCTGTCCCTGCACGAACCCGACTCCGCCACCGCACAACGCGTGGTCTATGCGATCAACCTGGACATGCGCCGCACCGTGGCCTCGGCCGTGGACGGCGGGCTGATCGAGATCCGGGGGCCGGTGTCGCCCAACGAACGCACCAACTTCATGGCCCGTATCGAAAGCATCGAAGTGCTGCCGATCCAGGCGCGACCGAAAGTCATCCTCGATTCGCGCACCGGCTCCATCGTGCTCAACAGCTCGGTGAAGCTGTACCGCGCGGCCGTGGCCCACGGCAATCTGTCGGTGATCATCGACACCACCAACACCGTCAGCCAGCCCGGCGCGTTCAGTGGCGGGCAGACCGCCGTCACGTCCCAGAGCAATATCTCCATCGAATCCCAAGGCGGTTCCCTGCACCTGCTCGAAGGCACGGCCAACTTGATGGACGTGATCAAGGGCCTCAACGCCCTCGGCGCCACGCCGCAAGACCTGATGGTGATCTTGCAGGCGCTCAAGGCCGCTGGATCGCTGCGCGCTGAACTGGAAATCATCTGATGAAGAGCGCCGATCATTTCGCCCTGGATGTGCAAGGCCTCGATCACCTGCGCAACCGCGCCCACCTCGACCCGCAGGCGGGACTCAAGGAGGCCAGCAAGCAATTCGAGGCGGTGTTTATCCAGATGATGCTCAAAAGCATGCGCGCGGCGGTGCCCAAGTCCGAGCTGTCGAGCAACTCACAAACCGAGATGTACACCGAAATGCTCGACCAGCAATGGGCGCAGAGCCTGTCGGGCAAGGGCATCGGCCTGGCTGAGCAGCTCACCCGGCAATTGAGTGGCTACACCAGCCAACAAAACCCCGAGCTGAGCGCCGCCACCACCGCATTCCTCGATCTGCCAACACGCTCGCCTTTCGAAGCCTGGAAACGCCGCGAAGTCAGCACCAGCAACAGCGACCAACCCGAGCACGTACAGGCCTTCATCACTCGCCTCAGCGGCCCGGCACAAACCGCCGCACGCAACAGTGGCGTGCCCGCCGAACTGATCCTGGCCCAGGCCGCACTGGAAACCGACTGGGGCCGACGCACCATCACCACCGCCCAGGGCGCCGACAGCCACAACCTCTTCGGCATCAAGGCCGGCAGCACCTGGCAAGGCGCGACCACCCAAGTGCTGACCACCGAATACAGCGACGCTGCAGCGCAAAAGCAGCTGGAAAGTTTCCGCGTGTACGCCAGCGACGAAGCCGCGTTCAGCGACTACGCCCGCCTGATGCGCAGCCGCCCCGGCTACGCCGCCGTGCGCACGGCCGGTGACGCACCGCAAGCCGCCGTCGCGCTGCAACAGGGCGGTTACGCCACCGACCCGCGTTATGCACAGAAGCTGATTTCCGTCATGGCCACCATCGGCCCCTTGCCCACCACACAAGCGCGCAACGATTTATAGGCCAGGGGTCAATTCACCCCTTCGCCGGGCCGATAGTGCCAAGCATGTAGCCCAGGAGCTTCTCGATGAGCATTATTTCCATTGGCGTCAGCGGCCTGACCGCCGCGCAGATCGCCCTCAGCACCAGCAGCAGCAACACCACCAACGCCTACACGGCGGGCTACACCTTGCAGGTGGCGAACTTCTCCGAGTCCACCTCGGGCAGCGGCGTGCAGATTTCCAGTGTGGATCGCCAATACAACCAGTTCGTCACCACCCAGCTCAACAGCTCCATCAGCGCCGAAAGCGCCCTGTCCACCTACCAGACTGAAGTCGATCAGATCGACAGCCTGCTCGCCGACGGCGACGCCAGCCTCGACACGCTGATGCAGAGTTTCTTCTCGGCCCTGCAAACCCTGACCTCCGACGCCAGCGACACCGCCGCCCGCGAAGAAGTGATCGGCGCCGCGCAAACCCTGACCTCGCAGTTCACCCAACTGGGCAGCTACCTCGACGACATGGCCAACGACGTCAACAGCCAGATCGACGACCAAGTCAGCCAGGTCAACGACCTCACCGAACAGATCGCCGGGCTCAACAAAAAGATCAGCCTCAGCGACGCCCTCGGTTCCACCTCCAACGCCCTGCTCGACCAGCGCGACTTGCTCGTCAGCCAACTCAGCGAACTGGTGGATGTCGACGTCACCACCCAGGACAACGGCAGCTACACCGTGTCCCTGAGCAACGGCCTGGCGTTGGTGTCGGGCAACAGCAGCTTCGACCTGCAAACCGCCGTCTCGGCCAGCGACCCGACACAAACCGTGGTCACCTACGTGGACGCCGCCGGCCACACCACCACACTCGACGACTCGGTGTTTGAAGGCGGCTCCCTCGGCGGCCTGATGGACTTTCGCGACGACAGCCTGAGCGATGCGCAAAACCAACTGGGCATCCTCGCCGTCAGCCTGACCCAAGCCTTCAACACCTTGCAGGCCTCCGGCATCGACCTCAATGGCGACAGCGGCACCGCACTGTTCTCGGTAGATGACCCAAGCGTCTACGGCAACACCAGCAACACCGGCGACGCGACCCTCAGCGCCACCTTCAGCGACGACGTCAGCGCCCTCGCCGCCACCGACTACACCGTCAGCTATTCCGACAGCGACGGCTACAGCGTGACCCGCAACGACACCGGCGCCAGCGTCACCTCGGCCTACGACAGCGGCACGCTGACCTTCGCCGGCATGAGCGTGGCCATCAGCGGCACCGCGGATGACGGCGACAGCTTCCTGGTCTTGCCCACGCGCAACGCCGCCAGCAGCTTCACCACCCTGACCAGCGACGGCAGCCTGATCGCGGCCGGCACGTCCACCGGCAGCAGCGACAACAGCAACGCCCTGGCCATGCTCAACCTGCAAACCGACAGCATCGTCGGCGGCAGCAAGACCCTCAGCCAAACCTATTCGGCGCTGGTCAGCGACGTGGGCAGCACCGCGAGCAAAGTCGCCGGGCAACTGGAAACCCAGACCAGCCTCACCGAGCAACTGACCACGCTGCAACAGTCCGAATCGGGGGTCAACCTGGATGAAGAGGCGGCCAACCTGATCGTCTACCAGCAGTACTACCAGGCCTGCGCGAAGGTGGTTGAAGTGGGCACCAGCCTGCTCGACACCATCCTCGACATCAACTAACGGAGCCACGCCATGCGCCTGAGCAGTGCGACGATTTACAACCAGAGCCTCAACTCCATGCTGGCCCAGGAAAGTGCCTACCAGACCGCCGCCCAGCAAGTGGCCAGCGGCACGCGGGTGGTTACGCCGTCCGACGACTCACTGGCTGCTGCGCAAGCCGTCAACGTGCGCCAGGCGATTGCCGCCAATGAGCAATACGCCGATGCGCGCAGCAGCATCAGCACGTCGTTGTCCCAGGAAGAAAGCACTCTGGACAGCATCAACGATGCAATCACCAGCGCGCGCTCGCTGATCGTGCAGGCCAACAACGGTACGTTGAGCGACGCCGATCGCGAGTCCATCGCCACGTCTTTGCAAGGCGTGTACGACACCCTTGTCACCCTGGCCAACGCCACCGACAGCAACGGCAACTACCTGTTTTCCGGCTACCAGAGCCAAAGCCCGGCGTTCGCGGCGGACGCCGACGGCAACATGGTTTACCAGGGTGACAGCAATGTGGTCACGCAATTGGTCAGTTCCACCCAAAGCATGGCCAGCGGCGACACCGGCGCGACGATTTTCCAATCGGTGAGCAGCTCGGCGGGTTTTATCGCCGAAGCCGGCGACAACAGCGGCAGCGTGACCTTCAACGGCCCGACCATCACCGACACCACAGCCGCCAACTACGGCACCGGCTTCAGTCTGACCTTCAGCACCGCCGCCGACGGCACCGCGCAATACAGCCTCGACGGCGCCACCCCGGTGGCCTACACCTCGGGCGACACCCTGCAAGTCAACGGCCTGTCCCTGACCCTCAGCGGCACCCCGGTGGACGGTGACAGCATCACCGTCAGCAAAGCCGCCGACGCCGACCCGGACCTGTTCGCCACCCTGAAAAACCTGATTTCCGTACTGCAAACCCCCGTGGAAACCGACGCCGACCGAGCCAACCTGAACAACACCCTCTCCACCGCCAGCCGCCAACTGAGCAATGCCCAGGACACGGTACTGACGGTGCAGACCTCGGTGGGTTCGCGGCTCAATCAACTGGACGTGCTCGACACCATCGGCGACGACCTGGCGCTGAGCTACACGGAGCGGTTGTCGGGGTTGGTGGATGCGGACTACACCGAGTCGGTGACGCAATACACCTCGCTGCAAGTGGCGTTGCAGGCGGCGCAGCAGACGTTTGTCAGCATTCAGAAGATGTCCCTGTTCGAATACATCTAACCGCCTGAACCGGATAAAAACTGTGGGAGCGGGCTTGCTCGCGAATGCGGTGGTTCAGGTAAAAATCCATTGACTGACACACCGCTTTCGCGAACAAGCCCGCTCCCACATTTAAGGAAGGGCCATGTTATCCACCAGGTACTGCATGAAATGCAGGGTATTGCTGAGCAACGTCGCCAGAAACGGCCCCAGGTCGCCCATCACCACCATCAGCAGAATCAGCCCCACCGATAACGTCAGCGGAAAGCCCACCGAAAATACCGTGAGCTGCGGCGACACGCGGTTGAGGATGCCCATGGCCAAGCTGATGATCAGCAACGTGCCCACCATCGGCAACGCCAGCAACAAGCCGGTCAAATAGATCGTGCTGCCGTACCGCGCAATCAGCTGCCAGGCGTTCGGGTCGAATCGCAGGTTGCCAATCGGCAAGGTCTTGAACGTGCCGGCCAGCAGTTCCAGCACCATCAAGTGCCCGTCGAGCGCGAGGAACATCAGCACGGTGATCATCCCCAGGTACCGTGACAGCACCAGGCTGTTGGTGCTGGTATCAGCCGAGAAGAACGTGGCAAACGCCAAGCCCATCTGCATGCCGCAGATGTCGCCGGTCATCTCCACCACCGCCAGGGTCACGCGCATGACCATGCCCAGCGCCATGCCGATCAGCACTTGTTCCACGATCACGCCGAGCCCCGGCCAGGAGAACAGCGCCACCTGGGGCAACGGCGGCAGGTTTGGCGCCAACAGGAACGCCAGCAACATCGCCAGCCCGACCTTGACCTGGTTCGACACGTTCTTGTGCCCCAGGATCGGGTCGCTCATCAGGTACGCCAGCACTCGGCAGAACGGCCAGAAAAAACTGGTCAGCCACAGTTGCAGTTGCGCCGAGCTGACTTCGATCACGGCGGGTCAGCCGATCAGCGTGGGCAGGCTGGTGAACAGGGCGCGGGTGTAGTCCACGAGCATTTCCATGATCAACGGCCCGGCGATCACCAGCACCACGCACACGCCGATGATCTTGGGGATAAACGACAGGGTGGATTCGTTGATCTGCGTGGCGGCCTGGAACAGGCTCACCAACAGGCCGATAAACAGGGTCACGAACAACACGGGCGCGGCCACGATCATGCTCATGCGCATGCCTTTGTAAGCCAGGTCCATCACCATTTCCGGGGTCATCGGCGGCGCCTCATCAGGTGTAAAAACTCTGCGCCAGCGAACCCAGCAGCAATTGCCAGCCGTCCACCAGCACAAACAGCATCAGCTTGAACGGCAGGGAAATCGTGGCCGGCGGCACCATCATCATGCCCAGCGCCATCAGCACGCTCGCCACCACCAGGTCGATGATCAGGAACGGGATAAAGATGGTGAAACCGGCCTGGAACGCGGTCTTCAGTTCGCTGGTGACAAACGACGGCAGCAGCACGCGCATGGGCACGTCGTCGGGGCCTTGCAGGTCGTCGATCTGCGCCAGCCGCGCGAACAGGGCAAGGTCGCCCTGGCGGGTCTGGGTCAGCATGAATTTGCGAAACGGCTGGCTGCCGTCCTTGAGGAATTGTTCCACCGAGATTTCATCGTGGGAGAACGGCAACCAGGCCTTTTCGTAAGCCTGATCCAGGGTCGGCGACATCACGAAAAACGTCAGGAACAACGCCAGCCCCAACAGCACCTGGTTCGGCGGCGCCGAGGTGGTGCCGATGGCCGTGCGCAGCAAGCCGAGCACAATGATGATGCGGGTGAAGCCGGTCATCATCAGCAATATCGCCGGCAGGAACGCCATGGCGCTGAGCAGCAACAGGGTTTGCAGGCTCAGCGACCATTGCTGGCCGCCGGCTTGCCCGGTGAAGGCGCTGAGGCCCTCCATGCCGGTCATGAAGCACGCCCTTTGCGGGTCAAGGCATTGGCCAGACGCTCGGCAAAACCGCCCGCGACCACCGCTTCGGGCTCCACTTGCGGCGCGTCCATCTGCGCCAGCGCCGTGACCTGCTGCGCCGTCACGCCCAGCACCAGCCATTGCCCACGCACTTCCACAATCACCACTTTCTCGCGCTGCCCCAGGCCCGTGCTGCTGACCACGCGCAGCTGCTTGCCCGGCACCAAAGCTCGCGTGCCCATGCGCCGGGCGAGCCAGCCAAACACCAGCACGCAGCCCAGCACCACGGCCAGGGCCAGGGCGGTTTTACCCAGCAGCGCCAGGTTCATCACGCTGTCGGTGGGCACGCCGAGCGGCGCCGGGCTCGGGCTGTTCATCGGTTGAGCTTTTGCACGCGCTCGGACGGCGTGATGATTTCGGTGATACGGATCCCGTACTTGTCATCCACCACCACCACTTCGCCCTGGGCGATCAGGTAGCTGTTGATCAGGATGTCCATCGGCTCGCCCGCCAGGCCATCCAGCGCCAGCACCGAGCCCTGGGCCAGCTCCAGCAACTGCTTGATGGTGATGCGCGTACGGCCCAGCTCCACGCTGAGCTTGACCGGAATATCCATGATCATTTCCAGCTCACGCGCAGCGGCAGTGGGCGGCGCCGGCGCCAGCGGCTTGAACACGCTGGAACCGACGCTCGGCGCCGGGCTTTCCAGCGCCGCATCGGCCGCCTCTTGTTCGGCCAGGGCAATCGCCCACGGGTCGTCTGCCCCTTCGGCGATGGTTTGTTCGGCCAGGGCGTCGGCCCATTCATCCGGCTCTTGGGGCTCGGTAACAGTTGGATCAGTCATGCTCGGAGTCCTTGGCTGTGGGGACGTGGCCCTTCACGAATCGGCTGGAGGAAGAGGAAGAAAGGCTCAGGGAATGATCGACCAGGTCCTTTACCAACAAGGCGCGCAGGCCGTTCTGGCTGCCGTATTCACAGGTCATGACCGGTACGCCATCGACCCGTGCGCTGATGATGTCGGGCAGTTCGATGGGCAGCACGTCGCCGACTTTCAACGCCATGACTTGGCCGACGCGCGCATCCATTTCGACAAAGTCGGCGATCAGTTCAATCTCCGACTGCGCGATTTCGCCCGCCATGCGTTTGTTCCAATGGCGCTCTTCCTCGGGATTGGTGTCCGTCAGCGGGCCGTTGAGCAACTGGCGCATCGGCTCGATCATCAGGTACGGAATCACGATATTGAAATCGCTGGAGAGGTTGCCGACCTCCAGGTGGAAGGTGGCATTCACCACGATTTCATTCGGCGAGCTGGTGATGTTGGCGAACTTGGCCTGCATCTCCGAACGCAGGTATTCGATTTCCAAGGGGTACACCGACTTCCACGCGCCCTTGTAGGCGTCCACCGACAGCCCCAGCAAACGCTGGATGATGCGCTGTTCGGTACGGGTGAATTCGCGGCCTTCGGACTTGGTCACAAAGCGCCCGTCGCCGCCGAACAGGTTGTCCACCACCATGAACACCACCGCCGGAGGGAACACCACCAACGCCGTGCCGCGCAGCGGTTTCATCGCCAGCAGGTTGATGTTGGTGGGCATCGGCATGTGCATCGAGAATTCGCTGTAACTCTGGTAGCGCACGCTTTTGACGGTGATGTCGATGCTGCGCCGGATCAGGTTGAACAGGCTCATGCGGAAATAACGGGCGAAGCGCTCGTTGATGATGTCCAGCGCATGCAAGCGCTCGTGGATCACCCGGTGCTGGGTCGCCGGGTCATACGGGCGTACGCGGGCGGCGTCGAGGGTGCCGGCTTCTTCATGGGCGGCGTCGGTTTCGTCGCTGCCGCGCAGCAGCATGTCGATCTCGTCCTGGGAGAGCAAATCGTCGATGGCCATGGGTTACTGCACGATAAAGTCGGTGTACAGCACGCGCAGCAACGCGGGGGCGGGTTGCTGCGGCGCCAGCGGTTGCTTGAGGGCGTCGAGGATGCGCGCGGCCAAGGCGGCCTTGCCTTGGGGGGTGATCAATTGCGTGCTGTTCTGGCCGCTGACCAGGGTCAGCAACTGGCTGCGCAATTGCGGCATGTAGTCGGTCAGTTGAGCTTGGGTTGCGTCGTCGGCGACTTCCAGGGCGAACCCCACATACAACAGGCTCGGTTCATCGCGCTCGTTGGACAGGTTCACCGTCATCGGGGCCACCGTGACCAACCGTGGCGCCTGGGGCTTGTTCGCCACCGGCGCGGCCTTGGCGACGTCCACCTGGCTCAGGTAGAGGTAAGTACCACCGGCACTTGCGGCGACGACGGCCAGCGCCAGCAACACAATCAAGAGCCAGGGGGTTTTGCGGGTGGCGGTCATTGGCGGGAACCATGCAATGAAGGGAAACGATCAGGCAGGGCGCCAGTATGACCAGCGCCCCGCCCCGCCCATGGCGCGATAAGACACGGGTAACGGCGGTATCTCGCTGTTTTGATTTGGGATTCACACGTACAGGTCAATTGCCGAGCGGGCCAGCTGCACCTGTTGCACCACCACCGGTTCGGCCACTGGCGAGGTGTCGCTGCGGCTGAACGCCGACGGCTGCGGATCACGCTGCGCACTGCCGCGCGAGGGCTGATCGCTGACCGACGCCTGCCCCAGCGCAATGCCCTGGCTCGCCAGCGCCTCGCGCAATTGCGGCAACGCCTGCTCCACCGCCGCGCGCACCGAGGCATGGGCGACCTGGAACTGCGCCTGGGTGGTGCCGTCGTTCAGTTCGAGGCTGATGGACAATGGGCCAAGGTCGGCGGGGTGCAAATGCAGGTCGACTTGCCTGTCGCCACGGCTGACCATATCGACCATCTGCTGGCCCAGATCGGCGGCCCAGTCGGTGCTGCCGACGGCGGCGGCGACAACCAGATCGTTGTCGGCGACGGGTGCGGCGACCGGGCTGGCCGGTGCCGGTGCGAGGCTGAACACGCCAGGCGAATCAGGGTTGTCGGGTTGGCTGTCATCAGCTTGCGGGCGCACCTGCGGGAGCGCCTGCGCCACGGTAGCGACCAGCGCGGGCATGGCGTCCGGCAGATCCACCGGTTCTGGCGTGTCGGGCTCATCATCCACCGCGACCGGCAGGCTCGGGGCCTGGGTTGTCGCGCTGCTGATCGCGGGCTCGGGCGCGGTCGGTGTGACGTTGAGCGGTAACGGCAAGCTGAGCGGAATCGGCGGCGCGACGATCACCGCCGACGTGTCCAGTTGCCCGGCACTTTCGATCAGGGCCATGCGCTGGCGGATATCATCGAGGGTGCTGTCAGCCGCGGTCGTTGGCTTTGTCACTTCGACCTCAGCCACCACTTCATCCGGCAACACCGGCGGCAGCTCAACCTCCGGCTCTTCCACGGGCAGCGCTTGCACGACGACCGGTGCAACGGTGGCAGGGGCGACTGCCACAGGCGGCTGAACTGCAACCGGAACGGGCGTCTGCACCACCGGCAACACTTGCGGCACCGGCGCAACCACCTGGCTCAACACCGCCGAAAACGACTCCGCCAGCGCCACCGGCGCCTCCACGGCAACACTGTCCACCACCGGCGCGGGCGCAGCAGTCGGCACTAACGTCGCGAGAATATCCATGCTGTTCCTTAAAGGCCGCTATCGATGGAAGAAGGAAACGCCGCCGCTCGACGGCGCAACTGGCTAGCCATTTCATCGGTGTGACGCTGCTCCACCCGCCCCGCAAGCACCTGTTCCTGCTGGGCCCGCCGCGCCAGCAGCGCTTCAATCGAGCTGACCTTGCGCCACTGCGCCATCCACGTCAGCTGGTGATGGGCGACCTGCTTGCGATGCCGCTCCAGGCTCTTTTGCGCGCGCTCCACCGCCTCTTCCAGCGACTGCAAAAAGCCCCGGTAATTGGTCAACGCCGACGGGCTCATGCCATCGCTGGCCAATTCCACTTGCAGGTTCTGGCGGTATTCCTGCTGGTACTGGTCAAGGGTGAGCAACTGATTGATCACCTGCTGCTCGGCGTTGCGGCTCTGGGCCAGGGCGCGGGCCGCGACGTCGCGGGCCTTGGCGGCCATTTCGATCAGCAGGTGCAGCGATTGGTTAGCCATCGATGATTACTCGAAAAGTCAGTTGCCGGGGAACAACAGACTGAGGCCGTGCAGGGTCTCGTCGACGCTGGCACGGTCATCAATGCGTTGTTGCAGGAAGCGCTCGATATGCGGGTACAACCCAACCGCGCGGTCGAGTTGCACATCGTGGCCCTGGGCGTAGGCGCCGACGCTGATCAGGTCGCGGTTGCGCTGGTAACGCGAGAGCATCTGCTTGAGCTGGTTGGCCTTGCGCTGCTGGGCATCACTGGCGATGGCGGTCATGGCGCGGCTGATGGACGCTTCGATATCGATGGCCGGGTAGTGCCCGCTTTCGGCCAACTGGCGCGACAGCACGATATGCCCGTCGAGGATCGCCCGCGCCGAGTCGGCAATCGGGTCCTGCTGGTCGTCGCCTTCGCTGAGCACCGTATAAAACGCGGTGATCGAACCGCCACCCGGCGGGCCGTTGCCGGTTCGCTCCACCAGCTTGGGTAGCTTGGCGAACACCGACGGTGGATAACCTTTGGTCGCCGGCGGCTCGCCCACGGCCAGGGCGATTTCGCGCTGGGCCATGGCGTAGCGGGTCAGCGAATCCATGATCAGCAGTACGTCTTTGCCCTGCTCGCGAAAATCCTCGGCGACCCGCGTCGCATACAGCGCGCCTTGCAGGCGTTGCAGCGGCGATGTGTCAGCGGGAGCCGCCACGACCACCGAACGGCGCAACCCCTCGTCACCGAGGATATTGTCGATAAAGTCTTGTACCTCACGGCCCCGCTCGCCAATCAACCCGACCACGATCACATCGGCCTGGGTGTAGCGCGCCATCATGCCCAGCAGTACCGACTTGCCCACGCCAGAGCCAGCAAACAAGCCCAGGCGCTGGCCACGGCCGACGCACAGCAAGGCATTGATTGCGCGGATACCGACGTCGATCTGCCGATCAATCGGCGCCCGCTTGAGCGGGTTCAGCGGCTGGGTATGCAAGCCGGCGTGATGGGCGCCAAGCAACGGCCCGCGCCCGTCCAACGGCTGGCCGCCGCTGTCGAGCACACGCCCGAGCAAGGCCATGCCCAATGGAAAACTGCGATTGCCACCGCCTTCGTCCGCCGTAAAGACCCGTGCGCCGGGTTGCAGGCCGTGGATTTCCGCGAGCGGCATCAAGTACAGCGTGTCCCCGGCAAACCCCACCACTTCGGCCTCGGCGAACACGCCTTCCAGCTCGATGCGACACGCCCCACCCAACGGCAGGCGCAGGCCCACCGCTTCCAGGACCATGCCGGTGGCGCGGGTGATACGGCCGCTGCGCAGGTGCGGCGCGACCTGCAAGGCTTGGCCGTGCAGCGTATCGAGCACACCGCTCCAGCGCGCGAGATGCGGATTCATGGCAACTCATCCAACATGCGCTCGACGTTGCGAGTGAGCAGCGCGAGGCGCGACGGCCGCGACGCATCCAGCTCACCGCCCGCGCTGACCACCCGGCAGCCGCCCGCCTGCATCGCGGCGTCGGCGTGCAACACCCAGCCCGCCGCGTCGATCTGCTCGCCGAGGCTGTCCTGCACGCGCTGCACATCGTCGGGGTTGAGCCACAGCTTAGGCTTGCCGGTGAGTTCCACGTCGCTGTCAAGCAGGCGCTTCACCAGCACCAGCACCTGTTCCGGCTGCGCGTTCAAGGCTTCGCCGGCCAGTTGTTGCGCGGCGTCCAGGGCGATGCGCACCAGTTGCCGGGCGATCTGCGTATCCAAGGCTTTCAGCGCTTGATCAAAATTGCGGCATAGCTCCAGCAGCGGTTGCAGGGTCACGGCAATCTGCTGCTGCAACTCCACGGCAGCGGCTTTACGACCTTCGTCCAGACCCTGTGCATAACCTTGTTCCAGACCTTGGGCATGCCCGACCTGCTGGGCCTCGGCGATGGTTTTTTCGCGCAGCACCTGCATCTCCAGCTTGTGCTGGAAGGCTTGCTTGCGCAGGCGTTCGCGGTGGCTGCTGTGGGGGTCGTCGCTGGCCGCCGCCGGGCTGCCCAGCGGGTCCATCTGCCAGGGTTGCCAACGGTCAGACATAGGTGTCGTTGCCGCGTGCGGTCACGATGTCGCCGCTGTCGGACAAGCGCCGCACCACGGCGAGAATGGCCTTCTGTTCGGATTCGATCTGCGACATGCGGATCGGCCCGCGCGCTTCCATGTCCTCGCGGAACAACTGCCCGGCACGCTGGGACATGTTGTGCAGGAAACGTTCGAGCAGCGCCGGCGGCGAGCCCTTGAGGGCGATGGCCAGGGAGTTCTGATCGACCTGCTGCAACAGGGTCTGGATGCCACGGTCGTCCACGTCGATGAGGTTTTCGAACAGGAACATTTCGTCGAGGATCTTCTGCGCCAGGTCGTCGCTGTGTTCGCGCACAGTGCCGATGGCCAGTTCTTCGTGGGCCGAGCTCATCAGGTTGAGGATCTCCGCCGCCGTGCGCACGCCGCCCATTTTGCTGCGCTTGAGGCTTTGGCCATCGAGCATCACGCCGAGCACTTCGGTGAGTTCCTGCAACGCCACCGGCTGCACGCCGCTGAACGTGGCGATGCGCAGGATGATGTCGTTGCGCAGGCGGTCCGGCAGCAATTGCAGAATGTCCGAGGCCTGGTGACGCTCCAGGTGCACGAGGATAGTGGCGATGATCTGCGGGTGTTCGTCGCGAATCATCTCGGCGACCATCGAGGCTTCCATCAGGTTGAGCTTGTCGATGCCCGAACCGGTGTTGGTGCTTTCGAGGATGTCGTCGATCAGGCTGGCGGCGCGTTCGCTGCCCAGGGCCTTGGTCAGCACCGCGCGGATATGGTCGCTGGTCTGGATATTGATGGCGGCATACTGGTCGGTCTCGTCCATGAACTCTTCGAGCACCTGGCGCATTTCTTCATGGGACACCTGGCTCAGGCGCGCCATTTCCATGCTGATGGCCTCGACGTCTTCGCTGGGCAAAAACTTGAACACTTCTGCCGCGCTGTCCGCATCCAGGGACAATAAGAGGATGGCGCTGCGCCGCGAACCGCTGATCTTGCTAGTCATTTTTCTTCATCCATCCGCGCACGATCATGGCTACCAGTCGCGGGTCTTCGGCCGCGATCTGTTGCAGGCTCTGCATGTTCTGTTCGTACACCGCCGATTTGCGCGGCAAGGTATGCGGGGCGCTTTCCTGGCCGGCGACCACCAGGTTGGTGCCGGTGCTGGACGGCACCAAGGCCGTGCCCGGCTCGGCGTTGCTCGCCAAGAGCGCCTGGGTGTGCGCGGCGTTGCGTCGTTGCATCGGGCGCAACACGATCCACCACAGCGCCAACGCGGCAAAGGCGACGGCGAGGTAGCGCAGGCCGGTGCTCAGCAGGTTGTAGGCCTCGGGGGTTTTCCACCACGGCTGTTCGTCGACGCTGGTATCGGCCTCGACGAACGGGCTGTTGATAACTTGCAAGGCATCGCCACGGCTTTCGGTAAAGCCCATGGCCTGGCGCACCAGGTTGTTGATGCTGTCGAGTTCGTCCTTGCTCAGCGGCTCGCTGGTGGGCTTGCCGTCCTTGAGCACCGTGCGGTAGTTGACCACCACCGCCGTGGTCAGGCGCTGCAGGGTACCCAGGCTGGACTTGACGTGCTCGACGTTGCGGTCCACCTCGTAGTTGATCATGCGCTCGCTTTGGCTGGCGCTCTTCGCGGTTTTCGCCTCCGGCGTCGCAGCGCTGCCGCCCGCCGGGGTCGGCGCGTTGGCCTTGGTCGGCGGCGGGGTGTTGGGCGGTGAGTTGGTCAGCGCGCCGGGCACGCCACGGCCGGCATCGTCGCCGTCCTGCACATGCTCGGAGGTTTGCTTGCTGCGCACGGCGGCGGCGTTGCTGTCCTGGTTCGGCGCGTAACGTTCAGCGGTGCTTTCGCGGCTGGAAAAATCCACCTGGGCGACCACTTGGGCATGCACGTTCTGGCTGCCCAGCAGCGGGGTGAGGATGTCTTCGATGCGGCGCTGGTAGGAGCGCTCGATCTCATGCACATAGTCGAGTTGCGAGCCGTCGACGCCACTGTTGTCACCGTGGGTCTGGGACAGCAGGCGGCCGTTCTGATCGACCACGGTAACCGCGTCCACGCTCAGCTCCGGCACGCTGGAGGTGACCAGATGCACAATCGCGCTGGTCTGGCTCGGCCCGACTTCGCGGCCGGGTTGCAGGGTCAACACCACCGAGGCGCGCGCGGCTTCGCGGTCGCGCACAAATACCGATTGTTTGGCCATCACCAAATGCACCCGCGCCTTGGCCACCGGGCCGAGGGACTCGATGGTGCGCGCCAGCTCGCCCTCCAGGCCGCGCTGGTAATTGAGGTGTTCGGCGAACTGGCTGACGCCGAAGGCTTGCTTGTCGAGCAATTCAAAGCCGACGCTGCCGCCCTTGGGCAAGCCTTGTTCGGCCAATTGCAGGCGCAGCGCACTCATCTTGTCGCTGGGCACCAGGATGGTATTGCCGCCTTCGCTGAGGCGATAGGGCACGGCGCGTTTGTCCAGCTCGCTGATGATTTGCCCGCCGTCGGCTTCACTGAGGCCGGAAAACAGCACGCGGTATTCCGGCTGGCGCGCCCACAACAGCAAGGCGACCACCACCGCGATCACCGCCGCGGCGGCCATCAACAGCGGCACCAGCGGTTGGCGACGGAACAGCGTGGTCAACGCATCCAGGGGTTTGACAGGGACCGGGGTCGCCAGGTTTTTTTGCGCGCCTTTGGCCAGGACTGCGGTACTCACGAAGGTAGGGCCTGTGCGAAAGACATTGCAGCGTCCGGTAACAGTAGTAGGCGGCCATTCTGGCGAAAACGGCCAAAGCCAAAGGCCGGAAAAGCCACTGCTTTTGCGGTCAATTGGGCGAATGTGCCCGGGGCCAGGCTTGTTAACCTGCTGGCCTGATAGCAACTTGTGGAACCGCCACCATGAACCCGTCCGCCCTGACCAATGCCTTGCAACAACTGTCGCTGCTGGCCGAACAGGCCGAAGGCGCGAGCGCGCAACGCAGCGCGCCCGCCGGTGGTTTTGCCGGCGAGTTGCAGTCGTCGCTGCAGCGCATCAACCAGTTGCAGCAGACCGCCACCCGCCAGTCCAACGCGTTCCAGGCCGGCAGCGAATCGGTGTCGCTGAGTGATGTGATGGCCGATTCGCAGAAAGCCAGCGTCGCGTTCCAGATGGGCGTGCAGGTGCGCAACCGCCTGCTCACCGCCTACAAGGACGTGATGGCGATGCAGGTCTGAAAAAAATCGGCGCGCCCCTAAAGACGGGCCCGCGATTGGCCGATGTTGCGTTCAAACGCACCCCAGGACAGGCACACACATGGCAACCACGACCTCCACCACCTCGTCGACTGCAACCATTACCTCTCTCGGGGTCGGCTCCGGCCTTGACCTGGACAGCATTCTGACCAGCCTGGAAGAGTCCAAGGAAGCCAGCCTGCTGACGCCCATCACCAACCAGGAAACCTCGGTCAAAGCCGAGATTTCCGCCTACGGCACCCTGACCAGCGCCCTGACCAAACTGCAAACGGCCGCCGAAGCCCTGGCCGACTCCAGCCTATACACCTCGCTGACCACCAGCCTGTCCGGCAGCGGCGTGACCGCCGCCACCACCAGCGACGCCGTCGCCGGCACGTACAAGCTGGAAGTGACCCAGTTGGCCCAGGCCCAAAGCCTTACCACCGATGGCGTCGCGAGCAAGACCACCGCCCTGGGCACCGGCACCCTGACCCTGCAAGTGGGCACGGCCGACGCGGTGTCGATCACCCTGAGCAGCAGCAACAACACCCTGGAAGGTATTCGCACGGCGATAAACGCGTCCGGCGCCGGGGTGACCGCGTCCATCGTCAACGACGGCACCGGCACGCCGTACCGCCTGGTCTTGACCTCCGACAGCACCGGCACCGAGTCGGCCATGACCGTGACCTACAGCGGTGACGACAGCAGCGATACTGCCTCCAGCCTGTTCGGCTACGACGGCAGCACGGGCAACATGACCCAGACCGTCGAAGCCCTGGACGCCGAGCTGACCATCAACGGCATCGCGGTCACCAGCCAAAGCAACACCGTGGAGGATGCGCTGCAAGGGGTCACGCTGAACCTCACCGCCGTCGGCAGCTCGCAGACCCTGACGATTTCCCAGGACACCGATGCGATTTACGACGCCATCGAGTCGTTTGTCAGTGCCTATAACAGCTACGTGTCCACCGTCGACACCCTCACCTCCTACGACGCCGATGCCGACACGGCGGGCGAATTACTCGGCGACTCGACCACGCGGCGCATCAGCACCAAGCTGAGCAGCGACCTGTACAGCGCGGTGGGCAGCGGCACCTTCAGCTATTTGTCGCAGTTGGGCATTTCCCTGGAAGTCGACGGCACCTTGCTGATCGACGAAGACACCCTGACCAGCGCGATCACCGACAACATCGATGGCGTTTCCGAGTTCTTTGTCGGCACCGATGGCAAGTCCGGCTTCATCGGCCAGATGACCACCGACCTCGACACCTACCTGGACGAAGACGACGGCCTGATCGTCGCGCGCACCGACAGCCTGGCGACCAAGCTGGAGCAACTGGAAGACCGCTACGACGAAAAACAGGCGCTGATCGATTCCGAAATGGCGCGCTGGACCGAGCAGTTCACCCAACTCGACACCCTGATCGCGTCGCTCAGCTCGACTGCGGACTACCTCACCACCCAGTTCGACGCCCTGAACAGCGACAGCTGATGACCCACCCGGAGCACACGAGATGAACGCCTATCGAGACGCGAATGCCTACGCCAAGGTGGGCGTGGAAAGCGGCATTTTGGCGGCCTCACCCCACCAGCACATCGTGATGCTGTTCGACAGTTACCAGGCCACGCTGCGCATCGCGCGGCTGCACTTGCAGGCCGGCAATATCGCAGCCAAGGGCCAGGCCATCACCAAGGCGATCAACCTGGTCAGCCAAGGCTTGCGTGGCTCGCTGAACCTGGAACACGGCGGCGAGATTGCCGCACAGCTGGACCAACTTTACGACTACGTGGTTCGCCTGCTGCTGCGCGCGAACTTGAACAATGACGATGCCGCGCTGAACACGGCCGCCGAGTTGCTGGAGAATGTCGCCGCAGCCTGGCGGGCGATTGGCACGCAGACCGAGGAAGCGCAGTAGACATGATGCAATCACAACTGATCGCGGCCTACGAACAACTGCTCGAACAATCGCAGCGTTTGCTGGAGTGCGCCAAACACGCCGACTGGGACGGTATCTTCGCGTTAAAGTCCCAGGGCTTGATTGACGCCGCTTACTTGCGCCGCGCGCAAGACCAAGTTGACCTGGATGCCAGCGGCCAGCAATACAAACTTGAACTACTCAGCCAGATCCTCGCGCTCGAAGAGCAAGTTAACGGGTTCTTGCATGCGCGACAAAATGACCTCGGCGAGTTGATGCAAATCAATCGGCGCAAGAGCAATCTAAACAACACCTACGGTGCATCTTCCAATCAAGTGATACCAATAAGCCATTATTTGTATCGAAAGAAATAACAAACACCTACACGCTGCATCTACGGGCGACACATAAGTGTGAAAATATCTTTGAGGTAGGCTAAAACACTGAAAACAGACAAGAAATATCATTCCTCAGTCTGTTATCGTACGGCGTACTTAATACTTTAGAAAAAATTAAAAAAACCGGTATTCACGGCCAGCTAGCGGATGGTCGGGAGCATGAATAACCGAATAACGCTACACCCAGGCACTCGTTGTACACCCCAACACGCCTGACTTTAGTACTTGTCGATTTGCAGCACTGTCTGCCAGAGGTCATGCCATTAGGCGTGCCGAACTGTAGTACCCAACGGGAGGGGTAGAAAGTTGCCAAATACCAACACTGAGCTTGAAGACATCCAGGACCTGAACCTGTCCTATTTATTACTGGCACAAAATTTATTGCGCAAAGATCGCGAAATCGCGATTTTCCGCCTGAAACTCAGCGACCCCATGGCCGACCTGCTGACCAAACTCAGCAGCAAGCAAATGACCCAACTGGCGCGGGTCAACCAGTTGATCTGTCGCCCGGTGTTTGAAGAAACCGAGCGCTTGTCCAAGGTGCTGGGCAACGCCCGCGAACTGGGCATGGTCGAGATCCACTCTGCCCTGCTGATGGCTTCCGCTGAGCGCACCGGCGATTTGCGCATCGGGGAAGGCTGACCCATGTCAGACAAAAGCCTGGTCACCGAAATGCAGCAAGTGCAACTGGCCATCGAACTGATTGAGCTGGGCGCACGGCTGCAGGTGCTGGAAACGGAGACCACGCTCAGCCGAGGCCGCCTGATCCGACTCTACAAGGAAGTACGAGGCGCCTCTCCACCCAAGGGCATGCTGCCCTTCTCCACCGATTGGTTCGTGACGTGGCTGCCGAATATTCATTCGTCACTGTTCTACGGCATTTACCGCAGCCTCATGGAAATTGGCGGGCATCGCATCGACGCCTTCGTCAAAGCCTATCGCCTGTACCTTGAACAGGTCGGCGACCAGGAAGGCGAGCTGGTGCTGGGCCTGACCCGGGCCTGGACCCTGGTGCGGTTCTTTGAAAGCGACATGCTGGAGTTGATCCGCTGCTCGTGTTGCTCCGGCGAATTTGTGGCGCACTCCCATGCGCCGGCACAGCACTACGTGTGCGGCATCTGCCAGCCGCCGTCGCGGGCGGGCAAGACCTTGAAGCGCAGGGATATTGATGCGCAGTTGCTCGCCAACCTGCCGCCGATGCGCAAGGCCTGAGACCGAACCCGATCAAAAATGTGGGAGCGGGCTTGCTCGCGAATGCGGTCTATCAGTCACGGATGTGCTGTCTGATCCACCGCATTCGCGAGCAAGCCCGCTCCCACATTTGATCTGTGGTGCCTTCAGTTTTCCCGTCCGAAAAAACCTCTCAATTCACCCACCTCCGTTGCCGATATTCCGCAAGTCACCCATTGCATGAATTAAGGAAACGACCACGTGCTCATCGTATCCGGGCTTATCGCTGTACTGCTGTCGGTGTTCGGGGGCTTCGTCCTGTCCGGTGGCAGCCTCGGCCCGCTGTACCAGCCGATGGAGCTGTTGATGATCGGCGGTGCCGGCGTCGGGGCTTTTATTGCGGCCAACAATGGCAAGGCGATCCGCGCCACGTTCGGCGCCATCGCGCGCTTCAAACGCAGCACCCGCTACGACAAACGCTTGTACCTCGAACTGATGGCGATGATGTACGGCCTGCTCAGCAAGGCGCGCCGCGAGGGCATGCTGTCACTGGAGCGGGACATCGAAGACCCGGCGCAAAGCGCGGTGTTCGCGCCCTATCCGCGGCTGGTCAGCGACCCGTTGATCATCCTGTTCCTCACCGACTACCTGCGCCTGCTGGTGAGCAGCGCAATGCAGGCCCACGAACTCGACGAGTTGATGCTGCACGAGATCGAGGCGTTCGAACACGAGTCCAGCCTGCCCTCGGATGCGCTCTATAAAGTCAGCGACGCCCTGCCGGCGTTTGGCATCGTTGCGGCGGTGATGGGCGTGGTCAAGGCGTTGAGCTCGGTCAACGTCGGCCCGGACTTGATGGGCCAGATGATCGCCCACGCGCTGGTCGGCACCTTTCTCGGCATTTACCTGGCCTACGGCTTGGTCGCGCCCTTGGCCTGCCGCATCGAACGCCAGGCCGCCGAGTCGGTGAAGATGCTGCAATGCATCCGCGTCACCCTGCTGGCCAGCGTGCAAGGCATGCCGCCGCAACTGGCCGTGGAATTCGGCCGCAAGGCGCTGCACAGCAGCGAACGCCCCGGCGCCCTGGAACTGGAAACCTACGTGCGCGGCGGTGGCGGCGCATGAGTGAGCGCCCGATCATCATCCGCCGCAAAAAAGCCGCGAAACACGGCCACCACGGCGGCGCCTGGAAAATCGCCTTCGCCGACTTCATGACCGCGCTGATGGCACTGTTCCTGGTGCTGTGGGTGCTGTCCAACGCGAGCAAGAACGACAAGGAAGCCATCGCCGACTACTTCAGCACGCCGCTGCTGGTGGCGATCAGCAAAGGCGAGCGCAGCGCCAACAGCGCCAGCGCGATCCCCGGCGGCGGCCCCGACCCGCGCAGCGTCGAAGGTGAAAAACTGCGCCACACGCCGCGCTTGTCCGGCGAGGAACGCCGCCACCTGGAATCCCTCAAGCACCGCCTCGACGCCGCCGTCGACCGCGACCCGCAGCTGCGCGAGCTCAAGCAGCAGATCGCGATTGAACTGAGCCCCGAAGGCCTGCGCGTGCAACTGCTGGATACCGACAAACGCCCGATGTTCGAACTGGGCAGCGCCAACGTCGCACCGTACCTGCGCAAGCTGCTCAAGACCTTCGCCCCGGTGCTCAACGAGCTGCCCAACCGCATCCAGATCAGCGGCCATACCGACAGCCACCCTTACCCCGGCGGCGATGCCGGCTACAACAACTGGGACTTGTCCGCCGACCGTGCCAAGGCTTCGCGCCAGGAACTGGTGGCGGGCGGGTTGGATTCCGACAAGCTGCTGCGGGTGTCGGGCATGGCTGATCGCATTCCGTTCAAGGGTGCCGGGCCCTTCGACGCGGCCAACCGGCGGATTGAAATTATCGTGCTGGATCGTCGGGTTGCGGAGCGGATCTTGTCCCAGGATGAGTTCGGCACACCATAAAGCGCGATAGAAACCTGTGGCGAGGGAGCTTGCTCCCGCTGGGCTGCGTAGCGGCCCCAAAATGTTGGGAGCGCTTCGCACTCCAGCGGGAGCAAGCTCCCTCGCCACAACAAGCGCTCGCCACAGAATAGCGGGGGATTGTGCACGGTATTCGCCTAATCACCCGCCCCCGCGCCCGCACACAATGGCGCCATGGCCGAGACCAGCAAAGAAGACAAGACCGAAGCGGCGTCACCGCGCCGCATCGAAAAGGC
Source organism: Pseudomonas sp. KBW05 (assembly GCF_003852405.1). Classification (GTDB taxonomy): domain Bacteria; phylum Pseudomonadota; class Gammaproteobacteria; order Pseudomonadales; family Pseudomonadaceae; genus Aquipseudomonas. The sequence continues at coordinate 32,468 of NZ_QAJM01000013.1, forward strand.
CCGCGAAGAAGGGCAAGTCCCGCGTTCCCGCGAAATGAACACCTTTGTCATGCTGCTGGCCGGCATCGGCGGGCTGTGGCTGATGGGTGGGCATCTGTATGACAGCCTCGGCCAGGTGATGGAACAGGCGTTGCTGTTTGACCGTGCGCAGCTGTTCGACACCGCGCGCATGCTCACGGTGCTCTGGCAACTGAGCCAGAACACCCTGTTGGCGCTGGCGCCGTTTTTTGCCTTGATGACCTTTGCCGCGCTCGCTGCACCGGCCTTGCTCGGCGGCCTGGTGATTACCCTGGCGGCGGTGCGCCCGCAGTTCTCGCGGGTCAACCCGATCAGCGGGTTGGCGCGCTTGTTTTCGGTGCAGGTGCTGGTGGAGTTGGCCAAGGCCGTCGCCAAGGCCACGCTGATTGGCACCGTCGCGTATTTCTTCCTCAAAAGCCATCTCGACCAACTGCTCACCTTGCCCAACATGCCCGCCCCCAAAGCCCTGGCCACGGTGATGAGCCTGACCGCCAGCGCCTGCGCGATGTGCGTGGCGGCGCTGATTATCGTGGTGGGCATGGACGCGCCGTACCAGCTGTGGACCTACGCCAAGAACCTGCGCATGTCCAAGGAAGAGCAACGCCAGGAACACAAGAACGCCGACGGCGATCCGCATATCAAGGCCAAGATCCGCCAGGTGCAACAGGCCCGCGCGCGGCGGCGGATGATGAGCAAGGTGCCCAAGGCCGACGTGATCGTCACCAACCCCAGCCACTTCGCGGTGGCGCTGTCCTACCAGAAAGACAAGAACGGCGCGCCGCGCGTGGTGGCCAAGGGCGCGGACGACGTGGCCCTGCGCATCCGCGAGATCGCCGCCGAGCATCACCTGCCGATGCTGGAAGCGCCGCCCCTGGCGCGGGCCTTGTATTTCCACGTCGATCTGGACCGTGAAATTCCCATCGAGCTGTACACCGTGGTCGCCGAAGTCGTCGCCTGGGCGATCCGCCTCAAGCGCGTCAGCGAACACGGCGGCGACCTGCCGCCGACCCCGGCGAACCTGAGCGTACCGCCGGGCATGGACCAGCGCGGCCCGCGCAACCCGACACCTGAGGATGAACCGAACGCATGAAAGGCATCACCGAATTCTTCGGCCCCGACTCCTGGCTGGCCACCACCGACCTGAAAGTCATGACCGGCCCGGTGCTGATCGTGCTGATCCTGTCGATGATGATCCTGCCGCTGCCCACCTTCATCCTCGACCTGTTGTTCACCTTCAACATCGCCCTGGCGATCATGGTGCTGATGGTCAGCATGCTCACCGAGAAGCCGCTGGATTTCTCCGCGTTTCCCTCGGTGCTGCTGTTTACCACGCTGTTGCGGCTGTCGCTGAACGTGGCGTCGACGCGAGTGATCCTGATGGAAGGCCACACCGGCCCCGACGCGGCCGGCAAGGTGATCGAGGCGTTCGGCGAGTTCCTGGTGGGCGGCAACTTTGCCGTGGGCCTGGCGCTGTTTTTGATCCTGGTGACCATCAACTTCATGGTGATCACCAAGGGCGCCGGGCGTATCGCCGAAGTCGGTGCGCGCTTCACCCTGGACTCGATGCCCGGCAAGCAAATGGCGATCGACGCTGATCTCAACGCTGGTTTGATCGGCGAACCGCAAGCGCGCCAACGCCGTAAAGAGGTAGCCCAGGAAGCGGACTTCTTCGGCTCCATGGACGGCGCCAGCAAGTTCGTGCGCGGTGACGCGGTGGCCGGCCTGGTGATCATGGGTGTGTGCATCATCGGCGGCCTGGCCATTGGCATCCTGCAACACGGCATGGCGTTTGCCGATGCGGCGCACACCTACACCATGCTGACCATCGGCGATGGCCTGGTGGCGCAGATCCCCGGCCTGGTGATTTCGATTGCCGCTGGCGTGACCGTGTCCCGAGTGAACACCGAACAGGATGTCGGCCAGCAGATGATGGGCCAGCTGTTCAGCCGCCCGAAAGTGCTGATGATGACCGCCGGGGTGATGGGCTTGCTCGGCCTGGTGCCGGGCATGCCGAACCTGGTGTTCCTGATGTTGACCGGGCTGCTGGGTGGCTTGGGCTGGTGGTTTTCCAAACAGGAAGCGCTGGCGCCGGAAGGCTCGCCCACGCAGACACTGTTGCCCAAATCCGCCTCCCAAGGCAGCGAAGCCTCGTGGGACGACGTGCAGTTGGTCGACACCCTGAGCCTGCGCGTCGGCCACCGCCTGATCCAACTGGTGGACGCCCGCCAGCAAGGCGAACTGATCACGCGCATCAAGAGCCTGCGCAAGAAATTCGCCCAGGACGTGGGCTTTCTACCGCCCGTGGTGCATGTGCGCGACAAACTGGAACTGGCCGCCAACACCTACATCATCAGCCTCAAGGGCGTGGAAATCGGCCGTGGCGAAGTGTTCCCCGGCAAGTGGCTGGCGATCAACCCAGGCAAGGTCACCCATACCCTGGAGGGCACGGCGGCGGTGGACCCGGCGTTTGGCCTGCCGGCGATCTGGATCGACGCCAACCTGCGCGAGCACGGGCAGATCTACGGCTACACCGTGGTCGATGCGAGCACCGTGACCGCCACCCACCTCAACCATCTGCTGCACCAGCACGCCAAGGACATGCTCGGTCGTGGCGAAGTGCAAAAGCTGTTGGACAAGCTCGGCCCCGACAGCAAGGGCCTGATCGACGAAGTGGTGCCCAAGCTGGTGACGCTGACGGTGCTGCAACGGGTGCTGCAAAACCTGCTGGAAGAGAACGTGTCGATCCGCGACATGCGCACCATCCTCGACGCCCTCGCCGAGCACGGCGGCGTGCTGCAACCACCAGATGTGCAGGAACTGACCGCCGTGGTGCGCATTGCCCTCGGCCGCTCCATCGTCAACCAACTGTTTGGCAACCAGGCCGAACTGAAAGTCATCGGCCTGGATTTCAACCTGGAGCAGGTGCTGATGCAGGCCGTGGGCAACGGCGGCGCACTGGAACCGAGCCTGGCCGACAACCTGATGCAACAGACCAGCCTGACCCTCAAGCGCCAGGAAAACAGCAGCGAACCCGCGGTGCTGGTGGTGCCCAACAGGCTACGCCCGGTGCTGTCGCGCTTCCTGCGCCGGCGCTTGCGCCAACTGACGGTGATCGCCCTCAGCGAAATCCCCGACGACCGCACCCTGCGCATGACCCACGTGATTGGAGGCAAACCTAAGTGAGCGCGCAACGTTTTATCGGCGCCAACAGCCGCGAGGCGATGAACCAGGTGCGCGCGGCCTTGGGGGAAGACGCGCTGATCTTGTCCAGCCGCATGACCGACGCCGGCGTGGAGATCATGGCGCAGGGCGAAGAAACCGCGAGCGCACCACCGTTGCTTGAATGGCTGCTGGAAGCCGGCTTCAGCGCCGGTTTCAGCGAAGACTTGCTCGGCCGCACCCCCGCGCACTTGCCCGATGCCACGCCGGCACGACTCAAGGCCTGGCTGATGCAACGCCTCGACAGTCAATTGAACCTGTTGGGCGATGAAGCCGAGCTGTTCAAGGCGCCCACGGTGATTGCCCTGGTCGGGCCCACCGGTGTGGGCAAGACCACCACCACGGCGAAGTTGGCGGCGCGTTATGTGATGCGCCATGGTCCGGGCCATGTGGCGCTGGTGACCACCGACAGTTTTCGGGTCGGCGCCCATGAGCAGCTGAATATCTATGCGCAATTGCTGGGCGTCGAACTGCACACGCTGGAGCCGCAGGCTGCACTCGATCCGTTGCTGGGCAGATTGGCCGGCAAGCGCCTGGTGATCATCGACACCGTGGGCATGAGCCAGCGCGATCAACGCTTGCTCGCGCATATCCAGCAACTGCGCGGGGTGCGCCTGATGCTGGTGCTCAATGCCGCCAGCCACGGCGACACCCTGGATGAAGTGGTGCACACCTACCGTGCTGCCGCGCAGGCGGCCGGGTGTCGGCTGGACGATTGCATCATCAGCAAGTGCGATGAGGCAGCGCGGCTGGGGCCGGTGCTGGAGACCGTGATGCGCCACCGCTTGCGCCTGAATTATTTATCGACGGGCCAACAGGTGCCGGAAGATTTGCAACTGCCCGGCGCGTCGGACTTCTTGCAGCAGGCGCTGGATATTTCCCGGCCGTCGCGGTTTGCGGCGCCTCCCGCCAGCGCCACCCGCCCGCACCTCGATGCCCTGGCACGCAGCCTGTTGGGCCAGCGCAAGGTGCTGCTGGCCTTGCGCGACAGTCTGATCACGCACGTCGAGGGCTTTGCCTTGCTGGCGCAGCTATGGCCGTTGATGGCGCAGCCGCAGGCGTGTTGGGAGGGTTTTCTCGGTGAGCCCGCAGCGCCGTCGAGCGCGGCGTGGATCACCCCTGGCAAGGCGAGCCAACGGGCGGTGTTTGAAGCGCAGCGACATCCCCTGGGCACCCTTGCCAAACGCGGCGAATGCTTCGGCATCCGCGTATTGCGCTACCGCAACCGCAATGCCCGGGTGACCTTGAGCCATCTGCCGGTGGCCTTTAAAGGCACCGCTGTACGCGCCTGGTTCGCCACCTTGCAAGACAGTCACAGCGGCCAGCATCTGAGCCAGCGTTACTGGTTGGTAGAGGAACAACACGCGCTGAATGAACAGGCCGCCGAACTGCTGCACCAACTGAAACAGGACGAGCTGGCCGACCTGACCGCACGCGGTTCCACGCGGCTGCTCGACCTGCACCCGCACCTGCACGCCGAACCCCGCCACTACCTGGCCGCCGGCTTCGCCGCCAGTGCCCTGCGGCTGGCCCAGGCCCCGGATGACTGGGCGTTCCAGGCGCGTGCGCAACTGCTCGGCTTATTGCCGAAAAAGCCCCGTGGGCAGACGCGGGAAATCCTTGACGGTTTGCTGCACTTGGCCGCTGTGATGGACAACTTCGAGCATGCATGACCAGGCCGCCGGGTTGCGCCAGTGGGCCCAGCTCAATCAGCGCACGTTGCTGCTGTTCGGCGCGGCGCCCGAAGCGCAGTTGGCGCAGCAGGCGTTAGAGCGCTGGCATCGGCAAGGCCAGCGCTGGGTCGGCGACCCGGCGCGCTGGCGGGTGCGGGCTGTGGATAAGTATCACCAAGACTTGGCGCAGTCGCGTTGGGGGATTTGGGTGGGTAACGACTTAGGGGCGTTTGAGCGGGCGTTCAATACCTTGAGTCTGTTGCATGACTATGGCGGGCCGGGGCAGGTGTTGGCGTTGCACTCAGGTTTGCCCCAGGAAGGTTTGCTCAGCAATCTGCGCGAAGCCGCGCAGCGGTACCTGGGCATGCGCCTCCTCCTGATCAATGAAACCTAACTGTGGAAACTGGCTTGTGTGGGAGCTGGCTTGCCTGCGATAGCGGTGGGTCAGCAACACATTTATCCACTGACAGACCGCCATCGCAGGCAAGCCAGCTCCCACACAAGCCAGCTCCCACATTGGAATTGCGTTAAGCAGGGAATATGTGGCCTGCCGCCTACCTGTTCTGCGCTTAGCCCCCCCGCCCCAGCAGTAATAATCCCGTGGATTTTCTGTCTTTCGCAGGCGCACACGATGTATACGGCACAGGGCAAGATAAACCAGCAGGAAGTGCTCCAGCAGTACCTGCCCATGGTCCGGCGCCAGGCGCTCGGGCTGAAGACCCGGTTGCCGTCTAATATTGAACTGGACGACTTGATCCAGGCCGGCAGCATCGGCTTGCTCGATGCCATGACGCGCTATGACTTGAACGTCGGCGCGACCTTCGCCACCTTCGCCTCCCAGCGCATTCGCGGGGCGATGATCGACGAGTTGCGCACCCGCGACTGGGTGCCGCGCAGCGTACGCCGCAATGCGCGGGCGGTGGAAGAGGCGATGCACCGCGTCGAACAGAACCTCGGCCGCCCGGCCAAGGAACGCGAAGTGGCCTCGGCCATGGGCCTGACGCTGGCCGAATACCAGAAGGTACTCGACGACACCAACGGCAGCCAGATGCTGCCCTTCGACGATATCGACGAAGAACACAGCGAAGGCTCCAGCTCGCGCCTGCAAACGCCGTTCGCCGAACTGCTCAACGAGCGCAACCGCGCCGACCTGACCCGCGCCATCGACGCCCTGCCCGCGCGGGAGCGGCTGCTGCTTGCGCTGTGTCATCACGAGAAGCTCAACTTGCGCGAGATTGGGGTGGTACTGGAGGTGAGTGAGTCGCGGGTGTGTCAGTTGCATGCCCAGGCCATCGCCCGGTTGCATGTCAGCATGAAGGGCTAGGCCCTCCACACTTTTAAGATCACCAGAGATCAAAATGTGGGAGCTGGCTTGCCTGCGATGGCGGTGTATCAGCCAACAACTATTTAGCTGACCCACCGTCATCGCAGGCAAGCCAGCTCCCACATTTGGATTGCATTTCAAATCAGGCTTCGGCGTAGGCCACTTCGTTGAAGCTCGCCACCAACCAGGTCAGCTCTTCACGCGGCAGATGGGTCAGCGGTTGCAGATCAAACCGCGCCATGCGCCCGACAAATTCGCGGGGCTTCACCAAGCGTTCAACCACATGGTAATGCGGCCGATCCAGGTAATCGTCGAACAGCACGATCATCGGTTTGGTAGCCCGCAAGTACGCCGTCACAAAACAAGCAATGCGAAAGCGCCCGTCAATGAGGATCACATCCGGCTGCTCAAAGAACGGCTCATCCCAGACCTTCAACGGGTAGGTGTGAAACTTCTTCCAGTGCCGGGCGTTTTTCGGGCGGGCCCATTTGCCGGTTTCGCCCACGTTCACCGGGTAGATCAGTGGCCGTGAGGGCAGCGTGGCGTTGGCGATCCAGGTTTGCATGTCTGCGGCCCAATGGGCGTCGTTTTCCACCGAGATCACGGTTTTGTCCGGCAGGTTTGCCGCCAACAGAGTCGAGCCGCCGCTGCCGTATTCGAGGATCACCGAGGCCTGGGTGTAGAGGGTTTTGACGTACGCGGCGACGTCTGCCGGGAAGGTGACCTGGGGTTCCTCCATGGGCTCGCGGGGCAATTCCGGCAGCTGCGGGTTCTGGCAGTGCTTGAGGTACTGGGCAGCCAGGTCGTCGTCGATGGCCTTGAGCAGCTCACCCGCCACATCGTGGGCGGCATACACCGTGTGCAACAGGAACGCCAGTTTCAGGCGCTGGTTATCCGACAGCGCGGCCATGCGCGTGGCATCCGGCAGAAACAGCGCGTCGGCGCACACCAGGTGGGAGGTCTGCGGTTGATGCTGCAAGTTGTTCAAGCGGTAAAAACTGAAACCGCGCCGGGCCAGGCAGCGGCTGATCAAGCCCACATCGGCCTGCTGGTCATGGGTCGGCGCGAAGTTGACCCGGGCCTGCACCAGCAACGTCTCGGCGAGGCTGCGCTGGCCGTGTTCGATCACGGCGAGGCTGTCGTTGAGGTTGTCGAGCAAGAGCCAATCCACCGCGGGCAGGCCGTTGATCGCATCCAGCTTAAGGGTCGGCAATGCCAGTTTGGCCAGCACGTTTGCCGTCGCCAGCGGTGCCAGCGTGGCGCTCATGCCTGGATCGAGACAGGCATACAGCGTGGCCGGCTGGCCACTGCCCAGCGCGGCGTGGGGGTAGTAGTGCAACTCACCGAGTTGGGCCAGTTGCCGCGCATTGCTGATGCGGCTGGCGGGGTCGAAGGCGACGGTGGAAAACGCCGCCATTTTTTGCAGGGCCACGAACTGCGCCGAGGCGATCAACGTACCGCCGTGGTCGAGGGTCACGACTTTGCCCTGGAAGGTGAAGCGGAAACCTTCGTCCTCTGGCGGCGCGGCCGGGTGGTGCAGTTCGACGGCAGCGTCGTCGCCGTCGAAACGGGCCTGCCCTTGCGCGTCCAAGGTCAACGCGGCGCGCGGTTTGTTCTCGCAATAGCGCTGCCAGATGGCGCGCATGGCTGTATCGAAGTGGTTGGCAAAACGCTGGCTGTCGCACACCGGCGAGCCCATCAGCACTTCGCGCAGGTGGCTGCGGATACGCTGGAGGCTGTCGAGGTCGCTGGCCAGTTCGATCACGCGCCGCTGATAGTGCTCCCAACTGTGCACCACCAATTCCGGCAACCCGGCGTTAATCAGGTGCGTGGCCGAGTGACGCCCGGCGAACGTCGGGCCGGGGAACGTCACCACCGGCACGCCCATCAGCAAGGCCTCGCAGGTGGTGAGGCCACCGGAATACGGCCAGGGGTCGAGGGCGATGTCGATGCGGTTGTAGGTGTCGAGCAGGGTTTTGTGGCCCACCGGGCCTTCGATCAGCACACGCTCTTCGGCAATGCCCTGGGCCGCCATGAAGCCGTGTACATGGCCGCGCAATTCGCGGTTGCCGAACGCGCCACCCTTGAGCAGCAGGCGTGAATCCGGCGTGGCGCGCATCACCTCGGCCCAGCGCGCCAGCAACTGATCGTTGATCTTGGTCGGGTTGTTGAAGCAGCCGTAGGTGATGTAACCGTTGGCCAGCGCGGGCAACGGCCGGATATCTGGCGTGTACGGCGGCGGGTCGTAGCAGATGTAGTCGTCGGGCAGGCGAATGAGTTTTTCGGTGTAGTAGGCATCTTCGCCAACGGGGGATTCGATGCGGTCGGTAAGCAGGTAGTCGATGGCGTCCAAGCCCGTGGTGTTGATCAAGCCGCCGACCCACTTCACCAGCAACGGCGCCGGCTGCAAGGCCATGGCACCCATGCGGTTGCCGGCGTTGTGGCCGCACAGGTCGATCAGGATATCGATGTGATCCTCACGGATACGCTGAGCCAGGGCCTGGTCGTCCATGTGCTTGATCGCCAGCCACTGCTGCACCCTGGCCTGGATGCGCCGGGTCAGGTGGTCGCAGACCTGGCTGGTGCTGTAGGCGAACAGTTCGAAGCGGTGACGCGGCAGCTTTTCCAGCACGCCGACAATCATATTGCCCACCGGGTGCTGGCGCAGGCCATCGGACACCAGGCCGATGCGCAGGCGGCGGTTGGCGGTTTTGTCGGTCTGGGGGCGCGGCGGCACGACTTTGGGGCCGAAGCGCGATTGCCATTCCTTGCACACGGCGAAGATGTAGTCGCGGCTGCGCTCGGGGTCGTAGTGCAATGACGTCAGGCGGTTGGAATACGGCAGCACGTCCTTGCGCTTGGCCAGGGCCACGGCCTTTTGGTAGTAGGTGTCGGCCTTGCCCAATTGGCCGATGTCCTTGTACAGGTTGGCGGCGTTGTTCCAATGGCTGTAGTCGCCGGGCTCGCGTTCGATCAGCTTTTCGAACACCGCGATGGCTTCACCGTGGCGCTCCAGGCGGTTGAGGATCAAGCCTTGGCGCGACAGCATGCGGCAATCCTGCGGCGCCAGTTCCAGTGCCTGTTGCACATGCGCCAGCGCCAGGGCGAACTGGCCTTTCTCGAAATACAGCGTGGCCAGCCGGTGATGGCCGATGGCGAAATCCGGTTCTATCGCCAGCGCCTTGAGCACCAGCTCCAGGGCGCGATCGGCCTGGCCGAGCTTTTGTGCGGTCTTGGCCACCAGTTCCAGGGCCTGGGGCTCGTTCGGCAGCAGGCGCAAGGCCTGCTCGAAACTGGCCAGGGCTTGCTCGGGTGCGCTGTGCAGTTGTTGGTTGCCGAGGTCTTTCCACCCTTGTGGGGTCTTGGGGCGCTGGGGGTTGGGCATGAACGGGCATTCGCCTTGTGGATAAATAGTCTGGGGCAAATGCTAGCGCGACAAGACTGTTGGCAAAGCCCGGATAAGCCTGCCCTGGCGGGGTGATTAGCGGGGATTGCGCGCACAAAAAAAGGGGCTCAGCGTGCGCTGGCCCCTTCTGTACCGGCGGGTACTTATTGCAGCAGCGACAGCATCTGTTGCGGCATCGAGTTGGCCTGGGCCAATACCGACGTACCGGCTTGTTGCAGGATCTGCGCGCTGGTCATGGCCGACACTTCGGTGGCGTAGTCCACGTCCTGGATCCCCGAACGCGCGGAGGTCAGGTTGGTGGTGGTGGTGGAAATGTTGGTGATCGCCGAGTCGAAGCGGTTTTGCACCGCACCCAGGTCCGAACGCATGGAGTCCACGGTGTTCAGGGCGTTGTCGAGGGTGGTCAGGGTGTTGGTGGACTTCTTGCTCACCGCGTTGTCGGTGTCGATGCTGATGCTCGCCGAGGTGGTGGTGCCGTCGGTGGTCAGGGTCACTTCGGCCGCGTAGGTCTTGCCGCCGACGGTCAGGAAGTAGTCGCCATCGGCGTCGGTGGACAGGGTGCCGCCGGTCACGGTGGTGCCGGACTTGTCGACGTAGCTGGTGTTGGTCGAGGTGATCGCGGTGCCTGCGGAGTCCGACAGGGTGCTAGCAGTCAGGGTGGTGTCGTAGCCGTTCACGTTGAAGCTGCTCAGGCCGAGGGTGTCGGCGTTGATTTCGCTGAGCTTGATGTCGATGGTTTCGCCATCGTTGGCGCCGACCTGGATGGTGATGGTCTGGTCTTTGGACAGCACGTCCACGCCGTTGAATGCGGTTTGCGAGGAGATACGGTCGATCTCGTCGAGACGCTGGGTGATCTCGTCCTGGATCGATTGCAGGTCGGACTGGGAGTTGGTGCCGTTGGCCGCTTGTACCGACAGCTCACGGATGCGCTGCAAGTTGTCGTTCACCTGGTCCAGCGCGCCTTCGGTGGTCTGCGCCAGGGAGATGCCGTCGCTGGCGTTGCTGCTGGCCTGGGACAGACCGGTGATCTGCGAGGTCATGCGGTTGGCAATCGCCTGGCCTGCGGCGTCGTCGGAAGCGCTGTTGATTTTCAGGCCCGACGACAGGCGCTCGATCGAGGTGCTCAGGCTGCTCTCCGAGGAGTTCAGGTTTTGCTGGGCGATCATGGACGTGATGTTGGTATTGATGACTGACATGGTGCAGTTCCTTTCGTGGGTGAGCCGCTTGGGACAGAGTTCGGGCCCGGCGCCGAGGACATTCCACGCCGTTGCCGTACAGACAAAGCGAACATCGGCGAACCGATTAGCCGTCTTTAGGCAGCCGTTGAAAAAATTTGCGCAGCCCCCCGATTTCGCCAGGGAAAGTGCCTGTATTAGCCGATTTGAATCCGCACCCCGCGCGTTATAAAGCCCGCCTTGGCCCACAACTGGAGTGCTGCATGAACCCCTCAACCCTGATCGGCATGCTCGCCAGCCTGCTACTGCTGGCCGTGTTGCTGGTGTTCAGCGCGCAACAACCCGGCCTGTTCGTCGACCTGCCGGCGCTGGGCATTGTGGTGGTCGGCACCTTTGCCGCGACCTTCATCAGCTACCCGTTGCGCGAAGTGCTGCGCATCTTCAGCCTGATCAAGACCGTGGTGCGGCATGAGCGTGAGTACACCCAGGAAGACATCGACGAGTTGGTGAGCCTTTCGCGGCTGTGGATCGACGGCGACCTGCGCGCGGTGGAAGACGTGCTCGACGGCGTGAAAAATCCCTTCCTGCGTTCCGGCGTGCAGTTGGTGATCGACAAGACCCCGCTGGACGACATCCTCGACCTGCTGCAATGGCGCATCGCCCGCCTGCGCGCCAAGGAACATGCCGAGGCGCAGCTGTTTCGCGTGATGGCCAGCTACGCCCCCGCGTTCGGCATGCTCGGCACGCTGGTGGGGTTGGTGAACCTGATGTTCGTGCTCGGCGACGGCGACATGGTGACCATCGGCCGGCAAATGGCGGTGGGCCTGATGACCACGCTGTACGGCGTGCTGCTCGCCAACCTGCTGTGCAAACCGGTGGCGGTGAAGCTGGAGCGGCGCACCGAACAGCGCGTGGTGGTGATGAACATGGTGCTGCAAGGCGTGGCGATGATGGCCAATAAACGTAGCCCGGGCTTGATGCGCGAGACGCTTAAATCCTTTGTCGCGCATTACCAGAATGAACTGCGGGATGAGCCTTTGCGCGCGCCACTGCGGCTCAGTTGGAAACCGCGCACGTGAGGCCTGTTACCCGTATCCAGGCCGCTGCGATTGCCAGCGGCACGCCGCCGGTGGAGGACGCGGCGGGTGAGACGTGGATGATGACGTACCTGGACATGATGACGTTGCTGCTGGTGGTGACCATGGCGATGCTGGCGTTGGCGGGCAAGGGGCATGAGCGTACGCGGCATGGCAGCGAGTTCAGTGGGCCGCCGGTGTTTACGATGAAGGGTTTGACGTCGGTGGAGGTTCCGGGGGCGTTGCTGATGGTACCGGCTGTAGAGCCAGAGCCGGTTGCCGCGCCTGAGCCGGTTGTGGTCGTTGAACCTGAACCCGCGAAACCGACGACACAAGACCTGCTCAACGAACTGCCGCTGGATCAATTGGGCAACGACATCGAAGTGGTCACCAATGAAAGCAGCGTGAGTTTTCGCATCAGCAGCGAAATCCTGTTCCCCTCCGGCCAATCCGACCTCAACCTCGGCGGCCTGGCCGTGTTGCACAAACTGATCCCGGTGCTCGACAGCGTCCCCCACAAACTAGTCGTCGCCGGCCACACCGACACCCAAGACATCCGCAGCGCCCGTTTCCCCTCCAACTGGGAACTCTCCAGCGCCCGCGCCGGCAGCGTGGTGCGCTACCTGCAAGCCAACGGCATCCAGCCCGCACGCCTCGCCGCCATCGGCTATGCCGACACCCGGCCGCTGGCGGATAACACTACGGCTGAAGGCCGCGCGCGTAACCGTCGGGTGGAATTGATCCTGGAGCGGTGACGGCCGGGGTTGTTTTTTGCGCTGAAGAACAGTGATCATCGCCCTCCCCCCGACTGTTGAGGAACCGAGACCATGGAATTGACGCTGGAAGCTGTGGCGCTTTTTGCACTTAAGCTGGTGCATGAGGTGGACGGTGGCAGCCCGGTTTTGCGTGATGATCTGGTGATGGACGGGTATGACCGGGAGGTGTTTGGGTTGTTGGTGCGGCAGGGAGATTTGGCTGGGGTTTTGGGGAAGGTGGATGAGTGTGTGGGGCAGGCGCTGGAGGCGGTGGGTGGGGCTGACACGGTGTTGGGACGTGAGCTGCAAAAGCTGTCCGCCAACGTGCAGCAAGCCACTACGCTGGAGGAACTGCAACTCCCCCTCGACGCACTAAAAGCCTACCTAAAAGCCATCCAATGACGCGGTCCCCCTGTGGGAGCGGGCTTGCCCGCGATGGACGTCAACGATAACGCTCCGCCACTGACTCACCACAAGGCCCACCAAATGATCGACTTCAACAACAAAGGCTTCTTCAAACTCAAACAAAACAACGAATACGCCGAACGCGTATCGGCCTTGCTGCTGGACGGCGAAACAGTGATCGACGCGTACAAATCCATGCGCGACGGTGTGGTCTTCACCAACAAACGCATCATCGCCGTGAACGTGCAGGGGATTACCGGCAGCAAGAAAGACTTCACGTCGCTGCCGTACAAAAATATCGTCGCCTACTCGGTGGAAACATCCGGGACGTTTGACCTGGATTCGGAGTTGGAGATTTACTTTTCTTCGTTGGGGAAAGTGAAGTTTGAATTCACCGGCAAGACTTCGATTGTGGAAATTTCACGGTTGATTTCCAAGCACCTGCTGGCCTGATCAGCGGGCAAAAAAAAGACCTTGGCGCCCCAAGGTCTTTTTTTGCCTACACGATCCAACGAATGCACCGGATCAAAATGTGGGAGCGGGCTTGCCCGCGAAGACGCCCGACCTCACACCCTCAGTCTCCAGCCTTACACAACAACCCCATCCTCCCCAGCAACCCCATTCGGCAACATCCCATTCGCCAAATCATCCACCACCGCCTTCGCCATCTCCCCCAAATAATGCGCAGCCCAGGCATAGCGGTCGGCGCTTTTGTCCATGGCCGCGTCCAGTGCCAGCAGTTTGGAGCAGTGCAACAACTCGGAGGCATGCTCCAGGGCTTCGCGGATGGGGACGCCGGCATTGATACGGAATAGGTGGTGATGATTGGGCGGTGTACCGCAGGTGGAGAAGGTGATGATGCCGAGGGTTTTGTTGAGGGGTGGGTTGATCATTGGGCACCTCCGCACGGGGTGGGGGTGTGGATTGCAGTGTTGCGTGGGTATCGCCTATCAGAAACGGTCATTGCTTTAGCTCCTAGTGTCGAGAAGCTGCCACATTCGTTATCAGGCGAAAGGGTGGCAGCTGTGCGCAGGCTGATAAACCGGGACAATAGGAACCCGGCAGGCCCGAAGGCCTCCCGCGCACAGCCGCCATAACACGGATGTGCGGACGCAAAAAAAGCGTCGGCATGGTGCTGGAGACGCTTGAGCGCCTATTGTTCCACGGGTTATCAGGCCCGGTCACTGAATTTGCGGTGACGGCAAAAAAATAGCTCAGCAAGCCACATTCCGGAACCCACAGACTGTGCCTAAAGATTTCACACCAAAGAGAGTGAGAGTATTGGTCGCGTACTCCCTCAGACGTTTGTTAACGACTCAGGTAATAGGAACTCCCTAGCTTCATATTTGCTTACACTAAAAAAACGCTCTGCGTTTTTTGTACCTACTGTCAGCAAGTGGCAATCCGCCACCTACGACGAGGCAAAGAAATGGAGCGGTATAGAAACCTAACTGGGGACTCAAATGTGGTGGCCTACCAACTGGGAGCGGGGACAATTACTGTCCAGTTTGCCACTGGCACGTATAGAAATTATGTTTATGACGCGACCGCCCCAGGAGCAGCCAAAGTTGCGGAGTTGAGCCGCCTTGCCGTCGCGGGACGCGGCTTAAATAGCTACATCGTTGGTGTAGTCAAAAAGGATTACGCACACAAATATTAGGCGGTAAAGCCGCAATGACTCGCGATTATTGTTGGAACAATAATCGCGAGCTACTTTATGAATCTAATACGCCAGTTGAGGAAGATCCTATCGGTCAACACACATTCCAGTTCCGTATGAAAACTACAACATCACCTCATAAGGCCCCAACACCTTACTAGTCTGCACCAACCCCTGCCGCATCAACATCTCAAGATACCCCTCCGCGTTTACCGACGGCCGCATCATCGCCCGCCTCTGCTTCTGCGCCGCCGCCAATACCGCCGCCTGATCCAAATCCCAAAGGTCCGAGATAAAGTCATCCGGATGCATCGGCTCTATGTCATAAGCCGCCAGCACATGCGCCGGAAAGTCTTTCAGATTAAAGGTCACGATGACCTCCGCCTTACTCCGAATCGCTGCCGCCAGGACGTGACGATCATCAGGATCCGGTAAGTCCAGGCTAGAACACAGCCCCTCATACCCCATTACCAACCCATCCGGTATGGCCTTGTCCATCAGCGCAGAAGTATTATCCACTTGTTCCGGGGTCAAGTCCGGATGATTCTTGAGTACGTTGCGCTTCCACTCCTCATGAATCTGACGGGTCCATCGCGCCCGATACAGGCCAGACAACCCCAGCCACATCAATAAATCCCGCAGCGCCGCCGGGTAAAGCACACAAGCGTCGTATACAGCCGTGAATGGCGAACACCTCATAAGTCATACCCCATTCCCAGCTCCTGAGCCTGCCGCACCAACGCCTCCATCGCCTCCTGACTTTGCGCATCACGCTGCTGTTTAAACGCCATCAAATCCGAAAAACGAATGCGCCGATGCCGACCGGTTTTTGTGAAAGGAATAGCGCCCTCTTCCAGCATCTTGACCAAATGCGGACGTGAAACGTTGAGCAAGTCGGCGGCTTCCTGGGAGGTCAATTCAGCGTGCACGGGCACGACTTTGACGGCATTGCCGATGGCGAGCTCTCCGAGGATGTCGACCAATAAACGCAACGCCGAAGTAGGGAGTACGAGGGTGTGGGGCTTGTCTTCTTTGTCGAAGATGTCGATGCGCTGAGTTTCAAATTTTGTCGACAGCAATGAGGCGAGTTCACGCTGGCCTTGCACGGCGGCTTCAACTTCCTTTTCCAGCGGAGGGATGGTTTTTGGGAGGGGGTTGGTGATCATGATTCGGCTCCAGTGTTGCTGAGTTCAGTTGAGGCCAAAGCTAGACGAAATAAACGAAAAACGCAATATTCGAAACGAAGCTAACTATTTCGGCCCCGATCTACTCCCCCGCGACTCCGCGCGCCCTCTTTAACCATCTGTAATACCAGACCGTCCCGCCCACTACCGCTCCCACAACCACCACCCCATTCCCCACCAACCAAAGCCCAAAATTCCGACTCTGCTCCGCATCACTCTCATAAAACGGCCCAAAATACGTAGACACCGCCACCACTACCCCGTTGAACACCCCAAGCGCCACCGCAACCACCAACACCACACACCCAATCCCCTTAACCGCCGTCATAAAACCCTCCAAAACCAAATCTCCCGGGAATCGTGATAGCTCGAAAACGTCCCCTCAATCGAAAACCCCATCTGAATACGCGGGTAGCTCAGCCAATCCGTCAACCGTCGCCCATTCCACAGATCGATATGGTCACCACTACGATTGCCAAACGTCTCTTTCCCTCGCCTCCAGAAGTCTTTGAAGAAGATAACGCCCTGCTGCCCGGCTAGCACTTCCTCAAAGTCTTCGGGCTTCAACTTAATAACCGCCCTTAAACCGGGAATATTAGCGCGGCTTAATGCCCTGGCCATTTCCTCAGCTGCCAGTACGTGCCCCTCACTCTTGGGGTGCTGCCAACAATAGCGCACGTCGACTAAGCGGCTCAGATCGGCGCCGGATCTGCGCAGTGCTACGCCTAAATTGATCGCGCATTGATCGCTGAAATTCTTTGCGCCGTTGCTTCTGCACGGGGCTGCGTCGCCGAAAATTTCGGGGTGGTTTTTCCATAGGGTATTGAAGGTCAGCATTCAGTATTTCCATCGCGTGTTTTTCACGCGACCGTAGCAAACGCCCTGTCGCCAAAGAGGGGCGCAGACAGAAAACAGAGCGGTCCTACTCGTGTGCAGGTTTTGCCTGAAGGCCAAAGCGCACAGGCCTTCCACATGCAGATGAGAGAACTCAAATACGTACTTTCAACGTCGCGACAAGCCAGCTGACCTTTCCCACAAAAACCATCGAACAACACTGATTCCAGGCGCTTGCTTGCCCCTCGTAGCCTCACTCCCCCCACACAAGGAAGTGAGTCGGCCATGTCAGAACGCGCCTACCCCATCACCGAAGAAGAACAGCTCAAACGCCGCATCCTGACCCCGCAGCCGAAGCGAATGCCCTATTCGCCGCCCATCGACTTGCTCGCCCCTCTCCCACCCACAACCCCTGCCCCCACCAAACCTCCCGGCTGCGTATTCCTCAAGCCCTGCCAACTGCCCGACGGGCTTATTCACTACAACGATCCAACCGGTTACGTGCCACTAGAGCTGATCGAGGAGTACGGCCATTTCAGCCTGTTGGGCGGCCGTGAGGTGGATGACCAAGGCACGGTTGCCTTGAGCAAAATCAGCGGCAGTGCACTGCCTGTCGGCTTGGGATCGTTGGCATTGCGGGCGGTGGTGGTGGAGTCGGCGGCTGTTGCGGCTGGCACGGTAGCGAGTGGGTTGCTAGCGGGATTGGTCGGGCTGGCGTGGCCAGCAGCGTTGGGCGATAGCGCGCTCTACACCGACGAGCAATTGCGCTCAATGCAACGGGCGCGTTCGCAGATGCGGTTGCATATCGAGCAGTTGGAGGACGGCACGCTCAAGGGCTATGGGTTTTACACCGGCCGCAATGCCGACTGGCAGATGATCGAGGTGGTGCAGTTCCAAAGCCGTGGTGATCGATTTGTGGCCAATTTGGGCGAGGGAGTAGAGCTGATCTGGACGCCTGCGGTTGATCCGGGGGACACCTTGAGAATCCCGGCGTTGGAGGCGGCGCCACAAGCACCGGTGATCTGGATTTATCCGCCGACGCAGAAGGCAGCGCAGATTTTGGTGAACCCGGTTTATCCGCCGGAGTATCGGGATTTTATTCTGGTGTTCCCGGTGGAGTCGGGGGTTGGGCCGTTGTATGTGGTTGTTAACACACCTCGCAAAGGGCTCAGAAACCCAGACCACGATTACTTCCCGGCCCCCCAAATCGAAGACATAACGGGCTTCCCAGGATTGATTCCCCAAAGGCCTGTGACACCAAGAAAAGGTGGGGGAGGTTTACGTGAACGCTGGATAGACGCAAAGGGAAGGAAAATATTTGAGTGGGATGCCAAGAAAGGAGAGTTGGAAGTCTATCGAAACAGTGATTTGGAACACCTTGGCGCATTTGATCCATACACCGCAGAGCGTCGAGGTCCTGCAAAACCGGAACGCCGAATTTACAGATAAAGAGGAAGCAAAAAATGGTCATGAAAATAAGATTGCGATGGTACGAAAAGCACAGCAATGACTTGAAGGCGGATGAGTACTCAGCAGACATCGACGATGGCGATAGTTTTTTTGAGGCGCTGGATTTGAGCGAGGAAACCGCGATCTATGCCGACGTGTTCAACGTTCTTCCAAGCTGGATAACAACGCTCCAACCACACTTCAAACACGTGATCGACCCAACCCTCTTCGACTACCAAATCTCTTTCCGCTACCAAGGCGCCTGGCCACCACCACCCAAGCAACCCAAGACCCCATGAGGCCAACCATGAAAAAGCCCCTTCTCTACCGTTCAGTCAACACCCGCACTCATGGCGTGTGCCACGGCAGCTACCGCGCTTATCGGTACGAACGAAACACCAAAAGCGAAAAGGTCGCACAGTCCAACCGCAGCTCAATGCACAGTCACCATCCACACGGTTTTGATTACACGCCGCTGTATCGCTTTCTTCTGTCCAAAGTCGGCCAACCATGGAACCAGGTTTTCAGCGAAGCCAACGCGCGCCTAGATCGCCCCGATCCAATCTTCTGGATGGTCGCGCTCCATGAAAGCGACAAACAGGACTACGTGAGAACGGATGAAAACAGTTACTACAGCGGCTTATGGGTCGACGGCGCTGGCCTGCTGCAAAAAGTTAACCCTCAACTCACACCTGAGCGCATGCAAACCTTTTACGACAACAGCACCCACACGTTCAACGGCGTGATCTATGCGCACGCTCTTGCGACGAAGCCCCAAAGCCACACGCCAAATTCGATCAGCCCGCTATCGCCCGCTTCACCGGGCCTCGACAGCTACCACCGTTGATTGGTGGTGCAGCCGTTTCCCGAGCCTGGCGCGGATCAAAGTGTGGGAGCTGGCTTGCCTGCGATAGCGGGGGAGCAGCCAGCACGTGTATCGACTGACACACCGCCTTCGCGGGCAAGCCCGCTCCCACAGGGGATTGGTGGTGCAGCCATTTCTAAAGCCTGGCGCAGGTCAATGTGTGGGAGCTGGCTTGCCTGCGATAGCGGGGGAGCAGCCAGCACGTGTATCGACTGACACACCGCCTTCGCGGGCAAGCCCGCTCCCACAGGGGATTGGTGGTGCAGTCGTTTCCCGAGCCTGGCGCAGGTCAACGTGTGGGAGCTGGCTTGCCTGCGATAGCGGGGGAGCAGCCAGCACGTGTATCGACTGACACGCCGCCTTCGCGGGCAAGCCCGCTCCCACAGGGTCAGAATTCCAGGCGGGCACACAACCCACCCCGCTCCAAATTCCGCAACGCCAGCCGACTACCAATCTTGCCAACAATCATCTCCACAATCGCCAACCCCAACCCCGCGCCGTTGGCATTCCCCCGGCTGTAAAACCGTTCGAACAATCGCCCCAATTCCGCTTCATCAATCCCAGGCCCCTGGTCCTCGACGCTCAGGCAGTCAGCACCAATCACCACTTTCACTTCGCTACCAGCAGGCGAAAAATTCAGCGCATTGGTCACCAGATTCTGCAACGCAATCGCCAGCGCAACAGGCTCGGTCTCCACCCACACCTCTTCCTCTCCCTCCAGCACCAATTCCACGCCTTTTTCCATGGCCAGCGGCGCCAGTTCGGCCAGTTCTTCGCGTACCAACTCGGTCAGTTGCACACGACTGCGCACCGGGTTGTTCAGTTGTGGTTCGATGCGGGCCATGGTCAGCAGTTGGCTGCCGATGCGGGTGGCGCGGTCGACGCCGTTGACCAGAAACTCCAGGGCTTCACGGCGTTGCTCCGGGGTCTCGGCGCTTTGTGCGTTTTGTGCGTGGATGCGCAGGATCGCCAACGGCGTGCGCAGTTCGTGGGCAGCGTCGGCGATGAAGCGGCGTTCGCGTTCCAAGAGGTCGTCCACTTGCACGAGCAGCCGGTTCAGCGCGGTTTGCATGGGTTCCAGGTCGCTGGGCAGTGGCGCCAAGTGCAGCGGTTGCAAGGTGTCGGTATTGCGCCCGCGAATCGACAGGGCCATGGCGCGCAGCGGTTTGAAGCCCCAACCGATGACCAGCCAGATCAACACCGCCAGCAGCGGCACGCCGATCAATGTGGGCCAGAGGGTGTGGCGCATGATGCGCTGGATCACGTCCTGGCGAATGTCATCGCGCTCGCCCACCCAAATCAATAGCCCTTGCTGCGGATCGGCGAGGAGGAACGCGCACCAGTCGTTGCCGTTGTCCATCAGGTCGTGGGCGCCGAGGGTCGCGGGCGGTGCGGCCAGCACCGGTGCTTCGGCGGAGCGCACCAGCAGTTGGCCGTCAGCGCGCCAGATCTGGAAGGTCAGACGGGTTTCATAGGGATGGGCCACGCCCTCTTCACCCACGCGGCTCATGGCCTGGTCAAAGGCCTCATGCAACCTGTTCCAGTCGGCTTCGCCAGGGTCGCGTTGGCGCAATACGCCTTGCAGCAGGCGCGCGCTTTGGGCGAGTTGGGCGTCGTAGACTTCTTCGATTTCGTGATGGCTGTCGCGCAGCACCAGCCAGCTGATCAGCGCGTCGCCGAGCAGGATCAGGACCAATACGGGGATGAGGATGCGCGCACGCACCGAGCTCATGGCGTGAGCACCAGCACATAACCAACACCGCGCACGGTGCGGATCAGCTCTGTGGATAACTTCTTGCGCAGGTTATGGATCAGCACTTCCAGGGTATTGCTCTCGACCCGGTCCTGCCAGCCGTACAGCGCGCGGGACAGGCGCTCGCGGGTCACCACTTTGCCGGGGCGCACCATCAGTTGGTGCAGCAATTGGTATTCCATCGGCGTGACGATGACCTCTTCATTCAGATAACCCACTTGCTGGGTGGCCGGGTCGAGGCGGATGCCGGCGTGTTCCAGCAGCGGTTGCGCACGGCCCTGGCTGCGGCGCAACAGGGCGCGCACGCGGGCCTTGAGTTCCTCGACGTCGAAGGGTTTGACCAAGTAGTCGTCGGCGCCGGCGTCCAGGCCGGCGATGCGTTCGGCGGTGCCGTCGCGGGCGGTGAGGATCAGCACCGGCAAGTCGTGCTGTTCGGCGCGCAGTTGCTGCAACAGGTCGAGGCCGTCGAGGCGTGGCAGGCCGAGGTCGAGCAGGAGCAGATCGAACGATTCCGTGCGCAGCGCATGCAGGGCCGCCACGCCATCTTGCAGCCAGTCGAGGGTGTAGCCTTCGGCGCCCAAGGCCACGCGAATCCCCTGGCCGAGGGCGCGATCATCTTCGACAAGGAGTAGGCGCATTGCGAAATCTCTGTAGGAAACGGCGAAATCATGCCGGGTTTCAGCGGAGCGCCCCCGGCAAAGATGTTACGGCGCGTTGCCAACTAAGGTTGCACTAAGGTTGGTTTAGCACTGTGAAATCTCCCACATCTGCTGAGAGCTTTTCCATGCGCAAAATTCTGCTGTTGTCCCTCGTCCTCGCCAGCCCCCTGGCCCTCGCCGGCCCGCAGTGCACCACCGCCGAGCGCTCGCAATGGCAAGACGAAAAAGCCTTCCAGGACAAGCTCAAGGCCGAGGGCTACACGATCAGCAAGTTCAAGGTCACCGACGGCAACTGCTACGAGATCTACGGCTTCGACAAAGACAAGCGCAAGGTCGAGATCTACCACGACCCCGTCACCGGAAAGGCCATGAAGACTGAGATCAAAGGTTGATGCCAGGCGAATCCCTGCGCCTGTGGGACCCGTTGGTGCGACTGTTTCATCTGTCGATCGCCGGGGTCTTCATCGCCAATTACTTTTTTAACGAAGCGGGCGATGACTGGCATGTCTGGCTGGGCTACTACGCCATGGCCTGGCTGCTGGTACGGCTGGTGTGGGGGTTCGTCGGGCCGCGCAGCGCACGCTGGGCGGACTTTTGGCCTACGCCCAAACGGCTGAATGCCCACCTGCGTTCGTTGCTCAATCGCCGGCCGCAGCATCGGCTGGGCCATTCGCCGATTGGCGCGCTGGTGATGCTGTTGATGTTGTTCGCATTGCTCACCCTCGGCATCAGCGGCTTTTTGATGCAGGAAGTCGATGCCCTGTGGGGCGCCGACTGGCCGCAACAAATCCACGAGACCGCCGCGAATATGCTGCTGGGCCTGGTGTGTATCCATGTGCTGGCGGCGTTGTTTGAAAGTGTCCAGGTGCGCGACAACCTGCCGTTATCCATGCTCACCGGTCGCAGGAAGCGCCTGCCGGATGAACGTGGGCAGTAATCCTTTTATCCACAGGTCTCCTATGCGCTCCGCCTTATTGATATGCAGCGTGCTCGCGGTGTTTTTCGCCGCCTGGCAAAGCCATCCGCCCCATGTCCTGGCGCCGTTTGCCCAGGCCAGCCCGAACACTGCAAAAGTCGCAGCGGCCCCGCAATACACCAGCCGCTTTGTGTCGACACAGTTGACGGACTTTGTGCACTCCTCCTCCGTCACCGCCCTGCCCGGTGGCGACTTGATGGCGGTGTGGTTCGCCGGCTCCCGCGAAGGCGCCGCCGATGTGCAGGTGCGCACCGCGCGCTTCGATGCCCACAGTGGCGAATGGGGCGCCGAGCAGGTACTGGCCACGCGGGAAAGCACCCGCGACGGCACCCAACGCTACATCCGCAAACTCGGCAACCCGGTGATCGCCCTCGCGCCGGATAAACGCCTGTGGATGTTTTATGTCTCGGTGTCGGTGGGTGGCTGGGCCGCCAGCGCAATCAACGTGATCGTCTCGGATGACCTCGGCGCCAGCTGGTCGGCGCCGAGGCAACTGGTGACGTCGCCGTTCTTCAATATCAGCACCCTGGTGCGCGCCGCGCCGGTGTTCCACGCCGACGGCTCCATCGGTTTGCCGGTGTATCACGAGTTCATGGGCAAGTTTGCCGAGTACCTGTACTTGAGCGCCGATGGAGCGGTGATCGACAAATTCCGCATCAGCCGCGGCAAGCATTCGCTGCAACCAACCATCGTGCCGCTGGACGGCCAGCGCGCCGTGGCGATGTTGCGTTACGCCGGCGATACCCACCACCGCGTGCTGGCCAGCCGCACCACCGACGCCGGGCAAACCTGGAGCGAGCCGTACCCGCTGGAACCGGCCAACCCCAACTCGTCATTGGCGGCGGTGGGCACGGTGGACGATGGCTTGCTGGTGGCGCTTAACGATCTGCAAGACGGTCGCTTCAAGCTCAGCCTCTACGGCACCGACGCCCAGCTCAGCCAGTGGCGCACGGTGGTGCAACTGGACCAATCGCCGGACCCGCTGGGCGCGCCGTTCTCCCCCGAGGCCTACAAAGAGATCATCGGCGAAGGCTTCCGCGCCTCCAGCGGCGCGAAACGTTTGCCCCTGGAACAACGTTTCCTGAGCAACCTGGATTACCGCGTGTGCAAACCCCGTGGCTGCGATTTCGAGTACGAGTACCCGTATTTCAGCCGCAGCCCGGACGGTACTTACCACCTGGTTTATTCGTGGAATAACACCTTTATCAAACATGTCAGCTTCAACGAAGCCTGGCTGGCGGAGCGTCTGTGATGGTTTCCCTGTGGCAGGCCCATTTGAGTTTTGTGTTGCTGGGGTTTGTGGCGCTGTGCGCGCTGCGCGTCACCCAGCCGTGGCGGCCGTGGTTGTTGCCGGTGTTGGTGGCGTTGAGTTTTATCCCGGTCAATGAACTGCCGTTGGCGGCGTATGTGCGCAGTTTTACCGATGATTTGGCGATCAGCACGCTGGTGTTGCTGGCGTGGGTTGCCTTGAGCCGATTGGGGTTGGTGCAGCCGATTGCTCGCGCGCACCGGGTGCAGATGTTGCTGCTGTTCTGTGTGCTGGGCGTGGTGCTGTACCCGGCGACGATGGGGCTGACGTATGTCGATCCGTACCGGTGGGGGTTCAATCCGCGGCCGATGATTGTGATGGTGGCGGTGGCGGCGCTGGGGATGTTGGCCCTGCGCAATGCGCTGGCGGTTTGGATGTTGGTGGTGGGGACGCTGGCATTTGCGCTGCGGCTGAAGGCGTCGGAGAACTATTGGGATTATCTGGTGGACCCGCTCTTGGCGACCTACTGCGTAATCGCTGGGCTAATGCAATTCAAACTGTGGGAGCGGGCTTGCTCGCGAATGCGGGGTGTCAGTCGGTACATGTTTGGCTGACCCACTGCATTCGCGAGCAAGCCCGCTCCCACACAAGCCCGCTCCCACATTTGATTTGCGGTGTTTTTTAGAATGAGGAAGATGATGACTGCGTTGCAATCACGCCGCCTGCGCTACGGCGTGGGCGCGATCGGCCTGGTGTTTATGTTGCTGGCGGCGTTGCGCCTGGTGTTTGTGCTGGCCTTTTCCGGCCTGCCGTTAAACACCCCACACCTGTTGGAAACCCTCGGCATCGGCCTGCGTTTCGACCTGCGCCTGGCGCTGTTACTGCTGCTGCCCCTGGCCGTGCTGGCCTGGCTGCCGCGCTGGAACCTCATCACCCTGCCCGCCCTGCGCTGGCTGGCGCGGGGTTATCTGGTGGTGGCCTTGGCCGTGGTCGGCCTGGTCTACATCATCGACTTCGGCCACTACGCCTACCTCGGTGTACGCATCAACGCGACCGTGTTGCGTTACCTGCAAGACGCGCAGATTTCCCAACAGATGGTGTGGGAAACCTACCCGGTGCTGTGGATAACGGCCTGCTGGCTGACAGCCGTGGCGCTGTGGGTGTGGGCACTGGTCTGCCTGGAACGCCTGACTCTGGATCGGCCGGCCCGCCCCATGCGCAAATGGGCGCTGGTGCCTATCTGTGTGATCGGTGTTGTCGCTGTGCTGCTGGCCCTGCTCGGCCGCGTCGCCAACCTCAACCTGGAAAACCCGGTACCCCTGCGCTGGAGCGATGCGTTCTTTTCCGGCAACAGCCAATTAGCCGCCGTGGGCCTGAACCCGGTGCTGTTTTTGTACGACACCGTCAAGGTCGGCCAATCGCAATTCGATGAACACAAGGTGCGCGAACACTACCCGCAAATCGCCCACTACCTGGGGGTTGAGCAGCCGGATGCGCAGTCACTGAACTTCATCCGCAAACAAGGCCTGCAGCCCTACCGACTGGCCGGCGAGCGTCCACCCAATGTGATTTTCGTGATGCTTGAATCCCTCGGCACCAGTGCCGTCGGCGCCTACGGCAACCCGCTGAACCCCACGCCGAACCTGGACAAACTGGCCACGCAAAGCTGGTTCTTCAAACACTTCTACGTGCCCGTCACCGGCACCGCCAAGACCGTGTGGGCCAGTATCAGCGGCGTGCCGGACGTGACCCGCCAGGAGACCGCCACGCGCAACCCGCTGATCACCCGGCAACACACGCTGATCAACGCGTTCGCGGGTTACCAGAAGTTCTACATGATCGGCGGCAATGCCGGCTGGGCGAATATCAACGCGCTGATCCGCCAGAGCATCGACGGTGTGCAGCTCTATGAAGAAAGCCACTGGCGCTCGCCACGGGTGGACGTGTGGGGCATTTCCGACCTGGACCTGTTCAAGGAAGGCGACCAGTTGCTGCGCGCCGTACCCGCGGACCAGCCGTTCTTCGCCTACCTGCAAACCTCCGGCAACCATCGGCCGTTCACCATCCCCAAGCACAATGATGGGTTCCAGGTCGCCGAGGTGACCCTGGAACAAGTCCAGGCCGCCGGTTCACGCAGCGTCGAGCAGTACAACGCGGTGCGCCTGCTGGACTACAACATCGGCCGCCTGATGGAAATCGCCAAGGCCGGCGGTTGGTACGACAACAGCATCTTTGTGTTCTTCGGCGACCACAACACGCGCATCAGCCAGATCCCGCACATGGCGCCGGCCTTCGAACAGCTGGGTTTGGAGAGCAACAATGTGCCGCTATTGATCCACGCCCCTGGCCTGGCGCCACGGGTGATCGAAGAAGCCGTCGGCCTCGCCGATCTGCTTCCCACCGTGGCAGGCATGGCGGGCATGCCGTTTCGCAATGGCGCACTGGGCCGCGACATCCAGCAGCCCGCGCCCGAAGGCGAACGCGTGGTGCCGCTGGTCCTGCGCGAAGGCACCTTCCCCATCATCGGCGGCGTGACCCAGCACTTCCTGTTGCAGATGCAGCACGACGGCAGCTCGCCGACCCTGCATGACCTGGCCTCGCCAACCCCGCGCGAAGACGTGGCTGCGCAGTATCCCCAAGAGTTTCAGCGTTTGCAGGGGCTGACCCGGGGGCTGCATGAAAGTGCGCGCTTGATGTTGTTCAGGAATGTGCGCGAGTGATTACTTGGGCTGGAAGGTTTCGAGGTACGCCAGGATGTTGTCGATCTTTTCCTGGTCGCTGATGCCCCAGAAGATCATCCGTGTGCCGCTCACCACCTTCTTCGGGGCTTCTATATAGGCGGCGAGCTTGTCGCGGGTCCAGACCACGCCGGAATTTTTCATCGCGTCGGAGTATTGATAGTCGGTGGTGGTGCCGGCAGGTCGGCCGATGATGCCGTTCAGTTCCGGGCCAAACCCGCCCCGCGCGCCTTCGCCGACGCTGTGGCAGCCGCCGCAGGTCTTGGTGAAGAGTTTGCCGCCAGCCTCGGCGTCGCCGGCCGCAAAGGCGGGGCCGGCACTGAGGATCAGGGCGAGGGTGATCAAGGTGTACTTCATGCAGGGTTCCCCATCAGGTATCGCGGGCAATTATGCCTGTTTGTCAGGAACGCATGCCCATCCAGATCACGGCTTCGGTCCACGCTGTGACCACTGGCGTCAGCCCACGGAACCAAGGGTCACCCACATCAATCTGGGCCGCCGAGTGGTCGTGGTGGTGTTGTTCTTCTTCGACAATCGAGGCAATCGCCGCCAAGGCCTGTGGGTCGATGTCGCGCAGTGTGTGCAGTTGATGGGCCAGGTGGCGCAGCACCACGCTTTCCACGGCAACGGTGGTGGCGACGATGGCCTTGCGCCCGCACACCCCGGTGATTAATCCCAGCACCAATCCGCCAAGGCCACACAGCCAGTAACTGCGGCAGCGCCGGTAGCCACGACGTTGCAACTCGGCCCTGAACACCTCGCGGTGGCGCCGTTCGTGGCTGAGGAATTCCTGGAGTTCGGCCACCATGCCGGGGACAAACAGCCGGGCCATGAACAACTGGCCGCTGTAGATGCAGATCGCGCCATGTTCGCCGGCATGGTCGACTTTGATCATGCGGTTGCCGATATCCGGGTCGGTCACGGTGGGCTGCCTTGTGCGGGGGCTTGAGGTGGGCGGAGTATCCAGCAAGCACATCCTTATGACCACCCATCGCCTCAAACACATCCAATCGAACCTATGCAGGCGTGTTCTACTCCACCCCTATGAACCCTGATGGTGGAGTAAGGATCATGGCTCAGCCATCGATTTTAGTGCTGGAAGACGACGAGATCATTCGGTCGTTAATGGTGGATGTGCTGGAGGAATTCGGGGCGCTGGTAACGTCGTTTCCTTCGGCGGATGAAGGGATGATTTACCTGGAACGCGGCGATGAGCCAGTGGACCTGATTGTCAGTGATATTCAGATGCCGGGTTTGCTCAACGGCTACGACTTGAGCCGGGTGGTGGCGCATCGCTGGCCGGGGGTGCCGGTGTTGCTGACGTCCGGCAACACCAAGTTGGCGGCGCAACTGGGCGGTTCCGTGCGATTCCTGCCCAAGCCGTGGAGCGCCGAGCATTTGCTGGAACAGGTGCAAACGGCGCTGACTGCGCAGGGGCCGTCCATGCACTGATAGCTTCACGACATCACTTAAACCGAACTTCGCAACACGCTCTACGGTCATTAATGAGGCATGGAGCGACTTTTCTGATCCGCTGGTCAGCTGTTTCGCCTTGTGCGCACAGCTGACGGCTTTGAGGTGTGTAGAATCGTCGCCCATTTCCACGCGTCATTCATGGCCGGAAGGCCCACAGTTCGAGCTTATTGAATGCATTCACAGGCCCATGACGTTGGTGCGCCCACTTTGCTGGAAGCGTTGCGCACAGGCACTGCCCTGCTGCACGTAGCGCTGGAGAAACGCCTGCCGTTTTTCTGCGAACGCCTGGATGCCGACTGGTACGGGCGCTTGCTCCAGGCGTGTTACGGCTTTTATCAGCCGATGGAAGCGGCACTGGATGAAGGTGCCCTGATCCCTGATGGTTTCGATCAGGTACTGCGTGTGAAAACGCCGACCCTCGTGAGCGATCTTCACGCCCTGGGCCTGGATAACCCGGCCATCAATGCCCTGCCCCGTTGCTGCGCACTCCCGCCCCTCGACACCCCTGCTGCCTGCCTCGGCGCCCTGTATGTGCTGGAAGGCGCGACCCTCGGCGGCCAGGTATTGCGCCGGGAAATGGCCCAGCGCCTGGCCCTGGACGCCGACAACGGCGGCGCGTTTCTCAATGTATACGGTGCCGAGACCGGTCGGCGCTGGAAGGATTTTCTCGATTACCTGGGCCGCCAGCCGCTGGATGTGTGTGCAAAACAGCGCGCGGTGGATGCAGCCCGCTCAACATTCAGCTGTTTTGAGCAATGGCTCGACAGCCAGGAGGTACTGCTATGAAACCCGAAGATTTTGAAGAGCTGCTTGCCAACTGTGCCGACGAGCCCATTCGTTTTCCGGGGGCGATCCAGCCCCATGGCGTGTTGCTGACCTTGTCGGAGCCAGACCTTGCGATCATCCAGGTCAGCGCCAACGTCGCCACCCTGTTCGGCCACGCGCCCGAAACGCTGCTGGGCCAACCGCTGCATGCGCTACTGGGCGCCGAACCCGCCAACGCCGTCGCGACCATGGCCGAAAACAATACGTTTTTCGACGCCCCGCCACTGCATGTCAGCTTTAACGAGGCGCCATTCGAAGGATTGCTGCACCGCCATCAAAACGTGTTGGTGCTGGAGTTCGAACCGCTGCTCAAGGATTTCCGCCCACGGGCGTTGAACGGTCGCACCAGTGACCTGGGCAAGATGCTGCAACGTTTGCAGGCGGCGAAAACCCTGCAAGCGCTGTACGAAATCAGCGTGAATGAAATCCAGGCCATGACCGGTTACGACCGCGTGCTGATCTACCGCTTCGAAGACGAAGGCCACGGCCAGGTGATCGCCGAAGCGTCGGCGCCAAGCATGGAGCTTTTCAACGGGCTGTTCTTCCCGGCATCCGACATCCCCGAACAGGCCCGCGAGCTGTATCGCACCAACTGGCTGCGCATCATCCCCAACGCGGCGTATGAGCCGGTGCCGCTGCTGCCCAAGCTGCGCCCGGACACCGGCCAGCCACTGGATCTGAGCTTCGCCACCCTGCGCAGCGTGTCGCCGATTCATTGCCAGTACATGCAGAACATGGGCGTGCTGTCGTCCATGAGCATCTCGCTGATGAAGGGCGACAAGCTCTGGGGCTTGATAAGTTGCGGCAACCGCGAGCCATTGCTGGTGCCCAATGACTTGCGTACCGCCTGCCAGACCATTGGCCAGGTGCTGTCGCTGCAGATCAGTGCCATGGAAGCCCTGGACCTGAGCCGCCAGCGCGAGGAGAAAGTCGAGGCCCTGGCCCTGCTGGATCAAGCGATGAAAGCGTCGCAGGAAAACGTCTTCGACGGCCTGGCCCAGCAAGGCCAGTTGCTGATGGACCTGACCCTGTCCGGCGGCGTGGCGATCATCGAAGACAAGCAACTGCACCGCTACGGCAACTGCCCGGAGCCGGCGCAGATCCGCGCCTTGCACAAGTGGCTGCAAGAGAGCGGCGAGCCGGTGTTTTCCAGCCATAACCTGGCGTCGGTTTACCCGCCGGCGGCCGAGTTCCAGCAGGTGGCCAGTGGGGTATTGGCCATGAGCCTGCCCAAGCCTGTGGATAACGGCGTGCTGTGGTTCCGCCCGGAAGTGAAAGAGAACATCAACTGGAGCGGTGACCCGAAAAAACCACTGGACCTGGAAAACTCCGACGCCGGCCTGCGCCTTCGCCCACGCACCTCGTTTGAGATCTGGAAGGTGGAAATGGCCGGCATCTCCACCAAGTGGAGCCATGGAGACCGTTTCGCCGCCAACGACCTGCGCCGTTCCGCCCTGGAAAACGACCTGGCACGCCAGGTACTGCGCGAGCAACAGGCCGTGCGTGCACGTGATGAGCTGGTCGCGGTGGTTTCCCACGACCTGCGCAACCCGATGACGGTCATCTCCATGCTCTGCGGCATGATGCAAAAGGCGTTCAGCTCCGATGGCCCCCATACCTCTCGGCGGATTTCCTCGGCTATCGACACCATGCAACAGGCCGCCGGGCGGATGAATGTGTTGCTGGAAGATTTGCTCGACACCTCGAAAATCGAAGCCGGCCGCTACGTGGTCAAGCCGGTGGCGCTGGATGTCAGCCAGATCTTTGAAGAGGCCTATTCCCTGTTGGCGCCCTTGGCGATGGAAAAAGGCATCGACCTGTCGTTCAACGCCGAGCCTGGCCTGCAGATCAATGCTGACCCGGAGCGTTTGTTCCAGGTGCTGTCCAACCTCATCGGCAATGCCATCAAGTTCACCCCACGCCAGGGCAATATTGGCATCAGCGCCATGAGCAACGGCGAAGAGATCGTGTTTTCGGTGCGCGACTCCGGTGAAGGCATCGCGCCGGAGCAACTGCCACACGTGTTTGATCGCTATTGGACCCAGACCGAAAACAACCCCACCGGCAGTGGCTTGGGGCTGTATATCACCCAAGGCATCATCCAGGCCCATGGCGGCAAGATTGTGGCTGAAAGTGAGGTGGGGCGTGGCAGTGAGTTCCGTTTCACGGTGCCCAAAGTGACGGGCAGCGTCCATAGCTGATCGATTGGCTAGCCGGGCAGCCTTGCTGCCCGTGCTGCCTGTTCAGCACTGATACACACTTTGCATCTATTGGTTCACACAGCGCCAAGTGCAATTAAGCAAGGCTTAATAAAACCTCAATAACCTCACGCTATTTTTTTCATAATAAACAATAACTTCATCCACAACTAGCAACATTCAATCACTCGCCAAACAAACCAAATGCCTCTAACTTATCTCTCGCACTGTTACAGGGAAGAACATGCCATGTAAAACCTCAACTCTACGATTCAACATAGGTATACAACCATGATCAACTCTATCAGCACCTACCCTGTTCAATACCCTGTCGCGCCAGACACTCAAGCCAATGAACAGCCGAACACGCGCACCAAGCGCAGCCTTGATCAATCTTTCACACAGGCTGCGGACTTTGAAACCACATCGAATATTGATAAGCCCCGTCGACGCAACAGCGGTGGTTTGAACAGCCTCGGCCGAGGTAACTTACTGTAAGTTAACACCTAACTAAACAGCCTCAAAAGAAGCAGAACCAAACCGTTCTGCTTCCTCTGTATGAGTGCCTCTTTCAATGACTTCTCCGTTCTGCAATCCCTTAACGAAACGCCGACATTCACTGCGTTATCCTGCACTCCTGTCGTTCAACTTGAGCTGCCCGTTTCATGCCCGATCCGTCGTCACTACCCTGCGTGCTTGCCGGCCCCATTCTGCGTCGCCTGGAGCCCACCCGCCTGGTGCTTTGGTTCGTGGCGAGCCGGGAACTGACGCCGGTCCTAAGGCTGCAACTTCCCCAGACAACACTGGCTATTGCCCTTGAGGCTCATTGCCTGGTCGTTCCTGTTGGCGCTCACGCCTTTATCTATCTGATCGATGTGCCACTGGCTGAACGATTGCCCGAGGATGTCAGCATCGGCTTTGATGTGCTGATAGACGATTGCGGCATTGCTCAGTGGGCTCCCCACTTGCTGTACCCAGGCACAACGATGCCCAGCTTCGTCCTGCACAGTCGCCTCCAACAATTGGTACACGGCTCATGCCGCAAACCCCATCACAACGCCGACGAAGGCTTGTTATGCGTAGACCGCCTGCTGGCCGGCGCCCATACCCCGGCCGAGCGCCCGGCCCTGTTGATGATGAGTGGCGACCAGATCTACGCCGACGATGTCGCCGGGCCGATGCTGCGGGCGATTCATACGCTGATCGAGCGGCTGGGCCTGTTCGACGAATACCTCGAAGGCGCCGTGGTCGATGACAGCCGCAGCCTCTACAAGCACCGCGCCAGCTACTACCATCGCGCCGACCTGCTGCCAGCGCTGGACAGCAACGAGACCCTGCGCGAGCGTTTTTTTGGCGGCGTAAAGAAGCCGATCTTCACCAGCAGCACCGCCGACAATCACTTGGTGACCTTCGCCGAAGTCATCGCCATGTACTTGCTGGTGTGGTCGCCCATACCCTGGACGCTGATCACCCTAGAACCGCCGCAATTGAGCGCTGAAGAACAAAAGCGTTATACCCGCGAACAGGTGCAGATCGAGCGCTTTCGCGATGGCCTGCCAGGGGTCGCGCGGGTATTCGCCCACCTGCCCACCCTGATGATCTTCGATGACCACGACATCACCGACGACTGGAACCTCAGCGCCCAGTGGGAAGAAACCGCCTACGGCCACCCGTTCTCCAAGCGCATCATTGGTAACGCGCTGCTGGCCTACCTGCTGTGCCAGGGCTGGGGCAACCAGCCAGATGTCTTCGGCGAGTTGCTGGGGCAGACCCAGACACTCACCGCAGGGGCCCAGGGCAATCATCTCGACGCGAACAAACAGGATGCACTGCTCGAAGCCCTGTTGAAATTCCAGCACTGGCACTACGTATTGCCGACCACGCCCGCCCTGGTGGTGCTCGACACCCGCACCCGCCGCTGGCGCAGCGAGTTCAACCTCACGCAACCCTCCGGCCTGCTGGATTGGGAAGCCTTGAGCGAACTGCAACAGGAGCTGCTGGATCATCCGAGCGCCATCATCGTCTCGCCCGCACCGATCTTTGGCGTGAAGCTGATCGAGACCATACAAAAGGTGTTCAGCTGGTGCGGCTACCCGCTGCTGGTAGACGCCGAAAACTGGATGGCCCATCGCGGCGCGGCCCAAGTGATCCTCAACATCTTCCGCCACTCCCGCACACCGGGTAACTACGTAATCCTCTCGGGGGACGTGCACTACTCGTTTGTCTACGAAGTGCTGATCCGTCACCGCAACGCCGGGCCGAAGATCTGGCAAATCACCAGCAGCGGCATCAAGAACGAATTCCCGCCACGCCTGCTGGAATGGTTCGACCGCCTCAACCGCTGGCTCTACTCACCGCGCTCGCCGCTGAACTGGTTCACCCGCCGGCGCACCATGCAGGTGGTACCGCATATCCCGGAACACGCTGAAGCGGGTGAACGATTGTGGAATTCGGCGGGGATTGGCCAGGTGTTCTTCAACGAGCAGGGCCAGCCTGAGGCGATCTACCAACACAACGCGGATGGGAAGCCACGGACGAGGATGGTGCCGCCGCAGTAATAGCCCATCGCCACCTCCACTAAAGCACCGCACCCACCCTATTCAAACCCCGCAAGCCGCGATGTACAGTAGCCCCCAGCCACGGAGTATCGGCGTCAACCATGACTGGCCTTGGGCGCCAGCCCACGCAGGAAGCGCAAATGGACGATACATCCAGCAGCAAACCGATGAGGAATGACTTTTCCGACCTGAACGCCGACATGCTGCACGCCGTCATGGAGTTGGTCAGCGACGGGATCTGGGACTGGAACGCCAATACCGGTTTTGTGTACCGCAGCCCCGGCTGGTACGAAATGCTCGGCTACCCCCGACACTCCCTGGAAAACAGCGTGTTCACCTGGGAGAACGTGATCCACCCCGAGGATTACCCCCAGGTGATGACGGTGTTTGATAGCTACATCCACCAACACACCCCTCACTACCAAGCCGAGTACCGCTGCCGAAAAGCAGACGGCACTTACCTGTGGATCGAAGACCGTGGCTACATCGTTGCGCGCAACCCCGACGGTTCGGTCGCGCGCATGGTCGGCGCCCATCGTGATATCCATACGCGCAAATGTTCCATCGAGCAGTTGGAACGGCGCAATCAATCCCTTGAAGCCCTGGTAGCCGAGCGCACCCGTGAGTTGTCACGGGTCAACCAACAGTTACTGCTGCAACTGGACGAAAACCGCTCCCTGGCCGAGCGCGACACGCTGACCCGTGTGGCCAACCGCTACCGCCTGGAAAAAGTGCTGCTGGAAGAATGCGACCGCGCCGAGCGTTTCCGCCTGCCGCTGGCACTGGTGGCCATGGATATCGATGATTTCAAGCCGATCAATGACCGCTACGGCCACGCCGTGGGCGATCAGACGCTGGTGCATGTGGTCGAAACCCTGGAGGCCTGCCTACGCCCGACAGACTTGCTGGCGCGCTGGGGCGGCGATGAGTTCATGGTGGTGCTGCCACAAGGCGACCTGGAAACGGCAAGGGCACTGGCCGAGCGCATTCGCGAAAAAGTCGCGCAGATGCCGACCCTGGGCAGCTTCAAAGTGAGCTTGAGCCTGGGGGTGGTGCAGCGTCACCCCGGTGAATCTCCGGCTGCGCTGATGGCGCGGGCCGATCAGGCTTTGTACCGGTCCAAGGCGGCGGGCAAGGATGTGGTTTCGGAGTAGGTGACAACGATCAAATGTGGGTGAGGCTTGTGTGGGAGCGGGCTTGCTCGCGAATGCGGTGTATCAGTCAAACATCTATCGACTGACACTCCGCATTCGCGAGCAAGCCCGCTCCCACATAAGCCAGCTCCCACACTGGATCTGCGTGCTTACCTGACCGGCGGCGCGTACTGGATACCGCCGTTATTCCACAACGCATTAAGCCCGCGCTTGATCTTCAGCACGCTGCCCTGGCCGATGTTGCGTTCGAACACTTCGCCGTAATTGCCCACCTGCTTGACGATCTGCACCACCCAGTCCTTGCGCAGCTTGAGGTCCTTGCCGTACTCGCCGTCGGCACCGAGCAAACGGGCGACGTCCGGGTTCTTGGTGGTCTTCGCCTGTTCTTCGACGTTTTGCGAGGTGATGCCCATTTCCTCGGCATTGAGCATGGCAAACAGGGTCCACTTGACGATGCTGAACCACTCGTCATCGCCCTTGCGCACCAGCGGGCCCAGGGGTTCCTTGGAGATAATCTCCGGCAACACCACAAACTCGTCCGGGTGGGCCATCTTGATGCGCTGGGCATATAGGCCCGACTGGTCGGTGGTCAGCACGTCGCAGCGCCCGGCCTCGAGGCCCTTGGCGCTTTCGTCGGCGGTGTCGAAGGTGATCGGCGTGAACTTCATGCCATGGGTGCGGAAGTAGTCGGCGACGTTGAGCTCGGTGGTGGTGCCCGCCTGGATACACACGGTGGCGCCATCCAACTGCTTGGCCCCGGTCACCCCCAGTTTGTTGTTCACCAGAAAGCCGATGCCGTCGTAGTACGTCACACCGGTGAACACCAGGCCCATGCCCGTATCGCGAGAGCTGGTCCAGGTGGTGTTACGCGAGATCAGATCGATTTCGCCGGACTGCAACGCAGTGAAACGCTCCTTGGCGGTCAGTTGGCTGAACTTCACCTTTGACGCATCGCCGAACACGGCCGCAGCGACCGCGTGGCACACGTCCACATCGATGCCGGTCATCTTGCCTGTGCTGTCCGGCACGCCAAAGCCCGGCAGGCCATCGCTGACACCGCACTGGATAAAGCCTTTTTTCTGGATCGCATCGAGGGTCACGCCCGCCTGGGCGCTCGCCGCCCAAGCGCAGGTGATGGCGACCAAGGTGTTCTTGAGGTATTTCATGCGCTGCTCTCCCTGTCGATTCTTATTGGTCAGGCAGTATCAAGCCCTTGGGCGCATTGCCACAAACGACCTTTCGGCAACAACTCGTTCCGATTTGGAATGACCCGGCGACTTTATTTCGTTTGTGCCAAGGCCTGGCGCGCAGCTTAGATAAAAAGACGCCCGCCACCGCCGAGTCGAGGATTCATGAGCCGCCCAACCATCAGCCAGTCGATTTCCATCGTCCACCCCATCACCCTCAGCCACGGCAAGAACGCCGAGGTCTGGGACAGCACGGGCAAGCGCTACATCGATTTTGTCGGCGGCATTGGCGTGCTCAACCTCGGCCATTGCCACCTCGGCGTGGTGGACGCGATTCGTGAGCAAGCGACAAAGTTGACCCACTACGCCTTCAACGCTGCCCCCCACGCGCCTTACATCGAACTGATGGAACGCCTCACCGCGTTTATCCCGGTGGACTACCCGGTCAGCGGCATGCTCACCAACAGCGGCGCGGAAGCGGCGGAAAACGCCTTGAAGATCGTGCGCGGCGCCACCGGCCGCACGGCAGTGATCGCATTTGACGGCGCCTTTCATGGGCGCACCCTGGCCACCCTGAACCTCAACGGCAAGGTGGCGCCCTATAAGCAGAAGGTCGGCGTATTACCCGGCCCTGTGTATCACCTGCCCTACCCCAGTGCCGATAACGACGTGACCTGCGACGAAGCCCTGAAGGCCATGGACCGTCTGTTCAGCGTGGAAATCGACGTCAACGACGTGGCCTGTTTCATCATTGAGCCGGTGCAGGGCGAAGGCGGTTTCCTTGCCCTGGACAGGGAATTCGCCCAAGCCCTGCGGCGCTTCTGTGATGAGAAAAACATCCTGCTGATTGCCGATGAAATCCAATCGGGCTTTGGTCGGACTGGCCAGCGCTTTGCCTTTTCGCGGTTGGGTATCGAGCCGGACCTGATCCTGCTCGGCAAAAGCATCGCCGGTGGCGTGCCGCTGGGTGCGGTGGTCGGGCGCCAGGCGTTGCTCGACAACCTGCCCAAGGGCGGGCTGGGTGGCACCTACTCCGGCAACCCCATCGCCTGCGCGGCAGCCTTGGCCACCCTGGAGGCGATGAGCGATGCCCACCTGAAAAGCTGGGGTGCGCAGCAGGAAGAAGCCATCGTCGGCCGCTATGAGCGCTGGCGGGCGCAAGGCCTGTCACCCTACCTGGGCCGCCTGACCGGCGTCGGCGCCATGCGCGGTATCGAATTGGCCCACGCCGACGGCACGCCCGCCCCACAGCAACTGGCCCAATTGCTGGGCCTGGCGCGGGATGCCGGCTTGCTGCTGATGCCCAGCGGCAAGTCGCGGCATATCATCCGTTTGCTCGCACCGCTGACCATTGAGCCCGCGGTGCTGGAGGAAGGCCTGAATATCCTTGAGGCGTGCCTGCGGCAGTTGACCTAGTAGCGGGCATCCACGGGCTTGCCGCCGTTGGGCCAGTCTTTGACCTTGTCCGGGAAGTCCGGGCGCGGTTGCCCCGAGAAGTAGGCCGCCACGTCCACCGCGTCCTGGTCGGACAAACCGCCCTGGCCCAACGGGAATTTCTCGTGGAAGCCGATCGGCATATTGCGTTTGACGAACGCCGCCGCCGTGTAAGTGCGGGCCATGCCGGCGCCGATATTGAACGATTGCTCACCCCACAGAGGTGGGTAGATCAGCTCGCCGTCGGCCCGCGCCAGGCCCTGGCCGTTGTCACCATGGCATACCGCGCATTGCTTGGCGTACACCGCCTGGCCATTGGCCAAGTCCGGCTTGATCGCCGGATCGACCTTGCCCACGCCGCGCCCGGCGACTTTGTCTTCGGGCCGGGTGTTGTTTTTCATCCAGTCGAAGTAGGCAACCATCGCTTGCATATCCGCCGATTGCGGCGCCAGAGGCTTGCCATTCATCGAGCGACGGAAGCAGCCGTTGATGCGCTCTTCCAGGGTCACCACCTTGCCGGCACGCGGCGCGTAGCTGGGGAAGAAGGCCGACACGCCGACAAACGGCGAGCCGTCCGCCACGGTGCCAGCGTTGAGATGGCAACTGGTGCAATTGAGCGAATTGCCCACGTTGTCCGGCAGCAGCGCCTTGGTTTGCAGGTGCAGGCGCATGCCGCGCACCACTTGATCGGCGTTGGGTGCGGCGAGCAGATCGGCCAGGCGCGGGGTTTCGAACGCCGATGAATCGGTGGTGGCCGGGTTGAGTTGGTCGCGCAGCTTTTTCACCTGGGCGGCGCTGATGGGTGTGCCCTCGTTGCCCCAGCGCGTGCGCACAAAGCTGAGGATCTCGGCGATTTCCTGATCCGCCAGGCGGGCGAAGCCGGGCATGGTGTAGACCCGTGGATGAGCGGCGGTTTGCGCGGTTTCCCAGCCCGTGAGGGTGATATGCAGCAGCGACGTCGGGTTGTTGGACGCAATGCTCGGGTTGCCCGCCAGCGGCGGGAACAGGCCTTTGACACCGGCGCCGTCGCTGCGATGGCAGTCGCTGCAGAACTGCATATAACCCAGGCCGCCACGGCTGGTGAACAAGTCCGCCGGCGGCGCTGCGGGTGCGTGGGCCACGGACGGCATCGGCAGGTCGTCTTTGCCCGGTGGCAGGGATTTGAGGTAGCGGGCGATGGCGGTGAGGTCGTCCTCGCTGAAGTGCTGGGTGCTGTGGTGAATCACATCGGCCATGTTGCCGGCGACTGTGGCAAAGCGGTTTTGCCCGGTCTTGAGCAATTGCACGGTGTCTTCCACGGTCCACAGGTTACGCAGGCTCAGGGCGCGCCAGTGCTCAACGGTTTCACCGGCCAGGTAGTGCTGGCCGCTGCTGCCTTCATCGCTCAGGGCTTTTTCCTGGAAGGCGATGCCGCGCGGCGTGTGGCAGGAACCGCAATGGCCCAGGCCCTGGACCAGGTACGCGCCACGGTTGAGCGACTCATCCCGCGCCGGGTCAGGTGCGAACGGCCGTTTGTCGACAAAGGCAAAATTCCACAGCGCCAGGCCCCAGCGCTGGTTGAACGGGAAACCCATGTCCGCTTCGAGGTTGGCTTGCTGCACCGGCTCGACGCCTTGCATCAGGTAGGCGTACAGGGCACGCATATCCTCCTCGCTCATCTTCGCGTAGGACGGATACGGCATCGCCGGGTAAAGGTTCATACCGCTCGGCGTGACCCCTTCACGCATGACCCGGTCGAATTGCTCGAAGGTGTAGTTGCCGATGCCGGTTTCACGGTCGGGCGTGATGTTGCTGGAGAAGATCGTGCCCATCGGCGTACTCAGCTCCAGCCCGCCCGCCATCACCTGGCCTTGCTTGGCGGTGTGGCAGGCGATGCAGTCGCCCAGTTGCGCGACGTACTTGCCGTGTTCGATCAGCGGGGTGTCGGGGGTGTTGGCGTGCAAGGGAAGCGCCAGACACAGCGTCGCCCCCAGCATGGCCAGGCGTGCAAGAGAAAGCGCCATCGTGTTAGTCCTTTAATCACCTGGCGTGGGGTGGTCCCCTCGGCGCAGGTCAGTGGTCGTTTTTATGGGTTCATCAGGCTTTGGGTGTTGTAACGGATTTACCGGCGGGGGGTTTTGATGTGGGTCAGGGGCAAAACGATGGACAAGAGGACGAGGGCTCAACGACTATCCAGCCCTTACCTCTCTCGCACGGAAGCGCACCATGCTCGACATCCTCCAAGGCACGCCCCTCTGGGTTTACGCGGTTTACCTGTGGATTTGCTACTACGGCATCAAGGCCTGCCTGGGCGGGCGCGAGAATCGGCGCTCGCTGCTGATCCTGCCGGTGGTGCTGGTGCTGTGGTCGCTGATGTCGCTGGCGCCTTCACTGTTGTCGAGTAGCGCCTGGGCGGGCGGCGCCGTGGTCGGCAGCCTGGTGGGGGTGCTGCTGTTCAACGCCAACGGCGCCCGTCTCGACGCCAATGGCGAAACCCTGGTGCTGGCGGGCACCTGGAAGACTCTGCTGATCTCGCAGCTGTTCTTCGCGGTGAAGTATTACTTCGGCTACCAGCAGGCGGTGCATCCGTTGTTGCTGAGCACACCGAGCATGCTGGCGACCATCGGCGCGGTCTCGGGATTTACCGTAGGTCTGTTTTGCGGGCGGGCCATCAAGCTGCAGCGTGCGCTTGCCGCCTTGCGTCGCGATGAGGGCAATGTGCTGCCTTGACCTGATCCCCCCACGCCTTGAAAATGCGCGACGCTTTTTTGTCTCCCGTTTACTGAAGTAGTGAAATTTCAATGTCTGATTCCCACCACGAAGAATCCGTAGTCGCCTTGCAATCCAAAGCTGAATACGAAAACGCCATCAATCTTTCACAGCATGTGCCCGCCGCCAAGATCATCAGCGAGATGGTGCTGGACGCGTTTCACACCTCCAAGGAAAGCGACCAGATCCGCGAGCTGCGCGTGGCCATCCGCCAGGCCCACGACGCCTTTGACGACGACAAAGCCTACGACCTGATGGGCCAGCTCAAGCAACTCAAGGACGCCGAAGCCGCCGACAGCATCGCCCTGGAAGACCTGAGCAGCAAGTTCTCCATCAGCCGCATCCTGTCCAGCTTCAAGGACGACCCCGAGTTCCAGGAGCTGGTCTACGGCCTGGCGTTGAAAGTGCTGAACCAGAGCCACCAGGCCATCAGCAACCCGAGCGCCGGCAAGAGCAAGGCCTCACGCCCGAAGAAAGAAGCCGAAGTGTTTGTGATCAGCAAGGACGGCATCAGCGTCACCCTGCCATTGCGTACACCGCGCTCGAAGCTGAACGTTGACCGCGAGGCGTTCGAATTCCTCGGTTTCAGCTTTGTCGGTGAAGGTGATGAAGCCGAGCTGGAAGTGGAAAGCTTTGTGGATAACACCGGCGCCGAGCAGCCGCTGAGCCGCAAGACAGTGATTGCTGCGTTGCAGCAGCAGAGCGCGTTTGAGGGTTACAGTATCGCGCAGCAGTAACCTGGGTCACCCCCAACAAAAAGCCCCGCACTTCGGATGAAGGCGGGGCTTTTTTCGATCAGACTGTGGACAGTCGGTCCACCATATCGGGAAACTTCTCGACCAACCGAATCAGGAGTGCGGCCTGCGCGTTGGGTTTCGACTTGTCTTGTTCCCAGTTTTTCAGCGTCCCGGGGCTGGTGCGTATGCTCCTGGCGAACACCGATTGCGACATGTGCAGCTTATCCCGCAACGCCACAATTTCTTGGGCTGATACCTCGGGAGCCGGCTTATCCTCCACAGTGCTTTGCCGAAGGGTAATTTTACCTTCGCGGTGCGCTGCCATCTCTTCAACGCCCTGCATCAACTCTGCAAATAGATCGCGCTTTTTCATGGGGTACCTCGTTTTTTCAGTTCGGCCTCTATGGCCTTCTTAAGTGCCTTCTCTTGGTCGGCAGTCAAATTTTCCAATTCGTCCTTGTTATAGATTGCAAACATCCAGAAGTGACCGTCAGTCGTGAGCCAATAGTAAATAATCCGCAAGCCGCCACGCTTGCCTTTACCGCGCCTGCCATCTGACCACCTGAGTTTGCGAAACCCTCCCGTACGGGGCATCACATCGCCAGCCAGGGGATTCAACTGCATCTCGTTTTGTAGCGCCCGATACTCATCGTCCGTCAGGTAATCACCTACGGTGGCAGTAAACGATAAGGTTTCGAAGAAGATTGAGCGCATGAGCAAACTATAGGCAACTTGCCTATAGTTTTACAAACTCAAATTCGGCTTTCTGACGAGCTGCCCAGAAGTCAGCAACGCCACATTCGTTTTGTGTCGGATTACACAGCCCGTACATCCTGCGCCTCAAACGCCTCACGAAACCGCTGCATATCCTGCTTGTTCCCCACCGTCACCCGCACCCACTGCGGCCAGTTTTTCCACACCCGCCCGACCATCACGCCCTGCTCTGCCAAGCGCTCGATGACCTGCTCGGCCGGCTGCTTCACGTCGATCATGAAGCAGTTGCTCTGGGACACGGTGCAAGTAAAACCACGCCCCTTCAGCCAGGCCACGGTCTCGTCGCGCAGTTGCGCATTGAGCGCCTTGCGCTGGGGCAGCAGCTTGACGTCTTCCAGGCTGGCCTTGGCGCCGAGCAGGGCGGAACCGGCCGGGACGTTGTCGCCGCCGAACACGGCCAGTTGCTCCAGCAACTTGGGATGGCCGATCGCCAGGCCAACACGGGAGCCCGCCATGCCGTAGATTTTCGAGAAGGTGCGCAGCACCAGCAGGTCGTCGTGGTCCTTGACCCAACTGATCACGCTGGGGGCGTCGGAGAAGTCG
The DNA here is from genome assembly GCF_003852405.1 of Pseudomonas sp. KBW05. Lineage (GTDB taxonomy): Bacteria > Pseudomonadota > Gammaproteobacteria > Pseudomonadales > Pseudomonadaceae > Aquipseudomonas. The sequence continues at coordinate 74,520 of NZ_QAJM01000013.1, forward strand.
ATGTAGGCCTCGTCCACCACCAGCACGCTGCCCTTGGGTTTGTTTGCCAGGGCGTGGCGGATCGACTCGGTGGGGGTCATGGTGCCGGTAGGATTGTTGGGGTTGCACAGGTAGAGCATGCCGGCCTGAGGATCGGCAGCCAGCATTGCCGGCACGTCGTGGGCGTGCTCGGCATTGAGGGCGACCTCTTTCACCGGAGACTTGCGCGATTCAGCCGCCTGGCGCGGAACCTCATAGGACGGCGTGGCCATCACCAGGCCACGGCTTTCGCTGGTGAACGCCAGCACCGCAAAGCGCAACGCCGCCATGGAGCCTGCAAACACCGCCACCTGTTCCTCGGCAATCCCTTGCTGCTGGGCAAACAGCCCGGCCAACGCGTACATGTGGCCGTAGGGATACAACCCGGCCGTGGCAATGCCGCGCTGCATTGCCTCACGCGCAGCGCCTGAAGGGCCGTAGGGGCTTTCGTTGTAATTGAGCCGCACCTTGTCAGACTTTGCCGGTTTCGGCGCGGCCACCGCCCAATCCAGGCGCCCCAACAATGGCAGGGCAGCGCCCACGGCGAGAAGGGACCGACGACTAACGCTGACCATGGGGTAACTCCTTGTAAGGCGGGTGATTGATTCGCACAGCTCGTACAGAGAGGTATGACGAGAAAAGCGTAGTCCGATTTAACCGCGCGCCCAAGAAAAAGCCCCGCGCTTCTCTCGAAGGCGGGGCTCTTTCACTGCGTGTCCACTCAGTGAGCGTAGGTCAGCAACAGCTCTTTCGGCACTTGGAAATCCAGGGACATCATCACGCTGAGCGCGGTGATGGTGAAGATCGAGAACACGAACAGCTTGCGCGCCCAGACGGTGTCATCCACCGCCTTGTAGCCGGTCCAGGCCATGTACAACCAGTACATGCCCATGGCGGCGGCGACGGCGAGGTAGCTCATGCCGGCGTAGCCACTGAAGGTCAACATCAAGGTCGCCACAAGGAAGGCCAGGATGTACAGCAGGATGTGTTTCTTGGCCACCTGGATGCCACGCTTGACCGGCAGAACCGGAATCGACGCAGCCAGGTAGTCATTGAAGCGGAAGATCGCAATGGCGTAGGAGTGCGGCATCTGCCACAGGCTGAACATCACCAGTAGCGTCAGCGCGGCCATGTCGAAGCTATTGGTTACAGCCACATAACCAATCACCGGCGGCATCGCCCCCGACAGACTGCCCACCAGCGTGCCGTGAACGGACTTGCGCTTGAGGTACAGGCTGTATAGGCCGACGTAGATGACAAAACCGATCACGGCAAACAGCGCCGCCAGCGGGTTGGCCACCTTGTACAACAACGCCACACCGGCAACACCGAGGACGGTCGCATAGATCAGTGCCAGTTTCAGGGAGATTAGGCCCTGGACCAGCACACGATTCTTGGTGCGCTCCATCTTGATATCGATGTCACGGTCGATGCAGTTGTTGAACACGCAACCGGAAGCAACCACCAGGGACGTACCGATCATCGCAGCCAGGAAAATGGCCAGATCGACATGTCCCTTGGAGGCCAGGAAGAAACCGCCCGCCACAGAAAGCACGTTACCGAAAATGATCCCCGGTTTGGTGATTTGGATAAAGTGCTTAAGCGACATCGGGTCTTACCTCACTTCGCCATCATGAACGTATGGATGCTGAACATGATCCATATCGACAGGCCAACCAGCAGCAGGATTACCAACCCTGCGAACACAAACGCAATCACGTTATCGCGCTGCTCTTTGGAACGATCCAGGTGCAGGAAGTACACCAGGTGAACCAGAACCTGAATCACCGCGAATGCCAGCACGATCATCAAGGTGATCGATTTCGGCAGGGTCGGGTACATCACCAGACCAAACGGGATGAGCGTCAGGATTACCGACAGGATGAAGCCGATGGCGTACGACTTAACGCTGCCGTGGCTCGCATCGTGGCTGTCATGGTCATGGGAGTGTGCATTAGCCATTACAGAGTCCCCATCAGGTAAACAACGGTGAAGACGCAGATCCAGACCACGTCCAGGAAGTGCCAGAACAGGCTCAGGCAGCTCAGGCGAGTCTTGTTGGTGTTGGTCAGGCCGTGTTTATTGACCTGATACATCATCACCGCCATCCACAGCAGGCCGGCCGTTACGTGCAGACCGTGGGTGCCTACCAGCGTGAAGAACGCGGACAGGAAGCCACTACGGTGCGGACCGTAGCCTTCGGAGATCAGCAGGTGGAACTCGTTGATCTCCATGCCGATGAAGCCCAGGCCGAACAGGAAGGTCAGGCCCAACCAGCTCAGTACGCCTTTCTTGTTGCCCTTGTAGAAGGCCAACATGGCGAAGCCGTAGGTGATCGAACTGAACAACAGCAAGGCGGTTTCGCCGAGCACGTAAGGCAGTTCGAAGATGTCGTGGCCCGACGGGCCACCCGCTACGTTGTTTACCAGTACCGCGTACACCGCGAAGATCGACGCAAACAAGATGCAGTCGGTCATCAGGTAGAGCCAGAAACCGAAAACGGTCATCGGCCCCGAGTCGTGGTGATGGTCATCGTGCCCATGGTCATCGACATGGGCGTGTCCAGCATTGGTCACTAAGTTCGACATGGTTTAAGCCTGTTCCAACGAGGTTTCAACACGGTTGGCCGGGATCTTCTTCTCGGCTACCAGGCGAGCGTGCTGCTCGGCTTCGATGCGTTCGATCTCTTCGACCGGCACCATGTAGCCTTGATCGTCACGGGCTGCGTGAACGATGAAGTAACCGATAGTGCCAACCAGGCTTGCGATTGCCAGCCACCAGATGTGCCAGATCATCGCGAAACCGAACACGGTCAACAGCGCACCCATCACCACGCCAGTGGCAGTGTTGCTTGGCATGTGGATCGGTTCGTATTTAGCCGGCTTCTGGTACGCAGTACCGTCTTCCTTGGCTTCGGTGAACGCATCGATAGTGTTCGCAGTCGGGATCACGGCGAAGTTGTAGAACGGCGGTGGCGACGAGGTCGACCATTCCAGGGTGTGGCCATTCCATGGGTCGCCGGAGTCGCAAGCGTTCTGCTTACGGTCACGGATACTCACGTACAGCTGGATCAGTTGGCAGGCGATACCGACCGCGATCATGATCGCACCGAACATGGCGACGTACAGGTACGGCACCCACTCAGGGTTGGTAGTAGCGTTCAGACGACGGGTCATGCCCATGAAGCCCAAAGCGTAGAGCGGCATGAACGCGACGAAGAAGCCCGAGATCCAGAACCAGAATGCAGCCTTGCCCCAACCTTCGTGCAGCTTGAAGCCGAACGCTTTCGGGAAGTAGAAGCTGAAACCAGCGATGTAACCGAATACCGCACCACCGATGATCACGTTATGGAAGTGCGCGATCACGAACAGGCTGTTGTGCAGGACGAAGTCAGCACCCGGAATGGCCAGCAGTACGCCAGTCATGCCGCCGATGGCGAAGGTCACCATGAAGCCCAGGGTCCACAGAACCTGGCTGGTCATGCGCAGACGACCGTGATAGATGGTGAATAGCCAGTTGAATAGCTTCACCCCCGTCGGGATGGAAATCAGCATCGTCGCCAGGCCGAAGAAGGCGTTGACGCTCGCCCCCGAACCCATGGTGAAGAAGTGGTGCAGCCAAACCATGAAGCCCAGTACAGAGATTGCGCCCGATGCGTAAACCATCGAGTGGTGACCGAACAGGCGCTTGCCGGTAAAGGTCGAGATCACTTCGGAGAAGATACCGAACGCTGGCAGGATCAGGATGTACACCTCAGGGTGACCCCATGCCCAGAACAGGTTCACGTACATCATTGGATTGCCACCAAGTTCATTGGTGAAAATGTGGAAATCCAGGTAACGGTCAAGCGACAGCAGCGCCATGGTAGCGGCCAGGATCGGGAACGAAGCCACGATCAGGACGTTGGCCCAGGTGCAGGTCCAGGTGAAGATCGGCATGTCCATCAGTTTCATGCCAGGGGCGCGCATTTTCAGCACGGTGGCCAAGAAGTTGACCCCCGTCAGCGTCGTCCCGAGTCCTGATAACTGTAGGGCCCAGATGTAGTAGTCCACACCCACGCCAGGGCTGTATTGCAGGCCCGACAATGGCGGATACGCAACCCAACCGGTCTTGGCGAATTCGCCGACGCCCAGGGATACGTTGATCAGCACCACGCCGGAAACCAGCAGCCAGAAGCTCAGGGAGTTCAGGAACGGGTAGGCAACGTCACGCGCGCCGATCTGCAGCGGCACTGCAAGGTTCATCAGGCCGGTGAAGAATGGCATCGCCATGAAGATGATCATGATCACACCGTGGGCGGTGAAGATCTGGTCATAGTGTTCAGGTGGCAGGTAGCCAGGCGAACCCTCGGTGGCCATGGCCAACTGGGTACGCATCATGATGGCGTCGGCAAAGCCGCGCAGCAGCATGACCATGGCCACGATGATGTACATGACACCGATTTTCTTGTGGTCAACCGAAGTCAGCCACTCGGTCCACAGGTAGGTCCACTTCTTGAAATAAGTGATTGCCGCAAACAGCCCCAGACCACCCAGCGCGATCATGGCGATGGTAATCATCACAATCGGCTCGTGGAACGGGATCGCATCCCAACTTAATTTACCAAACATCGTTTACTCCTCTGCCCCAGCAGTTGAATGCGAGCCCGTGTCAGAACCTTCAACCGCGGCCACTTCTTTCTTCTCGTGCTTGACCGGCTTGCCTGGCTTCATACCTTCGTACTTGTCGACGATTTTCTGAAACAGGTCCGGCTCATACGTGGAGTACAGAGCGACTGGGTTGTTCTGGCTTGGTTTGGTCAGGGCATCGTATTCAGCTTGATCAAGCTGTTTAGGTGCGGCCTTGACTTCGGCTACCCAGGCGTTGAAGTCTTCCTGGCTTGTCGAGATCGCTTTGAATTTCATGCCGGTGAAGCCAGCGCCGCTGTAGTTAGCGGAGATGCCTTCCATTACAGCTTTTTCGTTGGCGATCAGGTGCAGGCGAGTCTGCATGCCTGCCATCGCATAGATCTGACCGCCCAGGGCTGGGATGAAGAACGAGTTCATCACGGCGTCGGAGGTGATCCGGAAGTTAAGCGGGGTGTTCTCCGGGAACTGGATCTCGTTGACCGTGGCGATACCCAGGTCCGGGTAGATGAACAGCCACTTCCAGTCCAGCGCGACCACTTCGATGTTGATCGGCTTGACGTCGGAGACCAGCGGACGGTACGGGTCCAGCTCGTGGGTCGACTTATAGGTGATGTAACCCAGGGCGATGATGATGAGGACCGGAACCAGCCACACCGCGATTTCAATCTTGGTGGAGTGCGACCACTTCGGCGCGTAGGTCGCGCTGGTGTTCGACGCGCGGTATTTCCAGGCGAAGGCGAAGGTCATGATGATCACAGGGACCACGACCAGCAGCATCAGCAGGGTAGCGGTGATGATCAGGTTTCGTTGATCCAGACCGATCTGTCCTTTTGGGTCCATCAAGGTCCACTTGCAGCCTCCCAGCATTAACAGCATGCCAATCAGCGGCAAAAAGCCTAGTAATCGGGGGTACCTGTTTTTACTCATCTCACGACCTCTAAAGCAGCTTGCGCAATGCAGTTGGGTTTTGATCGCCAACACTTCACCCTGCCAAGGGTTGGCATTTCTCTTCGATTGAATAAGAGCCTGCCCATCACGCCATAACGGCGCGTTTCACGGACCTGCGGTGAGTTCTTATTCGATTTCGTGGTTAAAGGCCTTGTTACAGACCAATTCCATTTGGTGCGGATAGTTGAAAGGCTGCCGGAACCTTGGGGTCGCACAGAGCCGTCCATCTGCCCCTCGACCGCTCCAGTGCTCAAATATTGAACAGCACCGGACATTCAGTGCGGGCGATTGTAGTTAGCTAGCGATGTATAAACCATGTCTTATAAAGAAATAATTTTTATCGATTCCAGCAACAATCCTTCACCAAAACCGCAAAGGTTCGCGATCTTATCGTGTTCGATTCTCAACAAAAACCACAAAAATTGCCGTGTTATTGCTCAATCCACCACAGCCCTTACGCTCTGTAAGGGCATGCAAAACGCAGCAAAGTCCCCATAAAACAAGGCATTCGGACATCACGCAAAGGCGCGGACAGCGTGCGCTGCCCATCACTGCCCAAACCACGAACTGACAGCACAAATTGCGCGTTTTAGGCAAATTTAATGGGGCAATCCGCGAGCGGGAAACGTCCTGCGGCAGCTTCCGTGTGACAACATGTCGCACGCTGCGCGCACCCGTAATTGTCCGGCGTCACGCTCCCTTCACAAATCCCTACAAACAAAAACGCCCCGGCCTTCCCTCAGGAAGACCGGGGCGTTTTGCCCGATGGGTTCAGGCCTGGCGTTGACGGTTGCGGTAAATGCCCAGGGGTACCAGGATCACAGTCAGCACAAACGCCACCAGCGCCCATTGCGCCAGGGACAGGCCCAGCACCGGCGGATACGGCGTGCTGCAGAAACCATCGACCTGGAAGCCCAGGGGGAACACCTTGGCCAGGGGCAGGTCGTCGACGATCGGTTGCAGCACATCAATGCCGCAGCTGACCTGGGGGAAGAACTGGGTGTACACGTGATGGCCGGCTGCCGCCACGCCGCCGAGGGCGCTGAGCACCACCAGGCCTTCGAACAGGGTGATCGCCCCTTTACGGCGCATCGCCGCGCCGATGAAAGCGAAGATCGCGATCAGCAGCAACGCATAGCGTTGCAGGATGCACAGCGGGCACGGTGCCTCGCCCAGCACCACCTGCATATAAAGCGCACCGCCGATCAGCGCCAGGCAGATGATGCCCAGCAACACCAGAAAGCGCCGCTCCCTGCCTAAACGCAATTCGTCACTCATCTCAGTTTCCCTTTGTCTGGTCGTGCCAATGGCCGCAAGTTTACACACAGAGAGAGGTTTAAACAGAAGGGGGTTAACAGGAGATTAATCTGGAGAAATGCAGATGCAAATGTGGGAGCGGGCTTGCTCGCGAAGGCGGTGTGCCAGCCAATACATCTGGTGACTGATCCACCGCCTTCGCGAGCAAGCCCGCTCCCACATTTTGCACAGTGTGAACCTTCAGGTCTTATTCCAAGGCCGCCGCCGGACCAAAGAACTCATAACGGCTTTGCTTCTCCGGCACACCCAACGCCTTGAGGTGGCGCTTGATCGCGCCCATGAAGCCTTTAGGCCCAAGGAAGTAGGCATCGATGTCACGCTGTTCGGGCAACCACTCAGCCAATTGTTCCTGGCTGAGCAACCCAACCTTATCCGCCGCCGGGCTCACGCCATCGTCCTCGGCATAGCAATAAAAGCGCTGCAGCTGCGGATGCTTGGCCGCCAGGGCATCCACCCAATCGCGGAACGCATGCACCCCGCCGTTACGCGCACAGTGGATAAAGTGCACCGCACGCCCAGTTGCCAACGCCGCTTCAAGCATCGGCAGGGTTGGCGTGATGCCCACCCCGCCGCTGATCAACACCAGCGGTTTGTCGCCAGCGGCCAGGGTGAACTCTCCCGAAGGCGGGAACAGGTCGATGGTCGCGCCGACCGGTACTTGATCATGCAGGTAGTTGGACACCCGCCCACCCGCCTCGCGTTTGACGCTGATGCGGTATTGCCCGGCATCGCTCAAGGCCGACAGGGAATAGTTGCGGCGCACTTCCTCGCCATCCAGCACCAGCTTCATGCCGATGTACTGACCCGGCGCAGCTGCCAGGATCGGGCCGTTATCCACAGGCGCAAAGTAGAAGGAAATGATCTCGGCGCTCTCTTCCACGCGCTTGACCAGCGTGAACGCCCGCGCACCGCGCCAGCCGCCCGGGGCCTGGGCTTTCTCGTCGTAGATGGCTGTTTCGGCACCGATCAGGATATCCGCCAACTGGCCATAGGCCGCGCCCCAGGCATTCATCACCTCAGGGGTGGCAATCTCGCTGCCCAGCACTTCGGAAATGGCACGCAGCAGGCACGCGCCGACAATTGGGTAATGCTCCGGCAGGATCTGCAAGGCCACGTGCTTGTTGATGATCTTCGCCACCAAGTCACCCAACTGATCCAGCTGATCGATATGCCGCGCATACATCAGCACGCCGTTAGCCAGGGCGCGAGGCTGGTCGCCGCTGGCCTGGTGGGCCTGGTTGAACAGTGGGCGCACCTCGGGGTACTCGGACAGCATCATGCGGTAGAAATGGGTGATCAGCGCTTCGCCGCCGCTTTCCAGCAGGGGCACAGTGGATTTGACGATGGCACGGTCTTGGGCACTAAGCATGGCAGACTCCTGGGTCTTTTTACTGATTGCCTTTACCTAGTCAGTATTCATGCCAACTTATAAACCCTTATATTTCAATGACTTGAAGAATATGTAGTCAGTATGACTTCCTACACATTATAGTCATAAGGACTACAAGGAGTCATTATGACTGCGCAATCGCTGCTCACCACCCTGCTGCCCCTGGTCGCCGACCTATCCCGCGAACTGCCCGAAGGCGAGCGTTACCGCCGCTTGTTGCAAGCCATGCGCGCCCTGCTGCCCTGCGATGCCGCCGCGCTGTTGCGCCTGGACGGTGAGTGGCTGGTTCCGCTGGCGGTGGACGGCTTGAGCCCCGACACCCTTGGCCGACGTTTCAAAGTCAGCGAGCACCCACGTTTTGAAGTGCTGTTGAGCAGCCCCGGGCCGACGCGCTTCGACAGCGACAGCGAATTGCCCGACCCCTACGACGGCCTGGTCGCCGGCCTGCATGGGCAGTTGGAAGTCCACGACTGCATGGGCTGCCCGCTGTTTGTCGACGACAAGCCCTGGGGCCTGCTGACCCTCGATGCCCTCGACACCGAGCGCTTCGAGCGGGTCGAACTGGACGCCCTGCAAGCCTTCGCCAGCCTTGCCGCCGCCACCGTCAACGTCGCCGAGCGGATCGAGCGCCTGACCCTGCGCGCCGAAATCTACCGCGAGGCCAGCGGCCAGCAGCACAAGGAAATGATCGGCCAAAGCAAACCCCACAAGCGCCTGGTGGAAGAGATCAAGCTGGTGGGCGGCAGCGACCTCACCGTGCTGATCACCGGCGAAACCGGGGTGGGCAAGGAGTTGGTCGCCCAGGCGATCCACGCCGCCTCGCCCCGTGCGGACAAACCGCTGATCAGCCTCAACTGCGCAGCCTTGCCGGAAACCCTGGTGGAAAGCGAGCTGTTCGGGCATGTGCGCGGGGCGTTCACCGGTGCGTTGAACGAGCGCCGCGGTAAGTTTGAGCTGGCCAATGGCGGCACGCTGTTCCTGGATGAGGTGGGTGAACTGTCCCTGACCGTGCAGGCAAAGCTGCTGCGCGTGCTGCAAAGCGGCCAGTTGCAACGCCTGGGTTCGGACAAGGAGCATCACGTGGACGTGCGCCTGATCGCTGCCACCAACCGCGACCTCGCCGAAGAAGTGCGCAATGGCCGCTACCGCGCCGACTTCTACCACCGCCTCAGCGTGTACCCGCTGCAAGTGCCGGCCCTGCGCGAACGCGGGCGGGATGTGTTGCTGCTGGCCGGTTTCTTCCTCGAACAGAACCGCTCGCGCATGGGCCTGGGCAGCCTGCGCCTGACCAGCGACGCCCAGGCGGCACTGCTGGCCTATAACTGGCCGGGCAATGTGCGCGAGTTGGAACACTTGATCGGCCGCAGCGCGCTGAAAGCCCTGGGCAACTGTCGCGAACGGCCGAAGATTCTCAGCCTCAGCGCCCAGGACCTGGACTTGCCGGACGTTACCGCGCCCGCCATCGAAGCCCCGGTCGACGAGATCCCCGTGGTCACCGGCGACCTGCGCCAGGCCACCGAGCACTTTCAGCGCCAGATCATCAGCGCCTGCCTGGAGCGCCATCAGCACAATTGGGCCAGTGCGGCCCGCGAACTGGGCCTGGACCGCGCCAACCTCGGCCGCATGGCCAAGCGCCTCGGTCTCAAATAACACCTCAGTCCAATGTGTGAACGGGCTTGTGTGGGAGCGGGCTTGCTCGCGAATGCGGTGTATCAGTGACAGATATATTGACTGACACACCGCTTTCGCGAGCAAGCCCGCTCCCACATTAGATTTGCTTCGCCTTGAAGACCGGGCTCACATGCTCAGCCGGCTTAGGCTTACGAAACACCAACACATTCCCCAACATCACCAACACCAACCCCACCAACGCCGGCCCGGTCCATTGATAGCCTTCGGCAAACGCCGACACATTCAGCGCCACCACCGGGAACAACACCGTGCAATATGCCGCACGCTCCGGCCCCATGCGCCCGACCAGGGTCAGGTACGCGGTAAACCCGATCACCGAGCCCGGGATCACCAGGTACCACAACGCGCCGATGTACCGCGCGCTCCAGTCCATCTCGAAGGGGATCCCGCGCACCGCGCAATAGGTCGCCAACATCGCCGCACCATAGGCCATGCCCCAGGCGTTGGTGGTCAATGGCTTGAGCCCGGCCTTCTGTTGCAGGCTCGACAACATGTTGCCCGCCGAGAAACACATGGTCCCGAGCAACGCCAAACCCAGACCCAACAAGGTCTGCGGGCTGGCGGTGTGCCCGGCCAGTTCCGGCCAGAACAGAAAGCCCAGCCCCAGCAAGCCCAGGCCGCCGCCCATCAACACGTTGCGCGCCACGCGCTGGCCAAAAAACACCCGGGCGTTCAGCGCGTTCCACAACGTGGCCGTGGAAAACACCACCGCTACCAGGCCGCTGGGGATCCACTGGCTGGCCGTCAAGAAGCACATGAAATTCACGCAGAACAAGCACAGGCCCTGGGCCAGGCAGATCAAGTGCCCGCGCCGGTTCATCACCTGCAACTTGCGGCTGAGCAGCAACAACGCAAACAGCACCAGCGCGGCAAGACCGAAGCGATAGACGATGGACACCGGGATCGCCACCACGCCCAGCTGCCATTTGAGGGCAATCCAGGTGGTGCCCCAGATCAGCACGGTGAGTAAATACAGGGAAAGGTTCATAGCGGGCTCCATCGATTGAGCCTCAGTGTCGCCCCCAACCCGGGCAAGTCTCTTGCAGATTCTTGCGCTTTTGTCGGCCCGCAGGATCACAGCGCCAGCGCCGCGGAGTAGGATGCAAGGTGTCAACGAGTGCTCACCATGCCCGAACTGGAATCCCTGCAAGTCTTTCAAGCCCTTAACCGCTCGCCCAACGCTCGCCTCGAAGCCTGCGCCGAGCTCGGTGACGGCTTGTCTGCGGCCTTGTGGAGCAACCATCACGACGCCCAGGATTACCAGGCGCCGAGCCATCACACCTTGTCCTGCTACATAGGCGGTGGCACCGGTACGTTCCGACGCGACCAGCCGGGCACCAAGGGCGGTCCCGACAAGCTGTGCATCCTGCCCGCCGAGCACCAGTCGGCCTGGGTGATCAACGGCGAGATCCGCCTGGCCCATGTGTATTTCAGCCCGGAACAGTTCGCCCTCGGTTGCGTCACCTTGCTCGACCGCGAACCGCGTGCGCTGCAACTGCGCGAAAGCACCTTTCTGGAGGACGCCAGCCAAGCCCGGCGCTTCCACCAGTTGATCGCCCTCAACTGGCACGAACCCGCCGAACGCCTGCTGACCAGCAGCCTGGCCCATGAAATGCTCAGCCACACCCTGCTCAGCCAGGTCGGCGCACGCGAGGGGTTGCGTTTAAAAGGCGGGTTGGCGGCGTACCAGCGGCGGCTGTTGGTGGAGTACATCGACCAGCACCTCGAAGACCCCATCAGTCTCAGCCAATTGGCCGGGTTGTGCGCGCTGTCGGAATACCACTTTGCGCGGATGTTCCGCCAAAGCTTCGGCCTGCCGCCCCATCAATACCTGCTGGCGCGCCGTTTGACCCGAGCCCAGGCACTGCTGCGCAGTGGCGCCCTGCCCCTTGGCGAGATCGCCCTGATGTGCGGTTTTTCCAGCGCCAGCCACTTCACCAGCCGCTTCCGCCAGGCCATGGGCGCCACGCCCGGCGAATACCGCCAGGCATTCTGCGCCTAGACCATCAAGCCCAGCGTCTTCGCCTTGGCCACTGCTTGTGTGCGCCGCTCCACGCCGAGCTTGCTATGGATGCGCCGCGCGTGGGTCTTGACCGTGTGCAGGGAGATAAACAGGCGGTCGGCGATTTCCAGGTTGGAGCTGCCCTGCGCGATCAATTGCAGCACTTCCAGTTCGCGCTGGCTCAGGGGGTTTTCCGCCGTGCCGGCGGGCGACACTGGCGCTTCAAGCCCCACGTCACTCAACAACCCCGGCGAGCGCAAACGCAGCTCGCGAATCGCCTGCTGCACCTGGCAACGTGCCGCCAGTTCCAAACCGGCCTGCAACGAACGCCGCGCTTGAGTCGAGTCGCCGAGGTGCCAGGCCACCTCGCCCAGCACCAGGTGCAATTCGGTTTCCAGGCACAACATGCCGCGCTGCTGGACAGTCGCCAGCAAGGCGCTCAAGCGCTCCAGCGGTTGCTCGGCACAGCCTAGTTTCACCTCGGCCAGCACCAACAGATATTCCAGACGCGGAATCAATTCCAACGTCGCCGGCGGCGCTTGCTTGGCCTGCGGCCCACGGAAGTGGCGCAGCACCCGGCGCACCGCTTCCACCGTCAACTCGACGCGGCCCTGCTGCAACCAGAAGTGCCCACTGACCAGCAGCAACACAGCGCGATACACCGATTCCGGCACCAGACGCTGCTGCATCAGCCGCTCGGCGTCGCGCAGCTGCACAAAGGCCTGGGCGTAATCACCGCGGTTGGCCGCCAACAGCGCCAGGCCGAGAAAACCATAAAGCACGCGTTTGTCCTGGCTGTGCAGGCACATCGGCAAGCCGGCGTCGAAACACTCGGCGGCCAACACGTCCTGCCCTTGACGCAACGCCAGATGCCCACGGCGCAAGGCGATACGCCCCACCAACGGCCCGGCCTTGAGGCGCTGCTTGAGCAACATCGCCTGCACGCCTTCCAGCAGGCTTTGTGCGCGATAAGGTGCGCCGCGCTGCTCCAGCAACTGGGCGTGGTCCAACTCCAGCAGTGCCTCCAGCACTAACGAGCCGTGGGCACGGGCCAGGCACAGCGCCTCGCGGCTCAAGGCCTGGGCCACGTCCAGCTCGCCGCGCAGCAAGGCTTGCTGAGTCAGCCCCGACAGGCACATCAGACGCGACGTCCAGGCGCTGTCGGGCAACGCTTGCAAGGCTTCGAGAAAATGCCCGCGCGAGCCGTCGGCATCGCCGCGCAGGTGCAGCAACCAGCCCCACTGCGCCTGCCAGCGCCCCAGCAGATAGGCCTGTTGCGCCGCCGTGGGTTGCGGCGCAAAACGCGCCAATTGATCGATGCACTGCGCCGCCTGATCAAAGCGCCCGGCAAACAGCAAGGCCGCCGTGACCAAGCCGACCAATTGCGCCGAACCGAGCATCAATTCATCGCCATGCTGCTCGTGCAGGCGCAACAGCAGCACGGCGTTTTGCTGGCGAAACAAGTCCTCGAAGCTGAAGTGTTGCAACAGGCTCACCGCCACCTCGTACTCTTCGGCCAGCAGCGCTTGCTCGAACGCCGCTTGCCAGTCCTGTTCGGCGGTGAACCACTGGCAGGCGCGCCGGTGCCAGGAGCGCTTGGCCGGCCAAGGTTCATCGCGCAGCAAGTGCGCCAGGGGCGGGAACACTTGCAGCCAGTCGGCGGCGTCTTCCCACGGCTGGATGTAGGCGCCAAGGGCCTGCAAATCATGCAGGTACTGATCGCCGTCGCCAAAGCCGAACAGGTGCTCGCACAAGCCAGCGTTGAAACGCGGTAAATGGGCGAGCACCCGCCAGGCCTCGGCGAGTTCGGCGGGCAAGGTGCTGAACAGTTCGTGTTGCAGGTAATCGAGCAAGGTCTTGTCCGGGTGCCCGTCGCCGAGCAAGGCGATGCGCACACCGGCGCACCAGCCGGCGCTGAACTGCATGACACTGTCCACGCTGTGCCCGGGGCTCAACAGCACCTGGATTTCCGCGCCGTTGAAGGCCAACTCGCTGCTGCTGCACTCCAGCAACTCATCGTCGAGCAGCAAGCGCGGCCAGTTGCAGATCGGCCGCCGCCGGGCGCCGAGCCACCAGGTCAACGCCGGGCTGCTGGCGGTAAGCAGGCGGTCGAGCAACGCATCCAACTCGGGCGCGGGCAGGCGGTTGAAATCATCCAGGAACAGCCACGCCGGGGCCTGCCAACGAGCGAGGTCGAGCAGCAGCGTGGCTTCATCGGTAAAGGCCAGGCCGAGGTTGAGGGCCAGGCGCTGGCATAACTCCAGCGGGCTGAGGGTGATGCCATTGAGCGGCAGCCAATACACCTGGCAACCGTTGGGCGCCTGCAAGGCGCACTCGGCCAGCAACGCGCTCTTGCCGCTGCCGCCGGGGGCGCAGAGCAACTTGACCCGGGCCTGCGCCGCCAACAAAGGCGCGGCCAGGCGCGGGCGCAGCAGATGGTGGGCGGACAGCCGGGGCATGAATCCAGGACGGTCCAGGCAGCGTGTCATGGCGGTCATTGCTGCATCCTGCTTTTTTATTGTTATGCAACCTGATGCGTACCCTAGTCCTGTGGCTAAGGGTTGTTGAAGAAGTATTCAGCGGGGTGATTGATGGCCATAAAACTCAAGGTGTGCACAACACAATGTGGGAGCTGGCTTGTGTGGGAGCGGGCTTGCTCGCGAAGGCGGCGAGTCAGTCAAAACAGCTGTGACTGACACACTGTATTCGCGAGCAAGCCCGCTCCCACACAAGCCCACTCCCACATTTGGATTGCATTTCACCTCTTAAATCAGCGTACGCCTTCAGCCCTCAGCGCAGCTGGGGTGTAATCGGCGGCCTTGGCATTGAAGCCAAACACAAAGCTGCTCTTCTCCTCGTTCTTCATACCCAGCGCGATGTAGCGCCCGGCGATGATGTCGTACAGGGTTTCCACGGTGTAGGCCGGGGTCTGGTGGTTGTAGTAGAACTGCGCGTGGCCCTCGGCGACCCGCCACAGTTGGCCACGGCCGTCGTAGTGATCCACCAGCGCCACTTGCCAGCTGTCTTCGTCGATGTACATGTGGCGCTTGGCGTAGATGTGCCGCTCACTCGGCTTGACCGTGCCGACCACTTCCCACACGCGGTGCAGTTCGTAGCGGGTCAGGTCCTGGTTGATATGGCCGGCCTTGATGATGTCGTCGTACTTGAGGGTCGGTTGATCGAGCTTGTAGCTGTTGTAGGGGATGTACATCTCCTTCTTGCCCACCAGTTTCCAGTCATAGCGGTCGGGCGCGCCGGAGAACATGTCGAAGTTGTCGGACGTACGCAGGCCGTCGGACGCGGTGCCCGGCCCGTCATACGCCACTTGCGGCGCACGGCGTACGCGGCGTTGGCCGGCGTTGTAGATCCACGCCAGGCGCGGTTCTTTCACCTGGTCGAGGGTTTCGTGCACCAGCAGCACGTTGCCCGCCAGGCGCGCGGGCGCGGTCACCGATTGCTTGAAGAAGGTCAGCACGTTGGCCGCCTTGGCCGGATCCATGTCCGGGATCAGTTGCGGCACCGCCACTTCTTCTTCGAAGCGGATCGGCGTGTAGCTGCCGTTGGTCTGCGGCGTGGCCTGGGTGATGATGCGGCGCAGGTTGCCGCCGTGGTAGCGGGTGATGTGGTTCCACAGCACTTCCACGCCATTTTTCGGAATCGGGAAGGCGTAGTAGCGGTTTCCGGTGAAGTTTTCCAGGCCGTTGCCGTCGTTGATCGGCTTGACGTTCAGCGCGCTGCGCTTGATCGACTCGTAGATGTCCGCCGGCAGGTTGACCGTGCGGTGGGTGGTGTACACCGGGATCTTGTAGGTCTCGGGGTAGCGCTTGAACATCGCCACCTGGCCTTCGGAGAGTTTGTCCTTGTACTTGTCGACGGTGGCGGCGGTGATCACGAACAGCGGTTTTTCACTGGCGAACGGGTCGGCGAGAAAGCCTTTGCTGTCCACCGCGCCCGCGTTTGTAGGAATGCCACCGGTCCAGGCCGGGATCGAGCCGTCGGCGTTGCCGGCTTTTTCGGCGCCCACCGGGGTGAGGCTGGTGCCAAGCTTGGCGGCTTCTTCGGGCGATACGGCGGCCATGACATGGGCCGCCAGCAAACTCAGAGCCAATACAGCAAGTGTCTTACGCATGGAGTCTTGTCCTTCTTTTAGCCAGATCAGAAGTTCACGCCGAAGCTGAGGGCGAGGAAGTCGCGGTCGGTGAGGGTGTTGTAGTCGCCGCCGAAAAAGTCGGTGTAGCTCAGGCTGGCGGTATAGGTGCTGCGGTAATCCGCATCCACGCCGACGCTGATGGCCTTGGCGCCTTTGTTGAACAGGCCGTTGGGGCCGTAGCCGGCGACGTCATGGGACCACGACAGGTTGGGCTTGAGGTTCACCCCGAAGATCGCGTTGTTATAGTCAAGGATCGCCCGGGCGCGGTAGCCCCAGGAGTTGGCCGTGACAAAACCGTCGGTGTCACCCTGGAACCCATAGGCGCCGTAGACCGAGTCACGGCCGTAACGCAGCTTGGATTTGTCTTCCAGTCCAGCGACGTGGACGAAGGCCGCTTCACCGACCAACGTCAGGCGTTCGGCGCCCAGCACCTGGTCGAAGAATTGGGTCATGGTGCTTTGAATCTGGGTGATTTCCTTGCGGCGGTAGCCTTTGTTGTCGTCGCCGAAGTTGCTGCGGATCGGCGACGCCGCCTGGCCGGCGACCGGGTTGATCAGGGCCAGGGTCAGGTCGGTGGTGTTGAGTTGCACCGGGGCATTCGGGCGGTAGCTGATTTCACCGGTCCACGCCGTGCCGGTGGGCAAGGTGGTGGAGAAACTGGCGCCGAACAGGCGGATGTTTTCCGGGTAGTCGAGGTAGTACTGGCCACGGCCGAGCATCAGGCTCTGGACCAGCCCTGAACCGGTGCCGGGCGCGATGCCGTTGGCTGCGCCAGAGATCGCGCCGAGCGTGGCCAGGCTGGTGTTGTTGGTGATGGTGCCCACGGTCGGCGTGCGGCTGTGGTAGTTCATGAAGTACAGGCCGTACTCGGTGTCGTCCCCCAGCCAGCGCAAGGCTGCGCCGAACTGGCCGCCGTCGCGGGCTTCGCGATCCCGGGCGCGCTGTACGATCACCCCTTCACGCGTCACTTGAAAACCCTGCCCGAACGCGGCGGCCACCGGTTGCAACGGCGCAATTGCCGGGTTGCCCACGGTGTAGTTGCCATTGCAACCATGGGCCGCGACGTCGCCACCAAAGAACGTGCCGCAGTTATCCAGCACGGTGTTTTGCCAGTTCAACTGGTAGAAGCCTTCCACCGTCAGTTGGTTGGTCAGGCTCTGGGAGCCGAACAGCATGTTCACCGGGATCAGCCCTTCCTTGATCTCCGCGCCGGGGCGGCGGAAGGCCGACACGTCGATGGGGTTGATGCTGTTGATGGAGTTACCGATAAAGGTGCTCTCGCCCCAACTGACCACCTGCTTGCCCAGGCGCACGTTGCCCGGTTGGTCGCCAATGGAATAGTTGTGATAGACGAAGGCATCCAGCAGTTGGTAGCCGGATGAGCGCGCGCCTTCGTCGCGGTGGTGGTTGCTGATCTGCTTGAATTCGCGGTCTTCGTCCTGCAGTTCGAAGTCGTACCAATATTTGCCGCGGACAAACATGCCGCTGTCGCCGTACTTGAGCTCCAGGTCGTGCAGGCCCTTGAAGATCTTGGAGAAGGTTTCGCCCTTCTTGAAGTTCAGTCGTCCATCATCCCCGGTAGACGCTTGCCCGGTGCCGCCATTGACGGTGCCCACCAGCTTTTTATCGGCATCGCGCATGCCCCAACTCGCGCCGACCGACAGCGAGGAGTCGAATTGCCCTTCGATCTCGCCAATGTTGAATGAAACAGCCTGCGCCTGCGCACAGCAACCCAGTGCAACCGCAGCGGCCAGCGCCTGAGGCGTGAAGATGGCGCGCATTGTTGTTTTTGTCATGCGTCTTCCCCGGTGAGTGACAGAAGGCCCCACCCTACTGCCGCGCATCAGGAGCGATAAGCGCACCAAGGAGGGATTCGTGTTGTCGCTCGAAAGGATGAGCAGCCGTGCTGGCAGCGGGTTTGGGCGGGGGTATGGACCGAATGGATGGTGGCTTATCAAGCCAGTGGATGGCGCGCCCGGCGACTGTTGCCGTATCGGTAACAGTCCTTGTCCTGAAGCGCTATTACTCATTTTGTTACAACCGACTATTCTTAGCGCGCTCTCAGGGCAAACGGCCCGCTTCCCCCACCGGAAGAACAGCCAGACTTAGCTGGATTGATGCCTGTTTTCAATCTGTTACCCGTGTTCACTGACGTGGATTTGTTGCTCCTTGATCCAACGTCTTACTTCGGCCGCTGCCTATGCAGCGGCCTTTTTTATGCCCGGAATAAAACGGGGCGCCCTTGGCGCCCCGCACGATTCACTGTTGTTCAAGCAACGATCAAAGGCTGTACTTCTGCAAGTTGGCCATCATTTCCTTCAGGGCTTCGATGTTGTCCTTGGGGTGGGCGGCGCCTTCGAAGTCGCAGATCTGCTGCCAATGCGCGGCCACGTCGTCGGGCGAGAAGCCGGCTTCCGGGTCAAACCCCACGCCGAGGCTGCGCTCCCAGCGGGTCTTGCCGATCCAGCCGCCGCCCACTTCGAACAGGCCGGCGGTGTCCTCGCACGCCGCGCTGCCCAGGTACACCACCAGCGGGCTGACCAGCTCCGGCTTGAGGCGCTCGAACACTTGCGGCGGGATCAGGCCTTCGGTCATGCGCGTGCCACCAGTAGGGGCGATGGCGTTGACCAGGATGTTGTTCTTGCGCCCTTCCAGCGCCAGGGTGCGGGTCAAGCCATACAACCCGAGCTTGGCCATGCCGTAGTTGGACTGACCGAAGTTGCCGTAGATGCCGGAGGTGGAAGCCGTAAAGATCACCCGGCCGTAGCCTTGCTCGCGCATGTGCGGCCAGGCGGCGCGGGTGACTTTGTAGGCACCTTCGACATGCACCCGGTAAACCAGGTCCCAGTCGCTGTCGTCCATTTTGTGGAAGGTCTTGTCGCGCAGAATCCCGGCATTGTTGACCACCACGTCGATGCGACCGAACACTTCCAGCGCGTGCTGCACAATCTTGTCACCGTCGGTGACGGAGTCATGGTTGGCTTCGGCAATACCGCCAGCGGCGCGGATTTCAGCGACCACACGGTCAGCGGCCGAGGCATTGGCGCCTTCGCCCTGGGTCGAGCCGCCCAAGTCATTGACCAACACCTTGGCCCCGTGCCGGGCGAACAGCAGCGCATGGGCCCGGCCCAACCCGCCGCCGGCACCGGTGACGATCACGACCTTATCCTGGAACTGCACTGACTCACTCATACCGAACTCCGCTGGCGACAATGGGAATGGGTTGAGTGTCAGGCACGGGGCCTTGGGTCACAATAAAGTCAGCCAGGGCTGAATGGT
Organism: Pseudomonas sp. KBW05; assembly: GCF_003852405.1. Classification (GTDB taxonomy): domain Bacteria; phylum Pseudomonadota; class Gammaproteobacteria; order Pseudomonadales; family Pseudomonadaceae; genus Aquipseudomonas. Next base: position 93,944 of record NZ_QAJM01000013.1, read on the forward strand.
GCGCGATAAGGCTGGGGGATGATGGCCAAGGGGCCGGCGCTGCTCTCACTGTGGAACAGGCCAGCTCCCACACAAGCCCTCTCCCACAGTTGAACTGTGTGAATTCAGGAATAGGCCATGTAGGGCACCGGCCCGGCAATCCGCTCGCGAAACGCCAGGTAGTGCTTGAGCACCTGCACCGGCGCCTCGATCTGCGGGTAGTGGCCGATATTCGTCAGCAACACCGTATCCGCCTCGGGCACCAGTTGCTGATAACGCGCCACCATATGCGCACCGGAAATCGGGTCAGCCTCGCCGTCAATCACCCGCAGCGGCACGTCCAGACGCTGCATCGCCTCCACCCAACGGTCACGCATCCGGCGACGCTGGGGGATATAGGCAATCAGCTTGTGCAGGATCCGCGTGCCATCGTTGCAGTTGAGCAGGCTCCAGAAATCATCCAGGGCGCTTTCGCTGGGGCGGGTATCCGGGCCGAAGATCTGGCGGAAGCTATCGGACAAGGCATTGCGCCCAAAGGCGCGGCCAATCATCCAGCCAAGAGGGCTGAGCAAGAGTTTTTGCACCAGCGCAGGCCGATGGGTTTCGGGAAACAGGCCGCCGTTGAGAAACACGCAACTGGCCATCAGAAAGCGCCCTTCGTAATGCCGCGCGAGCAATTCCTGGGCAACGCTGTCGCCGTAGTCATGGGCCAGCACATGCACCGGCTGATCCACACTCAAATACTCCAGCAGCGCCTGTTGCACATCGGCCTGCTCCAGCAGGCAGTACTCGTGATCGAGGGGTTTGTCCGAGTCGCCAAAGCCGAGCATGTCGCAGGCAATCACCAGGTTGCGCTGGGCCAGGGGCTGCCACAGGTAATGCCAGTCCCAACTGGCCGTAGGGAAACCATGGATCAGCAGCAACGGCTCGCCCTGCCCCGCCACCCAGTAGCGGATGGTACGACCACGGAAGACGAAACTCTGGCCGCGCTTGCGCCAGGCTCTGAGCGGGATCTCGGCGAGTGGCATCAGGTTTTATACCCAGGATCGATGCTGTCCAACTTACGCAGCAACGCCGGCCAGGCCAGCGCGCCCCCCATGCCTTGTGCGCTTTTGGTAACAGCCGCCACCATCGCCTTGGCCCCGGCCAGAATCTGCGGGCCGATGGGGATCAACTCGGCGCCGCCGTTTTGCGCCAGCACCTGGATATCGCAGGCACGCTGGAATGTGAACATCATCAGGAAGGTGTCGGCGATGGTGCTGCCGCAGGTCAGCAGGCCGTGGTTGTGCAGCATCAGGAAATTGTTGTCGCCCAGGTCGGCCTGCAACCGGGCCTTTTCCTCGTGGTTCAGTGCCACGCCTTCGTAGGCGTGATAGGCCAGGCTCGCCAGCACGAAGATCGATTGCTGGCTGATCGGCAACACACCCTGTTTCTGCGCCGCCACCGCGACACCGGCGGCGGTGTGGGTATGCAGCACGCAGGTAACGTCGTGGCGAACTTCATGGATGGCGCTATGGATGGTGTAGCCCGCCGGGTTGATCTCGTAGGGGCCGTCCATCAACTTGTTGCCGGCTTGATCGACCTTGACCAGGCTCGACGCGGTGATCTCGTGAAACATCAGCCCGTACGGGTTGATCAGGAAGTCATCGGTGCCCGGCACCTTGGCCGAGATGTGGGTGAAGATCAGGTCATCCCAGCCGTGCAACGCCACCAGGCGATAACAGGCTGCCAGGTCGACACGGGCTTGCCATTCGGCAGCGCTGACCTGGGCTTGGACATTTTGTGGCGATAGAACAGGGGCTAGGCTCACGTCAACGACCTCCTTGGCGCACTTTCTTATTGTTTTTTTGAGTGATGGGCCAGTCTAGACAGACCTCACGACGGAAGGGAGTCGCCTTCGCAGCCAGCTTGATGACCGAACGAGTCAGCCATGAGAATAGTTGAAATCCACGCGCACGGCGTCAGAGAAGCGCCGCCAATAAAGGCGCGGCGAACAGGTTGAGCAGCCCCGTCAACACCATCACCAGGCCTGCGACCGAACCTTCTTCGCCGCCCACTTCCCGCGCCCGGCTGACCCCGGCGCCATGGGCGCCCACGCCAAACAAAGCGCCACGGGCCAGTGGCGTGCGCAACGGCAGCCATTTAAGCAGCACGCCACCGAGCATGGCGCCGAACACGCCGGTGAACATCACGAACACGGCGGTCAGCTCTGGCACGCCGCCGAGGTCGGACGACACCGGCATGGCGAACGGCGTGGTGATGGAACGCGGCACCAGCGACATCGTCACCGCGCTGTCCAGCGCCAGCGCCTTGGCCAGGCCAAACGAGGTGGCGATGGATGCAACGCTGCCCGCCAGCATGCCCAGCAGCAAAGCCGACCAGTGGCGTGCGAGCAAGCGCCGTTGTTGCCAGATCGGCACGGCGAAGGCCACGGTGACCGGGCCGAGGACCAGCATCAGCCAGTGGGTGTCGGCCGCGTATTCGGCATAGGCGGTGTTCATCGGCACAGCCACCGCCAGCAACAGCACCGGCACAAGGATCAATGGCGACAACAGGTAGCGCCCGGTGCGACGGTACAACCAGCGGCTGAACACATACGCGCCCAGGGTCATGGCGAGCCAGAACAGGGGCATCAGCTCAAGCTTCATGGCGCAGCCTCCAGCGGCACACCCACTCCACGGTAAACGCGGTCACCAGCATCACCGCCAAGGTACTCAGGCCGATCACCAGCAGGATGCGCCAGCCGTCATTGCGCACCAGGCCGCCGTAGTCCAGCAGGCTCATCAGGGCCGGAATAAAGAACAACAGCATCTCCGCCATCAACACACCAGCGCCCAATTGCAGGGCGGCAGGTTTTATCAGGCCGCTGGCGAAGGTCGCCAGCAATAAGCCCAGCCCGACCACCCCGCCAGGAATCGGCCACGCCAGCCATACGGCCAGTTGGCAGCCAAGAAAATAGATGGCCAGCAGCACGACCAATTCAATCAACAGACGGGTGAAACGTTTCATGGGCTTGGGTTCCTCGCAGGCGCCCATTTTAAAGAGGCCGGCCCCATACCCACAGCGAATTGTTAGACTGCAAACTATTCCAAACTGGAATCATGACCATGGAATTCAAACAGCTGCGCAGCTTTGTCGAAGTCATCCATCGCGGTGGTTTTACCCAGGCCGGCAAAACCTTGCACATCAGCCAGTCCGCCGTGAGCAAACAGGTGGCACAGTTGGAACAGAGCCTCGGCACGCCGCTGCTGGAGCGCACTGGCTCACATATCCGCCTGACCGCCGCCGGCGCGGTGGTATTGCAACGTGCCGAAGCGATGCTGCGCCTGCAGACCGAGTTGCTCAGCGAGCTGGACGACATGCAGCAACTGGCTCGCGGCGAACTGCGCCTGGGCTTGCCGCTGCTGGCCGGCGATACGTTGTTCGCCGGGCTGTTTGCCGAGTACCGCAGGCGTTACCCCAACGTCACCATCCAGCTCCTGGAAGGCGGCAGTCGCACGATTGAACAAGGGATTCTCAACGGTGAACTGGACGTCGGCGGCAGCCTGATGCCCAGTGACCCGGCCTTCGCCTGGCAAGCCTTCTGCGATGAGCCGCTGGACGCCTTGTTGCCGATGGACCATCCGCTGGCGGAAAACGCTCAGGTGCGTCTTGAGGAATTGGCGGACACACCGTTCCTGATGTACCAGCGCAGTTTTGTGCTGAATGACCGGCTGGTGCAGGCCTGTCAGCACGTGGGCTTTACGCCGAAGGAAATTGGCCGCAGCGGCCAGGCGGACTTTCTCGTGGCGCTGGTCGCCGCCGGCCAGGGCGTGGTGCTGCTGCCCAGCGTCGTCGCCCGTGGGCTGGTGCGGCCAGGCGTGGTGCGCCTGACGCTCAAGGCGCCAGACTTCCTGCGCTGGGACATTGCCTTTATCTGGCGCGACGGCGCTTATCTGTCGAGAGCCGCCCAGGCCTGGCTGGCATTGTTGCGCGAATACCCGGTCAACCGCGCAGTGCAGTGACCAGTTCCGCCAGCCACGGCTCGGCGTCGGCTTCCGGGGTCACGCTTTCGCTGGCATCCAGACGCAGCATCGGCAGCACTTCGCGCACACCCAACTCGCCGAACAACTCACGCAGTTGCTCGCCACCGCCGCAGAAGGTGTCGCCGTAGCTGGCGTCGCCCAGGCCGATCACCGCGCCTGGCAGGCCGCGCCAGGCGGCGGGCAATTGGTCGCGGATGCTCGAATACAGCGGTTGCAGGTTATCAGGCAACTCACCCATGCCCGTGGTCGAAGTCACCGCCAGGAACGCATCGGGCGCGAAGGCTTGCACGTCTGCCAGGGTGGCGCGCGGGTTGTGCCAGGCTTCAAAACCGGCGGCGTTGAGGAGACCGGCGGCGTGGCGGGCGACTTCTTCAGCGGTGCCGTAGACCGAGCCGGAAAGGATGGCGACTTTCATCAATCTGATCCTGTAGTTGAGTGAAAGCGTGGGATATTAGCAGCAGATGCAAATATTTCAGTGGGCCGCGTGCAACATTCAGAAGTTGCCATAGACTCCAATTCTCCAAAACAAGCCATGGACCGCTCAATGATCAACGCCAAACTGATGCAACTGGTCGTCAACGCCTCCAACGACGGGATCGTCGTCGCCGAACGCGAAGGCAAGGACAAGCCGCTGATCTACGTCAACCCGGCATTCGAGCGGCTGACTGGCTACACCCTGGACGATATCCTGTATCAGGACTGCCGGTTCTTGCAGTCGGGAGATCGCGATCAACCGGGGCTGATGGCCATTCGTGAGGCACTGGATAACGGCGGTGCGTGCCGGGAAATCCTGCGCAACTATCGCAAGGACGGCACGCACTTCTTTAACGAACTGTCGCTGTCGACGGTGTACAACGCGGCCGACAAGCAGACCTACTTCGTCGGCGTACAAAAAGACGTCACCCTTCAGGTCAAGGCCCAGCAACGCGTGGCCCAGCTGGAAAACGAGCTGGCCGAGGTCAAGGCCGAACTGGCCGCCCTCAAAGCGACGAGCGGATCTAACAAAATTTAGAAATTGGGGTCAGTAGAGAGGATAATGGCACTTTAACACCCCTTTCATTGAGCACGATCAATGCACCGCGACGCGCTTCTGACCCAGGATGAGCTGGACTTCATTCAGAACATGCAGCACAACCCCCAGCTCAACCTGCGGGATGCGTCGTCGAGCCTGACCGTCAACGGCGGAGCGCAGATCCGCGATTTGCTCACCCGGCTGGCCGCTCACGACCACGTCACGATCCAGGCGCAGTTCGATAACCAGCAACTGACCTTCCCGCTGCACCTGGTGGAGGATGAGTTTCATGCGGTGCATCTGCGCCTGGGCGTGCCGAGCATTTTCGAAGACGGCCCGATGATCCGCCCGTGGCGCCTGGCGCTTGAATCGCCAGTGGCACTGGAGAACATCAAGGGCACGCCAGGCGCACTGTGGGTGCACGAAGTGTCATTCAAGGGTGTGCTGGTGGAAATCCGTGGCCGGGTCAAAGCGCCCAAGACCTTTGCCCTGTGGTTCAGCCCTTCCGGTTACGAACGCATTGCCCTGCGCGGCACGCTGGAGCGGGAAACCGCGCGCGGCTTGTTCGCCTATCGCCTGAGCCAGAGCGATGCGGACGAGATCGAGCGCCTGCGCCAATTCATCCTGCACCAACACCGGTTGGTCCACCCCCACGTGCACGCCTGATCTCAGGTATCCAGGCGCCCACTGAGAAACTGCTGCAGGCGGCGCTGCATCAAGCGCCCGTCATTGCCCAGGCAACCCACGGAAGAGCCAGCCAGGTCCTTCTCGGCCAGGTCCGACGCCGCACCCGCCAGAAACAGTGGGCACTCCAGGGTCATTGCCAAGCGGTTCAGGCGACTGGGCAGGTCGTGTCCATGTGAGTGGTTGGAATACACGATCAACGCCTGGGGACGGGTTTTTTCACACACCAGCATCAACTCATCCACCGGCTGCCCCATCGCGAGCACCTTCACCACCAGGTCGTCGCGACTGATCAACAGCGCGGCCACCAGCAACTCCAATTTACGACACTCGCCGGGCAGGGCTGCCAGCAGCACCCGTGGTGCCGACGACGCACAGGCAACCTGCAGACGCTGCAAGGCCTGCACCCGCAAGAAGGCATCAAAGAACAACCACTCACTGGCCTGGCCAAAACGGCCCTGATGGCGCAGCAGGTCCTGCCAGAGGGGCATGAGGATGCCCTGGAACGCCACGCTGAGGGGGGTAGGTCGCAAAAATCTGCCCGTACACATGCTCCAACTGGCGATCGTCGAACGCACTGACCGCCTGCATCAACCGCGCCCGCCACTGCGGCCACTCGGCTTCCCCGGCCACATCACGCTCAGCGCGCACGGCTTGCGCCTGCTGATCATCACGCGCGAGGAGCTTGCCGACCTTGCTCACGGCCACGCCGCGCTCGATCCAGTCGAGGATGCGATTGACCGTCTCAATATCGGCCTTGGAGTAGAGGCGGTGCCCGCTTTCGGTGCGCGTGGGCTGGATCAGGCCATAACGGCGCTCCCAGGCACGCAGGGTGACGGGGTTTATGCCTGTCAATCTCGACACTTCACGAATCGGAAACAGCTCATCTGAATCGGGTGTATCTAGATGCAAATTGCTATCAAGCGGAGCAGTAATCACGGGCATTTGAGACCAAAAAACCAACGGTGATCGGGGCAATCATTTAACGCTTTTAGACCTGTCTTTTTCAAGTGCCAGAAGCTTCGGACCAATGCCACTGGCGTATTTTTGCAAAACAGGAATAATCCTTGCCTGTTTTTACATAGCGGCACTACCCCGCCGCTATGTTCGTGCGCCGCCTACCCGGCCCAGCGCACCCGTATATTTGGAGATACACAATGTCTACCTCACCCGTCACCCTGATGGTTGCGCGCCGCGTGGCCAAAGGTCGCTACGAAGAGTTGATGGCCTGGCTGCGCGAAGGCGAGCAATTGGCCACGGACTTTCCCGGTTACCTGGGTTCAGGCGTGCTTGCGCCGCCGCCCAATGATGACGAATTCCAGATCATCTTCCGCTTTGCCGACGAAAAAACCCTGCATGCCTGGGAGTTTTCCGCGTCCCGCAGTGCCTGGCTGGGCCGTGGCAGCGAGCTGTTCGCCGACCCGTCGGAGCATCGTGTGAGTGGCATCGATGGCTGGTTCGGCGCCGTCGGCGCACGGCCACCGCGCTGGAAACAGGCCGTGGCAATCTGGCTGGCGTTTTTCCCGGTGTCGCTGATCTTCAACTTTGTGCTGGGCCCGCTGCTCGCTGATTTGGAACTGGTCCCGCGCGTGCTGGTCAGCACCCTGGCACTGACGCCGCTGATGGTTTATCTGTTCATTCCGCTGTCGACCCACCTGCTGGCCAGTTGGCTACATCCGGCGCCAACACCGCGCAAGGCCACCGAAGCCGCCGCGTGAGTACAGGGGGCCGCGGCGCTGGTATGATTTGAGCCTGCCAGCGAATCGAGCCCCCCATGACTGCAACACACGCCCCGATCCTGATCACCGGCGCCGGCCAGCGTGTCGGCCTGCATTGCGCCCAGCGCTTGCTCGACGACGGCCACGCGGTGATTTTCAGCTACCGCAGCGAACGCCCTGGCGTGCAAGCCCTGCGCGAGCGCGGGGCGATCGGTGTGTTTGCCGACTTCTCCAACGAAGCCGGCGTCATGGCCTTTATTGCCGAACTGAACACCCACACCCAGAGCCTGCGCGCGATCATCCACAACGCCTCGGCGTGGGTCGCGGAAACACCCGGCGACGAAAGCCGCGCCTTTACCGACATGTTCAGCGTACACATGCTTGCGCCCTACCTGATCAACCTGCATTGTTCACCCTTGCTGCAACACTCGACACCGGCCGACATCGTGCACATCAGCGATGACGTGGTGCGCAAGGGCAGCCGCCAGCACATCGCCTATTGCGCCACCAAGGCCGGGCTCGACAGCCTCACGCTGTCGTTCGCCGCGCAGTTCGCGCCGCTGATCAAGGTCAACGGCATCGCCCCGGCGATGGTGATGTTCAACGAGGGCGACGACGCTGCCTACCGTGCCAAGGTGCTGGCCAAGTCCGCACTGGGCACAGAACCCGGGCCCGAGGTGATTTACCAGAGCGTGCGTTACCTGTTGGACAACCCCTATGTCACCGGTACCACCCTGACCGTCAACGGCGGGCGGCATATCAAGTAAGCCGTTTGTGAGGATGTTGTATGACCTTGTCCCTGCCCCAACACTACCGCGAGATCCTCAAGAGCCTGGGCGAAGACCCGGAGCGTGAAGGTTTGCTCGACACCCCCAAGCGCGCAGCCAAGGCGATGCAGTACCTGTGCCACGGCTACGAACAGAACCTGGATGACATCGTCAACGGCGCGCTGTTCACCTCCGACAATGACGAGATGGTGATCCTCAAGGACATCGAGTTGTATTCGCTGTGCGAGCACCACCTGCTGCCCTTTATCGGCAAGGCCCACGTGGCCTATATTCCGACCGGCAAGGTGCTCGGCCTTTCGAAGCTGGCGCGCATCGTCGACATGTATGCGCGGCGCCTGCAGATCCAGGAAAACCTCACGCGGCAAATCGCCGACGCCATCCAGCAAGTGACCCAGGCCGCCGGCGTGGCGGTGGTGATCGAAGCCAGGCACATGTGCATGATGATGCGCGGCGTGGAAAAACAGAATTCAACCATGAACACCTCGGTGATGCTCGGCGCGTTCCGCGAGTCGAACACCACGCGCATGGAGTTCCTGCAACTGATCGGACGGAGCAAGTAGCAATGCCACAACTTCAACCAGGCATGGCGCGCATCCGGGTCAAGGACCTGTGCCTGCGCACCTACATCGGCATCAACGAGGACGAGATCCTCAACAAGCAGGATGTGCTGATCAACCTGACCATCCTGTATGCCGCCCAAGAGGCGGTGCGCGACAATGACATCGACCACGCGCTGAACTACCGCACCATCACCAAGGCCATCATTGCCCACGTCGAAGGCAACCGCTTTGCCCTGCTGGAGCGCCTGACCCAGGAGCTGCTGGACCTGGTGATGAGCAATGAATCGGTGCTGTACGCCGAAGTCGAAGTGGACAAGCCCCATGCGCTGCGCTTTGCCGAATCGGTGTCGATTACCCTGGCGGCCAGCCGCTAACCCCTGAGATTTGCGTGAGCCCTATGAACGACCAACAACGCCTCGAACTCGAAGCCGCCGCCTTCCGCCGGCTGGTGGCCCACCTGGACAGCCGCAAGGATGTGCAGAACATCGACCTGATGAACCTCTCCGGTTTCTGCCGTAACTGCTTGTCCAAGTGGTACAAGGCCGAGGCCGATGAACGCAAGATCGAGCTGAGCCTCGATGACGCCCGTGAAGTGGTGTACGGCATGCCGTACGCCGAATGGAAAGCCCAATACCAGAAAGAAGCCAGCGCCGACCAACAGGCAGCGTTCGCCAAAGGAAAAACCCATGACTGACCTGAACACCCTGCGCAACAGCCTCAACAGCGGCGAACACGTTTTTGCCGACACCTTGGCCTTTGTTGCCGCAGGTTACGACTACCAGCCGCAAGCCTTTACCAATGGTGATGTGGAAAACGCTGCCGGGCAGAACGAGGGCTCGTGCAAGACCCTGGGTTTGGCTGTGCTGGAAGGCCTGAGCGATCAGGAAGCGCTGCTGGCGTTTGGCGAGCATTACCGTGCGGTAGTGGCCACGCCTGAGGGCAGCGACCACGGCAACATCCGTGCATTGATCGCCCATGGCCTGGCCGGTGTGAAGTTCACCGCGCAGCCCCTGACTCGCCGCTGATTCAATTTGGAAACCCGGTCAATGTGGGAGCCGGGCTTGCCCGCGATAGCGGTGGTGACTGATACACCGCTATCGCAGGCAAGCCAGCTCCCACAGGGATTGGGTTAACAGCTCAAGAATTGGGTGTTGCTTGAATCGCGGGCATAAAAAAACCGGCCTCACGGCCGGTTTTTTGTTTTGCTGCGCACCTCAGTCGTCGAGGTAACGCTCGGCATCCAGTGCCGCCATGCAACCGGCGCCGGCCGAGGTGATGGCCTGGCGGTACACGTGGTCTGCCACGTCACCAGCCGCGAAGATCCCTTCAATGCTGGTGGCAGTCGCGTTGCCTTCACGGCCACCCTGCACGATCAGATAACCGTCTTTCAATTCCAACTGGCCTTCGAACAGCGACGTGTTCGGCGTGTGGCCGATGGCGATGAACACGCCGTCGACTGTCAGCTCGTCGAAGCTGCCGTCGTTGTTTTTCAGGCGGGCACCGGTCACGCCCATGTTGTCGCCCAGGACTTCGTCCAGGGTGGCGTTGAGCTTGAGGATGATCTTGCCTTCAGCCACACGGGCGTGGAGCTTGTCGATCAGGATCTTCTCGGCGCGGAAGGTCTCGCGGCGGTGAACCAGGGTCACGGTGCTGGCGATGTTGGCCAGGTACAGCGCCTCTTCCACAGCCGTGTTGCCACCACCGACCACAGCCACTGGCTTGTTGCGGTAGAAGAAACCGTCGCAGGTCGCGCAGGCGGAAACGCCTTTGCCCATGAACGCTTCTTCCGACGGCAGGCCCAGGTAACGGGCGCTGGCGCCGGTGGCGATAATCAGCGCGTCACAAGTGTAGACGCCGCTGTCGCCGGTCAGGCTGTAAGGCTTTTTCGAGAAATCGACTTGATTGATGTGGTCGAACACGATCTCGGTTTCAAAGCGCTCGGCGTGTTCTTTCATGCGTTCCATCAGCACCGGGCCGGTCAGGCCGTGCACGTCGCCGGGCCAGTTATCGACTTCGGTGGTGGTGGTCAACTGGCCGCCCGCCTGCATGCCGGTGATCAGCAGCGGCTTGAGGTTGGCGCGGGCAGCGTAGACGGCAGCGCTGTAACCGGCAGGGCCGGAACCGAGAATAATCACTCGCGAATGACGGGTATCAGACATGACTCACTCCTATCGACCACCCGGACAACAAGGCGGCTGGAATAAAAAAGGACCGCGAAGCACTTGGGGAAGGCTTGAACTCGCACGTCCTGAAAAATAATGGGTGCAGCGTATAGAGGGGGGCAAGATTAAGGAAATACGGATTAACAATCCAGCTCATAGGCGGTCTCTATGCAGTTGGCGTGGTTGATCGACGCCTTTGTTACTGCTGATGTCGCCGCTTTCGCCTGTGCGGCAAAGCCGGTAAGGTCGGCGCGTTCGCCCCTTTGCTCGGAGTTATCCATGCCCGCCCCCGCTCTTTCCGGCCCGCAATACCTGCGTGAAGGCCTCAAACTGGTGCTCAGCCCTGGCTTGCGCCTGTTTGTGCTGTTGCCGCTGATGATCAACCTGGTGCTGTTCGTCGGCCTGATCTATTTCGCCGGCCATCAGTTCAGCCTGTGGGTCGATCATTTGATGCCGACGCTGCCAACCTGGCTGAGCTTCCTCAACTACCTGCTATGGCCGCTGTTTGTCGTGTTGGTGGTGCTGATGGTGTTTTTCACCTTCACCATGCTGGCCAATATCATCGCCGCGCCGTTCAACGGCTTTCTGTCGGAGAAAGTCGAAGTGGTGGTGCGCGGCACCGATGACTTCCCGGCGTTCAGCTGGGGCGAACTGATCGCGATGGTGCCACGCACCTTGGCGCGGGAAATGCGCAAGCTGGGCTACTTCCTGCCGCGGGCCATCGGCCTGTTTATCCTGTCGTTCATTCCGGTGGTCAACCTGATCGCCGCGCCGCTGTGGCTGCTGTTCGGGGTGTGGATGATGGCGATCCAATACATTGACTACCCGGCGGATAACCACAAGCTAGGCTGGAACGAAATGCTCGCCTGGCTGCGCCAGAAGCGCTGGCAGAGCATGAGCTTCGGCGGGATTGTTTACCTGGTGTTGCTGGTACCGGTGGTCAACCTGCTGATGATGCCGGCGGCGGTGGCCGGGGCCACGTTGTTCTGGGTGCGTGAGCAGGGTGCCGAGACGATGGCCAAGTCATAAATCCATCATCCCAATGACACAATGACGACACGGCCCACGGCGACACTGTGGGTCATGACGACAGCCTCGCTTCACATCACCCTGATTACCGAAACCTTCCCGCCTGAGATCAACGGGGTGGCCAATACCCTTGGCCGCCTGTGCGACGGTTTGCGCGCGCGCGGCCATCAAGTCGAGCTGGTGCGCCCGCGCCAGGGTAGCGACCAGAGTCGCGCCAGCGATGACGAATTGCTGTTGTGCCGTGGCTGGCCGTTACCCGGCTATCCGGGCCTGCAGTGGGGCCAGTCGTCGATGCACAAGCTGCTGCGGCGCTGGACCCGCCAACGCCCGGACGTGCTTTACATCGCGACGGAGGGGCCATTGGGCTTATCCGCCTTGCGCGCGGCACGGCGCCTGGGCATCAGCGTGGTCAGCGGCTTTCACACCAATTTCCAGCAATACTCCAACCAATACGGCTTGAGCATGCTGAGCCGAATGGTCACGCACTACCTGCGCTGGTTTCATAACCGGTCGACCCTGACGCTGGTGCCCAGCGCCAGCCAACGCCTGGAGCTGGAGCGCCGGCACTTTGAGCGCTTGGGAATGCTGTCGCGTGGGGTGGACAGTCAGTTGTTCCACCCCGCCAAACGTGACAATGCACTGCGTGAGAGCTGGGGCCTGGGCAATGACGATATTGCCGTGCTGCATGTAGGGCGCTTGGCCCAGGAAAAGAATCTCGGCGTGCTCAAGCGCTGCTTTGACGTCCTGCGCAATACGTATCCACAGCGCCGGCTGAAATTGATCATCGTCGGCGATGGGCCGCAACGCCCATTGCTGGAACATGATTTGCCCGACGCGGTGTTCTGCGGCACCCAGCGCGGCGAGGAGCTGGCGCGGCACTACGCGTCAGGCGATCTGTTCCTGTTTCCTAGCCTGACCGAAACCTTCGGCAACGTGGTGCTGGAAGCCATGGCCTCAGGGTTGGGCGTGGTGGCGTATGACCAGGCGGCCGCGACCCAGCATATCCGCCATGGCTACAACGGCGTGCTGGCGATGCCGGGGGATGAGGAGGCGTTTTGCGATGCGGCCAACTGGCTGTTGGAAGAACCAGAAAATTTGCGCAGGGCGCGCCTGAATGCACGTCAACATGCCAGCCGCCAGGGCTGGCCGGCAATTATCGAGCAGTTCGAAAGCCAGTTACGGGGTGTGTGCAAGGAACATTTGGCCGCACCAACAGTACCTTACGCTCGTTGAACGGTCTGCGAATAACGTGGGCGGGGGCGCCCTCCTGCCAGCCTAACCCCCATGTACCGGTCCAAACACTAAGATTTTTCCCCTAGGGCCGTCTGAATCAGCATGCCACAACGGGATATTTCAGGAACGTCACGTCGATTATCGCCACCTACATGACACCTGCCCTAGGGCGCGTGTCTTCCCGATGGCGCCCCAAAAAAGAGGCAGGTCACTCATGATGAATAATCAATAGAGACTGTTATGACGACTTCGATAAATGGCTCAATCGCTCTGCAACGCCTGCCGACGTATACGCAAGACCAGCCCCCCGCAGACGCTCACACCACCACGAGCGACGAGTACCACTCCCCCCGACAGAAGCATGGCTCAAGCGCTGGCTCGGGCCGCCCACAGATAACGCGTCCGGACCACGGTTGGCATAACCCGCAACCTGCACGTCCTGACAACAGCTGGCATCGCCCGCAGCCTGCGCGTCCCGACAACGACTGGTACCGCCCGCAACCTACCCGTCCCGACAACGACTGGTACCGACCGCAGCCCACCCGCCCCGACAACGACTGGTACCGACCGCAACCTACCCGACCCGACAATGACTGGTACCGCCCGCAGCCTGCCCGACCCGACCACAGTTGGAACCGTCCGCAGCCTGCACGTCCCGACAACGAATGGTATCGCCCACAAACCGAGGGCCGCCCACTGACAAACAACGGAATATTTCCCTATGCGGATCCCTACGTCGAATACGCGGATGAAGCCAGTAACGTCTGATCCCATGACCTGAAACCGACGGGGGCTGAATATCACTATCCAGCCCCCGTCACACCCCACGATCTACTTCGGCATTCACGTCAAACCAGCGTCATCAACGCCTCACGACTGAATGGCAGGATGTCGTTCTCGCGACCTTCACGCACCTTCACCGCCCAATCCGGGTCAACCAACAGCGCACGCCCGACGGCGACCAGGTCGAACTCGTCGTTGTTCAGGCGCTCCAGCAGTTTTTCCAGGCTGGCCGGTTGCGCGACCTTGTCGGTGTTGACCATGAACTGCAGGAACTCACCATCCAGGCCGACGCTGCCCACGGTGATGGTCGGCTTGCCCGTGAGCTGGCGCGTCCAGCCGGCCAGGTTGAGGTCGGACCCTTCGAATTCCGGCTCCCAGAAACGCCGTGTGGAGCAGTGGAAAATATCCACGCCAGCGTCAGACAACGGCTTGAGAAATTCACCCAACGCCTCGGGGGTTTGCACCAGGCGCGCGGTGTAGTCCTGCTGTTTCCACTGGGAGAAACGGAAGATGATCGGGAAATCCGGGCCTACGGCGGCACGTGTAGCCTGGATCAGCTCAATGGCAAAACGCGAACGGTTGGCCAGGCTGCCGCCGTATTCGTCGGTGCGTTGGTTGCTGCCTTCCCAGAAGAACTGGTCCACCAGGTAGCCGTGGGCACCGTGGATCTCTACACCGTCCATGCCGATGCTCTGGGCATCCTTGGCGGCTTGGGCGAAGGCACTGACCACATCCTTGATGTCTTGGTGAGTCATGCCGTGGACGACCACGTTGCCGTCCTTGAGTTTTTCCGTCGGGCCATAGGCCGGCACGCTGGCATCAGGCTCGGTACCGATACGGCGCACGCTGCCGACATGCCACAACTGCGGAACGATCTTGCCGCCTTCGGCATGCACGGCATCGACCACTTTCTTCCAGCCGGCCAGGGCCGCTTCGCCGTAGAAGTGCGGGACGTTGGGGTAGCCGTTGGACGCCTGATGGCCGACCACGGTGCCTTCAGTGATGATCAGGCCCACACCCGCCGCAGCGCGACGACGGTAGTACTCGATGACTTTTGAATTGGGTACGCCGCCCGGCGAGAACGAGCGGGTCATCGGCGCCATGACCACACGGGTGGACAGTTGCAGAGCACCGAGCTGGAAGGGTTTGAACAAGGCTTGGACAGGCATGGGTGTACTCCACGTAAGGCGGGTTTATGACGTGGATAATATGGGGCTCATGCAGGGCTGAACAGCACTATTGATCTGAGTGATTAAAGGGTAAAAGCGAGGGTGGACGCTTACCTGTGGCGAGGGAGCTT
>NZ_QAJM01000014.1:0-63487 GCF_003852405.1 Pseudomonas sp. KBW05
AGCCCGCTCCCACATTTAGACTGGGGGCAACCCCAAGAATCGGGTGATTTCCTCACGCTTGGCCAACGCATCCCGCCGCCCCAATTCGATCAACTCGCTGCAATACCCCGCCTCGAACAGCAAGTAACTCAACACCC
Organism: Pseudomonas sp. KBW05; assembly: GCF_003852405.1. Taxonomy (GTDB): domain Bacteria; phylum Pseudomonadota; class Gammaproteobacteria; order Pseudomonadales; family Pseudomonadaceae; genus Aquipseudomonas. The sequence goes on from NZ_QAJM01000014.1 coordinate 138, forward strand.
CCGCCCCGCTCGTCTTGGTCGCCCCCGGCCCCCGCAAGAACAGACGCAACGCCGCCGGCAATTCCTGGCGATGCCGTGCCGCGATCTCGTCGATGGGCTGGCTCGGTGCAATCACCAGCACTTCCACCGGCGCCAGACCACGGGCCGCGCTGTCGGCCGGTTGGAAATGGCTGAACTGGTTGAGGCGTTCCAGCAATTCGATATCACTTTCCAGGCTGTCAATGAACGTACTGTTGAGCATATGCCCGCCAATCTGCGCCAGGGTCGGTTCCTGGCCGGTGAACCTACGCTGCACGGCCGGCTCATTGCTACGGGGATTGCCGCTGACGCCCACCACCAGCACCCGACTGGCGCCCAGGTGCAGGGCCGGGCTGATAGGGGCGGATTGGCGTACGGCGCCATCGCCGAAGTATTCCTGGTCGAGTTTCACCGGGGCGAACAGCAACGGGATCGCCGAGCTGGCCAGCAGGTGCTCAACCGACAATTGCGTGGGCACGCCGATACGCCGATGGCGCAACCAGGCGTCGATGGTGCCGCCGCCCTGATAGAAGGTCACCGCCTGCCCGGACTCATAGCCAAAAGCCGTCACTGCGACCGCATGCAGATGCTTGTTGCGGATGGCGTCGTCGATGCCGTCCAGATGCAGCTTGTCCTTGAGCAACGCTTTGAGGGGGCTGCTGTTGAGCAGCGCCACCGGCACTTGCGCGCCCAGCCCCAGCAAACTATGGATAAAGAAACGACTCGCCTGGCGGATCACCCCCGGCCAATCACTGCGCAACACCAAGTGGCTGCGAAAGCCCTGCCAGAAGGCAGTGAGGCGCTGGATCGCCGCGGTGAAATCCGTGGCACCGCTGGCCAGGCTGACGGCATTGATCGCTCCGGCCGAGGTGCCGACAATCACCGGAAACGGGTTGGGTGCCCCCGGCGGCAACAACTCGGCAATCGCCGCCAACACCCCCACTTGATACGCCGCTCGCGCCCCACCGCCGGAAAGAATCAAGCCTGTAACCGGTTCAGCTGGGCGCATCGCGTCACTCCATGTGGGGAAAGGTCGGTCTTATTGTGGCGAGGGAGCTTGCTCCCGCTGGGCTGCGTAGCGGCCCCAACATCTTGGGAGCGCTTCGCACTCCAGCGGGACGGTGCGACGATTCGACAAGCTCCCTCGCCACAAGTGCTCATCTGTCTTATCGGCGGCGTTTTTCGTACAGCTTGGGCTCGCCCGGTGGCCGGCTCTTGAAGCGGCGATGGGTCCACAGATACTGCTCGGGGCACTGACGCACCGACGCTTCAACCCACTGGTTGATACGCAAGCAATCCGCTTCATCACTTTCGCCCGGGAAGTCGGTCAACGGCGGATGGATCACCAGCCGGTAACCACTGCCGTCCGCCAGGCGTTCCTGGGTGAACGGCACCACCAGCGCCTTGCCCAGCTTGGCGAACTTGCTGGTGGCCGGCACTGTGGCGGCCTGGATGCCGAACAGCGGCACGAAGATGCTCTGCTTGGCGCCGTAGTCCTGATCCGGCGCATACCAGATCGCACGGCCGGCGCGCAGCAGCTTGAGCATGCCGCGCACGTCTTCGCGCTCGATGGCCAGGGAGTCGAGGTTATGGCGCTCACGGCCACGGCGCTGGATAAAGTCGAACAACGGGTTGCCGTGTTCGCGGTACATGCCATCGATGGTGTGCTTCTGCCCAAGCAGAGCCGCACCGATCTCCAGGGTGGTGAAGTGCAAGGCCATGAGGATCACGCCCTTGCCATCCAGTTGGGCCTGCTTGAGGTGTTCCAGCCCTTCGACATGGGCCAGGCGCGCCAGGCGCTGGCGCGACCACCACCAGCTCATGGCCATCTCAAAGAAGGCAATGCCGGTGGAGGCAAAGTTTTCTTTAAGCAAATGTTTACGCTCTTTCGCGGATTTTTCCGGGAAGCACAGTTCCAGGTTTCGCGCGGCGATGCGGCGGCGTTCGCCGGCCACACGGTACATCCCCGCTCCCAGCAGGCGACCAATGGTCAGCAGCGCACGGTAGGGCAACTGGGTGACCAGCCACAGCAGGCCGAGCCCCAGCCATAACAGCCAGAAACGCGGGTGAAAAAATACAGCTCGAAAACGCGGGCGATCCATTACAGATTCCGGTAAAGACAGGGCCGCGCATTCTACAACGGTTCGACTCGGCTTGCGGCCAGTGGATGTTCTCGTTATAAGTCTCGACACTTTTCGTGACAAGCCGCTTTATGCCGACCATGAGCCAAACCGAACCGCTAGACCAAGATCCCGTGTTCCAGCTGAAAGGCAGCATGCTCGCCATCACCGTGCTGGAACTGGCCCGCAACGACCTCGACGCCCTGGACCGCCAGCTCGCCGCCAAGGTTGCCCTGGCGCCGAACTTTTTCAACAACGCCCCGCTGGTACTGGCCCTGGACAAACTTCCGGCTGGCCAGGGCCTTATCGACCTGCCCGGCCTGATGCGCGTGTGCCGCTCCCATGGCCTGCGCACCCTGGCGATTCGTGCCAGCCGTATCGAAGACATTGCCGCCGCCATCGCCATTGAACTGCCAGTACTGCCGCCGTCCGGCGCGCGCGAGCGTCCAATCGAACCATTGGTCGCCGAAGAGAAGAAAAAACCGGAAAAACCACCGGCTCCGACGATCAAGCCTACAAAGATCATCACCTCGCCCGTACGCGGCGGGCAGCAGATTTATGCCGAAGGCAGCGACCTGGTGGTGATCTCCTCGGTCAGTCCCGGGGCGGAACTTCTCGCCGATGGCAACATCCATGTATACGGCCCGATGCGCGGCCGTGCCCTGGCCGGCATCAAGGGTGATACCAAGGCGCGGATTTTTTGCCAGCAATTGACCGCTGAGCTAGTGTCCATCGCAGGCCGTTACAAGGTTTCCGAAGATTTGCGCCGTGATCCGCTCTGGGGGGCGGGGGTGCAGGTCAGCCTGTCGGGCGATGTGTTGAACATCATCCGTCTTTAACGGATACTGCCGCATTTTCCAAGCATCTCTAGACTCTGATAGCACAGCGAAACTGGCATTACTTGTGTAGGAACATCTGAAGGTTGGCGTTTTTCCTGCGCAAACCCGTCTTTTCCCTACAAGGGCTGTCCGCCTGCGGCGAGTATCAAGAGATGTTTTTCAGGGACTGAAACGTCCTTTTTCCTTAGGGGTGAAACACCTTGGCCAAGATTCTCGTGGTTACATCCGGCAAGGGTGGTGTGGGTAAGACCACCACCAGCGCCGCTATCGGTACCGGCCTCGCTCTGCGCGGCCACAAGACAGTCATCGTCGACTTCGACGTCGGTTTGCGCAACCTCGACCTGATCATGGGCTGCGAACGCCGCGTGGTGTACGACTTCGTCAACGTGGTCAACGGCGAAGCCAACCTGCAACAGGCCCTGATCAAGGACAAGCGCCTTGAGAACCTGTACGTACTGGCCGCCAGCCAGACCCGCGACAAAGATGCGTTGACCAAGGAAGGCGTAGGCAAAGTCCTCGCTGAACTGAAGGAAACCTTCGAATACGTGGTGTGCGACTCCCCGGCCGGCATCGAGACCGGTGCTCACCTGGCGATGTACTTCGCCGATGAAGCCATCGTCGTTACCAACCCGGAAGTGTCCTCGGTACGTGACTCGGACCGCATGCTCGGCCTGCTGGCCAGCAAGTCCCAGCGCGCCGAAAAGGGTGAAGATCCGATCAAGGAACACCTGCTGCTGACCCGTTACAACCCTGAGCGCGTCAGCAACGGCGAAATGCTTGGTGTTGAAGACGTGAAGGACATCCTTGCAGTGACCCTGCTGGGCGTGATCCCGGAATCCCAGGCCGTGCTGAAGGCATCCAACCAGGGCGTGCCGGTGATTCTTGATGACCAGAGCGACGCCGGCCAGGCGTACAGCGATGCGGTTGATCGCTTGCTCGGCAAGACCGTGGAACATCGCTTCCTCGATGTAAAGAAGAAGGGATTCTTCGAGCGTATCTTTGGAGGCAACTAAACAATGAAATTTCTCGACTTCTTTCGCGCCAACAAAAAGCCAAGTACCGCGTCGGTAGCGAAAGAGCGTCTACAGATCATCGTGGCGCACGAACGCGGCCAACGCAGTACGCCGGACTACCTGCCAGCCTTGCAGAAGGAACTGGTCGAGGTGATCCGCAAGTACGTCAATATCGGCAACGATGACGTGCATGTCGCCCTGGAAAACGACGGCAGCTGCTCGATTCTGGAACTCAATATCACCCTGCCTGATCGTTAAGCGAACAGGCGGTCGCCACGGCGGCTCGCGCACCTTGATCCCTTTTGGGGACCCAGGTGAGCGAGCCGCCGTTGGCGTTTGTTACGAGGCTGTTTAATGCCGTTGTCCAATATCCATATCATTCATCAGGACGACGCCGTCCTGGTGGTGAACAAGCCGACCCTGCTGCTCTCGGTGCCTGGCCGCGCCGACGACAACAAGGACTGCCTGATCACTCGCCTGCAGGAAAACGGCTACCCCGAAGCCCGCATCGTCCATCGCCTGGACTGGGAAACCTCGGGGATCATCCTGCTGGCCCGCGATGCCGACACGCACCGCGAACTGTCCCGTCAGTTTCACGACCGTGAAACCGAAAAAGCCTACACCGCCCTGGCCTGGGGCCAACCGGAACTGGACAGCGGCAGCATCGACCTGCCCCTGCGCTACGACCCGCCCACCAAGCCGCGCCATGTGGTGGACCACGAGTTCGGCAAACACGCGCTGACCTTCTGGAAAGTGCTGGAGCGCTGTGGCGACTGGTGCCGTGTGGAGCTGACGCCGATTACCGGGCGTTCGCACCAGTTGCGCGTGCATATGCTTTCTATCGGCCACCCACTCCTGGGCGACGGCCTGTACGCCCACGAACAAGCCCTGGCCGCCTGGCCACGCCTGTGCCTGCACGCGAGCATGCTGAGCTTCACCCATCCGCAAAGCGGCGAGCGCCTGCGCTTCGAGTGCCCTGCCCCCTTCTAAAGCTGGCAATACAATCAAAATGTGGGAGCGGGCTTGCTCGCGAATGCGGTCTGTCAGTACCAAAAATGTTGACTGACACACCGCCTTCGCGAGCAAGCCCGCACCCACATTTGTTCTGTGCACTTTTCGCCACCGACGGTAAACTCCGCGCATTGCTGTCTGGAGCTATTTATGCGCGAAGCGTTGAATCAAGGCCTGATCGACTTCCTCAAGGCCTCCCCTACTCCTTTTCATGCCACTGCTGCCTTGGCCCAGCGCCTGGAAGCCGCCGGTTACCAACGGCTCGACGAGCGCGAAACCTGGGCCACCGAGGCCAACGGGCGCTATTACGTGACCCGCAACGACTCCTCGATCATCGCCTTCAAGCTCGGCCGCCACTCGCCGTTGCAGGGCGGTATCCGCCTGGTCGGCGCCCACACCGACAGCCCGTGCCTGCGGGTCAAGCCCCAGCCCGAGCTGCAACGCCAGGGCTTCTGGCAGTTGGGCGTCGAAGTCTACGGCGGCGCGCTGCTGGCACCATGGTTTGACCGCGACCTGTCCCTGGCCGGCCGCGTGACCTTCCGCCGCGACGGCAAGGTCGAAAGCCAACTGATCGACTTCAAGCTGCCCATCGCCATCATCCCCAACCTGGCCATCCACCTGAACCGTGAAGCCAACCAGGGTTGGGCGATCAACGCGCAGACCGAGCTGCCGCCGATCCTCGCGCAATTCGCCGGCGACGAGCGCGTGGACTTCCGCGCCGTGCTCACCGAGCAGTTGGCCCGCGAACATGGGCTGAATGCCGACGTGGTGCTCGATTACGAGCTGAGCTTCTACGACACGCAAAGCGCAGCCGTGATCGGCCTCAATGGCGACTTCATCGCCGGCGCCCGCCTCGACAACCTGCTGTCGTGCTACGCCGGCCTGCAAGCCTTGCTCACCAGCGAAACCGATGAAACCTGCGTGCTGGTGTGCAACGACCACGAAGAAGTCGGCTCCTGCTCGGCCTGCGGCGCTGATGGCCCGATGCTGGAACAGACCCTGCGCCGCCTGCTGCCGGAAGGCGATGAATTCGTACGCACCATTCAGAAATCCCTGCTGGTCTCGGCGGACAACGCCCACGGTGTACACCCGAACTACGCCGAGAAGCACGACGCCAACCACGGCCCCAAGCTCAACGCCGGGCCGGTAATCAAGGTCAACAGCAACCAGCGCTACGCCACCAACAGCGAAACCGCCGGGTTCTTCCGCCACCTGTGTATGGCCGAAGAAGTGCCGGTGCAGAGCTTCGTGGTGCGCAGCGACATGGGCTGCGGCTCGACCATCGGCCCGATCACCGCCAGCCACCTGGGCGTGCGCACCGTGGATATCGGCTTGCCGACGTTTGCCATGCACTCGATTCGCGAGCTGTGCGGCAGCCATGACCTGGCGCATCTGGTGAAGGTGTTGGGGGCGTTTTACGCCAGTCGCGACCTGCCCTGATCTCTGGGCTGAATGCGGTCAAAAATGTGGGAGCGGGCTTGCTCGCGAATGCGGTGGATCAGTCACAGATTTTTTGTCTGATCCACCGCATTCGCGAGCAAGCCCGCTCCCACATTTGGTTCTGCGTTAACCTGACCCATATCACTCCCACTTCCAAAAATCCGACCTAGACTTGTCAGTATTCCCACTCCGACAAGGCCGTCGCACCATGATCTCCATGTCCTCCTTCCACGCCATGCTTATCCCGATCCTGATCGGCATGATCATGCTGGCCGTGGGCTTCAACTTTCGCGACAAACCCCTTGGCGTGTTCGGCATGTGGATCGGCATGCTGCTGATCCTCGGCACCGTGGTATACAAAATCCTCGCCAAACTGGCCGAATGACCCCTGCCCTCGTACACTCGGTCAACCCGTCGTGTTCAAGGTTGACCGCCTAGTGTTCTCCCGCCTGCTTGCCCTGCCCTGCTACCTGCTGATCGCCCTGCTCACCCTGCTGCCGCTCGCGCCTGCCCAAGCGGTGAGCCTGCCTGGCTTGCTTGGCAGCAATAACAAGGCCCAGCCCCAGGCCGAAGTGCCGTTGGGGCAGTCGCTGGACGAGGTGATCAAGACCCTGGAGAACGACCAGCAGCGCACCCAACTGCTGAGCGATCTGAAAAAACTGCGCGCCGCCACGCAAAAAGCCCAACCCGCCGCCGAAGAAGGCGTGCTGGGGTTGATCGGCGGTACGCTGGCCAACCTGGAAGCGCAGTTTTCCGGGGCCGACAGCCCGCTGGGGCGCTGGTCCAATGAATTCGATCAGGCCAAGGATGAATTCAGCGCCCTGCTGCTGCCGGCCAACGAATGGTTGCCGATCATTTTCGGCTTTGCCTTGATCCTGGCGGTGTGGAGCCTGCTGGCCTACGCACTGATCTGGCTCAGCCACCGCGTGCGCGAACGTTTCGGCCTGCCCGAAGAGCTGCCGCAACACCCGCGCACCTGGGACATGGTGCGCTTCGCCCTGCGCAAACTGGGGCCGTGGCTGATCGCGTTGGTGATCACGGTGTACCTGAGCTACGTGCTGCCGTCGTCCCTGGGCAAATCCCTGGCGATGGTGCTGGCCTATGCGCTGGTGGTCGGCACCTGTTTCTCGGCGATCTGTGTGATTGCGTTTTCGGTGCTCGACGGCCCGCACCGCCATCGCGCCCTGTATATCCTGCGCCACCAGGCCTTCCGCCCGCTGTGGTGGATCGGCAGCTTTGCCGCCTTCGGTGAAGCCTTGAGCGACCCAAGGCTGGTCCAGGCCCTGGGCCAGCACCTGTCCCATACGGCGGCGACCGTCGCCAATGTGATGGCTGCGCTGTCCACCGGCGTATTCATCCTGCGTTTCCGCCGGCCGATTGCCCACCTGATCCGCAACCAGCCGCTGTCGCGCCGCCTCACGCGCCGCGCCCTGAGCGACACCATCGAGATCATCGGTTCCTTCTGGTACATCCCGGCCTTGCTGCTGGTGGGCATCTCGCTGTTCGCCACCTTTGTCTCTGCCGGCGACACCAGCACCGCGTTGCGCCAATCGCTGTTGTGCACGGTGTTGCTGGTGTTGTGCATGGTGATCAACGGCCTGGTACGGCGTCACGCGCTCAAGCCTCAACGCGGGCACAAGCGCCATGCGCTGTACTCCGAGCGGCTGAAAAGTTTTGTCTACACCCTCGCCCACTTGGTGGTGTGGCTGGTGTTTATCGAATTGGGCCTGCGGGTGTGGGGCCTGTCGCTGATTCGTTTTACCGAAGGCGACGGTCATGAAATCAGCGTCAAGCTGTTCGGCCTGGCCGGCACGTTGCTGTTTGCGTGGCTGATCTGGATCCTCAGCGACACCGCGATCCACCACGCCCTCACCCGCTCGCGCAAAGGCCTGGCGAATGCGCGTGCGCAGACCATGATGCCGCTGATCCGCAACGTGTTGTTCGTGACCATCTTTATCATCGCCGCCATCGTCGCCCTGGCAAACATGGGCATGAACGTCACGCCGCTGCTGGCCGGTGCCGGTGTGATCGGTTTGGCCATCGGTTTTGGTGCACAGTCGCTGGTGGCGGACTTGATCACCGGCCTGTTCATCATCATCGAAGACTCCCTGGCCATCGACGACTACGTGGACGTCGGCGGCCACCTCGGCACCGTCGAGGGCCTGACCATCCGTACCGTGCGCCTGCGCGATATCGACGGCATCGTGCATACCATCCCGTTCAGCGAAATCAAGAGCATCAAGAACTACTCGCGGGAGTTCGGCTACGCGATCTTCCGGGTGGCGATCCCGTACAACATGGAAATCGACGACGCGATCAAGCTGATGCGCGACGTCGGCCAGAAGATGCGCAACGACCCGCTGCAACGCCGCAATATCTGGTCGCCACTGGAGATTCAGGGGGTGGAGAGTTTCGAGTCGGGCAGCGCGATCCTGCGCGCACGGTTCAAGACGGCGCCGATCAAGCAGTGGGAAGTGTCGCGGGCGTTCAACTTGTCACTGAAGCGGCATCTGGATGAGGCGGGGTTGGATCTGGCTACGCCGCGTTTGAGTGTGCAGGTGGTGACAGCCGGGTCGGAAAAAGAGAAGAACACCTAAAAGGCAACACCGTCCAAATGTGGGAGCGGGCTTGCTCGCGAATGCAGTGTGTCAGCTTGCATACGTATTACTGACACACCGCATTCGCGAGCAAGCCCGCTCCCACACAAGCCCGCTCCCACATTTGATCTGCGCTGCTTAAGCGAGCGCCGCACCATCCATTTTCTGACGCAGGCTCAGCGGGCGCATATCGGTCCAAGTCTCTTCGATATAGGCCAGGCACTCTTTCTTCAGGCCGCTCTTGCCCACGGTGCGCCAGCCTTCCGGCACGGCCTTGTAGTCGGGCCAGATGGAATACTGCTCTTCATGGTTGACCACTACCTGAAACAGGATGTCGTCGCGGTCAAATACTGAGGTCATTGCTGTTCTCCATCGCTAAAAGGCTGGCTGCGCACCACGCGCAGCGCTGATATCTGTAGAAACGTACCAAACCGCGAAAAAATTAGAGGCTGGCGACCGCTGCGGCCAAGGCGCGGCCGAAGATCTCGGCCACCTGGTCCACTTCAACAGCGGTGATCACCAGTGGCGGCAGGAAGCGCACCACACTGCCATGGCGCCCACCCAGTTCCAGGATCAGGCCGCGCTTGAGGCATTCGCGCTGCACCAGCGGCGCCAGTTGGCGATGCACCGGCGGATGGCCCTGGCTATCGACGGCGCCCTGCGGATCGACCAGCTCCACCCCCAACATCAGCCCGCGACCGCGAATATCTCCCAGTTGCGGAAAATCGCGCTGCAGGATGCGCAGGTGTTCACCCAGGCGCTCGCCCATGGCGGCGGCATGGCCGGCCAGGTCGTGTTCCTTGAGGTAGCGCATCACCGCCGAACCCGCCGCCATGGCCATCTGATTGCCACGGAACGTCCCGGCATGCGCGCCCGGCAGCCAGGTGTCGAGCCAGTCGCGGTACACCACCACCGCCAGCGGCAGACTGCCGCCGATGGCCTTGGACATCACCACCACATCCGGGATGATGCCGGCGTGCTCAAAGGCAAACATCTTGCCGGTGCGACCGAAACCGCTCTGGATCTCGTCGACGATCAACGCCACGCCGGCGCTCTCGGTGATACGGCGCAGGCCACGCAACCAGTCGAGATCGGCCGGGATCACGCCGCCCTCACCCTGCACCACTTCGACAATCACCGCCGCTGGCAGCAATACCCCGGCTTCCGGGTCGTTCAGCAGGTTTTCCAGGTAATGCAGGTTGACCCGCACCCCCTCCGCGCCGCCCAGGCCGAACGGGCAACGATAGTCGTACGGGTACGGCAGGAATTGCACGCCATTACTGAGCAACGCGCCCAAGGGCTTTTTCGGCCCCAGGCTGCCCATCAGGCTCAAGGCGCCCTGGCTCATGCCGTGGTAGCCGCCCTGGAACGACAGCACCGTGCTGCGTCCGGTGGCTGTACGCACCAGTTTCAACGCGGCTTCCACCGCATCCGTACCGGTGGGCCCGCAGAACTGGATTTTCGCTTGCCGCGCCAGTTCTGTCGGCAGCAGGCCGAACAGGTCCTGCACAAACTGATCCTTGACCGGCGTGGTCAGGTCCAGGGTGTGCAACGGCAACTCGTCGCTCAGCACCTGCTGGATGGCGGCGATCACCACCGGGTGGTTATGCCCCAGCGCCAGCGTGCCGGCGCCGGCCAGGCAGTCGATGAAACTGCGACCTTCGACGTCTTCCACGTAGATGCCCTTGGCCCGTTTGAGCGCCAGGGGAATGCGCCGCGGGTAACTGCGGGCGTTGGATTCCTGCTGACGCTGGCGGGCCAGCAGCGGGGTTTCGTCGAACTGGTAGAGCGTTTCGTGAAGCGGGGTGTCTTCGATATGGCTGATAGCGACGGACATTACTCGATCCCTCATCTGATTCCTGTTCTGGAAACGCACCAGCGAAGGGAGGATTTAGGCCTGTGGTCGCTAAAAAGCCGGAGTGGTCGAGGACATCTGCCAGATAAGCACAGATCCAAAATGTGGGAGCGGGCTTGTGTGGGAGCGGGCTTGCTCGCGAATGCAGAGTGTCAGTCAATACATGTGCAACTGACCCACCGCTTTCGCGAGCAAGCCCGCTCCCACATTTGGACCGAGTTCGACACAAGGGACGTGTATGCGGTCAGAGGCAGCGGTACTTTTCATTTAACGCATACAGAATCGCGCAGGTCTGCGCATCCAGGAACCCGCCATAATCCCGCGCCCGAAAGTGCATCTGGAACGCCCGCGTGCGCTGTTCAAACGCCCACCGGTTCTGCGCAGGTTTGTACCCGTAACGCTGAAACGCCCGCTCCACCTCGACTTCCGGCGGCAAGCCGAGGCAAAACCGTCGCTGGTACATCGCCCGCGTCGACTCGTCGAACCAGGCACCGATCCCCGCTTCATGCAAACGCTGCCACGGCAGGCGCGGGCCGGGATCACTTTTGCGCCAATACGCCACGTCCGAGTGCCCGAGGATGTCACTCGGGCCGATCTGCGGATAACGGCCAAGAATGTCGCGCACCAGTGCGATCAATACCTCGATCTGTTCCTCAGCGTACGCAGGAAAGGTAAACACACCGCCGTCATCCCGTGCCAGGTTGACGATTTCGATGCCAATCGCGCGGCTATTGAGGTTATCCCGCCCACCCCACTGGCTGACCCCGGCATGCCAGGCGCGCTGGTCTTCGTTCACCAGGCGGAATACTCGCAGTTCCTCATAACCGGCGGCGCGGTAGCTGGGTTCATCCGGGTCGGGCAATAGATAGTGCGCGCTGACGCCATCCCGCGTCAGGGTACGCAGGGATGAACCAAAGGGCGCGGCGGTGTAATGCAGGATCAGCTGGCGCACGGCCTCGCCGTTGCGTTCATTGAAATCCTTGGAGGGGAAACTGGTATCGATCACCAACATAAAAGCTGTCCTTTTCAGTCCAGGCCGAATCATTCAGCCCGTTCAAGCGCAAAAAAATTACCGCCATCCTGAAGGCTTGAATTCCAGGTGGGCGGTAACTATTTGGGACTTGAAAGAAAAGGGTCAGCGCCGCAACGGCATGCCCAACTCAACCCGCAGGCCATCGGCCTGGCTGTCGAATTTCAACGAACAAGAGCAGCGCTGCACAATCGCCTGCACAATCGCCAGGCCCAAGCCGCAGCCTTCGCTGTTGCCATTGCGCCAGAAACGCTGGGTGAGGTATTGCAAGTCCTCGCTGGAGATCTGCTTGCCATGGTCACGCACGCGGAACACCACATGCTCGGCGTCGCTGAAAACATTCAGTTCCACCCGTGTATCGGCGGGCGTGTGACGCAAGGCGTTGTCCAGCAAGTTGCGCAGCGCCGCGACCGCCAGGCCTACCGGCATTTCCACCGGGGTGTCGACGAGGTTGTCCGCCAGGATCAGGTCGATGCGCCCGTTGTCGCCGGCATTGGCGTCCTGGATGGCCAGCCGCGCGACTTGCTCGGCGCTGGATTGCAAACCGTCGTCGAAGGACAGGCTGCCTTCCACTCGCGCCAGCAACAGCAGTTGCTCCAGGGTACGGTGCAAACGGTCGGCGCCCTCCTCGGCATGGGCCAGGGACTGGTCGCGGGCCGCGCCGTCGGTCATACGAGCCACTTGCAGGTGGGTCTTGATGGCCGTCAGCGGGCTGCGCAGCTCATGGGCCGCGTCGCCGGTGAGGCGGCGCTCACGCTCGATGGCTTTGGCAATGCGCTGGAACAGTTGGTTCTGGGTGTCGAGCAACGGCTTGAGTTCGCTGGGCAGCGGGTGGATCTGCAACGGTTCCAGGGAGTCGGCACTGCGCCGCATCAGCGCGTCACGCATGCGGTTAAGCGGCACCAGGCTCTGGCCGATACCCAGCCACAACAGGCACAGGCAACCAAGCATCGCCACACCCACCGGCACCGAAGCCGCGAGCAGGATCGACAGGTTCAACGCCTCACGCTCCACCTGGCGGTCAGCGGTGGTGATCAACAGATCGCCACGGGACAAGGTGAAACTGCGCCACGCCGCGCCGTCGATGACCTGGTCACGAAAGCCACTGCGCATGGACTCCAGGCCCTCGTCCGGGGTCGTGTGGCTGCGGGCCAGGACTTCGCCGCGCAACGAACTGACCTGGCAGGCCATGCCGCCCGGCACATTCAGTGGCTTGGCGCCGAAATGCTTGCCCACACTGGAACTGGCCAGGCCCGGCATCTCTTCCATCAGCCCGGCGACCATGCGCGCCGAAGCCACCAGACGCTGGTCAAGGGAGAACATCATCTGGTTGCGCAGATCGTTGAGCATCCAGGCAGCCGCCAGGGCCCAGATCAGTACAAAGGCGGCGCCCAGCTTGAACGTCAGGCGCAGGCGCAGGCTTTTCACGACGCGTCCTCTCCACCGTCCGCCGGGCCCAGGCGGTAGCCGAGGCCGCGCACGGTCTCGACAATGCCGTTGCCCAACTTGCGGCGCAGGTGATGGATATGCACGTTCAGCGCGTTGCTTTCCAGTTCGTCATTGAAGCCATAGACGCTGTCCTTGAGCTGCTCGCTGGACAGTACGCGGCCCTTGTTGTGCAGCAGGGCTTGCAGCAACGCCTGCTCGCGACGGGACAGGTCCACCGGTTCGCCGCCCAGAAAGGTCTCGCGGCTGCTCGGGTCGTAGGCCAAACGGCCATGCTCGATCAGGTTGACGCTGCGCCCGGCCATGCGCCGCAACAAGGTTTGCAGGCGCGCGGCCAGCTCGCGCAGGTCGAAGGGCTTGAGCAGGTAATCGTCGGCACCGGCTTGCAGGCCGTCGACACGGTTGGTCACAGAATCGCGGGCGGTGAGGATCAGCACCGGGATTTCCAACCCCTGGCTACGCTGTTGCTGCAGCAGCTTGAGGCCATCTTCGTCCGGCAAGCCGAGATCAAGCACCATGATGTCAAACGTCGCCGCCTTGAGCATGGCCCGTGCAGCCGCCGCCGTGCCAACGCGCTCCACGGTAAAACCCTGGGCGGTGAGGCCGGCCACGATGCCGCTGGCGATCAGATCGTCGTCTTCGCAGACCAGTACGTGCATGCTGAACCCTTCATGAAAGATGGCGTGATTAGAAGTGCGGCCGATTAAGTGCAGATTATGCCGCTAAAAGATCCATGCTCAGCGATTCCCTACACTCTAGAATAGCCCCGGTTAATCATCGGTTAATCAACGCCACACATTGTGTGCCTCACTTGCATCGAACTAAGGCTTGACCATGCGGCATCTGTTTATCTTTCTGCTGGTGTTGTTCGCCGGGTTCGCCACGGCCGCGCCGGGCAATCCGTTTGAGACAAAACCCGACTTCCTCCCGGTGGGCAAGGCCTTCACCTTTACCTCCGAGCGCCTGGAAAGTGGCGAGACCCAACTGTATTGGCAGATTGCCGACGGTTACTACCTGTACCAGCAGCGCATGAAGTTCGACGGCCTGGCCGAGAAACCCGTGCTGCCCCAGGGGGAAGCCCATAGCGACGAGTTCTTCGGCGAGCAGCAAGTGTATCGCCAGGGCCTGGAGGTGAAAATTCCTGCCGGCGTTACCGGCCAGGTCAAGCTGGGCTGGCAGGGTTGCGCCGATGCGGGCCTGTGTTATCCGCCGCAGTCGATGACCGTGGACCTGGGCGGGGCAGCCAAGCCAGCAGTGGCTGGCGGTACGGCCGACGACCAGAAAATCGCCCGATTCCTCAGTGAACGGAATCTGTTCTGGAGCTTGCTGGCTATTTTCGCGCTTGGCCTGGGCCTGGCGTTTATGCCCTGCTCGTTGCCCATGTTGCCGATTCTCGCGGGCCTGGTGGTAGGCAGTGGTGCCAGCCCGCGACGCGGCTTTGCCCTCGCCGGCAGCTACGTGGTGTGCATGGCCCTGGTGTATGCCGCACTGGGCGTGGTGGCGGCCCTGCTCGGCGCCAACCTGCAAGCGTGGCTGCAGCAACCCTGGGTGCTCGGTTCCATCGCGACGCTGTTTGTGTTGCTGGCGCTGCCCATGTTCGGCTTCTTCGAGCTGCAACTGCCGGCCTTCCTGCGTGATCGCCTGGACAACCTCAGCCGCCAGCAAAGCGGCGGCAGCATGGTCGGGGCCGGCATACTCGGCGCCCTCTCCGCCCTGGTGGTGGGCCCCTGCATGACGGCCCCGCTGGCGGGACTGCTGCTGTATATCGGCCAGACCGGCGACGTGGTGTTCGGTGGCCTCGCGCTGTTCACCCTCGGCATCGGCATTGGTGTGCCGCTGCTGTTGCTCGTCACCCTGGGCAACGGCGTGCTGCCCAAGTCCGGCAGCTGGATGAACCTGGTCAAGGGCATCTTCGGCTTCCTGTTCCTCGGCAGCGCCGTGTTGATGATCCGCCCGGTGGTCGATGCCAGCCTGTGGCTCGGCCTGTGGGGCGCACTGGCGCTGGTCATGGCCTACTGCGGCTGGACCCTGGCCCGCGAATACGGCCTGGCCGCCAAGGTGTTTGGCGCCGGCTCCCTGGTCTTGGGCCTGTGGGGCGCAGTGCTGGTGGTGGGCGCAGCCGGTGGCAGCGATGACCTGTGGCAGCCGCTCAAGGTCTACGGCGGCTCGCCGGTGGCGGCTGCTCCCAGCGCCCACGACGCGTTCATGACCATCAGCGACCCCGCCGTGCTGCAAAGCCAACTCGACAGCGCCAAGGCCCAGGGCCAGTGGGTGCTGGTGGACTACTATGCCGACTGGTGCGTGTCCTGCAAGATCATGGAAAAACAGGTGTTCGGCAAACCCGCAGTGATGGATGCCCTCAAGGACGTGCGCCTGCTGCGCCTGGACGTCACCGCCGACAACGCCGCCAGCCGCGAACTGCTCGGCCGCTATAAAGTCCCGGGGCCACCGAGCTTCGTGTGGATCGGCCCCGACGGTGAAGAACGCCGCGCCCAACGCATCACCGGCGAAGTGGATGCCACCGCCTTCCTGCAACGCTGGACGCAAACCCGAGACGCCCTCTGATGTTGACCCTGACCATCGGCACCTTCGCCATCGCCCTGAATCACCTCCTGCTGATCAGCGCGCTGATTCTCGCCACCCTGGTGGGTTGGCGCGTGGCCAAGCGTGGCGGTGAGAACCCGGAATCGGTGCTGTTCAGCCTGTTCCTGCTGGGCATGCTGGTGGCGCGACTCAGTTTTGTGCTGATGTACTGGAACGACTACAGCCACGACCCGCTGCTGATGGTGGACCTGCGTGACGGCGGCTTCCTCGCCTGGCCCGGCGTCATTGCCCTGATCCTCGGCGCGCTGGCGTACGGCTGGCGCCGCCCGGCCCTGCGCACGCCGCTGGGTGCCGGAGTGGTCACCGGCCTGGTGTTCTGGGGGCTGACCAGTTTGTCCTTGAGCCTCTACGACAAGGGCGCCCAACTGCCGGACATCACCCTGCGCACTGCCAGCGGCGAAACGGTGCAACTGGCCGACTACAAGGGCGGCCCGCTGGTGATCAACCTGTGGGCCACCTGGTGCCCGCCGTGCCGCCGGGAAATGCCCGTGCTGGAACGCGCGCAACGCCAACATCCCGACGTGACCTTCCTGTTCGTCAACCAGGCCGAAAGCATGCAAAGCGTCAGCACCTACCTCGCCACCCAGGGCCTGACCCTCGACAACGTGCTGTTCGACGCCAGCGGCCGCCTCGGCCAGGCCGTGGGCTCGATGGCCCTGCCGACTACGCTGTTCTACAGCGCCGACGGGCGCCTGCTCAACAGCCACCTCGGTGAACTGTCCCAAGCCAGCCTGGCCCGCGCCATGGAACCCTTCGACACCGCCCCTGCAAGGAAACCGACATGCCAAGCTTCCGCCACCTGCTGACCCTGCTGCCGCTGACGCTGGCGGCCACCCTGGCCCAGGCCGAAGACTGGCCCGCGCCGATCAAACAGATCGAAGCCAAGGGCGCCAAGATCCTCGGCAAGTTCGACGCCCCCAGCGGCCTCACCGGCTACGCCGCGCAATACCAGAACCGCGGCATGGCCCTGTACCTGACCGCCGACGGCAAAAGCGTGCTCGCCGGCAACCTGTACGACGCCCAAGGCAACGACCTGAGCAGCGCGCCCCTGGAAAAACTGGTGTACGCGCCGATGGCCAAGGAAGTCTGGGCCAAGATGGAAAAAAGCAGCTGGATCCAGGACGGCGACGTCAACGCGCCGCGCATCGTCTACCTGTTCAGCGACCCCAACTGCCCGTACTGCAACATGTTCTGGGAACAGGCGCGCCCATGGGTGAAAGCCGGCAAAGTGCAGTTGCGCCACATCATGGTCGGCATCATCCGCGAAGACAGTGCGGCCAAATCCGCCGCATTGTTCGCCGCCAAAGACCCGCAAAAGGCCCTGGAAGAACACGAAGCCGCCGGCAAGGGCAGCAAGTTGCAGGCACTGGCGAAGATCCCGGCGAATATCGAGGCCAAGCTGGATGGGAATATGAAGCTGATGGATGAACTGGAGTTGTCGGCGACGCCGGCGATTTTTTATCTGGATGACAAGGGTGGGTTGCAGCAACAGCAAGGGGCGCCTTCGCCGGAGAAACTAGGGAAGATCATGGGGCCGAAATAAGTTATCCCACAGGCGAAATACAAGGCCTCCAACGCTCGGAGGCCCTGCACTGGCTACAAGTGGCCATTGCTGATCAAAGTTCCTCCACCGTCACCTGAGTCACATCAAAGTCATTACCTGGATATATCCCCATCTGACGGTTTTCAAACGTGAGCGACGCCGAACTTGACGCCGCAGTGAAGACGCCTTGGATATGTTCCCAAGTCCTAGCCGGCAACGTTACTGGCGAAATATCCACCCCATCGGCCGTAAGCACCAACCGTGGTTTATTGCCTACCCCACTATTATCACGAACCCAAGCACTGAACTTGTACTGACGCCCCACCTCCAGCCCAGTGAATGTCTGAAACAGTTTCACACTTTGCGTCGCTGGAGAGGTTGTGTTGGTGTAACCCCAGTCAAACAAGAAATACCCGCTAGGTTTCCCAGGCACTGCACCTGTTTTTTCAATCAGATCCCTGAGGTCCGAAGCACCCGGTCCTCTTTGCCAGCCGTTCCAACCTTTCCCTGCTGGATCGAAGTCTGTGTGATGGTAAAAAGCCTTGCGAAACTCCAGATTTAGCACAGGAAACTGGATTGCATTGCTCCTGACACCGGCCACATCAGGAGTCCCCTCGTAAGAAACCACCAGCGGGGTTTTGTTACGCAGTTTCTCCAACTCCGTACGCAGGAGCTTCATATCCAAACCTGCACTTACCTCTGGCTCAGTAATCGCGTGGCCGGTCGCTACTTGGATGGTATAGGGTAAGCCATTCTCGTCAGTCCCTCTGCATTCCAACCAACCATGCTGACCCAACAAAAGAAACCACCATTTGTTTACGACAACATCGGCATCACCCGGAAAGGTCCGCGTGTCGAGGATGCCGCCCTGGATGGCGTAAGGAGTCGCCTGCTTCACTGCTGGTTTAGGCAAACGTACAGCGACACTGACTTGCAGATTCAGAGGTGGTGAGATCTGCACCTTGCACGCGCTGGTCACGGTATAAGTGATCTTAATGGTTTTGCCCATACTTTCGATGACCGCTTCCGGCGGAACGAAGAAGACCGAGTCACTGCCAGGTTGGGCAGGCAGCGGCAAGCAACTGCCGTCTGGCTTGGACCAGCACACAGAGATGCTGTGGCCCGGATGCTTTCCGACGTAATCAACCTCGACATGCACACCGTCGCGTCCATTCCAGACGGTCAGGTCATCGTCCACTGCTTCGGTCACCGAAGGCTTAAGAAGGTCCAGCGGTTCCTGCTCGACCTTGAAAGCCTGAGCAGGAAACTCGCGAGCGTTCTCCAGCCCGATCACCTCACAAAAGCTCACTGCAAAATGCAGCTCGAACTCGCTGCAATCGGCCAGTTTTTGCAGTTCAGCCCTTGGAATAGGCGCCTCCACACCTTTAGCCTTCCAATCGTGTGTCACAGGCTCATCCCGTAAAATGTCGAACCGGTATACACTGCCGTCCCCGTCCTTTCCCGTGATCCACATCCAACAAAGATTCGAACACTCGGCGTAGGCCCAAACGGGCACTGTAGCCAATGCGCCCCCTTTGAATGTGCTGAGATCCACTGTGCCGTTAGTTGCTTCTTCAATATTTGGATGAACGAACCGGGGCACCGATACGCTGACGTCCTGTGCAGGGGATGACTGCTCACTTTCGTTGAATGCAAGGGTGTAGGTCAGCGTCATCGACTTATTGAATAAACAGGCAACGATACAGGCCGATAGTTTGACCGACGCCGGATCCCCGTCATGTTCAATGGCCACGCAGCCTAGCGGTTTCTTCGCGAATCCCGGCCCGCCCACAAAAAAACAGACGCGATCGCCCGCATAGGTATCCAGGCCGGGAACGTCTACATCGCCTCCCTCTTTAGTGAGTTCGGGATTAAGATGCCACCCACCGTTGTAGTCCACAGACTGGCGCAGATGCGGAGGAGGCAAGTCCAACCCTGGTGCCACAATCAACGCTGCGGTCCGACGCCGCTGGATCTCCAGAGCATTCGCCGGCAATCGCGTTTCAAGGTGCGGGTCGACGTCAACTGGAGGCTCGGCAGGCAAACCGCTGGTAATCCAGGCACTTTGCAGCGTAATAGACCGCCATGGTTTGCGTCGCGCCAGCCAACCGCGTGCGATAGAGAAGCGAAGTACGTGCCCCGCAACGGCCTCTTCAGCAGTCAATTCGTGACCATAAATCACGGTATAGAACTTGTACGGCACAACGTCCTGCTCGGTAACCGCAGTGCAATAAACCCTGTCACCCGCCTTGGCAAGAGGCGGTACCGGCACCAGCACCGTCTCATCACCCGTATGATCGTGCATGTCGTAGGTAGGCGTGTTATGCACGATTTTTTCGTGGAGCAAATAGGGTGCAAGGTTTTCACTTTCACTGGCTGGATAGAACGATATCCCCACTTCCTTGACCGATGATTGCGCTGCCTGCCCTTGCGCTTTCCCTGTATATGAAATGAGGGCTGTAAACCCCATAAGCGTGGTCAAGTAAGCCAAAGGGATTGCTATTTTCCTCGCCCCTGACTGACCGCTTGAGTCCACAATATCCTCGAGTACAAGCTCAGGCGCGTCCTTTGCGCTGAACTTGACGGTGATAGGTGAACTGTCCATGCGTGGATCAACAGTGAGGTAAGAACCTGGCATTCGAGAGGGAACGACCGTGCCGTCCACCTCACTCGAAAGCTGCGGAGCGGCAACGTCCAGAGCTTTGGGCTTGACCGGCTTTTGAGGACTGGGGTCGACGGGATCTGAGGCAATTTTAGCTGTTATGGGTGCCTTTTCTTTAGCCATGACAAGAACTCCGTGTTTAAAGGGCCAGAAACCTCAGCCAGCATGAAGCCAAGGTTTCTCCCTTTAGTGAGCTCTTTTGCCACCGTTTCGCCTACTGTCAGAATTGACAGTTCTGACGTAACACGAGGTGTTGATCGACCAGCGGTAACCTCACAATCCCTCCAACTCCGCCATCAAATCACTCAACCGATCCACCTTCTCCGCACTGATCTCATTCACCGCCAACTCATCGATATACCCGGCCAGCTCCGCCACCGTGCTGCATTCAAACATCGCCCGCAACGGCACATCGCGCTGCAAGGTCTTCTGCACACGCGAGGCAATCTGCGTGGCCAGCAACGAGTGCCCGCCCAGTTCGAAGAAGTTGTCCTGCACCCCTACCCGCTCAACCTTCAGCACCTCGGCCCAGATCGCGGCCAGGGTGCCTTCCAGTTCATTGCGCGGCGCCAGGTAGTCCTGGCTCTGGAGCTGGCCGATCTCGAGCAAAGGCAAAGCCTTGCGGTCGAGCTTGCCGTTGGCATTCAGCGGCAAGCGCTCAAGCCACAGCCAGTGCAGCGGCACCATGTATTCCGGCAGTTCAGCGCGCAGGCGTTGCTTGATGCGGTCCAGGCGTTCGCTCGGGTTGAGTGTTTCATCGGCAGCGACCAGATAGCCCACCAGATGCTTGCCGTTAACGCCTTCCTGTACGCCAACCGCTGCATCACGCACTTCCGGCTGCTCATGCAGACGCGCTTCGATTTCCCCCAGTTCGATGCGGTAGCCACGAATCTTCACCTGATGGTCGATCCGCCCGACGTATTCCAACACGCCATCACTGCGTCGACGTGCCAGGTCGCCGGTGCGATACAGACGCTCGCCCGGTGCGCCAAACGGGTTCGGCACAAACACCGGCGCGGTGCGCAGCGGGTCGCTGACATAACCCCGCCCGACGCCCGTACCGGCCACGCACAACTCACCGACCGCGCCTTGCGGCACCAGCTCCAGTGCGCCGTCCAGCAGGTACAAACGGTTGTTGTCGGTTGGCGTACCAATCGGCAAATAAGTGCCACGGGTCGATACCAGATCGACACGGAAAAACGCCACGTCATCCGAGCATTCCGCCGGGCCATAGGCGTTCACCAGACCTATCTCGGGATAACGCTGCAGCCACTGGTGCGCCAGTTCCGGCGGCATCGCTTCGCCTGTCGGCAGCATCCAGCGCAAGCCATCGAGGCCGATGCGGTCCTGGGCCAACATGCCCTGGATCAGTGACGGCACGCTCTCCAGCACCGTAATGCCTTGCGCCTGGACATGCTCAAGCAACCCTTGCGGATCATGGGCCAGCGCGTTCGGCACGATATCCACCCGCGCACCAAACAGCGGCGCAGCGAGGAACTGCCACACGGAAATATCAAAGCTCTGCGAAGCAGTCTGCGCGATCACATCCGCGTCGCTGAGATTCAGGTACGGCACCTTGCTCAACTGGTTGTTGAGCATGCCGCGCTGCTCGACCATCACACCCTTGGGCAGGCCGGTGGAACCCGAGGTGTAGATCACGTAGGCGAGGTTGTCCGGGCCACTGTAGACCTCAGGATTCGCCCCACGGGCCGGCACTTCTTCCCACACCAGCAACTGGCAGTCGAAGCCTTCGAGCAACTCGATGGCCTGCTCGCGGCACGCTTCGGTACATACCAGCAACGGCGTGCGGCTCAAGTCGATGATGCTGCGCAGACGCTGGCCTGGCAGGCCCGGGTCCAGCGGCAGGTAGCCGGCACCGGCCTTGAAGCTGCCAATGATCATGCCCAGCAGGTCGAGGTTACGCTCGCCGAGCAACGCCACCGGTTGATCCAGACCCACGCCGGCTTCGATCAACGCGTGGCCCAGGCCGTTGCTGCGGCGGTTCAATTCGTCATAGGTCCACTGCTGGTCCAGGCAACTGGCGGCGACCCGCTGTGGATTCGCGGCTACCTGGGCTTCGAACAGCTCGATATAGCTGCTTTCCAGCGGATAATCATGCTCACTCTGATTGCAGCCCTCTACGAGGAATTCACGCTCCTGCGCGCCAATCAACGGCAGCTCGGCCATATCGCCATGGAAGCCCTGCACCAGTGCCAGCAGCAGGCGCTTGAACTCGCCGAGCATGCCTTGCACGGTGCTTTCGTCGAAGTAACGTTGGTCGTAGGACAGGTGCAAACCGAGGTCATCGCCCGGGTAACACACCGCCGTCAGCGGGAAGTTGGTGTGGGTGCGCCCAGAGTCCGAAGTGGCATTCAGGCTTTGCGCACGGTCCAGCACCGAGACTTCCACCGGCGCGTTTTCGAACACGAACAGGCTGTCGAACAGCGGCTGGCCCTTGGGCAGTTCGCTGTGTTCCTGGATCGTCACCAGCGGCAGGTATTCGTACTCGCGCAGTTGCATATTGCTGTCGAGCAGGCCGCTCAGCCATTGGCGCACGCTGCACTTCTGATCGTCCTCGGGCAGCTTCACCCGCAGCGCGATGCTGTTGATAAACAGGCCGACGGTGCGTTGCATCTCGGGCATTTCCACCGGGCGACCGGCCACGGTGACGCCGAACAACACGTCGCGGTCGCCGCTCAAACGCCGCAGTACCAAGGCCCATGCCGCCTGGGCAAAGGTGTTGACGGTCAATTGATGAGCCTGGGCCAGCTCGCGCAATTGCGCGCCGTCACGGGCATCGAGACGGGTGTAGCAATCCCCCACCACCATGCCGCCGTGGCCTGCATGGTCACGCATGAATGGCCGGTCGCTCGGGATCGGCGTGGTGCGCTCAAAGCCTTGCAGGTTGTGCTGCCACCACTGGCGCGCCTCGTCCAGGTTTTGGCGTTGCAGCCAGGCAATGTAGTCGCGGTAGCGCGGCGGCGTGGCCAGTTGCGCCTCGCGGCCTTCGCCGAGGGCCATGTAGATATCGAAGAAGTCATTCATCAGCAATGAACGGCACCACGCATCGATAAGGATGTGGTGGTTGCTCATCATGAACCAGTAGCGCTCTGCACCGACGCGAATCAAACGCAGGTGGAACGGCGCCTGGTTGAGCAGATCGAAACCAGCTTCGCGCTCTTGCTTGAGCAAGGCTTGCAGGCGCGGTTCCTGTTCATCTTCCGCATCGGCGCTCCAATCCAGGTACTCAATCGGCGTGCTGCCCGGTTTGTGGATCACTTGCAGCATGTCGGCGCCGACGTTCCAGCAGAACGACGCACGCAAGGCTTCGTGACGGGCGATCACCGCCTGCCAGGCCTGGGCGAAACGCTCGGGGTCGAGGGCGCTGTTGATGCGGTAGCGGTCCTGCATGTAGTAGAGGCCGGTGCCTGGTTCCAGCAGGGTGTGCAACAGCAGGCCTTCTTGCATCGGCGTCAGCGGGTACACGTCTTCGATGGCGCTGGCCGGCACCGGCAACACATCCAGCTGCGCTTGGGTCAGATGCGCCAGCGGGAAGTCCGACGGCGTGAGGCCACCGGCATCGTCCCGCAGGCAATGGGCGATCAGGCTGTGCAGTTCGGCGAGGTAGGCATCGGCCACTTCGCGAATGGTCTGCTGATCGTGGCGTTCGCGGCTGAAGGTCCAGCGCAGCACCAGTTCGCCGCCGTACACCTGGCTGTCGACGCTCAAGGCGTTGGGCAGCGGCGCGTCGGGGTCATGGGCGAGGCCGGCGGATTCGTCCAGCGGGTGAAACAGCGCCGCGCTGCCGAAGCTCTGGTCGAACTGGCCGAGGTAGTTGAAGGTGATCTCGGCGCTCGGCAGTGCGGCCATGGTCTGCTGGGTCAGGTCGTCCGCAAGATAGCGCAACACGCCATAACCCAGGCCTTTGTGCGCCACGCCGCGCAGTTGTTCCTTGATCGCCTTGATCGAAGCGCCCTGCTCGGCTTGCGGTGTCAGGCGCAACGGGTAAGCGCTGGTGAACCAGCCGACGCTGCGGGTCAGGTCGATGTCATCGAACAGGGTTTCACGGCCATGACCTTCCAGTTGGATCAGCGCCGAAGGTTGCCCGCTCCAGCGGCACAGCACACGGGCCAGCGCCGTCAGCAGCAGGTCATTGACCTGGGTGCGATAGGCGCTCGGCGCCTGTTGCAACAACTGGCGGGTGTGCTCGGCATCCAGGCGCACGCTGACGGTGTCGGCGTCGCGATTACGCAGGCTGCCGTGGGGACGGTCTGCCGGCAACGCGAGCGCAGGCCCGGCCAACTGCGCTTGCCACACGCCGAGTTCTTCACGCAGGGATTCGCTGCCGGCATACGCCTGCAAACGCGCGGCCCAGTCCCGCAGCGCGCTGGTCTTGGCCGGCAGGCTGACGGACTGGCCGTCGCTCAACTGGCGGTAGACGTTTTGCAGATCTTCCAGCAACACGCGCCACGACACGCCGTCCACCACCAGGTGATGGATCGCGATCAGCAGGCGTTGCTGGCCCTCGGGACCGTCCACCAGCAAGGCGCGCAGTAGCGGCCCGTGTTCGAGGTCGAGGCTGCGCTGGGTGTCGGTGAACAACGCGGTGCACTGCGCCATGTCACGCACTTGCGCCTGCATCAGCACGCCGCCTTGGGGCACGGCCAAGTGCTCGGCATGCCACTGCGCATCGCGCTGGGTGAAGCTCAGGCGCAGGGCGTCGTGGTGTTCCAGCACCGCCAGCAACGCTTGCTCCAGGCGGTGCGGATCAAGCAGTTGCAGCGGCTTGAGCAACAGCGCCTGGTTCCAGTGCTGACGCTGGGCAATCTCGGTGTCGAAGAACCAATGCTGGATTGGCGTAAGGCCCGAGCTGCCGCTCAACACGCCCTGCTCCGCCGTGACCTGCTCGGAACGGGTGGCCACGGCGGCCAGGGTTTGTACGGTCTGGTGCTGGAACAGGTCGCGCGGGCTGAAATGAATCCCGGCCTGGCGCGCACGGCTGACCACCTGGATCGACAGGATCGAGTCGCCGCCCAGTTCAAAGAAGTTATCGTCGAGGCCGACTTGCTGCACGTTCAACACCGCGCACCAGATCGCCGCCAAGGTGCTTTCCAGCTCATTGCGCGGCGCCACGTAGTGTTGGCGGTTGGCTTCGGGGTCTGGCTGCGGCAAGGCGCGGCGGTCAAGTTTGCCGTTGGCGGTCAGCGGCATGCTGTCCAGCACGATCAGGTGCGCGGGCACCATGTAGTCCGGCAGTTGCGCTTTCAGATGGGCCTTGAGCGCTTCGCGCAATGTGGCGTGGTCGGCATCACTGACCAGGTACGCCACCAGCTGTTTGCCGCTTGGCGAATCCAGCGCCAGCACCACCGCTTCACGCACGGCTTCGTGTTCCAGCAGACGGGTTTCGATCTCGCCCAGTTCGATGCGGAAACCACGGATCTTCACCTGATGGTCGATCCGCCCCAGGTACTCCACCAAGCCATCGGCGCGTTGGCGCACCAGGTCGCCGGTGCGATACAGGCGCCCGCCATTGCGGGCAAACGGGTCGGCGACAAAACGCTCCGCCGTCATCCCCGGACGCTGGTGATAACCCTGCGCCAGACCAGCGCCACCGACGTACAACTCGCCGGTCGCGCCTTGCGGCACCAAGGCCAGGTCGGCGTCGAGAATGTACGCCACACGGTCGCCAATGATGCTGCCGATCGGCACGCTGCCAGCGCCTTCTTCCAGTTGCTCGGGCGCAAGGCTGGCCAGCGGCATCACCACGGTTTCGGTCGGCCCATAGGCGTTGAAGAACACCTCGGGCTGGAATGCCGCGCGGATACGCTGCAAATGCTCACCGGTGAGCGCCTCGCCGCCGGTGATGCACATGCGCACCGGCAAGGTCTGCTGCTGGGTCGCCAGCCACTGCGCCAATTGGCTGCCGTAGCTAGGCGTGAAGCCGAGGATATTGATGCGATGGCGGCGAATCAGCGCGCAGATTTCTTCCGCGTCCCACTGGCCCTGGGCTCGCAAGACCACCTGCGCGCCACTGAGCAACGGCACCAGCAGGCGCTCGGTGGCAGCGTCGAAATTGATCGAATAGAAGTGCAGTTCGCAGTCATCCGCGCGCATGCCGAAACGTTCGATCACTGCCTGGCAATGCATGGCGATTTCACCGTGGGCCACCACCACACCTTTTGGCTTGCCCGTGGAGCCGGAGGTGTAGATCAGGTACGCCTGATGCTGCGGCAGATTGATAAACGGCAGTTCATCCGCCGGGTAATTGGCGAGCACCGGCAAGTCGTCTTCCAGGCACCAGCACGCCACGGTCGCCGGCAATTCGCCGAGGGCTTCGAACATCAAAGCATCGCTGAGCAGCAGGCCGATGTCGCTGTCTTCGATCATGTAGTGCAGACGGTCGAGCGGGTATTCCGGGTCCAGCGGCACGTAGGCGCCACCGGCCTTGAGGATCGCCAGCAGGCCGATGACCAACTCCAGGGACCGTGGCAGCGCCAGGCCGACGCGCACCTGCGGGCCGACGCCGCGTTCGCGCAGCATCCAGGCCAGGCGGTTGGCGCGCTCGTTCAGTTCGCGGTAGCTGAGGGTCACGCCGGCAAAGGTCAGCGCCGGCGCATCGCCACGGGCCAACGCCTGTTGGTTGAACAGTTGATGGATGCAGTGATCGAGGCGATGTTCGCCCTGCTCGACGCCCAGGCTGTCCTGCAGCACCCGTTGCTCGGCAGCGCTAAGCAATGGCAGTTCGCTGAGACGCTGTTGCGGATCGGCGATCAACGCTTCCAGCAAGTTGCGCCAATGTTCGGCCATGCGCGCAATGCGCGGCTCATCGAACAAATCGGTGCTATAGGTCAGGCAGCAACCCAGGCGATGGTCGAGGTCGGTGACTTCCAGGTTGAGGTCGAACTTGGTCGCGCGGGCATCGTTGGCCAGGTACTCGACGGTCATGCCGGCCAGTTCGCGGCTTTGCTGGAACTCCCAGCGCTGCACGTTGCACATCACCTGGAACAGCGGGTTGTACGCCGCGCTGCGCGGGGGTTGCAGGGCTTCGACCAAGTGGTCGAACGGCAGGTCCTGATGGGACTGGCCTTCGATCACGGTGTGGCGCACCTGCTCGAACAGCTCGGCCACATTCATCTGCCCGCTGAGCTGGCAGCGCAGCACCTGGGTGTTGAGAAACGCGCCGATCAGCCCTTCGCTTTCCGGGCGGATGCGGTTGGCCACCGGCGCGCCGATGCGCAGGTCGGTCTGGCCGCTGTAGCGGTAGAGCAACACGGCCAGTGTGGCGGTCATGGTCATGAACAGGGTCAGGCCGCGTTCGGCGTTGAAGGCACGCACGCGGGCGGCCAGGTCATCGCTCAAATCGAAGCGGTACAGCTCGCCCCGGTGGCTTTGCACCGGCGGGCGTGGGCGGTCGCCGGGCAGCTCCAGCAACGGATGCTCGTTACCCAGTTGCGCGGTCCAGTAGTCCAGTTGGCGCTGGCGTTCGCCGGATTCCAGCCACTGGCGCTGCCACACGCTGTAGTCGAGGTATTGCACCGCCAGCGGCGCCAGTGGCGAGGCACGCTCGTCGATGAAGGCTTCGTAGAGCGCGCTGAGTTCACGGGCAAAGATGTCCATGGCCCAGCCTTCGGTGACGATGTGGTGCAGGGTCAGCACCAGGTAGTGCGAGCGTTCGCCGGCCTTGACCACGCAGGCGCGCAGCAACGGGCCGGTTTCCAGGTTGAACGGGGTGTGGGCCTCATGGTCGGCCAGCTGTTGCAGGCGTTGTTGGCGCGTGGTTTCGTCCAGCACCGAGAAATCCTGCCAGTCCATGCGCAGGCCGGTTTGCGCCGCGACCTTCTGGTACGCCACGCCATCGACACTGGGGAAGGTGGTGCGCAGGGTTTCGTGACGCATGACCAAGGCCTGCAACGCCGCCTCGAAACGCCCCACATCCAGCACGCCACGCAGGCGCGCCATGCCGCCGACGTTGTACGCCGGGCTGTCCGGTTCCATCTGCCAGAGGAACCACATGCGCTGCTGGGAATAGGACAGCGGTACCGGTTGGCTGCGGTCGACCCTGGCGATGGCGGTCTGTTGGTTGCGCTGGCCCGAGGCCTGGATCAGCCCGACCTGTTCGGCAAACGTGCCCAGCTCGCTGGCTTCGAACAACGTGCGCAGCGGCAGCTCGACGTCGCAGGCCTGGCGGGTGCGCGAGATGATTTGCGTGGCCAGCAGCGAGTGCCCGCCGAGGGCGAAGAAATCGTCGCGCAGGCCGATGCGTGGCAGGCCGAGGACTTCGCGCCAGATCGCGGCGATCTGCTGTTGCAGTGCGGTTTCGGGCTCGATGTGTTCGCGGGTTTGCCACACCGGCTCCGGCAGCGCACGGCGATCCAGTTTACCGCTGGGGCTCAGGGGCATGGCGTCCAGACGCATCAGCAGCGCGGGCACCATGTACTCCGGCAGCTCCGCGGCCAGGGCGGTTTTCACGTCCTGTTCGTCCAATTCGGTGTGGGCGGTGTAGTAGCCGATCAACTGCGCATCCCGCACCAGCACCACGGCTTGGGCGATGCCATCGAGGGCCAGCAGGCGCGCTTCGATTTCTTCCGGCTCCACGCGAAAGCCGCGCAGCTTGACCTGTTGGTCGAGACGGCCGAGGTATTCGAGCACGCCATCGGCGTTCCAGCGCACACGGTCGCCGGTGCGATACAGGCGTGCGCCGGCCGCGCCCAGCGGGTCGGCGATAAAACGTTCGGCGGTCAAACCGGCACGACCCAGATAACCCCGCGCCAGGCCAATGCCACCGATGCACAGTTCACCCGGCACGCCGAGGGGCAGCAGGTTGAGGTGTTCATCCAGCACGCGGCAGATCACATTGCCCAGCGGCCGGCCAATCGGCGAACGCTCACCGTCCTCGGCGCGGCAATGCCAGTGGGTGACGTTGATCGCGGTTTCCGTCGGGCCATAGCGGTTGTGCAACTGCACAGCGGGCAACTGCGCCAACACGCGGTTGCGCAACTCGGCGGGCAAGGCTTCGCCACCGGAAAACAGGCGGCGCAGGCTGGTGCATTCGGCCGCCAGCGGTTCGTCGATAAACAGCTGCAACAGCGGCGGCACGAAGTGCAGCGTGGTCACGCCGTGCTGCTGCACCAACTGCGCGATACGGTGCGGGTCGCGATGCTCGCCGGGGCCGGCCAGCACCAGGCGGCAGCCGGTGATCAGCGGCCAGAAGCATTCCCACACCGACACGTCGAAACTGATCGGTGCCTTTTGCATCAGCACGTCGGTTTCGTTGAGTTGGTAAGTGGCCTGCATCCACTGCAAGCGTTCGGCCAGGGCCGCGTGGGTGTTGCCCACGCCTTTGGGCTGGCCGGTGGAGCCGGAGGTGTAGATCACGTAGGCGAGGTTGTCACCGTGCAGGTGCAGGCCTGGTGGCTGGGTGGGCCAACTGTCGAGGTGCAGGCTGTCCATGGCGATCACGCACACGCCTTCGGCGGCTGGCAGTTGCTCCAGCAGCGAGGTCTGGGTCAGCAGCAGTTCGACGCCGCTGTCGTCGAGCATGTAGGCCAGGCGTTCAGCGGGGTAATCCGGGTCCAGCGGCACATAGGCGCCGCCAGCCTTGATGATCGCCAGCAGGCCGATCAGCAGTTGCGGCGAGCGCTCGGCGGCGATGGCCACGCGCACGTCCGGGCCGACGCCTTTGTCGCGCAGGTAATGGGCCAGGCGATTGGCCTGGGTGTGCAGTTGGGCGAAGGTCAGGCTGCCGTCCTGCCAGACCAGCGCGGGGTGGTCCGAGGTCTGGGCGTTGAGCAAATCGGGCAGCCATTGCTGGGCCGCTGCGCACGGTGCTTCGCCCCACGGTTGCGGTTGTTGTTGCATCAGCGGGAGGTCGCCGATGGCCTGTTGCGGTTGCTCGCACACGGCGTGCAGCAGGTTGATGAAATGTTCGGCCAGGCGCTCGATGGTTGCGGTGTCAAACAGTTCGTCGGCGTAGTCGAACGACAAACTCAGGCGCCCGTTGCGGTCTTCTTCACTGTGCAGTTGCAGGTCGAACTTGGCTTCGCGGCTGTGCCACGCCAGTTCGTCGGCGAGCATCCCCGGCAGGCGGCGCAAGGCGCTGAGGTCGCGTTGCTGGTGGTTGAACATGACCTGGAACAGGCCTTGCTCGCGGGCCTGGGGAAAGGCTTCGAGCAGTTGTTCGAACGGCAGGTCCTGATGGGCCTGGGCGCCCAATGTGCTCTCGCGGGTGGCCGCCAGCAAGTGGTTGAACGGCAGCTGTCCATCCAGCTCGGCACGCAAGACCTGGGTGTTGATGAAGAAGCCGATCAGGCCCTGGGTTTCCTGGCGCGGGCGGTTGGCGTTGGGCACGCCGATGCGGATGTCACGCTGGCCGCTGTAGCGGTAGAGCAAGGTCTGGAACGCTGCGAGCAACAGCATGAACGGCGTGGCTTCGTTGGCCTGGGCGGCCTGGCGGATCGCGGCGCTGAGGCGCGCGTCCAGGCGCACGCTGTGGCGCGAGGCGCTGTGAATATGCTGCGACGTGCGCGGGTGGTCGGTCGCCAGGCTGAGCGTTGGATGCTCTTCACCCAACTGGGTTTTCCAGTACGCCAATTGGCGCTGGCCTTCACCTTCGGCCAGCCACTGGCGCTGCCAGCTGCCGTAGTCGGCGTATTGCAGCGCCAGTGGCGGCAGCTCCAGTGCGTGGCCTTGGGATGTGGCGGCGTAGAGGCGGGAGAACTCGTCGATGAGGATATTCAGCGACCAGCCATCGGCAATGATGTGGTGCAAGGTCACCAGCAACTGATGATCTTCATCGTCGAGGCGCACCAGGGTCACCCACAGCAGCGGGCCTTTCTCCAGGTCGAACTGGGTGCGTGCTTCGTCCTCGCGGATTTGCTGTGCACGGGCTTCTCGCTCGGCGTTGGGCAGGTCGCTGAGGTCGATGATTTGCAGGTCGAAATCGGTGCTTGGGTCGACACGCTGGAAGGCCTGGCCGTCGCGTTCGTAGAAGCGCGTGCGCAGGGCTTCGTGGCGCTGGATCAGGTGCTGGAAGCTTTGGCGCACCGCGTCTTCGTCCAGTTCGCCGCGCAAACGCAGGGCGCCGGGGATGGTGTAGGCGCTGCTCTGCGGGTCCAGTTGCCAGGTGATCCACAGGCGGTTTTGCGCCAGGGATTGCGGCAGGTCGTCCTGGCGTGACAGCGCATGGATAGAGCCTTGGGCGACGCCACCGTCATGCTGCAATTGCGCGACGCTGGCGGCAAACGTCGCGAGTGTCGGCGCTTCGAACAGCAGGCGCAGGTTCAGCTCCAGGCCGAGGGTTTCGCGCAGGCGGGCAACCACCTGGGTGGCGGTGATGGAGTTGCCGCCGAGCAGGAAGAAGTGATCGTCGGCGGCCACCGTCGCAAGGTTCAGCTGTTCGCACCAGATCGCGGCGATCTGGCTTTGCAGCGCAGATTCCAGCGCCGCGCCAGTGGCGGCCGCTTGCAGGTCGGGGAATTGCGCGTAGCTGTCGAGGCTGCCATCGGCATGGCGCAGGCCGCACGCCGCGCGCTGCACCTTGCCGCTGGAGGTCTTGGGCAGCGCGCCGGGGTTGAGCAACACCACCACGCAAGGCGCTTCTTGATAAGCCTCGGCGACGGCTTGGCGGATTGCCTTGATCAGTGCTTCGGGCGGCAGGATTTTCTGCACGCTGCGGCTGATTTCAGCGGCGATGCCGATGCCTTCCAGGCCGCCGTCATTCACCGCGAATGCAGCGACCCGGCCTTTGCGCACCACCTCCACTTCGCGCTCGATGGTCTGTTCGATGTCCTGCGGATACAGGTTGTGCCCGCGCACGATCAGCAGGTCTTTCAGACGCCCGGTGATGTATACCTCGCCAAAGCGCATAAACCCGAGGTCGCCGGTGCGCAGCCAGGTGCGGCCCGCGTGTTGCACAAAGGTTTTGGCCGTGGCCTCAGGGTTACGCCAGTAACCGTGGGCGATGCTGGGGCCGGTAGCCCAGAGTTCGCCGACGCAGTTGTCCGGCAATTCGGCGAGGGTGTGCGGATCGGCGATCAACACTGCGTGCTCCGGCTGGCTGGTGCCGCAACTCATGATCGCACTGCCCTGCCCCGGCTCGGCGCGGTTGGCGGCGAGCGCTGGCTCATCGACGCGCAGCGCCGGGATGCCATGGCCACGTTTGCCGCCGGCGACAAACAAGGTCGCCTCGGCCAGCCCGTAGGAGGCGAAGAAATTGTCGGAGGTGAACCCACACACGGCGAACTTCTCGGCGAAGCGCTCCAGGGTGTCGAGGCGGATCGGTTCGGAGCCGGAATAGGCCACGCGCCATTTGCTCAAGTCCAGGCGTTCGAGGGCCGATTCGCTGACCCGCTCGCTGCACAGGCGGTAGGCGAAATCCGGGCCGCCGCTGATGGTGCCGCCGTATGCGCTAATCGCTTCCAGCCAGCGCAACGGTCGGCCCAGGAAGTACGCCGGCGACATCAGCACGCACGGCACGCCGCTGAAAATCGGTTGCAGCAGGCCACCGATCAGGCCCATGTCG
Organism: Pseudomonas sp. KBW05; assembly: GCF_003852405.1. Lineage (GTDB taxonomy): Bacteria > Pseudomonadota > Gammaproteobacteria > Pseudomonadales > Pseudomonadaceae > Aquipseudomonas. Next base: position 32,836 of record NZ_QAJM01000014.1, read on the forward strand.
TGGTACAGCGGCAGCCAGCTGACGATCACGTCGTCGGGGTTGAGGTCGATGCCAAAGCCGCGGCGGATCAGCACTTCGTTGGCCACCAGGTTGCCGTGACTGACTTGCACGCCCTTGGGCAAGGCGGTGGAACCGGAGGTGTATTGCAGGAAGGCGATGTCGTCGGGCTGCAGGTCGGGGGCGATCCAGTCACCCGCATTTTCGAGGTTATCGACGCTTAACACCGGCGGTGCGTTTTCAATCTGCGACAAGCCTTCGGCGAGACTGGCGATGGTCAGCAACAGGCGCGGCTCGGCATCGCTGATGATCGACAGCAGGCGCTCCTGGTGATGGCGGCGAGTGGACTCCGGCGGATAGGCCGGCACCGCGATGACCCCGGCGTACAGGCAAGCAAAAAACGCCGCGACGTAGTCCGGGCCGCTGGGGAACAACAGCACCGCGCGGTCGCCCAGCTCGGCGTTGGCCTGCAAGGCGGCGGCGATGGTGCGGGCGCGCTGGTCGAGGTCACGGTAGCTGAGCACGACGCTCTGCTCGGCGGACTCGGCGAGGAAGCGCAGAGCCACCTGGTCCGGGGTCTGCGCGGCGCGACGTTGAAGGGACTGGACCAGGGTACGGGGAAGTTCGAAGGCGTCCATCATGGGGTTCCTGCCTGAAATCGGCTTACGGGAAATTCGGGAAGTCGGGTGCGTTCAACCGGCGATCAATTGCCGCGACGCGCCATTGCGCCAGCGGGCCAGGTGTTCGTCGGCATAGCGACGGATGCAGCGCAGTACGGCGCTTTCGTGCTGCACGAGGAAGAAGTGGTGGCCGTCGAACATGTCCAGGGAGAAGCCGCTGGCGGCGTCGTCCTGCCAGTCAAGCAACTGGTCGGCGCGCACGCTGTCTTGCTTGCCGCCGAACACGTGGATCGGCAGGCGCAACGGCACGCGCTCGCCGTAGGTGAAGCTGCCGCAGAGGAGAAAGTCAGCGCGCAGGATCGGCAGCATCAGCGCCATCAGTTCGGGGTTGGCCAGGGCTTCTTCGGCAGTGCCTTGCAGTTCGCGCAGGCGGGCGAGCAGCTGGGCGTCGGTCTTTTCAATGGCGTATTCACTGACATCGCGGCGCGCCGGGCCCGCCGTGCCGGAGGCAAACAGTGCGAGTGGCGCCGGCAGGTTGCGTGCGCGCAGGGCGTGGGCCAGTTCGAAGGCCAACAGGCCGCCGAGGCTGTGGCCGAACAAGGCGTAAGGGCCGTTGAGGTCGCGGCCGATCTCATCGGCGAGTTGCGCCGCCAGGGCCTTGATATCGCGCTGCAACGGCTCGTCCATGCGCATGCCACGCCCGGGCAATTCCAGCGGGCACACCTGCAACCACGCCGGCATCGCCCGGCGCCAGCGGGCATACACCATGGCGCTGGCGCCCGAATAGGGCAGGCAAAACAGGCGCAGGCACGTCGGCGTACTCATCCGGCGAGTACTCCAAACTGAAACACGCTGTATGCACGATAAAAACCCATTTCGCCCTCCTGCGGGTGCTGATCCATGGCCGTTTTACGAACGGACCTGTCACCCAAGAGAACGGACGGAGCGGGCAAATAATTAGTCGCAGGCTTTGCGCGAGACGTGGTTCACAGCAAACCAGAAAGCATAAGATTAGTTCGCCTTCTCATTTGACAATCATTATCATTAAGCATAATTTGTTGCCCGATGTGTAGGAGGCCTCAGCAAGGACGCCCTCCCCCAACCTCTTTGCGACAAGGTGATTTTCCATGACGGAACAAGTATCCACAGGCAGGTGCGACTCACCTCTTCTGCAGGCTTTTGTCGACAATCGACTGATCCTGGTGAAGATCGCGGCACGTATTACCGGGTGCCGCTCCCGCGCCGAAGACGTAGTGCAGGACGCCTACTTCCGGCTGCAATCGGCGCCGACGATTACCTCATCGTTCAAGGCCCAATTGAGCTATCTGTTCCAGATCGTGCGCAACCTGGCGATCGATCACTATCGCAAGCAGGCCCTGGAGCTCAAATACTCCGGCACGGAAGAGGAAGGCTTGAATGTGGTTATTCACGGCGCTTCACCGGAAACCTCGCACATCAACTTCAGCACCCTGGAAAACATCGCCGACGCCCTGACGGAGCTGCCCCAGCGCACCCGCTATGCGTTCGAGATGTACCGCCTGCACGGCGTGCCGCAAAAGGACATCGCCAAGGAATTGGGCGTGTCGCCGACCCTGGTCAACTTCATGATCCGCGATGCGCTGGTGCATTGCCGCAAGGTGTCGGGCAGCCATAGCGATACGTTTGCGCGGCGGGTCTGAACACGCCACAGTACTCAATGTGGAATAAACCAATGTGGGAGCGGGCTTGTGTGGGAGCGGGCTTGCTCGCGAATGCGGTAGATCAGTCAAAATACCTGTGACTGACACACCGTCTTCGCGAGCAAGCCCGCTCCCACAAAAAGCCCATTGCCACATTTGGATGGGTGATAAGGCTTCAGGGCGTGGGCATCACATCGATGCGATACGGCTCGAAAATCTTCAGCATCTCGCCGTTCTCTCGCAAACGCTTGAGCAACCCGGCAAACGCCTCGGCGGTGATCGGCGCCTTGGGCCGCAGCAACGCGTAGTGGTGATACACCTGATCAATGCGCTCCGACACCAAAAACTGCCCCGCCATGTCCGCATTGCGCACCATGAAATCACTCAGGTACGAACGCGTCACCAGCGCGATATCGGCACGCCCGCGCGCGACCATCAGCAGGTTGCTGTCATGGGAATAGGTCAACGTGGCGTTGAAATGTTCGGCCATGTACTTGGGGTCGGGGTTGAAGTTGGCGAAGGCGTAGTGATAACCGCTGAACACCGCCAGGCGTTTGCCCGCAAGGTCAGCGAAGTAGCCCTGCTCGCGCCCGGGCGCACGCTGGGCGACGAAGACTTCCGCATCCTCCAGGCCCATGTCGACGCTGGCGTGGGCGATCTTCTGCCAGCCCCATTCGGGGTTTTCGAAGATGGCCATGTCGACCCGGCCCTGCTCGAAATCACGGAAACGGCGCGGAATGGAGGTGGGCACCAGCACAAACTGGTAGTCGCTCTGCGAGGTGTTCAGGGCCTCCACCAGTTGCGGCAGCAAACCGGTGTCGGCGCCTTGCTCAGGGCGTACGGTGTAGGGCGGGAAGTGCGCCGCGCCGATCCTCACCAATTGCGCAGCCGAAGCCGGCACCCACCACGCGGTGCCCAGTGCCAAAAAGGTAACTCCTGCAGCCAGCCGCCATGGCGAAAACATTGAGGCACACACCGTTGAATACTCTGATGGCGATAAGCTAGGCGTTTTTGTCGGGAGAGACAACTTTCCACCGCCAAATTAATAGCTTGCTCATCAATCGGCTTTAAGCACCATCAGCAGCGCTTCTTCGGCCAACTGCTCCAGGGTCAGGCTGCCTTCGGCGCGAAACCAGGTGGTGGTCCAGGACAACGCCCCGGTCAGAAAGCGGCGGGTGATAAACACATCGCCCCGGATATAGCCCGCCGCCTTGGCCTCGCCCAACACCTGCAACCAGATCTCTTCGTACACATCACGCAGCGCCAGCACCTGCGCCTGGCCTTCGGCCGACAGCGAGCGCCACTCGTACACCAGCACCGCCATGGCCTCGCCGCTGCCGCCCATGATCGATTGCAACTCGCAGCGGATCAGCGCCAGCACCCGCTCGCGCACATCACGCGCTTCTTCCAGGGAGGCGCGCATCATCGCGGTGTTGTAATGGATGGTTTCTTCCATCACTGCCCGCAGGATCTCGTCCTTGCTCTTGAAGTGATGAAAAATGCTCCCGGACTGAATGCCCACGGCACTCGCCAGGTCACGCACGGTGGTGCGTTCAAAGCCTTTGTTGCGGAACAGGTGCGCCGCCGTTTGCAGCAACTTGCCCCGGGCACTGTCGGGGTCGGTCAACTGGCCGCCATCGACCATGGTGCGCATCACCCGCAGGGCTTTGTGCTCATCCATGCCACTCTCCTCTACTTCTACTGACGTCTTGGCCGGCAATTTAGGCCGTGGCCGCCACCCAAGCAAGCGCTTGGGCAAAATCTGTGTCGGGAGTTTACAGACCAAGCGCTTGCTTGGTAGTCTCAGCAACAGCCATCAGAGGAAGGATTTCTCATGCGTGACACGGTTCGTATCGGCTGCGCCAGCGCCTTTTGGGGCGACACCTGCACCGCCGCCGCCCAGTTGGTGCACGGCGGCGCGCTGGATTACCTGGTATTCGACTACCTGGCGGAAGTCACCATGTCGATCCTCGCCGGCGCGCGGATGAAAGACCCCAAGGCCGGCTACGCCACGGATTTTGTCGAGGTGCTCACGCCGCTGCTGGCCGATATCCAGCGCCAAGGCATCCGTGTGATCAGCAACGCCGGCGGCATCCACCCCCAGGCCTGTGCCGCTGCCCTGCAAGCGGCCTGTGACAAGGCCGGCATCGCGCTGAAAATCGCCGTACTGCTGGGCGATGACCTGCAACCCGAACTCAAAAAACTCCACGGCATCACCGACATGTTCAACGGCGCGCCCCTGCCGCCCGTGTGCGTGTCCGCCAACGCCTACCTCGGCGCGCCGGGCATCGCACACGCGCTGGCACTGGGCGCCGACATCGTCATCACCGGCCGCGTCGTCGACAGCGCCGTGGTCAGCGCCGCCTTGGTGCATGCCTTCGATTGGTCCTGGCACGACTACGACCGCCTCGCCCAAGCCGCCCTGGCCGGGCATATCATCGAATGCGGCGCGCAGTGCACCGGTGGCAACTTCACCGATTGGCGCGACGTGCCGGACTACGCACATATCGGCTTCCCCATCGTCGAAGTCAGCGCCGACGGCACGTTTACCGTGAGCAAAGTCGCGGGCACGGGCGGGCTGATCAGCGAGCTGAGCGTGGCCGAACAGCTGTTGTACGAGATTGGCGACCCGCGCGCCTATCTACTGCCAGATGTGATCTGCGACTTCAGCCAGGTCACCTTGCAGCAGCAGGGCGAAAACCGCGTGCACCTGCACGGCGCCAAGGGCCTGCCACCGACCGACCACTACAAGGTCAGCGCCACCTACCCCGATGGTTTCCGCTGCACCGCCAGTTGCCTGATCGCCGGGATCGACGCCGTGGCCAAGGCCGAGCGGGTCAGCCAGGCGATCATCGACAAGACCGCCGAACTGTTCAGCCAGCGCGGCTGGGCGCCGTACACCGAAGTGAATATCGAACTGCTCGGCAGCGAAGCGACCTATGGCGACCACGCGCGGCGCCACGATTGCCGGGAAGTGGTGGTGAAATTGGCGGTGCGCCATCCGAACAAACAGGCGCTGGTGTTGTTTGCCCGCGAGATCGCCCAGGCCGCCACCGGCATGGCGCCGGGGCTGACCGGGATCGTTGGTGGGCGGCCCACCGTGTATCCGTTGATTCGCCTGTTTTCATTCCTGGTGGATAAAGCGTTCTGCACGCCAGTAATCGACTTCCAGGGCGAGCGCCACGCCGTCGCACTGCCCATCGCCCACCCACTGCAAACACCGGCCGGGGCAATCGATCCGCCCCAACCCCAAGGCCTTGCCGACGCCAACGTGCCCCTGGTCAAACTCGCCGTGGCGCGCTCCGGCGACAAGGGCAACCACAGCAATATCGGGGTGATCGCCCGCGCCCCCGAGTACCTGCCGTGGATCGCCGAAGCGCTGACGCCCGCAGTGATCGTCGACTGGATGAGCCACGTGCTCGACCCGCTGCACGGCCGCGTCGAGCGCTGGTACCTGCCCGGCAGCCACAGTCTCAACTTCCTCCTGGAAAACGCCCTGGGCGGCGGCGGTATCGCCAGCCTGCGCATCGACCCGCAAGGCAAGGCGTTCGCCCAGCAATTGCTGGAAATCCCCATCGCCGTGCCGCAACACCTCGCCGATCAACTCAACTGACAGGAGCGTTGCCGTGGCCTTCGACTCGATCTTCAAAGCCGGCCTGTTCCAGGGGCACACCGTGATTGTCACCGGCGGCGGCAGCGGCATTGGCCGTTGCACCGCCCATGAACTGGCGGCCCTCGGTGCCCAGGTGATTCTGGTGGGGCGCAAACCCGAGAAACTGCAAACCGTCGCCGCAGAAATTGCCGAAGATGGCGGCAACGCCCATTGGCAGGCCTGCGACATTCGCGATGAAGAGGCGGTGAAGGCGCTGGTCACGCAGATCCTCAGCGACCACGGGCCGATCCACGGCCTGGTGAACAACGCCGGCGGTCAATACCCGTCACCGCTGGCGTCGATCAATCAAAAAGGCTTTGAAACCGTGCTGCGCACCAACCTCGTCGGCGGTTTCCTGATGGCGCGGGAAGTGTTCAACCAGTCGATGAGCAAACACGGCGGCGCCATCGTCAACATGCTCGCCGACATGTGGGGCGGCATGCCCGGCATGGGTCACTCGGGTGCGGCGCGCGCAGGCATGGACAACTTCACCAAGACCGCCGCGTTTGAGTGGGGCTGCGCCGGGGTGCGGGTCAACGCGGTGGCGCCGGGCTGGATCGCCTCCAGCGGCATGGACACCTACGAAGGCGCGTTCAAGGCGGTGATCCCCACCCTGCGCGAGCATGTGCCGCTCAAGCGCATCGGCACCGAATCGGAAGTCAGCGCCGCTATCGTGTTCCTGCTCAGCCCCGCCGCTGCATTTATCAGCGGCAGCACCCTGCGCATCGACGGCGCCGCCAGCCTGGGCAGCCGCGCCTGGCCCTTGCACAAGGCACAGCCGCCGAGCGAACCCTTCAATGGTTTCCACCGCGCGTACTTGCCAGACGTGCTCAAGGCGGAGCAATAAACCATGCCGCCGATTGAATCTCTGATCGACCCCCACAGCGCCCAGTTCGCGCAGAACCGCGAGGCCATGCTGGTGGGCATCCAGCACCTGCGCCAACTGGAACAGAACCTGCTGGACAAGGCCGAAGAAGCCCGCGCCAAGTTCGACCAGCGCGGCCAATTGCTGCCCCGTGAACGCCTCAACCTGCTGCTGGACCCCGGCGCGCCGTTTCTCGAACTGGCCAGCCTGGCCGGCTACAAGCTGCACGACGACAAGGACGGCAGCGCCGCCGGCGGTGGCTTGATCGCCGGCATCGGTTACGTCAGCGGCGTGCGCATGTTGGTGGTGGCGAACAACAGCGCGATCAAGGGCGGCACGATTTCCCCCAGTGGCCTGAAAAAATCCCTGCGCCTGCAACAGATCGCCCTGGAAAACAAACTGCCGGTGGTAACCCTGGCCGAAAGCGGCGGCGCCAACCTCAACTACGCCGCCGAGATTTTCGTCGAAGGCGCACGCAGTTTTGCCAACCAGGCACGCATGTCGGCCATGGGCTTGCCGCAGATCACCGTGGTACACGGCTCGGCCACGGCGGGCGGGGCGTATCAGCCGGGGCTGTCGGATTACGTGGTGGTGGTACGGGGCAAGGCCAAGCTGTTTCTCGCCGGGCCGCCGCTGCTTAAAGCCGCGACCGGCGAAGTGGCGACGGATGAAGAACTGGGCGGCGCCGAGATGCACGCACAAATCGCCGGCACCGCCGAATACCTGGCGGAAAACGATGCGGACGGCGTGCGCATCGTGCGTGAAATCGTCAGTGCCTTGCCGTGGAACGACCGTCTTCCAGCGGCAGCACAGCGCACTTACCGCGAACCGCTGTACCCCATCGAAGACCTGCTGGGCCTGATCCCCGACGACCCGAAAAAGCCCTACGACGTGCGCGAAATCCTCGCGCGCCTGGCGGACGCGTCGAACTTCCTCGAATTCAAAAGCGAGTTCGACGCCCACACCGTCTGCGGCCACCTGCACATCCACGGCCACGCCGTCGGCGTGATCGGCAACAACGGCCCGATCACGCCCAAGGGCGCGAGCAAGGCCGCGCAATTTATCCAACTGTGCGACCAGAGCCGCACGCCGCTGCTGTTCCTGCACAACACCACCGGCTTTATGGTGGGCACCGAGTCGGAACAGCAAGGGGTGATCAAACACGGCGCGAAGATGATCCAGGCGGTGGCGAATGCGCGGGTGCCTAAACTGACGATTGTGGTCGGCGGCTCCTACGGCGCCGGCAACTATGCAATGTGCGGCCGTGGCCTGGACCCGCGGTTTATCTTCGCCTGGCCCAACAGCCGCACGGCCGTGATGGGCGGCCCGCAAGCGGGCAAGGTGCTGCGGATTGTCACCGAGGCCAAGCAGTTGAAAAACGGTGTGGTGCCCGACCCCAAGGTGCTGGACATGCTGGAGCAGGTCACCGCGCAGAAGCTCGACAGCCAGTCCACGGCGCTCTACGGCAGTGCCAACCTGTGGGACGACGGGCTGATCGACCCACGGGATACGCGGACCTTGCTCGGCTTGTTGCTGGATATCTGCCACGAGGCCGACGTGCGCGAATTGCAACCCAACAGCTTTGGTGTGGCGCGTTTCTAACCGGAGAACAATAAGAATGATCTTTACCCAAGAACACCAGGAACTGCGCCGCACCGTTCGCGCCTTCGTCGACCGTGAAATCAACCCCCATGTGGATGAATGGGAAAAAGCCGGGCGCTTCCCCATCCACGAAATCTTCCGCAAGGCCGGCGACCTCGGCCTGCTGGGCATCTCCAAGCCGGAACAATTCGGCGGCATGGGCCTGGACTACAGCTACTCCATCGTCGCCGCCGAAGAATTCGGCACCATCCGCTGCGGCGGCATCCCCATGGCCATCGGCGTGCAGACCGACATGTGCACCCCCGCCCTCGCCCGCTTCGGCAGCGATGAACTGCGCGACGAATTCCTGCGCCCGGCTATCAGCGGTGAGCAGGTCGGCTGCATTGGCGTCTCGGAAGTCGGCGCCGGTTCCGATGTGGCCGGGCTCAAGACCCATGCGCGCAAGGACGGCAGCGACTACGTGATCAACGGCAGCAAGATGTGGATCACCAACTCCCCCAGCGCCGACTTCATCTGCCTGCTGGCCAACACCTCCGACGACAAGCCGCATATCAACAAGTCGCTGATCATGCTACCGATGAACACGCCGGGTATCAGCGTCAGCCCGCCCCTGGAAAAACTCGGCATGCACAGCTCCGAGACCGCCCAGGTGTTTTTCGACAACGTGCGCGTGCCGCAACGCAACCGCATCGGCCACGAAGGTGCGGGCTTCATGATGCAGATGCTGCAATTCCAGGAAGAACGCCTGTTTGGCGCGGCCAATATGATCAAGGGCCTGGAGTACTGCATCGACAGCACCATCGCGTACTGCAAGGAGCGCCAGACCTTCGGCAAGGCGCTGATCGACAACCAGGTCATCCACTTCCGCCTGGCCGAACTGGCCACCGAGATCGAATGCCTGCGCGCGCTGGTGTACCAGGCCACCGAGCAGTACATCAAGGGCCAGGACGTGACCCGCCTGGCCTCCATGGCCAAGCTCAAGGCCGGGCGCCTGGGCCGCGAAGTTAGCGACAGTTGCCTGCAATACTGGGGCGGCATGGGCTTTATGTGGGACAACCCGGTGGCGCGCGCCTACCGCGATGTGCGGCTGGTGTCGATTGGCGGTGGTGCCGACGAAATCATGCTGGGCATCATCTGCAAACTGATGGGCACCTTGCCGGGGAAAAAACCATGAACACCTTGCTACTGGAGCCGCATAACGGCGTGCTGCACATCACCCTCAATCGCCCGCAAAGCCGCAATGCGATGAGCCTGGAGATGATCAACGAACTGCACGGGGTGCTGACGCAGCTGGATGGCCACACGCGAGCCGTGGTCATCAGCGGCGCCGGCGGGCACTTTTGCGCCGGGGCGGATGTGAAGGACCTGGTGACTGCTGGCGACCAATTGCAGGCGCTGAACCGCGCGTTCGGCACCTTGCTGCAAGCTGTCGAGGCGGTGCCCCAGGTGGTGATCGTGGTGCTGCAAGGCGCAGTGCTCGGCGGTGGGTTTGGCTTGGCCTGCGTAAGTGATATCGCGATTGCCGACCACCAGGCGCAGTTCGGCTTGCCGGAAACAGGCTTGGGCTTGCTGCCGGCGCAGATTGCGCCGTTTGTGGTCAAGCGCATCGGGCTGACCCAGGCCCGCCGACTGGCGCTGACGGCGGCGCGGTTTGACGGGGTGGAGGCGCAGCGGCTGGGCGTGGTGCACTTTACCGAGCGTGATCCGCAGGCGTTGGCCGAGCGGTTGGATGAGGTGCTGGGGCAGGTGCTGCGGTGTGCGCCGGGGGCGAATGGGCGGACCAAGGCCTTGTTGCTGGCCAGTGTGGATGAGCCGCTGGCGGTGGTATTGGATCGGGGGGCGCAGTGGTTTGCCGAGGCGGTGACCAGTGAGGAAGGGATTGAGGGGACGCAGGCGTTTGTGCAGAAGCGCAAGCCAGGGTGGTGCAAATGACGCTTTCGCGAGCAAGCCCGCTCCCACATTTTGAAATGCGTTCCACCTGTGGGAGCGGGCTTGCTCGCGAAGAGGCCAGCACAAACACCCCATCAGCCAAGGGATAACCCCATGCCCGCATTCAGCAAAATCCTCATCGCCAACCGCGGCGAAATCGCCTGCCGCATCCAGCGCACCGCCCAGGCCCTGGGCTACCGCACCGTGGCCGTGTACAGCGACGCCGACGCCCAGGCCCTGCATGTGCAGATGGCCGACGAAGCCGTGCCCATCGGCCCCGCACCCGTGCAACAGTCCTATCTGAATATCGCGGCGATTCTCGAAGCCGCGCGCATAACCGGCGCCGACGCCATCCACCCCGGCTACGGCTTCCTCTCGGAAAACCCCGACTTCGCCCGCGCCTGCCTGGCGGCCGGCCTGACCTTCATCGGCCCCAGCGTCGAGGCCATCGAGCTGATGGGCAGCAAGCGCCTGTCCAAGCTCGCTATGCTCGACGCGGGCGTACCGTGCATCGCCGGCTACCAAGGCGGCGCCCAGGACGACGCCACCCTGCAATACGAAGCCGAACGCATCGGCTACCCGCTGATGGTCAAGGCCAGCGCCGGCGGTGGTGGCCGCGGCATGCGCCTGGTGCACACGGCCGATGCGTTGCTGGAGAACCTGCACACGGCGCGCTCCGAAGCGAGAAACGCGTTTGGCAGCGACGAGCTGATCCTTGAGCAAGCGCTGATCGACCCGCGCCACGTCGAAATCCAGCTGTTCGGCGACAGCCATGGCCAGTTGATCTACCTCGGCGAGCGCGACTGTTCGATCCAGCGCCGCCATCAAAAAATCATCGAAGAAGCGCCCTGCCCGGTGATGACCGCTGAGCTGCGCCAGGCCATGGGCGACGCCGCCCTGCAAGCCGGGCGCGCGGTGCAGTACGTTGGTGCGGGCACCGTGGAGTTTTTGCTCGACCGCAACGGCCAGTTCTACTTCCTGGAGATGAACACCCGCTTGCAAGTGGAACACCCGGTCACCGAGCTGATCACCGGCCTTGACCTGGTGGACTGGCAATTGCAGATCGCCGCCGGCCAGCCACTGCCGCTGACGCAAGCGGACGTGAGCCTGAGCGGCCACGCCATGGAAGTGCGCCTGTACGCCGAAGACCCGGCCCAAGGCTTCTTGCCGCAAACCGGCGATGTGCTGCGCTGGCAACCGGCGCTTGGCGTGCGCATCGATCATGGCGTGCGTGAAGGCCAGCGCATCAGCCCGTTCTATGACCCGATGCTGGGCAAGCTCATCGCCCACGGCGCCACCCGGGAAGAGGCGCGACGCAAACTGCTGCGCGCCGTGGAAGACACGCTGTTGCTGGGCGTGACCACCAACCAACGGTTCCTCGCGGATTTGCTCAAGCACGAGGATTTTATCCGCGGCGACTTCAGCACCGGGTTTATCGCCGCACACTTCAATCACATCCCGCCCCAGCCGGTGTCCGCCGAGCAACTCAGCCTGGCCGCCGCGCTGTTCTATCAACACAGCGCCGACACCCATCCGCAAAGCCTCGCAGGCTGGCGCAACAACGCCAGCGTCACGGGCACTTACCGCCTGGAGGTCAATGACGAACTCCACAGCGTACCCCTTGCCCCGCTGGCAGTCACCACCGACGGCCGCCACGCCACCCTGGTGCTCAACGGCATCCGCCGCCGCGTCGCCTACCATCTTGACGGCGACCAGTTGTGGCTACCGGGCTTGCACGTGACCAACCGCACCCACCAGGCCGCCAGCCGTCAGGCCGACGCCCAAAGCGGCACGGTCAAGGCGCCGATGGACGGGGCCATCGTTGCTGTGCGCGTGAGCAAAGGTGAGCGCGTGAGCAAAGGCCAACTGCTGTTGGTGCTTGAAGCGATGAAAATGGAGCATTCGTTGACCGCAGGTATAGACGGGGTGATCAAAGGCGTGCAGGTGATTGCCGGCGATCAGGTGCGCAATCGCCAGGTTCTGCTGGAGATCGAATAACGCCTAGGCGGAACTACGCGGCCGGGCTACGCTCTATCCCCATCAAGAAGGGAAGAGACGGGAACCTGCACGATGCCTCATTGGCTGATTATTGACCTTGAAGCCACTACGGATGACGGCGGTTGGCCCGTGACGGAGATGGAAGTCATCGAGATCGGCGCGAGCCTGGTGAACCGCCAGGGCCGCGAGCTGGATCACTTCCAGCGCTTTGTCCGGCCGTTGCGCCGGCCCTTGCTGACGCCCTTTTGCCGCCAACTGACCCACATCACCCAGGCGAATATCGACGCTGCCGCGCCGATCACCGAGGTGTGGCCGCTGTTCGAGCGCTGGCTGGGCCAACACCACGCGCGCCTGGAAGGCTGGGCCAGTTGGGGTGACTACGACCGCAAACAGCTGGAACTGGAGTGGCAGCGCCATGGCCTGGCCAGCGCACTGGTACAAACGGCCCATGTGAACCTCAAGCAACGCTTCGCCAAGGCGCGCCGCCTGGACAAGCCGCTGGGGCTCAATGGTGCGCTGCAATTGGCGGGAATGCAGTTCAACGGCCAGCAACATCGGGCGCTGGAGGATGCGCGCAACACCGCACGCCTGTTGCCGCTGATTTTGCCGGTCTAGGCAGCTCCCCTGCCCTTGGGCATACTGGCCGACCTTTCCAGACCCTTTTCCGAGGATTCACCCATGTTTAAAGTCAACGAGTACTTCGACGGCACCGTCAAGTCGATCGCTTTCGGCACCGCAGAAGGTCCGGCGACCATCGGCGTGATGGCCCCGGGTGAATACGAATTCGGCACCGCCCAGCGTGAAATCATGCACGTGGTGTCGGGCGCGCTGACCGTCAAGCTGCCAGAAGCCAGCGAGTGGGAAACCTTCGCCGCCGGCAGCCAGTTCAACGTACCGGCCAACAGCAAGTTCCAGCTGAAAGTCGCCGTCGACACCGCTTACCTGTGCGAATACCGCGGCTAAGTTTCACACCCGGTAAAAAGAAAGCCCGTCTCGCAGGAGACGGGCTTTTTTCATTCCAGGATCGTTACCGGCATCCCCACCGCCAACTGGCCGACGCCATCGTTGACCAGGTTCTGGCCAAAAATGGCGCCGCCCTCGGTCTTGCGATACGCCTCCAGGGTCACGAAGGGTTCGCGGTCGGCGCTGCGCTCGCCGGTCTGCGGGTCGATGGTGGTGAGGATGCAACGCGAGCATGGCTTGACCGCGCGAAACTCCACGTCGCCGATGCGCAGGCGCTTCCAGCCATCTTCGGCAAACGCAGCGCTGCCTTCGATCACCAGGTTGGGGCGAAAGCGCAGCATCTCCATGGGCCGGCCGACGCGTTGCGACAGGTCGTCCAGGGAGGCCTGGCCGATCACCAGCAACGGATAACCGTCGGCGAACGCGACCTGGTCATCGTCCTTGCCGTAACCCGCTTCGGTGGTACGCGCACGTTCCAGGGGGATTTGCACCAGGCGTGTGGGCTTGCCGATAAAGTCACTGACCCAGGCGGCAGCGGCATCGCCCGCATCCGGGACGCGCAAGGTGTCGCGCCAGATGGTCACGCCGCGCAACTCGGCGTCGCTGCCGGGCAGCGCCACGTCCAGGGTGGGGTAGCCGGCTGAGCTGAGGGTCAGGCCACCGTCGCTGTTCCACAGTGCCGACAGCTGGCTCATCTTCGCCACGGCGCGCTGGGTGAGGAAACGCCCGCTGGCCTCATCCACCAGCATCCAGCGTCGATCGCCGTCCAACCCCAGCTTATCCAGGCCGATCTGCTGCAAGACTTCGGCCTTGCCGGACTTCAAGGGGTAACGGTACAACGCGCTGAGACGGAGCATGGGCCTGCAATCCTTGGGGGTAAAGACGCTACCCTAAGGTCAAGCGGGCACTTCGTCCAGCATCAGGCGTTCACGCACCACGTCCACCAGCTTGTCCGGCTGGAACTTGGAGAGGAAGTTGTCGCAGCCGACCTTCTTCACCATGGAGTCGTTGAAGCTGCCCGACAGCGAGGTGTGCAGCACCACATACAACCCACGCAGGCGCGGGTCGTTGCGGATCTCGGTGGTCAGGCGGTAGCCGTCCATCTCGGGCATTTCGGCGTCGGTGAAGACCATCAGCAGCTTGTCGGTCATCACCACGCCGCTGTCGGCCCAGGCCTTGAGCATGTTCAGCGCCTTGAGGCCGTCGCTGGCGATGTGCATCTTCAGCCCCAACTGGCCGAGGGTGCCGCGCAGTTGCGAGAGGGCCACGTTGGAATCGTCCACCAGCAGCACTTCACGGCCACGGGCACGCTCCAGCACCGGGTCTTCGAGTTTTTCGCGGGAGACCTTGGCGTTGTACGGCACGATTTCGGCGAGGACTTTTTCCACGTCGATGATTTCCACCAACTGGTCATCGACCTTGCTGATGGCCGTGAGGTAATGCTGGCGCCCGGCGCTGGTCGGCGGGGGCAGGATCGCTTCCCAGTTCATGTTGACGATGCGGTCCACGCCGCCCACCAGAAACGCCTGCACCGAACGGTTGTACTCGGTGACGATAATGGTGCTGTTCGGCCCCGGCACCAGCGGGCGCATGCCGATGGCCTGGGACAGGTCGATCACCGGCAGCGTCTGGCCGCGCAGGTTGACCACACCGCAGACAAACGGATGGCGCTGGGGCATCAGGGTCAGCTTGGGCAATTGCAGGACTTCCTGCACCTTGAACACGTTGATCGCAAACAGCTGCCGCCCGGCCAGGCGGAACATGAGGATCTCCAGGCGATTCTCACCGACCAGTTGCGTACGTTGATCTACCGTGTCGAGAATGCCGGCCATTAAAAGCTCCTGATGCGCGAAAGGATTGTGCAGCTCATTAAGGTCTGTTATCGGCGGCGAGCGCCAGATCTTGACCCCGGTAAAATGCCACGTAAATCCATTGATGTCACACTGACATCATGCTTTACTGCCATGCCTCTTCATATGGCACTACAGCGACGTTGCGCGACATTCAAAGCGACGCAAGGTTCCGCTGCCTAAGGGATTCCCCTAGTAACAATCGGGCCCAACCTGATATTCGCAATATCTAATAGCCATTAATGTGACGCCATTCTCATTGCATGAATGGAGTCAGGCTTTTGTTTGCGATGCCCAGCCCACGACCCACGGGTCTTCCAGCGCTTCATATGTGCGCCCACACGATGCGGGTCATGCACGGCTATCGCGATCATTACAATAAACTTCCTACTAAAAGTTCAGACGCGAACTACAGATCTCCGTCATATTTCAGCGGTAGTTTTACGCCATTCACCCGACGCGGCATCTCATCACCCGACCTGACGTTGTGGAGACTTGCATGATGAATAGCGCAAACGAATGGCAAACCGCACTTCCCGAGTTCCTGCTGGAAGCTGAAACCTTACTGGCGAAGTCAGAAGAATGCCTGAGCCACCTGCACCTGATTCGCAATGACAGCGATGCCATTGAGTGCATGACCAGCAGCCTCACCCGGCTCGCCGAAAAGGCCGATAACCTGGCCCTGCAGGCCATCAGCGAATTTTCCCGGCATATCCAGTACCTGATCGCCAATGCGGCCAACCCGCTGCAATTGCATGACCAGGCCCTGGATGCCCTGCACGCGTGCCTCACATTGCTGGCCTGGCAGTTGGAACTGATCGACACGCGTACCGGCGAACTGGGCCTGGATGAAAGTGAGCAAACCACCTTGATTGCCACAGTGACCTTGCAGATCCCGCAAAAGAACTTCAGCTTTAAACCCGAGCAGCGCCTGCATCGAGCGTCATGAATGCCGCTTGGCGTGGTGGTCGCTTTTAATCCGCTACTTGCCCATAAACGACAGGGGCAACTTACGCGCGCGCGTCAGTTATATGCAGATAAAGTACGAGCCGTTATAACTTCCCCGAACAGGGAAACTGCGCGATTGACGTCTGGCGACCAGCGGTAATCAAAGTGTTACCATGCCGCCCTCGAAGTGACTCAACTTCATGATGCATACAACGTGAAAAGCATCCGCTATGTACGCCAGCCTCAGGTCACTCCTCGTCAAATCCATCTCCCGCAGCCATGCACGCCGAATCATTCTCGCGCTGTGCCTGTGTTCGCTGCTGGTCAGCCTGTGGGCCTACGTCCTTGCCGCGCCGGTGCCTCTGCTGCTGTTGATCCTCAACCTGGGCACGCTGGGCGTGGTTGCGCTGCAACAATGGGTTTCACGCAAATCCATCAAGTTCCAACCCCAGGAACTGGCTGACCGCCTGCTGCAAGTCCAGGAAAACGAACGCCACCGCCTGAGCCGGGAACTGCACGACGATATCGGCCAATTGCTCACCGCCGCCAAATTGCAAAGCGAATGGCTGCAGCGCCGCTTGCCCCAGGAGCTGCAAGGCCAATGCTCGGTGCTCGGCAACACCCTGAGTGAAACCCTGGCCAAGGTGCGCGATGTCTCTGCCATCCTCAACCCGCGCCAACTGAGCAGCCTGGGCCTGGAAGCGAGCCTGCGCGCGCACTTGCTCAAGACCCTGGAAAACAGCCCCACGCACTGGAGCCTGGAATGCCAGCAACGGCTGACCGGCATCCCCGAGGAAATGGCCGTGGCGGCGTTCCGCATCACCCAGGAAGCGGTAACCAACATGCAACGCCACGCCCAGGCACACAACCTGGTGGTGCGCCTGCAACGCCTGCCCGAAGGGCTGTCGCTGACGATCTACGACGACGGCCAAGGCTTTTCACCCGCCCTCGACCCCGGCCGCGAAGGCCAACGGGGCATGGCCGGCATGGCCGAGCGCATCGATCAACTGGGCGGCTCCCTGTCCGTTGTCAGCCATCCGGGCAAAGGCACGCGGATCGACGCGCTTTTCCCCTGGGCGCCCCGCGCCCTCGAACGGGCCAGTGCGCCTAAGGTGCTCGAGTGACCTGTAATTTATTGCTGGTGGATGATCACGCGCTGATCAGGGCCGGGGTGCGCGCGCTGATCCTCGATATTCCCGGCTACGCGGTGGTCGGCGAAGCCAGCGACGGCGCGCAGTTGCTCGCGCAATTCAATGCCCTGCAACCGGATATCGTGCTGCTGGACCTGTCGATGAAACACACCGGTGGCCTCGACGCCTTGCAGCAACTCAAGAGCGCCCATCCCAAGAGCAAGGTGTTGATCCTGTCGATGCACACCGACCCGGAACTGATCATGCGCGCCCTGGAGTCCGGCGCCCACGGCTACCTGCTCAAGGACACCAGCGCCAGCGAGCTGGAACACGCCCTGTTGGCGTTGCGCAACAACGAACGCTACCTGAGCCCGGCGATTGCCCACACGGTGATCAACCAGGCACTGGTGCGTAATCAGGCCCCAGCCTCCCCCGTGGTCCACAGCCACAACCTCACGGCGCGCCAACTGGAGATCCTGCGCTTGATCGTGCGCGGCAAGTCCACCCGGGAAATCGCCCACGGCCTCGGCCTGAGCATCAAGACCGTGGAAGCGCACCGGTCGCAGATCATGAAGCGCCTGCAGATTTTCGACGTGGCGGGCCTGGTGTTATTCGCGGTGCGCGAGCAGATCATCAGCCTCGACGACTAGCGGCGAACCCACCGGAAGGTGCACACGCAAAGCCTTGGGCAAGGCGACAAAACGCAAGTCATCACCCTTTAGCGGCTCGCCATCCAGATTGATATACAACCCGTCGGCGACCTTGATCTCGACCCACGGCAAACGCGCGCGCACAAAGATGTTGTCCAGCCCGCCGTCGCTCATCAGCGTCAGCAAGGTGCCGACCACTTCCTGGGGTGCCGGCAGGATGCTGATGTCGAGCAAACCATCATCCACCACCGCGCCCGGGCACAGCACATGCCCGCCGCCCGCCTGGCGCCCGTTGCCGATGCCCAGTGCGAGCAGGTCGCCCTTCCAGTGGAAGCCCGGCCCTTCCAACTCACCGTAAGCGGCCTTCAACTCACTGAAGCGGGTCAAGCCGGTAAACAGGTAGGCCGCGCCACCGAGGACTTTCTTCAAGTCTTCAGAGGTGTTGGCCGTGACCTGGCTGCCGAAGCCGCCGGTGGCCATGTTGAGGAAGATCTGCCCACCGGCCTGGCCCAGGTCGATAGCCGTCGGCGGCACCTCCAGCAGCGCCAGCGCCTGGGCTGGTTCCAGCGGCACACCAGCGGCGCGGGCGAAGTCATTGGCGGTGCCCAGGGGCATCAGCACCAGGCTGGCGTCGGTCTTGGCCTGCGCCATCGCCTCGGCCACATCACGCAAAGTGCCGTCACCGCCACCGGCGATCAGATGCGTGTAGCCGGCGTCGAGAGCTTCATGGACCAGGCGCTTGGCGTCGCCGCCCTCCCATGTGACCCGTACCGCCAGCTCCCAGCCCTGCTCACGCCGGGCCTGCACGGCCGCGCGCACGTCCTCGTTGAGGGCTTGCTTGCCGTGGAGGATCAACAGTGCCTTGGGGCTGGTCATAGCGGGCTTACTCCTGGTTGCAAAGGTGCATGAAGGATGTGGACCTTTGCCGGCGGAAAAAAAGCCATGGTGACGCAAATTAATTGCGCCGGTCAGAAATTATCCATCGCGTTGCACATCGGGACCTTGCTCACCGGTGTCGGTTCGATCCGCTGCCATTGCTTGCCATCCACCGGCAACTCGTCGAGCAGGAACGAACAATCCGCCGACATCGACGCCTGCACCATGTAATCGCGCCCGGGCTTGGGCACGAACGTCATGGTCTTGGCGCACTGGCGAGGGTATTGCAGCCGCCCCAGGTAGTGAAATGCGATGGGCTTGTTGGCCGGCACCTCCAGCTCCGACGTGACCGCGCCCGCCCACGAATAGATCGGCCCGGGCATGCCGAGGCTGGCGCCGTTGTGATCCGGGAATCCGGCTTTGACCGATGCCATCACGCCTGCGCCGGGCACACTCCAGTCCAGGCAATCACGCCCCGGCACGGCACGCACCAGGCCATCGGTGACCAGGCGCACGCGGGCGGTTTCACCGCTTTGCGGCGGCACGTAGCCGGTGGACAGCGAACGGATGTTCGCCACCTGACCGCAACCGCCAAGCGCCAACAGCAGCACGGCGGGGATAACAGGCAACAGTCTCATCGGCATAAGTACTCCATGAAAACGCTGAACCTGTGGCGAGGGAGCTTGCTCCCGCTGGGCTGCGCAGCAGACCCAAAAAGCATGGGAGCGCTTCGCACTCCAGCGGGAGCAAGCTCCCTCGCCACAGGTTGAGTGTTCATCCTTAACGGACGGGCGTCAGGGCTGGCGGCAGTTCTGGTTGACCGACAAGTTCGGCGCCGGCTCATAGCTCACGCGCTGCAAGCCATCGGCGCCCTGGAACAGGAAGTACTTGGCGCGGCAGTCCTTGAACATCGGCGAATACCCCTCGGCCCGGAAGCCCTGGCCATCGACCTGTTTGGTCACGGTGTTGTTGCGGCTGACCACGGCAAGGACCTTCTGATAACTGTCACCCATGTTCACCCCGGGCTCGCCGGTGATCGCCGCCGACGAGGCGCAACCGCCCAGGGTGGTTGCCGCCAGCGCCAGTGCGGCGCCGTACAGTCCATTGCGTAAAGTGTTCATTGCGTGTGTCCTTTGGGTGATGGATTAGCGGCGGCCTTCGCATACCGGTGATTCGCCGATGCGGCCGAGCTTGCACATGTCCACGTTATCCTTGCGCTTGAAGCCTGAGTCTTTCATGCAATAGAAATTTGTCAGTCTCACATCGATTGGCGACCTGTCTCCCGCCCCATCAATATTGGTATACCCGCACGCACGCATCGCACTCTTGATGCCGGCTTGGGATACACCCTCCTTGTACCACTTGGTGTAATCCGGAGGCGGCGGTTGAAACGGCGTGCAGCCAGCGACAATCAGCATGCCCAGGCCGAACAGTAGTGCACGTTTGAACATGCTTGCATTCCTTAAGGTTGAGGTTTGACTTTGACGAACTCTGATCGTCCTTCTTTGGAACCCTCCCAATATTTAGCACATCCCGCTGAGGCGCTGAGATAGCAGTTATGGACACTTTCATCGGCAAAAAACACCTTGACCCACTCCCACAGCGGGTTACTGCCCTTCGGGATCGTACCGCCGGTCCCGGGGTTAAAACCTACGCCCAGCGACCGAGCCACGGGATCGTAATTATGATTCTGGTAAGCCAACGTCAGCGCTTCGCGCTGCGACTCAGAGCTGACCGCCGAGCGGTTCTGCAAGACTCCCAACAACGTATCGGCTTTTTGCACGCCGTACGCGGCCCCGAAAAAGTTCATCGACGTATCGCCTAACACGCCAACATTTGCCGGATCACGGGCCAATGATTCCATGGCATTGCCCGTGGTCATTGTGCCCCGGCTATGCCCGTCGATATGCAGCCCACTCTGGCCGAACTGGACCATGTATTCCTTGGTCTGCACAGTCGCGTTGGACAGCCCCCAGAAATCGTTCTCAAGGTTTTTCTGGTACGCCGCGATCATTATCTCGGACGTGAAGTTATTGGCCTTCTCAAAGTGGATCAGGTACTGCGGACCGGTGTCCGCCGAACTGTGCTGATCGGCATACCTGGCCGCACCGTCGGCGTCGTTGAAAATACCGTTGTTGGCGATATGCACCTTGCCGTCCGGCCCCGGCTTGAGGTGCTGCTTTTCTTCGTCGCTCAACTCGCGATAGCGAACCTTGTCATTCTCGTCCCGCAACGCCTTGCCATCCTCACCCTTCAGCACCTCATACACCCGCGCTTTCTCAAGGAAGATCTTGCGATAGGCCTCATCCGCCAACATCGACACTTGGTTATAGAACTCTCGCTTGATCTCCTGCTCCGCCTCAACCTTGCGCCCCATTTCCGCCACGTCCAGGCGCTCCACGGCAGCGTGGGCGGCCTCGGTATTGCGGTTGAGGGTGGCAATCGTCTGGTCGACGCTCATGCCGGCGACCACACGCTGGCGCTCGGCATTGGTGATGACCAGGGTGCCGGCGCTGATGGCGCTGCGGGTGTCGCTGGCGGCGGAGTCGGAGTCCGAACCGTTGGCGAGGCTGTTGGCAAGCAGCGCCTTGGCCGTGCCGAGCTTGCCGTCGAGCATGTCCGAACTGAGCTCCACCCCGGAAGTCTTGACGCTGGCTTCGGAGGTGTTGTGGATGTCGGCCACGGTCAGCGTGCCGGTGGTCAGGCTGTTCTTGCCGTCGGCGATGGCCTTGTCGGTGCTGGAAATCACGCCGCCCTTGAGGTCGGTGTTGCCGCGCACGTTGAGGTCGAAACCGCCATCGCCAGCACGAATGCCGGATTGCTCGATGACGCTGGCAAAGTTGGACTTTTGCTTGGTGTTGCTGGAGCTGAAGCTGGCCGTCGCGGCACCCGCGCAGACCGGCGGGATGCAGATGCTGATGCCGGCGCTCATGCTCTTCTGCTCGGAGGCAAATTTGCTGGTGTCTTGCAGGCTCTCGATATTCAAGTCGCCGCCGACGTCGGCCTTGACCTTGTCGGCCGAGACCACCGCGCCGCGCAGGGTGGTGTCCTTGCCGGACACCAGGGTGGCCTGATTGCCCGCCGTCACATGGGTATTGCTCCAGACCAGGTCGTTGCCATCGGCATTGCCGCGGCTTTGGGACGCCGAAGCGTTGAAGCTCAGGCCGTTCTTCTCGCTGCCAAAGGAGATGCCGATCCCCAGGCTGCCGTTCACGCTTTTGTTGGTGCTGTGTTGCTCGATGGTGTTCTCAGCACCCGCCAGCAGGATATTGCCGTCGGCCTTGAGCAACGCATCGTTGCCGGCAGTGATCTGGCTGCCCTGCACCGTCAGGTCGTTATTGCGCTTGCCGCCGGTGGCCACAATCGACACATCGTGCCCCGCCGCCACCGTCGAGCCGGCGGCGGTGTTGGAGGTTTGCTCGCTTTTGTTCTCGCTCTTGTTCATGCCCAGGGCGATGCTCAAGTTGATCCCGCCTGCTGCAGCCGGGTCAGCCATCACTTGGGTATACGCTTCGTTGGTGGCCCACACGGTGTTCAGCGCGGCCAGGGTTTTCATGCGTTTGTCGTCGGTGCGCTCGGCGGCCTTGTTCATTCGCTGGCCGGTTTGCACGGCGTTGACGATCGGGTTGGTCAGGGTCAGGCTTACGCCGGTCTGCTTGAAGCGCTGCTCCTGTTGCTGCGCACTGAGGTTGCGCGCTTCGAGGATATTCACCTCGGAGGCGTCAATCGACACATCGCCCTTCGGTGCGCTGACATTGCTGCCGACTTGGCGGTATTCGCCACCCGAACTGATCAACACGTTGCCATCGGTGGAACCAATACTGCTGGCCGCCGCCGTGGTCTGCTGGCTGCTGTCCTTGTTGGTCTGTTGCTGCGAGCCGATAGTGACGGCAATCCCGCCGCCGCTGAACATGCCGCTGGTCTTCACGTCCTTGGTGTGTTTTTCGTCGAGGGTCTCGGTGGCCGCCAAGACCTTGATGTCATTGCCCGCCACCAGCGCCGTGCCCGAGGTCGAGACCACGTTGCTGCCGGTAATGGTGATGTTGTTGCCGGCCTGCATCACCGCCTGCTCGCCGCTGAAGGTCGAGCCTTGCGCGGTGGTCTGGGCCACCGTGTCGCGGGTGGTGGTGGTCTTGCTGGAGAACATGCCGTTGCTGCCCTTGACCTTGTGCGCCTCGTCCGCCGTGCTGAAGCGCTCGCTGGCCGCGACGTTGATATCGCGGTTGGCGCTGACGGCCACGGCACCGGCGTCACTGTTGACCAGCGCGCCGCGTGCCTGCACATCACGCCCGGCACCCAGGCGGATATCGCCCGTGGCCTGCACTGAACTGCCGACTTCGCTGCGCCCGGCTTCCTTGCGCCAGTTGTCGCCATCCCATTGGTTGGACTGGGTGAAGGACTCGTTCACCGTGCTCAAGGTGATGTCGTTGCCCGCCACCAGCGCCGTCTTGCCGCCGACGCCGGTGTTGCTGACCTGGGCCGCTTGCAGGTTGATGTTGTTGCCGGCGGTGGCAATCAGGTTGGCCGCCGGTGCCGACACATACAGCCCCGCCACCCGCGACAAGGCCGTGCGGGTGCCCTGCGCGCTCTCGCTGTCGGTGGTGATCGAGCGCACGTTGATGTCGTTGCCGGCATTCAGGGCCAGGCGACTGTTGGCGCTGATCAGGCCGCCGATGTTGTTCAGGTCCTGGCTGGCATTCAACGACACGTCGTTGCCCTGGATGCGCCCGCCGAGGTTGTTGAGGTTCTGCACACTGACGTTCACGCCATCGCGCCCGGAAAGACTGCCGCTGTTGACCAGGTCACCGCGCACGTCGAGGTTCAGGGTACGCCCGGCCATCAGCGCGCCGGAGCCGTCGATGTCACCTTCGCGAACCCGTACGTACACCTGCGGCACCAGCACCTTGCGCACTTCGCCGCTGGCCAGGGTCACGTCCTTGGACACCAGCCACACGATATCGCTGGTCAACTGCGCCATTTGCGCGGCAGTCAGCGCCACGCCCGGGATCAGCTTCCACTGATCGGCCAGGGTCACGGCGCTGTCGATCATGCCGCGATACTGCGCTTCGTCACTGGCATAGCCGTCGACAAAACGGCGCCCGGTGAGTTGGGCGACTTGTTCGCGGATCAGCTTCTGCTCGTAGAAGCCGTCGCCGAGGCGCTGCTGGGTACCGGCCGGGTCGAGGTTCAGGCGTTCGAGCATGTAGTCCGACGACAGCCACTTGCCGTAGTTGGCGAAGCGCGGGTCGGTCTCCACCAGGTAACCGGCGGTGCTGTTGGGGTTGATCTGGTACAGGCTGCTGTTGGGCAGGTCGGGGTTGAAGCCACCGGTGCGGATCTGCTCTACCGCGCCGCCCGCGTTCTGCTGGGTCAGTGCTTGCACTTCGCTGATCGGGCTCACCGCATAGGTGCGCCCGGCACCGGCCAGATCACCGGTGCCGGCCGCGCTGTCGGTGACCTTGGCCAAGACCAGTGCGCCGACCTGGGTGCCCGTGCCGTTGATGGCCGCGTACTCGGTAAACACCGTCGGTTTCAGCGAGATCTGCTCGATCAACGGCGCCGGGGTATACGCCGTGACGTTAAGGCCCTGGCGGTCACGGCCTTTGCGCTGGATACGGTAGTAGCTGGCCAACGTGCCGCTGTCGGAAGTGACTTTCTGGCCGCTCAATTCGGTGTTGATGACCGAACCGACGCTGGCATTCAGCGCCTGGCCGGCGATGATCCGGCTCTTGTCGTTGTACACCTGGTCGGCAATCAGGTTGATGTTGCCACCGGCGAGGATCTGCGCCGGATCCGAGGCGACGATCTGCGTCTCGGTGACGGTGCGGTTGTAGTCGTAGCGGAGCCAGCGCGTGCCGTAGCCTTCCGGGGTAACCAGGTGCAGGACCTCATCGTTGTACAGCGAGATCTGCCCCGGCAGGTAGCGGTTGGTCGAACCCGACAGCAGGTACTCCTGCAACGCCTGGGTGGACACCTGCACTTGCTGGGTGGCGAAGTGCTCGTTGGTGTTGTTGATCTGCTTGGCGTTGAGGCTCAGGCTGCCCAGCGCTTCGACGGTGGCGCTGGCGTTGTTCAGCACCTGCGCCTGGCCCGTGGCCTGGTCATTGGCATCCAGCGCGCCGCCGATCAGCAGGTTGCCGGTGCTGAAGATCAAGCCGTGTTCACGGTTGTTGATGACCTGCGCGCCGATATCCAGGCGGTTGCGTGCGGCAATCGTCGCGGCGGATGCGCCTTCAACGGTGTTGTTCAGGGTGCCGGCGGAGAGGGCGAGCAGATCGCCATAGATGCGCCCGGTGCCGAGGTTGTTCAGGGTCGCGGTGGTCAGGCGCGTAGCCTCGCCGTCGATCAGGCCACGGTTGTCCAGTTGCGTCGCCGCGTTGACCTGCACTTTGGGTGCACTGATCACGCCGCTGGCGGTGTTGTCGACAACGTTGGCGTCCAGGCGCAGCAGGTTGCCGGCCTGCAGCGCGCCCAGGTTGGTCAGGCGCCCGCTGGTGGCCAGCGACACGTTGCCGTTGGCCTGGAACAGGCCGCTGTTGACGAAGTCCTGGGTCAGGCGGAACGTCAGGTCACCCAGGCTGAGGACCTTGCCGTTGCCGCCATAGTTGGCGCTGTCGAGCAGCAACGATTGCCCGGCAATCAAGGTGCCCGCGCCGTTATTGATGGCCTGGCGTTTTTGCGCGAGGTCGCGGTCAGCCACGGTCAGCGTGCTGCCGGCCGAGATGATCCCCTGTTCGTTGTCCAGGGTGCCGCTGCCGGTGACGCTCAGCGTCGTATCGGAGACGATCGAACCGCTGCGGTTGCTGACGCTGTCCACGTCCAGCGCGACAGACTGGCCCTTGATGCCCTGGTTGGCGCCTTGGGTGCTGCTGTTGTCCACGCTGGCGGCGGTCAACAGCAGGTAGCCGTCGGCGCGCAACAGGCCGGCCTGGTTGCTCAGGTGCTGGGCGTTGACGTCGAGGGTGGCGGCGCTGCCGATAAAACCCTGGTCGTTGAGCAACTGGCCCGCACGCACGCTGACGTCGCGCTGGCCGAGGATGCCACCGGTGCTGCCGGAATTGCGGTTGCTCAGCTGTTGGCCGTGGGTGTCGATCTTCAGGCTCGACTTGGCCTGCACGATGCCGCCGTCGTTGTTCAGCACGCCGCTGTCGACGGTCAGGGTATCGCTGGCATTCAGGGTGCCCTGGGCGTTGTTCAGTTGCTGGCCCTGGGTATTGAGCAACAACTGCGCGCCGGTGATCACCCCGCTGCTGTTGTTCAGGCCTTGGGCGTTGAGGGTCAAGGCCTTGGCGGCTTCCAGACGGCCGCCGGTGTTGTCGAGCGCCGTTGCGTCGCTGTTGAGCAGCAGGTCGCCCGCAACCGAGCCGAGGGTGCCGCCTTGGTTCAATACGCTGCCCGCCTTGACCGTCAGCGTCTGCGTCGCCGCGACGGTGCCCTTGGCGTTGTTCAATTGCGCGGCGGTGACTCCCAGCGCGCCGCCGGCGGTGATCTGCCCGTTGCTGTTATCCAGGGTGCCGCCGTTGAGGGTCAACTGCGCGGCGCTCACCAGCTTGCCGTTTTGGTTGGCCAGGTGTTGGCGTGCGGTGACGGACAAGTCGCCAAGCGCACCGGACTGCACCAGGCCGCCGCCGTTGTTCAGGCTGTCGGCACTGACGTCGAGGCCGCCGCCGCTGGCAAGGATGCCGCTGCTGTTGTCGAGGTTGCGCGTGACGCTCACACGCATGCCGGCAGTGCCGGTCTGCACCCATTTGCCGCCGACGTTGGACAGGTCCAGCGCCGTGACGCCGATCTGCGCCGCGCCGACCTGGGCGGCATCGCTGAGCAAGGCCTGATTGGCGTTGGCGGTCAGCGCCTGGCTGGCGGTGACGCGGCTGCGGCGCAGGTCCAGGTTGCCAGCGGTGCTGGTCAACGCGACGGTCTGGGCCGAGGTCTGGCTGTCACTGAGGTCAACCTGCGCGGCGCTGGCGGTGAGCTTTTGCGCCGCAAGGTTCTGCCCCTTGGCCGTGATCGTGCCGGCCGAAGTCAGGGTCAGCGAACCGCTGTCACCCAGCTTGCCGGCGCTGTCGACGCCCGCCGCGAGTGCGGAACCGGCGTGGCTGCGAATCGCCCCCTTGGCGGTCAGGCGGGCATCGCCCTGGGCGGACGCAATGCCTTTGTTGTCGATATCTGCGGCGCTCTTGAGGTCCAGATTGCCTTGAGCGTACAGCGTGCCGCTGTTGTCGATGCCCTTGTCAGCCGTGGCCGTCAGCTGGGTGGCGCTGCTGATCTGGCCACGGTTTTCGATGCGCCCGTCACTGCCAATCACCACTTCACCGGCGCTGGAGCCGATCTGCCCGGCGTTGCGCACGCCCACGCCGGCGCCGTTGCCCACCAGGGTGATCTTGCCGGCATACATGCCGCCCAGTTGCGCCACGTCGATGGCCACGGCGGGCGTATCAGCCGGCGCGGCACCGGTGGTGCCGGCCTTGATGGTCAGGTCCTTGGACCAGATGCCCGCGTTCACTTCGACCGTGCGCGCAATGATCTCGGTGTAGTCGGCACGGCTGGTGTCCATGCCTTCGCCACCGATGCTGATCTTGCCGCCCGAGACCTGATAGCCACTGATCAGGCCGTTCTCGAACTGTGCGCGCCCGGTGGTCAGCGTGGCGCGGTCGGCGTTGATAAAGCCGCAACCTTCGCACGCAATGCCCGATGGGTTGGCAATCACCACCTGGGCCTTGGAACCGGCCACTTCGACAAACCCGCGCAACTGGCTCGGGTTGCTCGAATTGACTTCGTTGAGAATCACCCGCGCGCTGCCGTTGGCCAGCGCACGGTTGCCTTCGATCCAGCCAGCCAGCTGGGTCTGGCTGTTGGTCGCGGCGTTATTGAGGATCACCCCGCGCTTGTCCACGTCGAACTGCGAATAGGTGTTGCGCGACACGCCTGCGTCGCTCGGGCGGGTGATGTCCACCACCGGCGCGCCATTGCCTGCGGCACCGATGGTCGGGCGCTGGCCTGCGGGTGCCGAGCCATCGGCCACGACCTGGGCCTGCACCGGCGCCACCAGGGTGACCCAGCCCATGCCCACCATCAACGCAAAGTGCAGCGGCGTGAGGGTTGCGGTGACCGGGCTTACCTGGGACACGCCGCGCGTGGTGCCGGGGGCCTTGCAGGCGCTCTTGACGTTCTCGGCCACCACCATCAGCAGGCCGCGGGCCTTGTTGAATACAACTCGAAACAGATGCTTATTCATGCAGATCCTTTGCGCGGTGGCTGATCAGAGCGCGTCGCTGGGTAACGGGTGAGTGGCAAACCAGGCTTGCGCCTCCAGGTCCAGGACGGCGATGCCCTGGAAATTCAAGACGCGCAAGCCGCGCTCTTCGCCTTTGTGGTGCAGCGCGCGGAACACCTTGGTGGGCCACAAGCGGCGGCGCAGCAAGCTGCTGATACGCTGGGTGTGGCCAAACGGCGCGACCCAGTCGTTGATCCACAAGCGCTCGCCGCTGTCCCAATCCTCCGCTGGCAGGCACACCGCCGGCGTGCGCAGGTAACGCGCCTCGGCGTCGGCACTGAGGTTGAGCCACGAGAGGAAAAACACCGGCCGCCCGCCTTCGCTGATCAAGATGAACTGGCGCCGCTTGATCGCCGGCAACAACAGCGTCGACAGGCTGTGCAACGGTGCATCGCGATGAGCCGCCGAGTGCATCCACAGCCACACCGCCGAGCCCAGCACCTGGGCTTCGTCGATGGGGCTGTCGGCCCGCTCGGGGGCGAGCACCTCCAGGGTGTCGTGGTGCATGCTGGCCTCCTTCAAAATGACCAGTTGGCGCTGAAGCCACTGGTCACGTCGGCGGTCTGGAAACCCTTGGGTTTTTCCAGGGGCTTGCCGGTGTAGATGTCATAGGAAAACTGCTTGTAGCCGCCGCGCAGGCCCACCACCGCACCGGCCAGGCGCCGGCCCGAGAGGTACTGGGTGGAATGCCCGCCGACTTCGCCATAGTCCACGCCCAGGTAAAGTTCCTGGCCGGTGTTGGCCAGGCTCAGGCCGAGGTCGTTGCTAAAGGTCCAGCCGCGTTCGGCCGAGAGGATCTGCTCGCCGTCGAAACCGCGCACGGTGTAGCGCCCGCCAATCGAAAAGCGGTCCTGGGGAATCAGCGGCGTGCGGTTCCACTGCCCGCGCCAGCCGGCGATATAGCGCAGGCGCTGGTCGGCCAGGGTGAACGGCAGCTGCAATTGGGCGTTGGCGGTAATGATCTGCGAGCGCGAGGTGCCTTCGCCGTTTTCCTCTTCAGGCGCGCGCAATGCATCACGGGCGCCGGTGCCACGGCGATAGCCGACGCCGAGGTCGAGGGTGCTGGCGCCGATGAATTCACGGTGGTTGATCCCGGCCTGCCAACCGGCCATGCGCCGGCGTTGCAGTTCGATTTCGGTGTCTTCGATGTAGTTGCTGGACGTGCGGCTCCAACCGCCGACCGACACGGTGGTCTTGCGCACGGCATCGCGGTAGATCACCCGCGACAGCTGCACCTCATTGGTCCGGCTGCGACCACTGTAGGAATACGCCTGGTTCACCCCGGCAATCGTCTGGTGGTAGTCGTACTCGCTGGACGTCAGGCTCAGCTGCCAATAGTCGTAGGGCACCGAGTAATGCACGGTATGGCCCTTGGAACCACGGTCGCCACTCTGGCCACCGCCCAAATCATGGTTGAAGCTGATGTAGAACAGATCGTTGAGGCTCGCCAGGTTGTCCAGCGACAGCGCGACGTTGCCTTGGTACTTGCCGGTCTGCTTGCTGCCGGAGTCATCCACCGACAGGCTGACGCGCACTGGAATCGCCTGCTTCCAGGCAATCACCACATCGCTTTCACCCGGCTGCGCATCCGCGCCTTCGGCCGGGGTGATCTGCACGTCGGCTTCGGCCGTGGGCACGCGCTTGAAGTTCTCCAGCGCCTGCTCGATATCGCGCAGGTTCAGCACATCGCCAGGCGATGCGGGCATGGCGTTCCAATAATTGGCGCGGGCGGAGGTGCCTTCGGCAAAGCGGATGTGCTTGATCCGACCCGGCACCAGCACCAGCGACAGCGTGCCCTGGTTCAAATCCTGGGCCTCGGCGAGGACGCGAGTAGTGATGAAACCCTTGGCGATGATCGCGTTTTGAATGCGCTTCATCGTCAGGTTGATACCGGCGGAACCGACACAACGGCCTTGCACCGGATCGTCTGTCGGGTTGGCGGCGCGCAGGGCCCACTGGAAGTCTTCGGCCTGGTCGCCACTGAGCACAACGCGGTCGATCTTGAAGCACGGCGTTTCATTGCGCGGCAAACGCAAGTTGCCGGCGCTGTCCAGCGGCGCTTCCAGACGGACGTCAGGGGATTGCTCCAACTGCTCGCGCTGGGCGCGTTCACGTTGTTGCTGCAGGAGTAGTTGTTGGGCAGGCGCTTGCGGCTCAGCCGCCAAAGCCGCTGCGCTGGTCAGGAAACCGACAAGGGAACAGGTGGCGACGCAAGACTGCAGCAAAACAGACGGTTTTGTTCTAGGTAAAGCGTCGAAAGACATTTCGCATCCTTGTGAGTGAAACTTCCTACATTCGCAGGCTTGGTCACCACAAAGACATAAAAGTGCCATGGGGATGTATGGCCCTGTGACACATTTCGCAAAAACGGGGGGTTGGGAACGGCTTGGCTTTTTGGGTGGAAGGCTCTATTTCAAGGCCTGGAGCTGATTTAGCCGAATTCGACAATAATTCAACTTTTGTACAGGTTTGTGTCCTGATGCAATGAGCCTCTGCACAAACCCATCAAATTGGCGGCAGCCAGACAGACCGAGGTGTCTGCATCGCAGGCAAGCCAGCTCCCATAAAAAAGCGGTGAACGACACGAGCAATACCGGTCGGCTTTAAGGCCGCCGCGCT
>NZ_QAJM01000014.1:63684-126882 GCF_003852405.1 Pseudomonas sp. KBW05
CTGTAAGAGCGGAACCATAGGCAGCCGTTACCGAAGCAATGGATATGTACTCTGACCCAAAGGCTCCAGCGCCTGACACATAGCCTTCGCGAGCAAGCCCGCTCCCACATTTGGATCGGGGTACATCCGACAAACTACAGTCGCCTGTCACGCCGCTATCGCAGGCAAGCCAGCTCCCACACTTTGGATCGGGGTACATCCGACAAACTACAGTCGCCTGACACATAGCTATCTCAGGCAAGCCAGCTCCTACATTCAGGGGTCAGCTTTTGTGCAGCTTGCTCATCAGTTGCGCCTCAGCCTGGGTCAGCCCGCAGGACTGGGTCAACTCATCCACCGTAGCCCCCATCCCCACCAACTTCGCCGCCTGGGCAAACGACAGGCTCGACGGATCACGCTGCTCAATCTGCGCCAACTTGTCCGGCAACGGCGCGAGGATCGCGCGCAGTTCATGCACCTCGTCGCCAACCCGCACCGCCGTCTGCTGGTAATGATCAACCCGCTTGACCAACTCCAGCACACGCCGATCACGCACGGCGTCGCGCTCGGCCTGTTGCAAGGCCACTTCCCGTTGCTGGCGCAGATAGCGCAGCAGGAAGGCCAACGTCCCGGCCCACAACAGGGCCAGGACGATCACCGCCGCTTCAAGAAACAATCAGATGTTCTCCAGATCCGACCATTCTTCTTCGCTCATCATCTTGTCCAGCTCAACCAGAATCAGCAATTCGCCGTTCTTGTTGCACACGCCCTGGATAAACTTGGCGGATTCTTCGTTGCCCACGTTCGGCGCGGTTTCCACTTCCGATTGGCGCAGGTAGACCACTTCGGCCACGCTATCGACCATGATCCCGACCACTTGCTTGTCGGCTTCGATGATGACGATACGGGTGTTGTCGTTGACTTCGGTCGGCACCAGGCCAAAGCGCTGGCGGGTGTCGATCACGGTCACCACGTTGCCGCGCAGGTTGATGATGCCCAGCACGTAGCTCGGCGCACCTGGCACGGGCGCGATCTCGGTGTAGCGCAGCACTTCCTGCACGCGCATCACGTTGATGCCGTAGGACTCGTTGTCCAGCTTGAAGGTTACCCATTGCAGGATCGGATCATCCAAACCTTGTGCGGACGCTGACTTGTTGTTCATACCCCTGACCCCTTCAAATGCCGTTGAAACGGCGTGTGTGCTTCATCGACCACGCCATTGCGCGGCCGTTATTGTTCAATCAACTGCGTGTAGTCACCGGCATCGACTTGACGGCACCGCTGGCGATCAACTCGGCCAGTTCGGAAACGTCGAGCAATGCGCACATGTGTTCGATCACGGTGCCCGCCAGCCAAGGCCGCTGGCCCCGGTGGCTGCGCCATTTGATTTCGTTCGGGTCCAGGCGCAACGAGCGGCTGACTTGATGCACCGCCAGCCCCCACTCGTAGCCCTGCACCGAGATCACGTATTGCAAGCCTTGGCGGAAGTCGTCGCGGTAGCGGTCGGGCATCACCCAGCGCGCGGTGTCGAGGACTTTGAGGTTGCCGGCCTGGCTGGGCAGGATGCCGAGGAACCACTCCGGTTGCCCGAACAGCGGCGTCAGCTCCTGGCCTTCCAGGGAATAGATCGAGCCCAGGCACACCAGCGGCACCGCCAGGGTCAAGCCGGCGACGTCGAACAGCAGGCATTCGAACGGCTCGGCGGCCCAGCTCGGGCGACCATCGGTGGTGACCGGCGGCGGTGTGATGCTCGGCGGCAGATGGACTTCCACCACCGGCGCGACCACCACGGGGGCAACGGGGGCCACCACGACGGGCGTGATCGGCACCACCACCTGGGCATCGCGGGCTTGTTCTTCGAGCACCGCCAACTGGAACTCATCCAGTGTGGCTGGCGGCTCAACGGCCGGTTCCAGCACCAGCAGCGGTTCAGGCAGCTCTTCGGCGGTCGCGTCCTGGAGCAAGGCATCCAGGTAGGATTCCAATGCCAGTTGCGGCCGGGTCTTGAATTCGACGGGACGGTTCATCAAGCCACCTGCGCCACAAGCTGCTGGGACAGCAGGTGCTTGAGCAGCGCGCGGTAGGCCATGACGCCACGGCTCTTGCCGTCGAACTGCGACGGCGTGAGGCCGGCGCGGCTGGCGTCACGCAGGCGCGTGTCCACCGGGATGTAGCCGTTCCAGATGGTCTCCGGGTAGGCATCGCGCAATACGCGCAAGGTGCCAAGGGACGCTTGGGTGCGGCGGTCGAACAGGGTCGGCACGATGCTGAACGGCAGCGCCTGTTTGCGCGAGCGGTTGATCATCGCCAGGGTACTGACCATGCGCTCCAGGCCTTTGACCGCCAGGTGCTCGGTCTGCACCGGGATCACCAATTGCTGGCTGGCCGCCAAGGCGTTGACCATCAGCACGCCGAGCAACGGCGGGCTGTCGATGATGGCGTAGTCGAAGTCTTGCCACAGTTGCGCCAGGGTCTTGGCGATCACCAGGCCCAGGCCGCTTTGCCCCGGCGACTGGCGCTCAAGGGTAGCCAGCGCGGTGCTGGACGGCAGCAGGGAAATGCTCTCGTTGCTGGTGGGCAACAACAGTTGCCCGGGCAGGTCGGCCGGCACGCTGCCCTTGTGCAGGAACAGGTCGTAGCAGCTGTGTTCCAGCGCATCCGGGTCGTAGCCGAAATAGCTGGTCATCGAGCCGTGGGGGTCGAGGTCGACCACGACCACACGCTTGCCCGCCTCGGCCAGCAAGCCAGCGAGGGCGATGGAGGTGGTGGTCTTGCCGACCCCACCTTTTTGATTGGCAACTGCCCAGACTCTCATTCGGTTGGTTCCTCCCGGTGGGCACAGGCGCGACCGAGACATTGCATAGGTTATTGAGCCGGTGACGGAGAATTGACGGAGCTCTGCCGAACCGGCGGCGTTATCACTGCCGGTGCAGTTTGTGTGCCAGCGCGCTTCAAGGCCGCGTCCGGTGTTGCATTGGCCGTGCCGGTGCCGGTCAGGCTGCGGCGCACATCAAGGTTGCGCGACACCACCAGGACCACCCTGCGGTTCTTCGCGCGCCCTTCTACCGTGGCGTTGTTCGCCACCGGCTGGAATTCGCCATAACCCACCGACGCCAGACGCCCGGGGTTCACGCCCTGCATCGCGAGCATGCGCACGATGCTCGATGCGCGCGCTGAAGACAGCTCCCAGTTGGTCGGGTACTGCGCGGTGCTGATGGGGAAATTGTCGGTAAAGCCTTCGACGTGGATCGGGTTCTCGAACGGCTTGAGGATGCCCGCCACCTTGTCGATGATGGTGAATGCCTGATCACTGGGCAGCGCATCGGCACTGGCAAACAGCAGGCTGGAATTGAGTTCGATCTCGACCCACAACTCATTGCCGCGCACGGTCATCTGGTTGGAGCTGATCAAGTCGCCAAAGGCCGCGCTGATGTCGTCGGCGATGCTTTTCAGCGGGTCGCTGGTGCCACCGACGCCAGCGGCGGTTTCGTCGCTGTCGTTGACCAGCGGCTTGGCCGGGGTCACGGTCTTGGGCCGCTCTTCACCAATGGGGATCGGCTTGAGCGAACGATCGGCGTCGTTGAACACGCCGATCAGCGCTTGGGAAATGACTTTGTACTTGCCTTCGTTGATCGACGAGATGGAGTACATCACCACGAAAAACGCGAACAGCAAGGTGATGAAGTCTGCGTAGGACACCAGCCAGCGTTCATGGTTGACGTGTTCTTCAGGCTCGCGACGGCGACGGCTCACAATCATGACCTCCCATCAGTCCATGAAGCCCTGGAGCTTCAATTCGATGGAGCGCGGGTTCTCGCCCTCGGCAATCGACAGGATGCCTTCCAGCAACATTTCGCGGTAACGCGACTGGCGCTGGGCAATCGATTTGAGCTTGCTGGCCACCGGCAACAACACCAGGTTGGCACTGGCCACGCCGTAGATGGTGGCGACGAACGCCACGGCAATACCGCTGCCCAGTTGCGAAGGGTCGGCGAGGTTGCCCATCACGTGGATCAGGCCCATCACCGCACCGATGATGCCGATGGTCGGCGCGTAGCCGCCCATGCTTTCAAAGACTTTGGCGGCGTTGATGTCGCGGCTTTCCTGGGTGTAGAAATCCACCTCCAGGATGCTGCGGATCGCTTCCGGTTCGGCGCCGTCCACCAGCAATTGCAGGCCTTTGCGCGCGTAGCTGTCGGGCTCGGCATCGGCCACGCCTTCCAGGCCCAGCAGGCCTTCCTTGCGAGCGGTGAGGCTCCAGTTGACCACGCGATCAATGCCACCGGCCAGGTCGACGCGCGGCGGGAAAATGATCCACACCACGATCTGCATGGCGCGCTTGAACGAGCTCAACGGCGACTGCAACAACGCGGCGCCGACGGTGCCGCCGATCACGATCAACGCGGCCGGGCCGTTGGCCAGCGCACCGAGGTGGCCGCCTTCGAGGTAGTTGCCGCCGATGATGGCGACAAACGCCATGATGATGCCGATCAGGCTCAACACATCCATTAGAGGCAGGCCTCCACCAGATGCTTGCCGATGTCGTCCAGGCTGTAGATGGCGTCGGCCAGGTCAGCCTTGACGATGGCCATGGGCATGCCATAGATCACGCAACTGGCTTCGTCCTGGGCCCAGATTGCACTGCCGCCCTGCTTGAGCAGGCGCGCGCCTTCACGGCCGTCGGCGCCCATGCCGGTGAGGACCACCGCCAGAACTTTGTCGCCGTAGGACTTGGCTGCCGAACCGAAGGTGATGTCCACGCACGGCTTGTAGTTCAGGCGTTCATCGCCCGGCAGGATTTTGATCGCGCCACGGCCATCCACCATCATCTGCTTGCCACCCGGGGCCAGCAGCGCCAGGCCAGGGCGCAGGATGTCGCCATCCTCGGCTTCCTTGACGCTGATGCGGCACAGCTTGTCCAGGCGTTCGGCGAAAGCCTTGGTGAACGCGGCGGGCATGTGTTGGATCAGCACGATCGGCGCCGGGAAGTTCGCCGGCAATTGCGTCAACACCCGTTGCAGGGCCACCGGGCCGCCGGTGGACGTACCAATGGCGACCAGCTTGTAGGCTTTGCGCTTGGGCGCCGGCGAATGCGCGCTTGGCGCCGCTGTGCGAACCGGCGCGGGTGCTGGCGCAGGCCGGGCCACCGGCGCAGGCGCCGGGCGACCGAACGACGTGGTCGGTGCAGGCGCCGCTGCAACCGGTGCCGGCGCGGGGGCGCTGAACAGGCTGCGACGGTTACTGCGGGAAATGCTGTGGACTTTCTCGCACAGCAGTTGCTTGACCTTCTCGGGGTTGCGCGAGATGTCTTCGAAATTTTTCGGCAGGAAGTCCACCGCACCGGCGTCCAGAGCATCCAGGGTTACCCGGGCGCCTTCGTGGGTCAGCGAGGAGAACATCAACACCGGGGTGGGGCAGCGTTGCATGATGTGGCGGACTGCGGTGATGCCATCCATCATCGGCATCTCGTAGTCCATGGTGATGACGTCAGGCTTCAACGCAATGGCTTGATCGATCGCCTCTTTGCCGTTGGTGGCCGTGCCGACCACCTGGATGCTTGGATCGGCGGAAAGAATTTCCGAGACGCGGCGGCGGAAGAAACCCGAATCGTCCACCACCAGGACCTTGACTGCCATAAACACTCCGTTAGGCGGGGCGGGCAATACCGCCCTGCCCCACCAGAATCAAATACGCCGAGCGGCGTAACGCTTGAGCATGCTCGGAACATCGAGAATCAGCGCGATCCGACCGTCACCGGTAATGGTCGCGCCCGACATGCCCGGGGTTCCCTGCAGCATTTTGCCCAAAGGCTTGATCACCACTTCTTCCTGGCCAACCAGTTGATCGACGACAAAGCCGATCCGCTGGGTGCCCACGGAGAGGATCACCACATGGCCTTCGCGCTGCTCTTCATGCTTGGCCGATGCCACCAGCCAGCGCTTGAGGTAGAACAGTGGCAACGCCTTGTCGCGCACGATCACCACTTCCTGGCCGTCCACCACGTTGGTGCGCGACAGGTCGAGGTGGAAGATCTCGTTGACGTTGACCAGCGGGAAGGCGAACGCCTGGTTGCCCAGCATCACCATCAGGGTCGGCATGATCGCCAAGGTCAACGGCACCTTGATCACGATCTTCGAGCCCTGGCCCTTGGTCGAGTAGATATTGATCGAGCCGTTGAGCTGGCTGATCTTGGTCTTCACCACGTCCATGCCCACGCCACGGCCGGATACGTCGGAGATCTCGGTCTTGGTCGAGAAGCCCGGGGCGAAGATCAGGTTGTAGCACTCGGTGTCGGTCAGGCGGTCGGCGGCGTCCTTGTCCATCACGCCACGCTTGACCGCGATATTGCGCAGGATCGCCGGGTCCATGCCTTTGCCGTCATCGGTGATCGACAGCAGGATATGGTCGCCCTCTTGCTCGGCCGCCAGAATCACCTTGCCGTTGCGGGACTTGCCCGAGGCTTCGCGCTCTTCCGGGGTTTCGACGCCATGGTCGACGGCGTTGCGCACCAAGTGGACCAGCGGGTCGGCCAGGGCCTCGACAAGGTTTTTGTCGAGGTCGGTTTCTTCACCCACCAGTTCCAGGTTGATCTCTTTCTTCAGCTGGCGCGCAAGGTCGCGAACCAGGCGCGGGAAGCGGCCGAAGACTTTCTTGATCGGTTGCATCCGCGTTTTCATCACCGCGGTTTGCAAGTCGGCGGTGACCACGTCGAGGTTCGACACGGCCTTTTGCATGGCTTCATCGCCGCTGCTCAGGCCCAGGCGCACCAGGCGGTTACGCACCAGGACCAGTTCGCCGACCATGTTCATGATGTCGTCCAGGCGTGCGGTATCAACCCGTACGGTGGTTTCGGCTTCACTGGCAGGCTTTTCAGCAGCGGCCGGTGCCGGTGCCGCAGCTCGTGCAGGCGCTGCTGCGGCGGGCGCCGGAGCAGGTTTGGCCGCCACCGGTGCCGGTGCCTTGGCGGCTACCGGCGCTGGGGTGGCGACCGTAGCCGAGGCCGAGGCCCCCACTTCGGTGAACTTGCCCTTGCCGTGCAACTCGTCCAGCAGGGACTCGAATTCGTGATCGGAAATCAGCCCGTCAGCGGCCGGTGTTGCGGCAGCCGCTGCCGTTGGCGCCGCTGCGGCGACTGCCGGCAAGGCGTCGGCCACAAACGTGCCCTTGCCGTGCAGTTGATCGAGCAACGCTTCGAATTCATCGTCGGTGATGTCGGTGCTGGCCGCAGCGGCAGGCGCCTCGGCAGCAGCGGCAGGCGCAACGGCGTCGGCAGCGAACTGGCCTTTGCCGTGCAACTGATCGAGCAACGATTCGAATTCGGCGTCGGTGATGTCTTCGCCCGTCGGCGCAGCAACGGCTGCCACCGGCGCTTCGGCTTCAGCCTTGACCGCGTTGAGGGAGTTGAGCAGTTGTTCGAACTCGCTGTCCGTGACATCCGCCTCGGCCTCGACCACAGGCTCGGGCGCCGCTTCTGCGACAGGCGCAGCCGAAGTGTCAGCCGGTTCGGCCAGGCGCGCCAGGGCGGCCAGCAGTTCCGGGGTGGCCGCAGTGATCGGTGCACGTTCGCGCACCTCGCTGAACATGCCGTTGACCGCATCCAGTGCTTCGAGAATCACGTCCATCAATTCCGAATCAACGTGACGCTCACCCTTGCGCAGGATGTCGAACACGTTCTCGGCGATGTGGCAGCACTCCACCAGCTCATGGAGCTGGAGGAAGCCGGCGCCCCCTTTTACAGTGTGAAAACCGCGAAAAATTGCATTGAGCAGGTTCGCATCATCCGGTCGGCTTTCCAGCTCGACCAGTTGCTCGGACAACTGCTCTAAAATTTCGCCGGCCTCTACAAGGAAATCCTGAAGGATTTCTTCATCGGCGCCGAAGCTCATGTGGGTGCTCCTTAGAAGCCTAAACTGGATAACAGGTCATCAACATCATCTTGACCCGATACAACGTCTTCACGTTTATCGGCATGAATCTGCGGACCTTCACCCTTGGCGAGATGTTTTTGTGGATCTTTTTCCGAGAGGATCGCTTCGCGGTCATGTTCGATGCCGGCAAAACGGTCAACCTGGCCTGCCATGAGCACCAATTTGAGCAAATTGCTTTCCACTTCGGTGACCAGTTGGGTCACGCGCTTGATCACCTGACCGGTGAGGTCCTGGTAATCCTGGGCCAGCAGAATGTCATTGAGGTTGCTGGAAACCGTGCGGTTTTCCTGCTCGCTGCGTGACAGGAAACCTTCGACCCGACGCGCCAATTCACGAAACTCCTCCGCCCCGACTTCGCGACGCATGAAGCGCCCCCAGTCGTGGCTCAAGGCTTGGGCTTCGTTGGCCATGCCATTGACCAGGGGCGTGGCGTTTTCCACCAGGTCCATGGTCCGGTTGGCCGCCGCCTCAGTCAGCCTGACCACATAGGACAGGCGTTCGGTGGCATCGGTGATCTGCGAGATTTCTTCGGCCTGGGGCATGTGCGGGTCAATCTGGAAATTGACGATCGCACTGTGCAGCTCGCGTGTGAGCTTGCCCACTTCCTGGTACAGGCCGCGGTCACGGGTCTGGTTGAGCTCATGGATCAACTGCACCGCGTCGCCGAACTGGCCTTTTTCAAGGCTGTCGACCAACTGGTGAGCATGCTTCTTCAGGGTCGACTCGAAGTCTCCCTGTGATGTTTCTTTATGCTCCATAGCTCCCCCGCGATGGCATTAGCCGTGGATGCGTTCGAAGATTTTCTCGATCTTCTCTTTCAGCGCCAATGCCGTGAAAGGCTTGACCACGTAACCGTTGACCCCGGCCTGGGCGGCTTCGATGATCTGCTCACGCTTGGCTTCGGCGGTGACCATCAACACCGGCAGGCTGCGCAATTTTTCGTCCGCACGCACGTGGCGCAGCAGGTCGATACCGGTCATGCCCGGCATGTTCCAGTCAGTTACCAGAAAGTCGATGCTCCCGCTGTTGAGGATCGGAATCGCCGTAATGCCGTCATCCGCCTCGACCGTGTTTGTGAACCCAAGGTCACGCAACAGGTTTTTAATGATCCGCCGCATCGTTGAGAAGTCATCAACGATGAGGATTTTCATGTTCTTGTCCAATTCGACCTCCAAGCAGTCTTAAACGCGCCCAGCACCTGGACGCGCCATTTCAATCAACAGGCGTTACACAAAAAGGACTGCCCAGGGCACCACGGGGCAAACCCGCAAAAGCCTGAGGCCTTCACGGGTTCGTCTGCAGTGTCCCCACACCGCCTGTCAGCGCGCGCGCCACTCTCCCAATCGCCCCCGCAAGCGGGCAGCGCACTGGCTATGCAGCTGGCTGACACGCGACTCGCTGACCCCCAGGACCTCACCGATTTCCTTGAGGTTCAGCTCTTCGTCGTAGTACAGCGCCAACACCAGTCGCTCACGCTCCGGCAAATTGGCAATCGCGTCCGCCAACGCGCCCTGGAAACGTTCGTCTTCCAGGTCACGCGACGGCTCAAGATGTGCACTTGCGCCGTCCTCATGCAGCCCCTCGTGTTCGCCGTCCTGTAGCAGGTCGTCGAAACTGAACAGGCGGCTGCCCAAGGTATCGTTCAAAATCCCGTAGTAATCGTCGAGACTCAATTGGAGTTCGGCCGCAACTTCGTGATCTTTAGCGTCGCGACCGGTTTTTGCTTCAATTGCGCGAATTGCGTCACTGACCATGCGTGTATTGCGGTGTACCGAACGCGGCGCCCAATCCCCTTTACGCACTTCATCGAGCATCGCACCCCGGATGCGGATACCCGCATACGTCTCGAAACTCGCACCCTTGCTCGCATCGTATTTGGTCGAGACTTCGAGCAGGCCGATCATGCCGGCCTGGATCAAGTCTTCAACCTGCACACTCGCGGGCAAACGCGCCAACAGGTGATAAGCGATGCGCTTGACCAGGGGCGCATAGCGCTCGATCAATTCGCCTTGGCTGTCACGTGCCGACTTCTTGTAAAGGTTGTAGCCGCTGGCTGTCATAGCACCGGTCCTGCGCTCGTCTGATGCACCAATCGCTCGACGAAAAACTCCAGATGCCCCCGCGGGTTGGCGGGCAACGGCCAGGTATCGACCTTCTGGGCAATAGCCTTGAACGCCAGTGCGCACTTCGAACGAGGGAACGCTTCATAGACCGCACGCTGCTTTTGCACGGCCTTGCGCACACACTCGTCATAGGGAACTGCGCCGACGTATTGTAAGGCGACATCGAGGAAGCGATCCGTGACCTTGGTCAACTTGGCGAACAGGTTGCGACCTTCTTGCGGGCTCTGGGCCATGTTGGCCAGGACACGGAAGCGGTTCATGCCGTAGTCACGGTTGAGCAGTTTGATCAGGGCGTAGGCGTCGGTGATCGAGGTGGGTTCATCGCAGACCACCAGCAAGACTTCCTGCGCGGCGCGCACAAAGCTGACCACGGACTCGCCGATCCCGGCGGCGGTGTCGATCACCAGCACGTCGAGGTTGTCGCCGATATCGCTGAACGCCTGGATCAGGCCGGCATGTTGCGCCGGGCTCAGGTGCACCATGCTCTGGGTGCCCGAGGCGGCCGGCACGATGCGGATCCCGCCAGGCCCCTGGAGCAGCACGTCGCGCAGCTCACAGCGGCCCTCGATCACATCGGCAAGGGTATGTTTGGGCGTCAGCCCCAGCAGAACGTCGACGTTCGCCAGCCCCAGGTCAGCATCCAGCAGCATGACGCGACGGCCAAGCTCTGCCAGGGCCAGGGACAAATTCACTGACACGTTAGTTTTCCCGACGCCACCTTTGCCGCCGGTCACCGCGATCACCTGTACGGGATGCATGCTGCCCATTTTATTTCTTTACCTTGTCTTGCTTAGACGCAGGCTACATGGCTTGGCCGCGTGAATCGCTTGCAGACCATCGATGTAGGTACATTTCACGGTGTTCGTACTGCCTCAACCCACCCGCTTTGCCGGGTTGTGATAGAGATCAGCGAACATATCGGCCATCGCTTCCTCGCTAGGCTCTTCTTGCATTTGTACGCTGACTGCCCGGCTGACCAACTGATGACGGCGCGGCAGATGCAAATCATCTGGAATCCGCGGCCCGTCGGTCAGGTAGGCGACCGGCAGTTCATGGCTGATAGCCAGGCTCAACACTTCGCCCAGGCTCGCCGTCTCATCCAGTTTAGTCAGGATGCAACCGGCCAGCCCGCAACGCTTGTAGCTGTGATACGCAGCGGTAAGAACCTGTTTCTGGCTGGTGGTTGCAAGCACCAGGTAATTTTTCGATTTGATGCCACGCCCGGCCAGGCTTTCCAGTTGCATGCGCAATGCCGGGTCGCTGGCTTGCAGGCCGGCGGTGTCGATCAGCACCACGCGCTTGCGCAGCAGCGGATCGAGGGCGTTGGCCAGGGACTGGCCCGGGTCGACGTGGGTCACCGAGACATTGAGGATGCGCCCCAGGGTCTTGAGCTGCTCCTGGGCACCGATGCGGTAGCTGTCCATGCTCACCAGCGCGATATTCTGCGCGCCGTACTTGAGCACATAACGCGCCGCCAGCTTGGCCAGGGTGGTGGTCTTGCCCATGCCGGCAGGGCCGACCATGGCGATCACACCGCCCTCTTCCAGGGGTTCGATTTCCGGGGTGACGATCATCCGCGCCAGGTGCGCCAGCAGCATGCGCCAGGCCTGGCGCGGCTCTTCGATTTCGGTGGTCAGCGCCAGCAAGTCTCGGGACAACGGGCCGGACAGGCCGATGCGTTGCAGGCGGCGCCAGAGGTTGGCCTGGGCCGGCTTGCTGCCTTGCAGTTGCGTCCACGCCAGGGAGCCCAGCTGCACTTCCAGCAGCTCACGCAGGCCGTTTAGCTCAAAGCGCATCGAGTCGAACACACGCTGGTCGACCGCGGCGGCCGGGGCTGGCGCTGCGGGACGTGGCGGTTCGGTCAACGTTGGCTCGACCAACGGTTCGGCAGCGGTCAGCGGCAGGCCGGCGAACAACTGGCGATTGGTGGTGGCATCGCTGTCGCCACGCATGCTCAGCTCAGCCTGGGCCGAGACGATGCGCGAGGCGGTCTTGCGCAGCTCGTCTTCGAGTTCCATGTTTGGCACGCGCGGGGCCAAGGCCTGGGGGGTGTAATCCAGGGCAGCCGTCAGCTCGACACCGCCGGCAATACGACGGTTACCGATAAT
This sequence comes from Pseudomonas sp. KBW05, assembly GCF_003852405.1. Lineage (GTDB taxonomy): Bacteria > Pseudomonadota > Gammaproteobacteria > Pseudomonadales > Pseudomonadaceae > Aquipseudomonas. The sequence continues at coordinate 75,823 of NZ_QAJM01000014.1, forward strand.
CGCGGCGTCGGCGCCCAACTCATCACGCACCAGTTTCATGGCCTGACGCATATCGGCGGCGAAAAAACGCTTCACTTGCATAACCCACTACCTCAGCCGTTGGGCCCTACTGTCGCGACGATAGTCACTTGCTTGTTGTCAGGAATTTCCTGATAAGCCAAAACGTGCAAATTCGGAACTGCCAGGCGTCCAAACCGCGACAGCATCGCCCGGACGGGGCCTGCCACCAGCAGGATCACTGGATGGCCCTGCATTTCCTGGCGCTGTGCGGCGTCGATCAACGAACGCTGCAGTTTTTCAGCCATGCTTGGCTCCAGCAGAACGCCCTCTTCCTGGCCTTGTCCTGCCTTCTGGATACTATTGAGCAATATTTGTTCCAACCTTGGTTCCAAGGTGATCACAGGCAGCTCAGACTCAGTGCCTACAATGCTTTGCACGATGGCGCGGGACAATCCGACCCGCACCGCCGCCACCAATGCGGCAGTATCTTGACTCTTGGCGGCATTGTTGGCGATGGCCTCGGCAATGCTGCGGATGTCGCGCACCGGCACTTGCTCGGACAACAGCGCCTGCAACACCTTGAGCAATTGCGACAGCGAAAGCACGCCCGGCACCAGCTCTTCGGCGAGTTTTGGCGAGGCTTTGGCCAGCAGGCCCATCAATTGCTGGACTTCCTCGTGGCCGATCAGCTCGTGGGAGTGCTTGTAGAGGATCTGGTTAAGGTGCGTGGCGACCACAGTACTGGCGTCTACCACGGTGTAACCGAGGGACTGGGCCTGGCTGCGCTGGCTGATTTCGATCCACACCGCTTCCAGGCCAAAAGCCGGATCTTTGGCGGTTATGCCGTTGAGCGTGCCGAAGACCTGGCCGGGGTTGATCGCCAGTTCGCGGTCCGGGTAGATCTCGGCTTCGGCGAGGATCACCCCCATCAGGGTCAGGCGGTAGGCGCTCGGGGCCAGGTCGAGGTTGTCGCGGATATGTACGGTGGGCATCAGGAAGCCCAGGTCCTGGGACAGCTTCTTGCGCACACCCTTGATCCGCGCGAGCAACTGGCCGCCCTGGTTGCGGTCCACCAGCGGAATCAGGCGGTAGCCGACTTCCAGGCCGATCATGTCGATCGGGGTCACATCGTCCCAGCCAAGCTCCTTGGTTTCCGTGGCGCGGGCCGGGGATGGCAGCAGTTCCTGCTGACGGGCGATTTCTTGCAGGGCCTGGACCTTGACCGCGTTTTGCTTCTTCCAGAACAGGTACGCCGCGCCGCCCGCCAAGGCCGCCATGCTCAAGAACGACACGTGCGGCATGCCCGGCACGATGCCCATGATCGCCATGATCCCCGCCGCCACGGCCAGGGCCTTGGGCGAGGCAAACATCTGCCGGCTGATCTGCTTGCCCATGTCTTCGGAGCCCGAAGCACGGGTCACCATGATCGCCGCTGCTGTAGATAACAACAGTGATGGCAATTGCGCCACTAAACCGTCACCGATGGTCAGCAAGGCATACACGCGACCGGCATCGCCGAAGGTCATGCCGTGCTGGAAGATACCGACCGCCATGCCGCCGATCAGGTTGATGAACAGGATCAGCAGGCCGGCGATGGCGTCGCCGCGCACGAACTTGCTGGCACCGTCCATGGAACCGTAGAACTCGGCTTCCTGGGCCACTTCGGCGCGGCGGGACTTGGCTTGGTTCTGGTCGATCAGGCCGGCGTTGAGGTCGGCGTCGATGGCCATCTGCTTGCCGGGCATGGCGTCGAGGGTAAACCGTGCGCTCACCTCGGAAATCCGCCCGGCGCCCTTGGTCACCACGACGAAGTTGATGATCATCAGGATCGCGAACACCACGATACCGACCACGTAGTTACCGCCGATCACCACCTCACCGAAGGCCTGGATCACCTTACCGGCGGCGGCGTGGCCGTCCTGGCCGTGCAGCATCACCACACGTGTAGAGGCCACGTTCAGCGCCAGCCGCAACAGGGTCGCCACCAGCAGGATGGTCGGGAACACCGCAAAGTCCAACGGCCGCAGGGCGTACACGCAGACCAGCAGCACCACGACGGACAGGGCAATGTTGAAAGTGAAGAACACGTCCAAAAGGAATGGCGGCATCGGCAACATCATCATTGCCAGCATCACCAGCAACAACAACGGCACACCCAGATTGCCCCGCGACAGGTCAGTCAGGGTGCCACGGGCCGTGCTGAACATTTGAGAGCGATCTACCACCGGTATTCCTCGTGTCCCTTGAAGCAAAGTTTTGACGCCAGAAGGCGTCCTGGAGGCGGTATTGCAAGAAGCCTTCCAACTTTTGCTTCAAAGAGCAGATCGCTGTGAAACCCCATACACAGGTGGGAGCGGGCTTGCCCGCGAAGGCGGTGGATCAGCCTGCACATGCATTGCCTGACACTGCGCTTTCGCGGGCAAGCCCGCTCCCACAATTAACCGAGTCGATTCTGGGTCAGTCTTCTTTAAATCCTGGCAAACCCTGAGCGGCGCGCCATGCCTTCACAGCTTGTGCGACGCCCTCTGGCAAGCTGTCCGCCCCAGGCTCAGGGTAAAAAATCAGGTCGGTGCCGTCAGGATGACCAGCGAGTTGCCTGAACCTTTCGAGTAGCTCTCCCAGAGCCGCATCAGTTCCGCCCTTGTTGACCAGCAGTATTTGATTTATGAATTCAACAAATTCGCTTTCTGTGTACTCGCACAAATGACGTTTGGATAGCTCCACTTCAAACACCTACGGATGCGCACAGCATCAATTCGGGTTAGGCATCGTTAAAACTCGCCAACCCTTTGGATGAGCAGTAGTCCTTGATCGTCCGAATCACCCCACCCGGAGAGTCATCAGCACCCGTCTCAGGATAAAAGAGCAAGTCGCTACCTGCTGGATGTGGCACTAGATTATTGAAGTGCTCTAACAACTCGCCTACCTCCTCATCACCTTCAGCATTCTCGATGGAGTGAATCAGGGCTATGAACTCCTGCTCGGTGCAGTCGATAAGCGCAGTTTTGGGTTTCATCATTCACTCCCCCTGTGTACATCGGCCCACGGGACGACCGGAGCTCAGCCTCGCTTGAAGCCTGGCAATCCCTGAGCGGCACGCCACTCCTTTACATTTTGCGTAACTCCTTCAGGTGAATTATCAGCTCCAGGCTCTGGGTAATAGATCAAATCCGATCCCGAAGGGTGCTCACTGACTGTCTCAAAGTGCAGCAATAGCAAGTCAGCACGCTTATCGTTTTCCGCCTCACAGTCCTCCTTGGCAAGCGCTTCCAATAACTGGACGAACTCGACCTCGGTGTACTCAGAGAAACGGGCAGGGAGAGGCATGGCATCACTCTCTCTTGAAACCCGAAAAACCATTGGCACTACGCCAACTTTGGACTTTTTTAATAATTCCTTCGGGAGAATCTTCATCTGCGCTCTCAGGGTAATAAATCCAGTCAGAAGCGACAGCACACCCCGTTACTTCGATGAAGTGCTCCAATAGTTCATCCTGATATTCCTCTGCTCCTGCCGCAGTCCATATTTCTTTAATGAATTCAAGAAATTCGCTTTCTGTGTATTCGGACAGGCTACTCTTAGATGGTTCCATTTCAAACACCTACACATAGTGCCAACTCGGCTCAAGCGTCTTTAAATCCCGGCAATCCCTGAGCGACGCGCCATATCACAACCGTTTGGACTATGCCTTCGGCAGAGTTATCGGCACCGTCCTCCGGGTAATAAATGAGATCCGTCCCAGCGGGGTGACCTGTAATCTCGCAAAACTGGTCGAGGAGATCCGCCATCACCTCCTCCGAAGCGCCGCTACTGTTAGCTAAAAATAGCGCCTGTAGGAAGCTGATGAATTGAGCATGGGTATAGTCAGAAATGTTCTTTTTCATTCATGTATCTACCTATGAATAGCGATATGATTCTTTGGAGTATTAACGCGCATATTATCCACGTCGTATACCTTACCCCCCTCAGAAATCCATTCAACGTGATGCAATTCAAATACTTTCCTCCTCCCTACGGCATCTGCATAACGAGCCGTCGGAGCAAACCCATCTCGCATACGATCGATGTTTTTCAGAGAGAACTGACTACTGAGTTCCGGATCATTAACTACCGCCATCCAAAATGCCTTCCTGAACTTATCAAAGCTGGTGAAACTTTTACCTCGAAGCCGATCAGCAACACGGGCTGGAACCGGTACACCCAACCCGACCCCAGCACCGGATAACCAGATTCCTGAAATATCTTCTCCCAGCCCTGTCACCGTCCCCGGATCAAGACGCACACTCATCACAACATACAACGGCCTCACCCCCGACCCCGCCGGGAACACAAGAATGAAATCCTTGTACTCAGGCGGATGTATCGGGTTGACGATGAGGTTATCCGCCTGTTCGGTCGGCGGGTAAATCCAGATTTTCGGGGCTTGCGGCCTGCCCTCCAGGGGTGGAATGCCCGAAGTGGCGGACGGATCGACCGCTGGCGTCCAGATCAGGGTCACCCCGTCGCCGAAATCGGCCACTTGCTCAGCGCCACGCGCCTTGAATTGCACGACCGGAATCATTTCCCAGTCGGGGCGTTGCTGGGTGTTGTACCCATACCCTTTCAAAGTGCCGTCGGCTTGTTGCTCTATATGCAACCGAATTCGCGTGCGGCCTTGCTTCAACGAATCGAGCTGCTCATCGGTGTACAAGCTGCTGTCACCCAGGCTGGACGGCCAAAGCAGTCCAACCAGGCCCGCCAGCGCACTGGCCCCAACAGTCGACGCAACTGCCCCGGCACCGCAAAGACCACCACAGGCGACTCCCGCTGTAGCGGCCGCTGTTCCGCCCAAGGCCAACGTGCCAAGCGCCGCAGGCAAGGGGTTGCCCCTGATTTGTTTGAGAACGATATTTCCAGCGGGATTGGTTTCATCGCCACCCAGCAAGGCAAAAGTGCCGTACTCAGCGACCCCACAAGTGGGAACTGGCCCGCCAAACTCGGTGTAATCAATGGCGCCGTCAGGCAATGTGCGAGGTTTGGTAAACGTACAGTGGTAGTGCTTTTCGGGAGCGGGCTGGCGCGATACCTCTAGCACCTCAGCACGTCGTAGCGATGCGCTCTCTTGAACCCGAGGAGGGTGGGAGACACTCTCCAGCACGCGCTTGCCAGTGATTGCCCACCATCGGTTGGCAGTGTCGCGACTTAGCGGGCTGATGGGTCTATCCAACACCAACAACCAATCACCGCGCTCAACCGCTTCCAGCATCTTACGTATGTGAGACTCGGGTATGTTGTGGGCATCGCGACCGTAGCAACCAAACTCCGCCTTAAGTTCGTTCAACCCGAACATACCCCCATATCCAGCCAGAGATCGTCGGACATGAAACTCCGCAAAAAATGGAGATTCAATTTTTTCGAAACCAATCCCTAACCGCTCACGATCTTGCCGACGAATAAGTCGCTCCCACATGACACATCCCCAGCTCTCCTACGGATGGCTGGGAATGCTGTCGAATCGCGCAAAGCCAGACAACTGACCGTTCGGCTAGGTATGCGTAGAAATAGATATTTCCGACACGGTTTTGACGCTCTGGATGACAGAGGGCTAGAGGAAAGCGAGCACTAACGGCCTAATGACTGATCGTTCCTGCGCCACCCTGCGGGAATGATCACAAAGCTCCAAGGGCGCGGACGTTTTCAGCCTGCGGGCCTTTTTGACCCTGAGTGACGCCGTACTCGACTTTCTGACCTTCTGCGAGGGTTTTGAAACCCTTATCATCTATCGCCGAATAGTGGACAAACACATCCGCCGACCCGTCGTCCGGCGTGATAAACCCAAACCCCTTCTCCGCGTTAAACCACTTCACAGTGCCTGTTGCCATTGCCGTTCTCCCGACTTCTCATTTAACAACCCGAGATAAGTGTGATGCTGGCTGCAAATATGCCCTGAGGCCGGTGGATCCTCGCAAAGCTCACCCGCAGTCCTTCGTTAAGCCGAACCCCGGCAGAGCTGACGAGGTCCACGCGCACCTGCTCGCCCCCGCCATCCATTGCTATCACGCCCTCCCCCGTCTCGCGGTTGTAAGATATGACCGTTCCTGAGACCCACTTCATTGTTATCTCTCTGGTTCCTGCGTGGCGTGTCTAGCGCCATGGAACCGCGAGAAGGGCAGACTGGCTACTGTCAAAGTTGACAGGTCGGGAGGGGTTTTCGACGAACGGCATGAGGATGGCTTGAGGGCCTCATCGCGGGCAAGCCCGCTCCCACAGGTAAGCGCGTCGTCAGGTAGAACAGAGATCAATGTGGGAGCTGGCTTGCCTGCGATGAGGCCCTTACAAGCACTGAAAATCTCAGGAATCGCGACGCAATTCCGGCGGAATCGGCAGATCCTTCAACGGGTCCGGCCGCTTGCCCTTGCCCGCGCGGTACTGGCGGATCTGGTAGACATACGCGAGCACCTGGGCCACGGCCAGGTACAGCCCGGCGGGGATTTCCTGGTCGAGGTCGGTGGAGTAGAAGATCGACCGCGCCAACGCCGGCGATTCCAGCAGCAGGATGTCATTGGCCACTGCGATTTCGCGGATCTTCAGCGCGGTAAAGTCGCTGCCCTTGGCCAGCAACATCGGCGCGCCGCCCTTCTCCGGGTCGTACTTGAGGGCGACGGCGTAGTGGGTCGGGTTGGTGATGATCACGTCGGCGTCGGGCACCGAGGCCATCATCTTGCGCTGGGACATTTCCCGTTGCAGCTGGCGAATGCGCTGCTTGACCTCGGGGCGGCCCTCTTGGTCTTTGTGTTCGTCACGCACTTCCTGCTTGGTCATCAGCAGTTTCTTATGGCTTTCCCACAGCTGGATCGGCGCATCCACGGCGGCGATGATGATCAGCCCGGCGGCCATCCATAGCGCGCTCCAGCCCACCACCTGCACGCTGTGGATGATCGCCGACTCCAGCGGTTCATGGGCGATGCGTAGCAAGTCGTCAATGTCGGACGACAACACCATCAGCGCCACAAACAGAATCACGATGAACTTGGCCAAGGCCTTGAGCAGTTCCACCAGGGCCTTGGCGGAGAACATGCGCTTGAGCCCGGCGCCGGGGTTCATGCGGCTGAACTTGGGCGCCATGCTACCGGCCGCAAACAGCCAGCCGCCGAGGGCGACCGGGCCGATCAGCGCGGCCAGCAGCAAGGTGATCAACACCGGTTGCACCGCCAGAATCGCAATCTTGCCGGAGTGCAGCAGGTATTGGCCCATGGCCCCAGGGTTGAGCAACACCTCGCGGGGCAAGGTGAAGTTGTGTTTCATCAGCTCCATCAGGTCCAACGCCAGGCCGCCACCGTAGATCAGCAAGGCGCCGGCGCCAGCCAACATGGTGGCAACGGTATTCAGCTCTTTGGAGCGGGCGATCTCGCCCTTTTCCCTGGAGTCCTTTTTGCGTTTCTCCGTGGGGTCTTCTGTCTTGTCCTGACCACTCTCGCTCTCGGCCATGGCTCAGCGCGCCCGTGCCAGATCACGTAAAAACTGCAAGGCGTCAGACGCCAGCGGTTGATACTGATTGAGAATGTCAGCCATGCCGACCCAGAAAATCCCCATGCCCAATACCAGGGTCAACGGGAAACCGATGGAGAAGATGTTCAACTGCGGCGCCGCGCGGGTCATCACACCAAACGCGATGTTGACCACCAGCAACGCGGTGATCGCTGGCAACACCAGCAACAGCGATGCACCCAGCACCCAACTGAGGCGCCCGACCAATTCCCAGAAATGGTTGACCACCAGGCCCGAGCCCACGGGCAGCGTGGTGAAACTCTCGGTCATCACCTCGAACGCCACCAGATGGCCGTTCATGGCCAGGAACAGCAAGGTCACCAGCATGGTCAGGAACTGCCCGATCACCGCCACCGACACGCCGTTGGTGGGGTCGACCATGGACGCGAAGCCCATGCCCATCTGGATCGAGATGATTTGCCCGGCAATCACAAAGGCCTGGAAGAACAGGGTCAGCGAAAAACCCAGGATCGCGCCGATCAGGATCTGCTCGGCAATCAGCAACAGCGCACTGAGGTCCAGGGCATTGACCGGCGGCATCGGCGGCAGGCCGGGCACGATCACTACGGTGATGGCAAACGCGAAATACAGGCGGATACGCTTGGGCACCAGGGTCGTGCCAAACACCGGCATGGTCATCAGCACCGCCATGACCCGGAACATCGGCAGGATGAAGGACGCTACCCAGGTGCTGATCTGGGTGTCGGTCAAGGCCAGTACGGACTGCATCAGGTCAGCCGATCAACTGCGGAATACTGCCGTACAACTGCAGGATGTATTCCATGAACGTCTGCACCAGCCACGGGCCGGCGACGATCAGGGTGATCAGCATCACCAACAGGCGCGGCAGGAAGCTCAAGGTCTGTTCGTTGATCTGCGTCGCGGCCTGGAACATCGCCACCAGCAGGCCTACCAACAGGCTCGGCACCACTAGCACGGCAACCATCATGGTGGTCAGCCACAGCGCTTCACGGAACAGGTCGACGGCTACTTCTGGAGTCATTGCGCTATACCCCGCCGAAACTGCCGGCCAGGGTGCCGATAATCAGCGCCCAACCGTCCACCAGCACAAACAGCATGATCTTGAACGGCAACGAGATGATCAACGGCGACAGCATCATCATACCCATGGCCATCAGCACGCTCGCCACCACCAGGTCGATGATCAGGAACGGGATAAAGATCATGAAGCCAATCTGGAACGCCGTCTTCAATTCCGAGGTGACAAACGCCGGGACGAGGATGGTCAGCGGCGCCTGGTCCGGGGTGGCGATGTCGGTGCGCTTGGACAGGCGCATGAACAGCTCCAGGTCGCTGGAGCGGGTCTGCGACAGCATGAAGTCCTTGATCGGGCCTTGGGCCTTGTCGATCGCGACCTGGGCCGTGATGGTTTCCGCCAGGTAGGGCTGCAGGGCTTGCTGGTTCACCTTGTCGAACACCGGCGCCATGATGAACAGCGTCAGGAACAAGGCCATGCCGGTGAGGATCTGGTTCGACGGCGTCTGCTGCAAGCCCAGGGCCTGGCGCAGGATCGAGAACACGATGATGATCCGCGTAAAGCTGGTCATCAGCATGACAAACGCCGGGATAAAACTCAGCGCCGTCATGATCAGCAGGATCTGCAGGCTGACCGAATACTCCTGCGCCCCCGCCGCGTTGGTGCCCAGGGTGATCGCCGGGATCGACAACGGGTCGGCGGCGAACGCCAATGGCGCCGCCAGCAACAGCATGAGCGTCAATAAAACGCGCATTACTTCTTATCCTTCTGATCCTTGCCCAGCAACTCCATCAGGCGCTGGGCGAATTCTGGCGTGGCGGACTCGGTCTGATCCACGTTCACGGGCGTCTTGAGCACATGCAGCGGGGTGATACGGCCGGGGGTCAGGCCCAGCAGGATCTGTTCCTCGCCGACCTGCACCAGCACCAGCCGATCACGCGGGCCAAGGGCGCGCGAGCCGATCAGCTCGATCACCTGGCCATTGCCCGGGCCGACGTTCTGCACCCGGCGCATCAGCCAGGCCAGCACGAAAATCAAGCCCACCACCAGCAGCAGGCCCAGCACCAGTTGCGTCAACTGGCCGCCGAGACCGCTGCCGACCGGCGCCGCCGTGGCGGCCTGGGCAATCGGCTCGGCGGCCATGGCGCTCAATGGCAGCGCGAGTAACAGTCCCACCATCAAGCGGTTCATATCAGCGCAACTTCTTGATGCGTTCGCTCGGGCTGATCACGTCCGTCAGGCGGATGCCGAACTTTTCGTTGACCACCACCACTTCGCCGTGGGCAATCAGGGTGCCGTTGACCAGCACGTCCAATGGCTCACCGGCCAGGCGATCGAGCTCGATCACCGAACCCTGGTTGAGTTGCAGCAGGTTGCGGATGTTGATTTCGGTGCTGCCCACTTCCATGGAGATCGATACCGGGATGTCGAGGATCACATCCAGGTTCGGCCCATCGAGGGTCACCGGCTCGTTGTTTTTCGGCACGCTGCCGAATTCTTCCATCGGCAGGCGGTTGCCGGCCGGCGCGGTGGCGGCGTCGGCGGCCAGCAGCGCGTCGATATCGTCCTGGCCAACATCGCCGGTCTCTTCCAGGGCAGCCGCCCATTCGTCAGCCAGGGCCTGGTCTTCGGCGGAAGTGTTTTCGTGTTCGGTAGCCATTACATGTCCTCGGCGCAGCAAAAATTAAAGTTGATCAGCGGCGGTTGATCGGTTCGATCACTTGCAACGCCAGGTTGCCCTTGTGGGAACCGAGCTTGACCTTGAACGACGGCACGCCGTTGGCGCGCATGATCATTTCTTCCGGCAATTCCACGGGGATCACGTCGCCCGGCTGCATGTGCAGAATGTCCCGCAGGCGCAGTTGGCGGCGGGCCACGGTGGCGCTCAGCGGCACGTCCACATCCAGCAAGTCTTCGCGCAGGGCCTTGACCCAGCGTTCGTCCTGGTCGTCAAGGTCGGACTGGAAACCGGCGTCGAGCATTTCGCGCACCGGCTCGATCATCGAGTACGGCATGGTCACGTGCAGGTCGCCGCCACCGCCATCGAGTTCGATGTGGAAGGTGGACACCACAATGGCTTCGCTGGGGCCGACGATGTTGGCCATGGCCGGGTTCACTTCCGAGTTGATGTACTCGAAATTGACTTCCATGATCGCCTGCCAGGCTTCCTTCAAGTCGATGAAGGCTTGCTCCAGCACCATGCGCACCACGCGCAGCTCGGTGGGGGTGAACTCACGGCCTTCGATCTTGGCGTGACGGCCGTCGCCGCCGAAGAAGTTGTCCACCAGCTTGAACACCAGCTTGGCGTCAAGGATGAACAGCGCCGTACCGCGCAGCGGCTTGATCTTGACCAGGTTGAGGCTGGTGGGCACGTACAGCGAGTGCACGTATTCACCGAACTTCATCACCTGCACACCGCCCACCGCCACGTCCGCCGAACGGCGCAGCATGTTGAACATGCTGATGCGCGTGTAGCGGGCGAAACGTTCGTTGATCATCTCCAGGGTCGGCATGCGCCCACGGACGATGCGATCCTGGCTGGTCAGGTCATAACTTTTGACGCTGCCGGGTTCGGCAGCCATTTCGGTCTGCACCAGACCATCGTCGACACCGTGGAGCAGCGCGTCGATTTCATCCTGGGACAGCAGGTCTTGCACGGCCATGTCGTGATCCTACTGCAGTACGTAATTGGTAAAGAGCACTTGCTCGATTGCGACTTTGCCGAGCTCTTTCTGGGACACTTCCTGCACGCTGGCCGTGACTTTCTGGCGCAGCATTTCCTGGCCGATCGGGGTGGCCAGGGCATCGAAGCTTTGGGCGGAGAACAGCATCACCAGGTTGTTGCGGATCACCGGCATATGCACTTTGAGGGCATCCAGATCGGCCTGGTTGCGCGCCAGCAAGGTCATGCTGACTTGCAGGTAGCGTTGACGGCCGTTCTGGTTGAAGTTGGCGACAAAGGCCGGCAGCATCGGCTCGAAGATTGCCGGTTGCTTGACGTTACTGGCGGTTTCGGCAGCCGGTGCCGGTTTGCTTGCACTGCTGTGCATGATGTACCAGGTGCCACCCACGGAGGCGCCGATCGCCAGGATCAGGCCCACGACAATCAACAGGATAAGCTTGAGCTTGCCTTTGCCTGCGGGTGCTTTTGCTGCGTCGTCGCTCTTCGCCATGCCAATAATCCGTCACTATTCGGGGATTCATAGATCTACGGAAAGGCAAGAGCAAGTGTTATGCCAGAGTTGTCTGGTAATTGGGTAGGGCCGACACCACCAATCAAATGTGGGAGCGGGCTTGCTCGCGAATGCGGTGTATCAGTGACAGTTGTATTGACTGATACACCGCATTCGCGAGCAAGCCCGCTCCCACATTTTGATCTTCACAAGGCTCAGGTCAGGCGTAGTAGTCGACGGCGCTGGAGCCGATCACGGTGGAGGTCACCGGCGCGACCACTTCGGCGATCTCAGCATGGGCACCGCTGTCGTTATCACCCCCACGCCCCCCGATACCGCCCACCCCACGCGCCTGGCTCTGTTGCTGTTGCTGCTCCTGGCCACGGGACTGATCGGACACGTTCACATCCACCTGCCCCATGCCCTGTTGGGCAAACATCTCACGCAGGCGCCCGGACTGGCTCTCCAGCGCTTCACGCACCACGGCATGGCCGCTCATGAAGCTGACCTGGGCCTGCTGGTCCGCCGTCATATTGACTTTGATATCCAGGCGCCCCAATTCCGCTGGCTGCAACTGGATCTCTGCCGACTTGAGGTTGGCGCTGGACAGGTACATCACGCGGTTGACCACTTCTTCGGTCCAGCCGCTCTGATGCATGGCCAACGGCGTGTTGGTGGCCGGCGGCAAGGCATTCGCGGTTTTTGGCGTGGCGGCCTGGGTCAATGCGGCCAGGCGGTTGGCGAAGTCATCGACACGGGTGTCGCTGCTGGCGCCTTTCAAATCCTTGAGACCGTCCTCGATCAGCCCGCTGAAGGCCTTGTCGCCACCTTGGTCAGTGCTGTCCTTGGCGGCTTGCTGGTCGACCATATTGGCCAGACCAGCCGTGAAATTCTGCGCGGCGGTGGGCTGGTCCAGGTTCGGCGCAGGTTTCTGCGGCGTCTGGCTGCTGGCGGAGACGTGGCCGCCCTGCTCCATTGCCAGGCGCACGGCCGGCATGGAATCCAGGGGATCGGCTTCGGGATCGAAGGCTGGTTGCTTGACCTCATCGGTCACTGCCAGCGGCGCGGCGGCCACGGGCGCAGGCTTGCTGTCGTCAGTAACAGTCACCACCGGCACGACTACAGCCGGCGCGACCACAGCGACCAAGGCCGGGTCGACGACCGGGTCAGCCGGAGGTTGCTGCGCCAACGTCGGGTCGACAGGTTTGGCGTCATCCGTGCTGGCGCTGTCGTCGGACTTGGCGGGCGCCTTGGCAGGCAAAGGATTGCCGCTATCGGCAACCGCCGGCTTGCTGGCGGCAGGTTTGTCGTTGCTGTCCACCTGCTTGGCATTGGCGTCAGCAGGTTTGTCCCGTGTGGTTTTTGACGGCGCGTCGTCGGCCTTTGCCACCGGTTTTGACCCCTGGCTGGCGAACACCTGGGCAAAGCCGGCGCCCTTGTCACGCGGCTCCACGGCCGCTGCCGGGGGGTTGGCAGCGGGCGCTTGCGGCTTGGCCGCAGGGGCAGCCTGGAGGAGTGAATTAGGGGCGACTGGCATAGGTAAAGGTCTCCACTGCATGGGGTCGGGGATGCAGTACCGGGAGACAGAGCAAGAGTCGGGCCAGGTTGCCGAGTGAGGCTAGAAATGTGGGAGCTGGCTTTTCTGTGGGAGCCGGCCAGCTCCCACAGGTCAGAGCTGGAAGCGCTGGCGCTCCGACTCGTACAGCGGCCGCACCAGCGCAAATTCATGATCGATCTGATCCACCAATTCACCCAGGTCACTGCCAGGCGCTTGCGCCGACTCCGCCTCCAGCCGCTGGCACAACTGCGCCAAGCGCACCGCACCAAGGTTGCCGCTGCTGCCCTTGAAGCTGTGGGCGATGCGCCCGAGCGCCTTGGCGTCGTCCCGCGCCTTGCGCAGCGCTTCGACGCGCTTTTGCGAATCGTCGAGGAAGGTATCCAGTAAGCGCGGATACTCACCTTCCATCACTTCCTGCAAACCCGATAACACGTCCGGGTCCAGATGAATCTCAGCCACTTGTTCGCTCCTTGATCAAGAATCGGCGGATTATGCCTGAGCCTGCCACGAAAACTCCACGCAGACGCTACGCCCGCCATCGGACCAGTGCACGTCACCGCTCAATTGACGTACCAGGTTCAGCCCCCGGCCCGACAAGCGATCAACCTCCAGCGGCCGCGCCAGCACCTGTTCCACGTCAAAGCCGGCGCCGCTGTCTTCGATGCGCAACGACAGTTGCCCGCCCGTCGCCGTCGGCACCACCTGCACATGCACCCGCACATAGCCGCTGCTCAACTGCGCCAACCGCTCGTTGCGCTGGCGATAGTAATCGGCAAAGCCGTGCACATCCCGCTTGAGCCGCGAGTCCAGGCCCAGCACCCCGTGCTCCAGGGCATTGGAATACAGCTCGGCCATCACGCTGTACAACGCCCCGCTGCGCTCGCGCAGGCCGTGGATTTCCAGCAACAGTTGCAACAAGTACGGCAACGGGTTGTAGCGCTTGAGGGTCTCGGCGCGGAACTCGAAACTCACCGACCAATCCAGCGGGCACGACTGGTTGCTGTCGGTATACAGCGGCCCGGTCGCGCGCAGGGATTGCCCGGCTTGCAGGGTGATTTCCACCATGCTCACGTCATCTCGGGCCTCACCGCGAAACCCGGCGAGGGCTTGCTCGATCTCGGCAAACAAGCGGTCGGGCTCGCGGTTGGCGGCAAATACCTGATGCAAACGCTCGACGCCAAACAGCTGGTCATTGCTGTCAGCCGTGTCGAGCACGCCATCGGAGAGCAAAAACACCCGGTCACCGAGGGCCATCGGCCACACCTCGGTGCGGTCATCGAAGGCCTCGGCCGACAACACCCCCAACGGCAAATGCCGCGACACCAACGCCGTGCGCTTGCCGCTGGCGACTTCATGCACATAGCCTTCGGGCATGCCGCCGTTCCACACTTCCACCACGCGCCGCTGGGTGCTCAGGCACAACAGGGTGGCGCAGCAGAACATGTCTACCGGCAGGATACGTTTGAGCTTGACGTTCATCTCCCGCAGGATCTGCGCCAGGCCGTAGCCCTTGGCGGTCATGCCGTAGAACACTTCCGCCAGGGGCATGGCGCCCACCGCTGCCGGCAAGCCGTGGCCGGTGAAGTCGCCGAGCAACACGTGCATATCGCCCGACGGCGTATAGGCCGCCAGCAACAGGTCGCCGTTGAACAGCGCATAGGGCGATTGCAGGTAACGGATATTCGGCGCGGCGTTGATGCAGCCCGAATGCGCCACCTTGTCGAACACCGCCTTGGCCACCCGTTGCTCATGCAGCAGGTAGTCGTGGTGCCGGGCGATCAGGTCGCGCTGTTGCAACACCGTGGCCTGCAAGCGGCGCAGGCGATCCATGGCGTTGATCTTCGCCGCCAGGATCAGCGGGTTGTAGGGCTTGGCCATGAAGTCATCGCCGCCGGCATCCAGGCACTGGGCCAGGGCCGAACTCTCACGCAGGGAGGTGAGGAAAATCACCGGCACCAAGGTTTCGCCGGCCAATTGCTTGATCTGGCGTGCCGCTTCAAAACCATCCATCACCGGCATCAGCGCGTCCATCAACACCAACTGCGGGCGCTCACGGGCAAACACTTGCACCGCGTCCAAGCCATTGCTGGCGGTGAGCACCTGATGGCCCTGGCGCCGCACGATGGTGGACAACAACAGCAGGTCGGTGGCGCTGTCTTCGGCGATCAGCACCGTCAACGGCTCAAGCACGGGGGCCAGGCCGCTCAACTGATGTCGAACAGTTTGTCGAAGTTGGAGATGGCGAGGATCTTGCGCACATCGGAATTGCTGTTGACTACCTGCACGTCCGCGTCGTCACCGCCGGCGTGATCCCGCAACAGCAGAAGCATGCCCAGGGCCGAGCTGTCCATGTAGGTGGTGTCTTTCAGGTCGACCACGTACAACTCCGGCACCTTGTAGAAGCGCTCATAGGATTCGCGAAACGTCTGGTGGCTGCCGAAATCGAACCGGCCCTTGATGGCGATCGTCAACTTCTTCCCGTCCAGGGATACTTCTGACTCGACTGACATGTGACTGCTTCCTTGTCATTGCGGTAGACAAAGGTTTAGCAGCTGAACGCCACAGCAGCAACACAGAGGATCAAATGTGTGGCTTGTGTGGGAGCGGGCTTGCTCGCGAATGCGGTGTGTCAGTCAATGCATCTGTCACTGAACCACCGCATTCGCGAGCAAGCCCGCTCCCACAGTGGTCCAGTGGTGGCAGTTAGTATTGGGATTGGCGCGGAAGACGCTGTGATAGCTCATCCAGCAGCTTCTGCTCACGCTTGTCTTCCAGCGCCCGCGCTTCGTCGATATAGCGCTGCACCAGCTTGCGCAAGCCCTCGACCCGGGCGTACGCCTGTTGCCAGCTGTCGCGGGCCTTTTCGAAGTTGTTCTGGTGCCAGAGCAGGCTTTGCCGCTGCTGGTCGACGGCCGTTTCCAGTTGGTTGAGAAAGCCCTGGTAGCCCATCAACCATTGGCCCGACACGCCCTTGGTGCCGCGTTCGATCCACTGTTGCTGGTATTCGCCGCGAAAGCGCTCCAGGTCGCCGAGCTTGCTTTCTGCCAGGCGTACCTGGCCCTGGAAATACCCCAGGCGCTGCACCGCGGTTTTTTCGGCCTTTTCGGCCATGTCCACCACTGGGGCCAGGCGTGAAGAACGGGAACTGGCCATGGCTTAGCCGCCCGGAGCCGGGGCGAAGATCGAGTTCAGGTGCGACTCACTCTCGGCCATGCTGATCTTGTCGTTGAGTCCCTGGCGCAGGTAGGTCACCAGTTGCGGCTGCAAGGCAATCGCCAGGTCGGTGTCGCGGTCGCCACCGGCCACATAGGCGCCGACGCTGATCAAGTCGCGGCTCTGCTGGTAGCGCGACCACAGCTGCTTGAACTGCTGCGCCCGCGCCATGTGCGTCGGCGTGACCACCGAGGGCATCACCCGGCTGATGGACGCTTCGATGTCGATGGCCGGGTAGTGCCCCTCCTCCGCCAAACGCCGCGACAGCACGATGTGGCCGTCGAGCACGCCCCGCGCCGAGTCGGCAATCGGGTCTTGCTGGTCATCGCCTTCGGACAGCACGGTGTAGAACGCGGTGATCGAGCCACCCCCCGCCTCAGCGTTACCGGCGCGTTCCACCAGCTTGGGCAGCTTGGCGAACACCGACGGCGGATACCCCTTGGTCGCGGGCGGCTCGCCGATGGCCAAGGCGATTTCCCGCTGGGCCTGGGCGAAACGAGTGAGCGAGTCCATCAGCAACAGGACGTTCTTGCCCTTGTCGCGAAAATATTCGGCGATGCGCGTGCAGTACATGGCGGCGCGCAGGCGCATCAGCGGCGCATCATCCGCCGGCGAGGCGACCACGACCGAACGCTTGAGCCCCTCTTCGCCCAGGCTGTGCTCGATGAATTCCTTCACCTCACGGCCCCGTTCGCCGATCAGCCCGACCACGATGATGTCGGCCTCGGTAAAGCGGGTCATCATGCCCAGCAGCACCGACTTACCCACGCCGGTACCGGCAAACAGGCCCAGACGCTGGCCGCGCCCGACCGTCAACAAACCGTTGATGCTGCGGATGCCCACGTCCAGCGGCTGGCTGATGGGGTTGCGCTTGAGCGGGTTGATCGTGGGGCCGTCCATCGGCACCCAGTCTTCGGCTTTCATGCCGCCCTTGCCGTCCAGCGCACGGCCGGCGCCGTCGAGCACGCGGCCGAGCATGCTCATGCCCATGGGCAGGCGGCCGGTGTCGGCCAGGGGCACCACGCGGGCGCCGGGGGCGATGCCCGCCAGGCTGCCGACGGGCATCAGGAAAATCTTGCTGCCGGAAAAGCCCATCACTTCGGCTTCGACCTGCACCGGGTGGTAGCTGTCGTCGTTGATTACCAGGCAACGGCTGCCCATGGCGGCGCGCAGGCCTTCGGCTTCGAGGGTCAGGCCGACCATGCGCAACAGGCGCCCTTCGAGGATCGGCTGGCCGGGCAACTCCGTGGCCTCGACGTAACCGCTCAGGCGCTTGGCGAAGCTGGTGCGATCAAGGCGCATCAGGGGCGTCCAGGTCGACGCTCAAATCCGGCTCGGCCGGGTTCAGCACCTGCTCGTGGGCCTGGTCCAGCAGCTTGGCCATGATCTGGCTGATGCGGGTTTCCACCGTGGCATCGATGCGACTGTGTTCGGTCTCGACGCGGCAACCACCGGGCTGCAACGACGCGTCTTCGACAATTCGCCAGGTTTCTTCATGGCGCTCGCGCAGGGCTTTGACCTGTTCGAAATCCTGCGGGTTGATATACAAGCGCACATTGCCAACGCCCAGGGGCAGCAGCTTGAGGGCTTCACGCATGACGCTTTCGATATGGCTGGAGTCGAGCACCAGTTCGCGCTGGATCACCTGGCGGGCGATGTGCTCCACCAGGCCGACCATGGATTTTTCCAGCTGCGCGTCCTGCTCGGCAATCGGGTCGAACAGGCTGCGCATCAAGCGTTCCAGGCTGCCCAGCTTGACGCTCAGGGCGGCCTCGGCTTCCTGGCGGACCTTGAGGGTGGAGCTGCGAAAGCCGTCTTTTTCCCCGGCGGCGAAGCCTTCGTTGTAGGCCTCCTGGCGGATGCTTTCCAACTCTTCGAGGGTCAGTGGCTGGACTTCGTCCAGCGGCACTTCTTCCATTTCCACCGGCAATTCGGGTTCCGGCTCAGGCTCGGGCTCCGGCACATGCGGGTCGAAGCTGGGCAACGACCAGATGTCGAACCCGCCGACATCCCGCGCGCGAATCAGATCGCTGGGCGTCTCATCTTTGTTCGACATGGGGCGCGCCTTAGATCATTTCTTCGCCGCCCTTCCCGCCGAGAACGATTTCTCCGGCTTCGGCCATACGGCGGGCAATGGTGAGGATTTCTTTCTGCGCCGTTTCCACGTCGCTGACGCGCACCGGGCCCTTGGCTTCGAGGTCGTCGCGCAACAGTTCGGACGCACGCTTGGACATGTTCTTGAAGATCTTCTCCTTGACGCCTTCGTCCGAGCCCTTGAGGGCCAGCACCAGCACGTCGGAGGACACTTCGCGCAGCAACGCCTGGATGCCACGGTCGTCGACATCGGAGAGGTTGTTGAACACGAACATGAGGTCTTCGATCTGGCCGGACAGGGTGTCGTCGATCTCGCGGATCGAGTCCATCAACTGGCCTTCGACCGAGCTGTCGAGGAAGTTCATGATGTCGGCGGCACGCTTGATACCACCCAAGGTGGTGCGCGCGGCGTTGGAGTTACCGGAGAACTGCTTCTCCAGGATCGTGTTGAGTTCTTTCAGCGCCGCCGGTTGCACGGTGTTCAGCGACGACACGCGCAGGATGATGTCCAGCCGCACTTTATGGTCGAAGTGGCCAAGCACTTCACCGGCCTGGTCCGGGTCGAGGTACGCGACGACGATGGCCTGGATCTGCGGGTGTTCGAAGCGGATGACGTCGGCAACCGCGCGCGGTTCCATCCACTTGAGGCTGTCGAGGCCACTGGTGTTGCCGCCCAGCAGAATGCGGTCGATCAGGCCGTTGGCCTTGTCTTCGCCCAGGGCCGAGGTGAGCATCTTGCGGATGTAGCTGTCGGAGCCGACGCCCAGGCTGGTCTGGTCGCCGACGATCTCGACGAACTCGCTCATCACCTGCTCGACTTGCTCGCGGTGCACATTGCGCATTTGCGCCATGGCCACGCCGACGCGCTGAACCTCTTTGGGGCCCATGTGACGCAGCACTTGGGCGGCGTCGGTCTCACCGAGGGACAGCAGCAAAACCGCCGCTTTGTCGACCTTGGTGAGCTTGGCAACAGCGGCTCGATTATCACTCATCTGCGTTGATCCACTCTTTCACGACCTGGGCCACACGACCCGGGTCTTCTGCCACCAGACTTTTGATTGCATTCAACTGAGCGTCGTAACCTTCGCTCGGGCTTGGCAACAGGATGCTTTGCGGGCCGCCGAGGCTGACGCGGTCGTTGGCCAGTTCACCGTCCAGGCCGCCCATGCCACCCAACTCGACGTCGCTGCCACCAAAGGCTGCCAGTTGTTTCTTGCTGCCGTTGCCGGTGATGTTGTTGAGCACCGGGCGCAGCACGCCAAACACCAGCACCAGGATGAACAACACACCCAGCACTTGCTTGACGATGTCCCAGAACCACGGCTGCGTGTAGAACGCCGCTTCGGCGATCACTTCGCCACGCTCGGCGGAGAACGGCATGTTGATCACGCTGACGCTGTCGCCACGGCTCGCGTCGAAACCGACCGCATCCTGCACCAGGCGGGTGAAGCGCGCCAATTCATCGGCGCCCCATGGGGCACGGGTAATGGTGCCGTCCGCCGCGTTGACCTTGACCTGGTCATCGACCACCACCGACACCGACAGGCGATTGACGCGGCCCTGTTGCTGCTTGGTGTGGCTGATGGAACGGTCGAGTTCGAAGTTCTTGGTGGACTGGTTACGTTTGTCCGCCGGGTACGGGGCGAGCATCGGCTGGCCGGTGGCCGGGTCCATGATCTGCTGGCCGTTGGCGTCCAGCAGCGGTTGGCCCGGGGCGATGGCGCCCGCAGTGGCTGCGGCGCCACCGGTGGTTTGCGGGGCCGAGGCTGGCGCAGGCGGCTGGTTGCTCAGGGCACCCGGCACACCTTGCGGGCCACTGCTGGCGGTGCGTTGTTCGCTGGTGGACTGCTCGCTGCGCAGCGCGGGCTGGTCCGGGTTGAATTGTTCGGAGGTCGACTCGACGGCGCTGAAGTCCACATCGGCCGACACTTCAGCCTTGTAGCGGTCGTTGCCGAGCACCGGTTGCAGGATGTTGTGCACGCGCTGGGTGAGCATGCTTTCCATGCGACGGCTGTAGTCGAACTGCTTGCCGGCCTGGGTCAGCGCGGAGTTCTCGGCCATGTCCGACAGCAGGTTGCCCTTCTGGTCGACCACGGTGATCTGCGACTTGCTCAACTCTGGAACGCTGGTGGCCAC
This sequence comes from Pseudomonas sp. KBW05, assembly GCF_003852405.1. Classification (GTDB taxonomy): domain Bacteria; phylum Pseudomonadota; class Gammaproteobacteria; order Pseudomonadales; family Pseudomonadaceae; genus Aquipseudomonas. The sequence continues at coordinate 96,521 of NZ_QAJM01000014.1, forward strand.
CAGGTTGATGATCGCCAGCACCTGGCCAGGCTCCAGGGAGCGGCCGGAGAACAGCTCCACCAGCACCGAGGCGCTGGGCTTGCGCTCATCGCGCACAAACACCGAGCTTTTCGGGATGGCCAAGTGCACGCGGGCGCCCTTGACGTTGTTCAGGCTGGAGATGGTGCGGGCCAACTCGCCTTCCAGGCCACGACGGTAGCGGGTGGCTTCCATGAACTGGGAAGTCCCCAGGCCCTGGTCTTTGTCGAGGATTTCAAAACCGATATTGGCGTCGGACGGCGTGACGCCGGCGGCGGCGAGTTTCATCCGCGCACGGGCCACGTCGTCGGCCTTGACCAGCAAGGCGCCGGAGTTGGGCTCGACGGTGTAGGCGATGTCGGCGGCGGCTAGGGTTTCCATGATCTGCTTGGAATCCATGCCCGCCAGGCTGCCGTACAACGGCCGGTAATCAGGTTGTTGCGACCACAACACCACGGCAAAACCAATCGCCACGCTGGCAGCCAGGCCGACCATCAGGCCCACCTGACGCAACATGGTCATTTCCGAGAGGTTTTCCAGGAACGACAGGCCAAACAGCGGCGGCTTGCCGTCTGCCTTGGCGGGTACGTTGTCGGAGACTGCTTCTGCCATGACTTAAATCTCGTCCTTAAACCGGCATCTGCATGATGTCTTGATAGGCTTGAACCAACTTGTTACGCACCTGGGTCAACGCCTGGAACGACACACTGGCTTTTTGCGAAGCGACCATCACATCGGTGAGGTCCACGCCGCTTTTGCCGATTTCGAACGCGGTGGCCAACTGGCTGGAGGCTTGCTGGGTGTCACTGACTTTATTGATCGCCTGGCCGAGCATGTCGGCGAAGCTGCTTTGGCCCAATTCCGGCGCTTGCGCGACGGATTTCGGTTGAGCCATGGCATCCATTTGCATGGAGCGCATATCCAACATCAACCGATTGAACTCAATACCCTGGCTCATGACCTTCTCTCTCCGACAACCCGCAAATTTTTGACACTACGCCGCAATTACTAGGGGAAGTAGCAACAAGGGTGCCAGCTCTGTATCGATTCGTAAGAAAAGGCGACAAACCTTGTCGGCCTTGGTACCAGCTAGGTAGCAAACAGATACGCTTCCACATCCATCCCCGCATCACGCATCTGCGCCAGCTTGTAGCGCAGGGTGCGTGGGCTGATGCCCAGGCGCTCGGCGGCCTCTTTGCGGCGGCCGCGCTCGGCGCGCAGGGTGTCGATGATCATCTGGAATTCGCGGCGGCGCAGGTCGTCGCCCAGGGCGCCGGCAGATTCGGCTTCGGCCAGCACCGGCGCGGGGGCCAGGCTCGGCAATGGCGCCGCACCGCTGCCCATGGCCAGGCAGAAATCCTGGGGCTGGATCAGGCCGCCCTGTTGCAGGATCAGGGCGCGCTGGATCGCATTGTCCAATTCACGCACGTTGCCGGGCCATGGATAGGCGATCAGGCACGCCTGGGCTTCGGCCGACAGGCGCGCCTGGGCATGCTTCATTTTTTTGACGTGGTTGTTCAGCAGGCGCTCGGCCAGCGGGATGATGTCGGCCGGGCGCTCACGCAGCGGGCGCCACGCCAGGGGGAACACCGAGAGGCGGTAGAACAGATCCTCACGGAAGCGCCCCGCCGCCACTTCACCGGCGAGGTCGCGGTTGGTGGTAGCGACCACGCGGATATCCAGCTGAATCGGCTTTCGCGCGCCGACCCGCTCCACTTCGCGCTCCTGCAACACCCGCAGCAACTTGGCTTGCAGGCCCAGGGGCATCTCGGAAATTTCATCGAGCAGGATCGTACCGCCGTCGGCCTGTTCGAACTTGCCCGCCTGGGCCGCGATGGCGCCGGTGAACGAGCCCTTCTCATGGCCGAACAGGGTGGCTTCAAGCATGTTATCGGGGATTGCCGCGCAGTTGATCGCGACAAACGGCTGGCTGGCGCGGCTGGACTGCTGGTGGATGTAGCGCGCCAGCACCTCCTTGCCGGTGCCGGACTCGCCGGAGATCAACACCGTGGAATCGCTGCGCGCCACACGGGCGGCCAGTTCCAGCAATTGCGCGCTGGCCGGCTCGAAGGCAATCGGACCTTCGCCATCGCTGGCCGGCAGTACGCCGAGGGCATGACGGGCCACCAGTTCGATCAAGGCTTTGGGCTCGAAGGGCTTGACCAGGTAATCCGCCGCGCCTTGGCGCATGGCGTCTACCGCGCGCTCCACGGCGCCATGAGCGGTCATCAGCAGCACCGGCAGTTGCGGCTGGCGTGCGCGCAGCAGGCCGAGCAACTGGTGGCCGTCCATGCCGGGCATGTTGACGTCGCTGACCACCAGGCTGAAGGGCTCCTGCTCCACCGCGTCCAAGGCTTCCTCGGCCGAACCGACCGCCCGATAGTCATGGCCCGCCAACAGCAGCGTGTCAGCCAATGCCTCACGCAGGGCGCGATCGTCTTCTACCAATAAAACCTTGATTGCCATGTTCGCTTACTCCGCGCTTGCCGCGCCTGAAAACAGCGGCAAGGTCATCAATGCACAGGTGCCACGCCCCAACCGGGAACGCAGCTGCAATTCTCCCTGATGTGCACGTGCCACGGCCTTGACCACGGTCAGGCCAAGGCCCGTTCCGTTGGTCTTGGTGGTGAAAAAGGGTTCGCCGAGGCGCTGCAGCACCTGCGGATCAATGCCGCTACCACTGTCACTGATGCACAGGCGCAGGGTTTGCGCGCGGCTGTACAGGTGAATTTTCAGGCGCGCGCCGGGGGTGCTGGCCTGGGTGGCGTTTTCGATCAGGTTGAGCAAGGCGCCGACCAGGGTGTCGCGATTGCACAGCAACTCGCCGAGGTGGCTGTCGCATTGCCAGCGCACTTCGGCACCCTCGATATGAGTGCTTGCGGCGGCTTGCAGGGCGCGCATCAGGTCGGCCGGGGTGACGCGGTCGGTCAGCGGCAATTCGCCGCGGGCGAACACCAGCATGTCGCGCACTTGGTGCTCCAACTCGTGCAGGCGCTCCTTGAGCCTGCCAGCAAAACGTTGCTGGGTTTCTGGCGGCAGTTGCTCATCAGTCAAATGACTGGCGTAGATCAGCGCCGCCGACAGCGGCGTACGGATCTGATGCGCCAAAGAAGCGACCATCCTGCCCAGCGACGACAAACGCTCATGGCGCGCCAACTGGTCTTGCAGGTGACGGGTTTCAGTGAGGTCATTGAGCAGCACCAACTGGCCGGGCTCGGCATCGAGCGAGCGCGTGGCGATGGACAGCCGGCGCCCGTCTTTCAGGGAGATCTCATGGCCGTCGTCTTCACGGGGCGCGAAGCAGCGGGTGATGACATGGCGCCACAGCTCGCCTTCCAGCGGCAGGCCGAGCATGTCGCAGGCCGCCGGGTTGGCTTCGCGCACACGGCCATCTTCGTCGATGACGATCACGCCACCGGGCAACAGCGACAACAGGTTTTGCAGACGGTTGGCCAGGCGCTCTTTCTCGGCCAGCTCTTCCATGCGCTGGGCACTGACCACGGCCAGCTCGCCCTTGAGCTCGGAAACCCGGGCTTCCAGCAGGCTGTAGGAGTCTGTCAGTTGGCTGGACATCTGATTGAACAGCGAAAAGGCCTGTTCCAGGCCATTGCGGCTGAGCTGCTCGGCGTCAGGCGTCGAAGATAGTTGGGCGGCGTGGGGCATCATGCTCTCTCGCTTGGCTGACCGTCAGTTAAACGGAACGTTGCGAGGGTTGTAGCAATACCCGTGCCTAAAAAAAAACCGCTGACTAATCAGCGGTTTGTGATTTAGGCGTCAATCATCCGCCTGTTCATCGCCATCTCGACGGCTCATACCGTACTTGCGCATCTTCTCCACCAGGGTGGTGCGGCGGATACGCAAGCGCTCGGCGGCGCGGGCGACGATGCCGTTGGCGTCGTCCAGGGCCTGTTGGATCAGGCCTTGTTCCAGGTTGCCGAGATAGTCCTTCAGGTCGAGGCCTTCCGGCGGCAGCATGGCAGTGGAAGCGAAGTCCGGAGTGTGACCGTTGATCGCTACACGCTCTTCCATGTCGCTGCGGATGTCATTGAGCTGCTCGTCTTCGTCATCGACGTAACGGAATTTTTTCGGCAGCTCGACCACGCCGATCACACCGTAGGGGTGCATGATCGCCATGCGCTCCACCAGGTTGGCCAGTTCACACACGTTCCCAGGCCAGCCGTGGCGGCACAGGGACATGATCGCGGCGGAATTGAAACGGATCGAACCGCGCTTTTCGTGCTCCATGCGCGAGATCAGTTCGTTCATCAGCAGCGGGATGTCCTCCACGCGCTCACGCAGCGGGGCCATCTCGATCGGGAAAACGTTGAGGCGGTAGTACAGGTCTTCGCGGAAGCTGCCCACCTCGATCATGCTTTCGAGGTTCTTGTGGGTGGCCGCGATGATGCGCACATCGACGCTCTGGGTCTTGTTGCTGCCCACACGCTCGAAGGTACGTTCCTGCAACACACGCAGCAGCTTGACCTGCATCGGCAGCGGCATGTCGCCGATTTCGTCAAGGAACAGGGTGCCGCCGTTGGCCAGCTCGAAACGCCCGGCACGGCTGGTGATCGCCCCGGTAAAGGCGCCCTTCTCGTGGCCGAACAATTCGCTTTCGAGCAGCTCTGCCGGGATCGCCCCGCAGTTGACCGGCACAAAAGGCCCGTCGCGGCGCTTGGAGTGATAGTGCAGGTTGCGCGCAACCACTTCCTTGCCAGTGCCCGACTCGCCAAGGATCAGCACGCTGGCGTCGGTATCGGCCACTTGCTGCATCATCTGGCGCACGTGCTGGATCGCACGACTGGTGCCGACGAGGCTGCGGAACAGGTTGGGTTCGCGGTGGCGGCCGCGCTCGCGGGCCTGGTCGTACATCTCGCGATAGACCTGGGCGCGGTGCAGGGAATCAAGCAATTTGCTGTAGCTGGGCGGCATTTCCAGGGTGGACAGCACGCGGCGGCGCTGGTCTTCGGGCAGCTCGACGGAAGAAATATCGCCCATCAGCAACACGGGAAGGAACTCATCCCAGGTAGACAGTGTCTTTAACAAGCCCAAAACAGCGCCAGGAGCGTTTACCGTCCCGATCAGCACACAAATGACTTCACGGCTCGATGACAATGAGCTGACCGCCTGCTGCCAATCATGGCTGCCGCAGGGCAGATTTTCTTCGCCAAGAAAATTCAAAATCACCGCTAAATCGCGGCGGCGGACGCTATCGTCATCAATCAGCAGAATTTTGGTTTCACGCCACATGCAATAGCAACTTCCCTAGTTAACTCAAGTGCCCTGAAGTCTGGGCAATCTAGATGGCTGTAAGCATTTTCTGCTTTACACCCCTCTGAAATCTGAAAACAGCACTAGTTAAGTCAAAAAATCACGCGCAGTCAAATTTATGACGCGCATTCGGTTTAACTGAGCCCGTTCAGCCGAACAGATGGTAAACCTTTGACGCATTTTTAGCTTGGTTGATCTGCGACATCTCTTCAAAAATCGCCTGTCTTTCGCCAGTGGTCACTTCCAGCAACTGCTGATACACCGCCAGCAGACTCTCCAGCTTCTCGCGCAGCGCATCCTCATCCACCGGCGCCTCGCTGAGCACCTCATCGATCACCGCACGGCAGCCCAGATCCAGCTCACCGACAGCATCCCAATTGCGCTCGGCCAACGCGCTTATCAGGGCGTCGCGGGCTTCATCGATGCGTTGCAGTGCTTGGCTCATGATGTGTTCCTCAAGGCGCTTGGCCTTATTGTGGAGCGATGGCATCCCAGCCGGACTTGACGGTAATCAGCAACCGCGCGACTTCGTCGATCATGTCGGCATCGTTCACTTGGTTGGCTTCAACCAGGCGGTTGCTCATGTAGTCATACAGCGCATCCAGTTGCTGCACCGACGCTGGATCTTCAGCTTTTTCCGGCTCAAGGCCATCACGCAGGCCAGAGATGATTTCAATCGCCTTGCCCAGCATCAGACCTTTCTGAGCGATATCGCCACGGCTCAATGCACCCTTGGCCTGCGCCATGCGATCAAGACCGCCCTCCATCAGCATCTGCACCAGGCGGTGCGGGCTGGCTTCGGAGACTTGGGCGTGGGAATTGACCTTCTGGTACTGGCGAAGGGCTCTCATCGGGTTCATGTTGCTACCTCGTTACTGGCCATGTCGAATAGGTTTGCTTAACCAGTTTTTCGACCACGTCACAAAATTCTTTAATCCAGGCGTCATACGCCAGACCACCGGTAAAGCCTGCTGCGGGGCGCCGAGCGCCCCCATCAATCAGGACGACGACTTCGCGTTATTCAGCGAGTTGAGGGTGGTCATGATGCTGGAGCTGCTGGCGTTGATCTGCGCGATCATCGTGTCCATCGCGGTGTACTTGGCGCTCAGGGACTTCTTCAAGGCCTCCATGCGCACGTCCAGGTCGGAGGATTCGGTGGTCAGCGAGGTCAACTTGTTGTTGAGGTCGGTGGCGCGCGTCGCCAGGGTGCCCGTGGTGCCGACGTAGCTGGCAGTGGCTTTGTTCATGCGGGTGATCAAGCCCGTGTCGCCGGTGAAGAACTTGGCCACATCGCCAGCGCCCTTGACCACGGCCTTGTCCCACGCCTTGTCGTCCAGGGTCAACAGGCCGGTTTTCTGGTCCGTGGTAATCCCCATCTGCGCCAGGCTGGTCATGCTGCCCGCACCGGAGCCGCTGGTCAGTTCGGTACGCATGCTGTTGACCAGTTGACGCATCGACGCATCACCCGTCAGGGCGCCCGCAACCGTCGTCGACGCATCGCCTGTGGCGGTTACCTTGGTCTGGGTGTTGATTGCCGTGGTCAACGCGTTGTACGCGGTAACGAAGGACTGCACCGAGGTCTTCAGGGTGTCGGTATTGGTGGCCACGGTGATGGTGGTGGTCGGCTTGGTCAAGTCAACGGCCAGCAAGTCCAGGGTCACACCACTGATGGCGGAATCGATCTTGTTGGTGGCGGACGACATCGCGACGCCGTCGATGCTGTACTTGGCGTTGGCCGGGGGCTTGCCTTGGTCGTAACCGACGGCAAGCTCCGAGTCACCGCTGAGGGTGATATCGGTGCCATCGCCGGTCTTGGTCGACGTCAGGACCAGGCGTGCGCCGTTGGAGTCGCTCAGCACGTTGGCACTGATACCCTGGGCCGAGAGCTGGGTGTTGATGGCTTCACGCACTTCCTTGAGGGTAGCGCCGCCGGCAATCACCACGTCGTAGCTTTTGTCGCCCTGGTTAATGGTCAACGTCTGCGCTTCGTCAGTGCTGTTGGCCTTGCCCGTGGCACCGTCCGTATTCACCTTGCTGGTAACTTTGGCGGCGGTGGCCAGGCTATCGACCTTTACCTCGTACTTGCCGCTGGAAGCACCGTCACCCAAGGTGACCTTGATGTTCTTCTCTTCGGAGGAACTGGCAGAAAGCCCGTTGAACGCAGAGACGTTGTTCAACTTGGTGATTGCCGCCTGATAGGCTTCCAACGCGGTTTTGATCGAGCCGACAGCCGACAACTTGATAGTCGCGTCTTTTTGCTGACTGGTGATCTGGGCCAGCTTGGGTGCCTTTTCAGCCCCAACCAGTGCCTCGACGATCGCTTGCGTGTTGTAGCCCGAACCTGGGCCGGAAATCGTTGAACTAGCCATCTGCTTATTCTCCTTGTCCTGAAGCGGCCGTTTTTTGGCGCTCAAGCGCCGATGCCGCTATCAGAAACATGTTTCGTGCCAACTCAAGCCTTGCTATCAAACAGCAGGCTGCTGGCATCGCTCAAATTCTGCGCCAATTTCAGCGCGGTCTCCGATGGAAGCTGTCGAATCACTTCACCACTGTCGGTGGCGATCACCTTGACGACCACTATGCCAGTGGAGTCATCGATGGAAAAATCCAGGTTGCGCTGTGAAGCCTGCACAAACTCACGCATATCGGTAACGGCTTTTTCCAGCGCAACGCGCTGTGGCTCTTCGCTCGCCGGCACTTTCGCTTCACTGTTGGCCGCAGGCTGGGCCTGGGCGACAGGTGCAGTGCTGGGCTGAGTTACGGCAGCCGGGTACGGCGTGTTCAGCTTGATGCTCATGTCCATGTCATCACCTCCAAACTGAAAAAACGGAAGGGCACGTTATGCACGCACCCTCCCGTTATTTAACCGCTACCGCTATTACTGAAGCAGCTTCAGAACAGAGGATGGCAGTTGGTTGGCCTGGGACAGGATCGCAGTGGAAGCCTGTTGCAGGGTTTGTTGCTTGGTCAGTTCAGCAGCTTCGGAAGCGAAGTCAGCGTCTTCTACGCGGCCTTTGGCAGCGGAGGAGTTCTGCGAAATGCTCTGCAGGTTGGCCACGGTGCTGGCGAAGCGGTTTTGTACGGCACCCAGCTGCGAACGCTGGCTGTCGATCTGCTGCATGGCGTCGTCCAGAGCCTGGATAGCCTGCTGCGAAGAAGCGGCAGTCAGGATGCTCAGGTCGGAAACGCTGGTTTCCATGGTCACGGCGGTTTTGGTGCCGGCAGTGGCGACAGCTTCCAGACCCAGAGCCTTCAGGCCAGTGCCTGCGCTGCCGTCCTTGATGGTGATGTCTTTGTCAGCGAACAGATTCAGGGTGCCATCAGCGTTTTTGCTGGCTTGAACACCGGTGCTGGCGCTGTTGATCGAAGCAACGATCGCGTCAGCGGTGTCACCCTTCTTGAACTTGACTTCAACGCCGTTCACGTCGATGGAAGTATCGGCAGTCAGTTTAGCCTGGGTGGTACCAGCCGACAGACCCAGTTGCGACAGCGAACCGCTATCAGTGTTAGCAAGCTTGATGTCCTTACCTTCACCGGAGGTCAGGATTACACGGCCGTCCTTGAACTCTGCTGTGGCACCAGTGCCGGCCTGTGCTTTGACCAAGCCCAAAACGTCGTCGATTGTCTTGGTATCGTCCCAAGTCACAGCATTGCCGTTCACGGTGATAGCGCCGGCAGTACCCAGTACGGTAGCGCCAGTAATCGCTACTGCCGCAACAGGGGTAGCGGAAGCGGTCAAACCAAGCTTGGCAGCGCTGCCCGCGACAGTTTCCTCAACAGTGATGGCTGACTTCGAAGTCAAGGTCAGCTCACCGCTAGTAGCATCAGCCTTAGCTGTGACACCAGTGAGGGCAGTTTGCTTGTTAATCTCTGCTGCAGCAGCTGTGCCCGAGGCGAGGGCTGTGGCAGCAGTGGCTGTCAGCGAAATTACTACACCGTTAATGCTGATCTTGTCGGTTGCTGCAGTACCCGCCGCCGTAGGTGTGCCGGTTACGGTAGCTTTCGTCCCGCCAATGTTGGTACCAGTAGCAGTAGCAGCCAAACCACCCATTGCCTTGCCATCTACAGCAGCTTCTTTGTAGTTGCCTTTCAGCGCGGTGGAGCTGATGTCGGTCATGCCGAACGAGATAGTCTCGTTGGCGTTGGCGCCGATTTGGAAAGCTACGTTCTGGAACGAGCCGTCCAGCAGGTTACGACCACCGAAGGTAGTGGTGCTGGCGATACGGTTCAGCTCGCCCACTTTAGCGGTGAATTCTTGCTGCAGGGAAACACGGTCAGCGTCGCTTTTATCACCGTTCGCCGCTTGCAGGGCGAGTTCACGCAGACGCTGCAGGGTGTTGGTGGATTCTTGCATTGCGCCTTCAGCAGTCTGGGCAATCGACACGCCGTTGTTGGCGTTGGCGATGGCAACGTTCAGGCCTTTGACCTGGTTGTTCAGACGGTTGGCGATCTGCATGCCAGCAGCGTCGTCTTTGGCGCTGTTGATTTTCAGGCCGGAGGACAGACGGTTCATCGACTGGCTCAGAGCGTCGGAAGCTTTGTTCAGGTTCTTCTGGACACCCAGGGAAGTGATGTTGGTGTTAACTGATAATGCCATGACGAAATCCTCGTTGGATGGGATACTGCGGCTTCCGGCCCTGGCAACCGCCGGGTGTGGCCTAGAGAACCTTCGTAATAGTTATCGTCGTGTGTGCCGGTTGCTTGAGTCTTTTTTTTGATTTTTTTGCTGGCTTGGTGCCACCCCTTGCAATTCAAGGGCTTACACAGGCGCAAAACCCCGCATTCATTGGCTTTTCTGGCGCCAAATAAAAAACGCCGATGATCGAGAGATCATCGGCGTTTTTTTGTGTTGCCGGTTAAAGCGTCACGGACGATAGAGAATCGCCGAGCCCCACGACAGGCCCACGCCAAAACCGCTGATCGCCACGCGCTTCCAGGTGGCGTCCATCACGTGCTTTTCCAGCAGCAGCGGAATGCTCGACGACACGGTGTTGCCGGTCTCGACCATGTCCTTGATGAACTTCTCCACCGGCGCCTCTTCAAAGCGGCGCGCCACGGCATCGACAATCGCCGCACTGCCCTGGTGAATGCAGAAGGCATCGATGTCGTCGGCCTTGAGGTCCGACTCATTGAGCAGCTCGTGCAAATGCGCCGGCACTTTGAGCAGTGCGAAGTTGAACACCTGGCGACCGTTCATGAAGAACACGCCGTCGCTGACCTTCAGGTGCGGCGCGCCGGAACCGTCGGTGCCGAACTTCGACTTGCCCAGCAGCCAAGGCGCGTCTTCACCCATCCACGTGGCGGTGGCGGCGTCGCCGAACAACATGGTGGTGTTGCGGTCTTCGGGGTCGACGATCTTCGAATACGGGTCGGCGGTGATCAGCAGGCCGTTTTTCAGGCCGGCGGCTTCCATGAAGCCCTTCATCGCGTAGATGCCGTAGACGTAGCCGGAGCAGCCCAGGGAGATATCGAACGCGGCCACGTGAGTCGGCAGGCCCAGCTTGTCCTGGACGATGGCGGCGGTGTGGGGCAAACCCTCTTCGTCACCGTTCTGGGTGACGACGATCAGCGCGTCGATGGACTCGCGCTTCAGATCCGGGTTGTTGGCAAACAAAGCGTTGACTGCCTCGACACACAGATCGGAAGTTTCCTGGGCAGCTTCCTTGCGCGGCAGGAACGCCGAACCGATCTTGCCAATGATGAACTCTTCATCCTTGGCGAATTTGGCACCCTGGGCGTAGTTATCGATGCCGTCGGCCGGCACGTAACTGGCGATGCTTTTTATGCCAATCATTGTGGCTTCCCAATACTAAATAGCTGGAGAACACCCCGCGAACTGCCTCGCGAAGTGGTGACAATAAAGGGGACAAACCCCATGAAGAACTCGCTGAAAGCCGCTGCGCAAGGCGCCTGGGACGACTTATCCTTTTCACACGATACAGTGAAGATGCGCTTTATGACCCGCAGGTCACCTAATTGTGTGTGCTTTCTGCAAAACCTTCAAACAATTAAGTCCCGCAAACGACAACGGCCCAGCCTGTTTCCAGGCTGGGCCGTTGCTGTGCAGCGGGCCGATTACATCTTGTTGAACAGGCTCAACTGGGAGATTTTCACGAACGCCAGCTGCGAGGCTTGCAGCATGGTTTGCTGCAGGCTCAGGTTGATGGCGGCTTCGGCGAAGTCAACGTTACCCAGCGAGCTCATGGTGGTGGCATTCGCCAGGCTCAGGCTGGTGTTTTCGGCACTCTGGATATCCAGGGTGTTCAGGCGCGCACCAATATCCCCGCGAACCTGATCGATCTGGCTATAGGCGTTGGTCAGGTTGCCGATGGACCGGGCGACCACATCCTTGAGTTCCTTCTGTGCCGCCGGGTTGCCATCCGACGGGGTCTCCAGCGTGCGGCGCAGGCGGCTGAGGGTGTCGAGCACGTTTTCATTCTTGTTGCTGGTGGCGCCCACCAGGAACTGGTCGCCGTCTGCCGGTGCCGGCGCGGTGGTCACGCCCAGCGTCACGCCCGCCACGGTGATCGAGGTCGCGCCCGCAGCCAGCGTGTCATTGGCGATGGACTTGCTGTCCGCCGTGTACGGCTGCGCGTAGACGTTATAGCTACCACCTGCACCGAATTTGACCACCAGGCCGGCGTTGGGAAAGGTGCTGGCGTAAGCCGCCGGGTCACTCACCGAACCACCGGTCAACTGGGCCGCGCTTGGGTTGCTCGCGGTACGCGACACACTGAACGAGTCCGGCTTGAGCGCCAGGGTGAACTCGCGGTCTTTGACCAGCGCATCCGACGGCGCGCCCGGCAAGACGTCTTTGCCCAGGTTCAAGCCGATGTCGAACTTGACCCCACGCAGGTTGATGGTCGAACCGCCTTCCTTGGTGGAGTCGAAGGTGCCGTTGCCCGCGATCTCAGACGTGATGTCTTTGCCGGTGCTGTCACTGACGGTGTACTGGGTGCTGCTGAGGAACTTCAGGGTGTAAGGCTGGCCGTCAGCAAACTTCACATCGACGCCCGACGCAATCAGGCCCGCCGAGATCGTAACCTTGCCGTCATCCACCGCCGGGGGAACCAGCACCGGGGTGGCCTGCGTGCGACCGGTGTTGGCCGAGGTCTCGAGCATTTTCTTCGCGGTATCGCCCATCGGGACCGACAGGTTCTCCGCCACCCGCAGGTTCAGCGCGGTGTCATCGCCCTGATAGGTGTAGGTGCCATCGTTGTTGCGCGCGTAGGGCGGCGTGTCGGTCTTGCTGCCGGAAAACAGATAGTTGCCGCTGGCATCCTTGGTATTGAGCAGACCCATGATCTGGTCTTCCAGGGCACCGATTTCAGCGGCGGTCGATTTGCGGTCAGCATCGCTGATCCCGACGTTACCGGCCTTCAACGCCAGCTCGCTGGCGCGCTGGATCGCCGTGTTGATGTTCTGGAGCACGCTGTCTTCGGTCTGTAGCGAGTTTTTCAGCGTGTCGATATTGGTGTTGTACTGCCCCAGCATGTCTTTCTGCTGCTGCAACATCAGCAACCGTGCGGCCGCGACCGGATCATCCGCAGCGGTTTGTACACGAACGCCGGAGCTGGCCTGGTCCTGCGCTTTCACCACACTGGAATAGTTTTCCTGGTACTTGGTGGAGCTGGTTTCGAAATACTGCTGTGTAGAAATACGCATCGTCCCAGACTCCCTTAAAGGCTATTGATCAATGTGGTGAAGGTTTCTTGCGCGGCCTTGATGATCTGCGACGACGCGGTGTAGTACTGCTGGAACTTGATCATGTCGCCCGCCTCGTCATCCAGGTTGACCCCGGACACCGAGTTGCGCGCGCCTTTGTTGGCGGCCAGCAAGGCGCCGGTCGCGGCCACATCGACACTGGACTGACTGGCCTTCGCGCCCACCTGGGACACCAGGCGGCTGTTGGCACCCACCAGGCTCACGCCGACGTTGCCGTCGCCCATGCCCACCGTGGCCTTGGTTTGCAGGTCAAGCAACTGCTGGGCGTTGCGGCCGTCGGACTTGCCGGCGCTGTTGAACGAGAACGTGGTGCTGTCACCCTCAGCCGGCGAGCCGTTGATGGTAGTGTCGAATTTGAAGCCCGAACCCGGGATCGGCGTACCGCTAGCGTCCAGTTCGGGCACGTTGACGGTGATCTTGTTGCCCTGCCCCGGCACGATGGTGCCGGTGCCAATCGCCTTGCCCTGGGCGTTGCTGATCGTATACGACTGGGTACCGTCGGCGGCCGGCTTGCCAAACACCATTTTCACCGGCATCAAGCCTTCGATGTTTGTGCGCAGCTTCGCTGTGTCAGCGCCGCCATGGATATCCAGTGGCGCCGTCAGCGTCGGCTGGGTAAAGGTGCCCGTGCCGCTGTTGGTCTTGCCGCCTTCGCCGATCAGCGGGCCGGCAAAGGCAAGCTTGTTGGCATCCGCCATGTCCACGCCGATAGCGCTGGCACCGTTGGCCGTCGGGCTGACCTTGAAGCTGTCGCCATAGCTCATCGTGCCTTTGCCATCGAGCGTCACGGTTACGCCGTCAAACGACACCGGCGTGGTGGTGGAGCTGATGTCGAAGTTGCCCATCGACTTACCGTCCGAGCGCTCCACGGTGATGATGTTCGGGTTGGTCTTGTCGCTGAAGGTGATCTTGTAGTCATAGGTCGTCAGCTTGCTGCTGTCGTTGATCGTCACATTCAGGTTGCTGGACGCGGCACTGTTGCCCGCCGCCGCCTGGCTGCGCGAAGCAATGGCGGTGGCGCTGTTGATGTCCTTGAACAGCGACGTACCGAAGTCACCGTTCAGATCCAGGCCCTGGCCCAGCTGATTGTTGATCGTATCCGCAGTCGCAATGGCCAAGCGCCCCAGCTCATTGATGGCTGGCATCAGGGCGTCGCTGCGATAACGCAACAAGCCACCAATACTGCCGCCGCTGATCACCGAGCCCATGTCCAGGGCGGTGCCATTGACGTTCAGCTGAATGGTGTACTGGCTATTGTCGTCTTTGCTCGGCACCGCCGAAATCGTGTTGGCAATCCCGCCTTCCACCAGCGACTGGCCAGTGCCGGTGTTGATGCTGAATTGGCCGTTCTTCTCTGTCGCGGTGACGCCGATCAGCTCATTGAGCGCACGTACGGCCTCGTTGCGCGAATCCAGCAAATTCGCGGGCGCGGCGGTCGCCGAGCCCTGGGCCTGGGAGATCTGCTTGTTCAGCGACGCAATCGAGGAGGTCAATTGGTTGACCTGGTCGCTCATGGTGCTCAGCTGGCTATTGATGGTTTCTTTTTGCTGGGTCAGCTGCGTGGAGATCGAGTTGAAGCGGTTGCTCAGCGTCTTGGCGTTGGACACCAGCAGCTGGCGCGCCGACAGGTCATTCGGGTTGGACGACGCGGTCTGCAAGGTCGCAAAGAACGAGCTCAGTGCCGAAGACATGCCGGTGGTCTTGTCCGACAACACTTTATCGATGGCGCTGACCTGCCCTAGGTAGGCATTGGCATCGCTGCTCAGCGCGGTGCTGTTCTGATACGCCGCATCCAAATACTCGTTATACACCCGACGCACATCCGCCAGGGTCGTGCCGCTGCCGATGAACACGCCGCCGAACTGGCTCGACGCGCTGGCGTTCTGGGTGGCCTGCTGACGTGAGTAGCCCGCGGTGTTGACGTTGGCAATGTTATTACTCAAGACCGACAGCGATCCTTGAGCGGCATTGAGCCCTGACATCCCGATACTGAGCAAACTCATGATTCAGACCTTATAAATGTGTGGTTGCGCCAGCGGCAGCGTAGTTCTGGTAGCTGTTCATCGTTTTGGCGATCTGCGAAATCTTGCTGGCATAGTCTGGGTCGGTTGCGTAACCGGCCTTTTGCAACTCGCGTACAAACTGTTCCGGGTTGTCGGCCGACTTCACAACTTCTTTATAGCGATCATTGCTTTGCAGCAATGTCACGAGGTCGTGGAAGCTGTCTTGATAGGAGCTGTAGGAACGGAACTGCGCCGTTTCCTTGACCATCGCGCCATCGCGGAACTCGCTGGTGATTGCACGGGCCTGGCCACCCTGCCAGCTCTGGCCGGCCTTGATGCCGAACAGGTTGTGGCTGCTGCTGCCGTCTTCGGCGCGCATCACTGACTTGCCCCAACCGGTTTCCAGCGCGGCCTGGGCCACCAGGTACTTCGGATCGACGCCAATGCGCGCGGCGGCCGCCTTGGCCATCGGCAACATGGTGGCGACAAATTCGTCCTGGGAGCCGAAGGCTTTTTTCGCCGGTGCCAGCGGTGGCTGGGCAATAGCGCGGCCATAGACCTGCATGCGCCCGCTCGGCACGGCAAAGCTGCGCGTGGTGCTGTTGATTACGTTGTCTTCAGCGGCGCTGTTACGCAGTGGCGCGGCCTTGGCGACGTTGGTGTCAGTGCTTGGCACGATGCCGGCCAGCAGGCGGTCGGTCAGCTTGCTCGGCAAGGCGATGCGGCGCTGGTTCATCAGTTCCATGTCATTGCTGTGGGATGCGGCAGCGCCGGCCTGTGGCTCAGCCACGCGATACGCCCACAGTGGGCGCTGACCATTGGAGCGACCCAGCGGCCCCTCGGCCTGAGTGCCGGCGCCGATTTCCGTCGGCACATCCACTTTCTTCGCCGGCTCAGCCGCTGCCGGGCCCTGCAAGGTGGCCGCCTGGGCTTCCACCGGTTTGTTCTTCTGCATCTGGCGCATCAGCACGTCGGCCAGGCCGATACCGCCACCCTCGCGGGACATCGATACCGCCAGTTGCTGGTCGTACATTTCCTGGTATTGCTTGGCTGCCGGCGTGTTCATCGGGTTGTCTTTGCCCAACGCCTCAGTCGCCGAACGCATCGACTTGAGCATCTCGCTCAGGAACAGCGACTCAAACTCCTGCGCCACCTTGCGCATGTTGCCTTCGCTGTTCTTGTCGGCACCGACCTTGAGCTGGTTAAGCCGGTTCAAGTCGGAGTACGACCCCGAGTCCGCCGTGCTGCTGATCCCGCTCTTGCGCATATCCATGGCCATGGCCTCAGATCACGATCAGGTCGGCTTGCAACGCGCCGGCCTGTTTCAGGGCTTCAAGGATCGCCATCAAGTCGCCGGGCGCTGCGCCCACCTGGTTCACCGCGCGGACAATCTCATCCAGGGTGGTGCCGGGGCCGAACTTGAACATCGGCTTGGCTTCTTGCTGGGCATTCACCCGCGAGCGCGGCACCACGGCCGTCTGACCATTGGACAAAGGCCCGGGCTGGCTGACGATCGGGTCTTCGGTGATGGTCACGGTCAGGCTGCCGTGGGTCACCGCTGCCGGCGACACCTTGACGTTCTGGCCGATCACGATGGTGCCGGTGCGCGAGTTGATGATGACTTTGGCGACGGCCTGGCCTGGATCGACTTCAAGGTTTTCCAAGATCGACAGGTAGTCCACACGCTGGCTTGGGTCCAGCGGCGCGGTCACGCGGATCGAGCCGCCGTCGATGGCCTGGGCCACGCCAGGGCCGAGCATGTCGTTGATCTTGTCCACCACGCGCTTGGCGGTGGTGAAGTCGGAACGGTTGAGGTTCAGGGTCAGGCTGTTGCCCTGGTTGAAGCCGCTGGGCACGGTGCGTTCCACCGTGGCGCCGCCAGGAATGCGCCCGGCGGACGGCACGTTGACGGTGATCTTCGAACCGTCGCGGCCTTCGGCGTCAAAACCGCCCACCACCAAGTTGCCCTGGGCGATGGCATACACGTTGCCGTCGATACCTTTGAGCGGGGTCATCAGCAAGGTGCCGCCGCGCAGGCTTTTCGAGTTACCGATGGAGGACACGGTAATGTCCACCACCTGGCCCGGCTTGGAGAACGCCGGCAAGTCGGCACTGATGGACACGGCCGCGACGTTTTTCAGCTGCACGTTGCCCGAGCCGGCCGGCACCTTGATGCCGAACTGCGAGAGCATGTTGTTGAAGGTCTGCAGGGTGAACGGGGTCTGGGTGGTCTGGTCACCCGTGCCATTGAGTCCCACCACCAGGCCGTAGCCGATCAACTGGTTGGAGCGCACGCCGGAGATGCTGGCGATGTCTTTCAGGCGCTCGGCCTGGGCGACGGCGCTCAGGGACAGCAACAAGGCCGCCACCATCAGCTGTTTGAGTTTCAAAATGGCCACCTAGAAAGGGAACAGCGGGCTAAGGAAGAAACGGTCGAACCAGCCCGGCTGGCTCGCATCGGCAAACGAACCCGTACCCGAATAGGTAATGCGCGCATCGGCAATCCGCGTGGACGGCACGGTGTTGTCGGTGGAGATGTCATCGGCACGCACCATGCCGGCAATCCGCACCAGCTCGTCGCCGGTGTTGAGGGTCATCCACTTTTCACCGCGCACGGCGATGATGCCGTTGGGCAACACATCGGCCACGGTCACGGTGATCGAACCGGTCAGGCTGTTGCCCTGCCCCGCCGCGCTCTTGCCGTTGGTGGCACGGTCGCCGCTGTAGCCGGCTTCCAGGCTCAAGTCACCACTGCCCAACGGGTTGTTGGTGTTGGGCACGCCGCCAAACAGCGAGGTCAGGCCGATGCCGGTCTTGCTGGTCTTGCCGATCTGCGAGTTGGCGTTTTTGCTGGCCTGGGTCTTCTCGTTCAGGGTGATGGTGATGATGTCACCGACCCGGAACGCCTTGCGGTCGCTGTACAGGTTCTGTTCGAAACCGGCCTGGTAGATCGAGCCATTGTTGGCCGCCGCCGGCAACGGCGTGCGTGGCAACACCGGCGCGTAGTACGGGTCATTGGGTTTCGGCGTCGGGGCGACACAGCCCGCGAGCACGGTGATCCCACTCAATGCCAGAACAGAAACGTAGCGATTCATGACCCTTACCTCACGGTGTTGCAGGCGCCCTCAAGGGCGCCCCATAGACTTGATTACAGATTCTGCGTGACGAACGAGAGCATCTGGTCGGCGGTGGAGATCACCTTGGAGTTCATCTCGTAGGCGCGCTGGGTGGTGATCATGTTGACCATCTCCTCAACCGTGCTCACGTTGGAAGTTTCCAGGGTGCTTTGCAGCGTGGTACCGAAACCGTTCAGGCCAGGGGTGCCGATTTGCGGCGCGCCGCTGGAGGCGGTTTCGAGGAACAGGTTGTTACCCATGGCTTGCAGGCCGGCCGGGTTGATGAAGTCGGCGGTTTGCAGGTTGCCGATCACTTGCGACGCCGGGTTGCCGGCCACGGTGATGGACACGGTGCCGTCGTTGCCGACGGTGAAGGTCTTGGCATCGGCCGGGACGATCACGGCCGGTTCCAGGGCGAAACCGTTGGCGGTAACCATCTGACCGTTGGAGTCCAGGTGGAAAGTACCGTCACGGGTGTAGGAGGTGGTGCCATCCGGTTGCAGGATCTGGAAGAACCCACGGCCGTTGATGGCCATGTCCAGCGGCTGGCCGGTCTGTTGCAGGTTACCGGCGCTGAAGTTCTTCTGGGTGCCGACAATCGCCACCCCCGTACCCAGTTGCAGGCCCGACGGCAGTTCGCTGTCCTGGGTCGATTGGGCGCCCGGCTGCTTCTTGATCTGATAGAGCAGGTCCTGGAATTCGGCACGGTCACGTTTGAAACCCGTGGTCGACACGTTGGCCAGGTTGTTGGAGATGGTGGTCAGGTTGGTGTCCTGGGCGGACAGACCGGTTTTGGCAACCCATAGAGCCGGAAGCATGTTGTTCTCCTTCGTGCGCCTGTTTGTTGGCGCCGCATCACAAATTAGTTAGTGGGTTGCAATCAGGTCATCGCCATGACGCGCGTCATGGCCTGATCGTCTTCCTTGGCGCTGTTCATCATCTTGATGTGCAGCTCGAATTGCTTGGAAAGCGCCAGCACTGCGGTCATTTCTTCCACCGCATTCACGTTGCTCGCCTGCAGGAAACCCGAGGTCAGCTTGACGCCCGCATCGGCCTGGGCCGGCTGGCCGTCCTTGGTGTGGATGCTGCCATCCAGACCTTTGGTCATGTTCTTCAGATCGGGCTGCACCAGCTTGATCCGGTCCACTTCAGCCATCACGCGCGGGCCTTCGCCCATGGCGCGGATGCTGATGGTGCCGTCGGCGCCCACTTCGATTTTTTGCTGGGGCGGCACGGCAATCGGGCCACCGTTGCCCATGATCGGCATGCCGTTGCCGGCGCGCAGCACGCCCAGCGCATCGACGTTCATGCTCGCGCTGCGCACGTAGGCTTCGCCGCCATCCGGGGTCTGCACGGCCATCCAGCCGTCGCCGCTGACAGCCACGTCCAGGTCACGGCCGGTTTCAATCATTGCGCCAGGGCTGAAGTCGGTGGCCGGGCGTTCGGTGAGGGCAAACGCCCGCGCCGGAAAGCTGTCACCAAACACCGGCATCGAACGCGCCTGTTCCAGGTCACGTTGGAAACCATTGGTGGAAATGTTCGCCAGGTTGTTGGCATGGGCCTTCTGCGCCAGAGCATTCTGGCTGGCGCCGGTCATTGCCACATAAAGGTACTTGTCCACGCTCTATCCTCTTTCTGACGGACGTTTGCCGCCCACCGCTGTGCTGATGAGGCTTAAGCAATTTGCGAACCAACTTTCTAAAAGAGGGCGAGATGCAAGCGGAGCAAGGGTTTGCGGGAAGGCGGCGGGAAATGGGCGCGGGGTAAGAGTCGAAAAAACGGCGGACTACTGCCGCCTGCGGCAAGCCCCGGTCTTGAAAACAACGAGGATCAAAGGTGGGAGCTGGCTTGCCTGCGATAGCGGTGAATCAGTCAGCATCTACTTCACTGATACACCGCTATCGCAGGCAAGCCAGCTCCCACACTTTTAACTGCGCTCTACTTTTCCACCTTGATCACTTCGTAATCCCGCAACTTGTTGGCAATGGTGGTATGGGAAACCCCCAAGCGCTTGCCCAACTGGCGGCTGCTCGGATGCTCGGCGTACAAACTTTCCAGCACCGCCTTTTCGAACCGCCCGACAATGTCCTCCAAGCCACCCTCCAGGGAAAAATCGCCAAGCGGTTGACGCACCCCATAGTCCGGCAACCGAATATGCTCGACCTTCACCGTCCCCCCCTCGCACAACGACACGGCCTGGAACAGCACGTTTTCCAACTGCCGCACATTGCCCGGCCAGTGGTAGTGGCTGAGCTTATCCATGGCAGCGGGTGCGAGCTTAGGCAGCGGGCAGCCAATTTGCCGGCTGGCCTGATCCAAGAAGTGCTCAACCAACGGCGCCAAACCATCCAGGCATTCGCGCAGCGGCGGGATATGCAGCGACAACACGTTGAGGCGGTGATAAAGATCCTGGCGAAACTCGCCACGGGCGCAGAGTTCCGACAAGTCCACCTGGGTCGCGCAAATCACCCGCACATCCAGGTACACCTCTTCATCGCTGCCCACACGCCGAAAGCAGCCGTCCTGCAAAAAGCGCAGCAACTTCACCTGCAAACGCGCACTCATTTCCCCGACACCATCCAGAAACAACGTCCCGCCCGCCGTCAGCTCCAGCAACCCCAACTTGCCCTCGGCCCGTGCACCTTCAAACGCACCCGGACCGTAGCCGAACAGCTCCGTCTCGGCCATCGACTCCGGCAAACCGGCGCAGTTGAGCGCCATCAACGGCGACTGCCCACGCGGGCTGGCCAAGTGACAGGCACGCGCCAACAACTCTTTGCCGGTA
This sequence comes from Pseudomonas sp. KBW05, assembly GCF_003852405.1. Classification (GTDB taxonomy): domain Bacteria; phylum Pseudomonadota; class Gammaproteobacteria; order Pseudomonadales; family Pseudomonadaceae; genus Aquipseudomonas. The sequence continues at coordinate 117,436 of NZ_QAJM01000014.1, forward strand.
CCGGTTTCACCTTCTATTAATAGCGGCGCATCCAGCGGCGCCATGCGCCGGGCCTCACGAACCACGGCGGCCATGACCTTGGAGCTTTGGAAGATGCTGTCAAAACCACGCAGCTCCTGCTTGCGCACATTGTAGATACGCTCACCGACGCGGTCGGCACGGTGCAGGGTCAGCACGGCGCCGGCCATGGCTTCGCTGTCATCGTGTTCAGAGGATTGCAGCGGCGCGATGTCCGCCAGGAACACGTCACCCTTGACCTTGACCCGCAGGCCGTTGATCCGCGATTTGCTCGCGCGCACCAGTTCCGGCAAGTCGAAGTCCTCGGCATAGCGCGACAGCGGAATGCCTGGCACCTCGTCCACCCGCACCCCGAGCAACTGCGCCGCCGCACGGTTGGCGGCGACGATGGAGCCGCCCATGTCAATGGACAGCACCGGAAACTCCAGGGCCCCCAGTAACGCATTGAGCTCCATATGCCGGCGCTCACTGGGCATCAGCCCTACACGCTTCACGCCAAATACACCGGCAATCGCTTCGAACTGCGGGCGCAGCGCCTGGAACTGCATATTCACCAGGTTTGGGCAAAACAGATAAATGGCGTTGCCATGCTCACCACCGACCTCGCCCTTGGCGACGTTGACGCCGTACTCCACCAACAGGTTGAGAATGTCTCGCAGGATGCCAATGCGGTTCTGGCAGTGCACTTTGATACGCATGAAGAGGCTCGAAAAATAGGTAGGCGCCGCGTCTTTTTGTCGCTGGGCGCAGATAGTCGTCAAGATTATGTGACAGCTAGTGACCTTTTCCCAGCCCATTGCAACGACTGGCGCGCCAACCGTAACGAATACTTTACGAAAACTAGTAACTTTTCCCACATTCCAGCCTGAAACACGGATGGAGTCTCGCCCGACAAGGGGTATCAATAGAGGCATCGCAGGACATAACAAGAACGAATGCCTAGCAGGAGAGCCGTATGAAGCAGACGCACTACGTGGCCCGCGAGCCCGATGCGCAAGGTTTTATCCACTACCCGCCGGAAGAACACGCGGTGTGGAACACCCTGATCACGCGCCAGTTGAAAGTGATCGAAGGCCGCGCCTGCCAGGAATACCTGGACGGCATCGACAAGCTGGGCCTGCCTCACGACCGCATCCCGCAACTGGGCGAGATCAACAAAGTGCTGGCCGAGACGACCGGCTGGCAAGTGGCCCGCGTTCCCGCGCTGATTCCCTTCCAGACCTTCTTCGAACTGCTCGCCAACAAGCAATTTCCGGTCGCGACCTTTATTCGCACCCGTGAAGAACTGGACTACCTGCAAGAGCCGGATATTTTCCACGAGATCTTTGGCCACTGCCCGCTGCTGACCAACCCTTGGTTCGCCGAATTCACCCACACCTACGGCAAGCTCGGCCTCGCGGCCAGCAAAGAGCAACGGGTCTACCTGGCGCGGCTGTATTGGATGACCATCGAGTTCGGCCTGGTGGACACGCCCCAAGGCCTGCGCATCTACGGCGGTGGCATTTTGTCGTCGCCCAAGGAGACGGTGTACAGCCTGTCCGCCGAACCCGAGCACCAGGCCTTCGACCCGCTGGAAGCGATGCGCACGCCGTATCGCATCGACATCCTGCAACCCTTGTACTTCGTGCTGCCAGAGCTCAAGCGCCTGTTCGAAGTGGCGCAGGAAGACATCATGGGCATGGTCGAACGCGGCATGCAGCTGGGTCTGCACGCGCCGAAATTCCCGCCCAAGCCCAAAGCCGCCTAAACCTCAGTTTTTAGGGCCAGGTGAGTCTGTTCCCCGGCCCCGCGTTGCTTTAGGGTGACGCCACTGACCTTCAAATATTCGAATTCAGGACCCTTTCACATGACCACCTTGAACCAAGCCCACTGCGAAGCCTGCCGCGCCGATGCCCCACAAGTCAGCGATGAAGAACTGCCGGTGCTGATCAAGCAGATCCCCGACTGGAACATCGAAGTACGCGATGGCGTGATGCAGCTGGAAAAGGTTTTCCTGTTCAAGAACTTCAAGTTCGCCCTGGCGTTTACCAATGCCATGGGTGACATCTCCGAAGCCGAAGGCCATCACCCAGGCCTGCTCACCGAGTGGGGCAAGGTCACCGTGACCTGGTGGAGCCATTCCATCAAAGGCCTGCACCGCAACGACTTCATCATGGCCGCCCGCACCGATGAAGTGGCCAAGGACGCCGAGGGCCGCAAGTAATGCACTTTGATGCGATTGGCCGCGTGCCCGGCGACCCGATCCTCGGGCTGATGGACCTGTATGCCCAGGACAGCAACCCGAACAAGTTCGACCTCGGCGTCGGCGTCTACAAGGACGACCAGGGCCTGACGCCGATTCCCCGCTCAGTGAAGCTGGCCGAACAGCGCCTGGTGGACACGCAAACCACCAAGACCTACATCGGCGGCCACGGCAACGCCGCCTTCGGCACACTGATCAGCCAATTGGTACTCGGTGCCGACTCGGCACTGATCCACGCCCGCCGCGCCGGCGCCACCCAGACCCCAGGCGGCACCGGCGCCCTGCGCCTGAGCGCCGACTTCATCGCCCACAGCCTGCCGGGCCGTGGCGTGTGGCTGAGCAACCCGACCTGGCCGATCCACGAAAGCATCTTTGCCAAAGCCGGCCTCAAGGTCAGTCACTACCCCTACGTGGGCGCGGACAACTGCCTGGATGTGGCGGCCATGCTCGCCACCCTCGCCACCGTGCCCAAGGGCGACGTGGTGCTGCTGCACGCCTGCTGCCATAACCCGACCGGTTTTGACCTGTCCCAGGACGACTGGCGCCAAGTGCTGCAGATCGTGCGCGAGCGCCAGTTGCTGCCCCTGATCGACTTTGCCTACCAAGGCTTTGGCGACGGCCTGGAGCAAGATGCCTGGGCCGTGCGCCTGTTTGCGGCCGAGTTGCCGGAAGTGCTGGTCACCAGTTCGTGCTCGAAGAATTTCGGCCTGTACAGCGACCGAGTCGGCGCGTTGATCGTGTGTGCAGCGGATGCCGAGAAGCTGATCGACGTGCGCAGCCAACTGGCGAATATCGCGCGTAATTTGTGGTCAACGCCGCCGGATCATGGTGCGGCGGTGGTGGCGACGATCCTGGGTGATGCCGAGCTGAAGGCATTGTGGAGCGGTGAAGTGGAAGCCATGCGTTCGCGGATTGCGCACCTGCGCTCCGGGTTGGTAGAGGCCTTGGCGCCCCACGGATTGGCCGAGCGGTTTGCGCACATCGGGGCGCAGCGTGGGATGTTTTCCTACACCGGTTTGAGTGCCGATCAAGTGAAACAACTGCGCGAGAAGCACAGCGTGTATATGGTCAATTCGGGGCGGGCGAATGTGGCGGGGATTGATGCGACACGCCTGGCGTTGCTGGCCGAAGCGATCGCCGACGTCTCCAACTGAAGAAACCCAATCTAAATGTGGGAGCGGGCTTGCTCGCGAAAGCGGTGGGTCAGTCAATGATACTGTGACTGAAAGACCGCATTCGCGAGCAAGCCCGCTCCCACATTTGGACCGAGTACAACCTTTCAGCCAGCAACCATCTCAGCCTTGAGCTGCGCCTCTTTCGCCTGCGCATCCGCCAACCGATACAACTCGATCTGCCCATCCCAGTGCTCGATCAACGCCGTGCACGACTCCACCCAATCCCCGCAGTTGAGGTAATCCACCTCGCCCACCTTGCGAATCTCCGCATGGTGGATATGCCCGCACACCACCCCGTGCAGCTCGCGCTTGGTCACTTCGTGGGCGATGGCTTCTTCGAAATCGCTGATGAAGTTCACCGCCGTCTTGACCTTATGCTTGAGGTAAGCCGACAGCGACCAATAGCCATAGCCGTAACGTGCACGCCAGTGGTTCAGCCAGCGGTTCAACGTAAGGGTGAACTCGTAGGCCGAGTCGCCGAGGAATGCCAGCCAGCGATGGTAGCGGGTGATCACATCGAATTGGTCACCGTGAATCACTAGCAGATGCCGACCGTCTGCCGTCACGTGCACCGCTTCATCCACCAACTGGATATTGCCGAGGATCAGCTTGGAATAGCGACGCAGGAATTCGTCGTGGTTGCCGGTGACGTAGATCACCTCGGTGCCGCGCTTGGCCATGGTCAGCAGGCGGCGGATCACGTTGGTGTGAGCCTGGGGCCAATACATGCCGCCGCGCAGTTTCCAGCCGTCGATGATGTCACCCACCAGGTAGACCTTGTCGGCGTGGTAACCCTTGAGGAATTGCGACAAATGTTCCGCCTGGCAATCCCGGGTGCCCAGGTGCACATCGGAAATCCACAGGGTACGCACCCGTTGCTTGCGGCTGGGCTTGGTGAACTCGGCACTGGTCATGGGCATCCCTCGACGCTGTTTTTGCGAGCTTGCGCCAAGGCGATTAATAGCCCATGACAACTGTGCGTCAGTCTGATGACAGCGCTCAGGGCCCGCAAAGCGTTGTAGACTGCGACAGCCTGCCCAGGAGACCGCGATGAGACCGATCCTCACGCTACGCCATTACACCCAAGCGCCTATCGACCACAGCCATGACCACGCGCAGCTGGTGTTCGGCCTGTCCGGCCACCTGGACTTCGAGGTCGAGGGCCGTGGCAGCCAGGTGCGTGAAAGCAGCGTGATGGTACTGCCCTACTCCGCCCACCACGTCTGCGACAGCCGCGATGGCAGCCGCTGCCTGGTGCTGGACGTGCCCACCGAACACTGGGTGATGCAGTCGTTGGGGGAGCATGCGGATGCCAGTCGCCGCTTGCTCGATCAACCGACGCGCCTGGCCCTGGACGCCCGGCAACACCAGTTGGTGCAGTGGCTCGCGCACAGCCCGGTGAACGACCCGCTGATCGTGCAGCAAGGCGCGGTGCTGCTGCTCGCCAGCCTCAACCAACCGCAAGAGGCCATGCCCCTGCCGGGCAAACGCCTGCCGTATGCCGCATTCAATGTGCACATCGAGCGCCACGCTGCCCACCCGTTGCAGGTCGCCGACCTCGCGCGCATCGCCGACCTGTCGCCAGCTCGCCTGCACGCGCGGTTTATGGCCGAATGCGGGCAGACGCCCATGGACTACATCCGCAGCCGTCGCCTGCACATGGCCCTCGACCTGTTGCGCGGAACACCGCTGCCCATCGGTGAAATCGCCGAGCGCGTCGGCTATAGCTCGCAAAGCGCCTTCGCCGCCGCGATGCTGCGGGAATTCGGCGCCTCCCCCGGTCAGCTGCGTCGCGCACCGTAGCAAGAGTCCCGCGACAAACAGCGCGAGCCCGACGACAGACACCCAGGCCTGCCACCCTCTAGACTGGGTTTTTCGTCACCCCGTACGTTCAAGGATCGCAATGACTCCCCGTTCAGCCCTCGGCGCCCTGCATATCGGCGCATTGATGTTTGGCCTCACCGGCGTATTCGGCAAGCTGGCGGCCGCCTCGCCGGCCATTATTGTGTTTGGCCGCGCCGCGTTTGCCGTGCTCGCCCTGGCGGTATTCGCACGCTTCGCCAGCAATGCTCCGTGGAAACAACTGCAAAGCCGCGACTGGCGCCGGCTACTGGGCAGCGGCGTATTGCTGGCGGCGCATTGGGTGACGTTCTTTATGGCCGTCAAGGTGGGCGGTGTCGCGGTCGCTACCTTGGGCTTTACCGCGTTCCCGGCGTTTACCGTGATCCTCGAAGGGTTGATTTTCCGCGAGCGCATCCGCGCCAACGAAGTACTGCTGGTGGTCTTGGTCAGCATCGGCCTGGTGCTGGTCACCCCGGACTTCAATCTTGCCAGCGAAGCCACCGGCGGCCTGTTGTGGGGCATCGCCTCGGGGCTGTTGTTCTCCTTGTTGTCGCTGAACAATCGCGCCAGCTCCGGGAGGATTCCCGCCGTGCAGGCAGCGCTGTGCCAGAACGTGGTGGTCGCGGCGTTGCTGTTGCCGGTTGCAGCCCCCGGGCTGGCGGATGTGCGCGGCCTTGACTGGTTGTGGATCGGCTTGTTGGGGGTGTTCTGCACCGGCCTGGCCCACAGCCTGTTTGTCGCCAGCCTGGCGGTGATCAAGGCGCGTACCGCGTCGGTGGTGTTTGCGATGGAGCCGGTCTACGGCATTACCGTGGCCTGGCTGCTGTTCGCCGAAACCCCGACGCTGCGCATGCTCCTGGGCGGCGCGCTGATCATCCTTGCCATCGTGCTTTCGGGACTGATGGGCAGCGCCAGCCAGGCCAAACAGCCGGCGGCAACGGCCTGATCTATACTCTGGCGATCCGCAACAGTCTGTCGTCGTTCAACGGATAAAGACTTCTCGACGACAGCCCTGACGTTTGAAGTTGCTGCAAGCGAGTGGTCACTCCATTAACGCTATGCAGGGGTTTCATCATGGAAACACTTATCAGCTTGCTCGTGCAGATCATCAGCGGTGCCGTCGGCGGCAACTTGGCCGGCATGACCAAGCAGAGCCTGGGGACCGGGCTCAACACCTTTCTCGGCGGTGTGGGCGGCCTGGTCCTGGGCCAGGTCATTGCGCAGTTCACCGGCACAGCCGACGGCGCGGCACTGGACGTAGCAACGGTGGGCACCAATATCGCCGGTGGTGGCCTCGGCGGCCTGGTCCTGACGTGGGTTGTCGGGTTCATCAAGCAGAAGATGGCCGCCAAGTAGCAGCGTCCCGGTCACCGTTCCCCTGGAGCGGTGACCTTCACTGCGTGCGGTCGTTGTGCCCGAGGTCGCGCTGCGGGTCGATCTGATCACGCACCCGCTGCTTGAGTACCTTGGCTTCCGGGAAGCCACCGTCCTGTTTACGCTCCCAGATCTGCACGCCATCGCAGGTGATGCGAAACGCACCGCCGGTGGCCGGTTCCAGCGACACTTTGCCCAGGTCATCCGAAAACGTACTGAGCAGCTCCTGGGCCAGCCACGCCGCCCGCAGCAGCCACTGACACTGGGTGCAATAGGTGATGACGATCTCGGGCTTGTTCATGGACATAACTTGAGAGGCTCCTGGGGTAACGGGCTCGGCTGATCGGGTGGCTATAATAGCGGCCTTTAACGCCGAGCCTTGAGATTCATGATGCGCCGCCTGTTGTCCTGCCTGTTGCTGTGCCTGCTGCCCCTCCTCGCCCAAGCCGTCGAAACCCCACGCCCGAAAATCGGCCTGGTGCTCTCCGGCGGCGCCGCCCGTGGCCTGTCGCACATCGGCGTGCTCAAGGCGCTGGAGGAGCAAGGCATTCACATCGATGCGATTGCCGGCACCAGCATGGGCGCGGTGATTGGCGGGCTGTATGCGTCGGGCTACAAGATCGACGAGCTGGAAAAACTGGCCCTGAGCATCGACTGGCAACAGGCGCTGTCCGACGCGCCGCCACGGGAAGACGTACCGTTTCGACGCAAACAGGATGACCGCGACTTCCTGGTCAAACAAAAACTGAGCTTTCGCGACGACGGCAGCCTGGGCTTGCCACTGGGCGTGATCCAGGGCCAGAACCTCGCACTGCTGCTGGAAAGCATGTTCGCCCACAGCAGCAACACGCGCAATTTCGACAAGTTGCCGATCCCGTTCCGCGCCGTAGCCACCGATATCACCACCGGCGAAAAGGTCGTGTTCAGCAAGGGCCACCTGCCCCAGGTGATCCGCGCCAGCATGTCGATCCCGGCAGTGTTTGCCCCGGTGGAGCTGGACGGCCGCCTGCTGGTGGACGGCGGCATGACCGACAATATCCCGCTGGATGTGGCGCGGGAGATGGGCGTGGACATCGCCATTGTGGTGGACATCGGCACCCCACTGCGCTCGCGCAAACAACTGGCGACGGTGGTGGATGTGCTCAACCAATCCATCACCTTGATGACCCGCAGCAATTCCGAGGAACAACTCAAGGCCCTGCACCCCAAGGACGTACTGATCCAGCCGCCCTTGGCGGCGTTCGGTGTGACCGATTTCGGCCGTGCCAAAGAGATGATCGACGCCGGCTACCGCGCCACCCGCGCCCTCGACCTGCGCCTGGCCCACCTGCGCCCCGCAGAGCCGGTCGACCCGCAACTGGTGGCGGCGCGCACACCGGGCGAGCGCACGCCGGTGATCACCGCCATCACCGTGGAGAACGACTCGAAAGTCAGCGAAGACGTGATCCGCTATTACATCCGCCAACCCCTGGGCGAACCGCTGAACCTGGGGCGCCTGCAAACCGATATGGGCACCTTGTATGGCCTGGATTACTTTGAGCAGGTGCAATACCGCGTGATCAAGAAAGGCCAGGACAACACCCTGGTCATCAGCGCACGGGGCAAACGCAGCGGCACCGATTACCTGCGCCTGGGCCTGAACCTGTCGGACGACATGCGCGGCGACAGCGCTTTCAACCTCGGCGCCAGCTACCGCATGAATGGCATCAACCGCCTCGGGGCCGAATGGCTGACGCGGGTACAGATCGGTGACCGACAAGAGCTGTACAGCGAGTTCTACCAACCGATGGACACGGGCTCGCGGTACTTCGTCGCACCTTATATCAGCGCGCAGGCGCAGAACGTCGAGCTGATCCTGGACAACGACCCCATCTCCGAATACCGCCTGGAACGCTACGGTTTCGGCCTGAACGTGGGCCGCCAGATCGGCAACAGCGGCGAGATCCGCTTTGGTGTCGGTGAAGCCTGGGGCAAGGCGGATGTGCGCATCGGTGATCGCGACCTGCCGAGCGTGAGCTTCAGTGAAGGTTTCTACGAGTTGAAGTACTCCTTCGACTCCCTGGACAACGTGTACTTCCCCCACAGCGGTGAAGACATCGGCCTGGCCTACCGTGAATTCGAACCGGGGCTGGGTTCCGACCAGCGCTACCGGCAGTGGGAGTTCAAACTGGACAAGGCCATGAGCAATGGCCCGGACACTTTGGTGCTGGGCGGGCGCTACGGGCGTACGCTGGATAAGTCTGATGTGGTTATTTCCAGCTTTCTGCTGGGGGGTGCGCGGCAGCTGTCAGGCTTTCGTGAAGATGCGATTTCTGGGCAGAACGTCAGCCTGATGCGGGCGGTGTACTACCGCCGGCTGACGCCGCGCTCGTACTTGCCGCTGGATTTCCCGCTGTACCTGGGGGCTTCCCTGGAGCGAGGCCGGGCGTGGAACAACGACAATGAGTTCGACAGCGGTTATATCAACGCTGCGAGTATTTTCCTGGGGTTTGATACGCCGTTGGGGCCGCTGAATTTCAGCTATGGGTTTAACGATGATAATCAGAAGGCGGTGTATCTGAATCTGGGCCAGACGTTCTGACACTGTTGGAGCTGGCTTGTATGGGGTTGGTTTTTGTGGGAGCTGTCTTTTGTGGGAGCTGGCTTGCCTGCGATAGCCTTTTTCCGCAGGCGCTCGAGCTTTGGCAGGTGTATGCGGTCCAAATGTGGGAGCGGGCTTGCTCGCGAAAGCTATGTGTCGGGCGCTGGAGCTTTTTGGTCGGAGTACATATCCAGTGCTGCGGTAACGGCCACTTA
>NZ_QAJM01000014.1:126968-393180 GCF_003852405.1 Pseudomonas sp. KBW05
GGCTTGAATCCGTGGGCCGCCGTCATGGGCCATCCTTGGCCCAGGACGGCTAACCCGGCGTCCTGCCGGGTTACCCGCGGATTCAAGCCTGCGTTCGGCCAGCGTGGTTAACGGGGCGCCTAAGATCAAAAGCTGAAGAGCCAGAGCCAGAACTTCGGGTTTTGTCAGGTCTAGTAGTTGTGTAGATACCTGTGGCCATCGCAGGCAAGCCAGCTCCCACACAAGCCAGCCGCCACATATCTTCTAGGATCAGGACTTTTCCAGATTCGCCAGAATGTGCCCATGCACGCGCATGCACACCTTCATATCCTCTTCATCCACTCCCACAAACAGCTCATGCCGTAACGCCGTGGCGATGGTTTCGATCTGATCAATCAGCGGGCGAGCGGTGTCGCACAGCAAGATGCGCTTGGCGCGGCGGTCTTCCACCACGGCCTGGCGTTGCACCAGGCCCTGGCTTTCGAGGCTGTCGAGCAAACGCGCCAGCGTTGGCCCTTCGACGCCAACACTTTGTGCCAACTCACGTTGGGTAGGCGCTTCTTCAAAACGCGCCAGGTGCAACAGCACCAACCAGCGCGCCTGGGACAAGCCCAGCCCCGCCAGGCGGCGATCCAGCTCGGCGCGCCAACCTCGGGACATTTGCGCCAACTGCATGCCAAAACGGTGTTGATCGGTTAACGGCATAAAAAACTCATGATTTAGACTGAAAACAAAGTGTGGCTAATTATTAGTCAGCTAAGCATGAGCCCTGCCAGTAGGCAAGAGGTGCTATGTACTGATTCGTTACATTGTCGTAATTGACGCACTAAATTTCGAATTCGGACTGCAAAGCGGCTCGAACGCAGTACAAAACACCCTCAGGCACCCGCCCGGTGAACAATGGCGCGATCTCCGCAACCGGCGGCAATTCGCCCTCGCCGTCAAGGAATGCATCCTGGATTTCGCCCAGCAAGTCTTCCGGCAAATCGAGGGCCTGCTCCAGCGACAGCTGTTGCGCGCCGATGGACTCGGCCAGCAAGGTGTAGACGTTCTTCTCCGAGCATTGCAGTTGCCCGGCGATCTGGATCGGCGTCATGCCCGCACGCGCCAGGCTGATCAGCTCGTGGCGGATGTCGGCGACTTCCTTCGGCGCTTCGGCCTGGCCGCCGAGGACTTCGAGGAAGGCCTGGCCATAACGCTCCAGCTTGCGCGCACCCACGCCACTGACCCGGGCCATTTCCGACATGGTTGTCGGCTGCTCGCGCAGCATCTCCAACAAGGTGGAGTCGGGGAAGATAACGTACGGTGGCACGCTGTGTTCCTGGGCCAGCTTGCGGCGCAGGGTGCGCAAGGCTTCCCATTGCTCGCGCTCTTCGCCACGTACCAGTTGGCTGGCCTGGCTGGTGCTGGTCTTGGCGGTGGTTTGCGGCTTGAGGTCGCGACGCAGCTCCAGGCTGACTTCGCCCTTGAGCAGCGGCCGGCAGCTGTCGTTCAGGCGCAGGCCGCCATAACCCTCGATGTCGATGTCCACCAGGCCACGCGCAACCATCTGCCGGAACAGCGAGCGCCATTCGCCTTCGGCGCGGGCCTTGCCGACGCCGTAGACCGAGAGTTTCTCGTGACCGAAGCTGCGTACTTTCTCGTTGTCCTTGCCCAGCAACACATCCACCAGGTGGCCGACGCCGTAGCGCTGGCCGGTGCGATAGATGGCCGAAAGGCCCTGGCGCGCCGGTTCGGTGGCATCCCAGGTCTGCACGCCGTCGGTGCAGTTGTCGCAGTGCCCACAGGGCTCGGGCATGTCTTCGTCGAAATACGCGAGCAAGGTCTGGCGGCGGCAGCGGGTTTCTTCGCACAACGAGAGCATGGCATCCAGCTTGTGCTGCTCCAGGCGCTTGTGGCGCTCGTCACCTTCGGAGTTTTGCAGCATCTGCTTGAGCATCACCACGTCTTGCAGGCCGTAGACCATCCACGCATCCGCCGGCAGGCCATCACGGCCGGCGCGGCCGGTTTCCTGGTAATACGCCTCAAGGGACTTGGGCAGATCCATGTGCGCCACGAAACGCACGTTGGATTTGTCGATGCCCATGCCAAACGCGATGGTCGCCACCATGATCAGGCCTTCCTCGTTGAGGAAGCGCTTCTGGTGCGCCGAGCGCGTTTCATTGGGCAGGCCCGCGTGGTAAGGCAGCGCCGGGTAGCCTTGCTCGCAGAGGAACGCGGCCACTTCATCGACCTTCTTGCGCGACAGGCAATAGACGATACCCGCATCACTGCGCCGCTCCGACAGGAACGCGAGCAACTGCTTGCGCGGCTGCTCCTTGGGCACGATGCGGTAGAAGATATTCGGCCGGTCGAAACTCGACAGGAACCGCTCGGCGTTCTGCAAATGCAGGCGTTCGACGATTTCTTCACGGGTGCGCTTGTCGGCGGTGGCGGTCAGCGCGATGCGCGGTACATCGGGGAACAGCTCGGCCAGTTGCCCTAGTTGCAGGTACTCGCGGCGAAAATCGTGACCCCATTGCGACACGCAGTGGGCCTCGTCAATCGCGAACAGGGCAATTTCCAGGCTCTGCAGGAAGGCCAGCATGCGCGGCTGCACCAGGCGTTCGGGCGCCAGGTACAGCATCTTCACTTCGCCGCGCTTGATCCGCGCAGCCAGGTCGCGCTGCTGCTCGGCGCTGAGGGTGGAGTTCAACGAAGCGGCGGCAACACCGAGTTCTTCGAGGGTCGCGACCTGATCGTCCATCAACGCGATCAGCGGCGACACCACCACCGCCAGGCCATTGCGCAACAGCGCCGGCACCTGGAAGCACAGCGACTTGCCGCCGCCGGTAGGCATCAATACCAGGGCATCGCCGCCACTGGCCACGCGCTCAATGATCGCACCCTGGCGGCCACGAAAACTGTCGTAGCCGAAGATGTCCTTGAGGACGCGTTGAGCCTGCTCGAGCATGTAAAACTCCAAAATATCGCCGAAATCCCTCTGTACAGGCTGGCCGAAAAAACCCGGCCTCACGGAAAATAATCCGTAAGCGAAGTTTTCGCGGGTTGGCGCTTGGCCTGCAGGGGCATCACAAAACGCGGCAGTATACCCGAGCAGCACCTGGCAAAGGGCGCGGCTGACGAATAGCGATGGCTATCTAAAACCTGGCAAATATGCAGTGTGGCTGGCCTGGGCGCTCAAGAAAGCCTAGAATTCAGCATCGTTTATTCCCAAGGTAGTCCTTCAATGTCCTTCGCTGAGCAACTAACCCGCCTGCAAGCCTTCCTCGACGCCGATGAGCTGCATGACGAGGCGCTGGACTACGTGGCCGCCCACGGCTACCTGACCGCCCTGTCCATCTGTTCCGAGGAAGTACCGGATCGTGAGTGGATCGACGCCCTGTTCGCCGAAGAGCCGCACTACGCCGACGCCGCCCAGCGTGAAGAAATCGAATCCACCCTGATCGCCCTCAAAGCCCACATCGGTCGCCAACTGGCCTCCGACGAGGAATTCGAGCTGCCATGCGACCTCGACCTGGGCGAAGAGCCGGACGACTCCGACCTGCGCGGCTGGTGCATCGGCTTCATGGAAGGCGTGTTCCTGCGCGAAGCTGCCTGGTTCGAAACCGCCGAGGAAGAAGTCAGCGAAATGCTGCTGCCGATCATGGTCGGTTCGGGCCTGTTCGACGACCAGCCAGAGTTCGCCGACATCGCCTCCGACGCCAACCTGATGGACGACATGATCGTCCAGATCCCGGAAGCCCTGACCGCCTTGTACCTGCTGTGCAACGCCCCTGACGAAAAACCGGCGATCCTCAAGCCACGTCACCACTGAGTCGCGTGCCCGTGACACCCATGGGCAACCGCTCGCTGCTCCTGCGTTACGCACTGCTGGCCATCGGCTGGCTGAGCGTAGCGCTGGGGGTGATCGGCATTTTCCTACCGGTATTGCCAACTACGCCCTTCCTCCTCCTCGCCGCCGCCTGCTTCGCCCGCAGCTCCCCGCGCTTCTACCACTGGCTGGTGGAACACCCGCGCCTGGGCCCGTGGATTCGCGACTATCTGGACGGCAATGGCATTCCCCTAAAGGGCAAGGTCTACGCCATCGGCTTGATGTGGTTGAGCATCGGGCTGTCCTGCTACCTGGTGCCGCTGCCGTGGGCACGAGGGTTCATGCTGACCAGCGCCGTACTGGTGACGATCTACATCCTGCGCCAGAAGACCTTGCCGCCACGCTGAGAGCCCCCTGCGACATTCCCCCTCACGCGACCTTGGTCGACACTGACTAACCCCCGGCATCATGCGAAACTGCCCCACCGGGCCTGGAATGCCTGGGTGTTCTTCTGCTCGGAGTTACCATGACGCTGTCCAGCGGGCTGATCGCCGCCGTTGCCCTGGCCTATATGGCCATTATGTTTGCCATCGCCTTCTACGGTGACCGCCGCCGTGCGCCGCTGCCGCCACGCGTGCGCGCCTGGGTGTACAGCCTGTCACTGGCGGTCTACTGCACCAGTTGGACCTTCTTTGGTGCTGTCGGCCAAGCCGCCGAACAGTTGTGGGCGTTTTTACCGATCTACCTGGGACCTGTCCTGCTGCTGGTGTTGGCACCCTGGGTATTGCAAAAGATGATCCTGATCAGCAAGCAGGAAAACATCACCTCCATTGCCGACTTTATCGCCGCACGCTACGGCAAATCCCAGTCCCTGGCGGTGGTGGTCGCGCTGATCTGCCTGGTCGGCGTGCTGCCCTACATCGCCCTGCAACTCAAAGGCATCGTGCTCGGCGTGAACCTGCTGATCGGCGCCGGCGCAGACACCACCGGCACCCGCGCCCAGGACACGGCGTTGATCGTGTCACTGGTGCTGGCGCTGTTTACCATCGTCTTCGGTACCCGCAACCTCGATGCCACCGAACACCACCGAGGCATGGTGCTGGCGATTGCGTTTGAATCGCTGGTCAAGCTGTTCGCCTTTCTCGCCGTCGGCGCGTTTGTGACCTACGGCCTGTACGACGGTTTCGGCGACCTGTTCAACCAGGCGATGCTCGCGCCGCGCCTGGAGGAATACTGGAAAGAAACCGTCAACTGGCCGTCGATGGTGGTACAGACCGGCGTGGCCATGATGGCAATCATCTGCCTGCCGCGGCAGTTCCATGTGACAGTGGTGGAGAACATCGACCCCCAGGACCTGCGTCTGGCCAAATGGGTGTTCCCCGCCTACCTGATCCTCGCCGCACTGTTCGTCATCCCTATCGCCCTCGGCGGCAAGATGCTGCTGCCCGGCTCGGTGCTGCCAGATTCCTACGTAATCAGCCTGCCGATGGCGGAAGCCCATCCGGCCCTCGCCGTGCTGGCGTTTATCGGTGGCGCTTCGGCGGCCACCGGCATGGTGATCGTGGCGAGCATCGCCCTGTCCACCATGGTCTCCAATGACATGCTGCTGCCCTGGCTGTTGCGCCGCTCCAGCGCCGAGCGACCGTTCGAAGTGTTCCGCCACTGGATGCTGTCGGTGCGCCGGGTCAGCATTGTGATCATTCTGTTGCTGGCCTACGTGAGCTACCGCTTGCTGGGCTCCACGGCGAGCCTGGCGACCATCGGCCAGATCGCCTTCGCCGCCGTGACCCAACTGGCACCCGCCATGCTCGGCGCGCTGTATTGGAAACAAGCGAACCGGCGCGGCGTATTCGCCGGATTGGCGGCGGGCACTTTCCTGTGGTTCTACACCTTGGTCCTACCGGTGACGGCGAAAAGTCTCGGCTGGTCCTTGAGCCTTTTCCCCGGCCTGACGTGGATGCATTCCCACCCGTTTGGCTTGTCGGTGACCTCGCTGACCCTGGGTACGGTGTTCTCCCTGGCGGGCAACTTCACCCTGTTCGTCTGGGTGTCGATGCTGTCCCGCACACGGGTGTCCGAGCATTGGCAGGCTGGACGCTTTATTGGCCAGGAAATCAGCCAGCGGGCCAGTGCGCGTTCGATGTTGTCGGTGCAGATCAGCGACCTGCTGAGCCTGGCGGCGCGCTTTGTCGGTGAAGAGCGCGCCCAGCAGAGCTTTATCCGTTTCGCCTACCGCCAGGGCAAAGGCTTCAACCCCAACCAGAATGCCGATAACGATTGGATCGCCCACACCGAACGCCTGCTGGCCGGCGTGCTTGGCGCATCGTCGACACGGGCTGTGGTAAAAGCCGCGATTGAAGGTAGGGAGATGCAGCTGGAGGACGTGGTACGGATCGCCGACGAAGCCTCCGAGGTGCTGCAATTCAACCGGGCGCTGTTGCAAGGCGCGATTGAAAACATCACCCAGGGCATCAGCGTGGTGGACCAGTCCCTCAAGCTGGTGGCGTGGAACCGCCGTTACCTGGAGCTGTTCAACTACCCGGAAGGCTTGATCAGCGTCGGCCGGCCGATTGCCGACATCATTCGCTACAACGCCGAGCGCGGCCTGTGCGGGCCGGGCGAGGCGGAAGTGCATGTGGCGCGCCGCCTGCACTGGATGCGCCAAGGCCGCGCGCACACCTCCGAGCGCTTGTTCCCCAACGGGCGGGTGATCGAGCTGATCGGCAACCCGATGCCGGGCGGCGGTTTTGTCATGAGTTTCACCGACATCACCGCCTTCCGCGAAGCCGAGCAAGCACTGACCGAGGCCAACGAAGGCCTGGAACAACGAGTGACCGAGCGCACCCATGAACTGTCGCAGCTGAATGTGGCGCTCACCGACGCCAAAGGCGTGGCCGAGTCCGCCAGCCAATCGAAGACGCGCTTCCTCGCCGCGGTCAGCCATGACCTGATGCAACCGCTGAACGCTGCACGCCTGTTCTCTGCCGCCCTGTCCCACCAGAACGACGGCCTGTCCGGCGAAGCGCGACAATTGGTGCAGCACCTGGACAGCTCGCTGCGCTCCGCCGAAGACCTGATCAGCGACCTGCTGGACATCTCGCGCTTGGAAAACGGCAAGATCAACCCCCAGCGCCAACCCTTTGCCCTCAATGAACTGTTCGACACCCTAGGCGCCGAATTCAAGGCCCTGGCCCAGGAACAAGGCTTGCGCTTCCGCCTGCGCGGCAGCCGCCTGCGGGTGGACAGTGACATCAAGTTGCTAAGGCGGATCTTGCAGAACTTTCTCACCAACGCCTTCCGTTATGCCGACGGCCCGGTGCTGCTTGGCGTACGCCGGCGCAAGGGCGAGTTGTGCCTGGAGGTGTGGGACCGTGGCCCCGGCATTCCGGTGGATAAACAGAAGGTGATCTTCGAAGAATTCAAACGCCTGGACAGCCACCAGACCCGCGCCGAAAAAGGCCTGGGCCTGGGCCTGGCGATTGCCGATGGCCTGTGCCGCGTCTTGGGCCACCGCTTGAGCGTGCGCTCATGGCCCGGCAAGGGCAGCGTGTTCAGCGTGCGCGTGCCATTGGCGCGCAACCAGGCAAGCCCGCAGGTGAAGAGCACGCAAGAAAGCGGCTTGCCATTGAGCGGTGCGCAAGTGCTGTGCGTCGATAACGAGGAAAGCATCCTGATCGGCATGCGCAGCCTGTTGAGCCGCTGGGGCTGCGAGGTGTGGACCGCCACCGACCAGGCGCAATGTGCGGCGCTGTTGGCCGATGGCGTGCGTCCGCAACTGGCCTTGGTGGATTACCACCTGGACCATGGCGAAACCGGTACCGAGTTGATGGGCTGGCTGCGTGCGCAATTGGCGGAGCCGATCCCCGGCGTGGTGATCAGCGCCGACGGCAGGCCGGAGATGGTGGCCGAGGTGCATGCGGCGGGGTTGGATTACCTGGCCAAGCCGGTGAAGCCGGCGGCGTTGCGTGCGTTGCTGAGTCGGCATTTGCCGCTGTAGGTAGGCTTGGCACATATCTCTGTGGGAGCTGGCTTGCCTGCGATAGCGGTTGGTCAGTCACCACCGCTATCGCAGGCAAGCCAGCTCCCACATTTTTGATCGGTGCTTATTCAGGAAGGTGCGCAACGCCGTCTGAGTCAGTCATTGCCCGTTCCAGCAGGTCTGCCGGCAGGCTTTTGCTGGCCCGCGCACCCAGCAACCTTAATTGCTCAGTACGACTGACCAGATTTCCGCGTCCATCTGTCAGCTTGTTCCGCGCCGAGCTGTAAGCCTTATCCAACTGCTGCAGCCGATTGCCCACTTCATCCAGATCCTGGATAAACAGCACGAACTTGTCGTACAGCCACCCGGCACGCTCGGCGATTTCCCGCGCGTTCTGGCTTTGCCGCTCCTGCTTCCACAGACTGTCGATCACCCGCAGGGTGGCAAGCAACGTGGTCGGGCTGACGATCACGATATGGCGGTCGAACGCCTCCTGGAACAGGTTGGGCTCGGCCTGCAGCGCCGCGGAAAACGCCGCTTCGATCGGCACGAACAGCAACACGAAATCCAGGCTGTGCAAGCCTTCCAGGCGCTTGTAATCCTTGCCGGCCAGGCCTTTGACGTGATTACGCAGGGACAGGACGTGCTGCTTCAACGCCGCCTGGCCGATCACCTCATCATCCGCGCCAACATACTGTTGATAGGCGGTCAGGCTGACTTTGGAGTCGACCACCACCTGCTTGTCGCCGGGCAACATGATCAACACGTCCGGCTGGAATCGCTCGCCGTCCGGGCCTTTGAGGCTGACCTGGGTCTGGTACTCGCGGCCCTTTTCCAGGCCGGCGTGTTCCAGCACGCGCTCAAGGATCAGTTCGCCCCAGTTGCCCTGGGTTTTCTGGCCCTTGAGGGCGCGGGTCAGGTTGGTGGCTTCGTCGGACAGACGCAGATTCAGTTGTTGTAGGCGTTCGAGCTCCTTGGCCAGGGAAAAGCGCTCGCGGGCTTCATTCTGGTAACTCTCTTCCACGCGTTTTTCAAAGGACTGGATGCGCTCTTTCAGCGGATCGAGCAACTGTCCCAGGCGCTCCTGGCTGGTTTCGGCAAAGCGTTGTTCACGCTCATCAAAGATCTTGCCGGCCAGCTCGGCGAACTGCGCCCGCAGTTCATCACGCGAGCCCTGCAGGTCGGTGAGGCGCTGTTGATGGCTGTCCTGTTGCTCGCGCAGCTCAGCGCGCAGCGAGGCCGACAACGCGTCGAGGCGACGCAGTTCGGTGTCCTTGGCGTTGCGGTCGAGGTTCCAGGCATGGGCGGCGTCGCGGGCGTTGTCGCGGTCGATCTGCAATAGTTCGACTTCGCGGCGCACGGCAGCCAGGTCGGCTTGCTTGGCAGCATTGGCCTGGCTCAGGTCGCTGATTTCATCGCGGCTCGCATCCAACTGGGCAGCCAGGCCTTCCTGGGCCATCTGTGCCGTGGCCAGGCGCTCTTCGAGCAATTCCCAGCCGGTGGTGCGTGCGGTCAAGCGCCGCTGCAACTGCCAGCACAGAGCCAGTAGCGGCAATCCAGCGCCAGCGAGGCCCAGGGCAATACCTGTCCAGTCAAAAGCCATAGCCATTTCTGCCATCAGCGAAAAAGAGAGAGGTTAACGGAGCACAGGGCCTGGCGACAGCTCAGTCTTCGACCTGGCCCAGTTCACGCTGGGCACGACGATCACCCGCGCGGGCCGCCAGGCGCAGCAGATCATGGCCGATGCGTCGGTCGCGCGCATTCCCGCATTCGCGGCACATCAATTGGCCCAGGCGGCTCTGGGCGGCCACGACACCGTCACGGGCAGGCTGCTTGAGCAAGCGCCCGGCAAAGTGTTTGACGTTGGTGTTGTGCCCCAGACGAGGACTGTCGAGCAACCACAAGGCGACTTTCAAGGAGAAGCGCTTGGGTGCGGTAACAGTTTGGGGGGTATCGGTAACAGAAGGTGATACTGAGCGAAACTTCATAAAGCACTGTGGGACAGAACGGAAGGCGCGCCACTCTACTCTTTTTTTCGTACAGGTAAAGCTGAAAAAACGTGGCACCCCCGTTCTAGAGCAAGCGCTCGGGACAATCCACAGAAGCTGTGGATAAGTCAGTGGACAACCCTGCTTAAACTTACGCAAAGGCCCATGCAGCGGGGGCCGCAGTCAAACTGACGATTTTTTCACCAATTAAAAAAAGCGAGATTTTTCATTGACTTAAATTTCCATCGTAGGCTAAAGGCATCCCTTCGAAGCAGTTGACAGGTTGGTTACACACATCGCAACTAATGTGCACAAGTACCCATCCGATGGTTATATCGCCGTTTTTTTTAAAGCATTTGCTCGCAAAAATGTTACCGCCGCCGCGAATCGGCCACTTTTCAAATCCTGGCCGGCTCGCCACACTGCTCCACCGATAGCGCAACGGTGAGTGAGCCGATGAAAGGGATATTGTTGTTCGCCGTGTTGCTACTGGCGATCTGTGCGACATCGTTGGGGATCAATGCAGCGCTACCCTCCCCCGACGGTGCGTTGTTTGCCATCGCCATTCTGTTGTCAGCCGCCTTTACCGCCGTGAGCCTGTGCATCGAGCTGAGCGACGGCCGGATCAACGACATGCGCGACGTGATGAACGTGATCGAGGCCGGCCAATCATTGCGCCTGACCCTGGCGGCCTACGCCCTCGGCTGCTCGCTGGCCGCAGCCGCCACGGTGCTGGTCTACCGCAGCCTGCTGGGGGGCTGATTGAAGTTTTTTGACTAGCACACTTCCTTTCCTTGTTTCAATCCGTTACTATCCGCGGCGTTAGTACCAAGCTGAAAGTCAATTCTGGTCGAACAACTCCCCCGAACAACGCGGGATCGACCACCTCGATGGTTTCCAGGTATCACTTGCGACGACACTGCCTTTGCACAAGCGAAGGGTGACGCGAAGTATTGATACTCTGACCGAACCAACCTGCAAATTGATCAGGATCTTCACCCCGGGCCCAGAACCTTTGCCCCTGTTGTGCTGCCTGCCCTCCTAAGTACCTACCTGCCAGCCCAAGCGCGCCTAACTTATCAGCGCTTCAAACTGGCTGCTTTGTTCCAGTCGGTTTCTTCGTTCGGTCAATCGTGATCAACGTCGCTGGAACGTTTTAATACGGCACGGTTCTTATCCGTGTCATTTGTAGGAACACCAATAATATGAACGCTCAAATCCATACTCAGGATGCCATTCGCACCCTCACCAACGCTTTTGCACCAATGAACTGCCTGATCATGGCTGCTCGCAAAGGCTGCTTCAGCTTCACCCTGGTCAATGAACATGGCATCGCTCGTCACAGCGAACGCCTGTACCCCGATCAATACTCCAGCGCAGAACCGCTGCAGGCCGTGATCGAGCGTACCCGTCAGGCACTGACTGCCTGATCGACCCGAGTCGCTGAAACACAAAAACCCTGTTTAAAACACAGGGTTTTTTATTGCCTGACGTTTCTGTGATGCGCTTTTTTACTCATTACGAATAGATATAAACGATATAACTAAATGAATAAGATGTTTTAAAAACAATCCTTTACATCATGAATATGACACTACACTTCAACTCAAGCGGCATGATCCGCTTCCGGCAAGCCTGAGATCCGATCCATTGCTGCCAAGCCCCCTCTCTCAGGCTTCGCCGACCCTTTTCGTCACGGATTGAGGCTTGTATGGGTATCGCTGCCAGCGAATTATGTCGTTATGTGATCCGGCCGACGTTGATCTACCTGGGCCGCCACAACCCGACTGCCGAAGCCCTGCTGCTGGGCATCGCGGCCAGCCAGTCAGAACTGGGCTCGGCCTTGCATGACCGGCGCGGCCATGGCCTGTACAGCATCACCGAGCCACGCCATCGCGCCCTGTGGGACGATTACCTGGCGCTGGACCCCGAACGCGCCAGCCTCGTGCGTGGGCTGGCCAGCCAACACGCCTTCCTCAGCGCACCACAACTTGAGCTCACCGTAAACCTGCGTTACGCCACCGCCATCGCCTGGCTGCTGGTAGAACAACATCACCCCGCACTGCCACCCCCCGGCGATGTCTTGGCCATGGCGCGTATCTGGAAAGAAATATTTCACCCTCAAGGACGCCTGCGTGATTTCACCCAAACCTGGCAAACCTGTGTTTCACCCATGAATCAGGTGGTTTGCTGACCGGGCAATTTGCAAGATTCGTCAAAAACACTGAATTTTGGTCGGATTGTCCTACAAAACCGCTCTATCTCCAGCATTCCAGCCTATGGCGCGAACTTAAATTTATTGTTACTTTCCGCAGCGGTGATCACCACGGAGTTCTAATAATGAAAAAAGTAATGCTCAAGACCACACTTAGCCTCGCCGTTGCCATGGCCTCTTCCCAACTGTTCGCAAGCGGCTTTGCCCTCAACGAACAGAGCGTCAGCGGGATGGGTACCGGTTTCGCAGGTCGCTCTTCTTCTGCCGATGATGCAAGCACTGTCTACGGTAACCCTGCCGGTATGTCGCGCCTCAATGGCCAGCAAATCACTGGCGGCGTTGCAGCCATTGATGCATCGACCAACATCAAAGATGCGAGCGGTGGCGTCAAAGGCACCAACAAAGGCGACATGGTTCCCTTCACGGCCGTGCCCTTTGGTTTCTACACCAACAAACTCAACGATCAGTGGGCCATCGGCTTTGGTGTGTATGCACCGTTCGGCTTGGTGACCGACTATGAAAACGGCTTCCAGGGCCGTGGCTTCGGCAGCAAGAGCGAAGTGAAGGTCATGACCTTCCAGCCGACTGTCAGCTATGCATTCAACGACCGCGTATCCATCGGCTTCGGTCCGACCATCAACCGGATTTCCGGCGTACTGGAATCGGAAAAAACCATCAGCCCGCTGGCCTCCGACACCAACGTCAAAATCAAGGGCGACGATACCGCCCTTGGCTTCAACGTCGGCGTACTGGTTCAAGCCACCGATACCACCCGCGTTGGCCTGACCTACCATTCGAAGGTCAAGTACAAGCTTGAAGGTCACACCACCGTCAGCGGTCCAGCCGCGACTCAAGCCGTGCTGAAAAACAACCGTTACGACGCGTCGCTGAAAATCGACACGCCGGAATCCTGGGATGCGTCGGTCACTCAAGACCTGACCGCCGACTGGAAACTGTACGGCGGTGCTACCTGGACCCGCTGGAGCCGCCTGAAAGAAATCACCGTCAACAACGAAGGTGTAACGGCCGCGTCGGGCATTGGTGCTGCCGCAATCAAGACCATCAGCGAGCCGCAAAACTGGCACGACACCTGGGCCTACGCCGTGGGTACCTCGTACCAGCTGACCAAGCAGGTTGTGCTGCGTACCGGCCTGACCTTCGACCAGTCGCCAACCAACAACAAAGACCGTTCGCCGCGTATCCCGACTGGCGACCGTACGATCTTCAGCGTCGGCCTGGGCTACAAAGTCATGGATAACATGACCGTCGACCTGGCTTATTCCTACCTGCAGGAAGAAGACATCAAGGTCACACGTACCGACGCGCCGGGCTACCGCGCCAAGTACGAGAACAGTGCCAACGGTTTCGGCCTGGGCATGACTTACACCTTCTGATTCAGACCGGTGTAAAAAAGCCCCGCTCTCCTGCAAAGGAGGCGGGGCTTTTCAGTGGCTGACAATCAAGGCTTGGAAGCTAGAGCTTTCTCCACAGCCTCGATCAAATCCGGGCTGTCCGGTTTGGTCAGGCTGGAGAAGTCGGCAATCACCTTGCCTTGACGGTCGACGACGTACTTGTAGAAATTCCACTTCGGCGCGTTGCTCTGCTGCGCCAACACCTTGAACAGGTGCACCGCATCCGGCCCCTTGACCTTCTGCGGTTCGGTCATGGTAAAGGTCACGCCGTAGTTCACGTAGCAGACCTTGGCGGTCTCCTCGCCGGTCTTGGCTTCCTGCTTGAAGTCATCGGACGGTACGCCAATCACTTCCAGCCCTTGGTCCTTGTAACGCTGATACAGGGCCTCAAGCCCTTTGAATTGCGGCGCGAACCCGCAAAAGCTCGCAGTATTGACGATCACCAGGGGCTTGCCGGCAAAGCGCTGGCACAAGTCGATGGATTCCTTGGCCCGCAGCTTGGGCAATTGGCCCTCCAGCAACGGCGGGCAACTGGCGGCCATTGCGGCACTGCCAATGGCCATCAGCACGGGTACAGCGAGCCAGCGCATCTGCATGTCGTGTGTCCTTGAATAGATTCAGGCAACGAACTTAACAGATCGCCATGCCCAGTTGCATCAATGCCAGGCCACCGTGCTGCCAGCCCATCCAGGCCAGCACCATCAGGATCAACCCCGCCGCGATCAACACCCCCCTTACCGCTTTGCTCATGCCGCCTCCATCTGCGCCTGCAAGCGTGCCACCGGCCGCTCGCGCACCGGCCAATTCAGGGCCGCCGCGAGCAGGCTCAAGAGAATCGCGCCCTGCCAGATCAAATCGTAGTTACCGGTTCGATCATAGACCACCCCGCCCAGCCAGCCGCCAAGGAAGGAGCCGATCTGATGGAACAGGAACACAATCCCACCGAGCATCGACAGGTTTCGTACACCAAATAACGTCGCCACCGTGCCGTTGGTCAGTGGCACGGTGGACAGCCACAACAAGCCCATCGCCATGCCGAACAGGTAGGCGCTGACCTGCGTCACCGGCGCCCACAGGAACAACACGATGACCACCGCACGCAACAGGTACAACGCCGTCAACAAGCGCGGCTTGGACATGCGCCCGCCGAGCCAGCCGGCGGTGTAGGTGCCGATGATATTGAACAGGCCAATCAACGCCAGCACGGTGGTGCCGGTGGTTGCCGGCAGGTGCTGATCCACCAGGTAGGCCGGCAGGTGTACGCCGATAAACACCACCTGGAATCCGCAGACGAAAAAGCCGAACGCCAACAGCCAGAACCCGGAGTGGGAGCAGGCTTCTTTCAACGCTTCACGCAGGGTTTGCTGGCCGGCCATCACCGGCAGCGGCTTGTCCTTGAGCATGCCGACCAGTGGCAGAATCAGCGCAACCATCAGACCCAACGCCAGCAACGCGGCGGACCAGCCCAACCAACTGATCAACCCCAAGGTGCCCGGCACCATGGCGAACTGGCCGAACGAACCGGCGGCACTCGCGATGCCCATGGCCATGCTGCGTTTTTCCGGCGCTACGGCACGGCCCACCACACCGAGAATCACCGAGAACGAGGTCCCAGACAGGCCGATACCAATCAGCAACCCCGCGCTGAGGGACAACGACCACGCAGAATCAGACAAGCCCATCAACACCAGGCCCACGGCGTAGAGCACCCCGCCGACAAACACCACCTTGGTCGCGCCAAAACGGTCGGCCAACGCGCCGGCAAACGGCTGCGCCAGGCCCCACACCAGGTTCTGCAAGGCGATCGCCAGGGCAAACGTGCCACGACCCCAGCCGAATTCAGCGCTCATCGGCGCCAGGAACAGGCCGAAGCCATGCCGTACACCCAAGGACAACGCCAGGATCAGCGCACTCCCTAAAAGGATCCAACCACTGGTGCGCCACATCGAGGTCATTTCTTATTCTCCGCTCGCGGGTATATACCCGCTTGTATTCGAACAAACCCGCCGTCAGGCGAGTTCGTCCAGCAAGGCCAACAAGGTTTCGCGTTTTTCCGCGCCGAGTTGATCGATCAATTTCTGCTGTGCTGCTTCCCAGGCCGGTAACGCGGCGGCCAATCGCTCCTCGCCTGCCTCGGTCAACAACACCAGGCGGTTGCGCAGGTCATCACCTTCCACCAACTGCACCAGGCCTTCGCCTTCCAACACCCGCAGGTTGCGCCCCAGGGTGCTGCGATCCAGGCCCATGGCTTCGGCCAGGCTGGAGATACTCGGCTGATCGAGACGTTGCAGGTTGCACAGCAAGGAATACTGGGCAACGTTGATCCCGAAGCCGTCGAGAGCGCCGTCGTAGTGCCTGCTGACGCCACGAGCGGCGCGACGCAGGTTGGTGCATAAACATTGGGAGGCAAGCATGGAACGTGTATATACCCGCGATTAAGGAAATGCAAGAAAGTGTTACAGCGCCAAGCCGACCAAAACCGCGACTTCCAGCAGCTCCAGCAAGGCACCAGCGGTGTCGCCCGTGGTGCCGCCCAGGCGCTTGACCATCAGGTGGCGCAGGCCGACAAAGCACAGCGCCGCGAGCAGCACCGCGATCCCACCACTAAAGCCACCGATCAGAAGGCACGCCAGGCCGCTGAGGATCAGCACCTGCTGGCCGACAACTCGAGGTAAATGATCCGACAATGCCTGGCCCAATCCACCTGCGCGCACGTAACGCGTGGTCAGAAACAGCGCGAGCATCGACGCCCGACCAATCAGCGGCGCGAGGATCAGCGCCGCACCGTTGTGTTGTTCGATCAACGCCACCAGCGCAGTGAACTTGAGCAGCAGCACCAAACCCAGGGTGACCACGGCAATCGGTCCGCTGCGTGGGTCTTTCATGATGGTGAGGGTGCGCTCGCGGTCGCCGAAGCCGCCGAGCCAGGCGTCGGCGCTGTCAGCCAGGCCGTCCAGGTGCAGGCCACCACTGAGCAGCACCCAGGCCGTCAACAACAGCGCGGCATGCAGCAGCAAGGGCGCGCCCATCAACACCGCGTTCAAGCCCCACAGCAGTCCGCCGAACAACAGGCCGACCAGAGGATAAAACAGCAACGAGCGCCCCAGTTCCTGTGGCTGCGGCATACCCGGCAGGCGAATCGGCAGGCTGCTGAGAAATTGCAGGGCGATCCAGAACGGCAGCATCGTCAGACTCCTTCCTTCAACACGCCATCAGCCGCGACGTGCAGGCTGAACAGCGCGCCGTGGCCGACTTCGACATTCAGCAACTGCTCCCGGGGCAACCCGCGTGCCCGCGCCAGCAGCAGGCGCATCACGCCGCCATGGCTGACCAACAACACGCGCTCACCGGCATAAGCCTGATGCAAGCGTGCGACGGCGCCGAGAACACGGTCGGAGAAGTCGCTGACCGGCTCGCCCTCGGGCGGCGTAAAGCTGTAAGGATCTGCCCAGAATAAGCCCAACGCTTCGGCGTCGGTCTCCATCAGTGCCGCCGCGCTTTGCCCTTCCCAAGCGCCAAAATGCAGCTCTTGCAGATCCTTCTCAAGGCTCACCGGCACCTCGAGTTGCGCACCCAACTCATCGGCAAACCGTGCGCAACGCTGCAACGGCGAACTGACCACACGATCCCACGGCCCCTGCGCCACCACTGCGGCACGCATCTGCTCCCAGCCCTTGGCGGTGAGCGCGTCGTCCAGGCTGCCGCGCAGGCCACCGCCCAGCTCGGTTTCGCCATGGCGCAGCAGGTCCAGGTGCAGGGTCATGCCGGGCGATCTGCCACGGCGGCTTCGGCAAATGTCGCCATCTGGCCGTGCAGGGCACAGGCCAGGCGCAGCAGCGGCACCGCCAGCGCCGCGCCACTGCCTTCGCCCAGGCGCAGGCCAAGCTCCAGCAGCGGTTGCGCGTCGAGGCTTTGCAGCACATGGCGATGACCCGGCTCGGCGCCCCGATGGCCGAACAGCAGCCATTCGCGGCTTGCCGGGTTCAGGCGCGTGGCCACCAACGCGGCGACCGTACAGATAAACCCATCCACCAACACCACGATACCTGCCTGGGCACAGGCCAGGTAGGCGCCGACCAGCGCGGCAATTTCAAAACCACCCAGGTTGAACAGGGTTTGCAGCGCATCACCACGCTGCCCGGCATGCAACGCCAGCGCGCGTTCGATCACCGCCACCTTGTGGCTGACGCCCTCGGCATTCAGCCCGGTGCCCGGACCTGTCAGGTCGCTGACCTGGCAATCGAGCAACGCACACGCCAGCGCACTGGCGGCGGTGGTGTTGCCGATGCCCATCTCGCCGCCGATAAACAATTGCGCCCCGCCTTGCAACGCACGCAAGGCACTGTCGCGACCGGCTTGCAGGGCCAGGCGTCCCTGAGCTTCAGTCATCGCCGGGCCGTTGACGAAATTGGCGGTGCCCGCGCCGATATTCAGGTGACGCACCCCAGGCAAGTCCAGCGTCGGCGTCACGGTGCCCAGATCGACCACTTCCAATTGCGCGCTCAACTGTCGCGCCAACACGCTGATCGCCGCGCCACCGGTGACAAAGTTATGCAGCATCTGCCCGGTCACTTCCTGGGGAAACGCCGACACGCCCTCCGCCACCACACCGTGGTCGCCGGCAAAGATCGCGATCCACACCTGCTCCACCGAGGGTTTGACCTGGCCTTGCAAACCCGCCAACTGCACCGCCAACGCCTCCAGCTGGCCGAGGGAACCGGCGGGCTTGGTCAGTTGCTGCTGGCGTGCCAGGGCCTGTTCGTACGCATTCGCGTCGATTGCCTTACAAGGGTTGAGCCACCAGGTGTCAGTCATAACGCAGTACCTTTCAAAGTCAGGGGCAGGCCGGCAACCGTCAGGACAACACGCTGACAACGCTCGGCCAAGGCTTGATGCAGCCATCCGGCTTCATCCACATAGCGGCGAGTCAATTCGCCCAGCGGCACGACACCCATTCCGGTCTCGTTGCTGACAAAAATGATTTCACCCGGCAGCGTGGCCAGGGTTTCCAGCAATTCATCGCGTTCCAACGCCAAGCGCTGCGGGTCTTCGAGCATCAGCAGGTTGGTCAGCCACAGGGTCAGGCAGTCGACCAACAGGCAGACGTCGGCGGCAGCGTTTTCCCGCAGCACCCGGGCGAGTTCGATGGGTTCTTCGATCAGCCCCCAGTGGTCAGGGCGGCGCTGGCGATGCAGGGCGACGCGCTCGTTCATCTCGCCGTCCAGGGGTTGGCTGGTGGCGATATAGATGACCGGCAGCGCGCTGTCGCTGGCGAGTTTTTCGGCGAGGCGGCTCTTGCCGGAACGGGCGCCGCCGAGGATCAGTTGCAGCATAAAGTCATACCTTCCTGTGGGAGCGGGCTTGCTCGCGAAAGCGGTATATCAGTATCAAATGTACTGACTGACCCGCCGCTTTCGCGAGCAAGCCCGCTCCCACATTTGGATCGCAGTGCATCAGTTAAAACCCACATGCTGTTAAATCCCACACAGCTTGCGCAGCAGCTCGGTATCCAGATGGTTCTCCACCAAGTCCGCCAAGCGCTCGATATCGCGCTCGCGCAGCGCGTGGTAATCCACTTCCTGCACATCCTGCAACCCCGCCCAGCGCAACAAGGCGCTGCACGCTGCCGGCGTTTCAAACAAGCCATGCAGGTACGTACCAAGGATTTGCCCGTCTGCACTTTGCGCGCCGTCACGACGACCGTCATCCAGTAGCACGGCGGCACTCGACAGGGCATCGCCAGTTGTCACGCCCGCATGGATTTCGTAACCGCTCACTTCGGCGTCTTCCAGCAGCAACCGCCCACGCACATTACGCAGTTGCTTCTCCTCCTCCAGCGTGGTGCTGAATGCCAACAACCCCAGGCCCTCACTGGAACCTGCGGGCCCTTCCAAACCGAGCGGGTCGTGCACCTGCTCGCCGAGCATCTGCAACCCCCCGCAAATCCCCAGCACCTTGCCGCCATAGCGCAAGTGCCGCGCCACGGCGCTGTCCCAGCCATTGGCACGCAGATAGGCCAGGTCGCTGCGCACGCTTTTCGAGCCAGGCAGGATGATCAGGTCGGCAGGCGGAATCGGCTGGCCTGGGCCGACGAACTGCAAGTCCACCTGGGGATGCAGGCGCAGCGGATCGAAATCGGTGTGATTGCTGATGCGCGGTAGCACCGGCACCACCACTTTGAGCACCTGGGCGGCCTTGTCGATTTGGCGTCGGTCGATGCCGTCTTCGGCTTCCAGGTGCAGGTCCATCACGTAGGGCAGCACGCCCACCACCGGTTTGCCGGTGCGCGCCTCCAGCCAATCCAGGCCGGGTTGCAGCAGCGCAATGTCGCCACGGAAACGGTTGATGATGAAGCCTTTGACCCGCGCCTGCTCGGTTGGCGAGAGCAATTCCAGGGTGCCGACCAGATGGGCAAACACGCCGCCACGATTGATATCGGCGATCAGCAGCACCGGGCAATCCACCGCTTCGGCGAAACCCATGTTGGCGATGTCATTGGCGCGCAGGTTGATCTCCGCCGGGGAGCCCGCGCCCTCCACCATGACCACCGGATAGGCTTGGCTCAAGCGTGCGTGAGAGGCCAGTACCGCTTGCATGGCGATGGCTTTGTAGTCGTGATAGGCCACGGCGTTCATGCTGGTCACGGCGCGGCCGTGGATGATGACCTGGGAACCGGTGTCGCTGTTGGGCTTGAGCAGCACCGGGTTCATGTCGGTGTGCGGCGCCAGGTTGGCAGCCTGGGCCTGCACGGCCTGGGCGCGGCCGATTTCGCCACCTTCGGCGGTCACAGCACTGTTGAGGGCCATGTTCTGCGGCTTGAACGGCGCCACAGCCACGCCCTGGCGTATCAGCCAGCGGCACAGTGCGGTCACCAGCGTGCTTTTGCCGGCATCGGAGGTGGTGCCTTGCACCATCAGCGTACTCATGAGGCGTCCTTGTAGGCGGTCAGTGCCGCGTCGAGGCGCTGCCAGTCGGCCTCGGTGTCGGGCAGGCCAAAACGCAGGCTGCTGTCATGCACAAACAGGCGCAGCAGAATGCCGCGCTGGGCCATGAATTCATGCAGGCGCTCGGCGTGCGGGGTGATCAGCCATTGGAACAAGGCGCAACCGCCCTGGGGTTGAAAACCGTGGCGCTCAAGCACGCCGAACAAACGCTCGGCGGCGTCGGCGCAGCGCTTGCGCTGGCGCGTATGCCCGGCCACGTCGAGCAAGCATTCCTGGCCCAGCACGCGGGTCGGCCCACTGACCGCCCACGGCCCGACCTGTTCGGCGAGCAGCTTGAGCAACTTGCGCTCGGCCAGCACAAACCCCAGGCGCACCCCGGCGAGGCCGAAGAATTTGCCAAACGAGCGCAACACGATCAGCCCGACTTGGTGAGCCTGGCTGGCCAGGCTCAGGTGCGGGGTGATGTCCATGAACGCTTCATCCACCACCAGCCAGCCGCCGCGTTGGGCCAGGCGCGCATGCCAATCCAGCAGGCGTTCCGGGGTCAAGCTCAGGCCGGTGGGGTTATTCGGGTTGACCACCACCAGCACGTCGAGGCCGTCGAGGAAGAAATCGACTTCCTGCTCCAGCACTTCGCGCACCACATAACCGGCGCGGCGCCAGGCTTCGGCGTGTTCGGCATAGCACGGCGACAGCACGCCGACCTTGCCCGCCCGGCGCAAGCGCGGCAGCAACTGGATCGCGGCCTGGGAGCCAGGCACCGGCAACACATGCGCGGCGCCGTAATATTCGCTGGCGGCGCGTTCCAGGCCGTCGTCGGTCTCGGGCAAGCGCGCCCAGGCGCGCAGCGGGATCTCGGGGATCGGCCAGGGCCACGGCGCAAGGCCGCTGGACAGGTCGAGCCAGTCGGCCTCGGCAATCCCGTACTGAATCGCCGCCTTGCGCAGCCGGCCACCGTGCTCAAGCATAGAATTGCGCCCCCGCGCAGAGAATCAGCAACCACAACCATACGCCGCGCTGCACCAGTTGCCAGCCTCGGTCAATAGAATCCGCATCCGCCGCCGGGCCTTCGCCGAGCTGCGGACGCTGGTGGACTTCGCCGTGATAAATCGCGGCGCCGCCCAGTTCGACACCCAAGGCACCCGCCCCCGCCGCCATCACCGGACCAGCATTTGGGCTGTCCCAGGTCGGGCCCTGCGTGCGCCAGCATTTCAGCGCCAGGCGGGTTTTGCCCA
Source organism: Pseudomonas sp. KBW05 (assembly GCF_003852405.1). Classification (GTDB taxonomy): domain Bacteria; phylum Pseudomonadota; class Gammaproteobacteria; order Pseudomonadales; family Pseudomonadaceae; genus Aquipseudomonas. The sequence goes on from NZ_QAJM01000014.1 coordinate 148,535, forward strand.
GCAGCGCGTAGGTCAGCGCCACCAGGCGCGCCGGAATATAGTTGAGCACGTCGTCGATTTTCGCCGCTGCCCAGCCGAAGCGCTCGAAGCGTTCGTTGCGATAGCCCCACATGGCATCCAGGGTGTTGCTCAGGCGATAAAGCACCACGCCCGGCACGCCGGCCACCACAAACCAGAACAGCGCGGCGAACACCGCATCGCTGCCGTTCTCCAACACCGATTCGGTGGCGGCACGGGCGACTTCGGTGCGGTCCAGCTCACTGGTCTGCCGGCTCACCAGGTAACTTACGCGCTGGCGCGCTTCGTCCAGGTCGTCGCTGCGCAGGGCCTGGGCCACGGGGATCACGTGTTCGCCAAGGCTGCGCATGCCCAAGGCGCAATACAGCGCCAGGATCTCCAGCACCCAGCCGATATACGGCGCCCACGACAACGCGGTGGCCAGCAAGGTCAGCGGCACCACGGCGATAAACCACGCGGTCACGCCATGGCTGCGCCAGCCACGGCCACCGGTGTTGAAACGTTGCTCGATGCGCCCGGCGAAATTACCGAACGCCACCAGCGGATGCCAGCGCTTGGGTTCGCCCAGCAGCGCATCCAGCGCGACAGCGGCGACACACAGCAAGGCCACACTCATTGACTCACTCCCCACACATTTTCATACAACATGTCACTCAGCGGCCGTGGTTCGGTCCAGCCTTCGAGTTGCAGCATCGGTGCCGGATAGAACTCGGCCACCGGCCCCAGGCACAGCACGGCCAGGGGTTTGGCGCCGGCGGGCAAGCCCAGCAGGTCGGCCAGGGCCTGGGGCTCGAACAGCGAGACCCAGCCCATGCCCAGGCCTTCGACGCGGGCGGCCAGCCATAGGTTCTGGATTGCACAGGACAACGAGGCCATGTCCATCTCCGGCAAAGTGCGGCGGCCGAAGATGTGGCGCTCGCGATCGTCCATCAGTGCCGCCACCAGTACCTCGGCGCAGTCGTGGATGCCTTCGACCTTGAGCTTCATGAAGTCATCGGAGCGTTCGCCCAGCGCTTCGGCGGTGCGTATGCGTTCTTCTTCCACCAGTTGCTGAATTTGCCCACGCAGTTGACGGTCGCTGATGCGGATGAAGCGCCAGGGTTGCATCAGGCCGACACTCGGCGCCTGGTGGGCGGCCTGGAGCAGGCGGTGGAGCAGTTCGGGGGCCACCGTGCCGCCAGTGAAGTGGCGCATGTCGCGGCGTTCGGCGATGGCGCGGTAGACGGCGTCGCGGTCGGCTGGGGGGAAGGCGTTGTCGGTCATGGCCTCTTCGCGGGCAAGCCCGCTCCCACATTGGATTGGGTTTCAACTCGGTCAAGTGTGGGAGCGGGCTTGCTCGCGAAAGCGCCTTCCCGGTCTGGCGCAAACAATGCAGCCACCGCCGCCGGATTCGACGGAAAGTAAAAGTGCACGTAGGAAGCCGTCATCCGCCCCTGTCGGTAAACCGCCTCGGCGCCACGCCCGCCATTGGGGCTTACGCCACGGGCAATCGGCGTGCATGCGGTGCTGGTCAGGGAGTGGTGATAGGTATGCCCACGCAGTACACCTTCCGGCAATTCGACATTTTGCAGGGCCAAGGCGGCCAACTTCTTCTGCATCACGGCGTCGCCCGGCAGCAGGCCGAGCAACTCGGCACGTTGGCCGGCGACATCGGTGAGCGAGTCCAGCAGGTACAACATGCCGCCGCATTCGGCGAGCAACGGTTTACCAGCGGCGTGATGGGCGCGGATCGCCTCCAGCATCGCGGTGTTTTCCGCCAACGCCTGGTGATGCAATTCCGGGTAGCCGCCCGGCAGATACAGACTGTCGGCGTCAGGCAATTCACGATCATGGATCGGCGAAAAGAAGTGCAACTCGGCACCCATCGCCCGCAACAGGTCGAGGCTGGCGCCGTAGGTAAAGGCGAAGGCTTCGTCGCGGGCCACGGCGATGCGCACACCGTCGAGCAGCGGCTCGGCAGCGATCACTTCAGGCGCGGCGAAGGTCACTGGCGGCGGCAAGGCGACTTCGCAACTGCTGCCCAACGCTTGGGCGGCGGCGTCGAGGCGCACGTCGAGGTCATTCAGTTCGCTGGCCTGCACCAGGCCCAGATGACGACTTGGCAATTCGATGCCCGTCTCACGGGACAAGGCGCCGTACCAACGCAGGCCTTCGGTGAGGCTGCCTTCGAGCAGTTGCGCATGGCGCAGGGTGCCGACGCGGTTGGCCAGCACGCCGGCGAACGGCAGGTCCGGCTGATAACGCGCCAAGCCCAAGGCCAACGCGCCAAACGTCTGGGCCATGGCGGTGCCGTCGATCACGCCAAGTACCGGCACGCCGAAGTGGCGGGCCAGGTCAGCGCTGGAGGGGGTACCGTCGAACAGGCCCATGACGCCTTCGATAAGGATCAGGTCGGCCTCGCCGGCAGCTTCCCACAACAGGCGGCGACTTTCCTGCTCGCCCACCATCCACATGTCCAACTGATACACCGGCGCACCGCTGGCGCGCTCGTGGATCATCGGGTCGAGAAAGTCCGGCCCGCATTTGAACACGCGCACCTTGCGCCCCAGGTTGCGGTGCAAACGGGCCAGCGCTGCGGTGACGGTGGTTTTGCCCTGGCCAGACGCCGGTGCGGCGATCAATACGGCCGGGCAATGACGGGGCTGATTCAAAGTTCGACGCCCTTCTGTGCCTTGATACCGGCCTGGAATGCGTGCTTGAGCATGCCCATTTCGGTGACGGTGTCGCCCATTTCGATCAATTCAGGCTTGGCGCCACGGCCGGTGACCACCACATGCTGCATCGGCGGACGCGCTTGCAGGTCGCTGAGCACTTGGTCGAGGTCGAGGTAGCCGTGCTTGAGGGCGATGTTCAGTTCATCAAGGACGACAAGGCCGATGGACGGGTCTTGCAGCAGTTCGCGGGAAACTTCCCACGCGGCTTCGGCGGCGGCGATGTCGCGCTGGCGGTCCTGGGTTTCCCAGGTGAAGCCTTCGCCCATGACATGGAAGCGCACTTGCTCGGGGAAACGGCGGAAGAACAGTTCTTCGCCCGTGCTGTTACGCCCCTTGATGAACTGCACCACGCCGCACTGCATACCGTGGCCCATGGCGCGGGCGAGCATGCCGAACGCGGAACTGCTTTTGCCTTTGCCGTTGCCGGTCAGCACCAGCAGCAGGCCGCACTCGTTGGGGGAATTGGCGATACGCTCGTCGATCACGGCTTTTTTGCGCAGCATGCGCGCCAGGTGGCGTTCGTCGCGGTCGGGGGAATCGGTCATGGCAGCTCTCCGTTGGGGCTGGACAAAAACGGCGGGCAGGAAAAAGAGAAAACAGACAGCCAAGCATCGCCCACCGTGATGCTGTTGGATGTTTCAGGCCGGTCTCCGGGCTCATGAGTGGCGCGCTTGCCGACACTGCGCCTTCCCATATCGCGGGGCGATACAGTGGCAAAAGCAGCGTCTTGACTCATTTACCGTTGCGGGGGCAGCGCCGGAATTGCGGCAGCACTGTGTACAAGTGCGCTCGCTCACCGGCTTCCCTGTTTCACTCGGTGGACCCGTGGGTCACAGAGCACCTGGAACAAGTCGCGAAGGGTAGAGGGTTGGGGGTGGAGCGTCAATTAAAGCCGGCTTCGCACTTGAACCATCGGCCCGCCGCGCGCCTCTACCCTTACAGGTATCCAGGAGAAAACCATGCACAAGACCCGACTTGCCCTACTGATCATGTGCGCAGGCGCCCTCGCCGCCTGCGGTGAAAGCTCGACTTTGCAAGTGTCTGACGGCACCGGGCCCTCCCCCAAGCTTCCGGAGCCGAACAAGACCCTGATTCCCACGGTCAACATCGCGCCAGCCATCGGCTGGCCTGAGGGCGCGAAGCCAACTGCCGCTGCGGGCACCCAAGTGGCGGCGTTTGCCGAAGGGCTGGACCACCCGCGCTGGCTCTATGTACTGCCCAATGGCGACGTGCTGGTCGCAGAAACCAATGCGCCGCCCAAACCCGATGACGCAAAGGGCATTCGTGGCTGGGTGATGGAGAAGGTCATGGGCCGAGCCGGCGCTGGCGTGCCAAGCCCGAACCGCATCACGCTGCTGCGCGATGCCGACCACGACGGCATCGCCGAGACCCGCACGGTCTTCCTGGCTGACCTCAATTCGCCGTTCGGCATGGCCCTGGTGGGCAATGACCTGTATGTGGCGGACTCGGACAAGCTGCTGCGCTTCCCCTACCAACCGGGTGAGACCACGATCAAGGCAGCCGGCACCAAGGTCATCGACCTCCCCGGCGGCAGCATCAACCACCACTGGACGAAAAACGTGGTGGCGAGCAAGGACGGCAGCAAGCTTTACGTTAGCGTTGGCTCTAACAGCAACGTGGGTGAAAACGGCCTGCAGGCAGAAGAAGGTCGGGCGGCGATCTGGGAAGTGGACCGCGCCAGCGGCCAGCACCGCATCTTCGCCTCAGGCTTGCGCAACCCCAACGGCATGGCCTGGGAACCCCAAAGCGGCAAGCTGTGGACGGCGGTGAACGAACGCGATGAAATCGGCAGCGACCTGGTGCCGGACTACATCACCTCGGTGCAGGATGGCGCCTTCTATGGCTGGCCGTTCAGCTACTACGGGCAGCATGTGGATGTGCGGGTCAACCCGCAAAACCTCGACCTGGTGGCCAAGGCGATTGCGCCGGACTACGCCGTGGGCCCACATACCGCCTCGCTGGGCCTGACGTTTGCCGAGGGCAGCAACTTGCCGGCGCCGTTCACGCATGGCGCGTTCATCGGCCAGCATGGCTCATGGAACCGCAAGCCCCACAGTGGTTACAAGGTGATATTCGTGCCGTTCGAGGCTGGCCAGCCCAAGGGGCAGCCGGTGGATGTGCTGACCGGGTTCCTCGACAAAGACGAGAAAGCCATGGGCCGGCCGGTGGGCGTGGTGGTGGATCAGCAAGGCGGGGTGCTGGTGGCAGATGATGTGGGGAATAAGGTGTGGCGGGTTTCGGCGGCCAAGTAATTAGGCTTCAGACCACCACAAACCCCATGTGGGAGCGGGCTTGCTCGCGAATGCGCCGGATCAGACGACACATCTGTGACTGACACACCGCCTTCGCGAGCAAGCCCCCTCCCACACAAGCCCGCTCCCACATTTGGATCTGTATGCAATTCAGGGATTACGTGCCAGATTCCCTGGCAACACGCGCTTGGCACTCAGGTAAGCATTCTGCCAATACGCCTTGGACAGGGTATCCAGCTTCACCGTACCGCCGGTTTGCGGCGCGTGCACGAAGCGGCCCTCGCCCACATAGATGCCGGCATGGCTGACCTGGGAGCCTCCGCCTGTAGCGAAGAACAACAGGTCACCCGTTTGCAGGTTCTGCTCACTGACATCCTGCGCACGCATCACGATCAGCTCGCGGGTGGTACGCGGCAAGGAGATGCCGGCGGCGTCACGAAACACAAAGCCGATCAGGCCACTGCAATCAAAGCCTGAGTCCGGCGTGTTGCCGCCCCAGCGATAAGGCGTGCCGACCAGGCCCAACGCACGAAAGAGCACGTCTTCGGCAGCAGGCGAGAAATTCTGAGTGGCGTAGTTGAACACCGGCTTGGGCTTCACCGCTACGGGAGCGGGCGGTGGACGGCTGGCGCAGGCGCTGAGCAGCGCGGCGCAGACAATGAGGATCAGGCGGGCCGAGGTCGACATGTGCAGAACAATCCTGGTCTGGATGCGGCTTTCGCTGCCGAACGCTGAAAACCAGAACGCGCAAGCAAAGCTCGCGCGTACGGATTACAACAATATCCAGGGATTCTAGCGCTTACACGTCAAACTTCAAGTATCACTTTAAGTTTACTTGCTAGCGGTAACCGTTGTCGGTGCCATGGCGAGTGCGCGCTTGGCTTCGATAAAGGTTTTGCTCCAGTAGCTGTCGCCCAGGTTGTCGACTCGAACACCGCCACTGCGACGGCTGCTGGAGTGGATAAACTGGTTATCGCCCAGGTAGATACCGGCATGGCTTACGCGACCACGGCCAGCCGTACTAAAGAAAAGCAGATCACCTGGCTTGAGGTTGTTGCGCGCGACCAACGGTGCATCCACGTTGATCATCTCGCGAGTGGAGCGTGGCAGGTTCATGCCAGCTTCTTCGCGAAACAGGTAGCCGATAAAACCGCTGCAGTCGAAACCGGCTTCAGAGGTACCGCCGAATCGGTAACGGGTACCGATCAGGGACATGCCGCGTTCGAGGATGCTGTCGGCCAGGACTGGAAGCTGGTAAGGCTTGTTGCCGGAGAAGGCGCCCAGTTCCTTTTCAGTCGCCAGCTCTTCTTCATAAACAGAAGCAGACTGTGCAGCGACGAATTTTGCCTGATTTTGAACCTGGGGTTTGGGCTGTTCAACCACTTGTTGAGGGTGGGAAGCGCAACCAAACAACAGGGTAACGAGTGCGAGAGGCACGAGGGGTGCGAAGCGATTTAGCATGGGCACGACCGTGGCTGATGTGTAAAGAAGTCGAGACTATGCCCTCTATCACATCGATTTGCAAATTCAATCGTGATCTATGTGACTTCTTGTTTGGACTATGACATCTAAGCCCTTAACACCCTATACGCGCCTTTTGCGTGGCCAAAGCGGCCCAAACGCAGGTTTTCTGGCGCCTGGAATTTGCCGAAAGCCCCGAAAACAAAGGGTCGGCTACCAGCCGAGGGTTTCCTTGAGGAAGGGAATGGTCAGCTTGCGCTGGGCCTGCAAGGAGGCCTGATCGAGCTGTTCGAGCAAATCGAACAACGCGCTCATGCTGCGGGTGCCACGAGTGAGGATGAAGTGCCCGACTTCGTCAGTGAGGTGCAGGCCGCGACGGGATGCACGCAATTGCAGGGCGCGCAGTTTGTCTTCGTCGGAGAGCGGGCGCATCTGGAAGATCAACGCCAGGGTCAGGCGAGACTTGAGGTCAGCCAGCTTCACCGGCAGCTCGCGCGGCGAGGTAGATGCGGCGATCAGCAAGCGCCGGCCGCTGTCACGCAGGCGGTTGAACAGATGGAACAGCGCCTCTTCCCACTCCGCCTTGCCGGCAATCGCCTGCAGGTCATCCAGGCAGACCAGCTCGTATTGCTCAAGGTGGTCGAAAATGCCGATGCCACGGTCCATCAATTCAGCCAGCGGCAGGTAGACCGCCGCTTCACCCATCTGCTCGAAGCGCAGGCACGCGGCCTGCAATAGGTGAGTACGCCCTACGCCGTGTTTGCCCCACAGATAGATCAGGCTTTCGGTCCACCCGGCGTCGGCTTCGCAGAGCCGCTCGACATAGCCGAGTGCAGCGGCATTGGCGCCTGGGTAGTAGTTGATAAAGGTGGCGTCGTCACGCAGACGCACACCCAAGGGCAGCTGAATCGGTTTCATGCTGACTGAACGGCTCCAAACGAACCGCTAGTGGCCTCTGTGTAAAGTTTGCAAAGTTTATACCCGTGAAGCCGGGCGCACAATGCAGCAGACCACAAGCAAAATCAAAGGTTTGCGTTAACTTGCCGGTTTTGCGCAAATTGTTTGACACCAGAAACAACAAACCCGGCCAGGCCGGGTTTGTGACACAAGGTTTACAGATCGGGATCTTCAACCCCCGTGTACACATCCGAATCCTTGTACAGATCGTGCACATGGCGCACCAGCACCATGATCACCGCCGCTACCGGCAGTGCCAGCAAGATGCCAGTAAAGCCGAACAACTCGCCACCCGCCAGGATCGCAAAGATCACCGCTACAGGGTGCAGGCCGATCCGGTCCCCCACCAGCAGCGGTGTCAGCACCATCCCTTCCAAGGCCTGGCCGACCATAAACACCGCGACAATCCCCAGCATCGGGTACAGGTCGCCGCCGAACTGGAACAACCCCGCCACCAGCGCCGCGCCGATACCGATCACAAAACCCATGTAAGGCACGATGGCCGCCAGGCCAGCGATCAGGCCAATCAACAGGCCCAGCTCCAGGCCAATCGCCATCAGACCCGCCGCGTAGATAACCCCCAAGGCCAGCATCACCAGCAACTGCCCACGCACGAATGCGCCGAGCACTTCATGGCATTCCTCCGCCAGGGAGACAATGCGCTCCTCGCGATTGCGCGGCAGCAGGCTGCGGATCTTGGCCATCATGATGTCCCAGTCACGCAGCAGGTAGAACGCCACCACCGGGATCAGCACCAGGTTGGTCAACCAGCCGATCAGCGCCAGGCTGGACGCCGTGGCCTGGCTGAGCACCATGCCGACAATGTCGGTGGTCTGGCCCATATGCTCGCTGATCGCGGCCTTGACCTTGTCGAACTTCCAGAAGCCATCCGACAACCCCAACTTGGCCTGGGCCCACGGCATCGCCGTGTGCTGCAACCAATCGAGCATCTGCGGCGCCAGTTCATACAGACGGAACAGCTGCTTGGCCAGCATCGGCACCAGCACCAGCACCAGGGCCGTGATGATCAAGGTAAACAGGGCGAACACCGCCACCACGCCCCAGGTACGTGACAAGCCGGCTTTCTCCAGGCGATCCACCACCGGATCAAACAGATAGGCCAACAGCAACGCAACCAGGAACGGCGTCAGGATCGAATGCAGCAAAAAAACAAAAGCGCACAGCAGGACGATCCCGCCAATCCACACCCAACGACGCGTATCCGCCATAAACCACTCCATTGCTTCTATATAAGGAAGAACGTTTACCAGTGAAAGCGCAGTTGCGCCTGAGGCTCTGGAGCACCATCAGCCGCAGCCGGCACTTCCCCCGGCGCAACCTCCTGCAACTTGGCCAGGCTCAACTGGCTGCGCAACTGCTCGGCACTGCCGTTGACCCGGTAAACAATGCGACTGCCATCCACCAGCAACGGCTGGCCGCCAAACGGTTCAAGCAGATGCCCCAGGGCGGCGTAGCGCTCCAGTGTCATGCCCTGCACTTCCAGCAGTTGCTCGGCACTGACGCCCGGCTTGACCGCAAAGCGCGGCGCCAACTTCTGGCTGACGGCCAACATCACCGCATCGGCCACAGCGGCGGTATCGGCCCCTTGGACACTGCCCTGCTCGCTCTTGTCGCCCAACCACAACCGCCACTTGGCCTGCCATTGGCTGCCTTCCTGCCGCGCATGCACCGCCAGCAAGGCATCCGCGCCGTAACGCTCGGAGGCGGCGCGCAGTGGTGTGGCGTCGGCGCTTTCCAGGTTTGGCGCGGTGGCGACCACCTGCTCGTCCAGATCACCCAACGGCAGGCGCAACGGCAAGCCTCGGTGTTGCGCCGCGCGGCGCAAGGCTTGGGCGACGCTTTGGCCATCGCCCACCAAGCTGCTGCCTTCGGTAGAGTCATTCAGCCACCAGCCGAGGATCGACGGCCGGTTGCTGCCCCAGATCGACAGGCCGGCGTCACGCAAGGCACGGTCGGTGCTCACCGGGTCAAAATCCACTTGCAGGCTCTCGGGCGGGCCGGCGTCGTAGCCGTATTGGCTGATGATTTGTTGCGGGTCCTTGCGAATCGCCGCCAGGCCCGGGCCGTCGGCGGCCTTGGCGTCACCGGTGAGGCGAATCACCAGGGTCTGCACGGCGCGTTGGGTCGCCTGGTCGCGCTCTTGTGGCGACTGGCCGCTGACCGGTTCAAGTACTTGATAGAGGCCATTGAGGGTTTCGGCATGACTCGCCAGGCTGACCAACGACAAGCAGCCTACAAAGAAGAATTTACACAGACGCATGAAAGATTCCCGAACGACAAATTTAGCGGCTGGAACAGACCGCGTGAACTCGGTTGCGCAAGGCTGTGACCACAGCGACCGGTAAAACATTCACAGGGTCTTGGTAAGTTTTCGTACTGTCATAACGATAGCGGGTTCAAGGCTATACCTTAATACGCACCAAGGCAGAGCCGATTAGCATTTTTTTAATCGGCTTTTTTTGCCTATATCGCCCTGCCCGTCGGCCCGAGGATGGCCGCTGCCCCTCAAGCCTGATAAAATCGCGCGCCTTCGCAGACCGTCAACGGCTGGGCCTTTTACCAAAAGCGCCTGCCCGCTCGGTCGTTACCCCTGAATCCCCCCTAAAGGCCTGGATCATGAGCAAGCAACCCTCCCTGAGCTACAAGGACGCCGGTGTAGACATCGACGCCGGTGAAGCATTGGTCGAACGCATCAAGAGCGTCGCCAAGCGCACTGCGCGCCCCGAAGTCATGGGCGGCCTGGGCGGTTTTGGCGCCCTCTGCGAGATCCCGGCCGGCTACAAACAGCCTGTGCTGGTCTCCGGCACCGACGGCGTGGGCACCAAGCTGCGCCTGGCACTGAACCTGAACAAGCACGACAGCATCGGCATCGACCTGGTTGCCATGTGCGTAAACGACCTGGTGGTATGCGGCGCCGAGCCGTTGTTCTTCCTGGACTACTACGCCACCGGCAAGCTCAACGTCGAGACCGCTACCCAGGTAGTGACCGGCATTGGCGCTGGCTGCGAACTGTCGGGTTGCTCCCTGGTCGGCGGCGAAACCGCTGAAATGCCAGGCATGTACGAAGGCGAAGACTACGACCTGGCCGGCTTCTGCGTCGGCGTTGTAGAAAAAGCCGAGATCATCGACGGCTCCAAGGTTGCCGCCGGTGACGCCCTGCTCGCCCTGCCATCGTCCGGCCCGCACTCCAACGGCTACTCGCTGATCCGCAAGATCATCGAAGTGTCCGGCGCCGACATCGAAAACATCCAGCTCGACGGCAAGCCACTGACCGACCTGCTGATGGCCCCGACCCGCATCTACGTCAAGCCACTGCTCAAGCTCATCAAGGACACCGGTGCTGTCAAAGCCATGGCCCATATCACCGGTGGCGGCCTGCTGGACAACATCCCGCGCGTCCTGCCAAAAGGCGCCCAGGCAATCGTCGACGTGGCGAGCTGGCAGCGCCCTGCGGTCTTCGACTGGCTGCAAGAGAAAGGCAACGTCAACGAAACCGAGATGCACCGCGTGCTGAACTGCGGCGTGGGCATGGTCATCTGCGTGGCGCAAGAGCACGTTGAAACCGCGCTGAACGTCCTGCGTGAAGCGGGCGAGCAGCCTTGGGTCATCGGCCAGATCGCCACCGCACCGGAAGGCGCGGCCCAGGTCGAACTGAAGAACCTCAAGGCTCATTGATGTCCCAGACCTGTGATGTCGTGGTGCTGCTCTCCGGCACCGGCAGTAACTTGCAGGCCCTGATCGACAGCACGCGCACCGGCGACAGCCCGGTGCGCATCGCTGCGGTGATCTCCAACCGCAGCGACGCCTACGGCCTGCAACGCGCCAGGGACGCAGGTATCGACACCCGCTCCCTGGATCACAAGGCTTTCGAGGGCCGCGAGGCCTTCGATGCTGCCTTGATCGAACTGATCGACGCCTTCAACCCCAAGCTCGTGGTCCTGGCCGGTTTCATGCGCATCCTCAGCGCTGATTTCGTACGCCACTACGACGGGCGCCTGCTCAATATCCACCCTTCCCTGCTGCCCAAGTACAAAGGCATGCATACGCACCAGCGGGCGCTCGACGCCGGCGACAGCGAGCATGGCTGCAGCGTGCACTTCGTCACCGAGGAACTCGATGGCGGGCCTCTGGTCGTACAGGCAGTGGTTCCGGTAGAGTCTGACGACTCGGCGCAGACCCTTGCGCAACGGGTTCACACCCAGGAACACAGGATTTACCCGTTGGCTGTACGCTGGTTTGCCGAGGGGCGGTTGATTCTTGGTGACCAGGGTGCATTATTGGACGGTCAGTTACTCGCGGCCAGCGGCCACTTGATTCGAACCTAGGAGATTTTATGCGTCGCGCCTTGCTCTTCGCTTTTGCTCTGTTTGCCTTGCCTGCGGTGCAAGCGGCAGACCTTCACCCTTTCTCCGTCAGCTACACCGCCGACTGGAAACAGTTGCCCATGAGTGGCTCGGCTGAACGCAGCCTGGCCAAGAATGGCGATGGCACCTGGACCTTGAACTTCAAGGCTTCGATGATGATCGCCAGCCTTACCGAAACCAGCGTGATCCTGTTTGACAAGGACACCCTGCAACCGAAGAGCTACACCTTCGAACGCGGTGGCCTGGGCAAGGCGAAGAAGATCAATCTGGACTTCGATCAAACCGCCAAGAAAGTCACCGGCTTTGAGAACAAAGACCCGGTCAACGTAGCGCTGCAAAGCGGCATGCTCGACAAGTCGACCTACCAGTTGGCCCTGCAACGTGATGTGGCCGCCGGCAAGAAAAGCATGAGCTACAACGTGGTGGAAGGCACCGACGTCGATACCTACGACTTCCGCGTGATTGGCCCGGAAAAGGTCCAGACCAAGGTCGGCTCGATTGACGCGATCAAGGTTGAGCGCGTGCGTGACCCGACGCAAAGCAAGCGCATTACCCAGATGTGGTTCGCCAAGGACCAGGGCGGTATCCTGGTTGCACTGCGCCAGGTAGAAACCGACGGCAAGGAATACAACATCATGCTGCAAGACGGCACCGTTGACGGCAAGGCTGTCAAAGGTAGCTGATGAGCTGATGAGCTGGTGAACTGAAGAAGAGCCTCGCTGAATGCGGGGCTTTTTTTTGCCTGCGGATTTTGTGTTGAAGCTTCTGCCGTCTTCGCGAGCAAGCCCGCTCCCACATTTGGAATGCACTCCAAGTGTGGGAGCGGGCTTGCTCGCGAAGGCGATGGCAGGGCCGATACAAAGCTCAAGCCTGACCTGAACATGAAACTTCTGTCATAAAACTCCAGCCCCCAAAACACAAACCCCCAATTCTCAAGGCCTGTAGCACTGTTGCAATTCCTGCAATGAATAGTTGCGCGAAAAGTCGGTTTACTTAGCAAGCTAACAAAACATATAAAAGAGGCCTGCGACGACTTGCCGCAGACCCACCAGAGATTGGAGCAAGCAGATGACTGTAAAAGTAACTGAACGCGACGATGCACATATGTCCCACGAAGCGCTGGGCCATGGGATTCACATCTGGGATGTACACCAACAAGACCTGCTGGTCGGCATGTTTCACAACGAGAGTGACGCTCACAATTATAAGAACGAGCTAGAGTCGCTTGAGATGAAACGTCAGGCAGAGAGCTCCTGAGTATTCGTAGAGTTTAGGTACTCCATTGTGGCGAGCGAGCTTGCTCGCGCTGGGCTGCGAAGCGGCCCCAATAGAATCACCACGCTCTACCAGAAAGAATCGCGGTGTCTGGTTTTGGGGCTGCTACGCAGCCCAGCGCGAGCAAGCTCGCTCGCCACACGGACACCCATCAACAAAAACCCCGCCTTTTGAGCGGGGTTTGTTGTTTCTACAGCCTTACCACATCAGATCGTCAGGGATCTGGTAGGCGGCGTACGGATCATCCTCATCCGGCACTTGGCTTTCCGTGAGGATGTTGAGCTGCACGATACGCTCTGGCGCACGCTCCTGGATCTTCAGCGCCGCTTCACGCGGGATCACCTCATAACTGCCACCGTGGTGCACGATCGCCAGGGAGCCGTTGCTCAGCTTGTTGCGCATCAAAGTGTTGACCGACAGGCGCTTGACCTTCTTGTCATCCACAAAGTTGTAGTAGTCCTCGGTGGTCAGCTTGGGCAGGCGCGAAGTCTCGATCAACTGTTTGACCTGGGCCGTGCGGGCCTTGGCCTCGGCTTTTTCCTGCTGCTGGCGGTTCAGCTCCTGGTCGCGCTTGACCTTCTCGGCCTGCGCTTCCTGGGCCAGGCGGGCCTGGGTGTCATCGGCCTCGATCTGGCCCTTGTGGACCAGGCGCTGCTGCTTCTGCTTCTCTTTGCCGACCTGCTTGGCCTGCTTTTGGTTGACCAGACCTGCTTTGAGTAACTGATCGCGAAGGGAAATGCTCATGGTGCTTACTCACTTAGGCAGCCGCTCAACCGCAGCTGGACATGTTCTTTTCCTGGCGTTTGGCTTCGCCCCACAGGGCGTCCAACGTTTCGAGGGTGCAATCTTCTATGGGTTGATGCGTGTCGCGCAATGCCTGTTCGATAAATCGGAAACGTCGCTCGAACTTGGCATTGGCGCCACGCAGCGCAGTTTCCGGGTCGACCTTGAGATGGCGGGCCAGGTTGACCGCGGCAAAGAGCAGGTCGCCGACTTCATCAGCGATAGCCGCCGGGTCGTTATCGGCCATGGCTTCGAGCACTTCATCGAGCTCTTCGCGCACGTTGTCCACTACTGGCAACGCCGACGGCCAGTCAAATCCCACCTGGCTGGCGCGCTTTTGCAGTTTGGCCGCGCGGGACAAGGACGGCAGTGCTGTAGGAACATCATCCAGTAGGGAGAGCTGCTCCGGCGCGTCGGATTTTTCCGCACGCTCCTCGGCCTTGATCTGCTCCCAACGTTCCTTGACCTGCTCTTCACTCAGTTGCGGGACATCCAGCGGCGCATACAGGTCGCCAGTGGGAAACACGTGGGGGTGACGACGGATCAGCTTGCGCGTGATGCTGTCGATCACCCCGGCGAATTCGAAACGCCCCTCTTCCCGCGCCAGCTGGCTGTAATACACCACCTGGAACAACAGATCGCCCAACTCGCCTTGCAGGTGATCGAAATCGCCGCGCTCGATGGCGTCGGCAACTTCATAGGCTTCTTCCAGCGTATGCGGGACGATGGTGGCGTAGGTTTGCTTGATGTCCCACGGGCAGCCGTATTGCGGGTCGCGCAGGCGGCTCATCAGGTGCAGCAGGTCGTCTAGTGAATACATTGATCTCTATCCGCTGAAGTGGGAACGCTGAAGATCAAATGTGGGAGCGGGCTTGCTCGCGAATGCGTAGTGTCAGCCAATGAATCTGGCACTGACACACCGTATTCGCGAGCAAGCCCGCTCCCACACAAGCCCGCTCCTACATTTTAAACCGCGCTCATCCAGCTAATCATGGTGTGCGGTTACGCCGCGTCTCGATGATGTTCGGCAACTGGGAAATCCGCCCCAACAACCGCCCCAACGCGTCCAACCCCGGAATCTCGATGGTCAGGGACATCAACGCGGTGTTGTCCTCTTTGTTCGAGCGGGTGTTGACCGCCAGCACGTTGATCCGCTCATTGAGCAGCACTTGCGACACATCCCGCAGCAAGCCGGAACGGTCGTACGCCCGAATCACAATGTCCACCGGATAGGTGAGCACCGGCACCGGCCCCCAGCTGACCTGGATGATGCGCTCCGGCTCACGCCCGCCCAGTTGCAGCACCGAGGCGCAGTCCTGGCGGTGAATGCTCACGCCACGGCCCTGGGTGATGTAGCCGACGATGGCGTCGCCCGGCAACGGTTGGCAGCAGCCGGCCATTTGCGTCATCAGGTTGCCCACGCCCTGGATCTGGATATCGCCGCGCTTGCCGGGCTTGTAGCCGGTGGCTTTGCGTGGGATCAGCTCCAGTTGCTCGCTGCCGCGTTCCGGTTCGACCAACTGTTGCGCCAGGTTGACCAGTTGCGCCAAACGCAGGTCGCCGGCACCGAGGGCGGCGAACATGTCTTCGGCGATCTTCATGTTGGCCTTTTCGGCCAGCTTGTCGAAGTCCACCTGGGGCAGGCCCAGGCGGGCCAGTTCGCGTTCGAGCAGGGTCTTGCCGGCGGCGACGTTCTGGTCGCGCGCCTGCAACTTGAACCAGTGCACGATCTTTGCCCGCGCCCGCGACGTGGTGATGTAGCCCAGGTTCGGGTTCAGCCAGTCGCGGCTCGGCGTACCGTGCTTGCTGGTGATGATCTCGACCTGTTCACCGGTTTGCAGGCTGTAGTTGAGCGGCACGATGCGCCCGTTGATCTTGGCGCCCCGGCAGTTGTGGCCGATCTCGGTGTGTACGCGGTAGGCGAAGTCCAGCGGCGTCGCGCCCTTGGGCAGGTCGATGGCGTGGCCGTCAGGGGTAAAGATGTAGACCCGGTCCGGCTCGATATCCACGCGCAGCTGTTCGGCGAGGCCGCCGATGTCGCCGAGTTCTTCGTGCCATTCCAGCACTTGGCGCAGCCAGGAGATTTTCTCTTCGTACTGGTTGGACCCGGCCTTGACGTCGGTGCCCTTGTAACGCCAGTGCGCACATACGCCCAGCTCGGCCTCTTCGTGCATGGCGTGGGTGCGGATCTGCACTTCCAGCACCTTGCCTTCGGGGCCGATCACGGCAGTGTGCAGCGAGCGGTAGCCGTTCTCCTTGGGGTTGGCGATGTAGTCGTCAAACTCCTTGGGAATGTGCCGCCACAGGGTGTGGACGATGCCCAGCGCGGTGTAGCAATCGCGCATTTCCGGCACCAGCACACGCACGGCGCGCACGTCGTAGATCTGGCTGAAGGCCAGGCCCTTGCGCTGCATTTTGCGCCAGATGGAATAGATGTGTTTGGCGCGGCCGCTGATGTCGGCATCGACGCCGGTGGCTTGCAGCTCGGCGCGCAACTGGCCCATCACGTCGCTGATAAAGCGCTCGCGGTCGAGCCGCCGCTCATGCAGCAGCGTGGCGATCTGTTTGTATTGGTCGGGCTCGAGGTAGCGGAAGGACAAGTCCTCCAGCTCCCACTTGATATGGCCGATACCCAGGCGGTGCGCCAGCGGCGCGTAGATGTCGAAGACCTCGCGGGCGACGCGATTGCGCTTTTCGTCGTCGGCGGTCTTCACCGCACGGATCGCGCAGGTGCGTTCGGCCAGCTTGATCAGGGCGACGCGCACGTCGTCGACCATCGCCACCAGCATCTTGCGCAGGTTCTCGACCTGGCCCTGGGTGCCCAGCACCATCGACTGGCGCGGGCTGAGGCTGGCGCTGATGGCGGCCATGCGCAGCACGCCGTCGATCAGCTTGGCCACCACGGCGCCGAAACGCTGGCTGACCAGCGGCAACGCGATATGCCCTTCACGCACGCCGCGATAAAGCACGGCGGCGATCAGCGAATCCTGGTCCAGCTTGAGATCGGCCAGGATCTCGGCAATCTCAAGCCCGGTGCGAAAGCTGGAAGTGCCTTCGGCCCACAGGTTCTTCGCCGCATTGTCTTGCTGCTCAGCCTCACGCGCGAACTCGCAGGCGGCTTTCATTGCTTCACGGTCCAGTGCCGGATCGACACTGATGGCATGGTCCAGCCATGCCTCCAGGTTGATACTGCCGTCGGTGTTGATCGGCTGGTGTGCTCTCACCTGTACCATCTTTCTTACCTTCCCTACGACGCACCTTGGGTGCGCCAATATCATCGCCGACCTTTTACTGCGAACTCCCTGGCAGGTCACAGGCCCTGGAGAACGCAGGCCAGTCGGATTAAACGGGCATCCTAGCCCGCTTCAAATAACGCCATGGCCTCGACATGCGCGGTTTGCGGAAACATGTCGAGGATCCCGGCACGTTTTAGCCGGTAGCCTTGCTTGACCAACTCAATCGTGTCCCGCGCCAGCGTCGCCGGGTTGCAGGACACATACACCAGACGCTTGGCTCCCAGGGTGGCAAGCTTGCGCACAACCTCTTGGGCACCGTCACGGGGTGGGTCCAAGAGTACCGCAGAAAAGCCCTGTTTGGCCCATTCTGCGTCGGTCAAAGGCTGGGACAAATCGGCCTGAAAAAACTGCGCATTATGCAAATTGTTGCTGACGGCATTGAGAGCCGCCCGATCCACCATGGTCTGCACACCTTCCACCGCCACCACTTCGCGTACTTGCCGGGCGAGTGGCAGGGCAAAGTTGCCCAGGCCGCAAAACAGGTCCAGCACCCGCTCATCGGGCTGTGGCGCCAGCCATTCAAGGGCCTGGGCAACCATCGCGGCGTTGACCCCGGCGTTGACTTGCACGAAGTCCCCTGGACGGTAGGCCAATTCCAGATCCCACTGCTGCAAACGGAAACCCAGCACAGCACCAGCGTCCACCGGCTCCGGCTGGCCCTCGCCATGCAGCCACAACTGGGCTTCATGGAAAGCGCAAAACTCTTTCAACACCAGCAGGTCCGCTTCCGACAACGGCGCCATATGGCGCAGCAACACGGCGATGGACGTACCGCTGAACAGCTCCACATGCCCGAGTGCCTTCGGATTGCTCAAGCGGCGCAGCATGTTCGGCAGGCGCTGCATGATCGGTTGCAAGGCCTGTACCAGCACCGGGCAGTCATCGATGGCGACGATGTCCTGGCTGGCGACCGCACGAAAACCTACTTCCAGATGTTTCGCCTTGGCGTCCCAACGCACCGCCACACGGGCACGGCGGCGGTAGCCGAACTCTGGCCCGCTCAACGGCGCAGCCCATTCTTGCGGTTCGACACCGGCCACGCGCGACAGTTGCTCGGCGAGCATGCGCTGTTTCAGGGCAAGCTGTTCGCTATGGGGCAAGTGCTGCACGCTGCAACCGCCACAGCGGCCAACATGCGCGCACGGCGCCGGGCGGCGCAATTCACTGGCCGTGAACACCCGCTCGGTACGCGCCTCGACCACTTTACCGTGGGCGCCCAACACCCGCGCTTCGACTTCTTCGCCGGCCAGCGCACCATTCACAAACCAGGTGCGGCCTTCGAAAAACACGATGCCACGGCCGTCATTGGCCAGGCGCTCGATGGTCAGGCGTTGTTTCTTGCCCACGGGAATCTGCGGGGCGCGGCTGCCGCCCGTCGGTTGGAAGCGCAGGCCTCTCTCGTGCTTGGCCATCAGTTGGGTTCGTCGAAAATGCCGGTCGACAAGTAACGGTCGCCTCGGTCACAGATGATCGCGACGATCACCGCGTTTTCCACTTCCCTGGACAAGCGCAACATGCCCGCGACAGCGCCACCGGAGGACACGCCGCAGAAGATGCCTTCTTCACGGGCCAGGCGGCGCGTGGTGTCTTCGGCTTCACGCTGGGCCATGTCGATAATGCGGTCCACACGCGTGGCGTTGTAGATCTTCGGCAGATACTCCTCGGGCCAGCGGCGGATACCGGGGATGGCCGCGCCTTCCATCGGTTGCAGGCCGACGATCTGGATCGCCGGGTTCTGCTCCTTGAGGTAGCGCGAATTGCCCATGATGGTGCCGGTGGTGCCCATGGAGCTGACGAAATGGGTGATGGTGCCCCCGGTCTGGCGCCAGATTTCCGGGCCAGTGGTGGTGTAGTGCGCCTCGGGGTTGTCGCCGTTGGCGAACTGGTCCAGCACCTGGCCACGACCTTCGGCGGCCATGCGCTCGGCGAGGTCACGGGCACCTTCCATGCCCTCTTCCTGGGTCACCAGCACCAGCTCGGCGCCATAGGCGGTCATCGCCGCCTTGCGCTCGGCGCTGCCGTTGTCGGGCATGATCAGTACCATCTTGTAACCCTTGATCGCGGCAGCCATGGCCAGGGCGATCCCGGTGTTGCCCGAGGTGGCTTCGATCAAGGTGTCGCCTGGCTTGATCTGCCCGCGCAGCTCGGCGCGGGTGATCATCGACAGCGCCGGGCGGTCCTTGACGGAGCCAGCCGGGTTGTTCCCTTCGAGCTTGAGCAGCAGGGTATTGCTGGTCTCGCCCGCCATGCGTTGCAAGCGGACCAGGGGCGTGTTGCCGACGCAATCGGCGATTGTTGGGTACTGCAAGGTCATGGCGTATTCGCAATCCAGACTGCGGGGGCGAACATCATACCGGGAAAGGTCGGCGGGCCATATCACGCAAAGTGTGGTGCTTATTACTGATAGATATAAGCAGCGTCAGCGGCGCCGTTGAAGTTGCCCCACTCACCCTGCGTCAATGCTAGAAGCAAGCGACTTTCATCGGCTTGACGCCGACGTAAAAGGTCATCAACCAACGTCAGATAGGCGCCCTCGCTCAGCTCTGCGCGGTCGGCTCTATCCGAGGCGGCCTCCTGCTCTCGATGGTACCTCCCCAACGCGGCGTGAAAGAGCACCTCATACTTCGCTAACAGAAACTGCCTCCAATACTCATGGGTGACCAGCCACCCAGGCCAGTCCAGCGACGCCTCGTCAGCCAAGATGTTGTTACGCATGGCGGCAACCGTTTCCGGGTCAGGTGTGCCCAAGGTTCGGTCAAGTCGCTGGTCAAATCCCAGGGGGAGGTCCAAGGTCTGGGACAATGCAATTCGGTAGGCCAGTACGCGCGTTCCCATCAGCTCCCCCGGCTGATTAGGGTCAGACAAAATGATAACGCTCTCGATGGCTGCACACCGGCTTGTGGCCCGAAAACAGTTCAAGAGCGGCATGGCATCCACGCCGCCCCTTGTGCTCAGCTCGAACATCCTGAACTTGAGTTCCAAATCGTTGAGCGACACCATCCAACCGTTAACACCACGACTCATTTTGTACGGGTGCTCGAACATGATCGTAGCCAGTTGCGCGTTATTGGCAGCCCCGTCGATCAAGCGCCAGACCCTGCCGGCCAGATCTTCACGCAACGCCCGATACCCCGGTTCGACGAGCTTGGGTTCAGCGGCAAGACACTCGATCAGGGTGAAAAAACGATTGAAAGCACCACGCCCCTGCAAGTCCTGCCACAGCGCGAGGAGTGACGCTACTTCCCCGACCGCCAGCACAGCGAGCCAACGGTCGGGGCCGGCCGTGACGGGGACGTTGCGCGGGTGCAATCCGAAATGAATGTCTGCACGCCCCGGCTGCTCCCGATACTGACGAAACATCTGAAGCGTGCCCTCCGATAAGGGGTTACCGACCAGATCCATGGCTCGATGGACATCCGAAAACAAAAACAGGTCAGAACGGGTGAGTACTTTGATCCGGTTATCCCGCAGGTCAAACACTTCAAGCCACCTCAAGGTGACGGCACCTTTGGGCAAGCTTTCCAGCTGAGTGTTGCGCAGGTTCAAATAGCGCAGATATTTCAATCGCGACAGGTCCAGGCGCTGCCCTTGCCGCAGAGGGTTGGAGGACAAATCCAACACGCGCAGTTGCACAAGTTCACTCAGATAAATCACATCACCCAGTTTGAATTTGAGTCGATTGTTACCAAGGTATAAAGCGGTCAGATGTGGCAACCGGGAAAGCCCCGAGGGCATCTGCGCAAACTGATTGTTGCTCAGGTAAACCCTGGTCACGCCCGGAAAGCACCGCAGGAAGCGCTGGGGCAGTTCAGAGAGTTGGTTATTTTTAAGGCTCAGCACCTGCACATGACCAAAATGAGCACCCAACACGGGCAGATCAGTCAGGTCCAGGCCATCGAGGTTCAGTTCCTTGACCATCGCGGTCCCGTGAGCGGAGGGTTCCTTCGCCCAGCATCTCTTTATTCGCTCAACCGCCAACGCCCGTGCATCGCGCGCCTGGCCGCCCGGCGCAACATGAAGCCATTGCGCCAACGCAGCGTTCATGGCTTCACGCTCCCGGTACAGATAGTCAATCATTGCATCGCGCTCTCGAGCCGAGTCGCCAGCATCTCTCCATAGCTGCAAAACGTCTTCGTCCGTTCTTGACGGATACAACATGCGCAGGCGAGCGACCTGCTGACGCTCCACCGGCCTCAGCCCCCGACCACTCAGCGGGTAACCGATCCGCCCATCCGCCACACGCTGAGGGGGATGGAAATGAGGCCGATGCCCAATGCCCCGAAAGGTCTCGGCATACTCCCATTTCCTCTGCAGGCGGGAGCAGACCTCTGCCACCAATTCCCCCTCTCCAGCGCCCTCGATGTAACCCAACGATTGACGTTCGGCCAGCGGCAGCGCCGCCAACAACACTTCAAGAAGCGGGCCGGTGCTGCCGGTCGGGCTGCGCTTGCCGTTCGCCAAGGGGATATAGACCTGGTACTGATTGGATACAGCCACCACGACGCGTTTGAGCAATCCGTCGAAAGGGCCCACGCTGGTACGCAGAAAACCGTCTTTCCACAGTTCCACCCGCAAATGTGCCGGCCAACCGTCGATCTGCGGCAACGCATGCAGGATCGCTGTGGAGCTGTCCTCATTGGCTGCGGCAGGCAGGCGCACGCTTTCCAGCGCCCTGGTTTTGCGCAAGTACTCCACCCACCACCGGATCGCTGCATTCAGCGATGCGGGGACTATGCCGTTCTCCAGACTTTTACGCTCGGCCGGTGTGATGTTGTGCACCAGGTCTTCTGCGACCCGTGTGGTCAATCCGGGGTTAACACGCTGTAGCACTTGCGCCAGTGGGTTAGCAGAATGCTGGCTGCCAGCGCACAACGCCTCGAAAAAAAGGTGCTCCATCAGAGGCTTGTCCAACGCGACTTTGGTTTCCAGCACAGTGACCTGATCTGCACGTGCGACGCCTTCGCGCCCCACCAATGCATCCGCACGATCGGGACCGACTTCACCAAGCAAGCGGTCGAAAAAATCCGCCCCGGCCTCCACGCCCGACATGACCCGTTGGTGCACCCTGAAACGCTCGACGGTCTCCACAAGAATGGCCGGAGGGCGCTCATTGCGCACATGCACCCGCCGCAGAATATCTGGGGTAATGCCACTGATCTGCTGGATCTGCGCGATTGCATCCGGCGACAACGAGCGCGCCAGAGGCCCCAGCCGATAAAACGGCCGTTGCCCCTCCCAGGTCAGCGGGTTCTCCCACTCATGTCGCCAGGCGCCGGCGCCGTTGTGCGTCAACGCTGGCGCATACGCATCGCTCAACGACGGATGCTGAATGCGCCAAGGCTGTGCAGGATCGGCCTGGGTGACCTGGAAATATTCGCCTTCGATAAACAGGTAGTGGTCCGAACCCAAGCGGTAAAAACCGAGGGCGTCGGGCACGTTCGCGATACCCAGGGTCTCCACCGCCCGGGCGTACTGCGTGATCTCGCGCCGATACGGGTAAAACGAACCATCGAGCGCACGATTGCGCAGCACCTCGTGGGCAATCCGCTCACGCAAATCGGCAATCGCCCGGCGCGCAGAGAGGCTTAGCTGGTTGCGTTCAGGCTCGGACAATTGGCGCACGACGGCATCATAGAAGCTATCGACACCGGTCAGTATTTCACCGCTGCGCAGTGAGTGAGGGTCATACGCAGAAAACCGTCCTTGACGATGATCAATCACGACCAGCGTGCGATCCTTGCTGCCCTTGGCAACATAAGGCACTCCGTGCCCCGCCGGGCTGACGACCAACGCTCGCCCCGTGAAATCACTCACCATCCCTTGGGCGAACACAGCCGCCCAGTTCTGGGTTTGCCGGTCAAAGCTGCGTCCATGGTAAAGCCCGTCCACAATGGCCTCTCGGCGCGCTGCCCGACGTGCGGCACGCAACGCCAGGTACAACGCCTGAGGCTGCAACTGCGATTCCAGCAATTGTGTTTGCTGATGTTCGGATAATGGATGCCCACGCAGCACCTCAAGCAACCGCGCCTGGCTCACGTGCGGGTGCAGCGCCTGCAACTGCGCAACCACGGCAGGGATGTCACCCTCGGCGCCCAGGCGGTCCGGCAACACACGACGCACCGACGCACTGGCACCTTGCGCCGCCTGGCGGCTGGCGCGGGCAAAGCGCGTGAGTGCGTCAAACAGATCGACACCCAGTGCCTTGGCCAGCGCCGTCAGATGCTGGCGAATCAACGGCTCGCCGCCTGGAAACTGGCCGGGCAGCAACGCCACGATGGCGCTCGGCAAATGCGTCGTGAGGCGACGCGGTGTCGCGTAGGCGAATTGATGGTTTTCCTGCACGGTCACGCTGACAGTTTCGGTCACCGGATGCGCGGCATCCTTGCTGTAGCACCGTAATTCCAGGCCTTGCGGGTTGATGATGCTCAGGGCCGTACCCGCAGGCCAGTGCTCCAACTGAGTCAGCAGCGGCGCCATGACTTCAACTGCACCAACGGGCGTGGGGTGCTCAGGGGCAGCGCCATCAGCGACCCACCCGATCAAACGGTCGGTCCTGAACCGGTGCGCTGCCTCTACCAACGATGCCGAAGGCGTGGCGCCCTCCCACACTTGGTTCAAGGTTTCATGGGTAGTGCCACTGATATCAAGCACGTTCGCCAGCGCCTGGACCGGCGCGTCCTGTGTACCGAGCATTCTTTCGAGCAAGGGCGGGCCGCTCGGCTGCGGGGTGTCGGGAACGGCACTGCGCAGCTGCGCCAGTTGCTGGTACACATGCCGATGGCGACGTAGGGCGGTCTTGGCCAGACGGGTGTGCAATCGACCACTGACCAGCAAGTCCGCCAGGTCCATCAGCCCTTGCAACAGATCGCCAGGCTCGTCCTGGAGCACCTGGGAACCGCCCCCCACCAGCGACTGTGACAGCGTCACGAACATCCCGAAGGCACGCGCGCGCCCCAAGCCTTTCAAGGCGCCAGGCACCGGGATCAGCAGCACGTTGAGGAGTTCATTGAGCACGGTCTGAAACAGCTCGATCAGGGTCGGCATGAAACCAGGCGTCGCGTTGGTGAGCTCTTGCAGGTTGGCTCGGCTGCGCTCGATATAGAGATCGCATAAGGCGACAACCGGCATTTTTTGCACCGAGACGCGTACATAGCCGATGGTCCGCGGGTGATCGACCTTGGGAATCGACTGCACCAGTTCATAAACCAGTCGGGCAAAAAAAACGAGGTTTGGCGGGCGAGCCGTGACCTTGGCAAATTGGCTGAGGCGCGCAGCGTCGCGCAACGACATCATCTGGTACAGCCAATCGACCCGGCCTCTGAGGTAGAACCCATGAAAGGCGACATGGAACTCTTCGCAGGCGGTTCGGGCGCTGTCATGGTGGCGCAAAGAGCCCCCAGGTCGATTCGGGAAAAAGCTGAATGCCCCCGGGCAACCACTGACCGAAAAAACCAGGTGGGGAATACACAGGTAATCGCCCGGTGGTGGCGCCACGTATTGTCCGGTCAAGCCTATGGTCTGCGGCAACCAGCTGATGTTGTCCGCACCATGGGGGACAAACAGGCGCATTTCTTCGGTAATGTTCCAGGCAGTCGCCCCTGCCAGCGCTTGTTTCACTTGATGATATTTGGTGCGATCAACGTGACTGAGCGTGCTGTTTCTCAAGGCTTCGATCAACGCGAATTCAAATTCGGCACTGGCCAAGCCCAGGAAGCTGTCACCCAACGCAGCATTGCCGCGCAGCGCATCATTCAATTGCTGTTCGAGTTGCCCGCCGAGATCGAGCCGACGCACCAGCGCGATGAACTCGCCGGCGGTGGTGTCGATGCCGCTGTCGAGATAACTGGCCTGCGCCAAACCGGTACGGCCCGGGTAGCTCCAACCGGTCAACCCATCATAGTTGCGACAAGCGGCGTCCCACAGCGTGAGGCTCGCCACTTGTACGACCTCATCTTCACTCGCTGCGCGCCGAACACGCGGGGAGGATTGGAGGTAGCGGGTATGGATTTTCGCGACGCTGGGATCGATATCCTGACCCGTCAGCGTTTTAAGCCCCGCACGCAACGCGCCTATTGCCTGGTGTTCAAACGCCTGGGTGAATTGGGCAATGGCCCGTTCGACCGCCTGCTGGGCCTCGATCCAGGCCCCTTGCAGGCGCACGTACTCAAGTTTCTCCTCGTCATTGAAGTTGGCGAGGAAACCGTCGAAGTCTACTCGAATCAAGTCCAGGGCCTGCAAGGCGGCCCACTCTGGGGCCGCCATCAACGGAGAATGTTGATTGGCAACGAATTCAGCCAGCGGATCTGGCACTGGCGCACGGGTCAGCGGCTCGGTCATTTTTCTGCTCCCAGAAAAAAGATCAGGCTATCCGGTCGCCGTCAGCCGCTGCGGTAGCTATGTAATGCTGGGGTCAGCTGTGGTTTTTTTCGAAGACGGCCGGTCCCATTGCCGCGATCTGCCCTTCGATCAGCGCGTCAAACGGCTTGAGCAGCGCCTCGAAGCACGTCGGCGCCTCCAGCACCTGCAAGGCTTGCGTTATCGCTTCTATCGTCGATAACGCACCCGGCGCCGGTGCCTTGCGCAGCCGGTAGCGCGACACAGCGCCCTCGGCCAAGGTCACCCGGGGCAACGCGGCCAGCAGCGGATTGAGGTGCAACATTTTTCGCGCCTTGCGCCAGGTGCCATCGGGGACCACCAGCAGCAGCGGCTCATCGGACGATGCGTAGGCCTGCAACGGCTGGGCATCATCGGCCGGAAACAACAGCCGCGCCTGATAGCCGGGCGCGCTCAATAGCGTCGGCAAATCCTCAAACACCTCACCCACCAGCAACTGCGCATTGTTCAATCCGAGCGCCGCCAACCGCGCGGTATTGAGCGCATGGTTGACCTCGCTCGGATGCTGCAACAGCAACACGCGGGTGCGGCTGTCGAGGCTGGGGATCAGCGCGCACAGGCAGTGGGTGACGGGCCGCAGGCAACGGGAGCATTGGGGTCTGGACATGTTTTCAGGCCTGATTGAGCTGGGTTTTGAGCAGGTCGCGGAACGTCTGGATCAGCGGTTCACGGCTGCGGCCCCGACGCATGATCATCGAGAACGGCGCCTGGTAGCCGAAGGTCGCCGGCAGCAAGACGCGCAGGTCGCCCTTGTCGGCCCAGGCCTGGGCGTAATGTTCGGGCAGGTAGCCGATATAAGCGCCGGAAAGCACCAGGATCAGTTGCGCCTCCATGCTTTCCACCGTGGCGGCGCTGTGCTTGAAGCCGTGGCGTGCCAGCTCCGCCTGGCTCCAGTAACCGCGACCGACCATGCGTTGTTGGGTGATGACTTGTTCGGGAATGCGCCGCTCGTTGAACAGCGGATGGCGGGTGCTGCAATACAGCCAGTGCTGTTCGCGGTACAGCGGCATGTAGATCAAGCCGCTCATGCGATTGGAGAAAGCGCCAATAGCCAGATCCAGGCGGTTGTCCTGCACACCCAATTGCAATTCATAAGGGCTCATCACCGATAAGTGCAGGTGCACCGCCGGGTGTTCCAGGCTGTAGGCACCAATCACTTCGGCGAACGGCAGGGCCTTGTCGCTGACGGTGGAATCGAGTACGCCGAGCTTGAGGGTGCCGCGCAGCTCGCCTTTCAACGCGGCGGCGTACTGCTCGAAGCCTTCCAGCTCGCCCAGCAGGCGCAAGGTCTCTTGATGGAACAGCTCGCCCTTGCTGGTCAGGCTGAACCCACCGCGCCCGCGATGGCACAGCACCAGGCCCAACGCCGACTCCAACTGGCTCATGTAAGTGCTGATGGCCGACGTGGACAGGTTGAGTTCGTGCTGGGCATTGGCGAACCCCTGGTGCCGCACGACGCTGACGAAGATGCGCAGGAGTTTCAGGTCGGGCAAGGCGTTGGCCATCGGATCTCCAGATGCATACAAAAACCTGTGGGAGCGGGCTTGCTCGCGAAAGCGGTGGATCAGTCACATGACCTTTGAATGACACACCGCTTTCGCGAGCAAGCCCGCTCCCACATTTGAACGGAGTTTACCTCAGGCATTAGTTTAGAAAAATCTGAACTAAGTATTTGCCCCTGCCGATTCTTTCGTCACGGGGTATTTCGCAGAATCGGCCTCTAATAAACAAAACAACGATGAGGCACTCCCGTGGACAAGATTTTCCACCAACCACTGGGCGGCAACGAAATGCCGCGCTTTGCCGGCATCGCCACCATGATGCGTCTTCCCCACCTGCAAACCGCCAAGGGCCTGGACGCCGCCTTTATCGGCGTGCCCCTGGACATCGGCACCTCACTGCGCGCCGGCACCCGCTTCGGGCCGCGTGAAATCCGCGCTGAATCGGTGATGATCCGCCCGTACAACATGGCCACCGGTGCCGCACCGTTCGACTCGCTGTCCGTGGCCGATATCGGCGACGTGGCGATCAACACCTTCAACCTGCTCGACGCCGTGCGCATCATCGAAGAAGCCTACGACGAGATCCTCGAACACGATGTGATCCCGATGACCCTGGGCGGCGACCACACCATCACCCTGCCGATCCTGCGGGCGATCCACAAGAAACACGGCAAGGTCGGCCTGGTGCACATCGATGCCCACGCCGATGTGAACGACCATATGTTCGGCGAGAAAATCGCCCACGGCACCACCTTCCGCCGCGCCGTGGAAGAAGGCCTGCTCGATTGCGACCGCGTCGTGCAAATCGGCCTGCGCGCCCAGGGCTATACCGCCGAAGACTTCAACTGGAGCCGCAAACAGGGGTTCCGCGTGGTCCAGGCCGAAGAGTGCTGGCACCACTCCCTCGCGCCGTTGATGGCCGAAGTGCGCGAAAAGGTCGGTGGCGGCCCGGTGTACCTGAGCTTTGACATCGACGGCATCGACCCCGCCTGGGCACCCGGCACCGGCACCCCGGAAATCGGCGGGTTGACCACCATCCAGGCCATCGAGATCATTCGCGGCTGCCAGGGCCTCGACTTGGTTGGTTGCGATTTGGTAGAAGTTTCACCGCCTTACGACACCACCGGCAACACCTCGCTGCTCGGCGCCAACCTGCTGTACGAGATGCTCTGCGTACTGCCTGGCGTGGCGCATCGTTGATGAGCGCCCGCGAAGTGCTGCAAGCCGCCGCCGACCTGGTGGCGGCCTTCGCCCGCAATGACCGCGCCGCCTACTTCGGCGCGTTCACGGCCGATGCCAGCTTTGTGTTCTACACCCTGCCCCAGCCGCTGCTCAGTCGCGATGCCTACCAGGCCGTGTGGGACAGCTGGCGCCGGGACGAGGGGTTCGAGGTGCTGTCGTGCACATCGAGCAACGCCTTTGTCAGCCTGCAAGGTGACGTGGCGATTTTTATGCATGACGTGGCCACCGAGCTGCGCATGCAAGGGGAGCAATTTTTTAGCCAGGAACGCGAGACCATTGTCTTCAAACGACAAGGATCTCGCACAGAACAAAAAGAAGGCCTGTGGCTGGCCTGTCACGAACATTTGTCCGCTATGCCGGAAGGGCTGCCGCCCCCTTAGCCAATGTGATCGGAGCTGATCATGAATAATAAAAACAACGATAAAAGTATTCGCCAGATAGAAACCAACGGGGTCGAACAGATCCCGGACCATGAACGTACCGCCGGCCCCAAGGATCTGTTTCGCCTGATCTTCGGCGGTGCCAATACCTTTGCCACCGCCGTGCTGGGTTCCTTTCCTGTGCTGTTCGGTTTGTCGTTCCAGGCCGGGGTCTGGGCGATTGTGCTGGGCGTGCTGGTGGGCGCGCTGATCCTCGCGCCCATGGGCCTGTTCGGGCCGATCAACGGCACCAACAACGCGGTGTCGTCCGGTGCGCACTTCGGCGTGCACGGGCGGATTGTCGGCTCGTTTCTGTCGTTGCTGACGGCGATTGCGTTCTTCTCACTGTCGGTGTGGAGTTCAGGCGATGCGCTGGTGGGCGGTGCGAAACGCCTGATCGGCCTGCCGGAAACCGACCTGACCCTGGGCTTGGCCTATGGCGTGTTCGCGATCCTAGTGCTGACCGTGTGCATCTACGGCTTTCGCTTCATGCTGTGGGTCAACCGCATCGCGGTGTGGGCAGCAAGCCTCCTGTTTTTGCTGGGCATCTTCGCCTTTGCGCCAGCGTTCGACAGCCACTTCGCCGGCACTGTTGCCCTCGGCCAGACTGGCTTTTGGGCGGCGTTTATCGGTGCAGCACTGGTAGCCATGAGCAACCCGATTTCCTTCGGTGCGTTCCTCGGCGACTGGTCGCGCTACATCCCGCGTGAGACGCCGAAAATGCGCATCATGCTGGCCGTGGTGCTGGCGCAGATCGCTACCCTGATCCCGTTTTTGTTCGGCCTGGCCACCGCGACCATCGTGGCGATCAAGGCACCGGACTACATTGCGGCCAACAACTACGTCGGCGGTTTGCTGGCGGTGGCGCCGAGTTGGTTCTTCCTGCCGGTGTGCCTGATCGCGGTAATCGGCGGCATGTCCACCGGCACCACGTCGCTGTATGGCACGGGGCTGGACATGTCCAGCGTGTTCCCGCGCCTGCTGTCGCGGGTCAAGGCCACGCTGCTGATCGGGGTGATGTCGATTGCCTTCATCTTTATCGGACGTTTCGCCGCCAACCTGGTGCAGAGCGTCTCGACCTTCGCCGTGCTGATCATCACTTGCACCACGCCGTGGATGGTGATGATGATCATCGGCCTGATCGTGCGCCGCGGCTTCTACTGCCCGGATGACTTGCAGGTGTTCACCCGCGGTGAGACCGGTGGCCGCTACTGGTTCAGCCATGGCTGGAACTGGCGCGGGCTGGGCGCGTGGATACCGAGTGCGTTGGTGGGGCTGTGCTTCGTCAACTTGCCGGGGCAGTTTGTCGGGCCGCTGGGCAATTTGGCGGATGGCATTGATATCAGCTTGCCGGTGACGTTGGGGCTGGCGTCGGTGGTGTACCTGACCTTGCTGCGCGTTTTTCCTGAGCCGGATGCGGTGTATGGCCCCGCCTTTGTGGCGAGGGAGCTTGCTCCCGCTGGGCTGCGCAGCGGCCCCAAAAAAGCCGGCTCCAGCTTCGCTGTCGAGCGGGAGCAAGCTCCCTCGCCACAACAAGCCTCTTCACCACAATAAAAAATAATCGGAGAACCGCCGTCATGGCTTTGGATTTATTCGTCGTACTCATCTACGCCGCCGGCATGCTCGTGCTCGGCTATTACGGCATGCGCCGCGCCAAGACCCACGAAGATTATCTGGTGGCCGGCCGCAACCTCGGCCCGACCCTGTACATGGGCACCATGGCCGCCACGGTGCTGGGCGGCGCTTCTACCGTCGGCACCGTGCGTCTGGGTTATGTGCATGGCATCTCGGGCTTCTGGCTGTGCGCCGCGCTGGGCGCGGGGATCATTGCGCTGAACCTGTTCCTGGCCAAGCCGCTGTTGAAGCTGAAGATCTTCACCGTCACCCAGGTCCTCGAAAAACGCTACAACCCCATGGCGCGCCAAGCCAGCGCAGTGATCATGCTGGCCTACGCCTTGATGATCGGCGTGACCTCGATCCTCGCCATCGGCACCGTGCTGCAAGTGCTGTTTGGCCTGCCGTTCTGGATCTCGGTACTGCTCGGCGGCGGCGTGGTAGTGGTGTACTCGACCATCGGCGGCATGTGGTCGCTGACCCTCACCGACATCGTGCAATTCGTGATCAAGACCGTCGGCCTGATGTTTATCCTGCTGCCGATCTGCCTGTACCGCGTCGGCGGCTGGGATGAGCTGGTGGCCAAGCTGCCGGCGTCGAGTTTCAGCTTCACCGCGATTGGCTGGGACACGATCATTACCTACTTCATGATCTACTTCTTCGGCATCCTGATCGGCCAGGACATCTGGCAACGGGTGTTCACCGCCCGTGACGAAAAGGTCGCCAAGTACGCAGGCACGTTCGCCGGGTTCTACTGCATCCTCTACGGCCTGGCCTGTGCGTTGATCGGCATGGCCGCACACGTGCTGATCCCGGACCTGGACAACGTCAACAACGCGTTTGCCGCCATCGTCAAAGTCTCGCTGCCAGACGGCATCCGTGGCTTGGTGATTGCAGCAGCACTCGCCGCGATGATGTCTACCGCCAGCGCCGGTTTGCTCGCGGCCTCCACCGTACTGACCGAAGACCTGCTGCCACGCCTGCGCGGCGGCAAACAGTCGAGCCTGGCGATCAACCGCTGGTTCACGATGCTGACCGGCATCGCCGTACTGGGCATCGCCCTGGTGGTGAACGACGTGATCAGCGCGCTGACCCTGGCCTACAACCTGCTGGTGGGCGGCATGCTGATCCCGCTGATCGGCGCGATCTTCTGGAAGCGCGCGACCACCTCCGGGGCAATCACCTCGATGACGCTGGGCTTTGTCACGGCGCTGGTGTTCATGCTCAAGGATGGCTTGGATGCGAACACGCCGATCTACTACAGCCTCGCGGTTGGGTTGGTGAGTTTTGTGCTGGTGAGTGTGTTGTCGCGCAAGCCTGAGGCGGTGACGGCTCGCACGGTTTGATGCAATACAGGGTTTAGAGCGGTTTCTTCAGCGGGCACGACGTCGGATGTCGTGCCCGTTTTTTTGTTTCAGTTTGCCTGGATGATTTCCTGAACCAAAGAGGCCCAGACCAAGCCC
The DNA here is from genome assembly GCF_003852405.1 of Pseudomonas sp. KBW05. GTDB lineage: Bacteria > Pseudomonadota > Gammaproteobacteria > Pseudomonadales > Pseudomonadaceae > Aquipseudomonas. Next base: position 180,331 of record NZ_QAJM01000014.1, read on the forward strand.
TGTGTTGTGCCAGCGGCATAAGTGCCCCCAGCTACAATTTGGTGATGGGCAGCGTGATGAACGATCGAAAGTCCGTCTGGAGTACCGGGCCTGGCACATTCGATAATTTGCAAATCGCCACTGTCTATTGCCCTTCGGTACGACGCTGGAAAGTGCCGAGAAACAGCAGCGAGACACGCAGCCAGTATCTGTTCCTTGTACTCCGGCGCCGAGTGGGGCGGAACCTGTCCCCCGGAGACAAGAATGCAATCCCCGTCCAAGCGGCAATTCATGACGCCAACCGGCAGATCGTACTGCAGCTTGAGTCCTCGCAGTTCGGCCCCCTCATTGCCAACAGCACGCAATCTGAAAAACCAGCCAATGATCGCGACTACTTGTGATTCCTCTATCCCCATGGCGGTAACGACGAAGTGATCTCTGCTCAGCTCCGCAATTTGAGCCGGACTCAGATGCTGGGGCAGGAACTGAACCCCTGAGTACCGCAAAAGATTCTCTATCCCTTCCTTTAAATGGATAAATTCCAAATCGTAGCCCGATACCTCAATAGCTTGACCGATCCCAGAAACACCACAACGCGCCTGTAATTGCTGTGGGCTGATCTCTGCGATCTCACACCCTGGCTTGCCGCTCGGCCACGGCCTGTTTTCGATGTCACGTTGTTCGCGGATCGCCTCCTCTACGCCAATGGCTTCATCCACATAGGCTCGTACAATCCGTGCCCGCGCAAACTTTGCCAAGGATGGATTATCGGCCAGAAACTTTTCAAACAGCTCAATGCCTGCGCGATTGCACTCAACGGCCAAATATTGATTCCCTGCAAATAGGTAGTCGTTATGTAACGGCTTTGCCGTCGTCTCCGTTGCAGATAGATGGCGCATGTTTACATTCTTATGACTGGCCCCATCGCTCTGCTGATTGCCTCCGTACACCGTGACCTGATAGTTCGCCAGACGGAGCATCACCGCTTGAAGCAGACCGTTGATCCCTCGACCGACAATCGACACGCGGGGCGCATCGGTACCAGCTTGTTGAGAGGGGATCATCAATGATTGCGCAAGTGTGCGTCGCACAAGACCGTGCAAGGCCGTCAAGCTCAGTTGAACGCAGACGGCATAGTCGAGATCGCAATGGCAGGCCTCGGAGGTTGACGCCTGGGTCGTCAGCATTGCGGGGTTGCGCCATGTGGAGACACTACAGCCGAGTGCTTGTGTGCGCATCCGAAACGCATCCAGTGTTGTAGGGCCATAGTCCAATACAACCTGGATGGATTCAGCCATCGCCAGGGCCTGCAAAGCATCATCGCTGAAGACATCCGGTTTGGCGACGCAGACCAGACGAGCTTGTTTGCACAGGCATTGAATCAGGGTTCGATCAATACGGTGAGCGGATGCATCGTTCAGGGGTAAACAGACGGCCAGTGCATAGGCCCCCTCAAGCGCCTCGCGCCAGTCCACGAAAAATGACACTCTGCTGTCGGAATCCGGCACTCGACCGTGTCGAACCAGCACCTTGACCCGAACATCGGGATCTCGATCCAGCAACAGCTTGACCAGCTCTTTACCCACAGCTCCGTATCCCAGTACACAGACATCGCGGGGGATGGAGCCATCGGCCAATGTCAGCCAGTGCGCGATGTATGCAGCAACATGCGGCGCGTTGACCCCGGGAGTGCTGACCACTTGGATGCCGTTGGACTCGCACAGATCCAGACGAATCTTATCCAGGCTGGTACCCCTGCGAACCAGACAGAGCTTTCCAAATGGGTGAGATATACGCCATTGATCAATGACGTCTGCATCAATGGCTTGGTCGCCGACGATGATCGTCGATGGACTCAGCAGAGCGATCTGTATGAGCAGGGCTTGCTGGGTCAACGTCGGCGCAAGGAACACCAAATTGCTGGGTGCATCGGCCTTCCAGCGCCTTGATACAGGTGCGATATGCAGAATGGTTTCGGTTGTGGCAATCAGCGACGCGGCGACTGGCGGAACGGAAGAGAGCATCATAGTTTTGCCTCCAACAATGCTGACTTACGGATGCCTCGTGGCGAGGATTTCAATTCTGTTAGGCACTACGGAACTGAACCTACGCTCATCGCTAAAATTAAATAACTCAGCCGATTCTGATAAGCAGGTAGCCTGATTCCGACACTGGAACGGCAAAAACCAACTGGCATGCGAACGCGCCGACTGACTGGAACCTGGGATCGGAAGGATGATCTTTGTGCTGGTGAGCGTGCAGTCGCGCAAGCCACAGGCGGTGGTGGCTCGGGTGGTTTGATGTCGCGCAGGGTTTAGAGCGGTTTCTTCAGTGGGCACGACGTCGGATGTCGTGCCCGTTTTTTTTGCCTGGCACAAAAACAAATGTGGGAGCGGGCTTGCCCGCGATTGCAGAGTGTCAGCCGACGAAGATGTCGCTGGTTCACCGCTATCGCGGGCAAGCCCGCTCCCACATGTTTAATCCCGCTTTGACCTGAGATTATCTGCGACGTGGCCGACGCTGCTCGTCATCGGTACGAATCGGCACCGGTTGCAATGGCGGTTCGATCAGGCCCAGTGCAACACCGAGGTCATGGAGCCAGTTTTGAATTTTCTCTTTCATGGTTGCCCCCTTTGAGGGTAATGCTGGCAGGCGCAAATTCTGTCGCCGTTTCCTACAGTGATAGTAGCCCTAAGTCCTACGTATTGCATGGACGAAACCACAACGAACTATTACTGAATTGATCTGAATCCTGACGGATCGCTCAAGCAATCGCCCGCGCGTCTTGCAGGACTTCGGCCTTGCCCGCTTGCTGCAAGTCGATCCATGCATTGAGGTTAGCGCCGAGCATACCCTTTCGCCACATCAGCCAGGTGGTGGCAGTGGCAAAATGCCCTGTCAGCGGATGAACGGACACGCTGTCCTTGCCTGGCAGGCTGTCGAGCATGGATTCGGACATCAGCGCCACTCCGGAACCGGCTATCACGCAGGCCAGCATGCCCTGATAGGACTCGATCTCGATCGCACGCCCCATGGCTACATGCTCGTGGGAAAACCACGTCTCCAGCCGCGTCCGATAGGCACAACTGCGTCGGAACGTGAACACCGAACGCCCCGCGACATCCTGCGGCCCACGCACTGGCGGGTGATCGGCCTCACAGATCAATACCAGACGCTCTTCACACAACGGCACACCGTCCAGGGTGGCGATAGTGATCGGGCCGTCCACAAATGCCGCATCCAGGCGACCGGTAATCAACCCTTCGAGCAACTCGCCACTGGGCGCCGATTGCACCTGAAGGTTCACCATCGGGTAAGCCTTGTGATAGCCGGCCAACAGTTTTGGCAAGTGCACCGCCGCCGTGCTGTACATGCTGCCCAGCACAAAGTCGCCCGCCGGTTGCCCGCCCTGCACCGCGCCGTGGGCTTCGTCGTGCAGCGCCAGCAGGCGGCTGCTGTAGTCCAGCAAGACTTTGCCCGCCGGAGAAAGCTGCAAGCGCTGGCGTTCGCGCACGAACAGCTCGACGCCGAGCTGCTCTTCCATCTGCTTGAGCCGGGTCGACAGGTTCGATGGCACACGATGCAGGCGCTCGGCCGCACGGGTGATGGAGCCCTCTTCCGCCACGGCCTGGAAAATGCGCAATTGACTGAACTCCATTCCTTTCTCCAAAACTGAACAAGTTGCTCACTATTATTCAATTTTACAGAAAGTCAATCCGCTTTAGCCTGAAAGTCATTCGTTGACCCGCAGGAAAACAGCCCATGTCGCCCCTGATTCGTTTACTCGCCAGCTTTATCGCCCTGATGATGGCCATGGGCATTGGCCGCTTTGCCCTCACCCCGCAAATGCCGCATTTGCTCGGCGAAGGGCAGATCGACCTGACCGGCGCCGGCCTGATTGCCGCGGCCAACTACCTGGGTTACTTCGTCGGGGCGGTGGATTCGATCTTCGCCCGCAGCCATCACCACGTGCGCGGCCGGCTCTATGGTGGGCTGTGGTTGTGCGTGCTGCTGACCTTGGCGTCGTACTGGGCCCATGGGTTCTGGTCCCATCTGCTGTTGCGCTTTGGGACCGGCGTCGCGAGTGCCTGGGCGTTGGTGATGATCACCAGCCTGAGCCAGCCGCTGGCGCTTGCCGCCGGGCGTCCGCGCCTGGGCGCCCTGGTATTTGCCGGGCCGGGGCTGGGGATTTTTCTCACAGGGGTGCTGGCACTGGGCTCTAACCTGCTAGGCCAGGACTCGGCCACCTTATGGCTGGTCTATGGGGCGGTGGCGCTGGTGATGCTGCTGGCCGTCCTGCCCTTCCTGCCCCAGCCGACACCGGCCACTGCGGCCACAGTCACTGCGGGCAGCAACCAGAGCATCGCGCACCTGGGCTGGATCTACTTTTTATTCGGCTTGGGCTACATCATCCCCGCGACCTTTCTGTCGCAGATGGCCAATGCGCAATTCAAAGGCGCCTGGCAGGCCGATCTGTTCTGGCCGTGTTTTGGCTTGGCGGCAGCGCTGGGCGTAGTCGTCGCCAGCCTGCGCCGTAAGGACCCGAACACCACGCGGCGCTGGCTGATGACGACATTGTGGCTGCAAGCCGCTGGTGTGTTCGCCTGCCTGCTGGGCAATGCCTGGGGCCTGGCACTGGGCGTGCTGCTGTGTGGCGCGCCGTTCCTGGCATGCATGCAGTTGGTCATGACGCGACTGCGCGACATCGCCCCCCACGGCTATCAGCGCAGCACCGGTTTGCTCACCGCCAGTTTTGCCATCGGCCAGTTGAGCGGGCCGTTGCTGGCGTCGGTGAGTAGCCACCTGAGCGGCGGCCTGCACCCGGCATTGCTGATCGCCGGATGCGGCCTACTCGTGGCGGGTGTGTTGCTTAGCCAGCCACCAAGGGCACAGGCACGCGAAGCTGTTCACGGCGTGCCAGCACCAGGAAAAACAGCCCACCCAGGAAGCACCCGGTAAACCAGGCGAAGTTGGCCATGCCCTGCAACGCCGGGGTGAAGGTGATTGCGACACCCACCAAAGTGGCCGGCACCAACGCCTTGACCGCCGTCCAGTTCACGCCGCCGTCGAAGTAATAGCGCCCGCTGGGGCTGTCATCGAACAACGCGTCCACGTCGATCTTCTGCTTTTTGATCAGGTAGAAATCCACCAGCAGGATGCCGAACAACGGCCCGATGAATGCGGCGAGGATGTCCAGGGTGTAATGGATCATCAGCGGGTTGTTGAACAGGTTCCACGGAGTGATGAAGATCGACGCCACGGCGGCGATCATGCCGCCAGCGCGCCAGCTGATCTTGCTGGGGGCGACGTTGGCGAAATCAAACGCCGGGGAAACAAAGTTGGCGACGATATTGATGCCGATGGTGGCGGTCACAAAGGCAAAGGCGCCGAGCAGCACGGCCATGCTGTTGTCGATGCGCGACACCGTGGCAATCGGGTCATGGAGCATTTCGCCAAACACCGGCAAGGTGCCCGACACGATCACCACGGTGACCAGCGAGAACGCCAGGAAATTCACCGGCAGCCCCCAGAAATTGCCCCGTCGTACGTCGTGCATGCTGCGGCAATAACGGCTGAAGTCGCCGAAGTTCAGCGTCGGCCCGGAGAAGTAAGACACCACCAGCGCCGTCGCAACGATCACCTGACCGAACGCCTGCCAGCCTGACAGTGATTTTTCCGACAGGGTAAAGCTGATATTCGCCCAACCGGCTTTCCACACGATCCAACCGGCCAGGGCAAACATGACCGCATACACCACCGGCCCCGCCCAATCGATAAAACGCCGGATGGACTCCATGCCAGCCCAGAACACAGCCGCTTGCAGCACCCATAGGCTGAGGAAGCCGAACCAACCAAGGTAGGACAGGCCCGCGAAATGCGGTTCTGCGTATACCGCCATCTGTGGGAAAAAGCGCAGCACTACGATGATCAGCGCGCTGGAAGCCAGATAGGTCTGAATCCCATACCAGGCCACGGCGATCAGGCCGCGAATCACTGCGGGAATATTCGCGCCGAACACCCCAAACGCCAGCCGGCAAATCACCGGGTATGGCACCGCGGCTTGCTGGCTCGGCTTGGCCACCAGGTTGGCGATCAACTGCACGATGCAGATACCGGCAAGCAAGGCGATCAACACCTGCCAACTGGCCAGGCCCAGCGCGAACAGGCTGGCGGCAAACACGTAGCCGCCGACGCTGTGCACATCGCTCATCCAGAAGGCGAAGATGTTGTACCAAGTCCACTTTTGCGGCAGTGGGCCAAGGTCCTCGTTGTACAGGCGTGGGCTGTAGCCTTTGGGCAATTGTTCGGTCATCGCTGGGCTCCTCGTCATACCGGCCTGCGCTGCCGTAGCGGTGTGCATACGGGAGGCGGCATGGTTTGTATACGAAGCAGTCAGCAGAATGCGTGCCAATGGCACACAATCCCCTTGGAACGGCGCTCCAAAGGCAAGAGTCAGGGTTTGGGAGCTGGGTGCCGCTCAGCAACGGTGCATGAAAATCCTGTACACAATCATTGCCGCACCCGATGTGCACACAAATATCCAACCGTGCAGCAAGCCGCCGTCAGGCAGGTGCCCCAGGCCATATCCATTAAGGCCAACCCGGCAGACCAGCCGTGCAGCGTGGCCCAGTTGCTCAAGTCATAGGTGCCATAGGCCACCAGGCCCAACAAGGCGCCCAGACGCGCCGCGCGCTGCCAACTGACGCTGGGCAGGACGACGAGTACGACGCAACCGAGGACATACAGGAGATAGAAGAGTGTGGCGGGCAACAACTGTGGCTGATCAAGCATCAGCGGGCCCAGCAGGGTTTTGTAGGTCGGGCCCATGAGGACGCCGAGCCAGAGGCCGTCGAGCACCAGAAAGGCGAGCAAGGTACCGAGGTAGGCGAACAACGACTTTTTGGACATGACGCACCTCTGTAGGAGACGGCTTTATGTGGCGAGGGAGCTTGCTCCCGCTGGAGTGCGAAGCGCTCCCAAAATCGTGGGGCCGCTACGCAGCCCAGCGGGAGCAAGCTCCCTCGCCACAACTAGCCCGTTCCTACAGAGAGAAACTTCAATCAGCTTAGTTCAATGCGATCCGCGTGAATCACGATCTGGCCCTGCTTATATAGGGCGCCGATGGCCTTCTTGAAGTTGCCCTTGCTCACGCCGAACAAGTTGCTGATCACCGCCGGGTCGCTCTTGTCGCTGACCGGCAGGCTGCCGTTGTTTTCACGCAACTTGGCAAGGATCTTCGAGTTCAGGCTGGAGGCCGCTTCCTGGCCCACGGGCTGCAGGCTCAGGCTGATGTTGCCATCGGCGCGGATCTCTTTGATAAAGCCTTTCTCTTCCTTGCCCGGGCGCAGGAACTTGAACACTTCATTCTTGTGGATCAAGCCCCAGTGCTTGTTGTTGATGATCGCCTTGAAGCCCATGTCGGTGGCTTCGGCCACCAGCAGATTGACTTCCTGGCCCACCTGGTAATTCGCCGGGGTCTTGTCCAGGTAGCGATCCAGGCGCGCGGTCGCGGTGATGCGCTTGGTGTGCTTGTCGAGGTAGACGTGCACCACGCAATATTCACCAGCGGTCATCTGGCGCTTTTCTTCCGAATACGGCAGCAACAGGTCCTTGGGCAAACCCCAATCGAGGAATACACCGATACTGTTGACTTCCACCACTTTCAAACTGGCAAACTCGCCCACTTGAACTTTCGGCTTTTCAGTCGTGGCGATAAGTTTGTCATCGCTGTCCAGATAAATAAAAACGTTCAGCCAGTCTTCATCTTCACTGGGAATATCTTTGGGGATATACCGGTTGGGCAAGAGGATTTCACCGTCTTGCGCGCCGTCCAGATACAGACCAAAGTTAGTGTGTTTAACCACTTGCAAGCTGTTGTAGCGACCGACCAAAGCCATTTTTCAATACCCTCATTACGTGGGCGGCATTCTACCCGAGTTGCGCCCGCCACGCGCGCGCCCCTGAAAAATCGCGGGCTGGCGTGGCGTGCTGATGGCCCTGCCCCGCTCGTCCGATCGATCGCCTCAATTTTACCGCTACGTACGCCGCCACCAGCCCGATGGTTTTGAGTTAAAACAGTAAGTTAGAGGCTTATTTCAAAGATATACCTGGGTTGTTTCCAGGTGCACTGCTTATTCCCGGGGGATATTTGCCAAGCAATTGTCAAGTATTTCCTGTACGATGCCTGGCCAAGTTAATTTTCTACAGGTTAGTGGCCGCCATGCGCGTAAAAGCATCCAACAGCAAAGCAAAGCCAGCTCCCGCCGTTGAAACCAGCGAATCGATCAACAGCCAGATTGCTGCTTTCCTCAAGTCCGGCGGCGAAATCCAGCAAATTGCCAAGGGCGTGAGCGGCCAGACTTTCGGCCCGTCCAAGCAGATCAGCCTGGGCAAGAAGTAATACCGCGCAACACACCTGGTCCCTAAGCGCCTTGCCATCAAGGCGCTAGGACTAGAGCCCGCAACACCCTCCCGACACATTCAATCTCGCACCAATCGACGAACGGGGCTCAAACCCAGGCATTCGCCGGTATGCTTGCACACGTCTAGCACGGGCATCTTCCCGACTTTTTCAGTTATTGCTCCTCGCTTTTCATGGAGTGACGCATGTTCAAACCCTGCATTTTCCTGCTCACGGCCCTGGTCGCCAGCCCCCTTGCCGAAGCGCAGATCTTTCAGCGCGAACTGGGCGACTTCGACTTGAAGTTGGGTACCACCCCCAGCCGCAGCATGGCCCAGGGCCTGGTCAAGCCCACCTCGCCGGGCAGCGATTCATTCCATGGCGGGCTCGACCTGAGCCACGACAGCGGCCTGTATTTCGGCCAGTTCTCACCGAGCATGGGCCTGTCGCCGGACAGCACCCTCGAAGTCGACTCCTACCTGGGCTTCAAACACCCCTTCGACCAGACCCTGGGCTACGAAGTCGGCCTGATCCACTACAGCTACCCCAAGCTCAGCCCCCTCGACAGCCAGGAGTTCTACGGCGGCCTGAACCTGCTGGGCAACCGCTTCGGCGCGTCCTTCAGCAACGACCCGGGCCGCCAGGACAGCACCCTGTTTGCCGACCTCGGCGGCACGCAACCCTTCGGCATCGGCGTCAGCATGAAGTACACCACTCATCAGTTGGGCAGCCCGGTCGCGGTCGACGGGGGCTCCATCCGCAGCTTCAGCGATTGGTCGGTGCAATTCTCCCGAGCCTGGATGGGCGTTGACCTGAACCTGATCTACAGCGACTCCAGCCTCAGCGGCGGCGATTGCTCGGCCTACTCCGGACACAACTCGCAATGCGATGGCCTGTTGACGCTGAAGGCCGCGCGGTCGTTTTATTGATGGGCTGAACTGTCGCACCCCGCGCAGGTTCACATGCACACACCTTCTCTGCGCAAGGACCCGCCCATGCTGCGTCGGCTCAAACTCCTGGTGGTATTGCTGGCCCTCAGCCTGGTGCTCGCTGGCTGCAACCGTGTCGGCCTGGCCTATCGCAACCTCGATGTGATCATCCCCTGGACCCTCAGCGACTACCTGGACATGAATGCCGGGCAGAAGAGCTGGTTCAACGACAACCTCAAGGCACACCTGGCCTGGCACTGCACCACCCAACTGCCGGGCTACGTCGACTGGCTGGACCGCCTGCAACAGATGGCCGACAACCGCGAGGTCAGCGACGCCGCCCTGCAAGCCCGTACTGCCGAAGCCAAGCAGGCGATCGGTGAAATCGCCCGGCAAATCACCCCGTCGGCCATCGAACTGTTGCAAGGTCTCGACGACCAGCAGGTGCAGGACATGAACAACGCCCTGGCCAAGGACCTGCGCAAGCGCCAGGACGACTACCTCAAGCCATCATTGGCCGAGCAGATCAAGGCGCGCGCCGAGCGCATGAGCAAGCGCCTGGACGACTGGATCGGCCCGCTCAGTGCCAGCCAGCAGAGTCGGGTCAACGCCTGGTCCGTCGCGCTGGGCGAACAGAACCAGGCCTGGGTCGGCAACCGCGCCCGCTGGCAGGCGCATTTCATCGCGGCCGTGCAGCAACGCCACGACGCGGACTTCCCACAGAAAATCGAGCAACTGCTGGTGGACCGCGAAAGCCTGTGGACCCCGCAATACCGCAGCGCCTACGCACAAACGGAAACCGCAGCGCGCAGCCTGATTGTCGATCTGATGGCCGAAAGCACCCCGGCGCAACGCCAGAAACTCACCCGAAAAATCGACAAGGTACGCAGCGATTTCCAGTCGCTCAAATGCCTCAAGAGCACGCCGTCCTAGCTGGGCGCCAAAGTGCCCAACCACGCGACCAGCCCCAGGATCACCACCCCCGACGCCAACTCCAGGGCGATGCTGCGGCGCAACGCCTTGAGCGCCACCCCATGTTCGCCCGCTGCCAGGGACCGTTGCAGCGACGGCGCCAGGTGCACACGATTGAGCGCCGCCAACCCCAGCATCAGGCCGAACAATCCCAACTTGAAGCACAACAGCAGCCCATACAGCCCAGCCGTGATGCCATCCAGATTCGGCCCGACCACAAACACATAATTGGCCACACCGGTGATAATCAGCACCAGCACAAACCCGCTGCCGATACGCGCAAACCCTGCCAACGTGCGCGCCAGCGCCTGCACACGCCCGGCCTGCGGCAATGACCGCCTCACCAGCAACAGTCCGAACGCCGCCAACGCCCCGACCCAACCCGCCGCCGCCAGCAGGTGCGCGCTGTCGCTGAGCACATGCCAGAGCCGCAACGTGCCTTCGTGCATCGCGCCATGCCCGGTCCACGTCAGCGTGACCAGCGCGATACCGCCGCACAGCGTGGCCAGCCTCGTGTCCAGCACAACCAACACCAGCGCAACCACGCGCAACCACCACGTCCAGCCCAGTTCGGTCTGCCCCAGCATCATGTGCAGGTGCGCCCACAACGTCGGCCAATCCTCGGCGCCGCTCATGGCCTGGGTCATGGACAGCATCGACAGCACCGAAAACAGCACCCCCAGGCCCGCCAACACACGCAGCAAGGGCTGCGCACTCAACAGTCGGGGCTCGGCATAAAAGCCAAACAACCCCAGGCCAAACACCAGCATCAAGTCCGAATACAACGCAAAGCGCAGCAACACCGGGATCAGTTCACTCATGGCTGGACGCTGAACACCACATTGCCGAGGATCGGGTGTGTATCCGACGACACAGCACGCCAGTCCACCTGATAGGTGCCGGCCGTCAGTGCGGAGGCGGGCTTGATCAGCATCACTTTGGGGTCGGTACTGGCAGCGACGCTGGCCTTCACCGGCATTGGCGCGTGGGCCATGCCTTGCATGCCGGTCATGCTCAGCTTGGCGCCGGAAAACTGCGTCAGCAGGTTTTCCGAGAAGTGCAGTTCAATCACTGCGGGCGCAGGGCCCTGGGCGCCCGCTGCCGGAATGGATGAGAGCAGTTTGGGATGGGCTGTGACCGAAAGGCTGGTGAGCAACGCAACGCCCACCAGCGCGGTTTTCAACATCGACATGCAAGGCTCCAGGCCGCTCATGGCGGCGAGTTATAAGAAGAGTGAAACGTCAGAACCACAGGCGCACACCCGCGACCCAGCGCCATTGGCTGGCGTCTTCGCCTTCATCGCGGGCGTATTGCGCGGTCTGGCCATAGCTGCGATGCCAGGTGAAACCCACATAGGGCGCAAACTCGCGGCGCACCTCGTAGCGCAAGCGCAAGCCGACTTCACTGTCGGCCAGGCCGGAGCCGATGCCGCGCTGCGGGTCATTGCGCCCGTAGAAGTTGAGTTCGGCGGTCGGTTGCAGGATCAGGCGGTTGGTCAGCAGGATGTCGTAGTCACCTTCCAACCGTGCGGCGGTGCGCCCGGCTTCGCCGATGAACAGCGTCGCTTCGGCCTCGAAGTTGTAGAGCGCCATGCCCTGCGCGCCGAAGGCGGCCCAGGTCTGCCCATCACCCGGCTTGAAGTCCTGGCGCACGCCGCCGACCAGGTCCCACCAAGGGCTGATGGCATGCCCCCAGAGGGCCTGGGCCTCAGCGCTGTCTGTGCGGCCGGCGCTGCGCTCGCCCTCGGTACGCAGCCACAGGCGGTCGATGTCGCCGCCAAGCCAGCCCTTCATATCCCAGCTCAGCGCCCCTTCACCGCCGCCGCCCTGCCACTCCAACTGGTTGATCAACAGCATCGAATTGACGCCGCTGTCATGCACCCTGTGCCCGCCGGGCGCGGTGTACACCGCAGCGCGATCAGCATCGGTCAGCACTGGGATCGGTGTACGGCTCTCGGTGAGTGCCGGTGTCGCCGGGCTCATGCCTTGAAACTCATCCGCCAGCACCCACGGGCTGCACCCCAGCGCGATGACCACAGCAACCACACGACGGCTCATCCTCAGGTCCTTATTCATGCACGCGCACCTCACGGAACATGCCCATTTCCATGTGGTACAGCAGGTGGCAGTGATAGGCCCAGCGGCCCAGGGCATCGGCGGTCACACGGTAGCTGCGCCGGGAGCCGGGCGGCATGTCGATGGTGTGCTTGCGCACCTGGAACTGGCCGTTCTCGTCTTCCAGGTCGCTCCACAGGCCGTGCAGGTGAATCGGGTGGCTCATCATGGTGTCGTTGACCAACACCAGCCGCACCCGCTCGCCGTAAGTCAGTTGCAACGGCTCGGCAGCGGAGAACTTCACCCCATTGAATGACCAGGCGAACTTCTCCATATGCCCGGTGAGATGCAGCTCAATGGTGCGACTGGGGTCGCGGCCGTCGGGGTCTTCAAAAGTGCTGCGCAGGTCGGCGTAGGTGAGGACCCGGCGGCCATTGTTGCGCAGGCCGATGCCCGGGTCGTCGAGCTTGGGCACCGGGCTCATGGCTTGCATGTCCACCAGCGGGTTGTTCTGTTCGCTGGCCGGATGGCTTTGCATTGCCATGGTGCTGTGATCCATGCCTTCCATATCCGCCATGGCGCCGTGGTCCATGCCGCCCATGCCCATGTCGTCCATGGTGATCCACGGGCGCGGATCGACGGCCGGGACCGGCGCGGTCAAGCCGACTTGCCGGGCCAGCGTGCCCCGGGCAAAGCCGCTACGGTCCATGGCCTGGGCAAACAGCGTGTAGGCCGGCGCCGTAGGCTCGACCAGCACGTCAAACGTCTCTGCCACGGCAATGCGCAACTCATCGACGCTGACCGGTTGGACCGGCTGGCCATCGGCGGCCACCACGGTCATTTTCAGACCGGGGATGCGCACGTCGAAATAGCTCATCGCCGAGCCGTTGATAAAGCGCAGGCGAATCGTCTCCCCCGCCGCGAACAGCCCGGTCCAGTTGCGCTCGGGCGGCTGGCCGTTGAGCAGATAGGTGTAGGTCTCGCCGCTGACGTCCGCCAGGTCAGTGGGATTCATCTTCATTTGCGCCCACATCAGGCGGTCGGCAGCTGTGGCAGACCAGCCCTTTGCCCCCACATCACGCACAAAGTCGCCCACGGTGGGTTTGTGCAGGTTGTAGTAATCGGACTGTTTCTTCAGGGTCTTCATCAGTGCGACGGGGTCTTCATCCGTCCAATCCGACAGCATCACCACGTAGTCACGCTGGTAACTGAAGGGCTCGGGCTCTTTCGGATCGATCACCAGCGGGCCGTATACACCTTGCTGTTCCTGGAACCCGGAATGGCTGTGGTACCAGTAGGTGCCGTGCTGCTTGACGGTGAACTGGTAGACAAACACCCCGCCCGGCTCGATGCCCTTGAAGCTCAGGCCGGGCACGCCGTCCATGGTCGAGGGCAGCAAAATGCCGTGCCAGTGGATCGACGTGGGCTCGGCCAGGCGGTTTTTCACGCGCAGGGTCACGGTGTCGCCTTCGCGCCAGCGCAGCAACGGGCCGGGCAGGCTGCCGTTGATGGTCAGCGCGGTGCGGTGGCGGCCGGTGAGGTTGACCGGGGTCTGGTCGATAAACAGGTCAAATTCGCTGCCCGCCAACACGCTGGGTTGGCCAGGGCTGGTCAAGGCCCAGACCGGGCTGCGCCAAAGCCCGAGCCCGCCCAGCAGGCCGCCAACGGCGAGGCCTTTGACAAAGGTGCGTCTGGAGGGTGTGGAATGCATGCCGATTCACGTCCGTCGGGGGAATGGCAGCAGATTAGGGGTGGCCGGCTGTCAGCCACCTTAGCGGCAGATTACCGATCTGACAGGTTCGCCTGGCACCGCAGCGGGTGCCGGGCGCAGTTAAGGTCAGGCGATCTGGGCCTTGGACGCGACTTCGGCGAAGGTGGCTGGGTCCAGCGCATCGCCTTGCTCGTCCAGCACTTGACGCGGGTGGTCGTTGCCCGGGATCGAACTGTCGATCAACGCCAGCAACTGCGCGCCCAACGGCGTCAGGATGAAATTCTCGCCGGTGCCGCCCTCGGCCTCTGGCCGCGGCTCGATGAAACCGCGCTTGAGCAACAACGCTTCATAATCCGCAGCGGTCTTTTTCAACGCGTCCAGATTGCCCGTGGATTCACCTGCCGTGGCCTTTTCGGCCGCCTCCTGCTCGGCATACTGGCGCGGTGCAAAACTGCCTTCACCATTCTGCACTTCGTGCAGCAAGCGCTCGATCAGATCCCAATTGTAAGTCGTCATCCTGATTCCTCCTGCGGGCGAGTGGAAAGTAGCCCGTCTAAAGGTGTGACCGGGCACGTCACTGGCCGTTCAGCCCAATGGACGAGCGTCATTTTTGTGAACTTTCCAGGCGGCGGCGACCTCCACAGAGATATCCCTGCCAAGGAGGTCCACCCATGAAAACCCTGATGAACCTGGCCATCGCGGCCGCGTTGCTGGCCGCCCTGCCCGCCTGGGCCTGTACGCCGGAAGAGGCCACGGCGAAGCGCGAGCAACTGGGCCAGGAAGTGGCCAAGCTGACCGAACAGAACGCGACCCAAGCCAAGGAGATGAACGACGAGCTGCAGAAGATGGATCTGGATACGGAAAGTGCGCAGTTCCCTGACAAGTGCCAACTGATCGACGCCCGGCTCAAGGAACTCAAGGAAGCAGCGGCCAAAGCCAAGAACTGAAGGCATAAAAAAACCGGACATATGTCCGGTTTTTTCACATCAGCCCAACCTTACTCGGCAGCCGGTGCTTCTGGCTTGCGGCGCTTGAGCGGGGCCATGCCGTCCTTGCTGACGAGCGACAGGTTGTCGGTCTTCGGCCGGTTGGCGATCTTGCGCTTGGTCGGCGACTTGGCGCCGGTTTTCTTCTTGTCACCCTTGGCGTCAGTCTTTTTCTTCTTCACGCCAACAGCCTTGCCCGACGCCTTGACCTTCTTCGGCCCAGTGTAGGTGCCTTTGACTTCCTTGATGGTACGGCGCTCGAACGACTGCTTGAGGTAGCGTTCGATGCTCGACATCAGGTTCCAGTCGCCGTGGCAGATCAGCGAGATGGCCAGGCCATCGTTGCCGGCACGCCCGGTACGGCCGATACGGTGCACGTATTCGTCGCCGCTGCGGGGCATGTCGAAGTTGATCACCAGGTCCAGGCCATCCACGTCGAGGCCGCGGGCGGCAACGTCGGTAGCCACGAGGATTTTCACGCCGCCGGCCTTGAGGCGGTCGATGGCCAGCTTGCGGTCCTTCTGGTCTTTCTCGCCGTGCAGCACGAACGCCTTGTATTCCTGGGCAACCAGGCGGCCGTAGATACGGTCGGCGGCGGCACGGGTGTTGGTGAACACGATGGCCTTCTGATAGGTCTCGTTGGCCAACAGCCAGTTGAGGATCTGCTCTTTGTGCACGTTGTGGTCGGCGGTGATGATCTGCTGACGCGTGGTGGCGTTCAGGTCGCTGACGTTGTTGACCTGCAAGTGCTCAGGGTTGTTCAGGACCTTGGCGACCATCTCGCGCAGGGTCGAACCGCCGGTGGTGGCGGAGAACAGCATGGTCTGCTGGCGGTTGACGCACTCGGCCACCAGGCGCTGCACGTCGTCGGCAAAGCCCATGTCGAGCATGCGGTCGGCTTCGTCCAGCACCAGTACTTCGACTTCCTTGAGGTCAAGGTTGCCGGCGTTGAGTTGCTCGATCATGCGGCCCGGGGTGCCGATCAGGATGTCCGGGACCTTGCGCAGCATGGCGGCCTGGACCTTGAAGTCTTCACCGCCGGTGATGATGCCGGACTTGATGAAGGTGAACTGGGAGAAACGCTCCACTTCCTTCAGAGTCTGCTGGGCCAGCTCGCGGGTTGGCAGCAGGATCAGGGTCTTGATGCTGACGCGAACCTTGGCCGGGCCGATCAGGCGGTTCAGCACCGGCAGGACGAAAGCGGCAGTCTTGCCGCTACCGGTTTGAGCTGTCACCCGCAGGTCACGCCCTTCGAGCGCGAGCGGGATGGCCGCTGCTTGCACAGGCGTTGGCTCGACAAATTTAAGCTCGGCCACGGCTTTGAGCAGGCGTTCGTGCAGGGCGAATTGGGAAAACACGGGTGCTACCTCGAAGAAATACAAAATATCAGCGGCATAGGGTACCGGTTTCGGGCGGCCAAACCGAGTTTCTTTACGCGAACGGTGCTAATCAGCTGCTTTTTTGTGAGCACTTTTGTCTGTGAAGCCAACTTTGTAGCACTTCAATGCTCTAATCGCCCCGTCTTGTCTTACAGAAGAATCGGTTTCACCCATGGATATCAAACAGCTCTGGCTCAACGTCCAAGACCTTTGGGGCGCCCTCGATGAACACCCGCTGCTGCACGCCAGCCTCGGCTTTGTGGTGCTGCTGGTGGTGGCGCTGTTGCTCGGACGGGTGGCGCGCTACCTGATCCTGCACACCATCAAATTGCTCGGCCGGCAGCCGGCGCTGCACTGGCTCAATGACCTGCGGCACAACAAGGTCTTCCACCGCCTGGCGCAAATGACGCCATCGCTGGTGATCCAGTTCGGCCTGTATTTGGTGCCGGACCTGAGCAAAACCGCGATCCTGTTCATCGGCAACGTGGCCCTGGCAATCAGCATCCTGTTCCTGATGTTGGCCATGAGTGCCCTGCTCAACGCCCTGCTGGACATCTACGCCCGCACCGAACACGCCCGCACCCGCTCGATAAAGGGCTATGTGCAGCTGGCGAAGATGGTCTTGTACGTGTTTGGCGCAATCATCATCGTCGCCACCCTGATCGACCGTTCGCCACTGTTGTTGCTGTCGGGTCTGGGTGCGATGTCGGCGGTGATCCTGTTGGTGTACAAGGACACCCTGCTGTCGTTCGTCGCCAGCGTGCAACTGACCAGCAACGACATGCTGCGGGTTGGCGACTGGATCGAAATGCCCCAGGTCGGCGCCGATGGCGACGTGGTGGACATCACCTTGCATACGGTCAAGGTACAGAACTTCGACAAGACCATCGTCTCCATCCCCACCTGGCGCCTGATGTCCGAGTCGTTCAAGAACTGGCGCGGCATGCAGGCGTCGGGCGGGCGGCGAATCAAGCGTAGCCTGTTTATCGACGCCAGTGGCGTGCGCTTCCTGCGCGACGACGAAGAAGTGCGCATGACCCAGGTGCACCTGCTCACCGACTACATCGGGCGCAAGCAGGCCGAGCTCAAGGCCTGGAACGAAGCCCAGGGCCACAGCGCGCAACTGTCGGCGAACCGTCGGCGCATGACCAACCTCGGCACCTTTCGCGCCTACGCCCTGGCCTACCTGAAAAGCCACCCGGACATCCAGCCCAACATGACCTGCATGGTGCGCCAGATGCAAACCACGGCGCAGGGTGTGCCGCTGGAGATCTACTGCTTTACCCGCACCACGGCGTGGGCGGATTACGAGCGGATCCAGGGGGATATTTTTGATTATCTGCTGGCGGTGTTGCCGGAGTTTGGCCTGAGCCTGTATCAGCAGCCGAGTGGCAATGATTTGCGCGCGGGGGTGCTGCCGGCCTTGCTCGGCGCCAGTCATTTACCGCCCCTGGAAAACAAATCTGCCTAACACCACCAACCCACTGTGGGAGCGGGCTTGTGTGGGAGCGGGCTTGCTCGCGAAGGCGGTTTTTCAGAAAAGGATGTGCTGACTGATACACCGCTTTCGCGAGCAAGCCCGCTCCCACTGAAGCCCTCTCCAACAGGGGCTTCAATGGAGGATCGGCTGCTTGCGCACACCCAACCGACTGATCCACACCGCCGCCAAAATCACCAACCCGCCCAACGCCAACCTCCCCAGCGGCTCATGCTGGTTCCAGATCAGCAGGTTCAGCAACAACCCCACCGGCACGTGGAGATTGTTCATCACCGCCAACGTGCCGCCCTGCACCAGGCACGCGCCCTTGTTCCACCAGTACATGCCCAGCGCCGTGCTGACCAACCCAAGGAACACCAGCACGCCCCATTGCAGCGGCGCATCCGGCAGGAAGTTGGCCTTGCCGAACAGCAGGAACGCCGGCAGCACCACCAGCACTGCGCCCACATAGAAGAAGCCAAAACGCCGGTAATGCGGCAGGTCGCTCGGGTAGCGTTTCACCAGATGCTTGTACATCACCTGCCCGGCGGCGTAGGTGAAGTTGGCCAGTTGCAGCAGCAAGAAGCCGCCGAGGAAGTGCGGAGTGATCTGGTCGAAGCGAATCACCGCCGCGCCCGCCACCGCCACCAGTGCGGCGACCAGCGCCCACGGATTGAAGCGCCGGTTGAGGGCGTCTTCGATCAGGGTCACATGCAGCGGCGTGAGGATGGTGAACAGCAGCACCTCCGGCACCGTAAGCACGCGAAAGCTCAGGTACAAGCACACGTAGGTCACGCCAAATTGCAGCGCGCCGATCACCAGCATGCCGCGCATGAACCCCGGTTCCACCGAGCGCCAGCGGGTCAGCGGGATAAACACCAGCCCGGCCAACAGCACACGCACCAGCACGGCGAAGTAGCTGTCGACGTGACCGGCGAGGTATTCGCCGATCAAGCTGAAGGAAAATGCCTGAATCAGGGTGACAACCAGTAGATAGCCCATGCGCGCCTCGTTTCGAATGGGCGGGACATTAAAGGTTTTCGGCGGTTGAAGAAACTCAAGGCAAAAAAAACCCGACCTCGCTAAAGCGGCAGTCGGGTAGGAGCACTCAGGAGCAAAAAGTGCAAAGGGAGGTTCATTACGCGTACTTGAAGGGTTTGCGTGGGGCTAGATAAACACGGCGCGATTATCTGGCGATTAAAGGATCAGGCCACCTGTGCCAGCAAGGCCTTGGCGTGGTTGATGCCTTTTTCCTGGAAGTCGCCACTCAGGTTCACCCCTTCGGCATGAATGAAGGTGACGTCATGGATGCCGATAAAGGCCATAACCTGACGCAGGTACGGTTCCTGGTGGTCCGACGTCGCGCCGGTATGGATGCCGCCGCGGGCGGTCAGCACAATGGCACGCTTGCCGGTGAGCAAGCCCTGCGGGCCGGTGGCGGTGTACTTGAAGGTCACACCGGCGCGCAGCACGTGGTCCAGCCAGGCTTTCAGGGTGCTGGGGATGGCGAAGTTGTACATCGGCGCAGCCATGACCAGCACATCGGCGGCCAGCAGTTCGTTGGTCAATTCGTTGGAGCGGTCGAGGGAGGCTTGTTCGCTGCCATTGCGCTGGTCCGCAGGTTTCATCCAGCCGCCGAGCAGGTTGGCGTCCAGGTGGGGAACCGGGTTAAGGGCCACGTCACGCACGGTAATCTGATCCGCTGGATGCGCAGCCTGCCATTGGCTGATGAACTGCTGAGTCAGCTGGCGGGAGATCGAATCCTGCTGACGGGCACTGCTTTCGATGATCAGAACGTTGGACATGGCTGGGTAAGCTCCATCGGTAAATGCTGTAAGGCGATGGAGTAGAGATTAAACAGAGCCAATTCGATAAAAAAGCGCAAAAAACTGCTATAACCCATCTATAAATTTGTTTATAAGCGGAGTATTCCTATGGACATGCTCCGCTGTCAGGTTATTTCGGGCTGCACGCCAGGGCGATGCGCATCTTGAGAATGGCGCGGTTGAACTTGACCGTGGTGTCGGTGCTTTTACCCGCCGGCACCGTGACCTTGCGATTGCGCGGCGCTTCCGGGCCGTTGGTGAAGGTTACCGAACACACTGCATCGTTGGTGCCGTAGTTATTCAGGCGGATCGAACTGATGTCGCCGTCCACATCAGAGGCCGTGTAGTCGATGCTCACGCCGTCGATCTTTTTTGTCACGTCGATGGGGTAGGCAAACGCGCTCATCGGCAGCAGCGCCAGCAACACACAACAGAATTTTCTCATTCGGCAGTCTCCAATAAGGACCGCCAGCTTAGGACAAGAGGAACCCATCTTGAAAGCGCCCCGCGTTACCCTCGATCAATGGCGCACGCTGCAGGCCGTGGTCGACCATGGCGGCTTCGCCCAGGCGGCTGAAGCGCTGCACCGTTCGCAGTCCTCGGTGAGCTATACCGTGGCCCGCATGCAAGACCAGCTTGGCGTGCCGCTGCTGCGCATCGACGGGCGCAAGGCCGTGCTCACCGACGCTGGTGAAGTGCTGCTGCGCCGCTCGCGGCAGCTGGTGAAAAACGCCAGCCAACTGGAGGACCTCGCCCACCATATGGAACAAGGCTGGGAAGCCGAAGTGCGCCTGGTGGTGGACGCCGCCTACCCGAATGCGCGCCTCGTCCGTGCCCTCTCCGCCTTTATGCCGCAAAGCCGTGGTTGCCGCGTGCGCCTGCGCGAAGAGGTGCTGTCCGGCGTCGAAGAATTGCTGATAGAAGGCGTGGCCGACCTGGCGATCTGCGGTTTCAGCATTCCCGGCTACCTGGGCACGGAGATGAGCGATGTGGAATTTGTCGCCGTGGCCCACCCCGACCATGCGTTGCACCGCATGCATCGCGAATTGAGCTTCCAGGACCTGGAAAGCCAGATGCAGGTGGTGATCCGCGACTCCGGCCGCCAGCAACCGCGCGATGTCGGCTGGCTCGGCGCCGAACAGCGCTGGACCGTCGGCAGCCTGGCCACCGCTGCGGCCTTTGTCGGCAGCGGCCTGGGCTTTGCCTGGTTGCCCCGGCACATGATCGAACGCGAACTCGCCGAAGGCGTGCTCAAGCAGCTACCCTTGGAACAGGGCGGCAGCCGCCACCCGACGTTCTTCCTGTACTCAAACAAGGACAAACCCTTGGGGCCGGCAACGCAGATCCTCGTGGAGCTGCTGCGCACCTTTGACACCGCCCCCTTGGACGCGCCTTTCGCCGCCCCCCAGCAAGCCTGAAACGGAGTTCACGCATGGCCTGGTTCGACCACGAAGGATGCAGCCTGCACTACGAGGAATACGGCCATGGCACGCCGCTGATCCTGATCCACGGCCTGGGCTCCAGCAGCCAGGATTGGGAGTTGCAGATCCCGGTGCTGGCCAGGCATTACCGCCTGATCGTGGTGGATGTGCGCGGTCACGGCCGCTCGGACAAACCCCGCGAGCGCTACAGCATCCAGGGCTTCACGTTCGACCTGCTGGCCCTGATCGAACACCTGGACTTGCCGCCCGCCCACGTGGTGGGTTTGTCCATGGGCGGCATGATCGCCTTTCAATTGGCGGTGGACGAACCGGCCCGGGTCAAGAGCCTGTGCATCGTCAACAGCGCCCCCGAGGTCAAGGTGCGCAGTGCCAACGACTATTGGCAGTGGGCCAAGCGCTGGAGCCTGGCGCGCGTGCTCAGCCTGGCCACGATTGGCAAGGCATTGGGCGACCGACTATTCCCCAAGCCCGACCAGGCCGACCTGCGCCGCAAGATGGCCGAGCGCTGGGCAAAAAACGACAAACGTGCTTATCTCGCCAGCTTCGATGCAATTGTGGGCTGGGGCGTGCAGGAACAACTTTCGCGGATCACCTGTCCAACCCTGGTCATCAGCGCCGACCACGACTACACCCCCGTGGCGCAAAAACAAAACTATGTAAAACTGCTGCCCGATGCGCGGCTGGTGGTGATCGAAGATTCCCGCCATGCCACGCCCTTGGACCAACCCGAAGTCTTTAACGCTACCTTGCTCGATTTTCTAAAGACAGTCGAAACCACTACCCAGGATCACTGACCCATGCTGAAAAAAATCGCCTTCTTTGCCGGTTCTGTTCTGTTCGCTGCCAACCTGATGGCGGCCGAGCCTGCCAAGGCGCCCCATGTGCTGATCTCCACCACCAACGGCGACATTGAAATCGAACTGGACCCGGTCAAGGCGCCGATCAGTACCAAGAACTTCCTGGCCTACGTGGACAAGGGTTTCTACACCAACACAATCTTCCACCGCGTGATTCCCGGCTTCATGGTCCAGGGCGGCGGGTTCACCGCGCAAATGTCGCAAAAGCCGACCGAAGCGCCGATCCGCAACGAAGCCAGCAATGGTTTGCATAACGTGCGCGGCACCTTGTCCATGGCCCGCACCAACGACCCGAACTCGGCCACCAGCCAGTTCTTCATCAACGTCGCCGACAATGCGTTCCTCGACCCGGGCCGCGACGCCGGTTATGCCGTGTTCGCCAAAGTGGTCAAGGGCATGGACGTCGTCGACATCATCGTCAACTCCCAGACCACCACCAAACAGGGCATGCAGAACGTGCCAATCGATCCTGTCCTGATCAAGTCGGCCAAGCGCATCGACTGAGGTCTACAGGGCTGTCCGCGCATGGCCCACAAGGCCATGCGCGCCTTTGAAAGGAGAGCCCGCCCCGCGGGCGTCATACCTAATGCTCTATCGTCGTTTTGAACAACTGATCGATATTTTCCGCGACGCCCCCAGCGAAGCCCCGCCCGATAAAGTCCTGCCCTTCTACCTCTATTACCTGCGCCAGGTATGGCCGCATTTTGCCGCCCTGCTGGTCGTCGGCCTGATCGGTGCATTGATCGAGGTCGCGCTGTTCAGCTACCTCAGCCGCATCATCGACCTGGCCCAGGGCACGCCGCCCGCGAATTTCTTCCAGGTGCACAGCACCGAGCTGATCTGGATGGCCGTGGTCGCCCTGCTGTTGCGCCCGATCTTCGGCGCCTTGCACGACCTGTTGGTCCACCAGACCATCAGCCCCGGCATGACCAGCCTGATCCGCTGGCAGAACCACAGCTACGTGCTCAAGCAGAGCCTGAATTTCTTCCAGAACGACTTCGCCGGGCGCATCGCCCAGCGCATCATGCAAACCGGCAATTCCCTGCGCGACTCCGCCGTGGCGGCAGTGGACGCAATCTGGCACGTGGCGATCTACGCCATCAGTTCCCTGGTGCTATTTGCCGAGGCCGACTGGCGCCTGATGATCCCGCTGGTGACCTGGATCATCTGCTACAGCCTGGCCCTGCGCTACTTCGTGCCACGGGTAAAGGAGCGCTCGGTGATTTCCTCCGAGGCGCGCTCCAAGCTGATGGGCCGCATCGTCGACGGCTACACCAATATCACCACCTTGAAGCTGTTCGCCCATACCCAATATGAGCAGCAGTACGCCAAGGAAGCGATCATCGAGCAGACCGAAAAAACCCAGCTGGCCAGCCGCGTGGTCACCAGCATGGACATCGTCATCACCAGCATGAACGGCCTGCTGATCGTGACCACCACCGGCCTGGCCCTGTGGCTGTGGACGCAGTCGCTGATTTCCGTGGGCGCGATTGCCCTGGCGACCGGCCTGGTGATCCGTATCGTCAACATGTCCGGCTGGATCATGTGGGTGGTCAACGGCATCTTCGAAAACATCGGCATGGTGCAGGACGGCTTGAAAACCATCGCCCAGCCCCTGGCCGTGGTCGACCGCGAAAACGCCCCGCGCCTTGCGGTGCCCCGTGGCGAAGTGCGCTTTGAACGGGTGGATTTCCACTATGGCAAAAAGAGCGGGATCATTGGCGGGCTGAACCTGGAGATCAAGGCTGGCGAGAAAATCGGCCTGATCGGCCCGTCCGGCGCCGGAAAATCCACCCTGGTCAACCTGTTGCTGCGCCTGTACGACCTGCAAGGCGGGCGCATCCTGATCGACGGGCAGAACATCGCCGAGGTTGCGCAGGAGTCCTTGCGCGAACAGATCGGCATGATCACCCAGGACACTTCCCTGCTGCACCGCTCGATCCGCGACAACCTGTTGTACGGCAAGCCGGACGCTACCGACGAAGAACTCTGGGCTGCCATCCACAAGGCCCGTGCCGATGAGTTCATCCCCCTGCTGTCGGATTCCGAAGGACGTACCGGGCTGGACGCCCACGTGGGCGAGCGCGGGGTGAAACTCTCCGGTGGGCAACGCCAGCGCATCGCCATTGCCCGCGTGCTGCTCAAGGATGCGCCGATCCTGATCATGGACGAAGCCACCTCGGCCCTGGACTCGGAAGTGGAAGCGGCGATCCAGGAAAGCCTGGAAACTCTGATGCAAGGCAAGACCGTGATTGCGATTGCGCATCGGTTGTCGACCATCGCGCGCATGGACCGCCTGGTGGTGCTGGAGAAAGGCCAGATTGCCGAGACGGGCAGCCATGCCGAGTTGCTGGCCCATGGTGGGTTGTATGCGCGGTTGTGGCAGCACCAGACTGGGGGGTTCGTCGGCATCGACTGAACATTTCAGGGCATACACAAATCAAAAATGTGGGAGCGGGCTTGCTCGCGAAAGCGGTGAATCAGTCAATATATCTGGCGACTGGCACACTGCATTCGCGAGCAAGCCCGCTCCCACATTTGATCAGTGCCAGGCGCCAGATTTCATCGGGCCCTTCCCCATTTGGGCACTGGATTTGTGCCACATCCCTGCTGTAATCAACGCAGTGCCCAGACAGGCGCTGTAGTAAGTGCAGGGAGCATCACGGTTTTACTGATTCGGTAGAGCGATCTATCAAGGACGTGTTCCATGTCTTTGTTCAAGCGTTCAGTCACGGAGAGTCTAGGTACGTTTTGGCTGGTGTTGGGCGGTTGCGGGAGCGCGGTGTTGGCCGCGGCGTTTCCGGCAGTCGGGATCGGTTTGCTGGGGGTGTCCCTGGCGTTCGGGCTCACCGTGTTGACCATGGCGTTTGCCATCGGCCATATCAGTGGCTGTCACCTCAACCCGGCAGTGTCGGTGGGGCTGGTGGTGGGCGGCAGGTTCCCGGCCAAGGAGTTACCGGCGTACATCATCGCCCAGGTCATCGGCGGCACGATTGCCGCGGCCTTGCTGTACTTCATTGCCAGCGGCAAGCCAGGCTTTGAACTGGCGTCGGGCCTGGCGTCCAACGGCTATGGCGAGCATTCGCCCGGCGGTTATTCGATGGCGGCGGGGTTTGTCTGTGAGCTGGTGATGACGGCGATGTTCGTGCTGATCATCCTCGGTGCCACCGACCACCGCGCCCCGAAGGGCCTCGCGCCCATCGCCATCGGCCTGGCCTTGACGCTGATCCACCTGATCTCCATTCCCGTCACCAACACCTCGGTCAACCCCGCGCGCAGTACGGGGCCCGCCTTGATCGTTGGCGGGTGGGCGATCCAGCAATTGTGGATGTTCTGGCTCGCGCCGATCCTGGGTGCGGTGATCGGTGGTTTTACTTATCGATGGCTGGGCAAGGAGGAGCCGGCCTGAAGCACAGCGGGCTCAGCCCTGCCGATAAGGCAGGGCTGAAATTCCTGAACTGTTTTCAGCCTTGATGGGCCTGCATGTACTGGCGCAATAGCTGATTAATACGCGTCTGATAGCCAGTACCCTGACCTTTGAACCACTCCAGGACATCCGCATCAAGTCGAATCGTGACGGCTTGTTTTACCGGAACACGTAAATCCGCACGCTTGAAAAAGTCGGCGTCCAACTCAGGAATATCACTGGTATCGATGTCTTCGTCATTCATCTTGGCCAGGCGCTCCCAATCAGTTTTCGATGTTTGCGTCATAATATTTGGCCTCCTTCTTGGTTGCTTTTCGGGCGGAAATGATACGAATCACATCACCACTCCGTTCGGTGTATACGACCACACCCATTAACATTTTGATCCAGCCAATACTGATCCAACGCTCCTCGCCATAATCCACTCGATCATCGCGCAAGGCCAGCATTGGATGCCGAAAGATATCGGGAACGTCATTGAAATCGATGCCGTGCTTAGCAATATTGGCCTCATTCTTGGATTCATCCCATTCAAAAAGCATGGCACATCCTGTATGTACTTTTGTACATACAGGATGTGCTATTTCTTTCTTCCTTAAAAGGGCTACCAGACCACTGGCTTAGTTCTGCCGATACGGCAACGCCGCCCGCGCCTCTTCGGCATACGCCACAATCCCCACCCGTTCACGGTCCAGGAAGTCCTCCACGGCGCTCTTCAATCCCGCATGCCGCAAGTAGTGCCACGACCGCGTAATCACCGGCTCAAACCCGCGAATCAACTTGTGCTCACCCTGTGCGCCAGCATCAAAGCGTTGCACGCCATGGGCGATGGCGTAGTCCATGCCCTGGTAGAAACAGGTTTCAAAGTGCAAGCGGTCGAACTCCGCCAGGCAGCCCCAGTAACGGCCGTAGAAGCTGTCGCCGCCGATCAGGCTGAACGCCATGGCCACCGGCCGTGTGCCTTGCTTGGCCAGCACCACGCGGATCGCCTCGGGCATGCGCTCGGCGAGCAGGCTGAAAAACGCGCGGGTCAGGTACGGCGATTGGCGGCGCACCGCATAGGTATTGGCGTAGCAGGCGTAGACAAAATCCCACTGCGCCTCGCTCAGCTCATGGCCGTGCAACCATTCGAAATCGATGCCCTGCCCGGCCACTTGTTCGCGCTCTTTGCGCATCTGTTTGCGCTTGCGTGAGCTGAGGGCGTCGAGGAAGTCCTGGAAGTCGCGGTAGCCACGGTTCTGCCAGTGAAACTGACAGCCCAGACGCTGCAACCAGCCCGGTTGCTGGGCCAATGCATCATCGGCCAAACCGTCGGTGAAGTTGATATGGGCGCTGGAGAGCCCTTCGATTTCCAGGTAACCCGGCAGGCTTTTGAGCAGTTCAAAACCGTCCTCGACACTCGCCGCCAGCAGGCGTGGCCCGCTGACCGGGCTGAACGGCACGGCGGTGAGCAGCTTGGGATAGTAGTCGATGCCGGCCCGCTCGCAGGCGTCGGCCCAGCCGTGATCGAACACGTACTCGCCATAGGAGTGCCACTTGCGATAACTGGGCAGTGCCGCCACCAGCCGCTCGCCTTCCCAATGCAGCAAATGTTCCGGTTGCCAGCCCGAGTGCGGGCCAACGCTACCGCTGTCTTCCAGCGCACTGAGGAACGCGTGCCGCACAAACGGCTGGGCGTCTGCCACCAGTGCATCCCAGGTCTGTGGGGCGATTTCGGACAGGCTGGTCAGACGTTGCAGCGGCATCGGAATCCTCATTGCTCAGGGGCGTGAAAGCCCCGCGAGTATCGCTTATCGCCGGCCTTCGCACACCCTCGAATCGCCGGACAAGGCTCTAAAGCAATAGTTCCAATCATGAATAATTTGTCATGTAGATGACATCACTTCGCCACTGCTCCGTCATAAACGATCGCGATACTGACGCCTGTTTTTAGAGCGTCTGGTGCTACCAGGCGGCTATTTTTCCGTCCGTCATCGGTCGGTTGTGTCCTGGATGGTTTGCCATCCCTCCTCACTTTCGGAGATTGATATGCGTCTTGCTTCCACTAAAACTGCGGCGATCCTGTGCGGCGGCCTGTTGCTGGCCCTGAGCGTACCGGCCAACGCTGCAGTCGACGCTAAATTGCTCGACATGCTCAAGGCCAACGGCCAGATCACCAATGCCCAGTACAGCGAATTGCAAGCTGAGCTGGCACGGGATCAGAAAGAACAGCAGATCGCACGGCAAGCTCAACAAGAGACCAACGAACAGATCGCGGCCACCGCGAAGAAAACCAACGAACTGAGCAGCTTCGACCAGAAGCTGGCCTGGGCGGCCAAGACTCAATTCAAAGGCGACGTGCGCGTGCGCCAGGAGACCGTCAAGGTCGAAGGCTCGCCAAACAACGGTGGCAAGGACAAGGATCGCCAGCGTCTGCGTGCCCGCCTGGGTGCCTACACCGAGATCAACTCGCAAGTCGACACCGGTATCCGTATCGCCACCGGCAGCAGCGACGACGCCCGTTCCACCAACGTGGACCTGGACGGCTACTTCAACAAGAAAGCGCTGTGGCTGGACCTCGGCTACATCGACTACCACCCTGACCAGATCAAGAACCTGCACGTGATCGGCGGCAAGATGCTGCAACCGTGGGTCAGCATGGGCGACGTGATCTGGGACACCGACGTGAACCCGGAAGGTCTGGCACTGACCTACAAATACCCACTGGGTGGCAGCGCCGAGCTGTTCGGTAGCGCGGGTAACTACAGCCTCAAAGACAACGTCAACGGCGAAGGCGTGCAATTTCGCAACGACATGCGCATGACGTCCGGCCAGTTGGGCGCGCGTTTCGCCGTGACCGACAACCTGAAAGTGACCCTGGGCGGTAGCGTCTACGCGTTCCAGAACGACGAAGACAGTCGCTGCCCGACTGCCGGCTCCACCGCCTGCCTGACCCCACAGGAAACCATCCTGAACACCGTGGCCGGCAATGCCAGCGAATACCGCTTGTATGAAGGCTTCAGCCAGATCGACGTCGGCGGCCTGGCCGTACCGTTGTCGTTCTACGGTCAGTACGTGCAAAACACCAAAGCCACTGAAAGCGACAAGGACACGGCCTGGTTGGTGGGTGCCAAGTCCAAAGTGTTTGGCTTGAACCTGGACTACAACTACCGCGACATCCAGCGTTACGCGGTGGTCGGTGGCTTCACCGACTCGGACTTCGCTGGCGGCGTCACCGGTTCGCGCGGTCACAAGTTCAAGGTCGGCTACGACATCGACAAGAACTTCGCGATCGGTGCCACTTACTTCCTGACCAAGGCCGATTACTCCAGCGCGACAAACTACCGCGATGCCAAGGTCAACACCTTGCAGCTGGACGCAGAAGCCAAGTTCTAAATGTGAGTGCTTGAAGCCTTGGGCCAGGACGGCCCGAGGTGGCTGCAACAGTCTTGCGTGGTTGGATCGGTCCCCATCATCCGTTCGCTCCCGCCACGCGAGCCTGCCTACTCCCCGCCTTTCTGATCCTTGAGCCGCTCGGCAGCCAACTGCTGCGCCAAGGCATCCACATCCCCCACCGGCTCGTCCGGCAGTATTTTCAGCGTGGCCTGCATCAAGCGCATCTGGCGGATAAACCGTCGGCAGTTCGGGCAAAACATCAGGTGATGACGCACCAACAGGCGTTCGCGAAAGGTCAGTTGCCCATCGAGATAGTCACTGGAACGTGCCACTTGTTCTTTACAGGTCAACATTCGCCCGTTTCCTCAAAATGCTCCACCGTGGCGAAGACTTTAAGCCGTGCTCGATGCAGCAGCACACGGACATTGGAGAGTGAGAGCGTCAGAAGATTACAGATCTCTTCCAACTCCAGGCCTTGGCGTTCACGCAATACCAGCACGCTGCTTTGCAACTCCGACAGGCTCAGCAAGGTGTGCTCCAGACAATCGCGCAGTTCATCCTCGGTAAGCAGGGCTTCCGGGGTGTCCTGGTGCCAGGCGTACGGGGCGACGGCCCAGTGGCCATCATCGGGGGTAAAACGATCATCACCAATCGTGCCATGGGGTGACGGCAGATCATCCAGCAGCACTTCGCGACGGTTCTGCTTGTAACGGCCCTTGGCGGCGTTGGCGGTGATGGTCAGCAGCCAGGTCTTGAGGCTGGAGCGTCCTTCGAACTTGGACAAGTTACGGACCACCGACAGCCAGGCGTCCTGGACGATTTCATCGGCATGGCGCTGGCCGACGATGGCATAGGCCACCGCGCGCATGGCGCTCTGGTAGGTGGTGACCAACTCCTTGTAGGCCCGCTGCTCACCCTTGAGCAGGCGTTCAAGCAGGTGCGCGTCGTCGGCTGCTGCCATTGTCTACCTCAATTTCACTTCGAGAATGCGATCAATGTGGGGCCGGGCCTGAAAACTGAATACACCGCCAATCCCCTGTGGGAGCGGGCTTGCTCGCGAAGGCGGTGTGTCTGTACCGAATGCATCAACTGACACACCGCCTTCGCGAGCAAGCCCGCTCCCACATTTTTGACCGCGTACTCCCGACCAATCAGCGTTTGCGCAGGATCACGCTGCCGATCGAATAACCCGCGCCAAACGAGCTGAGCACCGCAACGGAGCCCTTGGCCAGATCATCCTGGTATTTATGGAACGCAATCACCGACCCCGCCGAACTGGTGTTGGCATAAGTATCAAGGATCACCGGCGCCTCTTCCACCGTGGCTTCGCGGCCCAGCAGTTTCTTCACGATCAGGTGGTTCATGCTCAGGTTGGCCTGGTGCAACCAGAAGCGCTTCACGTCCGCCACGTCCAACTGGTTTTCCGCCAGGTGCACGCCGATCAGTTCGGCGACCATCGGGCACACGTCGCGGAAGACTTTGCGGCCTTCCTGCACGAACAGCTTGTCGGGCGCACCGATGCCCTCTTCCGCCGCGCGGTTGAGGAAGCCGAAGTTGTTGCGGATGTTATTGGAGAACTTGGTCAGCAGCTTGGTGCTGACCACGTCGAACTGGTGCTCGGACGTCGCCAGGTCGGCACGCTCCAGGATCACGGCAGTTGCCGCGTCGCCAAAGATGAAGTGGCTGTCACGGTCACGGAAATTCAGGTGGCCGGTGCAGACTTCCGGGTTGACCATCAGGATCGCCCGGGCCTGGCCCAGCGCGATGCTGTTGGCGGCGTTCTGGATGCCGAAGGTGGCCGAGGAACACGCCACATTCATGTCAAAACCGAAACCGGCGATGCCCAGGGCTTCCTGGACTTCGATGGCGATGGCCGGGTAAGCGCGCTGCAAGTTGGAACAGGCGACGATCACACCGTCGATATCGGCAGCCGTCTTGCCGGCACGTTGCAGGGCCTGTTCGGCAGCGCCGACGGCCATCTGGCAGAGCACCGACCATTCGTCATTGCTGCGCTCAGGCAAGCGTGGGGCCATGCGCTTAGGGTCGAGGATGCCTTCCTTGTCCATCACGAAACGGCTCTTGATGCCCGAGGCTTTTTCGATGAAGGCGGCGCTGGATTCAGTCAGCGCCTGTACTTCACCGCGCTCGATGGCGGCGGCGTTGTCGCTGTTGAACTGTTGCGCGTAGGTATTGAAGGACTGCACCAGCTCTTCGTTGGAGATGCTGTTGGCAGGGGTGTACAGGCCAGTGCCGCTGATGACGACGTTATGCACGGTCGTTCCTCTAAATCTGTCAGGCAGAAGATATTGGTACCGTCGTACCAAACTTTAAGTAGTTTTATTCCGCCCGGCGGACATCAAACTGGCATCGCTTTATTCCATCGCGCCGTGGCTGCAGCAGCCAGCCTGTAACGACGATCCCGGCATTTATAGGCGCGAAGTTTGCCACAAACCTAACAATTTGGCGCTATTTCCCAGATAAGCACTGAATTCTCAGAGGCCCCCTGGATCAATTGTGGGAGCGGGCTTGCTCGCGAATGCGGTGTGTCAGTCACCGCATACATAGCTGATATACCGCATTCGCGAGCAAGCCCGCTCCCACATTGGAACTGTTTTGCCTTGGGAACCGAGGCAGGTCTCAGGCCTCGACCAGGCTCCATTGCTTGCTCAAACGCTTGTCGGAAATCGGCACCTTGGTGCCCAACTGCTGACCAAACAACGACACCCGATATTCCTCCAACCACCAGCGATACAGCTCCAGTTGCGGGTCGCGCTTGCCTTCCTGGGCGTGCTTTTTCAGGCGATTCTCGTACTGCGCCCACAAACCCGCCAACTCGCCGCTCCACACCCGGTCCTTTTGCACCTGGCTCGGCAGTTTCTCCAGGCGCAGTTCGATGGCCTTGAGGTAACGCGGCAGTTCCTTGAACCACTGCGCCGGGGTTTCGCGGACAAACCCGGGATACACCAGGTTGCTCAGTTGCAGCTTGATATCGTTCAAGGCCACAGCCTGGGCCAGGTCGATCTTGCCTTTGAAACGCTTTTGCAGCGCGTGCCAGAGCTTCAGCACTTCCAGGGTCAAGCGTGCCAGGCGCTCGGCGTGTTCGGTCCAGCTGCCACGCTTGCGCTCGGCCAAGGCGGCCAAGCCTGCGCCATCGCGGGGCAGGCTGGCTTCGCCTTCCAATACACAGGTGTCGAGGCTGGCCAGCAGGATATCTTCCACCAGGGCGTCGATGCGCCCCAGTTCGCGGTACATCAGCCCCAATTCCGTCAGACCGGGCAATTTGCCCCGCAGGAATTTGGCCGGTTCCGCCAGTTGCTGCATCAGCAAGCGTTGCAAGGCGCGGCGATGTTGGAATTCAGCTTCAGCGGCCGTGGAGAAACGCCCCTCCTTGACCGTGCCGTTTTCTTCCACCAGTGCCGGATAGACCGTCATCGACAGGCCGGCAATCTTCTGTTGCGTCTTCTCGGCGACAGCGGCGAACACCTTGGCTTCCACCGGCTGTTGGCTTTTCGCGGTTTGCGGCACGGCCAACGCCGCCTGGCTGGCTTCGGCGAAACGCGCGGTCAGCTCGGCCAAGTCGCGGCCCTCGCCAAGGAACTTGCCTTGGCCGTCGACCACTTCCAGGTTCATCTTCAGGTGGCTGTCCACCTGCTGCGCCGCCTCGGCCCAGGCTTCATCGCTGACCCGCGCACCGGTCATGCGCAGCAGCTCACGCCCCAGCGCCTGGGGCAGCGAGCCCTGGCCAAATTCGATGCGTTGCAGGGCCGCCTTGACGAAGTCCGGCACCGGCACGAAGTTCTTGCGCAGGGCCTTGGGCAGGTTGCGCACCAGGGCGATGCACTTGGCCTCGATCAGCCCCGGCACCAGCCATTCCAGACGCTCCGGCGGCAACGCCGGCAGCAGCGGTGCGGGCACGCGCAGGGTCACGCCGTCGCGTGGGTGATTGGGTTCGAAGTGGTAACTCAAGGCCAGGGCCAGGTCGCCCAGATGCAGGGTGTCCGGGTAATGCGCAGCGGTGACTTCACTGGCCTCGCGGGCCAGCACGTCTTCTTCGCGCATGATCAGCAACTGCGGGTCTTTCTGGCTGTGGACCTTGTACCAGCTGTCAAAGGTCGCGGTCTGGTGGATCTCCGCCGGCAAGCGCGCGTCATAAAAGGCGTACAGGGTTTCTTCATCGGCGAGAATGTCGCGACGGCGCGCCTTGGCTTCCAGTTCGTCGAGCTGTTCCAGCAGTTGCTGGTTGGCGGTCAGGCACTTGGCCCGCGACTGAATTTCGCCACGCACCAGGCCTTCGCGGATAAACAACTCGCGCGACACCACCGGATCGATCGGTCCGTAATGCACCGGCCGGCGCCCGACCACAATCAGCCCGAACAGGGTGATCTGCTCAAACGCTACCACTTGGCCGCGCTTCTTCTCCCAATGGGGTTCGAAGTGGTTCTTCTTGATCAAGTGCCCGGCCAGCGGCTCGATCCAATCGGCGTCGATCTTGGCGACCATGCGTGCATACAGCTTGGTGGTTTCCACCAATTCTGCGGTCATCAGCCATTGCGGGCGCTTCTTGCCGATGCCCGACGACGGGTGAATCCAGAAGCGTCGCTGGCGCGCACCGAGGTAATCGCCGTCTTCGGTCTTCTGGCCGATCTGGCTGAGCAGGCCGGACAGCACCGCCTTGTGCAGTTTCGCGAAATCCGCCGGTTCTTTATTGACGGTCAACTGCATGTCGCGGCAGATCAGGCTGAGCTGGCGATGGGAGTCGCGCCATTCGCGCAGGCGCAAATAGTTGAGGAAGTTCTTGCGGCACCAGTTACGCAGCGGGCTGGCGGTCAACTCCTGGCGCTGCTCTTCAAAGCCGCGCCATAGATTGACCAGGCCGGCGAAGTCCGAATCCGCGTCTTTCCACTGTGCGTGGGCCTGGTCGGCGGCTTGCTGACGTTCCGGTGGGCGCTCGCGCGGGTCCTGGATCGACATGGCGCTGGCGACGATCAGCACTTCCTGCAAGCTGCCGAGCTTGGCTGCTTCCAGCAGCATGCGGCCCATGCGCGGATCCACCGGCAGGCGCGCCAACTGGCGGCCCAGCGGCGTGAGCTGGCTGTTGCGGTCCACTGCCGAGAGTTCTTGCAGCAGGTTGAAACCGTCGCTGATGGCCTTGCCGTCTGGCGGTTCGATAAACGGGAAGTCGGTAATTTCGCCAAGGCGCAGGTGCAGCATCTGCAAGATCACGGCGGCGAGGTTGGTGCGCAGGATTTCCGGGTCGGTAAATTCCGGGCGGCCGATAAAGTCTTCTTCGCTGTACAAGCGGATGCAGATCCCCGGCTCGACCCGGCCACAGCGGCCTTTACGCTGGTTGGCGCTGGCCTGGGAAATCGCCTCGATAGGCAGGCGCTGCACCTTGGCGCGGTAGCTGTAGCGGCTGATGCGCGCGGTGCCGCTGTCGATCACATAACGAATGCCCGGCACGGTCAGCGAGGTTTCTGCGACGTTGGTCGCCAGCACCACGCGCCGGCCCGGATGGGACTGGAAAATCCGCTGCTGCTCGGCCGGCGACAGGCGTGCGTACAGCGGCAGGATTTCGGTGTGCTTGAGCTGGGCCTTGCGCAGCATCTCGGCGGCGTCGCGAATCTCGCGCTCGCCGGGCAAGAACACCAGCACGTCGCCAGGGCTGCGCCGCTCGCTACGCTCGTAGGCGGCGATTTCATCGAGGGTGGCGAGGATCGCCTGGTCGACAGTCAGGTCGTCCTCGACGCGGTTGCCCTCCTCGTCCTGCTCCAGGGTCAGCGGGCGATACCAGGTGTCTACCGGGAAGGTGCGGCCCGACACTTCGACAATCGGCGCATCGTCGAAGTGCTTGGAGAAGCGCTCCAGGTCGATGGTCGCCGAGGTGATGATGACTTTCAGGTCCGGGCGACGGGGCAACAGGGTTTTCAGGTAACCCAGCAGGAAGTCGATGTTCAGGCTGCGTTCGTGGGCTTCGTCGACGATGATCGTGTCGTAACGTTCCAGGTAGCGGTCGTTCTGGGTTTCCGCCAGCAGGATGCCGTCCGTCATCAGCTTGATCAGGGTGTTGGAGTCGCTCTGGTCTTCAAAGCGCACCTGATAGCCGACCAACGCGCCCAATGGCGTGGCCAACTCTTCGGCAACCCGGCTGGCGACGCTGCGCGCAGCGATCCGGCGCGGCTGGGTGTGGCCGATCAGGCCGAATTGACCGCGACCGATCTCCAGGCAGATCTTCGGCAACTGCGTGGTTTTACCCGAGCCGGTCTCACCGGCAATGATCAGCACCTGATGCTTGTTCAGCGCTTCTTTGATTTCATCGCGTTTGGCGGCAATCGGCAGGCTGTCGTCGTAACGAATCACCGGCAGGCTGGCGCGGCGCGCCGTGACCTGGGCACAGGACGCCTGCATGCGCGCGACCCACTGCGCCAACTTGTCCTCGTCGGGTTTCTTGCGCAGCTCCAGCAACTGCCGACGCAAGCGGTGGCGGTCGGCGAGCATGGCGTGATCGAGGGTTTTGAGCAGTTGGTCGATAGTGGGCGCTTGGTCAGTCATCAGGTACTTGACGGTTATCTATATAGGCACGGCCGGCAAGTGTGGCAGAAAAGCGGCTCGTCTGGCAGGCGCCTGAGCGGCATCAGCGGTAAACCACGAGCAAATGTGGGAGCGGGCTTGCTCGCGAATGCGGTGGGTCAGTCAACAGATGTATTGGCTGACACTCCGCATTCGCGAGCAAGCCCGCTCCCACAGGGGGTCGGCGTCAAACTGGATCCTTGCGCCGGTACGGGAACACATCGATAACCTTGCCCGCGCGAATCGCATCCTGCAGGCCTTTCCAGTAGTCGGCGTTGTACAGCTCGCCGTGGAGTTCATCGAACAGTTTGCGCTGGCCGGCATCGGCGAACAGGAACGGCGGGAACTCTTCGGGGAACACATCCAGCGGGCCGATGGAGTACCAGGGCTCGGAGGCCATTTCGTCCTCCGGGGTGCGCGGTGCGGGGATATGGCGGAAGTTGGCTTCGGTGAGAAAGCAGATTTCGTCGTAGTCGTAGAACACCACGCGGCCGTGGCGGGTGACGCCGAAGTTTTTCAGCAGCATGTCGCCGGGGAAGATATTCGCCGCCGCCAGTTGCTTGATGGCCAGGCCGTAGTCTTCGAGGGCTTCGCGTACCTGGGCGGGGTTGGCGTTTTCCAGGTAGAGGTTGAGCGGGGTCATGCGCCGCTCGGTCCAGCAGTGGCGGATGAGCACCGTGTCGCCTTCGACTTCGACGGTGCCGGCGGCGACCTCCAGCAGTTCGGCCAGGCACTCGGGTTCGAATTTGCTGAGGGGAAAACGGAAGTCGGCGAATTCCTGGGTGTCGGCCATGCGCCCGACCCGATCAACACTTTTGACCAGGCGGTACTTCTCGATCACCGTGGCGCGGTTGACGTTTTTCGACGGTGAAAAGCGGTCCTTGATGATCTTGAACACGGTGTTGAAGCCCGGCAGCGTGAACACGCTCATGACCATGCCGCGCACGCCGGGGGCCATGATGAACTGATCGTCGGTGGTCGCCAGGTGATTGATAAGCGCGCGGTAGAACTCCGACTTGCCGTGTTTGTAGAAGCCGATGGAGGTGTACAACTCGGCAATGTGCTTGCCCGGCAGGATGCGCCGCAGAAAGCCGATGAACTCCGCCGGTACCGGCACATCGACCATGAAGTAGGAGCGGGTAAACGAAAAGATGATCGACACATCGGCTTCGTCGGTGATCAGCGCATCGATCTGGATGCCCTGCCCTTCGCGGTGCAGCAGCGGGATCACCAGAGGCCATTGTTCGTCGCGGGTGTAGATGCGTCCTACGAGGTAGGCGCCTTTATTACGGTAGAGCACCGAGGAAAACAGCTCGACCTTGAGGTCCGGGTCTTTGCATACCCAGTCCGGCAGGTTCTCGCGCAATTGGGGTTCAAGGCGGCGCAGGTCGGCGGGCAAGTCGGCGTAGGGCTCGCTGAAGCGATAGTCGGCGAAGATTTGCGCCAGCATCGCGGCGATATTGCCCGCGGGTGCGTAAGTGCGCGTTTGCGCCGCGCGCGCCCGGCGCAGGCTGGGCCGGGTGGTGTGGATGAACATGCAGCCGTCGCTGATCAGGTCATGGCTGAACAGGCCGCAGAAGATCGAGTTGTACCAGGTCTCGGACAGTTCATCGTCAAAGCGCAGGTCGATCAGGCCGATGTAGGCGCTTTTCACCAGGGGCCACAGGTCGATGTCCAGCAACTCGCCCTCGGCGAAGCTCGCGTGTAGGCGCGTAGTCACTTCGCTGACCTTCTCTTCATACAGGTTGATCCGCGCCGCCGACGCCGCCTGCCCCTGCTGCCACTGGGCCTTTTCGAAACGCTCGCGGGCGCCATCGGTGATCTGGCGAAAATGCTCGCGGTAATCGTCGAAGCCATCAAGGATCATCCGGGCGATGGCGAGGGCGGGCGTGGATGGCGACATGCGGGAAACCTCTGCGGGTATCTGGAAGACCTGAGCTTAGCCAGTGTAGGAAGGCAGGAGAAGGACGATTTTTCCCGGCGCGTTGTACAACTTTGTTAAATTCGTACATTTATTTTCATTTTTTTAATTCGACCAATCGGTCAAAAAACGCACCAAAAAGTCGCCGGGTCTTTTCTCCGCACGCCTGCAACGGCGCAGCCTGGCGCTGCGCGGGTGAAAAACCCGGCAACGCAATGGCCGCCAGCGCAATGTAACCGTCTTGATACACCGTAAGGGAAACCCTGATTACCTCGTTAGTGGCACTTTGCTATACAGCGCGCCCTTTCCCCCCCTAACAAGGTCTAAAGGCCGGCACGGGAACAGGTTCTAATCGCCCAAGGAGCATTGAGATGTCATTGAGGAATATGAGGATCGGCTTGCGTGCTGGTCTGAGTTTTGGGGTTTTGGCCAGCTTGTTGGTGATCGTTGGTCTGTTTGGCCTGGGACAGATGGCCAAGCTGCGCGAAAGTGCGCTGGTCATCGAGCAATCGTGGATGCCGAGCATCGAGAATATCCACGACAGCGCCGCCTACGTGGCCAGCATCCGCCTGGAGGCCTTGCGCCTGGCCACCACCGATGAATCGCGGATTCGTGACACCAGCAAAAGCCTGCTCGGCCGCCACCGCAGCGAACTGCAAACCCTGCTGCAGCATCACGAAAGCCTGCTCAGCGACGCCGAAGAAGGCGAGAAACTCAAGCAGCTCAAGGTCAACGTAGACGGCTACCTCAGCCTGGTCGGGCAGATCGTCGCGCTGGTGGACAAGGATCAGCAACAAGACGCCATCGACCTGCTCAACACGCGCCTGGCGCCCCAGGGTGTGATCCTCAGCAAAAGCCTGGAAGAGCTGATCACCTTCAACCAGAACGGCGTCGAAGCCGCGGTGGCGTCGGCGGCGCAGATGTATACGAACGCACAATGGGTGGTCGGCCTGATCATCGTGTTCGCGCTGCTTGCCACCTTGGTCCTGGCGTGGCTGCTGACCCGCAGCATTACCGCGCCCCTCGGCCAGGCGCTGACCGTCGCGCGCACCATCGCCGCCGGCGACTTGAGCCAGCCCATCGTGGTGCGCGGCAAGGATGAGCCGGCGCAATTGTTGACGGCCCTGGCCACCATGCAGGAACAGCTGCAAACCACCATTCGCGGCATCAGTGAATCGGCACAACAGTTGGCCTCGGCCGCCGAAGAAATGAGCTCGGTGATGGAACAGAGCACCCGTGGCCTGCAAGCGCAGAACGATGAAATCGAACAGGCCGCGACCGCCGTGACCCAGATGAGCGCGGCGGTGGATGAGGTGGCGGGCAATGCGGTGTCCAGCGCCGAGGCGTCCAAGGCCTCCGATGAAGACAGCAAGCACGGCCACTACCAGATCAGCGAAACCATCAGCTCGATCCAGAACCTGGTGGACGAAGTGCTCGGCGCCTCCAATAAAGCCGAAGGCCTGGCGGTGCAGGCGCAAGACATCAGCAAGGTGCTGGAAGTGATCCGCGGCATTGCCGGGCAAACCAACCTGCTGGCGCTGAACGCCGCCATCGAAGCCGCCCGCGCGGGCGAGGCTGGCCGTGGTTTCGCAGTGGTCGCCGACGAGGTGCGCTCGCTGGCCCAACGCACCCAGAACTCCACCGAAGAAATCGAGCAGATGATCACCGGCATCCAGCAAGGCACCCAGGACACGGTCGGCGCGCTGAACAGCAGCGCCGAACACGCCGGGCAAACCCTGCAACGGGCCAACAGCGCGGGCAGCGCCCTGGAGAAAATCACTGCGGCCATCTCGCAGATCAGCCAACGCAATCTGGTAATCGCCAGCGCCGCCGAGCAACAGGCCCTGGTGGCGCGCGAGGTAGACCGCAGCCTGGTGAACATTCGCGACCTGTCCACCCAGACCGCCGCCGGCGCCACCCAGACCTCGGCCGCCAGCCAGGAACTGTCGCGCCTGGCGGTGGACCTCAATGGGCTGGTGACGCGGTTTGTCCTGTAATCAGTCGAGGTGGCGTGCAACACTCGCCGCCTGATTGATGTAGGAGAACTCCGTGAGACCTGTCGACACCCTGTACCTGCTGGGGCTCGCCGCCATTTGGGGCGCCAGCTTCCTGTTCATGCGCATTATCGCGCCGGAGCTGGGGGCGGTGCCGACCGCGTTTTTCCGGGTGTCGATTGCCGCTGCCGGCTTGTTGGTGATCCTCGCGGTGATGCGTGTGAAGTGGGATTTCCAGGGCAAGTTCAAGACCGTCCTGATGCTGGGGGTAATCAACTCGGGCATCCCGGCGACGATGTACTCGGTGGCCGCCCAGGTGCTGCCGGCGGGTTACTCGGCGATCTTCAACGCCACCACGCCGCTGATGGGCGTGTTGATTGGCGGGCTGTTTTTCAGTGAACGCCTGACCCCGTCGAAACTCGCCGGGGTCAGCCTGGGCCTGCTGGGCGTGGGCGTGTTGACCCGTGCGGGGCCGGTGGCGTTTGACCTGGAGCTGTTGATGGGCGCGCTGGCCTGCCTGGTCGCCACCACCTGTTATGGCTTTGCCGGGTTCCTGGCGCGGCGCTGGCTGGATCAGCGCGGTGGCTTGGACAGTCGTCTGTCGGCCTTGGGCAGCATGCTCGGTGCGACGTTGTTTCTGTTGCCGCTGTTTGCCTACAGCGCCATCAGCCATCCGCCCGCGAGTTGGGGCGGCTGGCCGGTGTGGGGCTCGTTGCTCGGGTTGGGCCTGGTGTGTACGGCGCTGGCCTACGTGTTGTACTTCCGCTTGCTCACTGCCATCGGGCCGGTGCGGTCGATGACCACCACGTTCTTGATCCCACCGTTTGGCGTGCTGTGGGGTGCGCTGTTGCTGGGCGAGCCTTTATCGATGGCGCACTTGTACGGCGGGTTATTGATTGCCGGAGCGTTGTGGATGGTGTTGCGGCCAGGACGGCTGGCTAAAACCTTGTAGGACGATTACCGGAGTTTTCATGTGTCGCCTGTAGGACGGTCGCTATAATGCCGCCCAGATTTTTCCAAGGATTTCCCATGCTCGCACTGCCCTGGCTGTACCTGGCGCTTCTTTCCATTGGCTACGTATTGGCCCTGATCTATGGGCAATTGGGCCTGCTCGCCGGTATCTCGGTCGCCCTGTTGTTGCTGGCCGGGTATGCCGTGCGCCAGCAGCGCACCCCTTGGGCGCGCTACCTGGGCCACGGCTTGTTTATCGTGCTGGCCCTGGGCCTGGCGATGCACTGGCTACCGGGTTTCTACAATGGCCGCGGCATTGCCCCGCAGCGATTTACCGCCGACGCCGTGCCCTTCTCGATGTACCTCAACCAGGACAAGCCGCTGATCGGCTTCTGGCTGCTGCTGGCCTGCCCGTGGATCGTGGCGCGCCGTTCGTTGCGCCTGTCGATCTGCGTCACCGCGCTGGCCTTGACCCTGACCGCCGTTGCCGCGCTGGGCGGCGCCGCGTTGCTGGGCATGATCAGTTGGGCGCCGAAATGGCCGGAACAGGCGTGGCTGTGGGTATTGAACAATCTGCTGCTGGTCACCCTGGTGGAAGAAGCGCTGTTCCGTGGCTACGTCCAGGGGGGGCTGAGCCAACGTTTCAAACAGCTGCCCTACGGTGACAATCTCGCGTTGTTGCTGGCCTCGCTGCTCTTTGGCCTGGTGCACCTGGGCGCGGGTTGGCAGTGGGTGCTGTTGGCGAGCATTGCCGGGGTCGGTTATGGCCTGGCGTATCGCTTCGGCGGTCTGGGTGCGGCGGTTGCCACGCACTTCGGCCTGAATCTGCTTCACTTCGGCTTGTTTACGTACCCGATGCTGGCCGGTTGATTGTTGCAAAAATAAGTTAAATAAACCCCTGCCCGTGCCGATAACCCCTGAAAGCCTTGCGGATTGAACAATCATGCGTAATAACCAACCCGTTACCCAGCGCGAACGTACCTTCCCCGCTCAGCAACGGTTGATCTCCACCACAGATGCCAAGGGCGTGATCACTTACTGCAACGACGCGTTTGTCGAGATCAGTGGGTTCACCCGCGAAGAACTGCTGCGCGCACCACACAACCTGGTGCGTCACCCGGATGTTCCGGGCGCGGTGTTTGCGCATATGTGGACCACGCTCAAACAAGGCTTGCCATGGATGGGCATTGTCAAGAATCGCTGCAAGACCGGTGACCACTACTGGGTTAACGCCTATGTGACGCCGGTTTTCGAAGGCAACCAGGTGGTCGGCTACGAATCGGTGCGCATCAAGCCCACCGCCGAGCAGATCCGCCGCGCCGAAGCGCTCTATCAACGCATCAACCAGGGCAAGTCGGCGATCCCCCAGAAAGACAAGTGGCTGCCGGTGCTGCAAGACTGGCTGCCGTTTATCCTGGTCAGCCAGTTGAGCTTCATGATCGGCGCGTCACTCAACTCCCACTGGGGCTTTGCCCTGGCGGCGGGGTTGTCGGTGCCACTGGGCCTGCTGGGCCTGAGCTGGCAGCAGCGCGGCCTCAAGCGTTTGCTGCGCTTGGCCGAGCAGACCACCTCCGACCCGTTGATCGCGCAGATGTACACCGACAGCCGTGGCGCCCAGGCACGCCTGGAGATGTCGATCCTCAGCCAGGAAGCCCGTCTGAAGACGTGCCTGACGCGCTTGCAGGACACTGCCGAACACCTCAACGACCAAGCGGCGCAATCCAACACCCTGGCGCACAACAGCTCCAGCGGCCTGGAACGCCAGCGCGTGGAAACCGAACAAGTGGCCACCGCCGTCAACCAGATGGCCGCGACGACCCAGGAAGTCGCCAGCCATGTCCAGCGCACGGCCGATGCAACCCAGGAAGCCAACCGCCTGACCGGCCGCGGCCGCGATATCGCCGGGGAAACCCGCGAGGCGATTCAGCGCCTGTCGGTGGCCGTGGGCGAGACGGGCGTGACCGTCACCCAACTGGCCAAGGACAGCGATGAAATCGGCGGCGTGGTCGATGTGATCAAAGGCATCGCCGACCAGACCAACCTGCTAGCGCTCAACGCCGCCATCGAAGCGGCGCGTGCCGGTGAGATGGGCCGTGGTTTTGCCGTGGTGGCCGACGAAGTGCGCCAACTGGCCCAGCGTACCGCCGAGTCCACCGGGCAGATCCACGCCCTGATCGCCAAGCTGCAGCAGACCGCTGCCGCTGCCGTGCAAACCATGGACGCCGGGCATCGCCAGGCCGAAGAAGGTGTAGCGCGGGTGATGGAGGCGGATCAGGCGTTGGTGGGGATCAGTGAAGCGGTCGCACATATCACCGACATGACCACGCAGATCGCGGCAGCGACCGAAGAACAAAGCTCGGTGGCCGAAGAGATCAGCCGCAATATCAGCACGATTGCATTGTTGGCGGACCAGACGTCGGAGCAGGCGTTGAATTCGGCGCAGTTGAGTGAAGAGCTGACGCATACCGCGAATACCCAGTATTCGCTGGTGGAGCGCTTCAACCGGTAAACCACTGTGGCGAGGGAGCTTGCTCCCGCTGGAGTGCGAAGCGCTCCCAAGATTTTGGGGCCGCTGCGCAGCCCAGCGGGAGCAAGCTCCCTCGCCACAGGTTTTACTCAGTGCTCATAAGAAAGCTGGAAACCTTCACCGCCGCAGCCGCCAAATGCTGCTCATGACTAAACCCCGAAACCTTCAACGGTTTCAAATCATGATCCCCCGCCACCAGCCACATCACCTCGATGCTCGGTGCTAACACATACCCCTCCACCGCCGCCCGATTGCCCAAGGCATCGCGCTCGCCCTGCACGATCAAGGTCCGCGTCTTCAGCCCGGCCAGATGCTCCACCCGTGGTTTTTCCGGCTTGCCCACCGCATAGAACGGATACCCCAGGCACACCA
The DNA here is from genome assembly GCF_003852405.1 of Pseudomonas sp. KBW05. Lineage (GTDB taxonomy): Bacteria > Pseudomonadota > Gammaproteobacteria > Pseudomonadales > Pseudomonadaceae > Aquipseudomonas. Next base: position 223,478 of record NZ_QAJM01000014.1, read on the forward strand.
GCCCATCAGCGCCCAACTCGTCAGCCAACAGACTGGCCATGCGCCCGCCCATGGACTTGCCGCCAATCGCCAGTTTCCCAGCGACATGACGTCGCACTTGCGCATACACCTCGCGCCATGCCTCCAGCAGTTTCGGCGCCGGGTTGGGTGGGCGTTTGCCGCCGTCCACACGACGTTGGGCCATGTAGGGAAACTCGAAGCGCAACACGTTGACGCCGTGCCCGGCAAGGCGTGCAGCCATGTCGTTCATGAAGGCCGAGTCCATCGGTGCGCCGGCGCCGTGGGCCAGGATCAGCGTCACAGGTTCATGCCCTGCAACGTTCGCCGCGACATCCCACAACCAGCCATGTTCCCGCACACACTGCGCCCATTGATCCCCGTCAATACTGGCCTTGTGCTCTTTGCCCATGCTTGCCTCGCTATTTAGTCTGCCTATAACTCCAGCCCAAGTGCCGCATTTGCTTGGGTTGAACCGTGGATGGGGAACCATGAACACTACTTTAAGTACCGCCTATAACTACAAGGTGGTCCGCCAATTCGCCATTATGACGGTGGTGTGGGGCATCGTCGGCATGGGGCTCGGGGTTTTTCTCGCCGCCCAATTGGTCTGGCCTGCTCTGAATTTCGATTTACCCTGGACCAGCTTCGGCCGCCTGCGCCCGTTGCACACCAACGCGGTGATCTTCGCGTTCGGTGGCTGCGCGCTGTTCGCCAGCTCCTTCTACTCGGTGCAACGCACCTGCCAAACCCAGCTGTTTGCGCCGAAAATCGCCGCGTTCTGCTTCTGGGGCTGGCAGTTGGTCATCCTGTTGGCCGCGATCACCTTGCCGCTGGGCTACACCAGCTCCAAGGAATACGCCGAGCTGGAATGGCCGATCGACATCCTCATCACCATTGTCTGGGTGGCCTACGCCATCGTGTTCTTCGGCACGGTGATGAAGCGCAATACCAAGCACATCTACGTCGGTAACTGGTTTTTCGGTGCGTTCATCATCACCGTGGCCATTTTGCATATCGTCAACAACCTGGAAATCCCGGTCAGCCTGACCAAGTCCTACTCCCTTTACGGTGGTGCGACGGATGCCATGGTGCAGTGGTGGTATGGGCATAACGCGGTAGGCTTTTTCCTCACCGCCGGCTTCCTCGGGATGATGTACTACTTCGTGCCGAAACAGGCCGAGCGTCCGGTGTATTCCTATCGCTTGTCCATCGTGCACTTCTGGGCACTGATCACCCTGTACATCTGGGCAGGTCCCCACCACTTGCATTACACCGCGCTGCCGGACTGGGCACAGTCCCTGGGCATGGTGATGTCGCTGGTGCTGCTGGCACCGAGCTGGGGCGGGATGATCAACGGCATGATGACCCTGTCGGGCGCCTGGCATAAGTTGCGCAGCGACCCGATCCTGCGCTTCCTCGTGGTCTCCCTGGCGTTCTACGGCATGTCGACGTTCGAAGGCCCGATGATGGCGATCAAGACCGTCAACGCCCTCTCCCACTACACCGACTGGACCATCGGCCACGTACACGCCGGCGCCCTCGGTTGGGTAGCGATGATCTCCATCGGCGCGCTGTACCACATGATCCCGAAAATCTTCGGTCGCGAGCAGATGTACAGCCTCGGCCTGATCAACGCGCATTTCTGGCTGGCCACCATCGGCACCGTGCTCTACATCGCCTCGATGTGGGTCAACGGCATCGCCCAGGGCCTGATGTGGCGTGCGGTCAACGAAGACGGCACCTTGACCTACTCCTTCGTCGAAACCCTGGTGGCCAGCCACCTTGGCTTCATCGTGCGATTGGTGGGCGGTGCAGTGTTCCTCAGCGGCATGTTCCTGATGGCTTACAACACTTGGCGCACCGTGCGCTCGGCACAACCTGTCGAAGCCGCCACCGCCACGCAGATGGCCTGAGGAGTCAGTGATGAAACACGAAACGATTGAAAAGAACGTCGGCCTGCTGATGCTGCTGATGGTGCTGGCCGTGAGTATCGGCGGCCTGACCCAGATCGTCCCGCTGTTCTTCCAGGACGTCACCAACAAGCCGGTGGAAGGCATGAAGCCCTACACCGCGCTGCAACTGGAAGGCCGTGACATCTACATCCGCGAAGGCTGTGTGCAGTGCCACTCGCAGATGATCCGCCCATTCCGCGCCGAGACCGAACGCTACGGCCACTACTCGGTAGCGGGCGAAAGCGTGTGGGATCACCCGTTCCTGTGGGGCTCCAAGCGCACCGGGCCGGACCTGGCGCGCGTCGGCGCACGCTACTCGGACGACTGGCACCGCGCGCACTTGTACAACCCGCGCAACGTCGTGCCCGAGTCGAAAATGCCGGCCTACCCGTGGCTGGTCACCGCCGCGGTCGACAGCAGCCACACCGAGACCAAGTTGAAAGTGATGCGCACCCTCGGCGTGCCATACACCGACGACGACATCAGTGGCGCCGTCGCCAGCCTCAAGGGCAAGACCGAGATGGACGCGCTGGTGTCGTACCTGCAAGTGCTCGGCACTGCCATCAAGAGCAAGAGGTGAGCCATGGGATTTGAATTCGATGCGGGCACCATCCGCGGCCTTGGCACGCTGGTCGTCGCCATCGCCTTTATCGGCCTGTCGCTGTGGGTGTTCAACAACCGGCGCAATGCGGAATTCGAGCAGGCGCGCCTGCTGCCCTTCGCCGATGAACCCTCTCCATCCGACGCTCAAGAAGAGCCTGCAATAAGGAGCACTCGGCCATGACCCTATTTTGGAGTACATGGATCTGCGTACTGACCCTGGGCAGCCTGATCGGCCTGACCTGGCTGTTGATCGGCACCCGCAAGGGCGAGACCAAGGGCAGTGTGGACCAGACCATGGGCCACGCCTTCGACGGGATCGAGGAGTACGACAACCCCCTGCCCCAGTGGTGGTTCATGCTGTTCGCCGGCACCCTGGTGTTTGCGGTCGGCTACCTGATCCTCTACCCGGGCCTGGGCAACTGGAAAGGCGTGTTGCCCGGCTACGAGGACGGCTGGACGCAGAACAAGGAATGGGACAAGGAAATGGCCAAGGCCGACGCCAAGTTCGGGCCGATCTTCGCCAAATTCGCAGCCATGCCCGTGGAAGAAGTGGCCAAAGACCCGCAAGCGTTGAAAATGGGCGGTCGCCTGTTTGCCTCCAACTGCGCGGTGTGCCACGGCTCGGACGCCAAGGGCGCATATGGCTTCCCGAACCTGGCGGACAACATCTGGCGCTGGGGCGGTTCGGCCGAAGCGATCAAGACCACGATCCTCAACGGTCGCCACGCGGCGATGCCGGCCTGGGGCGAAATCCTCGGTGAAGACGGCGTGAAAAACGTTGCCGCCTATGTGCGTCACGACCTGGCCAAGCTGCCATTGCCGGCGGACAACAGCGCCGACCTGGCCGCCGGCCAAGCCGCGTTCAGCACCACCTGCGTGGCGTGCCACGGCCCGCAAGGCACTGGCATGGAAGCCATGGGTGCACCTGACCTGACCAAACCGGCTGGCTACATCTACGGCACCAGCCTGGCGCAGTTGCAGCAGACGATCCGTCACGGCCGCCAAGGCCAGATGCCGGCGCAGGATGTGCTGCAAGGGAATGACAAGGTGCACTTGTTGGCGGCGTATGTTTACAGCTTGTCCCATGGGGAGCAGAAGACTGAGCAATAGTCAGTCCTTGTAAACCCGCGAGCCCCGCTCAGTGCAAACTGGCGGGGCTTTTTTGTGGGGACAATATTGCCACTCGCGCCACCAAAGTAGTAACGTGCCTACATTCACCCTGACCCGGGGAGCTATCCCATGACTATCACCACTATTTCCAGCCGCGAATTCAATCAAGACACAAGCGGTGCCAAAAAAGCCACGCGCCAAGGCCCGGTTTTCATCACTGACCGCGGCAAACCTGCTCATGTGCTGCTAAGCATTGAGGACTACCAGAAGTTGACCGGCCTGAACGCCGACATCGTTGACCTGTTGGTCATGCCGGACGCTGCCGATATCGACTTCGAGACCGAACGCGCCGTGATCACTCATCGCCCCGTGGACCTTTCTTGATGTATCTACTCGACACCAACGTTATTTCCGAACTACGTAAACCCCAGGCAGACGCGAACGTCGTCGCCTGGGCCAAAAGCGTCATCGCACCGCGCATGTTCATCTCAGTGATTACGCTGAAGGAGTTGGAAACCGGGGTACTGCGTATGGAGCGGCGCGACCCGGCCCAAGGCAAGGTCCTGCGCACCTGGCTCAAGCGCCATGTGATGCCGGCGTTCGATGCCCGAATCCTGCCAGTGGACGCCGCCGTCGCCCTGCGTTGCGCCCACTTGCATGTTCCCGACCAGGCGAACGAGAGCGACGCCCTGATCGCGGCGACTGCGCTGGTGCACGGACTCACCGTTGTCACACGCAATGTCAGTGACTTCAAATCCAGTGGCGTGACGGTGATCAATCCCTGGGACGAATAACCGGGCTTTCACCCGCCGAGACTTCGCGACCTTTTGTCACACCCCCTCCAAAGCACAACTTTCCCCTCCCGCCATTCGGGTCTACGCTTCCTCCACAGCGGGCCGGTTCTGGTGTACGCGACGACTCCCGTTGCGACCCGAAAAAATTCCTGTCCACTTGATCAGCTTTCCAACTCCGACTTTATCCTTACGTAAAACAGGGAAAGGGCGCAGAATCTGGCGTGGAACGCCTTGACACAGGTCAGCGTTGCGTTGCATTGGCCTCTCGCTTTCTACATACTTGCGGCCGATTTTTACCTATAAAAAAACCTAAACCGTGGAACCTTAGAATGAGCACAGCAATCAGTCCGACTGCTTATAACTATAAGGTAGTCCGCCAGTTCGCCATCATGACGGTGGTCTGGGGGATCCTTGGCATGGGGCTCGGGGTGTTCATCGCCTCGCAACTGGTCTGGCCGGAATTGAATTTCGGCTTGCCCTGGACGACCTTCGGTCGCCTGCGCCCGCTGCACACCAACCTGGTGATTTTCGCCTTCGGTGGATGTGCTTTGTTTGCCACCTCCTACTATGTCGTGCAGCGAACCTGCCAGACGCGACTGATCTCCGATGGCCTCGCCGCCTTCACCTTCTGGGGCTGGCAAGCCGTGATCCTCGGCGCCATCGTCACCCTGCCCCTGGGCTACACCACCACCAAGGAATACGCCGAGCTGGAATGGCCCATCGCCATTTTGCTCGCCATTGTGTGGGTGACCTATGCCGTGGTGTTCTTCGGCACCATCGTCAAGCGCAAGACCAAGCACATCTATGTGGGCAACTGGTTCTACGGCGCCTTTATCCTGGTAACGGCGATGCTGCACATCGTCAACCACGCCTCCCTGCCGGTCAGCCTGTTCAAGTCCTATTCGGCCTACGCCGGGGCGACGGACGCGATGATCCAGTGGTGGTACGGGCATAACGCGGTAGGTTTCTTCCTGACCACGGGTTTCCTGGGGATGATGTACTACTTCGTGCCGAAACAGGCCGAACGTCCTATTTACTCGTATCGCCTGTCCATCGTGCACTTCTGGGCGCTGATCACCCTGTACATCTGGGCAGGTCCCCACCACTTGCACTACACCGCGCTGCCGGATTGGGCGCAGTCGCTGGGCATGGCGATGTCGATCATCCTGCTGGCCCCGAGCTGGGGCGGCATGATCAACGGCATGATGACCCTGTCGGGCGCCTGGCATAAATTGCGCACCGACCCGATCCTGCGGTTCCTGGTGGTGTCGCTGGCGTTCTACGGCATGTCGACGTTCGAAGGGCCGATGATGGCGATCAAGACCGTCAACTCGCTGTCCCACTACACCGACTGGACCATCGGCCACGTACACGCCGGCGCCCTCGGTTGGGTAGCGATGATCTCCATCGGCGCGCTGTACCATATGATCCCGAAACTGTTCGGGCGCCCGCAAATGCACAGCGTCGCGCTGATCAATGCGCACTTCTGGCTGGCCACCATCGGCACCGTGCTCTACATCGCCTCGATGTGGGTCAACGGCATCACCCAGGGCCTGATGTGGCGTGCGATCAACGATGACGGCACCCTCACCTACTCCTTCGTCGAAGCGCTGCAAGCCAGCCATCCGGGTTTCATCGTCCGCGCCCTGGGCGGTGCATTCTTTGCCTCCGGCATGTTCCTGATGGCCTACAACGTCTGGCGCACCGTGCGTGCCGCCGACCCTGTAGAAGCTGAAGCCGCCGCCAAGATCGCCGTAGTGGGAGCGCACTGATGAAGCATGAAGTAGTCGAGAAGAATATCGGCCTGCTGGCCTTCTTCATGGTCATCGCCGTGAGTATCGGCGGCCTGACCCAGATCGTTCCGCTGTTCTTCCAGGACGTGACCAACAAGCCGGTCGAAGGCATGAAGCCGCGCACCGCCCTTGAACTGGAAGGCCGTGACGTCTACATCGCCAACGGTTGTGTCGGCTGCCACTCGCAGATGATCCGCCCGTTCCGCGCCGAAACCGAACGCTACGGCCACTACTCGGTCGCCGGCGAAAGCGTGTGGGACCACCCGTTCCTGTGGGGCTCCAAGCGCACCGGCCCGGACCTGGCCCGTGTCGGCGGACGTTACTCTGATGACTGGCAGCGCGCGCACTTGTACAACCCGCGCAACGTGGTGCCTGAGTCGAAAATGCCGGCGTACCCGTTCCTCGTGGAAAACAAGCTCGACGGCAAGGACACCGCGAAGAAAATGGAAGTCTTGCGCACCCTGGGCGTGCCCTACACCGATGAAGACATCGCCGGTGCAGCCGCAGCCGTGAAGGGCAAGACCGAAATGGACGCATTGGTGGCCTACCTGCAAGGCCTTGGCACCATCATCAAAAGCAAACGGTGACCTACATGGATATCGGGATGATTCGAGGCCTGGGCACCGTTGTGGTGATGGTGGCCTTTATCGGCCTGGCGCTGTGGGTGTTCAGCCCCCGCCGCAAGTCGGAGTTTGACGACGCAACCATGCTGCCCTTTGCGGATGATCCCGAAGCCATCAAGCACGTCGAGCAAGCTTCTAGGAGTAACAAAGAATGACTACGTTCTGGAGTCTGTACGTCACAGTCCTCAGTCTGGGAACCATCTTCGCCCTGACCTGGCTGTTGCTGTCGACCCGCAGGGGGCAGCGCAGCGAACAAACCGACGAAACCGTCGGCCACTCGTTCGACGGCATCGAGGAGTACGACAACCCGCTGCCAAAGTGGTGGTTCATGCTGTTCGTCGGCACCATCGTCTTCGCCCTCGGCTACCTGGCGCTGTACCCGGGCCTGGGCAACTGGAAAGGCGTGCTGCCGGGCTACAACTACCTCGACAACGACAAGCAAACCCCCTTCGCCAACGGCCAGACCGGCTGGACCGGCGTGCACGAATGGGAAAAGGAAATGGCCAAGTCGGAGGCCAAGTTCGGGCCGATCTTCGCCAAGTTCGCGTCGATGCCGATTGAAGAAGTGGCCAAGGACCCGCAAGCCTTGAAGATGGGTGGCCGTTTGTTCGCCTCCAACTGCTCGGTGTGCCACGGTTCCGACGCCAAGGGCGCCTACGGCTTTCCCAACCTGACCGACGCCGATTGGCGCTGGGGCGGCGAGCCGGCAACCATCAAGGAAACCATCCTGAAAGGCCGCCACGCAATCATGCCGGCCTGGGCTGAAGTCATCGGCGAACAAGGCGTGGCCGACGTGGCCGGCTTCGTGCTGACCAACCTCGACGGCCGTAAGCTGCCGGAAGGCGCCAAGGCCGACGTGGCCAACGGCGAGAAACTCTTCGCCACCAACTGCGTGGCCTGCCACGGCCCGGCCGGCAAAGGCACCCCAGCGATGGGCGCGCCCGACCTGACCCACCCGGGTGCGTTCATCTACGGTTCAAGCTTCGCTCAACTGCAACAGACCATCCGTTACGGCCGCCAGGGCCAGATGCCTGCGCAGGAGCAAATGCAGGGCAACGACAAGGTGCACTTGTTGGCGGCGTATGTTTACAGCTTGTCCCATGGGGATAAGAAAGCCGAAGAGCAGTAACCCTCGTAAAATATCAAGCCCCATGCGGTGACACCGCATGGGGCTTGAGGGTTACCGGCGTTCGTATCGCACTCGCTGAAACTACACATCTCCTGATGTATTAGCAGGGAAATGCTTCAGGTCACGCTACAAACGTAGGTGAGTTCAAGACTCCAACTTCACAGCCGATTGCCTAAAGGGAAACTCACCGCCCGGCCAAGGCATTTGAGCGCGCCGCTCTGGTTTGGCTTGCCTTTGCTGTGCAATGGAGTCCTGAATACTTTGCTCACTTATTTTATTGTCCAGCCACTTATTACCATCACTATCGAGCTTATCGAATAGCGTCTCACGACTCAGTAGCTCTTGTGCAAACTCTTTCACTTCGCTCGGCAGGTTTGTATCTTTAGACATTGTTTCGAGATGACGCTGTGTAACGAAACCAGCGTTTTTAGGGTCTTCAAATACTTTAAAGTCACCGGCCAGCTGCCTGGACATCCGCAAGTCACTCCAAGCAGAGTATTGCGTGTGAACAGGGCTGGAGTTTGGGGGCGGCGGCAGGCGCTCCAACACTGGAGACTCAACAGGAAGGAAAGTATGCAAAGAATTATTGACAGTCATAGGAACTCCTCAGATTAGTAACCGCCTGACATCGGCGGCTATTAATATGTGAAAAACAAACGTAACGAGTTCCATTAAATCGATATTACAAAGCCCCATAAATCAGCACAATTTATTGCTAACTTTTGGAAATCATTACATAAAGAAAACATCGCCCCCCCCCTAACAGCATTTGCCAACGACCAATAATGGATACCGCACACATAGCGGTATATATCTAAAGCATGCAATCCGAAAAACCTCTACCGCCTGGCGCTTCGGAATATTCAAATGCGTCATGAATTTAGGGCGACTCAACAGCTCACGCGCAAACATCTTCGCTTCCTCAGTGGAACTCGGCGAAACCGTGATACGTTCAAACCAATCGAGTGACAGCCACTCATTGAAACTTCTTAAATTAAAAAATTACACAGCGTGAAACCTGCCTGAGGCACAGACACTTGCAACGCTCCCAGCGACAAAAAACCATATAGATACAAACGTCTCCTAAAGTTGCCGCTGCGTTCCCCCTACGACAATTTATTTCATTCAATACGCCTACACAGACCCATCCAAGAGACGAATGACCCGTCTGCCGGCAAAAACCGGCCATACTCATCAAGTCAATTGATCCAGGTCACTACACCATCAATTGATTTCCCCCAACGCGACCAAAGGTCGCACCCTTTGCGCGCCACCGGGGGCGTATCATTAGGCCACTGCAACACCCCCATTTGACCCCGGCTGGCACGTACTGGCCGAGGCAAATCTCCACCGCCGTGGGATGCAATGATGAGCGACCAGATACCGGTACATAACGTTACCCCCCCTGCCAAAACCGTTGACCTCTACGCCTCGCGAGAGAAAATCTACACCCGCGCCTTCACCGGCCTGTTCCGCAACCTGCGCATGCTCGGCGGCGCCGGCCTGTTCCTGCTCTACTTCGGCACGGTGTGGCTGAACTGGGGTGGTCACCAGGCTGTGTGGTGGAATCTGCCGGAACGTAAATTCTTTATTTTTGGCGCGACCTTCTGGCCCCAGGATTTCATCCTGCTCTCGGGCATCCTGATCGTTGCGGCCTTTGGCCTGTTCTTTATCACGGTGTACGCCGGCCGCGTGTGGTGCGGCTACACCTGCCCGCAAAGCGTGTGGACGTGGATCTTCATGTGGTGCGAAAAGGTCACCGAAGGCGATCGCAACCAGCGCATCAAGCTCGATAAAGCGCCGATGGGTGCGAACAAGTTCCTGCGTAAATTCAGCAAGCACACCTTGTGGCTGCTGATCGGTTTTGTCACCGGCATGACCTTTGTCGGCTATTTCTCGCCGATCCGCGAACTGGTGTTCGACTTCTTCACCGGCCAGGCCGATGGCTGGTCGTATTTCTGGGTCGGTTTCTTCACCCTCGCCACCTACGGCAACGCCGGCTGGCTGCGCGAGCAGGTGTGTATCTACATGTGCCCGTACGCACGTTTCCAGAGCGTGATGTTCGACAAGGACACCCTGATCGTGTCCTACGACCCACGCCGTGGCGAACTACGCGGCCCGCGTAAAAAAGGCAGCGACTACAAGGCCGAGGGCCTGGGCGACTGCATCGACTGCACGATGTGCGTGCAGGTGTGCCCCACCGGGATCGACATCCGCGACGGCCTGCAAATCGAGTGCATCGGCTGCGCGGCGTGTATCGACGCCTGCGACAACATCATGGACAAGATGGACTACCCACGCGGCCTGATCAGCTACACCACCGAGCACAACCTGTCGGGGCAGAAAACCCACAAGCTGCGCCCGCGCCTGATTGGTTATGCATTGGTGTTATTGGCGATGATCAGCCTGTTGGTGGCCGCGTTCTTCATGCGCTCGCTGGTGGGTTTCGACGTGAGCAAGGACCGCGTGCTGTACCGCGAAAACGCCGAAGGCCGCATCGAAAACGTCTACAGCCTGAAGATCATGAACAAGGACCAACGCGACCACACCTATGTGCTCGACGCCGCCGGCCTGCCCGACCTCAAGCTGCAAGGCCGCCGCGAAATCAAGGTCGCCGCGGGTGATATCGTCAGCATGCCGGTGGAGTTGTCCAGTGCGCCGGAGCAATTGCCGTCAAGCACCAACGAGGTCAAATTCATCCTCACCGACGCCGATGACCCCGACGTTCGTATTGAAGCCAAGAGCCGATTCATCGGCCCTCAAGTCCGTTAAGTTAAATAGAGAGCAGAACAATGCCCGTAGCGACTGCCGCAAGCCCCTGGTACAAGCACCTCTGGCCCTGGATCATCATTGCCATCCTGGCCTGCTCGGTGACCTTGACCTTGTCCATGGTGACCATCGCGGTGAACAACCCGGACAACCTGGTCAACGACAACTACTACGAGGCCGGCAAAGGCATCAACCGCTCGCTGGACCGCGAGCTGCTGGCCCAGACCCTGCAACTGCGTGCCAAGGTGCACCTGGACGAGCTGACCGGTGAAGTCGAGCTGCACCTGACCGGCAACAGCAACCCGACCACCCTGGAACTCAACCTGATTTCCCCGACGCAGCCCGAGAAGGATCGCAAGATCAACCTGGCCCGCAGCGACAGCGAACCCGGCCGCTACATCGGCCAGGTCACCGACAAGGTCGAAGGCCGCCGCTTCGTCGAACTGCTTGGCGTGGAAGGCGACCGCACCTGGCGCATGTTCGAAGAGGAACAGGTCAGCCACGACAAGGACTTGCTGCTGGGGGATGAACCGCTGCAAGGTGCCGAAGACCTGAAGAAGTAAAAAGCCTGCGCTTCGCGCTTCGCGAGCAAGCCCGCTCCCACATTTGAAATGCATTCCAAATGTGGGAGCGGGCTTGCTCGCGAAGAGGCCCTAACAGCCACTACAGATTCCAAACCATGACCACCCCCTGCTACCACTGCGCCCTGCCCGTCCCCGCCGGCAGCCGTTTCACAGCGGTCATCCTCGGCGAACGCCGCGAACTCTGCTGCCCCGGCTGCCAGGCCGTGGCCGAAGCCATCGTGGCCGGCGGCCTGGAAAGCTATTACCAGCACCGCAGCGAAGCCTCGGCCAACCCCGACGCGTTGCCGGTGCAGCTGGTGGACGAACTGGCGCTGTACGACCGCGCCGACGTGCAAAAACCCTTCGTACGCCACGACGGCGAACTCGCCGAAACTACCCTGCTGATGGAAGGCATCAGCTGCGCCGCCTGCGGCTGGCTGATCGAAAAACACCTGCGTCGCCTGCCCGCCGTGGCCGAGGCGCGGCTGAACCTGTCCAACCATCGCCTGCAAGTGCGCTGGGCCGACGGGCAATTGCCGCTGAGCCAACTGCTCGGCGAGCTGCGCCAGATCGGCTATGCCGCCCACCCCTATCAAGCCGACCGCGCGGCCGAGCAATTGGCCAGCGAAAACCGCCTGGCCTTGCGCCAGCTGGGCGTAGCCGGGCTGCTGTGGTTCCAGGCGATGATGGCGACCATGGCCACCTGGCCGGAATTCAACATCGACCTGAGCCCCGAGTTGCACGTGATCCTGCGCTGGGTGGCGATGTTCCTGACCACGCCCATCGTGTTCTACAGCTGCGCGCCGTTTTTCAAAGGTGCGATGCGCGACCTGCGCACGCGCCACCTGACCATGGACGTGTCGGTGTCCCTGGCCATCGGCGGGGCGTATCTGGCGGGGATCTGGACCGCAATCACCGGCGTCGGCGAGTTGTATTTCGACGCAGTGGGCATGTTCGCCCTGTTCCTGCTCGCCGGGCGCTACCTGGAGCGCCGTGCCCGGGAACGGACGGCCGCTGCCACCGCGCAATTGGTCAACCTCTTGCCCGCGTCTTGCCTGCGCTTGCAACGCGACGGCCAGAGCGAACGCATCCTGCTCAGCGAACTGGCCCTCGGCGACCGCGTGCTGGTACATCCCGGCGCAGTGTTGCCGGCAGACGGCGTGATTCTCGACGGCCAATCCAGCATCGATGAATCCCTGCTCACCGGCGAGTACCTGCCGCAACCGCGCCAGGTCGGCGATAGCGTCACCGCTGGCACCCTCAACGTCGAAGGCGCGCTGACCGTCGAAGTGCGCGCCCTCGGCCACGACACGCGCCTGTCCGCCATCGTGCGCCTGCTGGAACGGGCCCAGGCGGAAAAACCACGCCTGGCGCAAATCGCCGACCGCGCCGCGCAGTGGTTCCTGTTGTGCTCGCTGATTGCCGCCGCCGTGATCGGCCTGGTGTGGTGGGAGCTGGATTCATCCCGCGCGTTCTGGATCGTCCTGGCCATGCTCGTTGCGACCTGCCCCTGCGCTCTGTCGCTGGCCACGCCCACCGCCCTCACTGCCGCCACCGGCACCCTGCACAAACTCGGGCTGTTGCTGACCCGTGGCCATGTGCTGGAAGGCCTGAACCAGATCGACACGGTGATTTTCGACAAGACCGGCACCCTCACCGAAGGCCGCTTGGCCCTCCGCGCGATCCGGCCCCTGGGCACGCTGGACAGCGATGCCTGCCTGGGCCTCGCCGCCGCCCTCGAAAACCGCTCCGAACACCCGATTGCCCGCGCCTTTGGCCGCGCCCCGCTGGCCGCCGACGAGGTGCTCAGCACCCCGGGCCTGGGCCTGGAGGGCCGTGTCGGCGAGCACCAACTACGCATCGGCCAGCCCGGGTTTGTCTGCGCCCTCAGCGGTTGCCCGATCCCCGCCTCACCGGGCGAAGCCGGGCAATGGCTGCTGCTGGGCGATACCCACGGCGCCCTCGCCTGGTTTGTCCTCGATGACCGTTTGCGCAGCGACGCCCCGGCCCTGCTGGCAGCGTGCAAGGCGCGCGGTTGGCGCACCTTGTTGCTGTCGGGAGACAGCTCGCCGATGGTCGCCAGCGTGGCGGCCGAACTGGGCATCGACGAAGCCCGTGGCGGCCTGCGCCCGGACGACAAGCTGCAGGTGTTGCAACAGTTGCACCAGCAAGGCCGCAAGGTGCTGATGCTCGGCGACGGGGTCAACGATGTGCCGGTCCTCGCCGCCGCCGATATCAGCGTAGCCATGGGTTCGGCCACCGACCTGGCCAAGACCAGCGCCGACGCGGTGCTGCTGTCCAACCGCCTCGACGCCCTGGCCCAGGCCTTTACCCTGGCGCGACGCACCCGGCGCGTGATCATTGAAAACTTGCTGTGGGCCGGGCTATACAATGGCCTTATGCTGCCGTTTGCCGCCCTGGGTTGGATCACGCCGATCTGGGCGGCGATCGGCATGTCCCTCAGTTCGTTGACCGTGGTGCTCAACGCCCTGCGCCTGACTCGCCAGCCGAGCGCGCCGGCCACCAGCGCCCCTACAGTCACCCGCCCGCTGCCGGCATAAGCCGGGCGGGCATGGAGTACCGATGCCAGCTCTCTACGTGATGATTCCAGCGGCGCTGCTGTTAGTGGGCGTGGCCATCTACATCTTCTTCTGGGCGGTGGACAGCGGCCAGTACGACGACCTTGATGGTCCGGCACACAGCGTGCTGTTTGACGACCAGGACCCCAACCACCTGGCCGCTGTCGACGAGGCCAACGGCCCCGAACAGCCGCCCAAAGACCCGCCCCATGCTTGAATTGGCGCCGCTGCTGGTCTCCGCGCTGATCCTTGGCCTGCTCGGCGGCGGCCACTGCCTGGGCATGTGTGGCGGGCTGATGGGCGCGCTGACCCTGGCAATCCCCAAGGAGCAACGCAGCCGGCGCTTTCGCCTGCTGCTGGCGTACAACCTGGGGCGCATCCTCAGCTATGCCACGGCCGGCATCTTGATCGGCCTGGCGGGCTGGGCCGTGGCGAACAGCCCGGCGGCGATGTTCATGCGCGTGCTGGCCGGGTTGCTGCTGATCAGCATGGGCTTGTACCTGGCCGGCTGGTGGAGCGGCCTGACCCGCATCGAAAGCCTCGGGCGCGGCCTGTGGCGGCATATCCAGCCGATTGCCAACTGTTTGCTGCCGGTGTCCAGCCTGCCGCGCGCCTTGCTGCTGGGCGCGCTCTGGGGCTGGTTGCCGTGCGGATTGGTCTACAGCACCCTGCTGTGGGCGGCGAGCCAGGGCAATGCGCTGGACAGCGGGTTGTTGATGCTGGCGTTTGGATTGGGCACGTGGCCGGTGCTGCTGGCGACCGGGCTGGCGGCCGAGCGGGTCACGGCGCTGTTACGCAAACGCAGCGTAAGAATGACCGGTGGCCTGCTGGTGATTCTGTTTGGAATTTGGACATTGCCCGGTCCGCATCAGCACTGGCTAATGGGCCACTAAATCGCCATGTGGCATAGCGCCGCTCCCCGTTGATGCAAATCAAGATGCCATCTGCGCCACGCCCCTAGACTCGGCCCATTAGCCTATCCGGGGGAACGCCCGCATGCTCGACGCCATTCGTTGGGACACCGATCTGATTCACCGCTACGACTTGGCGGGGCCGCGCTACACGTCCTACCCCACCGCCGTACAATTCGACAGCCAGGTCGGCACATTCGACCTGCTCCACGCCCTGCGCGACAGCCGCAAGGCCGCGCGGCCGTTGTCGTTGTATGTGCATGTGCCGTTCTGCGCGAACATCTGCTACTACTGCGCCTGCAACAAGGTCATCACCAAGGACCGTGGCCGTGCCCATGCCTACCTGCAACGGCTGGAGCAGGAGATCCAACTGGTGGCCTGCCACCTCGACCCGAAACAGCCGGTTGAGCAACTGCACTTCGGCGGCGGCACCCCGACCTTTCTCAGCCACGACGAACTGCGTCAAGTCATGGGCTGCCTGCGCAAGCACTTCAATCTGCTCGACGATGACTCCGGCGACTACGGCATCGAGATCGACCCGCGCGAAGCCGACTGGGCCACCATGGGCCTGTTGCGCGAGTTGGGTTTCAACCGCGTGAGCATTGGCCTGCAAGACCTCGACCCCGAGGTGCAACGGGCGGTCAATCGCCTGCAAAGCCTGGAAGAAACCCGCGCCGTGATCGACGCGGCGCGCACCCTGCAATTTCGCTCGATCAATATCGATCTGATCTACGGCCTGCCCAAGCAAACCCCGCTCAACTTTGCACGCACCGTGGAAGAAGTGATCAAGCTGCAACCCGACCGCCTGTCGGTGTTCAACTACGCCCACCTGCCGGAGCGCTTCATGCCGCAGCGGCGGATCAACACCGACGACCTGCCCTCCCCGGCGGAAAAACTGCTGATGCTGCAAACCACCATCGAGCAGTTGACCCAGGCCGGCTACCGCTACATCGGCATGGACCACTTCGCCCTGCCGGACGACGAGCTGGCCATCGCCCAGGAAGAAGGCACCTTGCAACGTAACTTCCAGGGCTACACCACCCATGGCCATTGCGACCTGATCGGCCTCGGCGTGTCGGCCATCAGCCAGATCGGCGACCTGTACTGCCAGAACACCAGCGACCTCAACGCTTACCAGAACACCTTGGCCAGCGCACAACTGGCCACCAGCCGTGGCTTGGTATGCACCACGGACGATCGGCTGCGCCGGGAAGTGATCCAGCAGTTGATCTGCAATTTCAGCCTGGCATTCGACAAGGTCGAACAGGCCTTCAACATCGATTTTCGCGGGTATTTCGACGATATCTGGCCCCAGCTTGAGGCCATGGCCGCCGACGGCCTGATCGCACTGGATGCCCAGGGCATTCGCGTATTGCCGGCCGGGCGCCTGCTGGTGCGTTCGGTGTGCATGGTGTTCGATGCCTACCTGGAGCACCAGAATAGGCAGCGGTTTTCACGGGTGATTTGAGCGCGGTTATTTCATCGCCAGGCCGGCGGCCTTGATCGCGTCGCCAGCACTCATATCTTTCATCGCCTTGGTCAAGGACGCCTGGGCACTGGTCAGGCTGGCCTGCAGCGCACCCAACGCCGATTGCAGGGCAGTGGCCTTGGCCCTGGCCTGATCGGGACTGAGGCTCTTGTCAGCCATGACCGCCGCCATTTCCGCCTGTTTCTCGGCGATCTGCTTCTTGATCTCGCGGATCATCTTCAACAGCTGTTTGACGTTGTCCGCCAGGCCGCTGTCGTCGATGTCGCTGTTGGAAGTTTTCTCGGCCGCCGCCGCTTTCATCGCCGCACCGGAAATAACCACCGAGACCGCAGGTTTGGTTTCATCGGCGGCCTTGGGATCGGCGGCGTCGGTTTTAGCAACGGGCTTTTTTGTATCTGGCGTCGTCGTAATCTGCGTGCGCATTGCCAGGTCGAGCGTAAGGGAAGCCATCTTGTGAACATCCAGGTTCCAGGGTTGATAGCAAGCCATCGGCACCCGACGAAAAATCTTTATACCCCTGTCGGTTTTTTGTACAGGCTGGCCTCACCCTCCCTCAGTGCGTTACCCTTACGTCTTATGTGTGTTTTCCCACAAGGATTTAAGAAATGTCCGAGCCAGTTAAACTGCGCGCTCACAGCCAGGCTCATTGCAAGGATTGCAGCCTGGCCCCCCTCTGCTTGCCACTTTCGTTGAATTTGGAAGACATGGATGCGCTGGACGACATCGTTAAACGCGGCCGCCCACTGAAAAAAGGCGAGTTCCTGTTTCGCCAGGGCGACAAGTTCGATTCCGTCTATGCAGTACGTTCCGGCGCGTTGAAGACGTTCAGCCTGAGCGACAGCGGCGAAGAGCAGATCACCGGTTTCCACTTGCCCAGCGAATTGGTCGGGCTATCCGGCATGGACACCGAGATTCATCCGGTGTCGGCCCAGGCGCTGGAGACCACGTCGGTGTGCGAAATTCCTTTCGAACGCCTGGACGAACTGGCCCTGCAATTGCCGCAGTTGCGCCGCCAGTTGATGCGCGTGATGAGCCGCGAGATTCGTGACGACCAACAAATGATGCTGCTGCTGTCGAAGAAAACCGCCGACGAGCGCATCGCTACCTTCCTGGTCAACCTGTCCGCACGCTTCCGCGCCCGTGGCTTCTCGGCCAACCAGTTCCGCCTGAGCATGTCGCGCAATGAAATCGGCAACTACCTGGGCCTCGCGGTGGAAACCGTGTCCCGCGTGTTTACCCGCTTCCAGCAGAACGAGCTGATCGCCGCCGAGGGCAAGGAAGTACATATCCTCGACCCGATCCAACTGTGCGCGCTGGCCGGTGGCTCCCTCGAGGGCTGATCCAGACACTTGCGGCCGCGCCAACCAGCGAGGCCGCAGGTATACTTCGAGTCCGTTTCCAACCCCAGGACTCTTCGACGATGACCTTCGATTCGTTCGACATAAAATCCCTGATCCGCCCTGTCATCGACTTCCCCAAGCCTGGGGTGATCTTTCGTGACATCACGCCACTGTTCCAATCGCCCCGCGCCCTGCGCCTGGTGGCTGATACCTTTGCCCATCGCTATGTCGAAGCTGACTTCACCCATATCGGCGCGATGGATGCGCGGGGCTTCCTGATCGGCTCGATCATCGCCTACCAGTTGAACAAGCCGCTGATCCTGTTCCGCAAGCAGGGCAAACTGCCGGCCGATGTGCTGGCCGAGGGTTACCAGACCGAATACGGCGAAGCCTTCCTGGAAGTGCATGCCGACAGCCTGTGTGAAGGCGACTCGGTGCTGATGTTCGATGACCTGATTGCCACTGGCGGGACCTTGATTGCTGCGGCGAATCTGGTGCGGCGCATGGGCGCGAAAATTTTTGAAGCGGCGGCGATTATTGATTTGCCGGAGCTGGGTGGCTCGCAGCGCTTGGAAGATATGGGGATTCCGACGTTTTGTTTGACGCAGTTTGCCCTGACTGAGCAGTAACTTTTTCGGTTGTCTGTGCTGGCCTCTTCGCGAGCAAGCCCGCTCCCACATTCGACCTCATTCCAAAGGATGTACTCGGTCAACTGTGGGAGCGGGCTTGCTCGCGAAGAGGCCCTAAAAACACTACAAAACTACAGCCCCATCTGCTTGCTGATGATCTCGTTCATCACCTCTCGCGTCCCCCCACCAATCGACAGAATGCGATTGTCGCGATACAGCCGCTCCACCAGGCTGCCGCGCATATACCCCTGCCCGCCGAGGATCTGCACCGCGTCATAAGTGACCCGATCCGCCGTGTCGGTCGCCAGGTTCTTGGCCATGGAAATTTCCTTGATCACACTCTTGCCCGCCGCCATCTTCGCCGCCTGGCGATAGGTGAATTCCCGCGAGACTTCCACCGCCGTGGCCATTTCCGCCAACCGGTGCTTGAGCACCTGGAATTTGCCGATAGGCTTGCCGAACGCTTCACGCTGAGCGGCCCACGTGAGGCTTTCTTCCAGGGCCATTTGCGCCGTCATGTTGGCCATCAACGCCAGGGCCAGGCGTTCGCTCTGGAAGTTGCCCATGATGCAGGCAAAGCCCATGTTCTCGGCGCCGATCAAGTTGCCTACGGGCACTCGGCAATCGTCGAAGAACAATTCGGCTGTGTCCGACGCCCACCAGCCCATTTTCTTCAGGGGCTGACCGACGGTGAAACCGGGAGTATTTTTTTCGATGAGTAGCAGGCTGATGCCGGCAAAGCCCGGCCCGCCGGTGCGCACGGCAACCGTATAGAAGTCGGCGCGGATGCCGCTGGTGATAAAGGTCTTGCTACCGCTGACCCGGTAATGGTCGCCATCACGGACGGCGCGGGTTTGCAGGTTGGCCACATCGGAACCACCGCCCGGCTCGGTGACGGCCAGGGCGATGATCTTTTCGCCCGCCAGCACCAAAGGCGCCACGCGTTCGCGCACCTCGGGCCGCGCCCATTTGACGACGGGCGGCAGGCCTATATCCAGCGAACCGAGCCCCGCCACCACACCGCCAGAGCCACAGCGCATCAACTCCTCGCTGGCCGCGACCTTGGCGAACAAATCGCCTTCATGGCTGCCGCCGAGGGCTTCGGGGTAGCCGATACCCAGGATCCCCGCCGCGCCGGCCTTGAGGTATAGCTCGCGGGGAAAGCTCTCGGCCTCCTCCCATTGCTCGATCCCCGGCAGCATCTCGCGCTCGACAAAACGGCGCACGCTGTCGCGGACCAATTGGTGGCTAGGGTCGAAGTAGTCCTGATAGGCAGACATCGGCAAGCTCCACGGTGAGGTGGAGGAAAATTACCAAGCGCTTGCTTGGTTATCAAGCCAGACACAAATATCACCCACAACACAAAACCACTGTGGGAGCGGGCTTGCTCGCGAATGCGGTGGGTCAGTCAATAAATCTGGTGACTGACACACTGTATTCGCGAGCAAGCCCGCTCCCACACAAGCCCTCACCCACCGTTAGTTTTGCAGTATTGGTTAGAGCGCGATTGGCTTGCGACCGGCAAAGGAGTGCGCCAACGTGCCGCCGTCCACCAGCTCCAACTCGCCCCCCAACGGCACGCCATGGGCGATACGCGAAGTGATCAGGCCTTTGTTGGTCAGCAGTTGCGCGATGTAATGCGCCGTCGCTTCGCCTTCCACCGTCGGGTTGGTGGCCAGGATCACCTCGGTAAAGGTGCCCTGCTCTTCAATTCGCGCCACCAGTTGCGGAATGCCAATCGCCTCCGGCCCCAGGCCGTCGAGCGGCGAGAGGTGGCCCTTGAGCACAAAGTAGCGCCCGCGATAACCGGTCTGCTCCACCGCGTACACATCCATCGGCCCTTCCACCACGCACAGCAACGTGTCGTCGCGGCGCGGGTCGGCGCATTGCGGGCAGAGGTCTTCTTCGGTAAGGGTGCGGCACTGGCGGCAGTGGCCCACGCCAGTCATGGCCTGGCTCAGGGCCTGGGCCAACCGGGTGCCGCCACTGCGGTCACGCTCCAGCAGTTGCAGCGCCATGCGCTGGGCGGTTTTCTGGCCGACGCCGGGCAAGGTGCGCAGGGCGTCGATCAGTTGGCGAATCAGGGGGCTGAAGCTCATGGGCGAAGGGTCCGACAAAACAACGAGACGCGGTTTATACCCGCGCCCCGGATTAGCGTCAAATGCTCAATCCTGCGCGACGCGCACCACCAACTTGCCGAAGTTGCGCCCTTCGAGCAAACCGATAAAGGCTTCGGGCGCCTGCTCCAGGCCGTCCACCACGTCTTCGCGGAATTTCACCTTGCCCTCGCGCACCCACGGCACCATGGCGCTGATGAACTCGGGTTGGCGGTCGCCGTAGTCGTCGAACACGATAAAACCCTGGATGCGCACGCGCTTGGTCAGCAACGTGCGTTGCAATGCGGGCAGCCGGTCAGGACCGCTCGGCGGCTGATGGGCGTTGTAGCCGGCGATCAACCCGCACAACGGGATGCGCGCCTTGGGATTGAGCAACGGCACCACCGCGTCGAACACCTTGCCGCCGACGTTTTCGAAATAGATGTCCACGCCCTTGAAGCAGGCCTGGGCCAGTTCATCGGCGAAGTCCGCGCTCTTGTGATCGATACAGGCATCAAAGCCCAACTCGTCCACCACATAGCGGCACTTGTCCGCACCGCCGGCGATACCCACCACACGCAAGCCCTTGAGCTTGGCCACTTGCCCCACCACCGAGCCCACCGCACCGGACGCCGCCGCCACCACCAGGGTTTCGCCGGCCTTGGGCTGGCCGATGTCCATCAGGCCCATGTAGGCGGTCATGCCCGGCATGCCGAGCACGCCCAAGGCCATGGAGGGGCTGGCGAGGCCCTTGGGCACCGGGATCAGGTTGCGTCCGTCGGAGATGCTGTGGCTTTGCCAGCCGGTGGCGCCCACAACTAGATCACCTTCCGCGAATTTCGGATTACGCGACTGCTCGATACGGCTGACAGCACCACCGGTCATCACCTCGTCGATTTCCACCGGAGCAGCGTAGGACGGCGCGTCACTCATGCGTCCGCGCATGTAGGGGTCGAGGGACAGGTACAAGGTCTTTAGCAGGACTTGGCCGTCTGCCAACTCCGGAAGATTCACACGCTCCAGGCGGAAGTTTTCCGGGGTGGGTGCGCCCTGTGGGCGTGAGACCAGGACAATGCGCTGGTTCAAAGTCGGTTGTTGAGGCATCTGGGGCTCCTTTCGCGAATCCATCGGTATAGGGTGCAGACCATGGTAGAGCGGTTGGGGTTCGATGTTTTATCAACAGCACCGAGGTGAATGCATCGCAGGCAAGCCAGCTCCCACAGGGGGCGCGCGTAAAAAAAATGCCAGGCACGTGGCCTGGCATTTGAGTCTAGCTAAAGCTCGCCGATTAGAACGGCAGCTTCATGCCTGGCGGCAGTTGCATGCCAGCGGTCACGCCGCCCATTTTTTCCTGGCTGTTGGCTTCGATCTTGCGCACGGCGTCGTTGACGGCCGCGGCGAACAACGCTTCGAGCATTTCCAGGTCGTCTTCGCCAACACCTGGCAATACGCTTGGGTCGATGCTGACGCGCTTGATGTCGTGACGACCGGTCATCACCACGCTGACCATATCGCCACCGGCTTTACCGGTGACTTCGGCGTTGGCCAGTTCTTCCTGCATCTTGGCCATTTTTTCCTGCATCTGCTGCGCCTGCTTCATCAGGCCGGCCATGCCACCTTTCATCATGGGAATTACCTCAAAGTACGTGGATCAAGTGAGTAGCCCGGTATCAGGACGCCTGGGGCACCGGGGCTTCGACAGGTTCAATAGTATCGTGACGGACGACCGCACCGAACTGTTGCATCATTTGCTGGATGAGCGGATCAGCGTGGATCGAGTCCTCGGCTTCGCGCTGGCGGTTGATGCGCCGGCGGGTCGCGGCCTGGGCCGGGGTTTCCTGCTCAGGCTTGATCAACTCGATGGCGATGGTCAGCGTGCGCTCATGGTACTGGTTCAGTGCGTCATTCAGGCGACGTTGCTGGGTGGCGTTGAACAGGGCGCTGTGGGCCGGGTCCAGGTGCAGCAGCCAATGGTCGCCGTCAATGGCGATCAGTGTGCAGTTGGCAGCGATGCTACCGGTCATGCCGGAAATCGGCAGTTTCGGGAACAGCTCCAGCCATTGCAGGGCCAGGCCGGTGGCCGGCGCCGCAGCGGGTTCCGCCTCGGGTTCGGGGGCCGGCTCGGCAGTGTGCTCGCTGGCCAGGTCGTCCAGGTAGCTGTAGGCCGAATCCATGTCCGGCTCGATGTAGTCTTCGTCCAGCGGCGGTTCGTCGTCGTCGATACCCGGCACGGCCGCTTCAACCTGGGCGACGGTCGGCTCGGGCACGGGTGCAGACACCCACTCAGGGGCGTCGGGCACCGCGCTGTCCGGGGTCGGCGTGGGCATTGGCGTCAGCTCGGGTTGCTCGCCGGTGGTTTCCAGCACAGGCTCCACGGCGGGCTGTTGCTCAGCTTCGGGCTCGGCCTCGGCTGCCACCGGGTCGTTCCACGGCAGGTCAACGACCGGCTCGGGCTCGACCACAGGTTCCGGCGCGACCACGGGCGCAACCACCACCGGCTCGGGAGCCGGCGCCGGTGCAGCAACCACTGGCGCGACAACCGCCGCGCCAGCCACTGGTTTGGCGGAATCAACTGTGGCCTGGCTGATCCCCACTGGCTTTAGCGGCTGTCTCGGCGCATCTGCCGAGTCAGCGGGCCGGAACGCCAGCATCCGCAGCAGGACCATTTCGAAACCACCGCGCGGATCCGGCGCCAGGGGCAGGTCGCGACGACCGATCAGGCCCATCTGGTAGTAGAACTGCACATCTTCGGCCGGCAGCGCCTGGGCCAGGGCCAGCACGCGATCACGGTCACCGTGGCCGTTATCGACGCCTTCAGGCAAGGCCTGGGCGATGGCGACGCGGTGCAGCACGTTGAGGATTTCCGAGAGCACGCCGTTCCAGTCCGGGCCCTGCTCCGACAGGTGGCGCACGGCTTCGAGCAACGCCTTGGCGTCGCCTTCGATCAGCGCGTGCAGCACGTCGAACACCTGGCCATGGTCGAGGGTGCCGAGCATGGCGCGCACATCGGCGGCCATGACCTTGCCTTCACCAAAGGCAATGGCCTGGTCGGTAAGGCTCATGGCGTCACGCATCGAACCATCGGCGGCGCGGCCGAGCAGCCACAGCGCGTCGTCTTCGAATGGCACGTTCTCGACACCCAGCACGTGGGTCAAGTGCTCGACCACCCGCTCGGGGGTCATGTTCTTCAGGGAGAACTGCAGGCACCGCGACAGAATCGTTGCAGGAAGTTTCTGCGGGTCGGTGGTGGCCAGGATGAATTTGACGTAGGGCGGCGGCTCTTCCAGGGTTTTCAACAAGGCGTTGAAGGAGTGGCTGGACAGCATGTGCACTTCGTCGATCAGGTAGACCTTGAAGCGGCCGCGGCTGGGCGCGTACTGCACGTTGTCGAGCAGCTCGCGGGTATCTTCGACCTTGGTGCGGCTCGCGGCGTCGATCTCGATCAGGTCGACAAAGCGCCCTTCGTCGATTTCCCGGCACACCGAACAGGTGCCGCAGGGCGTCGAAGTGATACCGGTTTCACAATTCAGGCATTTGGCGATGATGCGCGCGATGGTGGTCTTGCCCACCCCGCGTGTGCCGGTGAACAGGTAGGCATGGTGCAGCCGCTGGCTGTCCAAGGCATTGATCAGAGCCTTGAGCACATGGGTCTGGCCGACCATTTCGCGGAACGAGCGCGGACGCCATTTACGTGCAAGAACCTGATAACTCATCGAAAACCGTCGCAACTGGGAAGCGGAAGCCGGTAATGCTAGCGGAGCAAGGGGGAAATTGCATCCGGCACGCTCGCCTAATCTGACTAAGCTCATCGCATTGGCCCCGAAAAGGCCTGAACCCGGAGAGCATATGCGCGTAGTCCTGGGCGCTTTATGGATGATTGCCACGGCTAGCCTGGCGGCGCCTGCACCGCTGCGTTTCTCGGTTTCCGACAGTTGGGCGATGCCCATGGTGCAACTGGAGGACGGCCGGCCTACCCAGGGTATTTTGTATGATCTGATGTCCAGCCTCGCCACCCAGGTCGGGCACCCGGCGCACTTCCACGTGCTGGCCCGGGCACGCATTGCCGCCGCCATGGAGCATGGCGAGATTGATGTGCGCTGTTATGTCGCCCAGGCGTGGGTCGATGACATGTCCGGCGACTACACCTGGAGCGTGCCGCTGTTTGTGCAGCGCAACCTGCTGGTCAGCACCCACGTGCCCGCACAGACCGTGCAACTGGACACGCTGGCACCGCAGTTGATCGGCACGGTGCTCAACTACCGCTACACCACCCTCGACCCCTTGTTCGCCAGCGGCCAGCTCATCCGTGACGACGCCCGCAGTGAAGAGCAGGTGCTGCACAAACTGGTGGCCGGTCGCTTCAAGTACGCGGTCACCAATGAATGGATACTCGACCGCTTCAACCAACGCCTGGCGCCTGGCCGGCGCTTGCACAAAGTCGCGATAATCGAGGAGCAAAGCCTGGGCTGCACCGTGCGCAATGACCCGAATGTGCCGGTGCAACGCATCCTGCGCACCTTGTTGCGGATGAAAATGTCCGGCGAGATCGACGACATCATCCAGCTGTACACCGGGGAGCGCGCAGCCGGCGCCCCTCCAGACTGATCGCCGCCACGCTGGCCAGCACGATCCCCCCACCCAGCACCACTTGCGCGGCAATCTGCTCGCCAAGCAGCGTTGCGGCCATCAGCATGGCCACCGGCGGAATCAGGTACATCGCCACCGACGCGCGGCTGACCTCGACATGCTTCAACACATAGGCCCACGCCAAGTATGCCAAGGCACTGGGAAAAATCCCCAGCACCAGCACTGCCAGGTTCTCCGCCAAAGGCGCCTGCGCCACGGCGGCGGGCAGGCCTGGCAGGTTGATGCACAGCATCAAGGTGCCCGCCCACACCATGTAGCACGCCATCGTCAGCGGGCTGTAGCGCTGGGCATAGTGCTTCTGGATGGCGAAATACACACTCCACGACAGCGCCGCCAGCAGGATCAACGAGCCACGCGGATCGATGTCACCTACCCCCTGATCGCACCACATCACCACCAGCACACCCAGCAAGCCGAGCAGCACACACCCCCAGCGCCAGCCGCTGACCCGCTCCTTCAAAGCGAAAAACGCGATCAACACGCTAAACAGCGGCGCCGACTGCGCCAACACGCTGGACGCCGCCGCCGTGACGAATTGCTGCCCATAGTTGAGGCTGGTGTGGTGCAGGAACACACCGAAAAAACCCAGCACCAGCAACCACGGCAGATCCCGCAGGCGCGGCCGGCCGATGCCCATCGCCAACGCCACGCCGCCCATGAACAGCGACGCAATCAGAAACCGCAGCAAGGCCAATTGCCCGGGGCTGTAGCTGTGCAGCCCCATGTGCACGCCAATTGGCGAATAGGCCCAACAGAGGATGACGCTGGCAACCACTAGCGTAAGCTTGACGGGTGACGGGGAATTCATCGAAGGCATCCAGAAACAGAGAAGGAATGCCGTCAGTCTTGGCCCCGGTAATCCGTAGGACAATTAACCGTTTCTGACTTCTGCAATCACTGGAACTGAGCAATGGAACTGGCCCAACTGAAGATGGTGCGAGCCGTGGCGCAAACCGGCAGCGTGGCCCAGGCCGCCGTGCAATTGCACTGCGTGCCGTCCAACATCACCACGCGCATCAAGCAACTGGAAAACGAGTTGGGCACACCGCTGTTTATCCGTGCCGGGCGCGGGCTGGCGATCAGTGCCGCCGGCGAGATCTTCCTGGAGTACTGCGAACGCATCCTCGCACTGGTGGACGAATCCAAACGCGCCGTGGACGCCAACGCCATACCCCGCGGCACCTTGCGTATCGGCGCGGTGGAGTCCAGCGCCAGCGGGCGTTTGCCGCCGCTGCTGGCGGAGTATCACCGGCGTTACCCGGACGTCAGCCTGGAGTTGGTGACCGGCGCCTGGAGCCAACTGCTCGACGACCTGCAACACCATCGCCTGGACGTGGCATTGGTGGCCAGCGGCGGCAAGCGCGCCAAGCTCGAACACAGCGTGGTCTACAGCGAGCGCCTGGTACTGATCGCCAGCGCGTCCAGCGCGCCGATCCACAGCGCCGAAGACCTGGCCGGGCGCACGTTGCTGGTGTGGCCACCGGGCTGCCCCTATCGCGCGGCGCTGGAGAACTGGGTCAAGCCCCAGGCTTTCAAGCCAAGCATTGCCAGTTATGCCAGTTGGGGCACGATCATCGGTTGCGTGAGCGCAGGGATTGGCGTGGCCTTGGCGCCGGAGGGCATTTTGGCGCGGTATGAGCAGGCCAATCAGCTGGCGTCGTATCGGTTTGAGGAGTTGCAGGCGGTGGATAACCTGCTGTTCTGGAACACGGACACCCAACGGCACGTGGCCAGGGATGCGTTTGCGGGATTACTTCGAGAAACCTTTGGCTGACACATCCCCCTGTGGGAGCGGGCTTGCTCGCGAATGCGGTGTATCAGTACCAGATTCATTGACTGACACTACGCATTCGCGAGCAAGCCCGCTCCCACATGGGTATGTGTGTTGTTGTTGAAATCAGCTTTTCGAAGGAGTCAGGCGCGCGTACTGATCCTGGCTGATCCAGCCAATAAACGAACGATTCTGCGCATTGATGAACTCAACCTGCGCCCAGCCATCCTTGAAGGCCAGCACGCCCACCACATCATCCTTGATGATATACGGACGTTTGGCCGCCTTGGCCCCCGGGGTTTTCAGCAGGTAAACCTTGTCGGAGGCCACCGTCACCAGGCCAATCCACTGTTTATTCGCGGTCTGGGTCAGGTCCAACCCCGTGGCAATCTCTGGCATCAACACATTCATGCAGCCGGGATGTTGGCGGCCCTGCTCCACGGTCAAGGTCACGCCGTCGGCGGACGGTGTCACGTTGCCAGGGTAGGCATCGACGAGCCAGGTGGTCAGTACGTTCCCGTTGCCTTGTAGGTAGAACGCGCATCTGCTGACGCCCTCCCCCAGTTCCTCCGCGTAAAAACCTTCCACCCGGTGCTCGGGCGTCACCGCCAGCATCAGCCCTTCATACATCCCCGAATGCAGCGCAGGCGCCCCCGCAAATGCCGGGGCCACGGCGCACAACGACAACACACCCATCGTCAGAAAACGGATCATCTTATTTTTTCCCTTCAAGTGCGTTGTAGGCTTTTTCGATAAGCACGTCATAGTTACCGTAATCCTTGCCGTTATAGTTACGCGCCATGGACACGTAATCCTTGTCTTTCATAGCCTTCATCAGTGTCGGGCTCTGACTGCAAAAACTCAGGAACGCCCTTAGTTGGCTGCCGGCATTTATCTTTAATGCCGCGACAAACTCAAACACCGTCTTGTAACCGCACGCCGCAAAGTTGAAACCCATGACCTGAAACATGCCCCAGGACGCCGACATCAACGCCGCTTCCTGATCCAACGCAAAGGCGGTGGCCATGGTCTCCCAGGCCTTGACCTGATCCTTGTTGTTGACCTGCCACTGCGGCCCGGCTTTTCGCACATAGGGATATGACAGCAGCGGATGCGCCTGGTCGTAAATGTGCTTGGTGTACTTGCGAAACAGGTGCCCTTCAAAGGCGATCACCGGCAACTTCGCCGGCCCGAACCCCGAGCGCCCGCCCGACTCAACCGTGGCGAAGGCCTTGATGATATTTACCGAGATGCCGTTGCCCAACTGCTTGGCGGCGTTCTGGAAGTCAGTTTCAGTCAGGGTCATGCCCCCGTCGCACGTGGCCTGGAGCACCAACTGGCGGTTGCGCCGCTCGGCCTCGACCATGGCGCGCATGCGGTCCAGGTACACATTGACCGTAGCCTGCACCGCATCGCCCTGATTATTGCCGAACACATTGAGAAAGCTCGGGATACGCATCGCCGGGAACGCCTTCACCGGCACTTTCACCGCTTCTTCGATCAGGCTGTTAAAGGTGCGCCCCGTCGGATCGATAACACCATCAGGGTGGGCATATTTGAGATGGCGGAACTGGTACTGGCTGATGCATTGCACCAATTGGCCGTCGCACTTGCCGTTCTCGGCCAGCGGAAAACCCAGCTTGGGAATGATCAGATTGAATAAATACTGGATGCACTGCACATCGGCGGGCAAGTTGCGGGCTTTACCGGGAGCGCCCACCGACGCACTGATAAGACGGGGCAACCCTTGCAGGCTTTTCATCACAGACATCCTTGTTAGTTAAAGAAGTGATAGCACTTCAATATCAATTCCGTGCACTTGTCACATTCTGAAACAAGCGGCCGGCGCAAACTAACAAGGTGGTTTTGGCTTGTAAAGTGGGGGAAATTTAAAGTTGTGAGGCAGCCGTCATCGCTGCGCAATAAGTTTGGCAGGTGGCTAGATATAATATTTTTGATTAGGCGCAGAAGAGGTACTGCAAGGAAGAGCGTTATGGAGGCAACCCCACCAGCCACACCCCGGCACACAATGTTCCCGCTGTGGCTGCTGCCTTCCGGCTCTGACCAGGTTCACGGGTAATCGTTGCGGGGGGACCGATGGGGTCACCATAACGACGCCTGCCTCTCGGCAAGCGGGGCCATTGTACCGATCTCATCGGAAGTTACAACCGTTGGTGCTGGAATAAAAACATCTGGCTGTTCAAGCACTTGCCCACGGCCTCAGCCAGTACATCGCCCCCTGTGGGAGCTGGCTTGCCTGCGATAGCGTCACCTCGGCCCAACTGATACACCGAGGTGCCTGCATCGCAGGCAAGCCAGCTCCCACAGAAAAGCCATTTCACTGGGCCTGTAGGACCTCATCCGCCCTTCCGCCCTCCTCCTGGATCACCAGATGGATAAAGTGCAACTTGGCAATCACCGCCGGTGGCAGCACAAAGGGATAGAAATCCGGCTGGCCCATGCTGCGTGACAGCTCGTTGAGCATGCCGGCCAGTTCGATCCAGGCGTTGACGAACGACAGGAACGCCACGCCACCCGGATGTTCAGGGTCGTAAAGGGTGCTGAGGGGGAACGGCTGGTAATCCAGGTCCATCTCGCGGGCGCTCATGCCAAAGCCCAGCGCGGTGTCGACGGCATCCATCATATGCAGGTAATGGGCCCAGGTTTCGGCCCAGTCTTCCCAGGGGTGCATGGTGGCGTAGGCGCTGACGCAGGTCTGTTGCCAGTCGGGACGCGGGCCGTTCTGGTAGTGCTGGTCGAGGGCATCGGCGTAGCTGGCGCGTTCGTCGCCGAACAGGCGGCGAAACGGTTCAAGCCAGTGGGTATTGGCGATCAGGCGATCCCAGTAGTAATGACCCACTTCATGGCGAAAATGCCCGAGCAAGGTGCGGTAAGGCTCACGCATCTGTACGCGAACTTTCTCACGATGGGCGTCGTCGGCTTCCTTGATGTCGAGGGTGATCAGGCCGTTGGCATGGCCGGTCATGGGCGCGTTGCCTTCCAGGTCGATACCGACAAAGTCGAAGGCCAGGCCGGTGTCTTCGTCGACGCTCTTGGGCACCACTTGCAAGCCGAGGCTGATGAGCTGGGCCACCAGGCGGCGCTTGGCGATCTCCACTTTGCGCCAGCGTTCGGGGTTTTCCGCGACAGACAGGTCGGGAATGGTGCGATTGAGGCTGCACGCCACGCACAGTGGCGCGGTGCTATGGGCGGGGATCAGCCAGTTGCAGGCGGCCGGGGTGTCGAGGTTGGCGCAGCGGCGGAAGGCGCCGGCGTCCAGATTACCGTCTTGCAGCCAGGTGCCTTCCACGGGGCCGGGTTGCAGGGAGGCAAGCCGGCTTTGTTGCGGTTGGTAGCCCAGCAGGGCCTGGCAGGCCAGGCATTGGCTGTTGCGAAAAAACAGGGATTGGCCGCAGCGGCATTGCCACACCTTGCCGTCGCGGGACGGCCCGGCCACGAAGGGGGCGGCGATGCGTGAACTGAGCTGCTCGAAGTAGCGGAACATGGCGATCTCTCCCCTGGATGACTGAGACTAGATCATTTGCGGGTTGAGATCGTTCCGTTTTCCTACAAGGGGGCCGCTGCGCGGCCCAGCGGGAGCAAGCTCCCTCGCCTCAGGGCGCGATCAGACGGTGATGTTGTGCTTGGCCAGGAAGGCGACGAAGGCTTCTTCGTCGAGAACCTTGAGCCCCAGCTCGCTGGCCTTGGCCAGTTTTGAACCGGCGCCCGGGCCGGCCACCACGCAATGGGTTTTCGCCGAGACGGAGCCCGCCACCTTGGCGCCGAGGCTTTCGAGCTTGTCCTTGGCCACGTCGCGGCTCATCAGCTCCAGGGAGCCGGTGAGTACCCAGGTATGCCCTGCTTCGGGCAAGCCTTCGACGACCTTCTTCTCGCTCTCCCAATGCATGCCGAAGTCTTTGAGCTGCTGCTCGATGGCCAGGGCGCGGTTGGCGTTGTCAGGGTTGTCGAAAAACTCACGCACGGCCTTGGCCTGCTTTTCCGGCAGCGCCTGGCGCATGTCCAGCCAGTCAGCCTTGATCACGCCTTCGAGGCTACCGAACTTGTCCGCGAGTTTCTGCGCCGCACCCGGGCCAACGCTCGGCACATGCAACTTGTCGAGCAAGCCGCCCAAGGTGGTGCTGGCGGCGAACTCGGCACTCAGGTCGCCCTGCTCCTGCAATTGCAGGCCGCACTCGTCCGGCGCCAGCAACGCGCCAATCACTTCCTGGTTATGGCTGTCCTCAAAGAAGCTGTGAATCTCGTGCGCCACTTCCAGGCCCACGTCCGGCAAGTACGTCAGCACTTCCGGCAAAGCCTTCTGCACGCGCTCCAGGGACGCCAGGGAACGCGCCAGCACCTTGGCCGTCTCCTCGCCCACGTCGGGGATGCCCAGCGCATAGATAAAGCGCGCCAGGGTCGGCGTCTTGCTGTTTTCGATGGCCGCGATCAGCTTCTTGCTGGAGATGTCGGCAAAGCCTTCCAGGTCGATGATCTGCTCGTACTTGAGCTTGTAGAGATCCGCCGGCGAGCCGATGAGCTTTTCGTCCACCAGTTGCTCGATGGTCTTGTCGCCCAGGCCATCGATGTCCATGGCGCGGCGCGAGACGAAATGGATGATCGCCTGCTTGAGCTGCGCGCCACACGCCAGGCGCCCGACGCAGCGGTACACCGCGCCTTCGCTGACGGTTTCCTTGCCCTTGCTGCGCTTGACCAGCTGGGTGCGTTCCACATGGGAACCGCACACCGGGCAGCTTTCAGGAATCGGTACTGCGCGGGCGTCTTCCGGACGGCGCTCCAAAACAACCGAAACAACTTGCGGGATCACGTCCCCGGCGCGGCGGATGATCACGGTGTCGCCGATCATCACGCCCAGGCGCGCCACTTCATCCATGTTGTGCAAGGTGGCATTGGACACGGTGACGCCCGCGACCTTGACCGGCTTCAAGCGCGCCACCGGGGTGACGGCGCCCGTGCGGCCGACCTGGAATTCCACGTCGAGTAGTTCGGTCAGTTCTTCCAGGGCCGGGAATTTATGCGCGATGGCCCAGCGCGGCTCGCGGGCGCGGAAGCCCAGCTCGCGCTGGTAGGCAATGCTGTTGACCTTGAACACCACGCCGTCGATCTCGTACGGCAGGCTGTTGCGGCGCTCGCCGATGTCGCGGTAGTAGTCCAGGCAATCCTGAATGCCCTTGGCCAGCTTCAGCTCGTGGCTGATGGGCATGCCCCACTGCTGCAGCTGTTGCAGGTTGCCGATATGGGTGTCGCTGATGTCAGTGGTCACGCCATAGCAGCAGAACTCCAGCGGACGGCTGGCGGTGATCTTCGAATCCAGCTGGCGCAGGCTGCCGGCGGCGGCGTTGCGCGGGTTGGCGAAGGTCTTGCCGCCGACTTCCAGCTGCGAGGCGTTGAGCCGCTCGAAACCGGCCTTGGACATGAACACTTCGCCGCGCACTTCGAGGGTCGCCGGCCAGCCGTTGCCGTGCAGTTTCAGCGGGATATTGCGCACGGTGCGCACATTGACGCTGATGTCTTCGCCGGTGGTGCCATCGCCACGGGTGGCACCGCGCACCAGTTCGCCGTCCTGATACAGCAGGCTGACCGCCAGGCCGTCCAGCTTGGGTTCGCAGCTGTATTCCACCACCGCACCACCGCCGAACAGATCAGCGGCCGGCAAGTCGAGGCCTTCGGTGACCCGGCGATCAAACTCCAGCATGGTGGTTTCATCAAACGCGTTGCCGAGGCTGAGCATTGGCACTTCATGCTTGACCTGGGTGAACGCCGACAACGCCGCACTACCGACCCGCTGTGTCGGCGAATCCCGCGTGACCAGCTCCGGGTGCTCGGCCTCCAGGGCCTTGAGCTCGTGGAACAACCGGTCGTACTCGGCGTCCGGGATGCTCGGCTCGTCGAGGACGTGGTAACGGTAGTTGTGCTGATCCAGTTCAGCGCGCAGTTCGAGAATGCGGGTGTGGGCGGCGGTCATGGGTGTTCTCTCATAAAGCAAAAGAGCAGCCGAAGCTGCTCAATATGTTAGTGCACGGATTCTACAGACAACGCTTAAGCTCAGGCCTCAGCGTTTCTGTGTCAGGGCGCGACGCTCGAACTCGACGATGCGCTGACGGTAATGTTCGATTGTCTGCGCGGTGAGGACGCTGCGTTGGTCGTCCTTCAGCTCGCCATTCAGTTCCTGGGACAGCTTGCGTGCTGCGGCCACCATCACGTCGAACGCTTGTTTCGGGTGACGTGGGCCTGGCAGGCCGAGGAAGAAGCTCACCGCCGGGGTGCTGAACAGGTCGATGTCGTCCAGGTCAAACGTGCCCGGCTTGACCGCGTTGGCCATGGAGAACAGCACTTCGCCGTTGCCGGCCATGCTTTCGTGACGGTGGAAGATATCCATCTCGCCAAAACGCAGGCCGCTTTCGAGGATGTTCTGCAACAGCGCCGGGCCTTTGAAGCCGGCGGCGTCGCGGCAGATCACGCTGATCACCAGCACTTCTTCAGCGGCCGGCTGGTCGTTGACCGATTGGCGCGGCGCGGGCTTGCCGACGTTTTCATCCGGGAAATCATCGTCGCGGCTGCTGAAGCTCGGGCCGTCATCGACGTCGAGGTTCAGGTCGCCCTGATGCGGCTCGGCCACGGCGGCACTCGCACGCTTGCCACGCTTGGACGACGGCTCGCGAGCCTCACGCAACGGCGCGCTCATCGACGGCAGGTCATGCTCGTCCAGTTGCGGTTCTTTATGGGTATCCAGCACACGGGGCGGCCCCAGCAGCTCGGCGGCGCCGTCATCGTCTGGCAGGTTGGACAGGTTGCGGTCCAGACGAAATTTAAGCTTGCCCTTGCCACCGCGCATCCGGCGCCAGCCATCAAAAAGAATACCGGCAATGACAATAATGCCGATGACGATCAGCCACTCGCGCAGACCGATTTCCATGTAATCCCGTGCCTCTAATAAAAAATGCTGAAAAATAAGGGGTTTAGCACCGTGCAAACCGCTTTAAAACGTGGCGCCAACTCTATGTTCTGACTGACGTTTTGCCCACGCACACGAAAAATTGACATTAAACTAGCACGACCAAAGATAACTTTACACCGTCTGTCAAAATGCCTTGAACAATTATGTCGTTAGGCCATCTTTGCCAGACCGGTAAAACACCTTACATCCTGCTGAAAATTCTCTTTCGAAGCCTGGGTCAGGATTCCACCATCGCCATTGCTTCTTCCACATCCACCGCCACCAGACGCGAACAACCCGGTTCATGCATCGTCACGCCCATCAACTGATCAGCCATTTCCATGGCGATCTTGTTGTGGGTGATATAGATGAACTGCACGGTCTGGGACATCTCTTTGACCAGTCGTGCATAGCGTCCAACGTTAGCGTCATCCAGCGGCGCGTCAACTTCATCGAGCATGCAGAACGGCGCCGGGTTCAACTTGAAGATGGCAAATACCAGAGCCAATGCGGTCAGGGCTTTTTCGCCGCCGGACAACAAATGGATGGTGCTGTTCTTCTTGCCCGGAGGCCGCGCCATGATCGTTACCCCTGTATCGAGTAGATCTTCGCCCGTCAGTTCCAAGTAAGCGCTGCCACCGCCGAAAACTTTCGGGAATAACGCCTGTAAACCGCTATTAATCTGATCAAAGGTATCTTTGAAGCGGTTGCGGGTTTCCTTGTCGATCTTGCGGATCACGTTTTCCAAAGTATCCAGGGCTTCGACCAGGTCGGCGTCCTGCGCGTCCAGATAACGTTTACGCTCGGATTGTTGCTGGTATTCGTCGATGGCCGCGAGGTTGATCGCGCCAAGGCGTTGAATGCGCGCGGCAATCCGCTCCAGTTCTTCTTCGGCGTCTTTTTCGTTGGCCTGGGTGGTCAACGTGTTGAGCACGCCATGCAAGTCGTAGCCGTCTTCCAGCAACTGGTCTTGCAGGGTCTTGCGGCGCACGGTCAGGGCTTGCCATTCCATGCGCTGTTGTTCGAGCTGGCCGCGGATCAACTGGGATTGCTGCTCGGCCTGGGTCCGGCGTTTCTCGGCGTCGCGCAGTTCGCGGTCGGCGTCTTCCAGGGCGATTTGCGCGGTCTTGAGTTCTTCGTCGACGGTCATGCGCTTGTCGAGCAACTCTTCGAGCTTGAGACGCAACTCTTCCAGCGGCGCCTCGCCCTCTTCCAGGTTGAGGCTCAGTTGCTCGCGCTTTTCGGTGAGGCGTTCGGACTGCATCTCCAGGCGTTCAAGGGCCTGGGCGGTGGACGCGTGCTGGGCCTTGAGCGAGCCCAGGCGCACCGCCAATTGATGTGCGTGGTCCTTGTGCTGACGGGCTTCCTGGCGCACGCGGTCGAGGCGTTCGCGCAGGCTGTCGCGCTGGGCCAGCAACAGTTCGCGCTGCTCGGTGTCGAGGGCCATGCTGTCGAGGGCTTCCTGCAACTGCAGGCGCGCTTCGCCGATCTGTTCATGTTCCAGGGCGCGCTGCTCGCCCATCTCGGCGACTTCTTCGTCGAGGCGGGTGCGGCGCAGGGTCAACTGTTCGGCCTTGGCCTTGCTCGCGGAGAGCTGGGCCTTGAGTTCACCTTGCTGGCGCGCTTCGTCCTGCAACAGGCGGCGCAGGTGTTCGCGACCGGTTTCTTGCTGGCGCTGGGTGGCGCGCAAGGTTTGCAGTTGGGTTTCCAGGCTTTCGAGGGTGGCTTCGCGTTCTTCGCGTTCGGCGATCAGGTTGACGATTTCCTGGCCACGGGCCAATACGCCGCTTTCCGCTTCGCTGGCGCGGCGCACCCGCAGGAAGTGCCGGCCGACCCAGTAGCCGTCGCGGCTGATCAGGCTTTCGCCGGCCGCCAGTTGGCCGCGCTGGGCCAACGCTTGCTCAAGTGACTCAACCGGCTTGACCTGGCCCAGCCACGGCGACAGATCAATCGCCGCCTCGACCTTGTCCAGCAAACTGCCCGGCACCCGTTTGCCATCGGCAGCAGGGCTGAGCAAACGCAGGTCGCCCTGGGCAAAACCGGCCAGGTCGAAGCCGCCAAAGTCATCCACCAGCACGGCTTGCAGGTCGGCGCCCAGCACGGTTTCCACCGCCAGCTCCCAACCGGCTTCCACTTTCAAACCTTCGGCCAGGCGCGGGCGCTCGGCCAGGTGCTGGTCGCGCAGCCATTCAGCGGTGCCGGTGCCGGGGTCCAACGCCGCTTGTTGCAACGCCTCAAGGGACGCCAGCCGACCGTTAAGCCGCTGCAAATCGCCCTGGGCCTGCTGCTGCGCCTGGGTCGCCTGTTGCAGTTGCTGACGCAATTGCTCCAGGCGCTCCACTTGTTGTTCTTCGCTGGCTTCCAGCTCCTCAAGGGTCATTTCGCTTTCGGCCAGTTGCTCGCTCAGCTCCATGATCGCCGCGTCTTCCGGGTCGGCGGCGAGCAGCACGCGCTCTTCCTGCAAGCGGCGCTGGCGCTCGGCCAGACGCTCCATGCTGGTTTCCAGTTGCTGGATGCGCGACTGCTGCACCTCGGCCTGGCGGCGCGGCTCGGCGGATTGCAGGTTGAACGTGTCCCACTGCTCCTGCCAGCCGTGCATGGTGCTTTCGGATTCTTCCAGGGCGGCGGCGGCCTCTTCGGCGGCAGCGCTGGTGACTTCCTGCTCGGGGGTGAGCATGTCCAGCTCTTCGCCGAGGGTCAGCAGCAACGTGCGGTCGTGGCCCAGGTGAGATTCGGTCTCCAGGCGCGCGCGTTCGGCTTCCTTGAGATCGTCCTGCAACTGGCGCAGACGCTGCTGGCCGTGTTGGATACTTTGCTCGACGCGGGCGATATCGCCGCCCACGGAATAGAAGCGGCCCTGCACCAGATTGAAGCGC
This sequence comes from Pseudomonas sp. KBW05, assembly GCF_003852405.1. Lineage (GTDB taxonomy): Bacteria > Pseudomonadota > Gammaproteobacteria > Pseudomonadales > Pseudomonadaceae > Aquipseudomonas. Next base: position 260,107 of record NZ_QAJM01000014.1, read on the forward strand.
TCGGACAGATCATGGTGCCCATCACGCAGGCGTTCGATGCTGGCGTCGGCATTGCGCTGTTCGGCCACCAGCGCTTCAAAGCTGATTTCCTGGTTGCCGATGATCGCCTCGCGCTGGCCGACCTGCTCGTTCAGCGCCTGCCAGCGCAGGGCCGACAGTTGTGCCTTGAGCTGGCGCTCTTCGCCCTTGTATTCCTGATACTTCTCGGCCGCCTGGGCCTGGCGGTGCAGGCGCTCCAACTGGCGCTCCAGCTCTTCGCGCAGGTCGGTGAGGCGGGCGAGGTTTTCGTGGGTGCGGCGGATGCGATTTTCAGTCTCGCGGCGGCGCTCCTTGTACTTGGAGATGCCGGCCGCTTCCTCGATAAAGTTGCGCAGATCTTCGGGCTTGGCTTCGATCAGCTTGGAGATCATGCCCTGCTCGATGATCGAGTAGCTGCGTGGGCCCAGGCCGGTGCCGAGGAAAATATCGGTGATGTCCCGACGGCGACACTTGGTGCCGTTGAGGAAGTAACTGTTCTGGCTGTCGCGGGTCACTTTGCGGCGAATGGAAATTTCCGCGTAGGCCGCGTACTCGCCAATCAAGGTGCCGTCGGAGTTGTCGAATACCAGTTCGATGCTGGCCTGGCTCACCGGTTTACGGCTGGTGGAGCCGTTGAAGATGACGTCGGTCATCGACTCGCCGCGCAGGTTTTTTGCCGAGCTCTCGCCCATCACCCAACGGACGGCGTCGATGATGTTCGACTTGCCGCAACCATTGGGCCCGACCACCGCCGCCATATTACTGGGGAAGTTCACCGTGGTCGGGTCGACGAAGGATTTGAACCCCGCCAGTTTGATGCACTTGAGCCGCACGTTTAGGCGTCCGCCAACGCAGCGATGACCAGCGAGCAGCTACGTTCGCCGTAGGCCGACAGCACCTGGCGAATCTGTGGCAGGTCACGGGCGAGGACGGCGGCGAGCAATTGCTCGAACAACACCAGGTATTCGCTCATGGACGCCTTGCGCTGATCCAGGGCCAGGTAATAGGCGCGGTTCATCGCCGGTTGCAGGTTTTCGACGGTTTCCTGCAAGTACGGGTTGTTGGCGAACGGGTACGCGGCGCGCATCACGTTGAAGCTTTCTTCGACGAAGGCACGGATGTCCTGGCGCTCGAAATTAGTCACCAGGCGCTGCTGGATCTGCACGAACGGCGCCATGTCGGCCTGGGTCTGCCAGCCTTGGGCGACCGCATTGCCGAGCAGGATGTACAACTCGCCCATCAGCGTGCACAGGCTCTGCACCTTGTGCGCGGTGAGTTCGGTGACGTGGGCGCCACGGCGCGGCAGGATCGCGATCAGGTGGCGGCGTTCGAGGATCAGCAAGGCTTCGCGCACGGAACCACGGCTGACATTGAGTGCCAGCGTGACCTTTTGCTCCTGGATCCGCTCCCCAGGCTTGAGTTCGCCGCGAATGATGCGTTCGGCGAGGTGGTGAGCGATTTGCTCGGCGAGACTGTCCGGCGCCTTGAACGTCATGTTTTACCTTCAAAATCTTCTATCGATACAAGCGCGGCAGTGTAGCGCATTGGCCCGCTGATGGCGCTACGCCCACCGTGGCGAATTTGGCACGGAATAAGCACAGCTGAAAACTCAAAAGCCCCTGAAAACGCCGGTTCCAGAAGACTGGACCATAATTGAAAGTGTTGTGATCGCAATTTCTTGACCTTCCGGTCAGAAAACCATTGACCGAAAAGTCAGAGATGACTAGATTCGGCGCAAAGCGGTTAACAACAATAATGAGTCTGCGAGGCCTTCCGTGATCCAGTTTTTACTTAACCAGGAACTCCGTAGCGAGCATGCCCTGGACCCCAATCTCACCGTGCTCAACTACTTGCGCGAGCACCTGGGCAAATCCGGTACCAAGGAAGGCTGCGCCAGTGGCGACTGCGGTGCGTGCACCGTGGTGGTCGGCGAGCTGCACACCGATGCGCAAGGCGCGGAGCAGATTCGTTACCGCAGCCTCAACTCGTGCCTGACCTTTGTCTCGTCCCTGCACGGCAAACAATTGATCAGCGTCGAAGACCTCAAGCACCAGGGCCAACTGCACAGCGTGCAACAGGCGATGGTCGAGTGCCACGGCTCGCAATGCGGCTTTTGCACCCCAGGTTTCGTCATGTCGTTGTTCGCCCTGCAAAAGAACAGCGACGCCCCCGACAGCCAAAAAGCCCACGAAGCCCTGGCCGGCAACCTGTGCCGCTGCACCGGTTATCGGCCGATCCTCGCCGCCGCCGAACAGGCTTGCTGCAACAAGCCGCAGGATCAGTTCGACAGCCGCCAAGCCGAGACCATCGCGCGCCTCAAAGCCATCGCGCCGACGCAGACCGGCGAACTCAACAGCGGTGACAAACGCTGCCTGGTGCCGCTGACCGTGGCCGACCTGGCCGATCTCTACGACTCGTATCCGCAGGCACGCCTGCTGGCCGGCGGCACTGACCTGGCACTGGAAGTCACCCAGTTCCACCGCACGCTGCCGGTGATGATCTATGTCGGCAATATCGAAGAGATGAAGCGCATCGACGACTTCACCGACCGCCTGGAAATCGGCGCCGCCACTGCCCTCTCCGATTGCTACACCGCACTGCACCACGAATACCCGGACTTCGGCGAGCTGCTGCACCGCTTCGCCTCCTTGCAGATCCGCAACCAGGGCACCCTCGGCGGCAATATCGGCAACGCCTCGCCGATTGGTGACTCGCCGCCCCTGCTGATCGCCCTCGGTGCGCAGATCGTGCTGTGCAAGGGCAACACCCGGCGCACCCTGGCGCTCGAAGATTACTTCATCGACTACCGCGTCACCGCGCGCCAGGACAGCGAATTCATCGAGAAGATCATCGTGCCGAAGGGCCACGCACTGTTTCGCGCCTACAAGCTTTCCAAGCGCCTGGACGATGATATTTCCGCCGTCTGCGCCGCGTTCAACCTGAAGATCGATAACGGTGTGATCCGCGAAGCCCGCGTGGCGTTCGGCGGCATGGCCGCCACGCCGAAACGCGCGAAAAGCTGCGAAGCCGTGCTGGTCGGTGCTACCTGGAACAGCGCCACCGTGGAGAAAGCCTGCGCCGCCCTGGCCGAGGATTTCACCCCGCTGTCGGACTTCCGCGCCAGCAAGGAATACCGCCTGCTCAGTGCGCAGAATTTGCTGCGCAAATACTTCATCGAACTGCAAACGCCGCACATCGAGACTCGGGTGACCGCTTATGTCTAACCATCACGCCGTCGTTAAAACCCAGGCCGAACTCGCCGAGTTGTTCGCCCAGGACCTCACCTCCGGTGTCGGCCGCAGCGTCAAGCATGACAGCGCCGCCAAGCACGTCAGCGGTGAAGCGCAGTACATCGATGACCGCCTGGAATTCCCTAACCAACTGCACCTGTATGCGCGCATGTCCGACCGCGCCCACGCCCGCATCATCAGCATCGACACCGCGCCGTGCTACGCGTTTGAAGGTGTGCGCATAGCGATCACCCACGAAGACGTACCCGGCCTGAAAGACATTGGCCCGCTGATGCCCGGCGACCCGTTGCTGGCCATCGACACGGTGCAGTTCGTCGGCCAGGTCGTCCTCGCCGTCGCCGCGCGTGACCTGGAAACCGCACGCAAAGCTGCAATGGCAGCCGTGATCGAATACGAAGACCTGGAACCGGTGCTGGACGTGGTCGAGGCCTTCCGCAAGAAACACTTCGTGCTCGACAGCCATACCCACCAACGCGGCGATTCGGCCAGCGCACTGGCGTCGGCGAAAAACCGCATCCAGGGCACCCTGCACATCGGCGGCCAGGAACACTTCTACCTGGAGACCCAGATCTCCTCGGTGATGCCCACCGAAGACGGCGGCATGATCGTCTACTGCTCCACGCAAAACCCCACCGAAGTGCAGAAACTGGTGGCCGAAGTGCTGGACGTGTCGATGAATAAAATCGTCGTCGACATGCGCCGCATGGGCGGTGGTTTCGGCGGCAAGGAAACCCAGGCCGCCAGCCCCGCGTGCCTGTGTGCGGTGGTGGCGCGCCTCACCGGCCAGCCGACCAAGATGCGTCTGCCACGCGTCGAAGACATGCTGATGACTGGCAAGCGCCACCCCTTCTACATCGAATACGACGTGGGCTTTGACGACAGCGGCCGCCTGCACGGGATCAACCTGGACCTGGCCGGCAACTGCGGCTGCTCGCCGGACTTGTCCAACTCGATCGTCGACCGCGCGATGTTCCACTCCGACAACTCGTATTACCTGGGCGATGCCACGGTCAACGGCCATCGCTGCAAGACCAATACCGCGTCCAACACGGCCTATCGCGGTTTCGGCGGTCCGCAAGGCATGGTCGCCATCGAAGAAGTGATGGACGCCATCGCCCGTCACTTGGCCCTCGACCCGCTGGCGGTGCGCAAGGTCAATTACTACGGCAAGACCGAGCGCAACGTCACCCACTACTACCAGACCGTCGAGCACAACCTGCTCGAAGAGATGACCGCCGAACTTGAGGCCAGCAGCCAATACGCCGAGCGCCGCGAAGCGATCCGCCTGTACAACGCCCACAGCCCGATCCTGAAAAAAGGCCTGGCGCTGACCCCGGTGAAATTCGGCATTTCGTTTACCGCCAGTTTCCTCAACCAGGCCGGTGCGCTGATCCACATCTACACCGACGGCAGCATCCACCTGAACCACGGCGGCACCGAGATGGGCCAAGGCTTGAACACCAAGGTCGCGCAGGTGGTGGCCGAAGTGTTCCAGGTGGAAATCGACCGCGTACAGATCACCGCCACCAACACCGACAAGGTGCCCAACACCTCGCCAACCGCCGCCTCCAGCGGCGCCGACCTGAACGGCAAGGCCGCGCAGAACGCCGCCGAAATCATCAAGCAGCGCCTGGTGGAATTCGCCGCGCGCAAGTACGACGTGAGCGAAGCGGATGTGCAATTCCACAACGGCCATGTGCGCGTGCGTGAGCAGATCCTCACGTTCGAGGCGCTGATCCAGCAGGCGTATTTCGCCCAGGTGTCGCTGTCGAGCACGGGCTTCTACAAGACCCCGAAAATCTTCTACGACCGCAGCCAGTCGCGCGGTCGGCCGTTCTACTACTTCGCCTTCGGCGCGGCGTGCTGCGAAGTGATCGTCGATACGCTGACCGGCGAATACAAGATGCTGCGTACCGACATCCTCCACGACGTGGGCGACTCGCTGAACCCAGCCATCGACATCGGCCAGGTGGAAGGCGGGTTTATCCAGGGCATGGGCTGGCTGACCATGGAAGAGCTGGTGTGGAACAACAAAGGCAAGCTGATGACCAACGGCCCGGCCAGCTACAAGATCCCGGCAGTGGCGGACATGCCGCTGGACCTGCGGGTGAAGCTGGTGGAAAACCGCAAGAACCCGGAAGACACGGTGTTCCATTCCAAGGCCGTGGGTGAGCCGCCATTTATGCTGGGGATTGCCTCGTGGTGTGCGATCAAGGATGCGGTGGCGAGTTTGGGTGACTATCGGCATCAGCCTAAGATCGATGCGCCGGCGACGCCGGAGCGGGTGTTGTGGGGGTGTGAGCAGATGCGGCAGTTGACTGTGCCGAAAGTGGTTGAGGCTGATACCGAGATGGCTTCGCTTTAGACCGAGGTGCTGCCATCGCAGGCAAGCCAGCTCCCACATTTTGAGCTGTGAACACCGGCAAATGTGGGAGCTGGCTTGCCTGCGATAGCGGCCTGACTGACAACAGAGATGTTGAGGTAGACATGAACAACTGGATCAGCGCCCTCGCCCACCTGCAAACCAGCGGCGAACCCTGCGTACTGGTAACCATCATCGAAGAACTCGGCTCCACCCCGCGTAACGCCGGTTCCAAGATGGTCATCAGCGCCGCCCAGACCTTCGACACCATTGGCGGCGGGCACCTGGAATACAAGGCGATGCAGATTGCCCGCGACATGCTTGTACGGGGCCAGCAGAACACCCATCTGGAGCGTTTCAGCCTGGGCGCCAGCCTGGGCCAGTGCTGCGGCGGCGTGACCGTGCTGCTGTTCGAGCCCATGGGCCAGGTACAGGCACAGATCGCGGTGTTTGGTGCTGGACACGTCGGCCGCGCGCTGGTGCCGTTGCTGGCCAGCCTGCCGTGTCGGGTGCGCTGGATCGATTCGCGTGAACAAGAGTTTCCGGAACACATCCCCCAGGGCGTGCGTAAAATCGTCAGCGAAGAGCCGGCCGACGAAATTGCCGACCTGCCGGTGGGCAGTTACTGCATCGTCATGACCCACAATCACGCGCTGGACCTGGAACTCACCGCCGCCCTGCTCAAGCGCAATGACTTCGCCTACTTCGGCCTGATCGGCTCCAAGACCAAACGGGTCAAGTTCGAACACCGCCTGCGTGATCGCGGCTTCGACGCCGCACAGTTGCAACGCATGCGCTGCCCCATGGGCCTCACCGAGGTGAAGGGCAAACTGCCGGTGGAGATCGCGATCTCCATCGCCGGCGAAATCATCGCCACCTATAACGCTAATTTCGGCCAGCACACCGCCAGCGCCGAACCCATTGCCAAACTGCTGCCGGCTTCGCGTCGCAGCCAAGCCATTTGAATTGAGATGACCATGCCTTTGACTCGCAAAGCCTACCGTGCCGCCATTCTGCACAGCATCGCCGACCCCGCTGAAGTGGGCATCGAAGCCTCTTATGAGTATTTCGAAGACGGCCTGCTGGTGATCGAAAACGGCAAGATCAGCGCCGTCGGCCATGCCAGCGATTTGCTGCCGACCCTGCCCGCCGATATCGACGTCACCCATCACCAGGATGCCCTGATCACTCCCGGCCTGATCGACACCCATATCCACCTGCCACAGACCGGCATGGTCGGCGCCTACGGCGAGCAGTTGCTGGACTGGCTCAACACCTACACCTTCCCGTGTGAAAGCCAATTCGCCGACAAGGCCCACGCCGAGGAAGTTGCCGACATCTTCATCAAGGAACTCCTACGCAACGGCACCACCACCGCACTGGTGTTCGGCAGCGTGCACCCGCAGTCGGTGAACGCGTTCTTTGAAGCGGCCGAAAAGCTCGACCTGCGCATGATCGCCGGCAAGGTGATGATGGACCGCAACGCCCCGGACTACCTGACCGACACCGCCGAATCCGGCTACCAGGAAAGCAAGGCGCTGATCGAGCGCTGGCACGGTAAGGGCCGCCTGCACTACGCCGTCACACCACGTTTTGCGCCGACCAGCACGCCGGAACAACTGACGCTGGCCGGGCAACTGCTGGGGGAATACCCGGACCTGTACATGCAGACTCACATCAGTGAGAACAAGCAGGAAATCGAGTGGGTAAAAGAACTATTCCCTGAGCGCAACGGCTACCTGGACGTGTACGACCATTACCAGCTGCTCGGCGAGCGCTCGGTGTTTGCCCACGGCGTACACCTGTGTGACGACGAGTGCGCGCGGCTGGCGGAGACCGGTTCGGCGGTGGCGTTCTGCCCGACGTCAAACCTGTTCCTCGGCAGTGGTTTGTTCAACCTGCCGATGGCGGAAAAACACAAATTGCATGTCGGCCTGGGCACCGACGTGGGCGGTGGCACCAGCTTCTCGCTGCTGCAAACGTTGAACGAAGCCTACAAGGTCATGCAGCTGCAGGGCGCGCGGTTGAGCCCGTTCAAGTCGCTGTATCTCGCCACATTGGGCGGCGCGCGGGCGCTGCGCCTGGAAGACAAGATCGGCACGTTGCAGCCGGGCACGGATGCGGATTTTTTGGTGTTGGATTACAACGCTACGCCGCTGCTGAGCTATCGCTTGAAGCAGGCGAAGGACATTGCCGAGACGTTGTTTGTGCTGATGACGCTGGGGGATGATCGGACGGTGTTGCAGACGTATGCGGCCGGGCAATTGGTACACCAGCGCTAATTTTAGAATCACCGAAAATCAAATGTGGGAGCGGGCTTGCTCGCGAATGCGGAGTGTCAGTCAACAGATCCATTGACTGATCCACCGCATTCGCGAGCAAGCCCGCTCCCACATTTTTTGTCCCAGGTGAGTCAGGAAGATCAGAGTTTGACCGAAGAGCGCCCTGGCTTCTTGGTCTGCAACAAATGCGAAAACACCGCATGCAAATCATCCGACGCACTTTCCTCATCGAGGTTGAGCTTGCTGTCGATGTGATCCATGTGATGCATCATCAGATCCACCGCCAACACCGCATCCCGCGCTTCGATCGCGTCGATCAGCTGGGTGTGTTCATCGTACGAGCAGTGCGAGCGGTTGCCGCTTTCGTACTGGGCGATGATCAACGACGTCTGGGACACCAGGCTGCGCTGGAAGCTGATCAGCGGTGCGTTCTTCGCTGCTTCGGCCAGCTTGAGGTGGAACTCGCCGGAAAGACGGATGCCCGCCCCCCGGTCGCCACGGGAAAAGCTGTCGCGCTCGTCGTTGACCATCTGGCGCAACTCGGCCAGTTGCTCGGCCGTGGCGTGCTGCACTGCCAACTCGGTAATCGCCCGCTCCACCAGACGCCGCGCCATGAAGACCTGGCGGGCCTCTTCGACACTCGGGCTGGCCACCACGGCACCGCGATTGGGCCGCAGCAACACCACGCCTTCATGGGCCAGGCGCGACAGCGCGCGGCGAATGATGGTGCGGCTGACGCCGAAGATTTCGCCCAGTGCCTCTTCACTCAATTTGGTGCCGGGTGCCAGGCGTTGTTCGAGGATCGCCTCGAAGATATGCGCGTAGACGATATCGTCCTGGGTTCCGCTGCGACCGGCCTTGCCGGCTCGCGGTTGTTTCTTGAGAGGTTGCAACTGTTCGTTCATGGGCACTCGGTTTGGAGAACGGCGGCGAATTAACGGTAATACGGCAACAACGGGTTGCTGGCAAGTATCACCTAAAAACATGGCACATTGTACACAACCGTATGCGCCAACACACTGTACGGCTGTTTGTGGCCTCGGCTGTATTGCAATGAGTGGTTACGTTTGAGTTTAGGCTTGAATCAGCAACTTCTCTGGTTAAAGGAACACCTTTCTATGTCCGACGCCGCCCAAGCGCCCCTGCGCCCGCTGGCCGACACATCGCCATCCGCCATCGTCGCCGGTTTCATCGCCATGATGACCGGCTACACCAGCTCCCTGGTACTGATGTTCCAGGCCGGACAAGCCGCCGGCTTGACCACGGCACAGATTTCCTCGTGGATCTGGGCGATCTCCATCGGCATGGCGGTGTGCAGCATCGGCTTGTCGCTGCGCTACCGCACACCTATCACCATTGCCTGGTCCACACCTGGCGCCGCGCTGCTGATTACCAGCCTGGGCGGCGTGAGTTACGGCGAGGCCATCGGCGCCTACATCACCTGCGCGGCGCTGGTGACGATTTGCGGGCTGACCGGCAGCTTTGAAAAGCTGGTCAAACGCATTCCGGCGTCATTGGCGGCGGCCTTGCTGGCGGGGATTCTGTTCAAGATCGGCAGCGAGATCTTCGTCGCCGCCCAACACCGTACCGGCCTGGTGCTGGGGATGTTTTTCACCTACCTGATCATCAAGCGCCTGTCGCCGAGGTATGCGGTGCTGGCTGCGCTGGTGATCGGCAGCGTACTGTCAGGGCTGATGGGCCTTCTGGATTTCAGCGGCTTTCACCTGGAAGTGGCGACGCCGGTGTGGACCACCCCGCACTTCTCCCTGGCCGCGACCATCAGCATCGGTATCCCGCTGTTCGTGGTGGCGATGACCTCGCAGAACATGCCGGGCGTCGCGGTGCTGCGGGCCGACGGTTACAACGTGCCCGCCTCCCCGTTGATTACCGCCACCGGCCTGGCTTCACTGGTGCTGGCGCCCTTCGGTTCCCACGGCATCAACCTGGCGGCGATCAGCGCGGCGATCTGCACCGGGCCCCACGCCCATGAAGACCGCAACAAGCGCTACACGGCGGCGGTCTGGTGCGGGGTGTTCTACGGGATTGCCGGGGTGTTTGGCGCGACGCTGGCGGCACTGTTCGCCGCCTTGCCCAAGGAACTGGTGCTGTCGATTGCGGCATTGGCGCTGTTTGGCTCGATCATCAATGGCCTGAGCATCGCCATGAATGAGCCGAAGGAACGGGAAGCGGCGCTGATCACCTTTATGGTCACGGCGTCTGGCTTGACCCTGTTTTCCATCGGGTCGGCGTTCTGGGGGATTGTCGCGGGGGTGTTGACGCTGTTGATTCTGAACTGGCGCAAGGCATAAAAAAACGGCGACCCTCAGGTCGCCGTTTTTTTCAGTATCACTTAGCCGCGTTGATCGGCTTTTCTGGATACCACACGTCCAGCAGCGGGCTGACTTCAGCCTTGGTCAGCTCGGAACGGGTTTTCAGCCAGGCTTCAACAGCCGCACGTTGCTCTTCGGAAACCGAGCCGCGCTTCTGCAGGCAAACCAGACCGTAGTCGTCGCCGCCAACATAGCCCAGACCGTTGGCTTCCATGGCTTCGTTAATGAATGCTTCGAGGAAAGCGTCGATAGCTTCTTCACTCAGGCCTTCGCTGAAGTCCAGGTTCAGTTCGAAACCCAGCTCTTGAAATTCATCAACGCACAGTTTTTTGCGCAGACGCTGGGAACGGTTAGTCGCCATTGGAACAATCCTCTTAAGTAATAACGGGCGGCACTTTAGCAGTTTAAGGCGGCGATTGCCCGACTCTCTGGGACGGGCGGCAAATTGCCTGCAAAAAAACGCCGATTTCCAGCTATCGTTCAGCTACAAGAGGCCCCACCTTGGGGCATAATGCCGACACTTTCGTGACCAATGAGGGATTTTTCTTATTTACCCCTCGCCTTTTTCACCCTCCTCAGCAGTAGGGTTTTATTCTCTATGATCAAATCTTTGCGTCCATTGCTCCTTGCCGGTCTTCTCCTGCCACTGGCCTTCTCTGCCACCGCCGCCACCGTCAACAACACCCTGCCGCCGAACGTCCAGCAGGCACTGACAAAAGCCAAACTGCAAAACAACGCACTGTCCCTGGTGATGATCCCCCTGAACGGCCCGGGCACGCCGACCGTCTTCAACGCTGATGTCTCGGTCAACCCGGCCTCCACCATGAAGCTGGTCACCACCTACGCGGCCCTGGAGATGCTTGGCCCCAACCACCAGTGGAAAACCGAGTTCTACACCGACGGCACCCTCAGCGGTGGCGTGTTGCACGGCAACCTGTACCTCAAGGGCGGCGGCGACCCCAAGCTGAACATGGAAAAACTCTGGCTGCTGATGCGCGACCTGCGCGCCAACGGCGTGCAGCAAGTCACCGGCGACCTGGTGCTGGACCGTGCCTTCTTCAAACAACCGCTATTGCCCGAGTTCAATGACGACGGCAACGACGAGAACAAGCCCTTCCTGGTCAAGCCCGACGCCCTGCTGGTCAACCTCAAGGCCCTGCGCTTCGTGACCCGCAATGACTCGGGCCGGGTCATCGTGTCGGTCGAGCCGCCGATTGCCAGTATCCGTATCGACAACCAGGTCAAGGTGTCCAACACCAAGCAGTGCACCGGCGACGTGCGCTACAACCCGGTCACCGCCGCCGATGGCAGCGTGACGGTCACCGTCAGCGGCCAACTGGCCGATGGCTGCAGCTCGCAGACTTATCTGTCGCTGCTCGACCACGCCACCTACACCGCCGGCGCCGTGCGCGCGATCTGGCAGGAACTGGGCGGCAGCATCCAGGGCCGCGATATCCAGGCACCGGTCCCCAAGGACGCCAAGGTCCTGGCCCGCGCGTTCTCGCCGGACCTGGCGGAAATCATCCGCGACATCAACAAATACAGTAACAACACCATGGCCCAGCAATTGTTCCTGAGCCTGGGCGCACAGTTTCGCAACGATGCCGACGGCGACGACGCCAAGGCGGGCCAGCGCGTCGTGCGCCAGTGGCTGGCGAAAAAAGGCATTACCGCGCCACACCTGGTGATGGAAAACGGCTCCGGCCTGTCCCGCGCCGAACGGGTCAGCGCCCGGGAAATGGCCGCGATGCTGCAAGCCGCGTGGAAAAGCCCGTATGCGGCTGAATACATCAGCTCGCTGCCGATTGCCGGCACCGACGGCACCATGCGCAAACGCCTGAAGACCACCGCCATGCGCGGCGAGGCCCACGTCAAGACCGGCACCTTGAACACCGTGCGCGCCATCGCCGGGTTCAGCCGCGATAACAACGGCAACACCTGGGCGGTGGTGGCAATCCTCAACGATCCGAAGCCGTGGGGCGCTTCGTCGGTGCTGGATCAGGTGCTGCTGGACCTGTATCGCCAGCCGAAGCTTGCCGCTGCCGTACCAGTGCTCTAACACTTTTTGTGGGAGCGGGCTTGTGTGGGAGCGGGCTTGCTCGCGAATGCGGTGGGTCAGCCAACTTATCAGATGACTGATACACCGCTTTCGCGAGCAAGCCCGCTCCCACATGGGGTACTGCGTCAGCCTTCAGGCCCGTATCCGCTCCGCTTCTACCCGATCCCGCCCCGCCTGCTTGGCCACATACACCGCCGAGTCCGCACGTAGCAGCAACCCATCGATCCCTTCATCAACACGCCAACTGGCCACGCCAAAGCTGGCGGTGACAATACCGACCGGCTCCATCGGCTCGCTGCGCAACGATTGCCACAGCTCCATCGCCAGGCTGTAGGCCTGCTCGCCATCGGTGTTGGGGCACAGCACCATGAACTCTTCCCCACCCAGGCGACAGAACACGTCGGTACGCCGCAGGCGCACGCTGATGCGCTTGCACAACTCCTGCAACACACCGTCGCCCACGCCATGCCCGTGCTGGTCGTTGATCCGCTTGAAGTGGTCGATATCCAGCATGATCAGCGACAGCGCCCCCGACACCCGGTTGAGCCGCACCATCTCGGCCTTGAGGCGATCCTGGAAATACCGACGGTTATGAATCCCCGTCAGAGAATCGGTAATCGACAAGGCGCGCAGCTCTTCCTCAACCCGTTTCAAATCGGAAATATCCGACACATAGCCATGCCACAACGTACCGCCTCCCGGTAACTCTTCCGGCGTCGCCTCGCCGCGAATCCAACGCACGCCCCGGTGCGGCAACTGCACGCGGTATTCTTCACGCCAATGGCTCAATTGCAGCGCCGACAAGCGAATCGAAGCCCGCACCCGCTCGATGTCCAGTGGATGAATACGGTCCAGCGCCTTGCTGGCGTCCTGTTGCAGCATCCCCGGTTCGATCTCATAGATATCGCGTATGCCATCGCTGGCGTAGATAAAGCGCCAGTTGTCCTTGGGCTCAAGGGTGAACTGGAAGATCCCGCCGGGGACATGGGCGCTGAGTTTTTTCAGCAGGCGATCCCGTGCCGCCAAGGCTTCGTAGGCACGTTTTTGTTCGGTGACGTCCAGGTAAATCGCCAAGTGCCCAACCCACAAGCCATGGTCATCCAACAACACCGTGGCCAACATATTCACCGTCAACTGGCTGCCATCCTGGCGTTTCAAGGTCCACTCGCGGGCCTCATGCTGGTGGTCGGGGCTTTCTACCAGCATTGCCTGGCTCGGCGGAATGCGCTTGCCCATGATCTGGCTCAGGCTGGCGGCGCGCGCCTCCAACTCAGGTGCCAGATGCAGGCTTTCCAGGGTCAAGCGGCCCAGCACTTCATCGGACTTGAACCCCAGCATCTGCTCGGCGCCGGCATTGAACGTATTGATCACGCCGCGCAGGTCAGTGGCAATGATCGCCACCTGGGTCGCCGCGTTCAGCACGCTGCGCAACTGTCCATGGGCGCCGCGTAACTCAAGCTCGCGCAGGCGCAATTGCTCGGTGCGTTGTTCGACCAGCTTCAACGCGCGTTGGCGCTGGCTGACCAGCACGTACAACAACGCGCTGAGCAGCAGGCTGAGCAGGCCGCCCATGGTCAGGATCGTGTTCATCGAGGAGTGGTTGGCCTGGTCGAACACCTGGCTCGCTTGCAGGCTCAGGGCGTAGACATGATCGCCCAGGGTCAACCGGCGCGCGGCGGCCAGGTCGCTGCTGCCCGGCGTGTTGCTCGACGCGTACAGCACGCGCTTCTGGGTATCGGAGGTGTCGATGATCTGCATCACCAGATTGTCGCGGTTTGGCTTGGGCAACCCATCGGCCACCAACTGCCGCATGCTGATCACGGCCATCACAAAGCCATAGGCCTCGGATTGGGATTGCTGGCTGTCCGGCAGTTTGCTGACGGGTGCTACCAGCAACACGCCGGCAGCATAGGACGGTTCCACCCCCACCAGTTGCATGGGTTGCGACACCGCCATCTTGCCGGTCTTCAGCGCACGTTCAAGGGTTGAACGGCGCAGTGGCTGGGCCAGCAAATCAAAGCCCAAAGGCGAACCGAGCAGGCTCTGGGTCTGGCTGTAGAGCACCGGCACGTACTCATCACGCAGGGGCGCAGGGGTCAGCTCACCCGTGGCGTCCAGCTCGCGAATGACGAAGGGCTTGCCGAGTTGGCGTGACACCGTCTGCTCAAACGCGTCGCGCTGATCGCGAAACACCCGCGGCGCCCAGGAATAGGCACGGGCGCGCAGCAGCAGGGGTTGGGCGAAACCATCGAATTCGTCACGGGATACGTCGCCTGAATTGACGAAAAAACGCCGCAGGCTACCCAGGCGTTGCTCCTGGTCCTCAAAGCGCTCTTGCAGGCGACTGTAGCGTTCATTGACCAGCAACTGAAAGCGCTGGCGCACCTGTTGCTGATAGAGGTTGGACGCCGCCCACGCAACGATCAGCGTCAGCGCAGCCCCCGCCAATAACACCACCAATGCCACCAGCCAAGCCGATGCCTGCTCACTGATAAAACCAAGGATTTTCGGGCGAACGGCTTGCAACGGCATAGGCAACACTCACAACGCCAGCGTGCGGGGGGGTGTCACTTTGGCTAGGCGTTAAGTTATAGCCATAGGGCCTGGGTTTGACCAGCGTAATAACGGTAATTACAGCAAGCTTATGTGGCGAGGGAGCTTGCTCCCGCTGGGGTGCGAAGCGGCCCCAATATCTGGGGACTGCTGCGCAGTCCAGCGGGAGCAAGCTCCCTCGCCACAACAAGCTCTCGTCTACAAGGGACGATCAGCGCGCGGTGATTTTCCACGCCCGGTGGATCTTCGCGTTACGCGCGAAATCCGGGTCGATGGTCTTGTCGCTGATTTCCTCGACCGCGTAACGCTCGCTGAGGTTGTCCTCCAGCGCGAACTTGCGGAAGTTGTTCGAGAAATACAGCACGCCGCCCGGTGCCAGGCGGGCCATGGCCAGGTCGAGCAACTGCACGTGGTCGCGCTGCACGTCGAAGATGCCTTCCATGCGCTTGGAGTTGGAGAAAGTCGGCGGGTCGATGAAGATCAGGTCGAACTCGTCGCGGCTGGCTTCCAGCCATGCCATCACATCACCCTGCTCCAGACGGTTCTTGTCGGAGAAACCGTTGAGGGAGAAGTTGCGACGCGCCCAGTCCAGGTAAGTCTTCGACAAATCGACGCTGGTGGTGCTGCGCGCGCCGCCCTTGGCTGCATGCACGCTCGCGGTAGCGGTGTAGCAATACAGGTTGAGGAAACGCTTGCCCGCCGCTTCTTTCTGGATGCGCATGCGCATCGGGCGGTGGTCGAGGAACAGGCCGGTGTCGAGGTAGTCGGTGAGGTTGACCAGCAGCTTCACGCCGCCTTCGCTGACTTCGGTGAACTTGCCCTGGGCGCTCTGGCGCTCGTACTGCTTGGTGCCGCTCTGACGCTCGCGGCGCTTGACGACGACGCGGCTCTTGTCGATGTTCAGCGCCTGGGGAATCGCGGCCAGGGCGTCGAACATGCGCGCGGAGGCCTTTTCCGGGTCGATGGACTTCGGCGCGGCGTATTCCTGAACGTGGACCCAATCGTGGTACAGGTCGATGGCCATGGAGTATTCCGGCATGTCGGCGTCGTACACGCGGTAGCAATCCACGCCTTCACGTTTGGCCCACTTGCCCAGCAACTTGAGGTTCTTTTGCAGGCGGTTGGCGAACATCTGCCCGCCTTCGCTCAGGCGCGCCTGCTCAACCACCGGCGCCGGGGCCGGCTTGATCGGGTTGCCGTTCTTGTTGTACTGGCGCTCTTGTGGCTCAACCGGCGCTTGATCGTAAGCGGCTTGCTCGCGTTCGGCCTGGCGCTGCTCCGGGGTGCGGCGCTCGCCGGTGACAAACTGGTCCGGGTTGACCTTGATCAGCAGCAATTTGCACGGCAACGCGCCGTTCCAGAACGAATATTGCTTGTGGCTGCGGATGCCCATGCGCTTGCCCAGGTCCGGTGCGCCGGTGAACACCGCCGCTTCCCAGCCCATGCACGCCTGGCGCAGACGCTCGCCGAGGTTCTGGTAGAGGTACAACAGGCTGGCTTCGTCACCCAAACGCTCGCCGTACGGCGGGTTGCAGATGACCAGGCCTTTCTGGTTCTGGTCCGGGCGCGGCTCGAAGGTACCGACTTCGCCCTGGTAGACCTTGATCCAATGGCTCAGGCCGGCACGCTCGATGTTGTTGCGTGCAGGCTGAATCAGGCGCGGGTCGGCTTCATAGCCACGCACCCACAACGGCGGCTTGTTCATGCCGATAGCGGCACGTTCCGACGCCTCGGTGTGAAGCTTCTTCCACAGCGCCGGGACGTGACCGAGCCAGGTGGTGAAACCCCACAGCTCACGGTTCAGGTTGGGCGCCATGTCGGCAGCGATCATCGCGCCTTCCACCAGGAAGGTGCCCACGCCACACATCGGGTCAGTCAGCGCGCCACCTTCGGCAGCAATGCGCGGCCAGCCGGCACGGATCAGGATCGCGGCGGCCAGGTTTTCCTTCAACGGCGCGGCGCCCTGCTGCAGGCGGTAGCCACGCTGGTGCAGGCTGTGGCCGGAAAGGTCGAGGGACAGGATCGCCTCGCCACGGTCCAGGCGCAGGTGAATGCGCAGGTCCGGGTTGATCTTGTCGATGGACGGACGTTCGCCGGTCGGGGTGCGCAGCTTGTCGACAATCGCATCCTTGACCTTCAGCGCGCCGAAGTGGGTGTTGTCGATGCCCGAACCATGGCCACTGAATTCCACGGCCAGGGTGCCGTCCGGGACCATATGGTCGGCCCATTCGATATCCAGCACGCCGTGGTAGAGGTCTTCGGCGTCCTTCATCGGGAAGCGCTTGAGTACCAGCAACACGCGGTTGGCGAGGCGCGACCAGAGGCACAGGCGGTAGGCGGTTTCCATGTCGGCCATGCCGCGCACGGCCGAGGTGTGCTCGCGGGCTTCCTCAAGGCCAAGCCCGACGGCTTCCTCGATCAGCAGGCCTTCGAGGCCCTTGGGGCAGGTGAGGAAGAGTTCAAAACGGTCCGACATGGGGCATTCCAGGCTTTTCAGCAATAAATGAACGGGCGACGCATCGCCGGCTCGGTTTTCAATCAAGCACTTTTCTTGAAGAGTGCTCGCGTGGCACGAATGTGCCGTCCCACCCCGCCTGCCGGGCCTTTAGGCCGTGGTTGACGGGGCAGATAGATAATGTGGCGTAACAAAAGGAAATATTCCGACCCTTCGTCGAATAGTAACCGACTGCAACGGGCGGACATTCTCACTAAAGGATTAAACCCATCCTCTTTGCAGGGTGCATCATAGCTGGCTTTGCTAGGTAAATGGGGCGAAAAGCCATCCCAGCTTATGGCTATAGCATCGTTATCGTTACGTGCTTATGACAAAACGATCATTGAATCCATGTGACCTATTGGTTAGAACTCAACACAGGTTGGCGCCGTAACGACGCCGACACATAGGCTCGCCACGCCGGCAGCGAGCCCACCAACGGCAGAAAAACTCTGCCCGGCCCCAGACGAGGCCGAAGGATATCAAGACAGTCAACAAGTGAGGGAAACACCCTATGAGAAGACTTAAGCGTGATCCGTTGGAAAGAGCATTTTTACGCGGATATCAATATGGCGTTCATGGCAAATCCCGTGAGCTTTGCCCATTTACTCTACCGTCGGTACGCCAAGCCTGGATCAACGGCTGGCGAGAAGGACGCGGCGACAACTGGGACGGTATGACTGGCACTGCGGGAATCCACAGACTCAACGAACTTCACGCCGTCGGCTAATAAGGGCATTCAATTCCGACATACACTGTTGAAGATGTAATGACTTAACCACGCACGTCCTATCCGGGCGGCGGGCTTCGGCCCAGGGGGCTCCTTTATGGAGCCCTTTTTATTGGCTGGAGAATACTGTGGGAGCGGGCTTGCTCGCGAAGGCGACCTGTCAGCCAACACTGCTACAACAGACCCACCGCCATCGCAGGCAAGCCAGCTCCCACAGTTTGATCGGTGTGAACCTGAACTGGCGTGTGAACCCAATCCCCTGTGGGAGCGGGCTTGCCCGCTCCCACAGTTAATGCATCAGCGCAGTGCCGCGATCGCATCCACCGCCTGGCGAATCAACGCCGGGCCCTTGTAGATAAAGCCGGAGTACAACTGCACCAGGCTGGCGCCAGCGGCGATCTTCTCGGCGGCGTGCTGGCCTTCGGTGATGCCACCGGCAGCGATGATCGGCAAGCGCCCGGCCAGTTCGGCTGCCAGCACCTTGACGATATGGGTGCTCTGCTCACGCACCGGCGCGCCCGACAGGCCGCCCGCTTCGTCGCCATGGGCGAGGCCTTCGACGCCAACACGGCTGAGGGTTGTATTGGTCGCGATCACTGCGTCCATGCCCGAGTCCACCAGGGCCTGGGCCACCAGCACCGTCTCTTCGTCGCTCATGTCCGGGGCAATCTTGATCGCCAACGGCACACGTTTGCCATGGCGCACGGCCAGGTCTTCCTGGCGCTGGCGCAAGGCTTCGAGCAATTGCTTGAGGGAGTCGCCGAACTGCAGGCTGCGCAGCCCCGGGGTGTTGGGCGAGCTGACGTTGACGGTGACGTAACTGGCGTGGGCGTAGACCTTGTCCAGGCAGATCAGGTAGTCATCCACCGCACGCTCCACCGGCGTGTCGAAGTTCTTGCCGATATTGATGCCGAGGATGCCTTTGTACTTCGCCGCCTGAACCCGCGACAGCAAGTGATCCACGCCCAGGTTGTTGAAGCCCATGCGGTTGATGATCGCTTCAGCTTCCGGCAGGCGGAAGATACGCGGCTTGGGGTTGCCCGGCTGTGGGCGCGGGGTCACGGTGCCGATCTCGACAAAACCGAAACCCAGCTGCGCAAAACCATCGATGGCCGCACCGTTCTTGTCCAGGCCAGCCGCCAGCCCGACCGGGTTGGGGAAGTCGAGCCCCATCACCGATACCGGCATTTTTGCCGGTGCCTTGCATACCAGGCCATTGAGCCCCAGGCGGCCACCGGCACCGATCAGGTCCAGGGACAGATCGTGGGAGGTTTCCGGGGAAAGTTTGAACAACAGCTGGCGGGCCAGGGTATACATGGGCGGGCTAGACTCGGATGGCGGCGAAAGGTGGCGACGATTATAGCCGGGGTGGCGGGCTGCATGCGAGGCGTGCCGCCAATCGTCATTGGCGATTGGCTACCAGCTCTTCGTAGCGTGCCCAGATCTTTTGCGCATATTGCATGCGCAAGGCGTCACGTTTGGGGCCTGCCCCCCCACCGACGTTATAGGAGCCGACGGCAGTCCAGTTGTAACCAAAGCGCTGGATGAACTCGGTAAGAATCGACGCTGCCACCTCCACCGAGAGACAGGGCTCGCTCAACAACCGCTCTTCCGTGATGCCCAGCTTCAGCAGACGGGGCAGATGAATGCTGTTGATCTGCATCAAGCCGATATCCCGCGTGCCATTGCGGTTAGCGTTATTGATGGCCTGCGCGCGGTAACCCGACTCGACAGCAGCGATGGCCTGCAGTAACTCCGGCTCAAGGTCATAACGGCTGGCCACTTCGTCCCAGCAGTAGGCCAGTGCCGGGCTGCTGCCCATCAACAGACTCAAAAGCAGGCCTTTCCTCCAGGCTTTAAACATTGTTGACCTGACCACAAGCCGCACACACATGCGCTACCGGCCTAGCATCAGCACTTCCCACCTGCACCGGACAAGTAAACCGATACCCCCTGCCATAGATCGTCTTGATAAACCCCTTGTCGGCCTTCAAGTACTTGCGTAACGAGTAGATGCAGCGCGTCAGCGACTCCTCGGCCACCTCGCCTCTGGGCCATGCGAGTTCCAGCAAGCGGTCCTTGGTCATCAGCGTGCCACCCGAACCCAGCAGCAACCGCAGCACCTGGCCCTCCTTGGGTGGCAATTGAACGTCTGTCCCGCCCCCGGTCAACCGGCCATCGCCATGTAAGGTCCAGTGGGCAAAAACGAGGGACGTCGCTGACCTGTCAATCACGACCGCCATACGCACCTCTGTATTCAACTACTGACATTGAAATCCTTATTTCCTGTATTGGCTCACCCGCAAACATCGCGACTATAAGAAACAGTCCTACACCTGGCCCTAGGGAAAAACCCATTCATCCGGCGTTTTTCGCAGCTACTCAGTAGGACAATTCTTCATCCGGCCCTACCGGGCGACCCAATCGTGATAAACCTCGTGCAACTCGACCCCCAACCGATCCTCCAATTGCACCAACTCGCCCAAAGCCATTAACTGACCATTGACCCGCACCTCCACACAGCGAATGACGTCAGGTGTCAGCGGTAACACCTTCCCTACTGCAAACGCCGCCAGACGCTTGCGACTGATCAGTTGCTCTTGCAGAAGTATTTCCAGGTGCATGGACAAGCGCCCTATTCATGGAGAAATTTCGCGACCCCGTGGCATGTACGCGCGATGCACACGCTCATGCTGCTCCGCCGTCAAGGGTGATGGTCCGGGAGGGGCGGTCAGAGTCTTGAGTTCATTCTGATCGGTGCCTACCTGCCACAACGAGACCTCATCCGGCGGGGTGAGCACATCCAGCTCCGCGACCCACTGCTTGATGAGACTCACCTGATCGGGCTTGCCCCGGATCAGCAGGCTGTTGGTGTCTGGATAAGCAATGAACGTTAGGCTGCCTTCTGCCAGTTGAGCTTTGTGCTCGCTGGACAACCGGGCTTCGATCATTGAAGCCATCCCAGGCACGGAAATCGTGTCCGTACCCACGCCATAATGACGATCAGCCACATCGACATTGAACACCTGCACCACGCCTACGGAGGGCAACACCACACGCGGCGGGGCAGGCGGCCGATCCATCAGTTTCGCCAGGCGCAGCACTTGATCGACATAGCTTGGCGGCCCCGTGACGGAGAACATGCGCTCCGCGCTTTTACGCAAGGGATAGCTGGACTCGTCCAGCCCCGTACGACGCATCTGCCCCCGCAGCCTGTCGACGGAAATGTGCCGCAGCGCAACTGCCGAGTTCCTCACCTCATCGGCTTCGTAGAGGTACAGGACTTGCCCATCGCGATGCCAGATCAGGCCCTCCTGCAGGGCCAGTACCTCCAGGACCTGTTGCGGCGCGTCAAAATCAAACAGCCCACTGACATGCAGGCGAGCGACTTTGCGGCTGAGGACAATCGACAAGCCCAATGGCACCGAGAGCGCGGTAAAAAACCGCTGCAGGTTCTCTTCCTGCGCCCGGTAGGGCTCGCCCCTCGCCGCACAGGTGCCCAGCGATAACGCAGCGCACAACAACCAGCTGCACAGCCGCTGGTGGGTCATCCTTGCAGGGAACACACTATTCACCTTGGTTTTCTCGGCAGCCTGGCGTGACGAAGCGGCCATACTGAGAGCCCGCCAGTTTTCAATCTTGACGGAAAACTGACGGCACGCGTCCACACCCTGGCCATGGCATGTGCATTGCTACACACACTCATCAGAGCGCGCGCCAACGAAGGCACGGGCCTACGGACAAAGGCGTCGTTACCCTGCAATGGCCTCTAGCGCCATCCGAGGGAACGACGTTTTTTTTTGAGAGAAAAGGCAGGCATTGATGAACGAACCGGCAGATAACCGCCCGAGAAAAGACCCACTGGCTTGGGTCAACGGCAGTGACGCGCCGGAAAAGAGCAGTCTCGACCTGGGCTTCATGGCCCTGAGTGATTGCGCCTCGCTGGTAGTTGCCGCCACCCAGGGCTTCGCCCAACCCTACGGCCTGACACTCAACCTCAAGCGTCAGGCGTCATGGGCCAACCTGCGCGACAAACTGGTCAGCGGCGAACTGGACGCCGCCCACAGCCTGTACGGGCTGATCTATGCCGTGCACCTGGGCATCGGCGGCGTAGCGCCCACCGACATGGCGGTACTGATGGGGCTCAACCAGAACGGCCAGAGCATCAACCTGTCCCACGGCCTGCAACAGCAGGGCGTGGTCACTCCTGAGGCACTGGATCACCATGTGCACCAAAGCCGCACAAAACTGACTTTCGCCCAGACGTTTCCCACCGGCACCCACGCCATGTGGCTGTATTACTGGCTGGCGAGCCAAGGCATCCACCCGCTGCAGGACGTCAACAGCGTGGTGGTACCGCCGCCGCAAATGGTCGCGCACCTGCAAGCCGGGCGTATCGATGGTTTTTGTGTCGGCGAACCCTGGTGTGCCAGCGCCGTGCAGCAAAATCAGGGCTTTACCCTGGCCACCACCCAGGCGATCTGGCCAGACCACCCGGAGAAAGTCCTCGGCTGCACCCAGGCGTTTGTCGAGCAATACCCCAACACCGCCCGCGTGCTGGTGATGGCCATCCTTGAAGCCAGCCGCTTTATCGAACAGAGCCAGGAGAACCGCCGCTCCACCGCCCAACTGCTGAGCGCCCGCGACTACCTCGACGCGCCGCTCGACTGCATTGAGCCGCGCCTGTTGGGCAGCTACGACGACGGCCTCGGCAACCAATGGCAAGACCCCCACGCCCTGCGGTTTTTTGCCGATGGCGAGGTGAACCTGCCGTATCTCTCGGACGGCATGTGGTTCATGACCCAATTCCGTCGCTGGGGCCTGCTGCGCGAAGACCCGGATTACCTGGGGGTTGCCCGCCAGGTGCAGCAATTGACGCTGTACCGCGAGGCCGCCAGCGCCGTCGGCGTTCCCCCGATCGCCCAGGACATGCGCAGCAGCCAACTGATCGACGGCAAGATCTGGGATGGCCGCGACCCCGCCGCCTATGCGCGCAGCTTCCGTCTGCACGCGATGAACGATCCCACCAGCCGCCAGGCCTTGCGCTGACAGGAAGACCGATATGCTGCGAATCCTGTTGATCAATGACACGCCGCGCAAAGTCGGGCGGCTTAAGGCTGCGCTGATCGAGGCCGGTTTCGAGGTGATCGATGAGTCCGGCCTGACCATCGACCTGCCCGCGCGCGTCGAAACGGTGCGCCCGGATGTGATCCTGATCGATACCGAGTCACCCGGGCGCGACGTGATGGAGCAAGTGGTGCTGGTCAGTCGCGACCAGCCCCGGCCCATCGTGATGTTTACCGACGAGCATGACCCGAATGTAATGCGCCAGGCGATCAAGTCCGGCGTCAGCGCCTACATCGTCGAAGGCATCCAGGCCCAGCGCCTGCAACCTATCCTCGACGTGGCCATGGCGCGCTTCGAGAGCGACCAGGCCCTGCGCGCCCAGCTGCAGGCCCGTGACCAGCAGTTGGCCGAGCGCAAGCGCATCGAACTGGCCAAGGGCATGCTGATGAAAATGAAGGACTGCAATGAGGAAGAGGCCTACACGCTGATGCGCCGCCAGGCCATGAGCCGCCAGCAGAAACTGATCCAGGTGGCAGAGCAGATTATCGCCATGAGCGAGTTGCTCGGCTGATCTGGCTCAGCTCTTGCTAAAGGATCCCTACAGGTAACCAACGGCGGTTGCCCCTCCACGACAAAGACGTCGCACATCCGGTTTGCCCCTCGCGAACCCGGTGGCGGCGTTTTTGCGTTTTGGCCCCAGAGCATGGGGCCGGTGGGGCGGCCTTCGCCGGCGGCTCCATCACCAGGCCTTCTTACAAGACTCCCAACCGTTGAGGTGCGTGATGAAATCAAGCTTCTGGAAATCCGGGCACACCCCGACCCTGTTTGCCGCGTTCCTGTATTTCGATTTGAGCTTCATGGTTTGGTATTTGTTGGGCCCGCTGGCGATCCAGATTGCCGCCGACCTGCACCTGACCACGCAACAACGCGGCCTGATGGTCGCGACGCCGATCCTCGCCGGTGCGGTGCTGCGTTTTGTGATGGGCATGCTGGCCGACAGGCTGTCGCCCAAGACCGCCGGGCTGATCGGCCAGGTAATCGTGATCGTCGCGTTGTTCGGCGCCTGGAAACTCGGGATTCACAGCTACGAACAAGCCTTGCTGCTGGGTGTGTTCCTCGGCATGGCCGGCGCGTCGTTTGCAGTCGCCTTGCCACTGGCGTCCCAGTGGTACCCCGCGGAACACCAGGGTAAAGCTATGGGCATCGCCGGTGCGGGTAACTCCGGCACCGTGTTTGCGGCGTTGCTGGCGCCGGTGCTGGCGGCAGCGTTTGGCTGGAGCAATGTATTCGGTTTTGCCCTGATTCCCTTGATCCTGACCCTGATCGTCTTCGCCTGGCTCGCGCGCAACGCCCCGGAACGGCCAAAAGCCAAAGCCATGGCCGACTACTTCAAGGCCCTGGGAGACCGCGACAGTTGGTGGTTCATGTTTTTCTACAGCGTGACCTTCGGCGGTTTTATCGGCCTGGCCAGCGCCCTGCCCGGCTACTTCAACGACCAGTACGGCCTGAGCCCGGTGACGGCCGGCTACTACACCGCCGCCTGTGTGTTCGGCGGCAGCCTGATGCGCCCATTGGGCGGCGCCCTGGCCGATCGTTTCGGTGGGATTCGCACCCTGCTCGGCATGTACGGCGTGGCGGCGGTCTGCATTGCCGCAGTAGGCTTCAACCTGCCGAGTTCCTACGCGGCCCTGGCGCTTTTCGTCTGCACCATGCTCGGCCTCGGCGCAGGCAATGGCGCAGTGTTCCAATTGGTGCCGCAACGTTTCCGCCGTGAAATCGGGGTGATGACGGGTTTGATCGGCATGGCCGGCGGTATCGGCGGCTTTGCCCTCGCGGCGGGCATGGGCGCGATCAAACAGAGTACCGGCAGCTATCAATTGGCCCTGTGGCTGTTCGCCAGTCTCGGCGTGCTGGCCTGGTTCGGCCTGCACGGCGTGAAACGTCGCTGGCGCACCACCTGGGGCGCGGCCGCCGTGACGGCCGCGCGCGTCTGATGAGCCTGCGACTGAGCATCGCCCAGGCCAGCGCCATCGGCCCAAGGCCGGAAAACCAGGATGCGCTGCGAGTGGTCACGCCTGTGGCCGAACTGGCCGCGAGCAAAGGCTACCTGTGCGCGCTGGCCGACGGCGTGAGCCAATGCGCCGACGGCGGCCTGGCCGCCCGTTCGACCTTGCAGGCGCTGGCACTCGACTACTACGCCACGCCGCAGACCTGGGGCGTGGCCCAGGCGCTGGAACGCTTGCTGCTCGCGCAGAATCGCTGGCTGCAGGCCAATGGCGGCGGCCAGCCATTGCTGACCACGCTGAGCGCCTTGGTGTTTCGTGGCCAGCGTTTCACCCTGGCCCATGTCGGCGATTGCCGGGTGTATCGCTGGCTGGACGGAGAGTTGCAACGCATCAGCGAAGACCATGTGTGGGAACAACCGGGCATGCAGCATGTGCTCAAGCGCGCCCTCGGCCTGGATCAACACCTGGTGCTGGATTTTCTCGACGGCGAACTGCGTGAAGGCGAGTACTTCCTGCTGGTCAGCGACGGTGTGTGGGCCACCTTGGGCGACAACAGCATCAGCACGATCCTGCACGAGCAAAGCGACCTCGACCTGGCGGTCAACACCTTGGTCAACGCCGCGCACCTGGCCGGCAGCCAGGACAACGCCAGCGCCTTGCTGGTGCGTATCGACACCCTCGGCGCCGCGACCCTGGGCGATGCGCTGGTGCAATTGCAGCAATGGCCGCTGCCGCCGCCGTTAAAAGCCGGACAATGCTTTGAAGGCTGGCAGGTCGAAGGCGTGCTGGCACATAGCCGACAGTCATTGCTATACCGGGTACGTGACGCCCATCAGCAGCCATGGTTGCTGAAAACCCTGCCCCTCAACCGCGACGACGACAACGATGCCGGGCAGGCCTTGCTGTCGGAGGAATGGTTCCTGCGCCGCGTAGCCGGGCGCGCGTTTCCTGAGGTCCACGCCGCCAGCGCGCGCCAGCATTTGTACTATGTGATGCGTGAATATCCGGGGCGAACCCTCGCGCAACTGTTCCAGCAGCAAGGTCCATTGCCCCTGGCACAATGGCTGTCCATCGCCGAGCGGTTGGTGCGGGCGGTGGGCATGCTGCATCGGCGGCAGATCCTGCATCGCGATATCAAACCGGAGAATCTGCTGCTGGGTGACGACGGCGAATTGCGCGTGCTGGATTTCGGCCTGGCCTACTGCCCAGGCCTCTCGGAAGATCGCGCCCACTTGCTGCCCGGCACCCCGAGCTTTATCGCCCCCGAGGCTTTTGCTGGCGGGCATCCTACGGCTCAACAGGATTTATACAGCGCTGGCGTAACGCTGTATTACCTGCTGACCGGGCATTATCCCTACGGTGAGATCGAAGCCTTTCAACGGCCGCGCTTCACCCAGGCCGTCAGCGCCAGCCGCTACCGTCCCGACCTGCCCGAGTGGCTGCCCCTCAGCCTGGAACGGGCGGTGGCCGCCCAACCCGCGCAACGCTATGAAACAGCCGAAGAATGGCTACGGGCTCTGGAGCAGGCCGACCGCCGCGAATTGAGCGTGCGCCCAAGGCCGCTGTTGGAGCGCGAACCGCTCAAGGTCTGGCAAACCCTGGCGGCCGTATCTTTGCTGCTCAATCTGGTGCTGCTTTACTGGCTGCTGCACCACTAGAGGGCGAAAAGCTCTGCAGCATCGAGCGCAAGGCCAATAAATCCGGGCATCTTCCAACTTGGCACAACCGCTGCATTAGCCCTTTCAACACCACACATATAGCCGCCCCTTCAACGACGAAGGGCCGTGCTTCCCGAGAGAACGGGACCAGGACAAAGGCGTCCTCGCTAGATAACTAGCGGGGACGCCTTTTTTGTTTGCGCGTGATTTGTCGAGCCATTGCGGAGAACGACATGAAAAAACTCAAATTAGTGATGATCGGCAACGGCATGGCCGGGGTTCGCACCCTTGAAGAATTGCTCAAGCTGAGCAGCGACCTGTACGACATCACCGTGTTCGGCGCCGAGCCCTACACCAACTACAACCGTATCCTGCTGTCGCCAGTGCTGGCGGGTGAACAAACCTTCGAAGAGATCGTGCTCAACGACCTCAGCTGGTACCTGGATAACCACATCAAACTGCTGCTCAACCGCAAAGTGGTGCAGATCGACCGCGTCAAGCGCGTCGTTATTGCCGAGGACGGCAGCGAAGCCGAATACGATCGCCTGCTGATCGCCACCGGCTCCACGCCGTTTATCCTACCGATCCCCGGCAACACCTTGCAGGGCGTGATCGGCTACCGCGACATCGCCGACACCCAGGTCATGATCGACACCGCCAAGACCCACACGCATGCGGTGGTGATCGGCGGTGGCCTGCTCGGCCTGGAAGCCGCCAACGGCCTGATGTTGCGCGGCATGCACGTGACCGTGGTGCATATCGGCGAGTGGCTGCTGGAGCGGCAACTGGACAAGACCAGCGGCCAATTGCTGCAAACCGAACTGGAAAGCCGTGGCCTGGTGTTTCGCCTGTGTGAACAAACCCAGGCGCTGCACGATGCCGGCAATGGCCGCGTCGGCTCGGTGCAATTCAAGAACGGCGACATCATCCCCGCCGACCTGGTGGTGATGGCTGCCGGCATCCGGCCCAACACCGAACTCGCGGAAAAATCCGGCATCCCGTGCAACCGTGGGATTCTGGTCAACGACACCCTGCAAACCTACGACCCGCGCATCTACGCGATCGGCGAATGCGCCAGCCATCGCGGGATCGCCTACGGCTTGGTGGCGCCGTTGTTCGAACAGGCCAAGGTCTGCGCCAATCACCTGGCCCAGCTGGGTTTTGCCACCTACAAGGGTTCGGTGACCTCGACCAAGTTGAAGGTCACCGGCATCGACCTGTTCTCCGCCGGCGACTTCATGGGCGGCGAAGGCACCGAGACCATCACCCTCTCCGACCCGATTGGCGGCGTGTACAAGAAGCTGGTGATCAAGGACGACATCCTGGTCGGTGCCTGCCTGTACGGCGATACCGCCGACGGTGGTTGGTATTTCCGCCAGATCCGTGAGAATCATGCGATTGGCGAGATCCGCGACCACCTGATGTTCGGCGAAAACGCCTTGGGTGACGTGGGCCATCAAGGCCAGGACAAGGCCATGAGCATGGCCGACAACGCCGAGGTCTGCGGCTGCAATGGCGTGTGCAAGGGCACCATCGTCAAGGCGATCCAGGAACAGGGGCTGTTCAGCGTCGATGAGGTGAAAAAACACACCAAGGCCGCCAGTTCCTGCGGCTCCTGCGTTGGCTTGGTGGAGCAGATCCTGATCAATACCGTCGGCGGTGCGGCTGACGTCAAACCGAAGAGCGAAAAAGCCATCTGCGGTTGCAGCGACCTCAACCACGGGCAAATCCGCCAGGCCATTCGCGACCAACACCTGCTGACCATCGCCGGCACCATGAGCTACCTCAACTGGCGCACGCCCAACGGCTGCGCCACTTGCCGCCCGGCGCTGAACTACTACCTGATTTCCACCTGGCCCGGCGAAGCCAAGGACGACCCGCAATCGCGCCTGATCAACGAACGGGCCCACGCCAATATTCAGAAAGACGGCACCTACTCCGTAGTCCCACGGATGTGGGGCGGTGTGACCAATCCGTCGGAGCTGCGCCGCATCGCCGACGTGGCCGACAAGTACAACGTACCGATGGTCAAGGTCACCGGCGGTCAGCGCATCGACTTGCTGGGGATCAAGAAACAGGACTTGCCGGGGGTCTGGAAAGACCTCGACATGCCGTCCGGCCACGCCTACGGCAAATCCATCCGCACCGTGAAAACCTGCGTGGGCAGCGAGTTCTGCCGTTTCGGCACGCAGAACTCCACGCAATTGGGCATCGAGTTGGAGCATGACCTGTTCAATATGTGGTCGCCGCACAAGGTCAAGCTGGCAGTGTCCGGTTGCCCACGCAATTGCTCGGAAGCCGGGATCAAGGACGTAGGAATCATCGGCGTCGACTCCGGCTGGGAGATGTACATCGGCGGCAACGGCGGGATCAAGACCGAAGTCGCGGAGTTCTTCGTCAAGCTGAAAACCGCCGAAGAAGTACGCGAATACAACGGCGCCTTCCTACAGCTGTACCGCGAAGAAGCCTTCTACCTTGAGCGCACCGTGCACTACCTGCAACGGGTCGGCATGGAGCACATCAAGAAAGCCGTACTGGAAGACCCGGTCCGTCGCCAGGCCCTCAACGAACGCCTGCAATTCTCCCTGTCGTTCGAACAAGACCCGTGGAAAGAGCGCCTGGAACAGCCGCTGCTGAAAAAGGAATTTGATGTCATCCCCGTCCAACAGCTGGAGGTGCCGGCATGAACTGGCTGAATATCTGCGCCCTCGACGAGATCAACGTGCTGGGCTCGCGCATCATCCAAGGGCCCAAGGGCGACATCGCGATTTTTCGTACCAGTGACGACGAAGTCTTCGCCCTCGACGACCGTTGCCCACACAAAGGCGGCCCGCTCTCCCAAGGCTTGATCTACGGCAAGCGCGTGGCCTGCCCGCTGCACAATTGGCAGATCGACCTGGCGTCCGGCGAGGCCCAGGCGCCGGACATCGGTTGCGCCCACCATCACCCGGCCCGCGTGGAAAACGGCCGGGTGCTGCTGGCCCTGCGGGACGCCGTGTGATGAACCGCCAGACCACCGCGTCCACCTGCTGCTATTGCGGCGTGGGTTGCGGCGTGCTGATCGAACATGACGGTGCGCAGATCCTCGGGGTGACGGGCGACCCGGACCACCCGGCCAATTTCGGCAAATTGTGCAGCAAGGGTTCCAGCCTGCACCTGACCGGCGACCTGACCGCCCGCGCCTTGTACCCGGAACTGCGCCTGGGCAAAGGCATGGCCCGGGCACGCACCGACTGGGACACGGCCCTGGATCACGCGGCAAACGTGTTCGCCGAGACCATCGCTGAACACGGGCCGGACAGCGTGGCCTTCTACATTTCCGGGCAACTGCTGACCGAGGACTACTACAGCTTCAACAAGCTCGCCCGGGCCTTGGTGGGCACCAACAATATCGATAGCAACTCAAGGCTGTGCATGTCCTCGGCGGTGCTCGGCTACAAACGCAGCCTGGGCGCCGATGCCCCGCCGTGCAGCTATGAAGACCTGGAAAGCAGTGACTGCGTGATGATTGTCGGCAGCAATATGGCCTACGCCCATCCGGTACTGTTCCGACGTTTGGAGGAAGCCAAAGCACGCCGCCCGCAGATGAAAATCGCAGTGATTGACCCACGGCGTACAGACACCTGCGATCTGGCTGACCTGCACCTGGCAATTCTGCCGGGCACGGATGTGGCGTTGTTCCATGGGATTTTGCATCTGTTGCTGTGGGAAGACTGGATAGACCGCGCGTTTATCCAGGCCCACACCGAGGGTTTGACCGAGCTGAAACGCCTGGTACATGACTACACGCCGCAGATGGTCACGCAGTTGTGCGGGATCAGCGTCGAGCAACTGCGCTTGTGCGCAGAGTGGGTGGGTACCTCCAGCAGTTTCCTGTCGCTGTGGTGCATGGGCCTTAACCAGTCCACCGCCGGCAGCGCAAAAAACAGCGCGCTGATCAACCTGCACCTGGCCACCGGGACGATTGGACGGCCGGGTTGTGGCCCGTTTTCCCTGACGGGTCAGCCGAATGCCATGGGCGGGCGCGAAACGGGCAGCTTGTCGAACTTGCTGCCGGGGCATCGTGAGGCAGCGAACCCTGAACATCGCGCAGAGGTCGCGGCGTATTGGGGCGTGGCGTCGCTACCCGCCACTGTTGGGCTGAGCGCTGTCGAGCTGTTCGAGCAGATGCAGGCGGGCAAGATCAAGGCGGTGTGGATCGCCTGCACCAACCCGGCCCAATCGCTGCCGGACCAGAACGCCGTGCGCGCAGCCTTGGCGATCTGCCCTTTTGTGGTGTTGCAGGAAGCCTTTCACACCACTGAAACGGCGGCCTATGCCGACCTGTTGCTGCCCGCCGCCAGTTGGGGGGAGAAAGAAGGCACGGTGACCAACTCCGAGCGGCGTATTTCCCACGTACGCCGCGCCATCGATCCACCGGGAGAAGCGCGGCCGGATTGGGCAATTACCGTGGATTTCGCGCAGCGCCTGGAGCGTCGTTTACGCCCGGGGCAGGACAGACTGTTTGCCTTCGAGCAGCCAGCGCAGATTTTTGATGAGTACAAACGGCTGACCCACGGGCGCGATCTCGACTTGTCGGGCATCAGCCACGCCGTGCTCGACAGCATCGGCCCACAGCAATGGCCGTTTCCTACAGGTGCAC
This sequence comes from Pseudomonas sp. KBW05, assembly GCF_003852405.1. Taxonomy (GTDB): domain Bacteria; phylum Pseudomonadota; class Gammaproteobacteria; order Pseudomonadales; family Pseudomonadaceae; genus Aquipseudomonas. The sequence continues at coordinate 291,559 of NZ_QAJM01000014.1, forward strand.
AAGCCGGCACGCCACGCTTGTACACCAACGGCCACTTCCCCACCGCCAGCGGGCGCGCGCAGTTCATCGCCGACCCTTACCGTGCGGCCAAGGAACAGCGTGATGCGCGTTTCCCCTTGACCCTGATCACCGGCCGCCTACGTGACCAATGGCATGGTATGAGCCGCACCGGCACCGCCGCGCAGTTATTCGGACACGTCAGCGAGGCATTGTTGAGCCTGCATCCAGACGAAATGCGCCGTCATCGCGTGAAAGACGGTGATCTGGTCAACCTCAAAAGCCGGCGCGGCCAAGTGATCGTGGCGGTCAGCGCTGACGACAGCGTGCGCCCTGGCCAGGCGTTTCTGCCGATGCATTGGGGTGATCGTTTTCTCAAAGGCGGCGTGAACGCCCTCACCCAACCGGCGTTCGACCCGCTGTCGAAACAGCCGGAACTCAAGCACAGCGGTGTGCGCCTGGAGGCGGTGAGCCTGCCGTGGCAGTTGTTCGCCTTGATCGAGGGCGATGTGCAGCAACACTTTGCAGCCTTGCGCCCGCTGTGCGAGGGCTTTGCCTACGTCAGCCTGAGCCTGGCCGGACGCGAGCGCCCGGCCCTATTGGTGCGTGCGGCACACAGCGAAGCGCCCGACCTGCAACTGCTGACGCGTATCGACGAATTACTCGGCCTCAACGACGGCCCGGTGATGGCCTATGACGACCCGCGCCGTTCCATTGGCAAGCGCGTGAAAATCGAGAAAGGCCGCATCACCGCGCTGCGCCTGGCCGGGGAAACCCTGGCGCGTCACTGGCTGCAAAGCCTGTGGTTGGAGGGGCGGACCGACGATCAACTGCGGCGCTGGCTGTTGGCGCCACTCAGTGCACCGCCGGGAGGTCCAGCGGCCAGCAGCAAGGTGTTGTGTAACTGCAAGAACGTCAGCGAGAACACCGTGTGCGCTGGCATTGCCCGTGGCCTGGACCTGGATGGGCTCAAACGGGAGCTGGGTTGCGGCACGCAATGCGGCTCCTGTGTACCGGAAATCAAGCGTCTATTGGCCAGCAATCCGCAGCCAATCGCAATCAGTGTGTGAGGGGAAGAACATGAGCGCAAAAGTCTGGCTGGTGGGTGCAGGGCCCGGCGACCCGGAGTTGCTGACCCTCAAAGCAGTAAGGGCAATGAATGAAGCCGATGTGGTGCTGATTGATGATCTGGTCAACCCGGTGGTGCTGGAACATTGCGCCGCTGCACGGGTGATTACTGTCGGAAAGCGCGGCGGTTGTCGCTCTACGCCGCAGGATTTTATCCACCGCCTGATGCTGCGTTATGCGCGCCAGGGCAAGTGCGTGGTGCGGCTCAAGGGCGGCGACCCGTGCATTTTCGGCCGGGGTGGCGAAGAGGCGATGTGGTTGCGTGAGCGTGGGGTCGAGGTGGAGTTGGTCAACGGTATCACCGCCGGCCTGGCAGGAGCGACGAATTGCTCGGTGCCCCTGACATTGCGCGGTGTCAGTCGGGGCGTGACGCTGGTGACGGCGCATACCCAAGACGACAGCAGCCTGAATTGGCGGGCGCTGGCAGAGGGCGGAACGACGTTGGTGGTGTATATGGGCGTGGCGAAGCTGGAGGAGATTCGCCTGCAATTGCTGGAGGGCGGCATGGCGGCGGATATGCCGGTGGCGATGATCGAAAATGCTTCGCTGCCCCAGCAGCGCGAGTGTCGCAGCACGCTGTTGCGGATGCAGGAGGACGCGCGGGTTTTCGCCTTGAAAAGCCCGGCCATTCTGGTGATCGGCAGGGTCGCCGCTGTCGGACAGGCCGCCTATGTTGCCGCTGCGGCCAGCGCCTGAGGCAAATCGCAGGCGAAAAAAAGCCCGGCCTAAGCCGGGCTTTTTTCTACCACTCAGTAATTACTGAGCTTGGGCTTCAACCGACGCTTCTACACGACGGTTAACAGCACGACCAGCTTCAGTTGCGTTGTCAGCAACTGGGCGGGATTCGCCGTAACCTACTGCAGTTACACGGCTAGGAGCAACGCCGTCTTTAACCAGGACTTGCTTAACAGCGTCAGCACGACGCTGGGACAGCTTCTGGTTGTAAGCGTCTGGACCTACGGAGTCAGTGTGACCAGCAACTTCTACGTTGGTAGCTGGGTACTGAGCCATGAAGTCGGCCAGGTTTTTCACGTCGCCGTAGCTGTTAGGCTTAACAACGGATTTGTCGAAGTCGAACTTAACGTCCAGCTCAACACGAACAACCTGAGCAACTGGAGCTTCTGGCTCTGGAGTTGGCTCTGGAGCTGGTGCTGGGGTAGGAGCTGGAGCAGCTGCGCCAGCGTTACCGCCGAAGTTTACGCCCAGGCCGACCAGTGCGGAGTAGTCCCACTTGCCGTTGTCCAGACCGTAGTCAGCTTCAACACCGGCACGAGCGTACAGGTTGTTGGTGAAGTAGTACTTCACGCCAGTACCAACGGTAGCGAAAGTAGTCTGATCGCGACCGCTGTGGCCGTCAGCTTTGACGTTGCCACGGCTCTGGTGACCGAAACCACCTTCAACGTATGGACGCAGGCTGTCTACGCCAGCTTGACCGAAGTGATACTGAGCAACCAGGCTGCCGGTATCGCCTTTGATCTTCTGGTTACCAGTACCGTCGTTCGAACGGGTGTGGTTGGTTTTGTCGTAGGACAGGTTCAAGGACAGGTCGTCGGTCAGGAAGTAACCGATGCGAGCGCCAGGATTGAAGCCGTCTTCGATGTGCTTGACGCTATCGTTGTACTGCTTCTTGTAGAACAGCTCGCCTTCAACTGCGCCTTGGCCTTGTGCCAGAACGCCGAAAGAAGTAGCGGCAATAAGAGAACCAATGGCCAAGCCCAAGGTGTTTTTCAGTTTCATCCGTTAAATCCCCATCTGGTGATTGTAAAGCAGTCCCACAAACCGGGGGACAACTCGGCGACAAGTCTAACAGAACTTGCCTACACGTAAGAGATATTTGCCACGCACTAAGTTTCAGTCTCGCCCGCAAATTTCTCACGTAATTTATCTAGAGCACGTTTGTAACGCATTTTTGTAGCACTCAAACCCATGTGCATGATGTCAGCGATTTCCTGAAATTCCAGTTCTGCGACAAATCGTAGCACCAGGATTTCGCGGTCAATCGGGTTCACATACACCAACCAGCGATCGAGCCCGGCCTTGTCCTCGGGTGCCGGCGTCTTTTCTTCAGACGCTTCCTCAAGGGGGTCCAGACTCAAAGCGTCCATCAAGCGACGCTTTCGCCGTTCCTTACGATACTGCGTGATGCACTCGTTGTACGTGATGCTATATAGCCATGTCTTGAACTTCGATTTGCCCTCGAAGTTCTTCAAGCCATACAGCACCTTGAGCATCACTTCCTGACAGACATCATCCGCATCTCTATCGTTCCCTAAATACCTTGAACAAACGTTGAACAGAGTGCGTTGATATCTGCGCATCAATTCTTCGTACGCGCGAGTTACGTGAAACAGCTCCGTGTGCGAGCGCGCGACCAACTCCTCATCAGAGAGCTCACGGGGGTCATAGCGCGTGGACAGCGTTTGGGCTTTATTCAAAACAAGTCGTGCCGACAGTCAGGTCAATGTCCGCTACAGCCCGGTCAGCCGGGTTTGCGGCGGCGTACATTAGCAGGGTTTGCCGGGTTAGCGGCTACTGACCTGCTGTTCCAGGAGGATCCGATTGGACAACGACACCAGGTCGCCGTCATCGGTCAGCACCGTCGTCTTGACTGTACCGATCTCCTCGATTTGCCCTTCGACCTCGCCTACACGCACCTGTTGCCCAACCTGATACAACTCACGCACATAGATTCCCGCAAGAATCTGGCCGGCAATTTCCCGGCTTCCCAAGCCCATGGCCAGCGCAACGGCCAGACCAACGGTAATCAAAACGATCACAATCACGTGGTTGAGCAGGTCAGTCTTGACCTCCAACTGGCTGATCGCGACCGAAATACTGATGATGATCACCAGGCCCTGGGCAATTCGCCCCAGGCCAGCGGCATAGTCCAGCCCCACCCCTTCAGCGGCCCCGCGCACCAAGCCATTGGCCAGTTGCGCCAGTAAAACGCCTACCAGCAGTACCAGCGCGCCGCCGAAAACCTTCGGCAAATACAGCGCCAGCATGTCGAGCGTAGCTGAAACTCGCTCAAGGCCAAGGGATTGAGCCGCAGAAACCAGAAAAATCAGCAAAACGAACCAGTAGACGATCTTGCCGATCAGTGTCGAGATCGGCACTTGCAGCCCGGCGCGCCCCAACAGCTTGGTCAGGCCGGTGCCTGCCATCAGGCGGTCGAGGCCGAGTTTGGCGAGGAGTTTGGACAACAGGGTGTCGAGCAGCTTGGCCACGACAAAACCCAGCAATACCAGGACTAGAGCCCCAAACAGGTTGGGAATGAAGTTCGCCACCTTGGTCCACAATGCGGTCATCGCGGTGACCAGGCTCTGGGTCCAGAGATCAAGTTCCATATTCAATCAGCCTTATCAGCAGTGCGAGCAAGAGGTTTACGACGGGAAACCGGTGAAACGTGGGCCGAACCGTTGTTCAGGGCCATCATCAACGCCGGCAGCCAACGCCCGAGCAGGCCGAACAAATCACCCGCCCCTACCTGACGGTTGGCGGTTTTCAACACGCGGCCCAGGCAGGCATCGTCGTCACGGTTGGACGGCGAGGCATTGAGCATGTCACGCAAAGACTGTTCGAACGGATCGTGCATAAAGACCTCTCGCAAGTGTTTTAAAAGACGAGGGTTAAATTCTTGGGGTCACATGGGACCCTTCCTACGTTCAGGTCATATTCAGGTCAAACCCAGCGCAATCGTCGAAATAGCCACCATTGCCCCAGTGCCACTGACACCATCAACAGGCAGGCAATCACAAACCCATAGGGGCTGGCGGAGAACGGAATCCCGCCCACATTGATACCCAGCAAGCCGGTGAGAAAGCTCATCGGCAGGAAGATCCCGGTGATAATGCCAAAACGGTACATCGTGCGATTCATACGCACGCTCAAACGCCGGTCTTCGGCTTCCAGCACAAGCCCCACGCGCTCCCGGGTCAATTCAAGTTCTTCCAGGTAGCGGGTCAGGCTGTTGTTCAATTCGTTCCAATAGTCGGCATCGTCGTCGCAGAACCACGGCAATTTGATCCGCGTCAGCTGGGCAAAAATATCCCGCTGCGGCGCGAGGAATCGCTTCAGCCCAGCCGCTCGCCGACGGATCTGCAAAACACTGCCATGCTCCGGGGTATACCGTTCGTCGGTATCGAGTTTTTCTTCCTCGGCATCGACGATTTCGGACAGGTCGGAGACCAGATCCTGCACTTTGTTGGTCAAGTACTGCGCCATATAAAGGATAAGTTCTGACGCTGTTTTAGGACCTTTGCCATCCGCCAACTGCACCAACAGCTCATCGGTGGCGCGCAACGGCCGCAAACGCAGGGAAATCACCCGACTGGCCGCCGCAAAAATGCGCACCGAGACCATGTCTTCCGGCTCGGCGCCCGGGTTGAGGTTGACCCCGCGCAGGAACAGCAGCAACTCGGCGTCCGGCAACGGCAACAGGCGCGGGCGAGTGTTCTCCTCCAGCAGCAAGTCACAGGCGAACTCGCTCAAGCCGCTGGATTTACGCAGCCAGGTCTGCGTCTGGGGATGGCTGCGATCCCAGTGCAGCCACAGGCTTTCCTGGGGCTGCAGTTGCAAGTCGTCGAGCTCTGTCCGGGCAATCGAACGCGCACCGCCTTTACCGTCCAGCACCAGGGCATGCACCAGCCCCCATTGCGCGTTTTCTTCCTCGAACATCCTCACCCCATCGGCTATTGCGGTTTATTCAGGCATTTTCAGCGGGCTTGGCGACACGATCACGCCGTTGTTATCGGCGTAGATGTATTCGCCGGGGCGAAACGTCACGCCGGCAAACGTGACCACCACGTTGAGGTCGCCGATACCGCGCTTGTCGGTCTTCATCGGGTGGCTGGCAAGCGCCTGCACCCCCAAATCGGTCTGCGCGATGACATCGACATCACGGATGCAACCGTAGATCACCAGCCCTTCCCAGCCGTTCTTTGCGGCCTTTTCGGCGATCATGTCGCCCAGCAACGCGCGGCGCAGGGAACCACCACCATCGACCACCAACACCTTGCCAGCGCCCGGCTGGTCGGCTTGCTCCTTGACCAGCGAGTTATCTTCGAAGCACTTGATAGTGACAATCTCACCACCAAAGGAGTCTCGGCCGCCGAAGTTGCTGAACATCGGCTCGACGACCTGCACCAGCTCCGGGTAGGCGTCACACAGGTCGGGGGTCACGTAATGGTTCATCGAAAAAATTCCTTTCTGTCAAAGAAGTGTCTTTCAAGGAAGTACCGGTCGAAGCCGGTGGGGAACATCCCACCCGCGCCGCCGCAACGCAATAGCCACTGCGCGACTGAATATGACCAGAAGCGTCCAGCGCGTCATATCTTAGCCGTAACCGTAATCGAGCGAAACGCCCGTGGCTGAGCGCTCCGTCAAACCTCGGCGACGGCCGCCGCCGAGGCCCCGAACAATGGTGTGAGCGGATCCTTCAACCACTGCGCCACCAACGGCCACACTTCAGTTTGCGCCGCTTTGCTGACCAGCATCTCTACGTGGCCGAAATCCCCGCTGAAACCCTGCTGGCGCCCCAGGCACAGGTATTGGCGATGCTCAGAGCCCACCTGCTCGAACAGCTTGCGACAGGCCCAGTCCGGGTCTTGATGGTCGCCGGCAGCACTGACAGCCAAGAGCGGCACCTCGACGGCGGCCAGGCCTTTCCACCAATCGTTTTTACCTTCGCCAAAACGTCCAAACAGGCCGTTCCAGCGCATGGCTTCGATCAGCACGCCTGCGGGTTCGTCCTCCGGGCCGCGCTTGAACCGTGAGCCGGAAATCTCGCCGAAGCGTTTCAACAGCAAGCGGCCAGTCCACTCCAGCGGCGGCAGTTTCAACGGCCAATGCGTGCGACTGACCTGACAGCCAAACAGCGCCACCGAAGCCACTGCCGGCGCGCCCAGGTGTTGCCCACCCAAGGCTGCAGCCAAGCTGGTGGCGCCCAGCGAATGACCGACCCAATGCGGGATCTGCCCGCTTTGCTCACGCACAAACGCGCCAATGGCCGGCAAATCGTAGCGCGCATAGTCAGCGACACGATTGCGCGCGTAGTCCTGATTGCGCTTGGACAGGCCATGCCCACGCATTTCCGGAATCCACACATCAAACCCCTGGCGTGCCAGGTGGGCGCCCAGACCGAGCCCCTTGGGCGAATACCAGAAGCGTCGGTTGGAAAAACTGCCGTGCAACAAAATAACGGGGATGCCCCGGTTTTCCGGGACATCGGCCTGGCCCAAGCGGGTAACCGCCAGCTCGACGGTGCCGTCGGGACTGTTACCGGGCTTGAGGCGGTATACATCTTCACTCAGGTCGCCACGACGTTCAGCGCTGATCAGGGCGACGGGAAACAGGTTGCTGCTGCTTTGCATAATGCTCTTGCACAAAAAAGGGCGGCGTCCGCGAGGAGGCCCGCCCTGTACAGATAAGAATGCCGGCCACCCTCAGCGAGTGACCGGCACTTTTGACGTACCGACTTTAGGCGGACGCTTGGCCTTCCGCCAGGAAGAACCAGGTTTCCAGCACGGAATCGGGGTTCAGCGAGACACTTTCGATGCCCTGTTCCATCAGCCATTTGGCCAGGTCCGGGTGGTCGGAAGGGCCTTGGCCGCAGATACCGATGTACTTGCCGGCCTTGTTACAGGCCTGGATGGCGTTGGCCAGCAGCTTCTTGACCGCAGGATTTCGCTCATCGAACAGGTGCGCGATGATCCCGGAGTCGCGGTCCAGGCCCAGGGTCAGCTGGGTCAGGTCGTTGGAGCCGATGGAGAAACCGTCGAAGAATTCCAGGAACTCTTCGGCCAGGATGGCGTTGGACGGCAGTTCGCACATCATGATCACGCGCAAGCCGTTCTCGCCACGGGACAGGCCGTTCTCAGCCAGCAGGTCCACCACTTGGCTCGCTTCACCCAGGGTGCGCACGAACGGCACCATGATCTCGACGTTGGTCAGGCCCATCTCGTTGCGCACGCGCTTGAGGGCGCGGCATTCGAGTTCGAAGCAGTCGCGGAACGCTTCACTGATGTAACGCGAGGCACCACGGAAACCCAGCATCGGGTTTTCTTCTTCCGGCTCGTAGAGCTTGCCGCCGATCAGGTTGGCGTATTCGTTGGACTTGAAGTCCGACAGGCGCACGATGACCTTTTTCGGGTAGAACGCTGCCGCCAGGGTGCTGATGCCTTCCACCAGCTTCTCGACGTAGAAACCCACCGGGTCGTTGTAGCCGGCGATACGCTTGTCGACGCTTTCCTTGATGTCCAGCGGCAGGCCGTCGTAGTTCAACAGGGCCTTGGGGTGCACGCCGATCATGCGGTTGATGATGAACTCCAGGCGGGCCAGGCCCACACCGGCGTTCGGCAACTGCGCGAAGTCGAAGGCACGGTCCGGGTTGCCGACGTTCATCATGATCTTGAACGGCAGGTCGGGCATGGCGTCGATGGAGTTTTGCTTGATGTCGAAGCCCAGCTCGCCTTCAAAGATGAAGCCGGTGTCGCCTTCGGCGCAGGAAACAGTCACGCCCTGGCCGTCTTTGAGCAGTTGGGTCGCGTTGCCGCAGCCCACGACCGCAGGAATCCCCAGCTCACGGGCGATGATCGCCGCGTGGCAGGTACGCCCGCCACGGTTGGTGACGATGGCGCTGGCGCGTTTCATCACCGGTTCCCAGTCCGGGTCGGTCATGTCGGAGACCAGCACGTCACCTGGCTGGACTTTGTCCATTTCGGACACATCCTTGATGATCCGCACCTTGCCGGCGCCGATGCGCTGGCCGATGGCACGGCCTTCCACCAGCACGGTGCCGGTTTCTTTCAGCAGGTAGCGTTCCATGACGTTGGCCGAAGTGCGGCTCTTCACGGTTTCCGGGCGGGCTTGCACGATGTACAGCTTGCCGTCGTCGCCATCTTTGGCCCACTCGATATCCATCGGGCACTTGTAGTGCTTTTCAATGATCATCGCTTGCTTGGCCAATTCGCTGACTTCAGCGTCGGTCAAGCAGAAACGCGCGCGATCAGCCTTGTCGACGTCAACGGTTTTCACCGAACGGCCGGCCTTGGCTTCATCACCGTAGATCATCTTGATGGCCTTGCTGCCCAGGTTGCGGCGCAGGATGGCCGGGCGACCGGCTTCAAGGGTGTGCTTGTGGACGTAGAATTCGTCCGGGTTCACCGCGCCTTGTACGACGGTTTCCCCCAGGCCGTAGGCGCCGGTGATAAACACCACGTCACGGAAGCCGGATTCGGTATCGAGGGTGAACATGACGCCGGCGGTACCGGTTTCCGAACGCACCATGCGTTGCACGCCGGCAGACAGGGCCACCAGCTTGTGGTCGAAACCTTGGTGTACACGGTAGGAAATCGCGCGATCGTTGAACAGCGAGGCGAACACTTCCTTGGCCGCGCGGATCACGTTTTCCACGCCGCGGATATTCAGGAAGGTTTCTTGCTGGCCGGCGAACGAGGCGTCCGGCAAGTCTTCGGCGGTGGCCGAGGAGCGCACGGCAACGGCCACGTCCGGGTTGCCGGCCGACAGTTCGGCGAAGGCGGTGCGGATTTCTTCGTTGAGCTTCTCGGGGAACTCGGCGTCCATGATCCATTGACGGATCTGGCTGCCGGTCTTGGCCAGGGCGTTGACGTCATCGACGTCCAGTGCGTCCAGCGCGGCGTGGATCTGAGCGTTGAGGCCGCTCAGTTCGAGGAAATCGCGGTAAGCCTGGGCCGTGGTGGCAAAACCACCCGGCACCGAAACACCAGCGCCTGCAAGATTACTGATCATCTCGCCGAGGGATGCGTTCTTGCCCCCCACGTGCTCTACATCATGGACGCCGAGCTTATCGAGGGAAACTACGTACTCTACCAAGGTGATCTCTCCACTAACTGTGTTGGAAAAGCTCAGGACGCCGGCTGCTCAGTAGGAGCTTTCGCCAGCGCTTGTGGCCTGGACCTGGAAAATAAGTGAGAATGCGGCCCACTGCGGGACGGCAAAATCGCGCCTATCATATCCAAGATTCGTCATCAGCTTAAGGCCCAGGGCTCAAATGAAACGATCTGCTTTCTTTATCTCCGACGGCACCGGCATCACCGCCGAAACATTGGGTCAAAGCCTGTTGGCGCAGTTCGAAAACATTACCTTCGCCAAATTCACGCGGCCGTATATCGACAGCGTGGATAAAGCGCGGGCCATGGTACAACAAATCAATCTGGCGGCTGAAAAAGACGGCTTTCGGCCGATCATTTTCGACACCATTGTCAATCAGGACATTCGTGAGATCCTCGCGACTTCCAATGGTTTCATGATCGACATCTTCTCGACGTTCCTCGCACCACTGGAACAAGAGCTGAGTGAACACTCCTCGTACTCGGTAGGAAAGTCCCATTCCATTGGGCACAACTCCAACTATATGGAGCGTATCGAGGCGGTGAACTTTGCCCTCGACAACGATGACGGCGCCCGCACGCACTACTACGACAAGGCCGACCTGATCCTGGTGGGCGTGTCCCGCTGCGGCAAGACGCCGACCTGCCTGTATATGGCCATGCAATTCGGCATCCGCGCGGCCAACTACCCGCTGACCGAGGACGACATGGAGCACCTGACGCTGCCTGCAGCCTTGCGCTCACACCGGCACAAACTGTTCGGCCTGACCATCGACCCGGACCGCCTCACCTCGATCCGCAACGAGCGCAAGCCCAATAGCCGTTACTCCAGCTATGCACAGTGCGAATTCGAAGTGCGCGAAGTAGAAAATCTGTTCCGTCGCGAGAATATTGCGCATATCAATTCCACGCACTTTTCGGTGGAAGAGATTTCCGCGAAGATTCTGGTGGAGAAGGGTGTGGAGCGGCGGTTCAAGTAGTTGTGTTGCCTGGGCTGGCCTCTTCGCGGGCAAGCCCGCTCCCACACTTGACTGCATTCCAAAGCTGGAACTCGGTTAACTGTGGGAGCTGGCTTGCCTGCGATGAACGATAACGCGGTAACCCTGCCTACAACTGAAACCGCCCCCCACCCTGCCCCAGCGCCGTCGCCAACGCATCAAACCCCGCCAACAACAGCTGATCATCTCCGGATGTGTTGCAGACACTCGCCCGAATAAACTGCGGCACCGCCGTCTGCCCTACGGCAAACGCCTCGGCCGTGGCGATCAGGTAATTATTCTGCTTAAGCTCCGCCTCGATCTCCGACGCGCGCCAAGGTTCCGGGACTTCGATCCAGAAGTGCGGGCTATTGAGGTGCGTGCGGTACTCAAGCCCGGCCAACAACCCCTCGACCAGGGTTTTGCGGCGGCTGATCTCGTGGATCTGCTGACGCAACAGGTATTCCGCCGTGCCGTTTTCAATCCACTGCGTCGCCAGTTCCAGGGTCACCGGCGTGGCCATCCAGCAGGTTGAGCGCAGCGCCGCCGAAATACGGCTGACCAGCGCCGGCGGCGCATGCACGTAACCCACACGCAACCCGGCCGACACCGCCTTGCTCAAACTGCTGATCAAGATCGTACGCTCGGGCGCGAAATAACTGAGTGGTGGCGGACGATCTTCCACCAACACACCGTGGGCTTCGTCTTCGAGAATCAGCAGGTTGTGTTCCCGACAAACCCTGGCCAACGCTTCCCGGCGCGAAATCGACAGGACTGCCGTCGTCGGGTTCTGAATAGTCGGCGTGCAATACAACGCGGAAACCCGGTGGTTACGACAGACTTCATCCAAGGCCCCCGGGAGCACACCCTCCTCGTCCATCTCCAGGCCGATCAAGCGCACGCCAAGCATGCGTGCTGCGGTGATCAACCCCGGGTACGTCAATTGTTCGGTGACCACCGTATCGCCAGCGCGCAACAACGCCATCATCGCGCAGAGCAAACCATGCTGGCCGCCATTGACGCAGATGACCTGCTCGGGAATCGGATGGAAGTCACGCTGCACCAGCCATTGCGCGCCGGCTTCGCGGTAACGCGGCAGGCCTGCATCGGGCGTGTAGGCGCTGATGTCCTGGAGAAACTTGGCGCTGGTCGCCAGGGTTTGCAGGCTCTGGGCGAGAAACGTCGTCTCCTGCCCGGGGATATGCATGTTGCGGCTCATGTCGAAGTATTGGCGCGGCTCTTCGCTGAAGTTACGAAAGCCTTCATCACGCTGGCGCTCCATCCCACGCTTGCGCACGAAAGTGCCGTCACCCACCCGCGCCACGACCAGACCCAGGCGTTCCAGTTCGCCGTAGGCCCGGCTGATGGTGCCGATGGTCACCCCAAGATTGTCGGAAAGCACCCGGTGGGGCGGTAGCTTTCGTCCTGGTTCAATCAGCCCTTCGAGGATGCCCCGTTCCATGACATCGGACAGGCGCTTGTACTTCACGCCCTGCCCGCTGGACAACCCCTCACGCATAATTGACACCATGTCAATATTTGTTTTGACAGCCATCTTTCGCCCTAATAGTGTGCTTTTACGGGTTCAATCGCCGAATTTAATAACTCATTACAAGTTCAATATAGAGTTCAATTCCGGCTCAGGGAAGCAATAAACGATGCCAATGTCCGCCGTTCTCGAAAACGCTGAAAAAACCAAATCCCAGAAACAGTGGTTGGCCGGCCTGGTCACCAGCCTGATGTTTCTCATCGTGTGCCTGAGCTGGGGCACCACCTGGCTGGGGATCAAGATCGCCGTAGAGAGCGTGCCGCCGCTGACGTCCGCGGGCCTGCGCTTCCTGATCGCCTTCCCGCTGTTCCTGTGTTTTGCCATGGTGCGCCGCGAGCCGATCCTGTTCCCCCGGGAAAGCCGCTGGTTCTTTGTGTTCGTGACCCTTTCCTACTTCAGCGTTCCGTATTACCTGCTCAACTACGGCGAGATGCATGTGTCGTCCGGCCTGACCGCCCTGCTGTTCAGTTGCATGCCGGTGTTCATCCTGATTTTCTCCGCGCTGTTCCTGCGCGAGCGCATCTACTTCTCCCAGGTGGTCGGCATCGGTATCGGTTTCGGCAGCCTGTACATGATCATCAAGAGCCAGGGCCTGCACCTGGACCACGCCGAGTTCTTCGGGGTACTGGCGATTCTGACCGCCGCGATCATGCACGCCTTGTGCTACGTCATTACCAAGCAAAAAGGCAGCGCCATCAGCGTGATCACCTACAACACCCTGCCCATCGGCATTGCCGGGCTGATGCTGTTCGTGGCCGGGCTGTGGTTTGAAACCCCCAGCTTCGACAGCATCACCCTGCGCTCCTGGAGTGCGCTGTTCTACCTCGGCCTGGTGGCCTCGGTCGGTGGCTTCATCGTGTACTTCATGCTGCTCAAGCGCCTGAGCCCGATCATCCTGTCGTTCGTGTTCATCATCTTCCCGGTGTTCGCGGTGATCATCGGCGCCTGGTACGAAGGCGTGGCGATTTCCCGCGACCTGATGCTGTATTCGGCCATCCTGCTGGCCGGTTTTGCGATCACCAAGTTGCCGGTTGAAAAACTCCTGGCCAAGAAAAAATGACCCTCAACAAACGCGAGAGAAACATGGACGTCCTCCGCCCAAAAGCCCTGGAACAGATCTACGCCCACGCCAGCCGCAGCTATCCCGAGGAATGCTGTGGTTTCGTCTTCGCCGACGGCAGTGTGCACCTGGGCAGCAATATCCAGAACGAGCTGCACCGCAAGAACCCCGAGATCTACCCGCGCACCGCCGCCAACGGCTACACCTTCTCGGTGGCCGACACCCTGCTGCTGAACAAGGCGTTTCGCAGCGACAACCCGGTGGTGGTGATCTACCACTCCCACCCCGACGTCGGCGCCTACTTCAGTGACGAAGACCAGGACAAGGCGCTGTTCATGGGCGAACCGATCTTCCCCGTGAGCTACCTGGTGGTCGATGTTCGCCAGGGCCAGGCCCTGTGTTCAAAGCTGTTTGCCTGGGATGGCAAGCATTTCGCCCTTAACCCTTTCAACGACCTGCACACGGAGTTGTCCATGAACGCTGTCTCTTTCCCCGACATTCTGGTTCGCGTGGCCAAGCTGCCAGAATCGACCCTTGAGGGCACCGGATCGACATTGCGCGAAGTCATTGAAAACCTCTGCACCAGCCACCCGCAGCTGCGCCCGCATCTGTTCCACGAAAAGAACAACCAGCTCAAGGAACACTTCCTGTTTACCGCCGAGGAAGAGCTGATCGGCGCCGACGATCCACTCCCAGGCAAAGCCCGGATCGAAGTGTTGCTCGCCACGTCCGGCGGCATGGATGTGCAGACGTTGAGCAATGAAGAAGTACAACGTTACGTGCGCCATATCACCCTGCCGGGCGTCGGCCGTGAAGGCCAGTTGAACCTGAAGAAAGCCAAGGTGCTGATCATCGGCACCGGCGGCCTGGGCTCGCCCATCAGCCTCTACCTGGCGGCGGCCGGCATCGGCACCCTGGGCCTGGTGGATTTCGACGTGGTGGAAAGCAGCAACCTGCAACGCCAGATCGTCCACGGCAACAGCACCTTAGGCATGCCCAAGGTCGAGTCCGCCAAGCAGCGCCTGCAAGACCTCAACCGCCATATCCAGATCAACGCCCACGACACCGCCCTGAATGCCGACAACGCCCTGGAACTGGTGGGCGCCTACGACCTGGTGATCGACGGCACCGACAATTTCGACACCCGCTACCTGGTCAACGACGCCTGCGTCCAACTGGGCAAACCCTTGGTGTACGGTGCCATCTACCGTTTCGACGGGCAGATCAGCGTGCTCAACTATAAAGGCGGGCCGTGCTACCGCTGTCTGTTTCCCCAGGCACCGCCCGCTGAACTGGCGCCCAATTGCAGCGCCGGTGGCGTGATTGGCGTGCTGCCCGGTGTGGTCGGGATGATCCAGGCCACCGAGGCGATCAAGTTGCTGATCGGCATCGGCGAACCCTTGTCCGGCCGCCTGATGCGCTTCGATGCGCTGGCGATGAAATTCAGCGAGATCCGCTTCAAGCGCCGCGCCGACTGCCCGTGCTGCTCGGACCTGCGCCACAGCGCAACCCAGGCCCCGGCGGTCTGCGCCGACGCCGTGCCCGGCACGCCATCGCTGGCCGCAGAGCGCTACATCAAGCCGCGCGTGCTCAAGCAACTGCTCGAGCATCCCCGCAGCGCCGACGTACTACTGGACGTGCGCGACGCCAGCGAGCTGGAAGTGTGCAAATTGCCGGGCGTGGTACACATCCCCCTGGCCGAGCTGGATGGGCAACTCGACAGCCTCAGCCGCGACAACACCCACTACCTGATCTGTTATGCCGGCACCCGCGCCGAGCAAGCGGCCACCACCCTGCTGGCGGCCGGCTTCGCCAACACCAAAGTCCTGCAGGGCGGCATGAAACATTGGGTGCGCGACGTCGAACCCGATATGCCTTTGTATTGAGCCGGGGGCTGACTGATGCTGCATAACTCCATTCTCGACGTCATCGGCCATACGCCGATTGTGCGCCTGGCGCAGTTTTCCGAAGACCTCGGCATCGAGGTCTACGCCAAGCTCGAATCCCTCAACCCTGGCGGCAGCCACAAGGCGCGCATCGCCCTGGGCATGATCCTCGACGCCGAGCGCCGTGGCGTGCTGATCCGTGACGCCGGGCAAACCATCATCGAGCCCAGCGGCGGCAACACCGGCATTGGCCTGGTGATGGCGGGCAACGTGCTGGGCTACAAAGTGGTGCTGGTGATCCCCGACAACTACAGCCCCGAAAAGCAAAAGCTGCTGCGCCTTTACGGCGCCAAGGTGGTGCTGTCGGACAGCCGCCTGGGCAACAATTCCCACGGCGAAAAGTGCTTGGAACTGCAACTGGAAAACCCCAGCTACGTAATGCTCAACCAGCAGCGCAATGGCGCCAACCCGCAAACCCACCGCGACACTACCGCGCCCGAGATCCTGCGTGCCTTCGGTGAACGGCGCGTGGACTACTTCGTCAGCGGCATCGGCACCGGTGGCCACATCACCGGCATCGGCGAAACCCTCAAGGCCGCCTGGCCGGAGCTGCGCGTCATGGGCGTGGAGCCGGAAGAGTGCGACCTGCTGAAAAACCAGCACGCGCCGCACCATATCCAGGGCCTGTCGATCGGCCTGATCCCCAGCATCCTCAACCTGGATGTGCTGGACGGCATGCTCAAGGTGTCGCGCCAGGAGTGCATCGACATGATGAAACGCATCATGCGCACGGATGCCATCAGCCTGGGCCTGTCCTCGGCCGCCAACATGGTGGCCATTGCCAAGCTCGCCCCGGAGCTGCCCACCGAAACAGTGGTACTGACCATGGTCTACGACAATGCCGACAGCTACCTGCCCAGTTTCGAATAAGCGGTTTCCCAACCATCCAGAATGCGGGGGTGCCTCCATGGGGGGCTTTATTGACATGCAACAGCTGCACGATGAGTTGCTCACCCACCTCATCAAGACCCTGACGCCGACGCAGATGAAGCAGCTGGAACCGCACCTGGCGCCATTGGTGCAGAACGCCGCCCAGGCCGTGGCCGAAGACTTGATCGCCTATGCCTACCGTGACCCGGCGTCGCGAGGCCGGGGCGAACTGATCCTGGAGTCCTACGCCTCGTTCAAAGCGGTGCTGTTCTACCGCCTGGCGCACCTGGTGTGGAATTTCCCCGACCAGGTCAACGGCGTGTTTTCGCGCATTGCCCTCAAGCTCAGCAACCAGGGCAAGATCCTCTCCGGCGCCGAGATCCACCCGGCGGCGCGTATCGGCCGGCGTTTTGTACTCGACCACGGCTACGGCACGGTGATCGGCGAAACCTGTGAGATCGGCAACGACTGCTACATCCTTTGCGGCGTGACCCTCGGTGCCCGTGGCATCGCCAACAACCCGGACGGCAAGCGCCACCCGCGCCTGGGCAACAATGTCGAAGTCGGCTCCGGCGCGCGCGTGCTGGGCTATGTGCTGATCGGCGACAACGTATTTATCAGCCCATCCTGCGTGATCACCCAGGACGTGCCCCCAGGCACCAAGGTCAAGGTGGTCAACCAGGTGCAATTGCAAAAAAACGACGAGTCCGAGCACAGCAATTACCTCGGTGCCTTCGCCCTCGACGAGCGTCTGCACGTGGTCGGCGAAATCAACGCCAACCACAAGGTCACGGTGCTGGACGCCGACTTTCACCCCTTGCAGGGCCTGATGCTGGAGCCGACGGTGAAAGAGCGTCACCACCTGCAATTTCGCCTGCACCGCATTGAAGCCGACAGCCACCTGCCGCGCCTGCCACTGAACCTGAAGGTCTGCGGCCCGGAGTTTGAAATCACCCTGCTTTCCCCACCTGGCTTGAGTGCAATGGTGCGTCACCTGTTGCAAACCAGCCCTTTGAACGTCGGAGGTTGAACATGTCCGTGCACACCATGGAAACCCTGGCGCTGTTCGACAGCGCGCCCTACCAGAATGCGTTCAGCGCTCGGGTCATCGCCGTCAGCGAACACGGCATCGCCCTGGAGCACACGCTGTTCTATCCCACGGGCGGCGGGCAGCCGGGCGACACCGGCCACTTCACCCTGGCCGATGGCACGCGGGTCGAGGTCGTCGGCACCGTGCGCGACCCGGTGTTGCGCTCGATCATCTGGCACCAGGTGGAACACTGCCCCGAACAGTTGACCTCTGGCGTGCAGGTTGACGCCGGCCTCGATTGGGAACGGCGCTACCAGCACATGAAGATGCACACCTGCCTGCACCTGTTGTGCTCGATCATCGACGCCCCCGTGACCGGTTGCAGCATCAGTGCCGACAAAGGTCGCCTGGATTTCGACCTGCCGGAAATGACCCTCGACAAGGACAGCATCACCCGCGACCTGAACGCGCTGATCGCGCAGGCCCACACGGTGAAGGCCCTGTCGATGCCCGCCTCGGAGTATTCGACCCTGCTGCAAATCACCCGCACCCAGGCGGTTGCGCCGCCGGTGGTGCAAGGCTCGGTGCGCATCATTGAAATTGCCGGGGTGGATATCCAGCCATGCGGCGGCACCCATGTGATCAACACCGAGGAAATCGGCCGGGTGTTTTGCGAAAAAATCGAGAAGAAGAGCAAGCACAACCGCCGCGTCATCCTGCGTTTTGAATAACCCTCAAGCGGCTGGGGAGCCGATGCCCCAGGCGCTTTTCGTACAGCGAACTGACAGGAAATTTATCCGCCTGTAACATTCAGAAACGTATCATCCCACCAGCAGCCATCGTCCTGATGTGCTGCTACCTGAATCTCCGAGAAAGCGCGCCCGCCCGTTCTCGGAAGGTCTTTCGTACAGAAGCTAAGCTCACCCCATCGCCGCCCCTGAACCTGAACGCAGCAGGAATGACTGCCTATGAATAAAGTGCTCCGTCACTACATACCAGCCTCCACATTGCGCTTGCTGCCCAATCGCTGGGACCTGGTCGCCCTGCCGCTGGTGATCGGCTTTCTGCTGTTTTTTTCCATCACCGCACGGGAAACCTGGGCGCCCATCGACACGTTGCAGAGCGAGGTCATCTCCCTCGACCCGGCCAACCTGCCGGAATACGCCATGCGCACCACCCTGCGCATGCTCGCGGCGATGGTGGCGGCGCTGGTGTTCACCTTCCTCTACGGCACCCTGGCGGCAAAAAGCCGACGCGCCGAAAAACTCCTGGTACCGGTGCTCGACATCCTGCAATCGGTGCCGGTGCTCGGTTACATCTCCTTTACGGTGACCTTCTTCCTGCTGCTGTTTCCCGGCCGTGTGCTCGGCGCCGAGTTTGCGGCGATCTTTGCGATCTTCACCAGCCAGGCCTGGAACATGACGTTCAGCTTCTACCAGTCGCTGCGCATGCTGCCCCATGACCTGGTGGAAGTGTCCACCAACCTGCGGCTCTCCGGCTGGCAACGCTTCTGGAAGCTCGACGTGCCCTTTGCCATGCCCGGCCTGGTGTGGAACATGATGATGAGCATGTCCGGTGGCTGGTTTTTTGTGGTCGCCTCCGAAGCCATCACCGTCGGCGACAAGACCATCACCTTGCCCGGCGTGGGTTCGTACCTGGCCCTGGCCATCGCGCAGAAAGACCTGCATGCCGTGGGCTACGTGATCCTGGCAATGATCGCGGTGATCCTGATCTACGACCAGTTCCTGTTCCGCCCGCTGGTGGCCTGGGCCGACAAATTCCGTATGGAAACCACCGCCTCCCAGGGCGCCGCGCCGCAATCCTGGGTGCTCAACCTGATCCAGCGCACGCGCATGGTCCAGCGCATCCTGCGCCCCATCACCCGCACCATCGGCCGAATCGGCAACAAACGTTTCAGCCTGGCCGGCGGTGCGCTCAAGGCATTGCCCACGGAATCACCGGCGGCCTCCAAGGTGATCGACTGGGTGTGGGGCGCGTTGATTGCCGTGCTGACCGCCTACGCGCTGTACCACATCGTGATGTACGTCGGCACCGAAGTGACCTTCGCCGAAGTCGGCCATGTCTTTGTGCTGGGCTTGATCACCCTGCTGCGCGTGACGGGCTTGATCCTGATTGCCTCGCTGATCTGGGTGCCGCTGGGGGTGATGATCGGCCTGCGCCCGCGCTTGGCGCAAAAGATCCAGCCCGTGGCGCAGTTCCTCGCAGCGTTCCCGGCGAACCTGCTGTTCCCGGTGTTTGTCATCGTGATCCTGCACTACCACCTCAACCCGGACATCTGGCTCAGCCCACTGATCGTGCTCGGCACCCAGTGGTACATCCTGTTCAACGTGGTGGCCGGTGCCAGTGCGTTTCCCAATGACTACAAGGAAGCCGCCGCCAACTTTCGCATTCGCGGCTGGTTGTGGTGGCGCAAGGTGATGCTGCCGGGGATTTTCCCCTACTACGTCACCGGCGCGATTACCGCCTCGGGCGGTGCATGGAACGCCAGCATCGTCTCCGAGTACGTGTCCTGGGGCCAGGACAACGTGGTCGCCCACGGCCTTGGCGCCTACATCGCGCAAACCACCGCTGCCGGCGATTTCCCGAAGATCGCCCTGGGCGTGGTGGTGATGTCGATCTTTGTGGTGGTCTTCAACCGCGCAGTCTGGCGCCCGATGTACGCCCTGGCGGAAAACAAACTGCGTCTGAATTGAGGGGGATTCACCCAGATGTCTACTACGACCGAACACACCGCCGACACCCCGCAAATCTATTCGCTGAAAGACGTGAACCGGGTGTTCGGCAAAGGCAAAGATGAACTACAAGTGCTCAGCGGCGTCGACCTGAGCCTGCACGAAGGCGAGATCGTCGGCATGCTCGGCCGCTCCGGCTCCGGCAAATCGACCCTGCTGCGCATCATTGCCGGGCTGATCCAGCCATCGTCGGGCGAGGTGCATTACCACGGCGTGCCGCTGACCGGCCCGGCCGAGGGCGTGGCCATGGTGTTCCAGACCTTCGCCCTGTTCCCCTGGCTGACGGTGCTGGAAAACGTCGAAGCGGGCCTGCAAGCCTTGCAGGTCGAACGCAAGGAAACCCGCCGGCGCGCCCTGGCCGCCATCGACCTGATCGGCCTGGACGGTTTTGAAAACGCCTACCCCCGCGAGTTGTCTGGTGGCATGCGCCAGCGCGTCGGGTTTGCCCGTGGCCTGGTGGTCAACCCGACCCTGCTGCTGATGGACGAACCCTTCTCCGCCCTCGACGTGCTCACCGCCGAAACCCTGCGCACCGACTTGCTGGACCTGTGGAGTGGCAAGCAGTTGCCGATCAAGTCGATCCTGATCGTGACCCACAACATCGAAGAAGCGGTGCTGATGTGCGACCGCATCCTGGTGCTGTCCTCCAACCCCGGCCGGGTGGTCGCCGAGATCAAGGTGCCGTTTGCCCACCCGCGCAACCGGCTGGACCCGACCTTCCGGCAAATGGTCGATGACATCTACGCGCTGATGACCGACCGGCGCAGTGCCGATGCCAGCGCCGGCAAGCCCGAGTTGAAAATGAGCAGCCTGCTGCCGGAAGTCTCCACCAACCTGATGGCCGGCCTGATCGAAACCCTCGCCGCCGAGCCCTACAACGGCCACGCCGGTTTGCCCACCGTGGCCGAGCGGCGCCTGCTGGAAGTCGACGACCTGTTTCCCGTGGCGGAGATGCTGGAGCATCTGGGCTTCGCCGAACTCAAGGGCGCCGACATCACCCTCACCGACGCCGGCAAATTGTTTGCCGACTATGGCACCCAGGAACGCAAGACGCTGTTCGCCGAGCACCTGATCCAGCACGTGCCGTTGGCTGCACGCATTCACCAAGTGCTGCTCGAACGCAGCGGCCACCGCGCGCCTCGGGTGCGTTTCGAGCAGGAGCTGGAGGACTCGATGACCGAGGCGTTCGTGGAAAAAACCCTGGAAAGCGTGGTGGCGTGGGGAAGGTATGCGGAGATTTTTTCGTATGACGACCATACCGAGACGTTTAGCCTGGAGGACGTTGAAGGCAGTATGTAATTAGCTGAGACTGGCGCAGCTCAAAATGTGGGAGCGGGCTTGCTCGCGAATGCGGTGTGTCAGCCACAGATGTGTCGACTGATCCACCGCATTCGCGAGCAAGCCCGCTCCCACATTGGCCTCCATTCACTTCAGATCTCTGGTGGTTTCAGATCACGAACAGGTCCATAAACCGATTGACGGGCGTGGCCTCAAGCTTCGCCTGATCCTTGCACAACGCAAAAATCTCCCCGCTGCGCTGCGCCGTAAAGCGCGTGGCCAGGTTGGCCTTGAACTTGTCTTCCAGCAACGGAATGCCCTCCACCCGACGGCGCCGATGCCCGATCGGGTATTCCACCGCCACTTGCTCAGTGCTGGAGCCGTCCGTGAAAAACACCTGCACCGCATTGGCAATGGAGCGCTTGTCCGCCTCCAGGTATTCGCGGCTGTAGCGCGGGTCTTCGACGATGACCATCTTGGCGCGCAGCGCGTCGATGATCGGCTGGGCGGCGTGGAATTCATCCTCGTACTGCTCGGCCACCAGGTTGCCGAACGCCAGTGGCACGGCGGTCATATATTGCAGGCAGTGGTCGCGGTCAGCGGCGTTGGCCAGTTGGCCGACCTTGGAGATGATGCGGATCGCCGATTCATGGGTGGTGATCACGATACGCTCGATTTCGTGCAGGCGATCCTTGACCAACGGGTGCAAGGTCACGGCGGCTTCGCAGGCGGTTTGCGCGTGGAATTCGGCGGGAAAGCTGATCTTGAACAGCACGTTTTCCATCACGTAGGTACCGTAGGGTTGGGACAGGCTGAACGCGCGCTTGTCCTCGGGCTTGAGGGCCAGGTCCTTGTTGGTGTGGCTGAACAGCACGTCGTAGAAACCCCATTGCGCTGCGCTCAAGACGCCGGGGATGCCCATCTCGCCACGCAAGGCGATGTCGGCCAGGCGCACGCCCCGACTCGATGCATCCCCCGCCGCCCACGATTTGCGCGAGCCGGCATTCGGCGCATGGCGGTAGGTGCGTAACGCTTGGCCATCGACAAAGGCATGGGACAAGGCCGCCAGTAGTTGCTCACGGTTGGCGCCCATCAACTTGGCGGTCACGGCGGTGGAAGCCACTTTTACCAGCAACACATGGTCAAGGCCGACACGGTTGAAGGAGTTTTCCAGGGCAATCACGCCCTGGATTTCGTGGGCCATGATCATCGCGTCCAGCACCGCGCGCACGGTCAGCGGCGCGTCGCCGTTGGCCACGCGTTTTTGCGAGAGGTGGTCGGCCACGGCGAGGATGCCGCCGAGGTTATCCGAAGGGTGGCCCCATTCGGCGGCGAGCCAGGTGTCGTTGTAGTCGAGCCAGCGCACGATGCAGCCGATGTCCCAGGCGGCCTTGACCGGGTCGAGCCGGAACGAAGTGCCGGGCACCCGTGCGCCAAACGGTACCACCGTGCCTTCGACAATCGGCCCCAGGTGCTTGGTGCACTCCGGGAAACGCAGGGCCAGCAGGCCGCAACCCAGGGTGTCCATCAGGCAGTTGCGGGCGGTGTCCAGCGCGGCCGGGGAGTCGATCCGGTAGTTGAGGACGTAGTCGGCGATGTCCTGCAAGACCTGGTCGTAGTCGGGGCGGTTGTTCTGGTCGACGTTGGCGCTCATGGCAGTACTCCAAGAATGGGTTGGGGTTGGTCCTCGGGCTCACGGTTGTTGGAGAGCAGATCTTGAATGCCTGCCTTGGAATACAGATCCCCTGTGGGAGCGGGCTTGTGTGGGAGCGGGCTTGCTCGCGAAAGCGGTGGGTCAGTGAAATATGTATCGACTGAAACACCGCATTCGCGAGCAAGCCCGCTCCCACACAAGCCCTATCCCACATTGGGGATGGGTGTTGGGGCTTAGAACGCGTCGCCGGGAATGCGCACAAAGCCCTCCATCAATACCCGCGCACTGCGGCTCATGATGGCCTTCTTCACCACCCACTCCCCGTTGACTTCACTGGCCTCGGCGCCCACCCGCAACGTGCCGGACGGATGCCCGAAGCGCACCGCATTACGCTCCACACCGCCAGCGGCAAGGTTGACCAAGGTCCCGGAAATCGCCGCTGCCGTGCCGATCGCCACCGCCGCCGTGCCCATCATCGCGTGGTGCAGCTTGCCCATGGACAGCGCACGCACCAGCAGATCCACATCAGCGGCCTTGATCGCCTTGCCGCTGGAGGCCACGTAGTCCGCAGGCTTGGCGACAAACGCGACTTTCGGCGTGTGCTGGCGCTGGGCGGCTTCGTCCAGGTGTTTGATCAGGCCCATACGCAGCGCGCCGTAGGCCCGCACGGTTTCGAACATCGCCAGGGCCTTGGGGTCGCTGTTGATCGCACCTTGCAGCTCGGTGCCGGTGTAGCCGAGGTCTTCGGCGTTGATAAAAATCGTCGGGATGCCGGCGTTGATCAGCGTCGCCTTGAAGGTGCCGACGCCGGGTACTTCGAGGTCATCCACCAGATTGCCGGTGGGGAACATCGAACCACCGCCGCCCTCTTCTTCTGCGGCCGGGTCCATGAACTCCAACTGCACTTCAGCGGCCGGAAAGGTCACGCCGTCCAGCTCAAAGTCGCCGGTTTCCTGCACCGCACCGTCGGTGATCGGCACGTGGGCAATGATGGTCTTGCCGATATTGGCCTGCCACACGCGCACCACGGCCACGCCGTTGTGGGGGATGCGGGATGGGTCGACCAGCCCCGCGCTGACGGCGAACGAACCCACCGCCGCCGACAGGTTGCCGCAGTTGCCGCTCCAATCCACAAACGGTTTGTCGATGGAGACTTGGCCGAACAGGTAGTCCACGTCGTGATCGGCGCGGGTGCTCTTGGCCAGGATTACCGTCTTGCTGGTGCTGGACGTGGCGCCGCCCATGCCGTCGATCTGCTTGTCGTAGGGATCGGGGCTGCCGATCACCCGCAGCAGCAGGGCATCCCGCGCAGCCCCCGGCACCTGCGCCGCCACGGGCAGGTCGGTGAGGCTGAAAAACACGCCCTTGCTGGTGCCGCCACGCATATAGGTGGCGGGGATCTTGATTTGCGCTACGTGTGCCATGGTTACCCCTCAGGCCGTCGCCGCCGATTCCAGGAAGTCCTGGGCAAAACGTTGCAACACGCCGCCCGCCTCGTAGATCGACACTTCTTCGGCGGTGTCCAGGCGGCAGGTCACCGGCACTTCGACACGTTCGCCATTCTTGCGGTTGATCACCAGGGTCAGCGTCGCACGCGGGGTGCGCGCGCCGATCACGTCATAGGTTTCACTGCCGTCGATCTGCAAGGTGTTGCGGTCGGTGCCCGGCAGGAATTCCAGGGGCAACACGCCCATGCCCACCAGGTTGGTGCGGTGGATGCGCTCGAAACCTTCGGCGGCAATCGCTTCCACACCGGCCAGGCGTACGCCCTTGGCCGCCCAGTCGCGGGACGAGCCCTGGCCGTAGTCAGCGCCGGCGATGATGATCAGCGGTTGCTTGCGTTCCATATAGGTTTCGATGGCTTCCCACATCCGCGTGACCTGGCCTTCAGGCTCGATCCGCGCAAGGGAACCCTGCTTGACCTTGCCGTTTTCCATCACCATTTCGTTGAACAGTTTCGGGTTGGCAAACGTGGCGCGCTGCGCGGTCAGGTGGTCGCCCCTGTGAGTTGCGTAGGAGTTGAAGTCCACTTCCGGCAAGCCCATTTTCGCCAGGTATTCGCCGGCGGCGCTGTCGAGCATGATCGCGTTGGACGGCGACAGATGGTCCGTGGTGATGTTGTCCGGCAGCACCGCCAGCGGGCGCATGCCCTTGAGCGGACGCGCCCCGGCCAGCGCGCCTTCCCAGTAGGGTGGGCGGCGGATATAGGTGCTTTGCGGACGCCAGTCGTACAGCGGCGCGACTTTCGGGCCCGTGTCTTCGTGGATCGCGAACATCGGAATGTAAACTGCGCGGAACTGCTCCGGCTTGACCGACGCCTTGACCACCGCGTCGATTTCTTCGTCGCTCGGCCAGATGTCCTGCAGGCGGATTTCCTTACCGTTGGCGTCGAGACCGAGCACGTCTTTTTCGATGTCGAAGCGGATGGTGCCGGCAATCGCGTACGCCACCACCAACGGCGGCGAAGCGAGGAAGGCCTGCTTGGCGTACGGGTGAATGCGCCCGTCGAAGTTGCGGTTGCCCGACAGCACAGCGGTGGCGTACAGGTCGCGGTCGATGATCTCTTGCTGGATCACCGGATCGAGTGCGCCGGACATGCCGTTGCACGTGGTGCAGGCAAACGCCACCACGCCGAAACCGAGTTTCTCCAACTCATGGTCCAGGCCTGCGTCTTCGAGGTACATCGCCACAGTTTTCGAACCCGGCGCCAACGACGATTTGACCCACGGCTTGCGCGCCAGCCCCAGCTTGTTCGCATTGCGTGCCAACAGGCCGGCGGCAATCACGTTGCGCGGGTTGCTGGTGTTGGTGCAACTGGTGATGGCTGCGATGATCACCGCGCCGTCGGGCATTTGCCCCGGCACGTCGTCCCACTGGCCACTGATGCCTTTGGCTGCCAAATCGCTGGTGGCCACGCGGGCGTGGGGGTTGCTCGGGCCAGCCATGTTGCGCACGACGCTAGACAGGTCAAACGTGAGGCCGCGCTCGTATTGCGCGCCCTTGAGGTCATCGGCCCACAGGCCGGTGTGGCGGGCGTATTGCTCGACCAGGGTGACCTGTTCGTCTTCACGGCCGGTGAGTTTCAGGTAGGCGATGGTTTGCTGGTCGATATAGAACATCGCCGCCGTCGCGCCATATTCCGGTGCCATGTTGGAGATGGTTGCACGGTCGCCCAGGGTCAGCGCCGAGGCGCCTTCGCCGAAGAACTCCAGCCACGCGCCAACCACTTTCTGTTTACGCAGGAACTCGGTCAGCGCCAGCACCATGTCGGTGGCGGTGATGCCCGGTTGCAGCTTGCCCGTCAGTTCCACGCCGACGCTTTCCGGCAGGCGCATCCACGAGGCGCGGCCGAGCATCACGCTCTCGGCTTCAAGGCCGCCGACGCCGATGGCGATCACGCCCAGCGCATCCACATGCGGCGTGTGACTGTCGGTGCCGACGCAGGTATCCGGGAAGGCCACGCCCTCACGCACCTGGATCACCGGCGACATTTTCTCCAGGTTGATCTGGTGCATGATGCCGTTGCCCGGCGGAATCACGTCGACGTTCTTGAAGGCCTTTTTGGTCCACTCGATAAAGTGGAAACGGTCTTCGTTGCGGCGGTCTTCGATGGCGCGGTTCTTCTCGAAGGCGTCCGGGTCGAAACCACCGGCTTCGACGGCCAGGGAGTGGTCGACAATCAGCTGGGTCGGCACCACCGGGTTGACCTGCGCCGGGTCGCCACCTTGCAGGGCGATGGCATCGCGCAGGCCGGCGAGGTCGACCAGGGCGGTCTGGCCAAGGATGTCATGGCACACCACGCGGGCCGGGAACCATGGGAAGTCGAGGTCACGCTTGCGCTCGATCAACTGGCTCAGGGACGCATTGAGGGTGGCCGGGTCGCAGCGACGCACGAGGTTCTCGGCGAGCACGCGGGAGGTGTAAGGCAACGTGGCGTAGGCGCCGGGGGTGATGGCCTCGACAGCCGCACGGGCGTCGAAGAAATCCAGGCGGCTGCCGGGGAGCGGTTTGCGGTGTTCAGTGTTCATCGTCAGGACTCGGTCACGGTAGTTGCAAAAGGAAGACCTGTGCCTATCCAGAATTGAAATGCGATCCAAGTGTGGGAGCGGGCTTGCTCGCGAAAGCGGTGTGTCATTCAACACACCTGCGACTGAGACACCGCTTTCGCGAGCAAGCCCGCTCCCACATTTGATCCGGTTTCCAATTCAGGGTCGCCGGTCTTCTTACTCAGCGACGTTCGATTGCCACGAACTTGCGCTGCTCAACGCCGACGTACTCGGCGCTTGGACGGATGATGCGGTTGTTGGCGCGTTGCTCGAACACGTGTGCCGCCCAGCCGGTCAGGCGTGAGCAAACGAAGATCGGCGTGAACAATTTGGTCGGGATGCCCATGAAGTGGTACGCCGAGGCATGGTAGAAGTCGGCGTTGGGGAACAGTTTTTTCTGCTCCCACATGGTCTTGTCGATGGCTTCCGAAACCGGGAACAGCACCTTGTCACCCACTTCGTCGGCGAGCTTTTTCGCCCAGCCCTTGATCACTTCATTGCGCGGGTCGTTGTCTTTGTAGATCGCGTGGCCGAAGCCCATGATCTTGTCCTTGCGCGCCAGCATGCCAAGGGTGCCTTCGACGGCCTCTTCAGCCGAGCTGAAACGCTCGATCATTTCCATCGCCGCTTCGTTGGCGCCGCCATGCAGCGGGCCACGCAGGGAGCCAATGGCCGCAGTGACGCAGGAGTACAAATCCGACAGGGTCGAGGCGCACACGCGGGCGGTGAACGTCGACGCGTTGAATTCGTGCTCGGCGTAGAGGATCAGCGACACGTTCATCACCTTGACGTGCAATTCGCTTGGCTTTTTACCGTGCAGCAGGTGCAGGAAGTGGCCGCCGATGCTTGGCTCGTCGGTCACGCAGTCGATGCGCTTGCCGTCGTGGCTGAAGCGGTACCAGTAGCACATGATCGCCGGGAACGCGGCGAGCAGGCGGTCGGTCACGTCGTGCTGGGCACTGAAGTCTTTTTCCGGTTCGATATTGCCGAGGAACGAGCAGCCGGTGCGCATCACGTCCATCGGGTGGGCGTCGGCGGGGATGCGTTCCAGCACTTCCTTCAGGGTTTGGGGCAGGTCGCGCAGCTTGCTCAGCTTGGCGCTGTAGGCGGCCAGTTCGGTTTTGCTTGGCAGCTCGCCGTACAACAGCAGGTAGGCGACTTCTTCGAACTGCGCATCGGCGGCCAGTTCGCGCACGTCGTAGCCGCGATAGGTCAAGCCGGCACCGGCCTGGCCCACGGTGGACAGTGCGGTCTGCCCGGCCACCTGGCCACGCAGGCCGGCACCACTCAGTACTTTTGCTTCAGCCATGTCTGTTCTCCAATCTTGTATTTATAAGGAGGCGCGTTTGTTACTTCTTGGCAGCAAACAGCGCGTCGAGCTTCTGCTCGAAGGTGTGGTAGTCGATGCGATCGTAAAGCTCCATGCGGGTTTGCATGGTGTCGATCACGTTCTGTTGGGTGCCGTCGCGGCGGATCGCGGTGTAGACGTTTTCGGCGGCCTTGTTCATGGCGCGGAAGGCCGAGAGCGGGTACAGCACGATGGACACATCGGCAGCTTTCAATTGTTCGGTGGTGTACAGCGGCGTGGCGCCGAACTCGGTGATGTTGGCCAGGATCGGCGCTTTCACCCGGGCGGCGAACAGCTTGTACATCTCCAGCTCCGTGATGGCTTCGGGGAAGACCATGTCTGCGCCGGCTTCGATGCAGGCGGCGGCGCGCTCAAGGGCCGATTCCAGGCCTTCGACGGCCAGGGCGTCGGTGCGCGCCATGATCACAAAGCTGTCATCGGTGCGCGCATCCACGGCGGCCTTGATGCGGTCGACCATTTCCTGCTGGGACACGATTTCCTTGTTCGGGCGATGGCCACAGCGCTTGGCGCCGACCTGGTCTTCGATGTGGATCGCGGCCGCGCCGAACTTGATCATCGACTTGACGGTGCGCGCGACGTTGAACGCCGAGGAACCGAAGCCGGTGTCCACGTCCACTAGCAGCGGCAGGTCGCAGACATCGGTGATGCGGCGCACGTCGGTGAGCACGTCATCCAGGCCGGTGATGCCCAGGTCCGGCACGCCGAGGGAGCCAGCAGCAACACCGCCACCCGACAGGTAGATCGCCTTGAAGCCCGCGCGCTTGGCCAGCAGCGCATGGTTGGCGTTGATCGCGCCCACCACCTGCAACGGGTGCTCACTGGCGACGGCGTCACGGAAACGCTGGCCTGGGGTGCTCTTATTATTGGAACTCATCATTCACCTCGTGATTGGGCTGCGCCGTCGGGGAAGTGACGGGCGATGTTGCGTTTGGATGCGCCGATATGGCGGCGCATCAACAGTTCGGCCAGTTCACCGTCGCGATCGGCAATCGCGTCCAGAATGCGGTGGTGCTCGGCAAAGGCCTGGCGTGGACGATTGGGGGTGGCGGAGAACTGGATGCGGTACATGCGCACCAACTGATACAGCTCGCCGCAGAGCATTTGCGTGAGGGTGCGGTTGCCGGCGCCCTGGATGATCCGGTAGTGAAAGTCGAAATCGCCTTCCTGCTGGTAATAGCCGACGCCGGCCTGGAACGCTTCGTCGCGTTCATGGGTGTGCAGCACCTGGCGCAGTTCTTCGATCTCGGCGTCGGTCATGCGCTCGGCGGCCAGGCGGCAAGCCATGCCTTCGAGGGACTCGCGGATTTCATAGAGTTCGATCAGCTCGGCGTGGCTCAGCGACACCACCCGTGCGCCAACGTGCGGCACGCGCACCAGCAGGCGCTGGCCTTCCAGGCGGTGGATCGCCTCGCGCAGCGGGCCACGGCTGATGCCGTAGGTGCGCGCCAGTTCCGGTTCGGAGATCTTGCTGCCAGGGGCGATCTCGCCCTTGACGATGGCGGCCTGGATACGGCGGAAGACGTTCTCGGACATGGTCTGGGACTCGTCCGTTGTCGCCACCGCGGCTTCCACTTGATCCAGCATATTGTCGACACCTTTAAAAGCAATGTGGCAAAAACTAGCCAATCAGCCTTGGATAGTCAAAGAATAAATGCACATTGTCGACAATCGTCTAATAACCACTTCCGCACCCCAACGGGGCATGGCCGCCTGCCAGCGCTGGCGCCAAAAAAGCATCATGTTAGAATGCCCGCCGCTTTTGCCTGACATCACCTGATGAAACGGCGCACGAGGGAGTTTGCGCAGTAATGCCAGTCGCCTTGAACTCAACATCGCACTGCACCGCCTCGGGATTTATGACACTCAAGCCCTTCCTTCTATTGATCTGCCTGCTGCTCGTGCCGGGCCTTGGCGTTGCCGCCGAGAAGACCGTGTATGGCCTCAACGAATACGCCAAGCTGGCGGGTATCGACCTTGAAGTCGCCGCCAAACTCGACACCGGCGCCAAGACCGCCTCCCTCAGCGCCCGCGATATCAAGCGTTTCAAGCGCAACGGCGAATCCTGGGTGCGTTTCTACCTGGCCATCGACACCGCCCATTCCCACCCCATCGAACTGCCCCTGGCCCGCGTCAGCAAGATCAAGCGCCGCGCCGGTGACTACGATCCCGACGAGGGCAAGAACTACACCGCTCGTCCGGTGATTGCCCTCGATGTGTGCATGGGCACTGCTTTACGCAGCATCGAAGTGAACTTGACTGACCGCAGCACCTTCCAATACCCGCTGCTGATTGGCTCCGAAGCGCTGAAACGCTTTGATGCGCTGGTCGACCCTAGTCTTAAATACGCAGCAGGCAAACCCGCCTGCGCCACCGACGCTCATACCGCCGAGTAAACCGAATGCGCTCTCTGACCCTGCACCTGAAAATCCTGATCACCATCCTGGTGGTGCTGGGTATTTCGGTCACCGCCTACCAGATCTTCGTGCTGGGGATCCCCGTCACCGAGGACGCCACCGACGACTTGTGGAACATCGACGCCAAGGTCGAGTTCGTCGCCAACCCGAAAGACCCGGTGAAGATCCAGATGTTCGTGCCGCCGCTGAGCCGCGACTTTGTGAGCCTCAACGAGAGTTTTATCTCGAACAACTATGGGGTCAGCGTCAACCGCATCGACGGCAACCGCAAGGTCACCTGGTCGGCACGCCGCGCCAAGGGCAACCAGACCCTGTACTACCGCCTGGTGCTGACCAAGCGTTACAGCGGTGAAAAGGTCAAGGTCAAGGGCCCGACCTTCCGCGACAGTATCGCCGTGGAAGGCCCCGAGAAAATCGCCGCCGAAGCCCTGCTGGCGCCGATCCGCCAGCACTCGGCCGACGTCGAGACCTTTATTACCGAAGCGATCAAGCGCACCAACAACCTCAACGACGACAACGTCAAGCTGCTGCTGGCGGGCGACCCGTCGACGCCGCACAAGGCCAAGATCGTCGAGTTGCTGCTGTCCATCGCCCACGTGCCGGTGGAAAAAGTCCACACCATCCGCCTTGTCGCCGACCAGCCACAAACCCCGGAACTGTGGTTGCGCAGCTTCAATGGCAATGACTGGCTGTACTTCAACCCGGAAACCGGCGAACAAGGCCTGCCCGCCGACCGCCTGCTGTGGTGGACCGGCGATGAAAACCTGATCACGGTGGATGGCGGCAAAAAAGCCATGGTGACCTTCAGCCTGAACAACAGCGAAATGAACGCGATTCGCCTGGCCAAGCTGACCGACGAAAACACCGACGCCAACTTCCTCGAATACTCGCTGTACGGCTTGCCGCTGCAAACCCAGCAGACCTTCATGATCATGGTGATGATCCCGATTGGCGTGCTGGTGATCCTGATCCTGCGCAACCTGATCGGCCTGCAAACCCTGGGCACGTTTACCCCGGTGCTGATCGCCCTGGCGTTCCGCGAGACGCAACTGGGCTTCGGCATTGTGCTGTTTACGATTATTACGGCGCTGGGGCTTTCGTTGCGCTCGTACCTGGAACACTTGAAGTTGCAGATGCTGCCGAGGCTGTCGGTGGTGCTGACGTTTGTGGTGGTGTTGATTGCGGCCATCAGCCTGTTCAGCCACAAGCTTGGCCTGGAGCGCGGCTTGTCGGTGGCGCTGTTCCCGATGGTGATCCTGACCATGACCATCGAACGCCTGTCGATCACCTGGGAAGAACGCGGCGCCAACCATGCGCTGAAAGTCGCGATTGGCACGCTGTTCGCTGCGTCCCTGGCGCACCTGATCATGAGCGTGCCGGAACTGGTGTACTTCGTGTTTACCTTCCCGGCGATCCTGTTGATCCTGGTGGGCTTCATGCTGGCCATGGGTCGTTATCGCGGGTACCGCCTGACCGAGCTGGTGCGTTTCAAGGCGTTCTTGAAGGCTGATAAGTAATGTTCGGTTTCTGGAAGACCTGGAAAGCCCTGGAAGCGCGGGGAATCATGGGCATCAACCGGCGTAACGCCGACTACGTGCTCAAGTACAACAAGCGCAGCCTGTACCCGATCGTGGATGACAAGATCATCACCAAGGAACGGGCCATCGCCGCTGGCATCCACGTGCCGGAAATGTACGGGGTGATCTCCACCGAGAAGGAAATCGACAAGCTCGACGAGATCATCGGCGGGCGCAGCGACTTTGTGATCAAGCCAGCCCAGGGCGCCGGCGGCGACGGCATCCTGGTAGTGGCGGACCGCTTCGAGGGGCGCTATCGCACGGTGTCGGGCAAGATCATCAGCCACGAGGAGATCGAGCATCAGATCTCCAGCATCCTCACTGGCCTGTATTCCCTGGGCGGCCACCGTGACCGCGCGCTGATCGAATACCGCGTGGTGCCCGACCAGATCTTCAAAAGCATCAGCTACGAAGGCGTGCCGGACATCCGCATCATCGTGCTGATGGGCTACCCGGTGATGGCCATGTTGCGCTTGCCGACACGCCAGTCCGGCGGCAAGGCCAACCTGCACCAGGGTGCCATCGGCGTGGGTGTGGACCTGGCCACCGGCCTGACCCTGCGGGGCACCTGGCTGAACAACATCATCACCAAACACCCCGACACCACCAACGCGGTGGATGGCGTGCAACTGCCCAACTGGGACGGTTTCATGAAGCTCGCGGCCGGTTGCTATGAGTTGTGCGGGCTGGGTTATATCGGCGTGGACATGGTGCTCGACCAGGAAAAAGGCCCACTGATCCTGGAGCTGAACGCGCGGCCGGGGCTGAATATCCAGATCGCCAACGACTGCGGTTTGACCTTGCGTACCCATGCGGTGGAAGCGCGACTGGAAGAGTTGAAGGCCGCTGGCGTGACGGAAACCCCAGAA
Organism: Pseudomonas sp. KBW05; assembly: GCF_003852405.1. GTDB lineage: Bacteria > Pseudomonadota > Gammaproteobacteria > Pseudomonadales > Pseudomonadaceae > Aquipseudomonas. Next base: position 324,946 of record NZ_QAJM01000014.1, read on the forward strand.
GAACGGGTGAAGTTTGTGCAGGAGATGTTTGGGCATATTCCGCCGGTTGAAGGCTGAACACCAATCAAATGTGGGAGCGGGCTTGCTCGCGAATGCGGTGGATCAGTTGAAATATCTGTGACTGACACACCGCATTCGCGAGCAAGCCCGCTCCCACATTTGAACCGCGCTCTAGGACCAAATTCTTCGGGGAGCTACAATCCCCTCCCCCACGCCAACGGCTGATCCATCCCACGCATGCCAACCTGCTCCGTACACCCGCTGCCCTACCGGGCCAACCCCGCCGAGTACTTCACGGCGATTCGCCATGCGCCTGGCGCGGTGCTGCTGGACAGCGGTCGCCCGGCGGCTGAACGTGGGTGCTATGACCTGCTCAGCGCTTGGCCACAGGCCACGCTGACGGTTTCACCAGACGAAAGCGGTAGTGATTTCCTGCAACGCTTGCGGGAAAACCTCACGCAACTAGGTGAAGCAGCGTTGCCAGCCGGTTATGTATTGCCGTTTGCGGGCGGTTTGATCGGCTACCTGAGCTACGATTTCGGCCGGCACCTGGAGCAGATGCCGCACCTCGCGGTGGACGACCTGCACCTGCCGGACGCACGTTTCGGGCTGTATGCCTGGGCACTGATCAGCGATCACCAGGCGCAGACCAGCCAGCTAGTGTTTCATCCAACGCTGGCCGACAGCGAACGGCAACGCTTGATTGCGCTGTTCAGCACCGGCATGACCGGCACGCCCGCAACCTTCAAACTCCAAGGCCCCATGGCCCCAGACCTCAGCGCCGAGGCCTATCGCCAGGCCATCGTGCGCATCCAGGACTACATCCAGGCCGGCGACTGCTACCAGGTCAACTTTGCCCAACGCTTTCGCGCGCCGTGCAGCGGTGATCCGTGGGTCGCTTATTGCGCCCTGCGCGCAGCCTGCCCTACGCCCTTCTCCGGGTTCCAGAGCCTGCCCGATGAGGGTGCCGTGCTGAGCCTGTCACCGGAGCGCTTCGTGCACATCAGCGAACGCCGCGTCGAAACCCGCCCGATCAAAGGCACCCGCCCCCGTGGCCTGACGCCAGAAGAAGACGCCGCCAACGCCGTCGAACTGCTGGCCAGCCCCAAGGACCGCGCGGAAAACCTGATGATCGTCGACCTGCTGCGCAACGACCTCGGCCGCACCTGCCGCACCGGCTCGGTCAGCGTGCCGGAGTTGTTCAGCCTGGAAAGCTACCCCAACGTGCACCACTTGGTGAGCAGCGTCATCGGCGAATTAGCCGATGACAAAGACGCCCTCGACCTGATCGCCGGCAGCTTCCCCGGCGGCTCCATCACCGGCGCGCCGAAGATCCGTGCGATGCAGATCATCGACGAGCTTGAACCTACAAGGCGCGGTTTGTATTGCGGCTCGTTGGTGTACCTCGACGTGCGTGGCGAAATGGACAGCTCCATCGCCATCCGCAGCTTGCTGGTCAAGGACGGGCAAGTGTGCTGCTGGGGCGGCGGCGGGATTGTCGCGGACTCGGAGTGGGAGGCGGAGTACCAGGAGTCGCTGACGAAGGTGCGGGTGTTGTTGGAGACACTGGAAGGTTTGTAGTGACAGGGCTGGCCTCTTCGCAGGCAAGCCAGCTCCCACACTTGACCGCGTTCCAACATGAGAATGCAGTCAAATGTGGGAGCGGGCTTGCCCGCGAAGAGGCCATCCGCCGCGCTGAAGAACCTACAGGCTCAACGACCGATTCGACGCCTTGATAAACTCCTGCTTCAAATCCTCAAACGTATGCACCGCCGGGAATTGCGGGAACTCGCGGATCACATTCTCCGGCGCATGGAACAGAATCCCACGATCAGCCTCGCCCAGCATGGTGGTGTCATTGTAGGAATCACCCGCAGCGATCACGCGGTAGTACAGGCTCTTAAAGGCCAATACCGACTGGCGCTTGGGATCTTTCTGACGCAGCTGGTAACTCACCACACGGTCGGTTTCATCGGTGATGAGGCGGTGGCACAACAGGGTCGGAAAACCCAACTGGCGCATCAGCGGCTGGGAGAATTCGTAGAAGGTGTCCGACAGGATCACCACCTGGAAGCGCTCGCGCAGCCAGTTGACGAACTCGATGGCACCGTCCAGCGGCGTGAGGGTGGCGATCACTTCCTGGATATCGGCGAGCTTGAGCCCATGTTCGTCGAGGATGCGCAGGCGTTGCTTCATCAGCACGTCGTAGTCGGGAATGTCGCGGGTGGTGGCCCGCAGGGATTCAATACCGGTTTTTTCAGCGAAGGCGATCCAGATTTCCGGGACCAATACCCCTTCCAGGTCGAGACAGGCAATTTCCACAAGACACTCCCATTAGATGTTGTTGGTTGAGCGAGCAAAAGGACTGCCGAACTCTAGCGATTCATGCTCGCCGCCGCAACGCAGAGCGGATTTTGATACCATCGCCCACCTATAGAGCGCTTAGCGCCACTGACCTTGTAGGAACCGTGCTGATGAACCAAGCCTTCGACGTCGTTGAACTCGCCGCGACTTATGCCAACAAGTCCGCCCAGGACATCCTCAAGCTGGCGTTCAGCCAGTTCGGCGATGACCTGTGGATTTCCTTCAGCGGTGCCGAGGACGTGGTGCTGGTGGACATGGCCTGGAAGCTGAACAAGAACGTCAAGGTGTTCAGCCTCGACACCGGCCGCCTGCACCCGGAGACCTACCGGTTTATCGAGCAGGTGCGTGAGTTCTACAAGATCGACATCGAACTGATCTCGCCAGACCAGACCAAGCTGGAACCCTTCGTCAAGGAAAAGGGCCTGTTCAGCTTCTACAAGGACGGCCACGGCGAATGCTGCGGCGTGCGCAAGATCGAGCCGCTGCGCCGCAAACTCTCCGGCGTCAGCGCCTGGGCCACCGGCCAGCGTCGCGACCAGAGCCCCGGCACCCGCAGCCAGGTGGCGGCGCTGGAAATTGATGGCGCGTTTTCGACCCCTGAGCGCACCTTGTACAAGTTCAACCCGCTGGCACAGATGACCAGCGAAGAGATCTGGGGCTACATCCGCATGCTGGAACTGCCGTACAACAGCCTGCATGAGCGCGGTTTTATCAGCATCGGCTGCGAGCCCTGCACCCGCCCGGTGTTGCCGAACCAGCACGAGCGCGAAGGCCGCTGGTGGTGGGAAGAAGCGACGCAGAAGGAATGTGGGTTGCACGCGGGGAACATCATCAGCAAGGCTTGAAGCTGATGCAGTAAACCATCTGGAATGAGCTTGTGTGGGAGCCCGCTCCCACACAAGCCCGCTCCCACATTTGCTTTGTGTTGGTTGCTAGAGATGTACACACAGATGTAACCATCGGTGCCATTTATGTGTGCAATTTTTCTTTACCCGCACCATTACGTAACACCTCTTTGCGCCTATCTTCTCCTCTCATGAATCACTCCCTTCCCACCGAAAAATAAATACCTGTTCAATCGGTCAATTTATATTTCTTCTAATTCAGCTAGTTATTCAACTCACCTATAAAAACGAAATTAACCCAAGTTTTCATAGATCAAAAACTGGCACGCATGTGGCTTAAGGTGAAAAGTGCTTTGTATACAATAAATACAAAATCTACATACACTTTGCCATCCGCGGATCTCTCGCAGATGTGCTGGAGCCTGCCGGAATGCGTACAAGTCTCTCGAATAACATCGCACTGGATCTGCCCTCCTCCCTGACCCCTGCAGCCGAGGGCCCCGGCCCATTGGTGCTGAGCCCGCGCCTGCACAACAAGGACCTGGCGCCACCAAGGTCGAAGGCCGACGCTGGGGGCGCTATAGCATCTTCGCGCTGTGGACCAATGACGTGCACAACATCGCCAACTATTCGTTCGCCATTGGTTTATATGCATTGGGCTTGGGCGGCTGGCAGATTTTGCTGTCCTTGGGGATAGGTGCCGCACTGGTGTACTTCTTCATGAACTTGTCGGGGTATATGGGCCAAAAGACCGGGGTGCCGTTCCCGGTAATCAGCCGTATCAGTTTCGGCATTCATGGCGCGCAGATTCCGGCGTTGATCCGCGCGGTGATTGCGATTGCCTGGTTTGGTATTCAGACCTACCTGGCCTCGGTGGTTTTCCGCGTCTTGCTGACGGCTATTCATCCAGGTTTTGCCGACTATGACCACGACTCGATCCTCGGCCTGTCGTCCCTCGGCTGGGCGTGTTTTGTCGCGATCTGGCTGGTGCAACTGGTGATCCTGGCTTACGGCATGGAGATGGTACGTCGCTACGAAGGCTTCGCCGGGCCGGTGATTTTGCTGACGGTGGCGGCGTTGGCCGGCTGGATGTACTTCCAGACGGGCGGCAACATCGCCTGGTCGATCCGCGAACCGCTCAGCGGCGGCGAGATGTGGCGCAATATCTTCGCCGGTGGCGCGCTGTGGCTGGCGATCTACGGCACGCTGATCCTCAACTTCTGTGATTTCGCCCGTTCCTCGCCGTGCCGCAAGACCATTCAGGTCGGCAACTTCTGGGGCCTGCCGGTGAATATCCTGGTGTTTGCCGCGATCACCGTGCTGCTGTGCGGCGGGCAATTCCAGCTCAATGGCCGGGTGATCGAAAGCCCGACCGAGATCATCGCCGCGATCCCCAATACCTTCTTCCTGGTGCTCGGCTGCCTGGCGTTCCTGATCGTCACCGTCGCGGTGAACATCATGGCCAACTTCGTGGCGCCGGCGTTTGTGCTGAGCAACCTGGCGCCCAAGTACCTGAACTTCCGCCGTGCCGGGTTGATCAGCGCCACCGTTGCGGTGCTGATCCTGCCGTGGAACCTCTACAACAGCCCGCTGGTGATCGTGTATTTCCTTTCCGGCCTGGGCGCGCTGCTGGGGCCGCTGTACGGGATCATCATGGTCGATTACTGGCTGATCCGTAAAAGCCAGGTCGACGTGCTGCAACTGTATAGCGAAGACCCGAACGGCGTTTATTACTACAGCCGGGGCGTCAACCTGCGCGCAGTGGCGGCGTTTATTCCTGCTGCCGTGATCGCCATTCTCCTGGCATTGCTGCCCGGTTTCGCCAGCGTGTCACCGTTTTCCTGGATGTTTGGCGCCGGTATTGCAGGGTTGCTGTACCTGCTGATCGCCAAGCGCCAGCCGTTCTACGCCGATGTCAGCGGCGAAAGCATTGCCGTCGATAACGTCAGCCATTAATCAAGGACATTCCATGCGCATCCTCGTGGTCAACGTCAACACCACCGAATCCATCACCGACACCATCGCCCAGCAGGCACGGGCCGTGGCCGCGCCAGGCACCGAGATTGTCGGGCTCACGCCGTACTTCGGCGCGGAATCAGTGGAGGGCAATTTTGAAAGCTACCTGGCCGCCATCGCGGTGATGGACCGGGTGATGGCCTACGACCAACCCTTCGACGCGGTGATCCAGGCCGGCTACGGCGAACACGGCCGCGAAGGCTTGCAGGAGTTGCTCAACGTGCCAGTGGTGGACATCACCGAAGCGGCCGCCAGCACCGCGATGTTTCTGGGCCACGCCTATTCGGTGGTGACCACCCTCGACCGCACGGTGCCCCTGATCGAAGACCGCCTGAAACTCGCCGGGCTGTACCAACGCTGCGCGTCGGTGCGAGCCAGCGGCATGGCGGTGCTGGAGCTGGAAGAAAACCCGCTGGCCGCGATGGAAGCCATCGTGCGCCAGGCGGAACTGGCGATCAGCGAGGACAAGGCCGAGGTGATCTGCCTGGGCTGCGGCGGCATGGCCGGGCTGGACGAGCAGATTCGCCAGCGCACCGGCGTGCCGGTGGTGGATGGGGTGACGGCGGCGGTGACGATTGCGGAAGCGTTGGTGCGGTTGGGGTTGTCGACGTCTAAGGTGAGGACCTATGCGACGCCAAGGCCGAAGAAAGTCATTGGCTGGCCTAGCCGGTTCGGGCGGTAGACCGAGGCGCCTGCATCGCAGGCAAGCCAGCTCCCACCGTTGATCGCATTGCAACTTTGGAATGCATTCCCCTGTGGGAGCTGGCCTGCCTGCGATGGCCACGACTCGGTCTGACAGTGTGATCAGACCGCACTGAACCGCCGCCCCCACCCCTGCTCGGCAAACTGCTCAATAATGAAATCCACGAACGCCCGAGTCTTGCCCGGCAACAACTTATGCTCGGCGTAATAGATGGAAATGTTGCCATCATCCACATACCAGTCCGGCAACACCCGCACCACCGCGCCACTGTCCAGGAACGGCACGGCCATCGGCATGCTCACCAGCGCAATGCCCAAGCCTTGGGCACTGGCGCAGCAGGCGGCTTCGGAGTCGCTCATGGTCATGCCCGGCTTGAGCACCAGCGGGCGGTGTTCTCGCTCGACGCTGGTCAGTTGCCACGAGCGCACGCGCCCGGTTTGTGGTGAACGGATCAGGATGCCGCTGCAGCGCGCCAGGTCTTCTGGCGCGTTGACCGGCGGGCGTTGCGCCAGGTAATCCGGCGCGGCCACCAACACCCGATGGGCCGGCGTCAACTTGCGCGCCACTACACCCTGGGGCAGCTCAAAACCGCCGCCGATGGCTGCATCAAAACCTTGGCCGATCAGGTCCACCTGGCGGTTATCGAAATGCCAATCCGGGCTGATATCCGGAAAGCGCTGCATGAACGCGCCCAGCAGCGGCACTACGTAGCGATTGCCAAACACCGTGCCCATGCTGACTTTGAGGGTGCCCACCGGCCGCCCTTCGGCGCTGGCCAAATTGGCCACCGCATTCTGGATGGTGGTGAGGCTGGCGCCGACTTCGTCGAGGAACAACTTGCCGGCTTCGGTCAGGGTCAGGCGCCGAGTGCTGCGCTGGAACAGACGCACGCCCAGACGCGCCTCCAACTTGGCGACACTTTTGCCCACCGCCGCCGGGGTGAGGCTCAGGTGCCGCGCGGCCTCGGCAAAACTGCCACCTTCGGCGCTGCGCACAAAGCATTCGATACTGCCAAAGCTTTCCATGTCGCCTCACTCTAAACTTTTGGTTTACACAGACTATAGCAATCACGGTCTACCGGCGCCCCAGGGCGAGGCGGATACTCGGCTCCAACAACAAGGCATTCCGCCTTGAACAGCTAGGAGATCGACATGACCACACAAAACCTCAGCGGCAAAGTCGCCTTGATTCAAGGCGGTTCCCGCGGTATCGGCGCCGCCATCGTCAAACGCCTGGCCGCACAGGGCGCAACAGTTGCCTTTACCTACGTCAGCTCGGCCGCCAAGGCTGAAGAACTGCAGAACAGTGTGATCAGCGCCGGCGGCAAAGCCCTGGCGATCCACGCCGACAGCGCCAGTGCCGATGCGATCCGCAACGCGGTCAACGCCACCGTCGAAGCCTTTGGGCGCCTGGACATCCTGGTGAACAACGCCGGCGTACTGGCCATCGCCCCGCTGGAAGACTTCAAACTGGAAGATTTTGACCAGACCCTGGCGATCAACGTGCGCAGCGTGTTTATCGCAACTCAGGAAGCGGCCAAGCACATGGGTGACGGTGGCCGGGTGATCAATATCGGCAGCACCAACGCCGAGCGCATGCCCTTTGGTGGCGGCGGGCCTTATGCAATGAGCAAGGCCGCGCTGGTGGGCCTGACCAAGGGCTTGGCACGGGACCTGGGGCCGCGCGGGATTACCATCAACAATGTGCAGCCAGGGCCGGTGGACACAGATATGAACCCGGCGAACAGTGATTTTGCCGAGAGCTTGATGGGGTTGATGGCGGTCGGCCGGTATGGGCATGTGGAAGAGATTGCCAGCTTCGTTGCCTACCTGGCAGGCCCGGAGGCCGGCTACATCACCGGTGCCAGCCTGACCATCGATGGTGGCTTCAGCGCCTGAGTCCTCAAGCACACTGCAAAACCAAATGTGGGAGCTGGCTTGCCTGCGATGGCGTCTTCAAGATCGCTATCACAGGCAAGCCAGCTCCCACATTTTTTTGACCGCGTTTATTCAGCGCAATGGCGGCAGGCCATAGGCCGCCAGGTCAAACTCCGCGAGCTTGCGGATGATCTGGTCGGCATGCTGGTACTTGCTGTCGGCCATGGCCTCATCCGGCACGGCAATGGCGGTCATGTTGGCAGCCTTTGCAGCAGTCACACCGAACGGCGAATCCTCGAACACCAGGCAATCCTCAGGCGCAACGCCCAGGCGGCGGGCGGCAGTGAGGAAGATGTCGGGCGCAGGCTTGGCGGCACCAACTTCCGGGTCATCGGCGGTGACGATGGTGTCGAACAAGCCAAACCATTCGCGGTGCAAGGTGGTCTTGTGGCCAAACGAATTGCGCGACGAGCTGGTGCCCACGGCAATCGGAATATTGTGTGCCTTCAAGTGCCGCACCAGCGCTTCGGCACCGGGCATGCCCAGGGCCTTGGGGAAACGCTCACTCATCAACGGCTCGCGAATCACCAGGAACTCCGCCGGCGTGATCGGCAGATCCAGCGCCTTGACCACATACTCGGCCAAGTCCTGCGCGCCGCGGCCGATGATGTGCTGCTTGATCCCCCAGTCGTAGGTGCGACCGTAACGTTCAGCGATGATCTGTGTGACTTCGGTGTAGATGCCTTCTGTATCCAGCAACAAACCGTCCATATCGAAAATCACGGCCTTGATCGGGCCGGCGGTACGCGGTGCGTTCATCAAAACAGATCCTTGGGGGGAAGGACTAAAAGGATTCAGCACAATAACGGCCACGCTTGCCGGCAGGCAACCCTTTAGACTGTGCGCCTCTCCTTTTGAAGTGACCATGATGCTCTACCGCCTTGCCGCCGACAGCCTGGTGCTGTTTCACCTCAGCTTTATCCTGTTCGTCTTGTTTGGCGGGCTGCTCGCCCTCAAATGGCGCCCGGTGCTGTGGCTGCACCTGCCCGCTGTAGCGTGGGGAATCGCCGTCGAGGTGCTGCACCTGCCCTGCCCGCTGACCCACTGGGAAAACCTGCTGCGCCACCTCGCCGGGCAGGACGGCTATGGCGCTGGGTTTATCGAGCACTACATCCTCGCGCTGATTTATCCCGCCGGGCTGACGCCCGATATCCAGTTGGTGCTGGGCGCGGTGGTGGTGGCGATCAATGTCGCGGTGTACGGCTGGCTGATCCGGCGTTACGTACAGGCTTGAGACAGCTCTGCTGGTGAAGAATCAGGCTCCCTCAGTCCGTTCGTAGCCGAGCCCATGTCCGAAGCCTTCGAAGTCCCCAGCCCCCACGAAAAACACATCGAACACACCACCGAACATGCCCACGGTCGCGGGGACAATTTCGCCAGCCGCATTGCGGTGATGACAGCACTGATGGCCACCCTCGGCGCCATGCTCAGCTACCAGGCCGGCTCCACCGAAAGCGAAGCGGCGATGGACAAGAACAACGCCGCCATTATCAAGACCGAGGCCGCCAACCAGTGGAACTACTACCAGGCCAAATCCAGCCGGCAGAACCTGGCGGAACTGGCCACCCACATACCCGGAGTAGACGCGGCGCATTACAAGGACGAGATCGAGCGCTACAAAAGCCAGAAGGAAGACGTGCGCAAACAGGCCGAGAAGCTTGAGGCCACGTCGAAGGCATGGGACGAAAAGTCGGAACAGGCGCTGCACCAGCACCACCGCTGGGCCCAGGCGATGACCGCGATTCAGATCGCGATTTCGCTGGCGGCGATTACGTTGTTGACGAGGAAGGAGTGGTTGAAGCGCATGTCGTATGCGGCAGCGGGTGTGGCGGTGGTATTGGGCAGCCTGGCGTGGCTACATATCTGACACACCGCAGTCCCACTGTCTTAAGAGCTTCAGCGAGACAGCCGGTAGAGTGGTTGCCTGAGCCACCGCTATCGCAGGCAAGCCAGCTCCCACAGGGGATCAGCTGTGTCTGGGGGATCTCCAGCCGAACACTGACAGCCCAACAACGCCGATCAACTGTGGGAGCTGGTTTGCCTGCGATAGCGGTGGCTCAGCCAGCACAATTTGCACTGTCACTCCACCGCTCCATCGCTATATAGTAAAAAGCATAACGAAAAACCGACACAAGCCGAGGAACCGCTGGTGACCGCACAACCCAAGGAAGCCGTGGGCGCCGCCTACAGCATCGAATCCATGCGCTACGCCCAGGCCATGACCTGGCAAGCGATCGAACAACTCGCCCAACGCATCCGCCCCGGCATGCTCGAATCCCAAGCCCGCGAACTGGGCAAGCAGGTCCTCGCCGACCTCGACATGCAACGCATCTGGCACCCGCTGCTGGTGCGCTTCGGCGCCAACACCCTGAAAGCCTTCAACCAGCGCTCCGACGGCGACCCCGTGCTGGGCGAAGACGACATCTTCTTCATCGACATGGGCGCCGTGTGGCAAGGCCACGAAGGTGACGCCGGCGCCACGTTCACCACCGGCAACGATGCACAAATGATCGCCTGTGCCAGCGCCGCCAAAGCGCTGTTCGACCGCGTCCAGGCGCGCTGGAAAAACGACCAGGTTGTCGGCCTTGAACTCTACCGCTACGCCGAAGAACAAGCCCAGGCCATGGGCTGGCAACTGAACCTCGACATCAAGGGCCATCGCGTCAGCGACTTCCCCCACGCCATCCACCGTGGCGGCGACCTCGGCGACTTCGAGCACTACCCGAACGCGGGATTGTGGATCCTCGAAATCCAGATCGCCCACCCCACCAAGCCCTACGGCGCTTTCTACGAAGACCTGCTTGCCTGACTCCCTAAGGAACATCCATGGAACGCTCCACCGAATACCCCGTACTGCTTTTTTCCTACGGCACATTGCAGGACAAAGCCGTGCAACTGGCCAACTTCGGCCGCGAACTGGCGGGCCAGCACGATGCAATGCTCGGCTACTCGAAAAGCTGGGTAGAGATCACCGACCCCGAAGTACTGGCCACCAGCGGCAAGACCCATCACCCGATCGTGGCGCCAACCTTGGAAAACGGCGACAGCGTTGAAGGCATGGTCTTTCAGATCACCGAGCAAGAACTGGCGGCAGCGGATGCCTATGAAGTTTCGGACTACAAGCGGGTGTCGGTGGCCCTGGCGTCAGGGCTGACGGCCTGGGTGTACGTGCAGGCATAATTAGCCGTGGGGGCCTGAACACTTGCCGGCCCCCAGCCAAGCACGCCTTCGACCCAAACCTTCTTTATGAAAAAGGCCATCTATCAATGAGGATGTCACTCATCGCTGCGTTGGGATTTTTATCGCTGATACAGGCGCCACTCTCCCTCGCGGAGACTATCAACGGGAAGAATCTCTTTTCACAGCGATGCGCCATGTGTCACGGAGCCGACCTCAAAGCCACAGGACCACTGGCCAACAAAAGCACCCCGCCTACCCCCAACCTGACCACACCCGCCTTCAAGAAACGTCTGAGTGATTATCCGGGCGTCATCGTGTCTTCGATCATACTTCGCCCCAATGGCGACTTGATTCCGAGAACCTTACGAGAGAATGGGGTAAAGCTCGCGCCGCATACGTGGACCATCCAGGACCTGCGCGACTTGAATGAATACATGAGCGGCGCGATCACCAAAGCCCGATGAGCAGGCTGAAAGTGCACAGCAATCAATTAGGGAACGTCTGATATTCGCAGGCTTCGATGCTGAATAGAGTGCTTCATTCTTCAGATCACTCTATCGGTATCAACATGACGTTTTGGAAAAGTTTATTGGCCAGCGCTGCCGCAGTATTGCTGGCTTACTCATCATCGAGTGCTGCAGCAAGCTGTTACTTGAGTAATAGCAACGCACTTACCGTTAATTTCGGAAAAATCTAACTCAGAGTATTTCGACACCCCAAGATGCACCGAACGGAACGGTAATTTACTCGGAAACTTCCGAAGTAATGCAAAAATTTGACCTTTTTTGCCAAAACGGAATAATCGGTTTTAACGTCAATCCTGCCTTGGGTAGTGCGACCACTGGAACGGTCTTTCCTTTAGGAGTGCCTGGGCTCGCGTTCCGAATATCTTTCGGTAACTATTATGTATCCACGCCAACACTTCAATCCGGTAACATCACCTTTTTCTACCCCTCTACAAGCTACCGCCTTGAAATCATCAAGTCTGGCGAGACTTTATCACAGAGCCCGGTCCCTGCAATCTCACTGGGAGAGTTCCGAGGCGACAACTTGAAAGTAATCACCTTCAACCTAATCAACCCAGTGACGGTGAATGCTGCATCCTGCCAAACGCCCTCGGTATTCGTGGCGATGGGTGACGACTATCAACTGTTTGAATTCGATAACGCTGGCGACGCACCTCGGCCGATAAAATTCGACTTGTCGTTGAACAACTGCCAGCGCGGAATACAAAAAGTAACTTACCAACTCCAGGCCAATACGCCGGTAATCGACGCGCAAAAAGGCATTGTCGCACTGAGCGGCGCATCAACTGCCAAAGGCATCGGCTTGCAGTTGAAGAACGATGCAGGCCAACCCATTGTGCTAAATACCCCTTACGTGTTCAGCGGGTTCAACACCACGGGCACCGACTTCAAAATCCCTTTGTCCGCTGCTTACATTCGCCTGGCGGACAGCGCCCTTCAAGCCGGCAGCGCCAATTCTGAAGTCACCTTTATCGTGAACTACTTATAGCCGAGAAGACCGTTTCATTTAGTCCAGAAGCGGCCTCTCAAAAAGCGCGGACTCGCAACCAAGGCCTGGGTTTACAAGCGCCTCATCCCGTTCAGACCTACCCATTACTAAAATTTCCTTTTTCCCACACCGTGCCCGAAAAATAGCCATGCGCTAACCGTTTTGGCGTTTTTCCTCATGCTTTCGATCGGCACAGACCGCCTGAAATTAATGACGATGCTGCGCAATGTCCCGAAATGGCGCCCCCTCTGACCACACGTAATGGCAAAATGCTTCATATAACCAAATGTATCAGGCATGATACATCGTTAAGCTAGTCCTCTACGCAACGGAAATGGATAGTTCTCAGTGCAAAAAGCTACTTTTAGAAAAGATATTAATGGGCTTCGAGCAGTCGCTGTAATCGCAGTAATTCTTTACCACTTTGGCATCACTGCTTTCGGAGGAGGGTTCGTTGGGGTCGATGTATTCTTTGTTATTTCTGGGTACTTAATGACCGAGATAATCACCTCTAGAATTGAGCAAAAAAAGTTTAGCCTTTTCGATTTCTACTTATCTCGAGCCTCGCGTATATTCCCAGCATTAATTGCACTTTGCGCGCTCCTTTTGCTCCTGGGATGGTTCTACCTGCCGCCCAACGAGCTCAAAGAGTTGGCAAAACAGGTAAAGTCCAGCCTGCTTTTTTATTCAAACCAGAAGTTCATGGCAGATGCCGGCTATTTTGATAGCGCCTCCCATGAAAAATGGTTACTGCACACCTGGTCGCTTTCAGTTGAGTGGCAATTCTACCTGGCCTATCCGTTGTTTATCCTGGGTGTATTGAAATTATCCAAGAAAAACACAGTGTTAATTTGCGCACTGGCCTTACTGGCAGTCGCCTCATATGTTTTCTCCAGCCTGGTAGCTGAAAGCAAAGCCTCTTTGAACTTTTACTCGCTTGGCACACGCGCCTGGGAAATGGCTGTTGGCGGACTCGTGTGTTTGTTAGCTGCCAAAAAGCCAAGCACACATTCCAAATATTATCTCGGGCTCCTCGGTCTGGCGCTTGTGATCCTATCCAGCCTTTTTCTCAAAGGAGGCGGGAAATGGCCAGGCATTTCAACAATCGCCCCCGTACTGGGTTGTGCTCTGGTGATATGGAGTGCAAGTAAACTATGGCTGCTTGAAAACCGCGCCATGCAATGGTGCGGCAAAATATCCTACTCGCTGTACCTATGGCACTGGCCTGTCGTCGTGACGCTCGTGTACTTCCAGCTCCTAGAGAAATCAACATGGATGCTGGCTGGTTTACTACTAACCGTTCTCTTAGGCACTGCCTCCTATTTGCTTTTCGAACAAGCACCACAACGCCGACTAAAAAGCACAACACCCCGCAAAAGTTTTTTTGCTCTTGCGTGCGCGATGGTACTCATCATCGGATCAGCGCAAGTCTTCAGAGGCACTGGTTTCCCGAGCCGAACGCCTGCCGCCATTGCAGTCGCCGAAAATGAGGCGGGAAACATGAACCCAAGAAGACGAGAATGCATGATTTCGTCGGGCGTGGAGTCGCCATCTTGCAACTATGGTGGGCCGGGCGAGATAGCGGCCATCGTATTAGGGGACAGTCACGCAGATTCTGCGGTGACCGCCGTTTTAGAGGCGCTACCCGATAAAAACCTGAAGGTTCAAGAATGGAGTTACGCAAGCTGCCCGACCATATTTGGCTTGAATCTGGTTATTAATGATCGTCAATGCAGGGAGTTCAATGAGTGGGCAGCCGAAAAGCTCAACGCCCTAGACACAAAAATCCCTGTCATCATTGTCAATCGTTCATCGTCCTATCCCATGGGTGACGAAGGCGGGACAACACATCCAAAGGGGGCACCCTATATTTACTTCAGCAAACCGTATGACCGTGCAACCCCGGAGTTCCTCGCCGAATACAAGACCCATTACATCAAGACGATCTGCGAAATATCTAAAAAACGAAAGGTGTACCTGGTCCGTCCCTTCCCTGAAATGCCGCTGAACGTACCAAAGCTCCTCTCGAGAAAGCTCATGGTCAGTGAGCGGGCTGAAGTATCGATCAGCATGGACGCCTATACAAAAAGGCACGCGGTTGTGTTCTCAGCTCAAGATGCCGCAGCAGAAGAGTGTGGCGCGACCATTCTTGACTCCGTCGCCTATCTTTGCGACCCGGCAACCTGTTATGGAAGTGAGTCAGGCAGACCTTATTATTATGACGCCAGCCATCTAAGCGAGTTTGGCAACAGACGATTGATTCCGATGTTTCAAGCGGTCTTTTAATTTCAAGGCAACACCCAATAAATCGCCGATGGTATTTGCCGAAGGGGATCCCCTCAGATCCCCTTCAAGCAGAAACACCCATAGCACGCATCTCATGCAAATCACTGCACGTTGATTGCCCTACCCAACGCCGAGGTGACAGCCAGGTATTTTTCCAGACGCCAGAAACCACAAACCCCCGGTTTCCTCTAGGAAAACCGGGGGTTTGTGTTTACTTAATGTGGCGGTGAAGGAGAGATTCGAACTCTCGATACAATTTCTTGTATACACACTTTCCAGGCGTGCTCCTTAAGCCACTCGGACACTTCACCGTATCTCGTCAAACTAGTTCAGTCTGTCGAGGCGCGCTAATGTAGTCGAAAGCCTTTCAGATGGCAAAGGTTTTTTTCAGAATTTTCATGCGCTTAGCGGGAAATGCCATTTCCTCCCCAGCAAGGTGCGGTGTTTCTGCCATTCTCGGGCATCGGCAGCGCACGCCCGGGGAGGCTGTTGTGCCCTGCCCTAGGCCGCCCAGCGCGGGGCAGGCGGGAAAAGTCTGACTGGGTAGTCAGTCATGGCGCTTTACCGGGAAGGGCGTGGTGGGTAACGTCTGTGCATGCTCGTCTATAAACAGCCTATCTATAACAAGTCCTACAAGGAACCGCGTCATGAGTGAGTTGATTGCTTACCACCTCGAAGACGGTATCGCGACCCTGACGTTGAGCAACGGCAAGGTGAATGCCATTTCTCCGGATGTGGTCAGTGCGTTTAACACAGCGCTGGATCAGGCGGAGAAGGATCGGGCGGTGGTGATTATCACCGGCACGCCGGGGATTTTGTCCGGTGGTTATGATTTGAAGGTGATGACCGCCGGCCCTAAAGAGGCGATTGGTTTGGTGACGTCGGGTTCGACGCTGGCACGCCGTCTGTTGTCGCACCCGTTCCCGGTGATTGTGGCGTGCCCTGGGCATGCGGTGGCCAAGGGCGCGTTCCTGTTGTTGTCGGCGGATTATCGGATTGGGGTCGAGGGCCCGTTCAGCATTGGCCTGAATGAAGTGGCCATCGGCATGACCATGCACCATGCCGGGATCGAATTGGCGCGGGATCGCCTGCGCAAGTCGGCGTTTCATCGTTCGGTAATCAATGCCGAGATGTTTGACCCGCAGGGCGCGTTGCAGGCTGGCTTCCTGGATAAGGTGGTGGCGCCTGAAGAACTGCACGCGGCAGCGCTGGAAGCAGCGCGACAGCTGAAGAAGATCAATATGAATGCGCACAAGCACACCAAATTGAAGGTGCGCAAAGAACTGCTGGAGGCCCTGGACGACGCCATCATCCAGGATCAGGGGCATAACCTGAGCTGACCGCCTACATCCGCAGCACTAGAGCCCGACCTTGAGTCGGGCTTTTTCTTACAAAGAAATCCGAAACACCTTTAACCGCTCTAGCCAGACGCTGCTGGCACAGGCTGAAACATGTACTTAAACATCGCCTATCTCCTACCTCTACAGGGGTAATTGCCGAATACAGTGCACATCCGTACACTGCGCCACCTTTTGTCTCGATAGGCCGTGTCGATGCTTTTTCTGTTGCGTATGTTGTTGATGGGCCTGCATTTTATGATCGCTGGTGTGTTGGGCGTTTTCATCGGGATCTGCCGGCCGTTCAACCCGGACAACAGTCGCCTGTGTGCACGCCTCTACGCGCTGCCGGCCATGTGGATTCTGGGGCTGAACGTCAAGACCGAGGTGGACTCGCTGCGAGACAAGCCGAGCGGTTGCGTGATCATCGCCAACCACCAGTCCAACTATGACCTGTTTGTGTTCGGCAACGTGGTGCCCTATCGCACCGTGTGCATCGCCAAGAAAAGTCTGAAATGGGTGCCGCTGTTCGGCCAGTTGTTCTGGTTGGCGGGCAATGTGCTGATCGACCGGGGCAACGCGCACAAGGCGCGCCGGGCGATGCTCACCACCACCGATACCCTGCAACACAAAGACACCTCGATCTGGGTGTTCCCCGAGGGCACGCGCAACCTGGGCAAAGGTCTGCTGCCGTTCAAGAAAGGCGCGTTCCATATGGCGATTGCGGCCGGCGTGCCCATCGTGCAGGTGTGCGTGAGCAATTACGTCACGCATATGCGGCTGAATCGCTGGAACAGTGGTGATGTGCTCATACGCTCGTTGCCGCCGATTCCTACGGTGGGGATGACGGTGGATGACGTGCCGAGGTTGATGCAGGCGTGTCAGGTGCAGATGGAGGCGTGTATTACGCAGATGGATCAGGAGCTGCGGGCGGGCTGAGAATCGTTGGGGGCGCTTCGCACCCCAGCGCGAGCAAGCTCGCTCGCCACAACAAGCTCGCCACCGCCACAACAAGCTAGCTCGCCGCAACAACGGAACGCCTTTCAGGCTAAGCTGCCCAACACCTGTCCTCCTAATAAGAAGTGATCAGCACCATGGGTAGAGTTGTTGCGGCCGCCGTCTACAGCGCCGGTAAGAAAGTTACTGATATCACCCTCGACGAAGGCGCGGCCTGGGCCGCCAAACCCGGCCACTTTGTATGGATCGGCCTGGAAGAACCCAGCGCCCAGGAGCTGGCCAACCTGCAACGCCAGTTCAACCTGCATGAACTGGCCATCGAAGACGCCCTGGAAAAACACAGCCGCCCGAAGCTGGAAACCTTCGGTGACGCGCTGTTTATCGTCACCTACTCACCGGTGCGCGAGAACGGCAAGCTGGTGTTTATCGAGACCCATATCTTTGCCGGCAACGGCTATATCATCACCGCACGTAACGGCCACTCGGCATCCTACGGTTTTGTGCGCCAGCGCTGTGAGGCGCGGCCGCTGTTGCTGGAGCATGGGGAGGATTTCGTACTCTATGCGCTGCTGGATTTTGTCACCGAGAACTACCAGCCGGTCAGCGAAGCGATCCATGCCGAGATCGATGAGCTGGAGCGCAACGTGCTGTGCAGCTCATTGAATGAACGCGATATCCAGAAGATTCACGGCCTGCGCCGCGATGTGCTGCGACTCAAGCGTTATGTCGCGCCGATGGTGGAGATCAGCCAGGAGTTGCAGAAGCTGAGCTTCCCGTTTATCGACAAGAACATGCGCCCGTATTTCCGTGACGTGCAGATCCACGTGACGCGGCAAATGGAAGACCTCACCACCCTGCGCGATATCGCCAGCCAGACCATCGAGATCGGTGTGTTGCTGGAGGCGTCGCGCCAGAGCGTGGTGCAGCGCAAGTTCGCCGCGTGGGCGGCGATCCTCGCGTTCCCCACGGCGGTCGCAGGGATTTATGGGATGAACTTCCAGAACATGCCCGAGCTGCAATGGCACTACGGCTATTTTGCGGTGCTCGGGTTTATCGCGTTTGGCTGCACAGGGCTGTGGGCCAGCTTCAAACGTTCGGGCTGGCTTTAAGCCACAGCGCCAGGTTTGTGCGCGACAAAACGCATCATCCATTCCGCCACGGTCACGCCGTGGTGGTCATGCTCCAGGCTCGCCACACCGCTGCTGTAGATCTTCTCGCCGAGGTTTTGCTGGCGAATATCCAGCAAGGCGCGGGAATAATCGTGGATAAATTCCGGGTGGCCCTGGAAGCACAACACCTGGTCATTGATGTGGTACGCGGCAAACGGGCAGAAATCGCTGGAAGCAATGACGGTGGCGTTTTCCGGTAGCGCGGTGACCTGGTCCTGGTGGCTGATCAGCAGGGTCAGTTCCTCCACCACCGGGCTGATCCACGGCGCCTTGGCGGCCATTTGATAGTTGTGGATGCCCACGCCCCAGCCTTGGCTCGCGCGCTCGCTCTTGCCGCCCAGCAGCAGTGCCAGCAACTGGTGGCCGAAGCAGATGCCCAAGAGTTTGTCGCCGCGCTCGTAGCGGTTGAGCAGGTAGGTCTTGAGGGTCTGGATCCACGGGTCGGTGCCGAACGAGTCGGCCTTGCTGCCGGTGACGAGGTAGGCGTCGAACACCTGCTCGTCCGCTGGGTAATCGCCGTTCATCACGTTGTACACGGTGAACTCGGCCGCGATCGGCTGCTGGGAAAACAGACGCTGGAACATCTGCCCGTAACCCTGATATTGATCCACCAACTCCGGGCGCAAAAAATCGGTTTCCAGAATGCAGACGCGTAGCGACATAAAAAATACCTGACACGGTGATGGGAATAATGCACACCCCAGAGCCTGCCTTGAAATACCCCTTCAAGGCAAGCCCTGCCCGTGCGCCCATGCCCTAGAAGCTAGCACCCTGCGCGGCTTTTTCCAGCAGCAACGCCGGCGGTGAGAAGCGCTCACCATACTGCTCGGCCAGATAGCGGGCGCGGGCGATGAAGTCGTTCAAGCCATACTGATTGATGAACTGCAACGCGCCGCCACTCCAGGCGGCAAAGCCGATGCCGAAGATCGAGCCGACGTTGGCGTCAGCCGTGGACAGCAGCACGCCTTCCTCCACACAACGCACGGTTTCGATGGCCTGGATAAACAGCAAGCGGTCACGCACATCCTGCGCCGAGATGCGTTGCCCAGGCCGTTCGAAGCGGCTTTTCAGTTCAGGCCACAGCTGCTTCTGACCATCGGCGGGATAATCGTAAAAACCGCCGCCTGCCGCCTTGCCCAAGCGCTTGTACTCGTTGACCAACAGATCAATCACCAGCGTCGCCGGATGCGTCGGCACGGCCTTACCTTCGGCCTGTAGATCCTTGGCCGTCTGCTGTCGGATATGGCTCATAAGGCTGAGGGACACTTCATCGGATACCGCCAACGGCCCCACCGGCATACCGGCCTTGCGTGCTTCGGTCTCGATCATGGGCGCGGCCACGCCTTCGCCAAGCATGGCGATGCCTTCGTTGGTAAAGGTGCCGAACACCCGCGAGGTGAAAAAGCCGCGACTGTCGTTGACCACAATCGGGGTTTTCTTGATTTGCAGTACGAAGTCGAAACCGCGGGCCAGGGTTTCGTCCGAGGTGTGGGCGCCCTTGATGATTTCCACCAAGGGCATCTTGTCCACCGGGCTGAAGAAATGCAGGCCGATAAACTTGCCTTGGTCCGGCACGGCCGTCGCCAGCCCGCTGATGGGCAAGGTCGAAGTGTTGGAGGCGATCACCGCGTCGGTACCGACCACACGTTGCGCCGCAGCGGACACCTTGGCCTTGAGTTCGCGTTCTTCGAACACCGCCTCGATGATCAAATCACACCCCGCCAGGTCGGCGTCCTCCGCCGTAGGATGAATCCGCGCGAGGATGGTTTCGCGCTGTTCGGCGGTCAATTGCCCACGGCTGACTTTCTTGTCCAGCAACGCCGCCGAGTGTGCCTTGCCCTTCTCGGCCGCCGCCAGGTTGATGTCCTTGAGCACCACCTCAACCCCGGCACTGGCGCTGACATACGCGATACCCGCGCCCATCATCCCGGCGCCGAGCACGCCGACCTTACGCGTGACGTAGGGCGCAACGCCTTGTGGCCGCGAGCTGCCGGCGTTGATTTCATTGAGTTGAAACCAGAAGGTGCCGATCATGTTTTTCGCCACCTGCCCGGTCACCAGTTCGGTGAAGTAGCGGGTTTCGATCAAATGCGCGGTGTCGATATCCACCTGGGCACCTTCCACGGCGGCACACAGGATTTTCTCCGGGGCGGGGAAACAGCCCTGGGTTTTACTGCGCAGGATCGACGGTGCGATGGCCAGCATCTGCGCCACCTTCGGATTCGACGGCGTACCGCCGGGGATTTGGTAACCCTTGTTGTCCCAAGGCTGCCAGGCCTCGGGGTTGGCCAGGATCCAGGCGCGGGACTTGGCCAACAGTTCATCGCGATCCGCCGCCAGTTCATTGACCAGCCCGGCCTGCAACGCCTGTTGTGGCCGGACTTTTTTGCCCTCCAACAAGTACGGCAGGGCCTTTTCCAGCCCGAGCATGCGCACCATGCGCACCACGCCGCCACCGCCAGGCAGTAAACCCAGGGTGACTTCCGGCAGGCCGAGCTGCACCGATTTATCGTCCAGCGCGACGCGGTAATGGCACGCCAGGCAAATCTCCCAGCCGCCGCCCAGCGCTGCGCCATTGATCGCGGCGACCACCGGCTTGCCGAGGGTTTCCAGGCGGCGCAGTTGTGCCTTGAGCACCCGTACGCCGTCGTAGAAATCCTTGGCGTGGGCCTTGTCGACCTTGATCAGTTCATTGAGGTCGCCACCGGCAAAAAAGGTCTTCTTCGCTGAGGTGATGACCACGCCGGCCAACGCGTCTTTTTCTGCTTCCAGGCGCTCGACCGTCGCGGCCATGGCCTCGCGGTACACGCCGTTCATGGTGTTGGCACTCTGGCCGGGCATGTCGAGGGTGAGCACGACGATCTGGTCCTGGCCTTTTTCGTAACGAATAGCTTGGGTCATGTTGGAATCCTTGGGCTCAGAGCCGTTCGATGATGGTGGCGATGCCCATGCCACCGCCGACACACAGGGTGGCCAGGCCGTAGCGCTGCTGGCGCGCTTCCAGCTCGTCGAGCAAGGTGCCGAGAATCGCGCAGCCGGTGGCGCCCAAGGGATGGCCCATGGCGATGGAGCCGCCGTTGACGTTGACCCGGTCGGCGTCGATGCCCATGTCCTTGATGAATTTGAGGACCACCGAGGCAAACGCTTCGTTGACTTCAAACAGGTCGATGTCTCCCACGCGCAAGCCGGCCTTGGCCAGGGCCTTGCGCGTCGCCGGCGCAGGGCCGGTGAGCATGATGGTCGGGTCGGTGCTGGTCACCGCCGTGGCGACGATGCGCGCACGGGGTTGCAGGCCCAGCTCGCGGCCCTTGGCTTCGGAGCCGATCAGCATCAGCGCCGCGCCGTCGACAATCCCGGAACTGTTGCCCGGCGTGTGAACATGGTTGATGCGCTCCACATGGCTGTAGACCCGCAGCGCGGTGGCGTCGAAGCCCATCTGCCCGATCATCTCAAAGCTGGGCTTGAGCTTGCTGAGGCCTTCGAGGGTGGAGTCGCCACGGATGAATTCATCGTGGTCGAGCAATACGATGCCGTTCTGGTCCTGCACCGCGATCAGCGATTTGTTGAAGGAACCGTCTGCACGAGCCCTGGCCGCTTTCTGCTGGGAATGTAGGGCGAAAGCGTCCACATCCTGGCGCGTGAAGCCTTCCAGGGTGGCGATCAGGTCCGCGCCGATGCCCTGGGGCGTGAAATGGCTGTGCAGATTGGTGTGCGGGTCCAGCACCCAGGCGCCACCGTCGCTGCCCATGGGCACGCGGGACATGGACTCGACGCCGCCGACCACCACCAGGTCTTCAAAGCCGGAACGTACTTTCATCGCGCCAAGGTTCACCGCTTCCAGGCCCGAGGCGCAGAAGCGATTGACCTGCACGCCGGCGACGCTGATGTCCCAGTCCGCCACCAGCGCAGCGGTCTTGGCGATGTCGGCACCCTGGTCGCCCACCGGGGTGACGCAGCCGAGGACGATGTCATCCACCTGGTGCGTGTCGAGGTCCGTGCGCCGCGCCAGCGCACTGAGCAGGCCGGCCACCAGGTTTACCGGCTTGACGCTGTGCAAGGCGCCGTCGGCCTTGCCTTTGCCACGGGGCGTGCGTATCGCATCAAAGATCAAAGCTTGGGTCATGACGTCCTCGAACCGCTGTGCATGTGTGCCCCTTACCTTAGGCCCGATTGACACGGTTTCAATGACGGATGCGCTCATTGCTTTTGACCCCCACGCTCGGACGAACGGTAGGCAGTGGAAGCGATCAGCGGGTTAATCGTTTTAGCTGTCTAGCCAACGGTCTGGCGCCAAGATGGCGTTACGCCTCATGCCTTTTTTAGCGCAAATATTGATTAGCTGATATGAAATGGATCTAAGCCACGCAGAACGAGGGCTCTAAGGTTGAATCAGTAGGAGGCTGCTGCCGGGTTTTGCTGGAGCAGCTGTAAGAAAAGTGTCACGCCACAGCGCAATACTGAAATTGACCGGCACGTATTTGACGCTCAGGAATAACAACAAAAGGCAGTCAGCCATGTTCAAACATTCGAAAGTACGTCAGGCGGGACTTATTCTGTTCGCCACCACACTGATTCTGATCTTGCCCAATCTGACCAAGGTCATTGGGTGACCCTTCAGCCCACACATTCCGTGCACACACAGCATCAGGACTGCAGCTTTTGGCAGCTCCTGCCGGGACATTGCGCATAGCGGTCCTGTTGCAGGAGCTGTCTTTTTGCCTGCGCATTTCCGGTATCGTGGGCGCCATCGCCACTTTGTATCGGGCCTTCCTCTTGAAATCGATCCTCGCCCTCCTCGCCTTGTTCTTCACCCTGCCGGTCGCGGCGGCGCAATTGACCGTCGAACTGGACCACGCCAGCAAGACCTGGCAGACCGCCGAGCTGCTCAAGCATCCGGATGCGCAAACGGTGCAGATCGTCGATGACGTTTCCTACAAGCGCAGCATGAAATATCGCGCAGTGCCCCTGGCGGTGCTCCTACCCGGCCTTGACCCGCAGAGCCATCTGCAAGCGGTTGCCCTGGATGGGTTCGCGGCCGAACTCGCTGCTGCCCCGTTGCTGGAGAAACGTGGCGCCCGCGCCTGGCTGGCGGTGGAAGACCCGGCGGATCCGTGGCCCGCACTGGCGCCGGGCAAACCGAGCGCCGGGCCGTTTTACCTGGTGTGGACGGACCCGCAAACCGGCCATATCAGCCCGGAGCAGTGGCCCTTCCAGGTTGCCGTGATCAAGCAGTTGAAGGGCGTGGCCGAACGGTTTCCGGCCCTGTTGCCGGACCCGAAACTGGCCGCCGATGATCCGATCAACCAGGGCTTTGCGCTGTTCCAGAAGAACTGCCTGGCCTGCCACCGCCTCAATGGCGCTGGCGATGCGCAGGTGGGGCCGGACCTGAATATTCCCTACAACCCCACGGAGTATTTCGGCGGGGATTTCCTCAAGCGTTATATCCGTGACCCGCAAAGCCTGAGGCATTGGCCGCAGGCGAAGATGCCGGGGTTTGCGGCCAGTGTGTTGCCGGACAGCGAGTTGGAGTTGTTGGTGAGTTACCTGAAACATATGTCAGGGCGTAAACAACAGCCTTGAGCCCAGCGCAGTCCCCTGTGGGAGCGTCCACAGTTGATCTGCTCCGCTCTGCCGATTACTGTTGCTGCACCGCAATCACCGGCGTCGGCGCCACAAACACCTTGGCATGCATCTGCTCATGCCCGCCGCCACGGCGCATGCCGCGCACCGGGCAGGCGTCGAGGTAGTCCAGGCCCACGGCCAGCTTCAGGTGCCGCTCGGGCCGTGCGAGCTGGTTGGTCACGTCAAAGCTGTACCAGGCGTCATCCAGCCAGGCTTCGGCCCAGGCGTGGCTGGCCAGGTGCGCGCTGTCTTCTGTGTACAAATACCCCGACACATACCGCGCCGGCACTCCCAGGCTGCGGGCGCAGGCCAGGAACGCGTGGGTGTGGTCCTGGCACACGCCTGCGCGGCCAGCGAAGGCTTCGGCGGCGCTGGTGTCCACTTCGGTGGCGCCGGGGGTGTAGACCATCGAGTGATTCAGCGCCTGCATCAGGTCGATCAATGCGCTGCGGTCGCGACGTTGCTGGCAGTGTTGCCGGGCAAAGCCGCGCAGGGCCTCGTCGGCCTCGGTCAGGCGTGTGCTGCGCAGGAAGGGGAACGCGGACTGGCTCTCGTGTTCGGCCTCGCGCAGTTCGTCGATGTCGACCTGGCCACGGGCGCCGATGATGATGGCGTCGTGGGGTTCGTCCAGAGTCAGCACGTGCAGGATATTGCCGAACGGGTCCACTTGGGCGCGCACCGGGCGTGGCAGGTCCAGCTGCCAACTGAGGACGTGCTGGCGCTCGCTGTCGTGGGGCGTAAGGCGCAGGTACTGGATGCTGGCGCGAACCTGGTCGTCATAGTGGTAGGTGGTTTCGTGGCTGATGGAGAGTCTCATGCGGCCTCCAGGTAGGAACTGTAGATGGCGTCGCCCAATTGGCGTACCAAGGGGATAAAGTCGGTCAGCCAGGCGTGCAGGCCTTCCTCGAGGATTTCATCGATAGCGGTAAAGCGCAGGCGCGCGTCCATCTCCGCGGCCAGGCGCTGGGCCGGGCGGCCGTTGAGGCCGGGCAGGCTGGCGAGGATCTGGTCGATTTCTTCGCTGCAGGCGCGCAGCGAACGCGGCACATCGGCGCGCAACAGCAGCAACTCGGCGACTTGCCGCGCGCCAGGCGCATCACGGTAGATCTCGGTGTAGGCCTCGAACGACGACAGCGCGCGCAGCAAGGCGCTCCATTGATAGTAGGCGTGGGCCGTGCCGTCGGTGACCGCAGCGGCTTGGTCGCCGGCCATTTCGTAGCGCGCATCCAGCAGGCGCAGGGTGTTGTCGGCCCGCTCGATAAAGGTGCCCAGGCGAATAAACCGAAAGGCGTCGTTGCGCATGATGGTGCCGTAGGTCGCGCCGCGAAACAGGTGGGAGCGCTCCTTGACCCACTCACAAAATCGGCTCATGCCGTAGCGGCTCAAGCCTTGCTGGGCGATATCGCGGATATCCAGCCAAGTGGCGTTAATGTTTTCCCACATGTCGGCGGTGATTCGCCCACGCACGGCATGGGCGCTGGCCCGCGCCGCACCGAGGCAGCTGTAGATGCTCGCCGGGTTGGCCGCATCCAGGGCGAAAAAGTGCAGCAGGTGTTCGGCGTGCAGTTCACCGTGGCGCTCGCGGTAATCATCCAGCGTGCCGGTGATCAGCAGCGGCATCGCCAGTTCATGCAGGCCATCACCGCGCCCATCCTGGGGCATCAGCGACAGCGAATAGCTGACATCGAGCATGCGCGCGAGGTTTTCCGCGCGCTCCAGGTAGCGCGACATCCAGTACAAATCCGAGGCAGTTCTACTCAGCATGGCATCAGTCCTCCACCACCCAAGTGTCTTTGGTACCGCCGCCCTGGGATGAGTTGACCACCAGCGAGCCTTCGCGCAAGGCCACGCGGGTCAAGCCACCCGGCACAACGCGGGTTTCCTTGCCGGACAAGACGAACGGGCGCAGGTCGATATGGCGCGGCGCGATGCCGTTTTCGACAAAGGTCGGGCACGTGGATAAACACAAAGTGGGCTGGGCGATATAGGCGTGGGGCTTGGCCTTGATGCGCGCGCGGAAAGCTTCGATCTCTGCCGCAGTGGACGCAGGGCCCACCAGCATGCCGTAACCGCCGGAGCCTTGGGTTTCCTTTACGACCAGATCCGGCAGGTTGGCCAGCACGTGGGACAGTTCGTCGGGCTTACGGCACTGGAAGGTCGGAACGTTCTTCAGGATCGGTTCTTCATCGAGGTAAAAACGGATCATATCGGTGACGAAGGGGTACACCGACTTGTCATCCGCGACCCCGGTGCCGATGGCGTTCGCCAGCACCACATTGCCGCAGCGATAGGCCGCGAGCAGGCCGGGCACGCCGAGCATGGAGTCGGGGTTGAACGCCAGCGGATCGAGGAAGGCGTCGTCGAGGCGGCGATAGATCACGTCCACCGCTTTGGGGCCGTCGGTGGTGCGCATGAAGACGCGGTCGTCGCGCACGAACAGGTCGGCGCCTTCCACCAGCTCCACGCCCATTTCCCGGGCCAGGAAGGCATGCTCGAAGAACGCGCTGTTGAAACGCCCCGGCGTCAGCACCACCACGCTGGGGTTGTCCAGGGGGCTGGAGCTTTTCAGGGTGTCGAGCAGCAGGTTGGGGTAATGGTCGATGGGGGCGATGCGCTGGGCAGCGAACAGTTCGGGGAACAGGCGCATCATCATCTTGCGGTCTTCGAGCATATAGCTGACGCCGCTCGGGGTACGCAGGTTGTCTTCCAGCACGTAGTAGGTGCCGTCGCCATCACGTACGAGATCAACCCCGGAGATGTGGGAATACAGGTCGCGGTGCAGGTCCAGGCCCTGCATCGCCAACTGGTACTGCTCGTTGGCCAACACCTGCTCGGCGGGGATGATCCCGGCCTTGATGATGCGTTGCTCGTGGTACAGGTCGGCGAGAAACATGTTCAGCGCCTTGACCCGCTGGATGCAGCCGCGCTCGACAATCCGCCATTCGCTGGCAGGAATGCTGCGCGGGATCGTGTCAAAGGGGATCAGGCGCTCGGTACCCTGTTCGTCGCCGTAAAGGGTGAAGGTGATCCCGGCGCGGTGAAACAGCAAATCGGCTTCGCGCCGGCGCTGGGCCAGCAGTTCAGCAGGGGTTTCGGCCAACCAGCGGGCGAATTCGCGGTAATGGGGGCGGACCTGCCCTGCCCCATCGTACATTTCATCGTAATAAGTGCGGATCATGCCGTACTCCTTGTCACCCGGACGCAAGAACCATCGCAAGGCCCGTGCCAGCGGCATAAACACTTAAAAATCAGTGAGTTGAATAGAAACAGAAATCCAGCCGCACCGTCCTGGTGCGCAGAATGCCCGCTGTCCTGTCGCACGCTTCATCGCAATGCGGGCTTTGACTATCAACAGCATAGTCAGAGTTGATTTCACTGCCCGGCCCAGCCTGCGGATAATCGCGCTCATCTGCTGAACCCGCTCCTTTCAGCACATCGCTCTTCCCTTTAGGCCACCCTCGTTGGGTGGCTTTTTTTTGGTGCTGAAAAAGGGTTCGCAAGTTCCGAAAAGTTTTCCTACGGCACAAACAAAATCGGCCGACCCAAAGGTCAGCCGATACGCTGTGTTTCTCATACTGCTACATGGGTAACCCACGCACCTCCTGCTTGACGCCCCAGCCTTCGATGATCCCGCCCAACGGTTCGACCACGGCTTCAAAGTCTTGCTCGAAGTCGCCTATGCCGTCGTAGGTGGCAAACATGATCTTGCTCAGTTCCAGGTACCAGGCGCCATCGTCGCGCGCGCTGACCTGGGCATTCAGGGATTCCCCACGAAACTCACCCGCAGCTCTGCGCGCCCGTTCCTCATCCGGGAAAATGGCGTAGAACTCAATGGGGTGAAAACGCGAGAAGTCGAAGCCGCCTTCTTTCATGCGGCGCAGAACGTTGGTGCTGATGTCTTCTTGATAGGCTGTGCTCATGAAAAGTGCTCCTCTAACCGATGGATAGACTTTCCGTGCTTCCCGAAGCCCACGCCGTAATAGCGTGGGTACTACGGCAATAACAACACCGCTGGAAAACAAGCATGTAGCTGACAAGACCAGACCTTAGCGATTCATTCGCTGATCTCGATTGCAGAGTAGCGCGAAGCTATCACCTCCACCAGAGGCGCTTTAATGGCAATCAGGGAATGTTCAGGCGGCAGGCGAGATGTCGAGGATTTGAATGCTGTTCTGGTCTTTGAGGATCTTGACCGTGGGCTCGGACTCCCGGCCATCGTAGTCATTGAGGTCAAGTTCGGCGGCGACAGGTACCACGCTGCTGCGAATCAAGTGCGCAGCGTCTTCGAGGCTGGGCTTTTGTTCGCAGTTGAACTCACGCACGGCCGTTTCACCGTGATCATCAACGAAGGTAATTTGCCACGTTTGCATCGGTGCCTCCTCGATAAAGCCCGCGTGTGGGCTCACATCTATCTGGACCTTGAGGGTTCGCCAAACGTTCCACTCAAGGCCGGAGACACCTGATCGGCTGCGCTTACTTCTCAGCGTGATCCTTGAGGGCTTTCAAGGTGTTGAACGGCGCGTCCACCACGAACTTGTTGGCCAACCACGATGGCACGCTGCCGCCTGGCTCGGTGTGTACTTGATAGGTGACTTCGGTCAGGTTGTCGCCTTTGGGCACCAGCTTCCAGAAACCTTCGACCTGGGCGACACGCACGTAGCCTTTGACTTCCGGCTGATAGGTGGGCACTTCCAGCAGCTTGCGGGTGAGCGTGCCATCGGCGGCCTTGGAGGTGGTGATCTCCAGGATGGAATCACGGTCGGTCACCGGGAACGGTGCCTTGAACTGGGTGTAGGTCCAGCTCTTGTCGCCTTCCTGCTTGAGCAGTTTTTGCGATTTGCACTCGTGAATCCAGGAGCAGGCGCCCGCCACGTCTTCTTGCAGTGCCTGGATCTTGGCCACCGGCGCCTTGATCGTGGTCACACCGCGATACGCCTTGTACTTGGAGCCGGCGACTTCGCTCAACGACACCTTGATCCCGTCTTCGTCCTTGGCGACCTGCCAATCCTCAGCCTGGGCAGTGGCAGCAAACATCACCGTAAAACCGCACAACACAGCCATTCGTTTCAGCGAACCCATTGTTGTATTCCTTATTGTTGAAGTTCCGATAGTAAAGCCCATCAAGCCGCCGTCATCTGCTCCCACCAGCCGATCAACCGGATCGCATCGGCCTGGTCGGTGCCGCAGACCTCGATATCCGCCTTGAAATCACTGCACACCGCCGGGCGCTCCGGTTGCCCGAACAGTTGGCACAGCTGTTCGACCGACAGGTGCAGGCAGCGTTCGCCCGCCGGTTTGCCCTGCGGCATTCCGGGGAGTGGCGAACTGATGGAGGGGGCGATGCAGCATGCGCCACAGCCTTCACGGCATTTCATGACCAGCAGGTCCTCGACGACTCAATGTGGATGGCCGGGCTAGAGTACGCCCTTAAACAGCCGTTTTAAAATGGTCTAACAGGGGTTTTTCGCAGAAAACAAAAGTGACTGACCAGTCTGCGACAGATGGTCGAAGAGCGCCGTCACGTTTGTGGGAAAAGTTTACTGCTTGAACTCGAATTCCAGCGCTGCGCCTTCCACGTCACGGCGCTCTTCATTGCGCAGTTGCAGCTTCATCTCATTGCTGAGCAGGCGACCGTTGATCTGGAAGGCGCTGTTGTCGGTGGGTTTCTCACCAAACATCGGCGGCAGCAAGGGCACGCTCTTGGGTTTGGGCATGGTGCCAATGGGCTGCAAGTGCCTGACCATGTCCGAAGGCAGGGACAGGTCCAACTGTGCCGGTGGCAATTTAGTCTGGGCCACTTCGCTGGCGGACTTGCTGGCTTTCGCTGCGCGCTTTTTCACTGCTGGGGCTTTCTTTTTCGCCACCGGGGCTTTTTTCGCCGGCGTCTTTTGCTCGGCAGCGGCAGGTGCGCGTTCAGTCACAGGCGCCGCCGCCAGCACGGTGCCGACATTGCACAGGCTTAGCAGGCCAATCACCCAGACAGCACGAAAAATAGAGGTCATATCGCCAACAGCATTAACGGCAGAGGGCCATATGCTCGCTTGTTGCGCGCGGCATGACAAGCGCGGTGATTAGCCCGCTACCGATCATGCCCCTGTTCCTGGGTTCAAAAGCCCGCTGCGGTTTCCTGGCACAGCTGGCTGGCGAGCATCCCCAAGGTCATCAGCGCGCGCTCTGCCTCGCGGTTCCACGGCGTGCCGCAGTTGAGACGAATACAGTGGTTGAACTGCTCGGTGTTACTGAAAATCAACCCCGGCGCAATGCTGATGCCCTGTTGCAGGGCGCGTACGTGCAGTTCCTGGGTATTGACCCGCCCCGGCAAACTGACCCATAGGATAAAACCACCACTGGGGCGGGTCATCTGCGTGCCTTCGGGGAAGTACTGCTGCACCGCCAGCTGGAAAGCGTTGAGATTTTTGCGGTATTCCTGGCGGATATAGCGCAGGTGGCGGTCATACCCACCGTTTTCCAGGTAGGCGGCAACGCCCATCTGCGTGACGCTGCACGCCGAATGGGTGCTGAACATCTGCAAGCGCTGGATTTCCTGCTGGTATTTGCCGGCAATCATCCAGCCGATCCGCACGCCGGGGGACAAGGTCTTGGAAAAGCTCGAGCAGTAGATCACCCGATCCAGGCGGTCATAGGCTTTCAGGGCCTTGGTGCGGCCGACTTCGAACATCAGCTCGCCGTAGATATCATCCTCGACGATCTGGATATCGAAATCCGAGGCCAGGCGCAGCAATTGTTTCTGCCGTTCCTCGGGCATGGTGCCGCCCAGGGGATTGCTCAGGCGTGTGGTCAGCACCAGGGCCTTGATCGACCATTGGTTGGCCGCCAGTTGCAGGGCTTCCAGGCTCATGCCCGACGCCGGGTCGCTGGGAATTTCGATGACCTTGAGGCCGAGCAGGTCCGCCAGTTGCAGCAAGCCGTAGTACGTCGGCGATTCCGCAGCGATCAGGTCGCCGGGCCGCGTCAGCACCCGCAGCGACATCTGCAACGCATCCACGCAACCGTGGGTGATCACCACTTCGGACGGATCCACCACCACGCCGGCATCGCGCATGCGGATCGCCACCTGGCGCCGTAGCGGCTCGAAACCGGGGCTGAACATGTAGCTGAACGCCCGTGGGCTCTGGAATCGCGTGACCTTGGCCAACTGCTGGTGCAGTGCACGCACCGGCAAGTAATCGACACTCGGCACAGCCGCGCCCAACGGGAACACGCCTTCGCGGCGCGACTCGACCAATACCTGCTGGATGATGCTGCTGCGGGTGACCAACCCCGGGCGCTCTACACGGGCGATGTCTGGCGTCGGCGCGGTGAGTGCTGGCGTCTGGTGCACGTAGTAGCCAGACTGCGGCCGCGCGCGGATCAGCCCCTGGTCTTCCAGGTTGGCGTAGGCCTGCAGCACCGTGGCATGGCTGACGTTGAGCTGAGAGCTCATCTTGCGCACCGAAGGCACGCGCTCGCCCGGTTGATAGACACCGCGCCGGATATCCTCAGCCAGTTGCTGGGCGATACGTTGGTAGAGCAACAGATTGGTCATGACGCAGCACTCGATTTCACGGGTATTTTATTTTTGTGTGAAACATACCGGCACAGTTTAGAAGTGTACGGGGACAGTTGCCACAATAGTCGAGCGCGGGCGGGAGTGACAGTAAAAACTGTAGGGGTGGTGACGAGTATTTCAGGAGTACACAGGCCAAATGTGGGAGCGGGCTTGCTCGCGAAGGCGGTGTTCCAGTCACAACATCTATTGACTGACAGACCGTATTCGCGAGCAAGCCCGCTCCCACAAAAGCCGGTTTTCACATTTTAATTTGTGTCGAGCGTTAGCGAGCAGCGCCCAGTTGGCCTTTCTCGTCAGAGAACACAATCTCCACCCGACGGTTCTGCGCCCTGCCCCGCTCGGACGCGTTGGCCTCTACCGGATACTGGTCGCCATACCCTTCGACCTGGATGCGTTTTTCATCGATCCCCAGGTCCACCAGCACATCGGCCACCGATTGCGCGCGGTCACGGGACAGTTTTACGTTTTCCTGCTCGCCACCGGTGCTGTCGGTGTAACCCTCGATACGCACCACGCGCTTGGGGTTCAGTTGCAGGAACTGGACGATTTTCAACACTGTGCGGTTCGCCGAGTTTTTCAGCTCCGCTTCGCCGGTATCAAACAGCACGTCGCCCAGGGTCATCACCAAACCGCGATCGGTCTGGGTGGTGGTCAGGCTGGCGATCTGTTCTTCGAGCCATTTGCCCTGCTGCTGCACGCTGGTCAGCTTGTTTTCACGCAGGGCCAGTTGCAGGCGCTGGCGTTCCAGTTCGAGCTTGGCGCCACGTTCGGCGTTGAGCGCCTGCTCGGTGTGTTCGCGGGCGATGGCGCTGTAGCGCTGGCTCAGGTAAGCGTAATGCGCAACGTCGTTGCCGCTGCCCCAGTAGCTGGACAGGCGGTCGGCACGGGCCAGGGACTCGCCGGCACGGATCACATCCTTGGGCGCAAAACGCAGCACGTTGGCGTCTTCCTTGACCTTCTGGAAGTCGCTGCCCGCCTGCTGCAACGCCTGCTCACTGTTGGGATGGCTGGCACAACCGCCCAGCACTGCGCTACTCACCAGCAACGCGCAGCTCAGACCACGGATCAGCGGGCTCATTGGGCTTCTCCCAACTGCAGCTGTTTGCGCAGGCGCGTGATGCGGGTGTTAAGCACGTTCAACTGCTCCTGGCTCTTGCGGGTCAGCACTTGGGCTTCGGCCAGGCGCGCATCCAGTTCAGCTTGTTCGGCACGCATGCGTGCGTTTTTGTAGGACTCATCGGCCATGCTGCCCTGGGCCCGTGCAAACTTGGCTTCGGCCAGTTTCAGTTCAGGCGATTCATCCGCGTTGGCACCCACGGCACTGGCTTGTTCCAGGGCTTGCTGGGTGAGGCGCATTTGTTCAATCGGCGCAGGATCGCTCGCACATCCCGCCAGGGCGGCGACGGCGAGGGCCGCGAAAAGAGGTCGAAGAGTCACTGAAAATCCTTACTTTGCTGGGGTGCCGACAGGTTGCTGCAATTGCGCTTTCCAACGTTCCAGATTGCTCTGCAACGCTGCTTGCGCCACACCGGAGGCCGACAATTCTGTCATCTTTTTGGCCAACTGTCCGCGCAGCCACGGATCATTGCAGGCGGAGTTGTGGGAAATCGCCAGGTAGAGGCCGGGCTGATCGACCGGCACTTCGCGCGCGATCAAGTCATTGCTCATCCCCAGGGTCTGGGCCATGGCCATGCCGGAGTAACGTCCGGCGAGGACGTAGTCCACTTCGCCGAGCAGCAGTTTCTGGAAGGCCGGCGTCAAGCTGGGCAAGCGTTGCAGGGTGAGTTGCTGGCCGGCGAAGGTTTCGAAACCGGCGCTCAAGCGTGCACGCTCCGAGACCGCGCCCTTGTGCCCGTGCAGGTCGGCGGCGGTGGTGTAGGCCAGCGCCGAATCCTTGCGTGTCCACACCAGGTAATCGGTCTGCACCAGCGCCGGGTGGATGTAGTCGAGGGTGTCCAATTCGCCCAGGTTCAGCGGCGCATCGGCGAGGATGTCCATGCGCCCGCTGCGCACTTCGTCCAGGGCCAGGGAGCGTTTGCCGCCGTACAGCAGGTCAACCTTGAGGCCGAGGTCCTTGGCCACTTGCTGCAACACATCGGCGGTGGCACCGATCAGGCGCGTGGGGTCTTGGGGGGCGCGCCAGAGCAAGGGCGGTGCGTCCGGGCTGCCGGTAATGACCAGGCGTTCGCATTTGCCGGCGGCCAGCGTCAGGCCTGGCAGCAGCGTGAGGCCCAGCAGTACAGTCCAGCGACGCAATTCCATGGGGAAGCTCTCCAGCAAGTCAAAAAAAAGCCCGGTCACAAGGACCGGGCTCTTTATAAGTGAAGCGGCTGGATTAGACCAGCTTCTCCAACTCAGGTACGGCTTCGAACAAGTCCGCGACCAGGCCGTAGTCAGCCACCTGGAAGATCGGTGCTTCTTCGTCCTTGTTGATCGCAACGATCACTTTGGAGTCTTTCATACCGGCCAAGTGCTGGATCGCGCCGGAGATACCGACCGCGATGTACAGCTGTGGCGCAACGATCTTGCCGGTCTGGCCGACCTGCATGTCGTTGGGTACGAAACCTGCGTCGACGGCCGCGCGGGAAGCGCCGACCGCAGCGCCCAGCTTGTCGGCCAGGGCGTACAGGTGCTTGAAGTTGTCACCGTTCTGCATGCCACGGCCGCCGGAAACGACGATCTTGGCAGCGGTCAGCTCAGGACGATCCGACTTGGCCAGCTCTTCGCCAACAAAGCTGGAGGTGCCAGCGTCGTGGGCAGCGGCGACGGCTTCAACGGCAGCCGAACCACCTTCGGCGGCAACCGGGTCGAAACCGGTGGCACGCACGGTGATGACTTTGACCGAAGCGGTCGATTGCACGGTGGCAATGGCGTTACCGGCGTAGATCGGGCGCTTGAAGGTGTCAGCGCTTTCAACCGAGATGATCTCGGAGATCTGGTCAACGTCCAGCTGCGCGGCAACGCGTGGCAGGATGTTTTTGCCGTTGGAAGTGGCGGCAGCCAGGATGTGGCTGTAGCCAGCGCCAAGCTCTGCAATCAGCGGCGCGACGTTTTCCGGCAGCTGGTGAGCGTACGCGGCGTTGTCGGCCAGCAGTACCTTGCTCACGCCAGCGATTTTCGCGGCGGCTTCAGCCACGGCGCCAGCGCCTTGGCCGGCAACCAGCACGTGAATATCGCCACCGATTTTGGCGGCAGCAGCCACGGTGTTCAGGGTGGCCGGGGCCACAACCTTGTTGTCGTGTTCAGCGATTACCAAGATAGTCATTTTTAGATTACCTTCGCTTCGTTTTTCAGTTTCTCGACCAGTTCAGCCACCGACTTGACCTTGATGCCCGCGCTGCGGGCAGCCGGTGCTTCAACTTTTACAGTCTTGTTGGTGGAGGCGGTGGAAACGCCCAAAGCTTCAGGAGTAACCGACTCAAGCGGCTTCTTCTTGGCTTTCATGATGTTTGGCAGGGACGCGTAGCGCGGCTCGTTCAAACGCAGGTCGGTGGTGACGATGGCCGGCAGTTTCAGGGAAACGGTCTGGGCGCCGCCGTCGATTTCACGGGTGACCGCTACGCTGTCGCCGCTCACTTCAACCTTGGACGCGAAGGTGCCCTGGCCGTAACCGGTCAGTGCAGCCAGCATCTGGCCAGTCTGGTTGTTGTCGCTGTCGATGGCTTGTTTGCCCAGGATCACCAGCTGAGGCTGTTCCTTGTCGACAACGGCCTTGAGCAGCTTGGCCACGGCCAGGGAGGTCAGGTCTTCGGCAGACTCAACCAGGATGGCGCGGTCGGCACCCAGTGCCAGGGCGGTACGCAGCTGCTCTTGAGCAGTGGTAGGACCGATGGAAACCACGACGATTTCAGTTGCCACGCCTTTTTCTTTCAGGCGTACGGCTTCTTCCACGGCGATTTCACAGAAAGGGTTCATCGACATCTTGACGTTAGCAAGATCGACGCCGGAATTGTCCGCCTTGACGCGAACTTTCACGTTGTAATCGACAACGCGTTTGACAGCTACAAGAACCTTCATGGATTCCTCGTTACTCTCCGGTGAAAAGAAAGTCGCCTAGGCGAACCTGGCGGTTGATGCTCATCGGCACACAAGGGCACCTCCAAAACCTTCGGCTGTGACCTTGCTCACGGGAA
Organism: Pseudomonas sp. KBW05; assembly: GCF_003852405.1. GTDB lineage: Bacteria > Pseudomonadota > Gammaproteobacteria > Pseudomonadales > Pseudomonadaceae > Aquipseudomonas. Next base: position 360,580 of record NZ_QAJM01000014.1, read on the forward strand.
GTGATGACCGTTCGTCAGTGGTGACTGAGAGGTCATTCTTTATCGCGGCGTGTAAACTGCGCGCCATCATTTGGGCACGCATGCCTTTTGCCTGTCTTTGGACGTGCTCTTGAAACCCGCTGTCTGCCTACGGTAAGCGCAAAACCGACCGTATATTGACCGGAACGCCTATTCTGGTCAATACGCCAAAATAGCCAGTCATAAGCCGCGTTGCTTTGATTTACCTAGCCTGCGGCCAATTCAAACAAACGTTTGTATTGGACGCTAGCAGTGGTCTATATATAATGCGCCACCTAGAGAGAAAGGTGGGTCGGGCCTTCGCGCCAGACGACACCAAACCTCCACCCCATTAGAAAAAAAGCCTGTTGAGCCTTGAGTAGGAGATAACCTGTGGAACGCGAATACATGGAATTCGACGTGGTCATCGTCGGCGCTGGCCCGGCGGGCCTGTCTGCCGCCTGCCGACTGAAGCAGAAGGCCGCCGAAGCCGGTAAGGAAATCAGCGTCTGCGTGGTCGAGAAAGGCTCCGAAGTCGGCGCACACATCCTCTCCGGTGCGGTGTTTGAACCCCGGGCCCTGAACGAATTGTTCCCGGACTGGAAAGAACTCGGCGCCCCGCTCAACACCCCCGTGGTGCGCGATGACATCTATGTACTGCGCAGCCCCGAAGCCTCCACCAAGGTTCCCGACTTCTTTGTGCCCAAGACCATGCACAACGAAGGCAACTACATCATCTCCCTGGGCAACCTGTGCCGCTGGCTGGCCCAGCAGGCCGAGAACCTGGGCGTGGAAGTCTACCCAGGCTTCGCCGCCCAGGAAGCGCTGTTCGACGAAAACGGCGTGGTACGCGGGATCATCACCGGTGACCTCGGCGTCGACCGCGAAGGCAATCCGAAAGAAGGCGTGTACACCCCAGGCATGGAGCTGCGTGGCAAGTACACGCTGTTCGCCGAAGGCTGCCGCGGCCACATCGGCAAGCAACTGATCCAGCGTTTCAACCTGGACAGCGACGCCGACGCCCAGCACTACGGCATCGGCCTGAAAGAAATCTGGGAAATCGACCCGGCCAAGCATCAGCCAGGCCTGGTGGTGCACACCGCCGGCTGGCCGCTGGACATCATGAGCGCCGAAAACACCGGTGGCTCGTTCCTCTATCACCTGGAAAACAACCAGGTGGTCGTGGGCCTGATCGTCGACCTGTCCTACAGCAACACCTTCCTGTCGCCGTTCGACGAGTTCCAGCGCCTCAAGCATCACCCGGTGCTGGCCCAGTACCTGGAAGGCGGCAAGCGCATCAGCTACGGCGCCCGCGCCATCTGCAAAGGCGGCCTGAACTCGCTGCCGAAGATGGTCTTCAACGGCGGCGCGCTGATCGGTTGCGACCTCGGCACCCTGAACTTCGCCAAGATCAAGGGCAGCCACACCGCGATGAAGTCCGGCATGCTCGCTGCCGACGCCGTGGCCGACCGCCTGTTCGCCGACTCCGAGGGCGGTGACGAACTGACCGCTTACGTCGAGAGTTTCAAATCCAGCTGGTTGTACGAAGAACTGTTCGCCAGCCGCAACTTCGGCCCGGCGATGCACAAGTTCGGCCCGATCATCGGCGCCGGCTTCAACTGGTTCGACCAGAACATCCTCGGCGGCAAGATGCCGTTCACCTTGCACGACACCAAGCCGGACTACGCCTGCTTGAAGCTTGCGAAAGACAGCCAGAAGATCGACTACCCGAAACCCGACGGCAAGCTGAGCTTCGACAAGCTGAGCTCGGTGTTCCTCTCCAGCACCAACCATGAAGAAGAGCAGCCGTGCCACTTGAAGTTGAAAGACCCGAGCATCCCGATCGGCACCAACCTGCCGCTCTACGATGAACCGGCGCAGCGCTACTGCCCGGCCGGCGTGTATGAGGTGATCACCAAGGAAGATGGCGAGAAGCGCTTCCAGATCAACGCCCAGAACTGCGTGCACTGCAAGACCTGTGACATCAAGGACCCTTCGCAGAACATCACGTGGGTTACGCCGGAAGGCGCGGGTGGGCCGACTTACCCGAATATGTAAGCCCAAAAAAAGGCTCCCAGATGGGAGCCTTTTTTTATAGCTGACACAACGCGTGTCAATTGTGGGAGCTGGCTTGCCTGCGATAGCGGTGTATCAGTACCCGATATGTGGCTGACCCACCGCTATCGCAGGCAAGCCAGCTCCCACATTGACCGTGTTGAGCCAGCAAGACCTACGCCGCCCGCTCTTCGCCGGGGTTGCGCTCGAAGTAGCGCTTATATTCGCGGCTGAACTGCGACGTACTCTGATACCCCACACTGTGCGCCGCCTGCGCCACGCCCATCCCCTCCACCAGCAGCAACTGCTGCGCCTTCAACAACCGCAGACGCTTCAGATACTGCACCGGCGACAACAACGTGCAGCGCTTGAAATGCTCATGAAAGGTCGACGCACTCATGTGCGCATACCCGGCCAACGTCTCGATATTCAGCGGCTCGTCGAAATGCGCATGCAGGTGGTTCAACGACGTGGCAATCCGCGAAAACTGCCCTTGCTGCTCCACCAACGCGCGCAACACATCCGCCTGCGGCCCGCGCAGCGCGGTGAACAACAATTCACGCACCCGCGCCGGGCCCATGATCCGGCTTTCCAGCGGATCGTGCAGGCACTGCAACAGCCGCTCGACGCAGCCGCGCATGGCATCATCAAGCACCACTGAGCTCATCGACTCCAACGTCTGCGCCGTCGGCGGCGGCCCGGCCTGAATGCCCATGGCCATCACCAACTCGCCCAATACCACGCGGTCGATGCCCACCGTCACCCCGTACAGCGGCGCGTCCGGCGCCATGGCAAACGTCTCGCACTCGAACGGCACCGGCATGGCCTGGATCAGGTAATGCCCGGCGCCATACTCCAGCGTGCGCGGGCCCAGATAGGCGAGTTTGCTGCCCTGGGCCACGAACATCAGGCTCGGCTCATAGATCTGCGGCCCGCGTGCCACATCGCAACTGGCGCGCAACACCTTCACGCCCGGCAGGTTCGTCGGGGAGAAACCGTCGCAGGGCGTCAGCCCCTCGATCAAGGAGACCAGCGTGGCGTTGGCGTCGAGATGGCGGGTCAACAACATGGCAAAAAACTTCGCGAAAAAGGGATGAGAGCATCATCGCAGGTCTGGCGACACATAAATCCAAACACAGGGCACTCCCGGACGAATAGGCATGAGACTCGGAGCAATCGCCATGGCCGCACCCTGGCCCGGCGCGGAGAATGCGCCGCCTCTCCTGTGATTGTTTTTGCGAGGTTCCCCATGTACACCGCCATCGGTTATGCCGCCCAGTCGGCCACCACTCCCCTCGCCCCCATGTCGTTCCAGCGCCGCAGCCCGCGCGTGGATGATGTGGCGATCGAGATCCTCTACTGCGGCGTGTGCCACTCCGACATCCACCAGGCACGCAACGAGTGGGGCATCGCCGTGTACCCGCTGATGCCGGGCCACGAGATCGTCGGCAAGGTCACCGCGGTCGGCGCCAATGTCACCGCGCATAAAGTCGGCGACCTGGTCGGTGTGGGCTGCATGGTCGATTCGTGCCGCCACTGCGACGCGTGCAAATCGGACCTGGAGCAATACTGCCTCGAAGGCCCGACCATGACCTACGCCACCCCGGACCGCGTCGACGGCAGCAACACCATGGGCGGCTACTCCGACAGCATCGTCGTCAGCGAGCACTTCGTGGTGAAGATCCCGGCCACGCTCGACCTGGCCAGCGCCGCGCCGATCCTCTGCGCAGGCGTGACTATGTACTCGCCGATCAAGCACTACGGGATCAAGGCCGGCGACAAAGTCGGTGTATTGGGCATGGGCGGCCTGGGCCATATGGGCATCAAGCTGGCCAAGGCGATTGGCGCTGAGGTGACCCTGTTCACCCGTTCCGCGAGCAAGGCCGAGGAAGGCCGTCGCCAGGGCGCCGACCATGTGATCGTGTCCACCGACGACGCGCAGATGCAAGCCGCTGCCGGGCAGTTCGATTTCCTGCTGGACACCATCCCGGTGCAGCACGACCTCAACCCTTACCTCGACGTGCTGCGTTTTGACGGTGTGCATATTTTGGTGGGCCTGATCGAACCGGTGGACCCACCGGTCAACGCCGCCAAGCTGATCCTCGGCCGCAAAGTGCTGGCCGGTTCGCTGATCGGTGGCATTGCCGAAACCCAGGAAGTCCTGGATTTCTGCGCCGAACACGGCATCAGCTGCGACATCGAAATGCTCGACATCCGCAACATCAACGAAGCCTACAGCCGGATGATCGCCGGTGATGTGAAGTACCGCTTTGTCATCGACATGGCGACCCTGAAGGCCTGATCAGGCCTTCGCGCCCAACTCCGCTGACAGCCGGGCTGCGACCTGTTTGATCACAGGGATCAGCTCGGCCATTTTTTCCAGCGGCATGTAGGGCACGGTACTGGCGATGCTGATGCCGGCGACAATTCGCCGGCTGGCATCGCGCACCGGTGCCGCGACACAACGGATCGACGGTTCGTTGTCTTCCAGATCGAACGCAAAACCACCCACCACGTATTCGCGCATGCGCTGCTCGAACTGCGCCCAGGATTGCTCCGGGTGCTGCGGCCACTGCAGGCTTTTGCCGGCAGCCGGCTGGCTGACGTCGTACAGGCGCTGCCACTCGTCTACCGGGTCATCCAACAACAACGCCTTGCCGATACCGGTGCGCGCCAGCGGCATGCGATGGCCGACCCGCGAGCGCATTTCCGGGCCGTTGCGGCCGGGGTTCTTGTGCAGGTAGAGCACGTCGTCGTATTCGCGGATTGCCAGGTGGATGGTGTCACCGGTCAGCGCCGACAACTCGTCCAGGTACGGCACCGCCAGCGTCACCAATGGCAGTTCTTCACGCGCCTGGAAACCCAGCTCGATCAGCTTCGGCCCCAACAGGTAACCGACTTGCGGCACCACGCGCAGGTAACGCTCCTCCACCAGGCAACTGGCCAGGCGGTGGGTGGTGCTGCGGGTGGTGCCGATGCGCTTGGCGATCTCTTTGAGATCCCGCGCACCGGCCGCCACCGCATGCACCACGCCCAGGCCACGGAGCAGGGTCTGGGTGCCGGTGGGGGCGGTGTCTTTGGTGGGGGTGGGGGCGTTTTCCTGCATGTCGGGCCTATAAGTGTGAAAGCGCGGGCATTATGGCAAAAGCTGAACCTGAGCACAGCGAAGATCAAAATGTGGGAGCGGGCTTGCTCGCGAATGCGGTGTGTCAGTCACCTGATGAGCTAGCTGGCCCACCGCATTCGCGAGCAAGCCCGCTCCCACATTTAGTCCTCACATGGCATGGCTTAGCGTTGTTTCATGCGGTCAATGATGACCGCCAACAGCAAGATCGAGCCCCGAATCACATACTGGTAAAAGGTATCGATGTTCTTCAGGTTCATCGCATTCTCAATGATCGCCAAAATCAACACCCCGGCAATCACATGCCGGATCATGCCGATCCCCCCGCTCAACGACACCCCGCCCAGCACGCACGCCGAAATCACCGTCAACTCGAACCCCTGGCCAATCATCGGCTGGCCCGAGGTCATGCGTGAGGCGAGGATCACCCCCGCCAACGCACCAATCAAGCCGTGCACGGCAAAGATGATGATCTTGGTGCGATCAACGTTCACCCCCGCCAGCAACGCGGCTTCCTGGTTGCCGCCAATGGCCATGGTGTTGCGCCCGTAGGTGGTGTAGTTCAGCAGCCAGCCGAAGAACACAAAGCACAGCACGGTGATGATGATCGGCACCGGCACGCCCAGCAGTTGGCCGTTGCCGAACACGAAGAAGCGCTCATCCATCACCCCCACCGCCTTGCCGTTGGAGAAGATGTACGCCAGGCCCCGCACAATCTGCATGGTCGCCAGCGTCGCGATCAACGCGTTGATGCGCAGCTTGGCAATGACGATGCCGTTGATCAGCCCCACCACCAGGCCCATGGCCAACGCCGCCGACACGCCGAGCACCACGCTGTCGGTATCACGAATCACGATGCCCGCCACCACGCCGGCGCAAGCAATCACCGAGCCCACCGACAAGTCGAAGTGCCCCGACGCCAGGCAGAACAGCATGGTGCACGCCGCAATGCCGACAGTAGAAATCGCCAGGCCCAGGCCGCGCATGTTCAGCGGCGAAAGAAAGTTGTCGATAAACAGCGCGCTGAGCACAAAAATGCCCAGCGCCGCGAGCAGCATCACCCAGTCATCGAGGAACTTGCGCTGGTTGAAACCCGGCCAGAAACCCTTTGCAGTTTTTACGTCGGACATCATTCACCTCGAATTCTTCAAGCCCGCGAACGCGGGAGAGCCAGTTGCAACAGCCGCGCTTCATCCGCCTGATCACGGTTCAACTCGCCGGTCAGGGCGCCTTCGCTCATCACCAGGATGCGGTCGCTGATGCCCATCACTTCCATCAGGTCGCTGGACACCACGATCACCGCAATACCTTGAGCTGCGAGGTTATGGATGATCTGGTAAATCTCCGACTTGGCGCCGATATCGATACCGCGCGTGGGTTCATCCAGCAGCAGGACTTTCATCGGCATCGACAGCCAGCGGCCGAGAATGGCCTTCTGCTGGTTGCCGCCCGAGAGGTACATGATTTTCTGCTCGGCGTTCGGCGTCTTGACTTTCATCGCCTTGATTTGATGCTCTGCGTTGCCCTTTTCCCAGCCTTCACGCAGCAGCCAACCGAATGCGGAATGGGCGCCACGGGCACTGATATTGATGTTTTCGGCAACGCTGGACAGCGGGATGATGCCTTCCTTCTTGCGATCCTCGGGGCACAGCAACACCCCGGCGCCGATGGCATCGCGCGGTGAATGCAGTTGCAGTTTTTTGCCACAGAGTTCCAGGCTTCCGGCGGTGCTGCGGGTCAAACCGCTCAACAACCGAAACAGCTCGGTGCGCCCTGCCCCCACCAACCCGAACAGGCCGAGGATCTCGCCCTTGTGCACCTGAAAACTGATCGGCTCGCGCAAGCCGGGGCCGAGCAAATCCTTGGCCTTGAGCGCCACCTCGGCATGCTCGCGCGGGCGATAATCGTAGATGTCGTGAATATCGCGACCGACCATGCAGGTCACCAACTGGTCATGGCTCAGGGCGCTCATGTCGTCGAAGGTGCGTACAAAACGGCCGTCCTTGAACACCGTCACCGCGTTGCAGATGCGGAACACTTCTTCCATGCGGTGGGACACGTAGAGCACCACTTTGCCCTCATCGCGCAGGCGCGTGATGATCGCCATCAGCCGGTCGATTTCCCGCGCGGAGAGGCTGCTGGTGGGTTCATCAAAGGCGATCACATGGGCGCCACGGGACAACGCCTTGGCGATTTCCACCAGTTGGCGTTGGCCCAGGGACAGGCGACCGAGCTTCTCCGCCGGGTCGATTTCATCCGCCAGGCCCTTGAGGCAAGCGAGGGCTTGCTTGCGCAACTGCCCCCGATTGACCACGCCAAACCGCGAGGGCAAATGCCCGAGGAACAAGTTCTCGGCCACGGTCATTTCCGGCACCAGGTGCAGTTCCTGGTGGATCACCGCCACGCCGCTGGCGATGCTGTCGGCGGCGTTTTTGAAGGCCATCGTCTGCTCGCCGATGTGCAGCGTGCCGCTGCTGGGAATGTAGGCGCCGCCTAGAATCTTCAGCAACGTCGACTTGCCCGCGCCGTTCTCGCCCATCAGCGCATGCACTTGATGCGGCCGCGCTTCAAAGCTGATCTGCGCCAGAGCCTTGACCCCGGGAAACTCCTTGCCGATGCCGTTGAAGCGCAGGGCCGCGCCGGTCATTTCCACAGCCCGATCTTGGTCAGTTCTTCCTGGAAGTTGGCGCGGGTGATCAGGGTCACTTCGTCCATGGCCGTGTACTTCGCGGGCTCCTTGCCGGTGGTGACCCACTCGTACATCGCCAGCGCGGTGTTGTAGCCCTCGATGTGCGGACTCGGCAGCATGGAGCCAAAGAAGCCGCTGTCGGCTTTCTTCAATTCACCGATGGCGTCGGTGCCATTGATGCCGATACCGATCACATTGGCCGCCTTGAAGCCGGCGCTTTCGGTGGCGCGTACGCCGCCGAGCACGGTGTTGTCGTTCATGCCGCCGATGATCAGGTTTTTCGCGGCGCTGGGCAGTTTGACCAGGGCCGAGTTGGTGGCGTCCATGCTGCCGGGAACATCGAGGGTTTTCAGCGCGGCGGTGAGGATGTGGTCCTTGGGAATGCCGGCGTCTTCGAGGGATTTGATCGAGCCGTCGGTGCGTTTTTTACCGGTGTCGAGTTCGTTGTAGGTGTTGATCACGGCGTAGGTGTCTTTCCAGTCCCAGCCGCGTTTTTTCGCTTCGGCGGCCATGGCCGCGCCCTGCTTCTGGCCCACTTCAAACGCCGCCATACCGAGGTACGGCACGTCTTCCATGAAGTTGCCCTTGGCATCGACGAAGCGATCATCCACCGCCATCACTTTCAGGCCGTTGGCCTTGGCCTTGGCGACAATGGCAGGGCCGAGGGACACGTCCGGTGGGCAGATCACAAAGCCCTTGGCGCCGTTGGCGGCGAGGCTGTCGATGGCCGACAGGGTTTTCTCGCCATCGGGCACGGCAATCTTGATCACCGTGAACCCGTGTTCCTTGCCGGCTTTTTCGGCGAAGGCCCATTCGGTCTGGAACCACGGCTCTTCGGCCTGCTTGACCAGGAAGCCGATCTTCACTTCTTCGGCGAATGCCACACCGCTGAAGGCCATCGCAAGGGCCAGGGTGCCGAGTGTCTTCTTCAACATGAACCACCTCTTCTTGTTATTGGAAAAGTGTTAGTCGTGGTACATCACAGACCGCCCGCCATCGATCATCAGGCAGGTGGCATTGATAAAGGGCGCCTCGTCGGTGGCCAAAAACAGCGCGGTCATCGCCACCTCGACCGGTTGGCCGATGCGCTTGGGCGGGTGCAGGTCGAAGGCGCGCTGGCGCTCGGCGTGGGGGTCGGCAAAGCCGTTCCAGTAATCGACGTTGAGTTGGGTCTCGATATAGCCCGGCGCGATGGCATTCACGCGGATGCCCTTGGGCGCGTATTCGATGCCCAGCGCCCGGGTCAGGCCGAGCAGGCCATGCTTGGCCACAGGATAGGGAAAGCAGCCGGGAATGATGTGGCTGGAATGGGTGGAGGCGATATTGATGATGTTGCCGATGCCCTGCGCAATCATGTGCGGCAACACCGCGCGGCAGCCGAACCAGGCGCCGTCGAGGTCGATGGCGAAGCAACGGCGCCAGTCTTCGTCGCTCATTTGCAGCGGGTCGCGGAACACGTTGACCCCGGCGCAGTTGACCAGCACGTCGACGCGACCGAAGCGTGCGATGGCCAGGTTGACCAGCGACTGCCATTGCTCGTTTGAGGTGATATCGACGGGTTGCGCGTAGATTTCAGCGCCGCGTTCGCGCCAGTGGGCGGCGACTTTCTCGACCTTTTCGGCCTGGATATCGGCGATGACCAGGCGCGCCTGCTGGGCCTGGAAGCACGCGACGATGGCCTCGCCAATGCCTTGGGCGGCGCCGGTGATGATCACCACCTTGTCTTTGAGCCGCTCGCCATAGGTTGGCTCGGGCACGGCGGGGAGTGACAACGGTTGTGCCTGCATCGCTTCACCTGTTTTATTTTTGGTAGTGAGTGCTGATGCAGGCGACTATAAACCGATCTTTTGAAACATCTCAATATATAAATTTGCATCCCACATTATGAGCAAAATGCAAAAAAATGTGGGAGCGGGCTTGCTCGCGAATGCGGTGTGTCAGTCACACATTAATTGACTGGCCCACCGCATTCGCGAGCAAGCCCGCTCCCACATTTTGATCTTCAATGCTTTCGGGAGGGTATTTTCAACCCAGCGCAAAATCCCGCAGCGCATCGCCTTCCATGCGATAACGCACCCACTCTTCCTGCGGCTGCGCGCCAATGGATTTGTAAAAGGCAATCGCCGGTTCGTTCCAGTCCAGCACGCTCCACTCGAACCGCCCGCAACCGTTGTCAAAAGCGATCTTGGCCAGGTGGCGCAGCAACTTCTTGCCTGCCCCGCCGCCGCGTTGTTCCGGGTTGATGTAGAGGTCTTCGAGGTACAGGCAGTTGCTGCCCAGCCACGTGGAATAGCTGAAAAAGAACACCGCGAAACCAATCGGCAAGCCGTCGCGCAAACAGATCAGGCCATGGGCGGTGGCGCCCTCGCTGAACAGGCTGCGCTCGATGTCCACCACGCTGGCGATCACTTCGTGCCGGGCCTTCTCGTACTCGGCCAGTTCGGTGATGAAAGTCAGGATCTGCGCAGCATCGCTGGGCACGGCGGGGCGAATCTCGATGGTCATGGGCGAGCCTTGGGCAATTGCAAAGCACACATACTAAGGGGGTTTGATGACTGATTGCAGTGCATTTTGATAGGCACCGTTACTCCGTCACCTGGTAACGCTGGCACCAGCAACCACACAACAATCGCCCTGCGCGTGCATGGTAAAAAGTTGCGCATAATTCCAACGACGTCCAGGCCTTCCCATGCATGCCTCATCCCCGGTGAGCACCAAGCTGTTCGCCCTGTTTTGCCTTGCCAGTTTTTTGCTGTCGCTGTCTTACGGCTCGACCTTTTTGCTGTCGCTGCTGATTCATACACGCGGCGGTGACGAGCACGATGCGGGCAGTGTGATTTCCACGGCGATGCTCAGCACTTTTGTGGCGGTGATGATCTCCGGGCACTTATCCGATGCATGGGGCGCGGCCCGCACGATTGCCGGGATGGGCTTGCTGTTGGTGGTGGCCTGCCTGGGATTTGCGCTGATGCCCGGCTTTGGCCAGGGCTTGCGGGTGTTTGGCCTGGCCTTGGGCCTGGGTTGGGGGGTGTTCTATACCTTGGGTCCGATCATCGTCGCGATGTTGGTTGCACCAGAGCAACGGGCCAAGTACTTCGCGTTGCTGTCGGGCAGCATGATGAGTGGCATCGGTGCCGGGCCATTGCTGGGGCGTGCGGCGAGTGCGCTGGGGTTGCCGCTGACCACGGCGTTTTACATCGCCGCACTGGCCAGCCTGGTTGGGGTGCTGGTGTTTTGGCGCCTGAGCCGGCATCTCAAGCAGGAAGCGACAGTGGCGAAAATCTCCTGGGCCGCCACGCGCCAGGTGCTGTCCTCCAAAGCAGCGTTCGCGATCATCATGGTCGGCCTCGGCGGTTGCGTGTTTGGCGGGTTGTCGTCGTTCCAGACCAGCTATGCGGCGGCGCACGCGCTGGACTATTCGCTGTTCTTTGGCGGCTTCCTGAGCGCGGCGATCACCAGCCGCTTGCTGATCGCCGGGTGGGTGGTCAAGCGTGATGCCTACGCCGCGGCGTGTGTGTTGTCGGGGCTGATGCTGCTGTCGGTATTGATGTTTGGCTTCACGGTGTCGGGGCCCTTCAGTTACCTGCTGGCGGCGGTCACCTTGGGCGTGGGTTACGGCCTGACGTACTCGGTGATCAACGGGTTGGTGGCCAATGAAGCACCGGCGGGCACCACGCCCCAGGCGCTGTTGCTGTTCAGCCTGGGCTACTTTGTCGGGGTGTTCGGGTTTCCGTTGCTGGCGGGGCGGATCATCGTCGAATACGGGCTGACGACCTTGCTGCTGACGGTCGTGGCAGTGGCGCTGTGCAATTGGTTGATCACCGTGGTGCGGCTGATCTGGCGCCGTTCGTCGCCAGCCAGGCACCAACAGCCGATGGGGGCGGACCAATAGAGGGTAAGGACAATCATCCTAAGGAGACACACTCATGAAGCATTCCCAGTTTGCTGCCCTCGCCCTCACCGGCCTGTTGTCTGCGGTTTCCCTGAGTGGTTTTGCGGCCACGTCGTCCACCGGCCCGACCAACCCGTCTACCAGCGAGACCCAGAAATCCATGGGCACCGGCATGGAGATCAACGGCGGCGCCGTCGACAACAGCAACAGTGCCGACCCGCACACCAAAGGCCAGGACACCCAGCGCCAGGCACCCGCTGCCGTGGGCAATGGCAAGATGGGGCCGGCGGTGAATGAGCCGAAGGTGCACAAGGATGACAACCTGCCGGGTGCGCCGAAGCAGCCGGCAGAGTAGTTTCGTCGCACACACAGCCAGACTGTGGCGGGCTTTTGTGGGAGCGGGCTTGCTCGCGAATGCGGTGTGTCAGCCACACATTAATTGACTGATACACCGCCTTCGCGAGCAAGCCCGCTCCCACAGTTTTTGATTGGGTTTATTCAGTGAGAAGCGCGTCTACTTCGGCAGTGCCGGGTGATGTGGCCGGGCCCCAGCGTGTCACGGCCAGCGCCGCTGCGGCATTCGCTCGGCGCGCCGCTTGGGCGGGCGTCAAGCCACTCGCCAACCCAGCGATAAACACACCCGCATGGGCGTCCCCTGCACCATTGCTGTCCACGGCCTTCACCTTGAAGCCCGGCACGTGTTGCTCGTTCACCCAGCAGCCGTTCGGCCCATCCCGAACCACGCGCAATGCGCCCTCGGGCAGATGGCGTTGCAGGTCGCCCAAGGCTTGCGCCAGCGAATCCGCACCGGTAAATGCCAAGGCTTCCGGGCCGTTGCTGGTCCAGATATCGATGCGCGGCAGCAACGCGACCATCAACGGCGAATCCACCGCCCTGACCAGCGGGCCCGGGTCGAACACCACGCGGATCTCACGCGGCAGCGCCAGCAACCAATCGAGCAACGCCTGCGCCTTGCCGTCCAGCAACAAGCTGTAGCCGCTGACGTAGACATAGTCGTCCGCACGCGGCAGCACGCCGGCCAAATCCTCGGCGCTCAAATCTCCCTCGGCGCCGAGGTGGGAAATGAACGTGCGCTCGGTGCTCGCCTCGGTCAGAGACACACATAAGCCGGTGTCTTTATCGGTGCTGGCCACCAGGGCCATCTCCACGCCTTCGGCCTGCATCGCCGCGCGCGCCAGGTCGCCAAAACGGCCATTGCCGTGGCGCCCGAGGTACACCACCGGCAAGCCATTGCGCTTGGCGGCGGCCATCACGTTGAAACCGCCGCCGGCTTCAAAACTGGCAGACCGCGCCAGCACATCGCCGCCGCTGACGGGCAGGGAATCCAGGGCCATGACCAGGTCGACGATGACCTGGCCGGTATGCAGCAATCTAGACATGGTGGCTCTCAACTAACGCCGGGCGACGATCAGCCGCGCCGCCCAGTACCGCATAAATCCCACCGGCCACCAGGAAAGTCACGATCCAACCCAGGCCGTTGTGGCCCAACCAGGAGTCAGACAGCGGCCCGGCGAACCAGATATTTTCGGCGGTGGTACCAATGGTGGTGAAGCTGAAGCCCAGCACAATCGCCACCGCCCACGCGCCGAACGCACGCCATTCCACGCCGCCGCGATACCAGTAGGCGCTGCTGGGGCTGACGTCCAGCAAGTCCTTGGGGCTGTAGTAGTGACGGTGGATCAGGTCGACCACGAAGATCCCGACCCACGCGGTAATTGGCACCGCCAGCAGCGAGATGAAGGTGATGAATGGGCCGTAGAAGCTGTCGGCGATCAGCATGAAGTAGATGGAACCGGCAAAGATCGCGACGATATCGACGATCACCGCGTGCACGCGCTTGACCTTCAAGCCGAGGGTCAAGGTGGTGAGGCCCGCCGAGTACACCGAGAGGTTGTTGGACAGCAGCAACCCGCCGAAGGCCGTGATCAGGTACGGCACGGCCATCCAGGTCGGCAGCATATCGCGGATCGCGATGATCGGGTCGGTGGCCGAGGCCAGGTCATTGTTGCCCACCGACAGCAGGCCGCCGAGGGTGATCAGCAACACCAGCGGAATGCCCGCGCCAAACGCCGCCGACGCCACCAGGCGCACGGCCTTGACGCTGCGGCGCTGGTAACGCGACATGTCGGCACCGGCGTTGGCCCAACCAATCCCGGTGCCAGCCGCCATGGTGCCGACGCCGATGATCATCGCGCTGAGCGGCGCCGGGGTCGCATTGAACACGGCGCTCCAGTCGATGGTGGCGCACAGGAAGCCGCCCACCAGCAGGTTCAGCGCGCCGAACACGTAGGTCGCCCACTTCTGGATCACCAGCAAAGTGGCGTGGCCCAGACCGGACACTGCCAGGGTCAGCAGCACAAAAATGGCGATAAACAGCAGGGTCAGCAGGGGTGCGCTTTTCGCGGCGACGGGCGAACCAAACAGGATCGAGCACAACGACAGCAGCACGAAGGCGGCGGTGGTGGTGTTAACAGTTTCCCAACCCAGGCGCGACATCAGCGAGACCAGCGTCGGGCCGATATTGCCGCGCACGCCGAAGATCGCCCGGGACAGCGTCAGGCTCGGCGCACGCCCACGCCGGCCGGCGATAGAGATGATGCCCACCACGGCGAACGAACCGGCCGCGCCAAGGATCGCAACGATGATCGCCTGCCAGATGGCCAGGCCACGAAACGCCACCAGCGTCGCGCCCAAGGGCAAACCGAGGATGCTGATATTGGCCGCGAACCATACCCAGAACAGTTGCAGCGGATGGCCGTTGCACTCGCCTTCCGGGACCGGCTCGATGCCGCGTGTTTCCAGTTGCCCGGCGCTTTGGCCGGAAGAGGTGTTGCTCATGAAGGGATACTCCGGGTGCCGATATTGTTGTGGTTGTGGCAGAGGTTCTATTCAACTCGGTTGAATGTGGGAGCTGGCTTCTGTGGGAGCTGGCTCCCACATTTTTATCGGTGGCGCTTATCGAATTGCGAGCAGCCCTTCGACCAGCGGCTGCAAGTCCAAACCATTCACCCGCTTGACCTGCTCCACCATCTCCTGCGGCCAGCACTGCATGCCCAGGCAGGCACCCAGCATGGCGCCGAGAATCGCGGCGATGGTGTCGGTGTCGCCGCCAAGGCTGGCGGCCAGGCACAGGGCTTCGAAGGCATTCATCTCGCCCACCGCCACTTGCTGGGCCAGGGCAAACGACACCACCACCGACTCCTGGGACGCAACCGAGGTGCCGATCAACTCGTAGAGCAAATCGGCAAACAAGGCTTTATCACCACTGCCGACACTCAAGGTGCGCGCCCAGCTGATACGGGTGGAGATGCGCCCGCCAGCGATCCAGTGGCCATGGTGCTCGGCCTGCTGGGCAATCTGGGTGCCGATGTTCAGTGCTTCGCCCAGGTCCACGCCGTTGATGCCGGCCGAGACCACGGCCGCCACGGCGGCGGCGCTGGAGATGCCCAGGCTGGTGTTGTGGGTGACCTGGCACGCCTGGATCACGGCCTGGATAAAGTGCGCGGGGTCGCTGACATCGGCGGCAATACCGACGGGCGTGATACGCATCGCCGCGCCATTGGTGGTGCCATAACGCCCGGACTCTTCCGGCGTGTGGCCGGCGAGGATCATGTCGATCGCGCGTTTGGTCGAGGGGCCGAGCAAATCCTGGGAGCCCTTGGCGCGCATCACCGCCTCCCAGTCGATCAGGCGCTGGGCAAGCACGGTGGGTTCGATGCGGCCTTGGCCTTCTACCAGCAACTCGCCCACCAGGATCGCCTGCTCAGTGTCATCGGTGATGGAACCGGCGGGCATGTCTGGCGCGATGGGTTGGTCGGCGCCGGCATCTTCCAGAGCGGTGATGGCACCGAAGCGGGCGCGCACTTGCTCGCGGCTCAAGGACTGGGTCGGCATGCCCAGGGCGTCGCCCAAAGCCAGGCCATAGAACGCGCCGAGGGCGCGGTTGTGCGGGGTCATTTCGAACTCCCAAATTGCAGGTGCAGGCGAAAGTGCAGAGGATCGAGCAAGCTTTCGACGTATTCCATAAAGCGCTCGCGACGGTCATAGGTGGTGCGCGAGGCCTTGAGAAACACACTGCCGGCCGGACGGCCGAGCAGCTCGGCGTCTTCGGCACTGAGGGGCTCGGCGCCGATCCATTGGTCACCTTCAGCGCCGACATAGCCGTAGGCCGCCAGCGTGATGGTCAGCGAGCTCTCGATCAGGCCGACTGTTGGCAGGCTCTCCAGGCCACCGGACGCCGGCATCAACGAGCGCTCCAGGGACACGGCGGTGCCATCGCTGGTGTAGCGCAGGCGGTCGAGGGCAATGAATTGATCGCTGCCGAAACGGCTGAGCAAGTCAGGCCGGGTCACGGCTTCGAGGCGCAGGATATCGGTGCTAACCCGCGCACCGGTGTCAGCCAGGGCCTGGGCCCAGCCGCTGCGTTGGTCGAGCACCATGCCGTCAAAGGTGACGATGGAGCCGACGCCGCTTTGGGTGGCGATGTAGTTGCGTCGTTTGAGTTCGGCGAGGGCTTCACGCAAGGTGCCGCGACTGACCGAAAACTCTTCGGCCAGTTGGTGCTCGCCAGGCAACAGGAAGCCGTCGGCCATCACCCCACCTTCGATACGGCGGATCAGTTCGTCGACGACGCGTTTTTTCTTATCAAATCGGACATGTCTAATCATGTACAAATTGATAACCGAAAGCCGCCATTGGCAGCAAGCGAATTATTTCAGGGAGATGAAAAAACCGGCCTCAGGGTTCCAGGCCAATGGGGAAAAACTCCCCGCCACTCCAGACGCCCAGCCAGTTCTGACCGTTGATCGGACGAGTCACCGCCAGGTCCACCAATTGGTAGAACACGTTGCGATGCACCAGGGCTTCGAGGTTGGTGCGTACCCGCAGATACGGTGAAGGCTCCTCGGTAAGCGGGTCGATGACCACACGCAACGGATGTTCCAGGCCGGCTTCGATCGTCTCGTCGACATTGGTGGTAAAGCGCAGCACCTGGCTTTCGCCCTGCCCTTCGACCTCGAGGGTCAGCGCGACGAACGGCGCATCTTCGACGCTGATGCCGACTTTTTCCACGGGGGTGATCAGGAAGTAATCATCGCCATCGCGGCGGATGATGTTGGAGAACAGCTTGACCATCGGCTTACGCCCGATCGGCGTGCCCTGGTAGAACCAGGTGCCATCGCGGGCGATGCGCATGTCGATATGGCCGCAGAAATCCGGGTTCCACAGGTGCACCGGCGCCGGTCCCTTGCCCTTGGGCAGTTGGGCCAACAGATCGTTGGCCTTGGCGGAATCGGTCATGGGCATCTCCTGTGGTTTATTGATCGCTCATGCCCAGCAAGCTTCGCGCGTACTGTGCGAGTGGGCGAGCGATCAGGTCTTGTGGCCTGTTGTCGTGGAACGTCAGTAAACCGCCACGGCTGCGAATGCGTGCAGTATCAATCAAATACTGGGTGCTGGTCTCGATCAACATGATCTGGATCACGCCGCTGTCGAGGCCGACGCGGTCGAGGGCTTCCTGGTCGGCCCACTCGTCGGCGTTGCCGATCCGGTCATCCGCCTTGGCGAAACGGCAGTACAGCAGGTAATGGGCGCCGGCGGCACGGGCTTCGGCCATCGCCTGTTCCAGGCCTTCCGGCTGGCGGGCGCGGCGCACCATGGGGAAATACTCGATAAAGCCGTTGAAGGCTTCTTCGGCCACCACGTTCGGACGCGGATAGGCGCTGCCGGGCGGCACGAAGGCGCCCTGGGCGATAAAGATAAAGGAATCCGGCTGCACGCGGATCGAGGCGGAGCGACGGGTATCGCTGTGGTCCAGCAACCCGGCGTCGCTCATCTGATAGCGGGTGCCTTCGGCCATATCGCTGACGGTCATGCAACCACTCAGCGTCAATGACGCCAGCAACAAAACCAGACTACGCATCCTAATCCTCCAGAAGCCGGTGACGGAAAACCGGCGAATGGGCGTGAGATGCAGGTTTTGCGCCACTTGAGCACACCATAAATCAAATGTGGGAGCGGGCTTGTGTGGGAGCGGGCTTGCTCGCGAATGCGGTGTGTCAGAAACAGATGTGCCGACTGATACACCGCTTTCGCGAGCAAGCCCGCTCCCACAAGGGAATGTGGGGGGCGAACATCGCGTCAGCCGCCGATGATCTTCATGATCGTCGCACCGCCCGAAAACGCCACTTCCTGCTTGTCGCCCAAGGCTTTCATCAGCAGCCCTTGCAGCGCCGGCAATGCCTGGTGGCGCGGCTTGTCCAGCAGGTCGCCGACGTAGTGGCGGTTGCTGGATGACAGGCAGCCATGCAGCCAGCCGGTAGACGACAGGCGCAGGCGCGAACAGGTCCGACAGAACGGCACGCTTTCATTGGCGATCACGCCGAAGTAGCCCTGGCCGGGGATTTCATAACGCACGGCGGTGGCGTCCACCGGGGCATTGGCTTGCAGGTATTCGTGGCGCTCGCCAATCAGGCTGAGCAACTGCTGCAAACTGACGAATTGCTGCAAAAACGCATTGGAATCCTTGGCCAGGTGGCCCATGCGCATCAATTCGATAAAGCGCAGCTCGTAGCCACGTTCCAGGCAGTAGTCGAGCAGCGGCATCACCTGGTCCAGGTTCTGGCCGCGCAACGGCACCATGTTGACCTTGATCTTGATCCCGGCAGCGCGGGCTTGGTCCATGCCGTCGAGCACAGTGGCGAGGTCGCCGCCACGGGCGATGCTACGGAAGGCGTCGGCGTCCAGGGTGTCGAGGGAGACGTTGATGCGCTTGATGCCGGCATCCACCAGCAGCGGCAGTTTGCGCGCCAGCAGTTGGCCGTTGGTGGTCAGGCTGATGTCACTGAGGCCCATCTGCCCCACTGCGCCCATGAAGGCTTCCAGCTTGGGGCTGACCAGCGGCTCGCCGCCGGTGATGCGCAGGCGGTCGATGCCTGCCGCTTCGATCAGATACTCGACGCCCCGCGCCATGGCCTCGGCCGAGAGTTCGTCCTGGGCAGCCACCAGCCGCTTGCCGTTGGGCACGCAGTAGGTACACGCATAATTGCAGGCTGAGGTCAGGCTGATCCGCAAATTGCGAAAACGCCTGCCTTGACGATCAACGATCATGGATCACTCCGGCAGAGGATGATTCGGGCGCGCTAAAAGCTGACTGATAAATCAGCTTTTAGCAAGAGTCCTTGCCTGAGTATATTCCTGGGGTACTGCGTCTGGCAGTAAATCCTTACGCAGCCGGTGGTTCAGCCGGTGGCAATTCGCTGCTGTGCTTGCGCTTGTTGCCCATGCGCACGCCGATATCCATCAGGAACTGGAAGAAACCTTCCTGATCTTCCAGCACATTGCTCCAGAACGGCGAGTGGTACAGCGCCACGGCGCCGTGCACCAACGCCCAGGCGGCGCAGTAGTGGAAATACGGCGGCACGTCTTCCAGCTTGCCTTCGCTGATGCGGCCCTTGATCAGCAGGGTCAGGCGTTCGAAGTTCGAGGCGCGGATCTTGTGCAGCTCCTCGACCATCTCCGGCACCTGATGGCCCTTGACCACCTTCTCTTCCAGGCGGTCGAACAGGCGGTAGCGCTGCGGGTCGCGCATGCGGAATTCGAAGTAGGCGCGGGACAGGGCTTCCTTGTCCTTGTCCACATCGGCCGAGTGCAGCAGCTCGTTCAAGTCGCGCTCGTAGTCGAGCATCAGGCGCAGGTAGATCTCGGCCTTGGACTTGAAGTGCTTGTAGATCGTGCCTTTGCCGATACCCACGGCATCCGCGATCATCTCGACGGTGACGCTGTCTTCACCTTGTTCGAGAAACAACTTGAGCGCGGTGTCGAGAATTTCCTGCTCACGGCGGCGAAACTCACGGACCTTACGGGGTTCTTTGTGCATGAGAAAGAGGTCTGCAAAGGTGACTGTGGGGAGGGTTGCGCAGGGCCACGATCACGTGGCGATACGATTTACCCGGTGCGAGGGATTATC
This sequence comes from Pseudomonas sp. KBW05, assembly GCF_003852405.1. Taxonomy (GTDB): domain Bacteria; phylum Pseudomonadota; class Gammaproteobacteria; order Pseudomonadales; family Pseudomonadaceae; genus Aquipseudomonas. The sequence goes on from NZ_QAJM01000014.1 coordinate 380,324, forward strand.
CCGACTGAACGGTCGTTGGGCAACGCCTATGTGAACCCGCCGCACACTTAAGTTTCAGCGCGCCAACGATTTCCTCGCTTGCAGTCAGAAATAATACGCAACAACGGCACCTGTGCACCCGCTTAATGAGAACTCAAGCGAAGCGGGCGTATTCCAAATCTGTTTAAAAAACGACCAGTCGCGACTGGACTGAATCAGATACTGATCAATACTTGAACTGTCGGCGCGGCATCTCCCCCAAGTGACGCGTTGACCCTGGGTACCGACGGACTGTGTGCCCTGTTTTACTCCTAATGGTCTTAGCCCGGATTCACCCCCCAGAACCCGGGTTTTTTTTGCCTACGATTTAACGTGGGCCAACGGGAACAGGCGCTTGAAGTTCTCGGTCGTCTGTTCGGCAAAGCGTTCAACGGACTCACCGCGCAACATCGCCAGGTAATCCGCCACATCCCGTACGTACTCGGGCAGGTTCGGCTTGCCGCGATGGGGGATGGGCGCCAGGTACGGTGAGTCGGTTTCCACCAGCAGGCGGTCGGCCGGCACTTGGCGCGCCACGTCACGCAGGGCGTCGGCATTGCGGAAGGTAACAATCCCCGACAGGGAAATGTAGAAACCCAGGTCCAGGGCCGCCTTGGCCATGTCCCAGTCTTCGGTAAAGCAATGCAGCACGCCGGCCTGGGGCAGCGCGGCTTCGCGCAGCAGGGCCAGGGTGTCGGCGCGGGCGCCACGGGTGTGGACGATCACCGGTTTGCCGGTCTGCTGGGCGGCTTGCAGGTGCAGGCGGAACGAGGCCTGCTGCAACTCGGCGGCTTCGGGTTCGTAGTGGTAGTCCAGGCCGGTTTCGCCAATCGCCACCACGCGCGGGTGGTTGAGCTCACCCAGCAACCAGTCGAGGGCCGGGGCTTCGCCGGGCTTGAGGTCCAGCGGGTGGATGCCCACCGAGCAGTCCACATCGGCATAACGCTCGGCCAGGGCTTTGACGTCGGCGGCGTTGTCGGCGCTGACGCCGATACACAGGAAGTGCCCTACCCCGCGCTGGCGCGCTGCTTCAAGGGCGGCGTCAAGGGAGCCGCCGTGCTGGGCAAGGTCGAGGCGGTCGAGGTGGCAATGGGAATCTACGAGCATAGGTAGTTACGACTTAAATCACAGAGAGTGTCTGGCCGACGATACACCCGTCGACCACGAAAATTAACGGCGACCGAGCAGGCCTACCCACTGCACCAGCAGCGCTTCGAGCAACAGCACGCGGTTGAGGTTGGCCTTGCCGAGCACCTTCTGGCGCTGGGCCAGAATCCAGTCCTGAATGTTGAGCACCTTGTCCTGGGCGCTTTTCTGCGCGAGGTACTGCACCACCTTGCGCATGTCCGGCAGGCCCAGGCCGTTTTCGTCCTGGGTCAACTGGTAGCGCAGGATCAGGCTCGACCAGTCGCAGAACCAGTCGAACAGCAGCAACAGCGGAATATCCTTCCAGGCCGTTTCGCCCAGTTGGGTGGCGGACAGTTCCTGCTTGAGCAGTTTCTTCACGCCATCCACCACCAGCGCGCGTTGCTCACGCACGCCTTGGGCCTGCAATTTCACTGCGGCCAGCGGCGAACCGGCGGCCAGGGTGAGCAATTCGCCGCGCTCATCGCTGCTGCATTCCGGCAACGCCTGCGCCAGCCACTCCAGGCTCATGGCCTCGCTCGGCAACGGGCAGGCTTGCTGTACACAGCGACTACGGATAGTCGGCAGCAAGCGACTGGACTGGTGACTCACCAGCAACAACACCGTATCGCCGGACGGCTCTTCCAGGCTCTTGAGCAAGGCGTTGGCGGCGTTGATGTTCATCGCCTCCACCGGCTCGATCAACACCACTTTGCGCCCGCCCATCTGCGCGGTCTGCACCACGAAGCTGACGAGATCGCGGACCTGATCGACCTTGATCGCCTTGTCGGCTTCTTCGGGTTCCAGCAGGTAATTGTCCGGGTGGCTGCCCGCCTTGAGCAGCAGGCAGGATTTGCACTCGCCACAGGCTTCCAGATTGACCGGACGCTGGCACAACAGGCTGGCCATCAGGCGTTCGGCGAGCGCACGCTTGCCGATGCCAATCGGCCCGTGCAACAGATAGGCGTGGGCATGCTGGGCACGTCCCGCCAGTTGCTGCCAGAGGCTGTCCTGCCACGGGTAGGCTTCAGCCACGGGCGCGCTCCAGCAGGGTCGGCAGCAAGGCATCGATGGCCTGCTGCACCTGGGTCAGCGGCTGGGCGGCATCCAACAGGTAATAACGCGCTGGCTCAGCCTTGGCGCGGGCGAGGAACGCACTGCGCACCGCGTCGAAGAAAGCGCGGCCTTCCAGCTCGAAGCGGTCCAGGCGACCCCGGGCGCTGGCGCGGGCCAGGCCGACTTCCACCGGCAGGTCGAACACCAGGGTCAGGTCGGGACGCAGATCGCCCTGCACGAAGGTTTCCAGCGTAGCGATGCGCTCCAGGGACAAGCCCCGGCCGCCGCCCTGGTAGGCATAGGTGGAATCTTGTTTTGGAATGGACAGAAATGGAAACAAAAGAATATACTCAGCTAAGAAAAAAATGTAAACAAACTAAAAATACGTTACGGATCAGGGACTTAACTATAATGAAGACAGTCATAGGGCTTGCAGCGAAGGCTCGGTCGGGCAAGGATACAGCTGCAAAGCTCTTGCTTGAACATGCCAATGTCGCCGCCTATGCCCTCGCAGACCCACTCAAGCAAGGCTGCCAAGTTCTCTTTAATCTGTCAGATGCCCAGGCGTGGGATGATAACTTAAAGGAGATGAAGGTGGAGGCCTGGGGCTTATCACCGCGTGAATTCTTCCAGCGCGTGGGCACTGAGTGGATGAGAGGGCATAGTCCTGTTCACTGGCTGATGCGCGCTGATCGAGAAATCAATGTCCCGCAGGTCGCCCGCGCCCTGGAGCCATCGCAGCTCAATCGTCTCGACCTCCCTTTCATCCTCGCTGCAAAGGCCTTCTTCAACCTCCGTGACCACCAGTGTTGGGACGAGAACCTAAAGAACCAGAAAGACGCGTTTTGGGATATGTCTCCGTACGAAATGATTGCGCTCGTTAAAGCCAAAGCACTCGCTGACTTTCCAGATTTTGCCGACAGGCGAAATGCGATGCCGCCGCAATCGATCAACGAGATGGCATTCTTCATAAAGCCAAACTTAGATACTGAAAACAAAAACATCATCATTATCAAAGATATTCGATTTGAAAATGAAGCTGCCTATATCAGAGATATGGGCGGAAAGATCTGGCATATCGTTCGAAACAACGCGGAGTCTGTCAACCAACACTCGTCAGAATTAGGGATAGAAATCCAACCAAGCGATGTTGTTATTCCAAATAACGGAACTATCGAAGAATACAAGACAGCTCTGACTGTCGCATGGGAAACATTGTCCCACCCCCATTCGAAAAAGAGTTAAACATGGATCATCTTTATCAGCCTAAAGAGGCCATCCATGATGTTGTGCTCAGTTCAGACAATTATAACGTAGAGTGCCTATACCAAGGCCATTCGTTTTATAGCCGATCAAAAGCTATTTGCCTAGCGCTGCATTTGACGTTTATTAAGTACTGTCCAACTCGCAGCAGGATAACTGCAAGTTCTTTGCGCAGAGCGATCTGGATGTTTTTTAGCTTCTGTAGCGAGTACAACCTACGTAACCCGGCTGGCCTGCGAATTATACAAATTACTGACCTCAGCGCCGAAGTTTACAAACAGTTTGAAGGCTACCTGCTTCAGAATGACGAGCGACTGGAATATGCAGCTCGATTAAAAGCTGCGCTTAAAAGCGTCTCATCTTTAACTGAAGCGATTCCTGATCTACTGCTCCCATTCGCGACAAGAGCTGCCACTCAGGCTCGAGTGCCGTTCAGTGATGAAACTGAGCAAATGTTGGCAGATGCATTTACTTCGAGCATCGACAAACTCTATGAGAAAATCGAATTTCGGAACTTGGTTAATGATGCCGTAGCGTATACCTATGAAGAAATCATTGAGGAAATGACCCTTACACGCAAGTCGATTTTTCAGTGGATTCAACATTTGCTGGACAATGAAATAAAACTCGACTGGAGAGCCTTACACCTAAAACTGTCAAAGTCGACTGACCCGGAACTACAAAACATCGCCACCCTTTCGAACTGGCGGGATGTAATTTTGCAAGCTTATGAAGACAGGGGCGATGAGTACGTCTTCCAGAACCCCAGAAATCCCTTTCACCGGGGTAATACGTCTAACTTTGAGCCCGACCCAGTACGGGCAGTTAAAACGATCATCGATAGCGGCTACCCGTTCGAGATGACCTTGGAGGAGATCGGTACTAAATACGCCGTCGCTGCTCTTTTCTCCATGGATCGCTGCGAAGATGCTCTGCAGCTGATCATGTATAGGTTGCGAAACCCATACACCCCGCCAGGGATGGCCGTTCCGCTGAAGTGGGAACACTTGCTGGAGATGTACTATCCAACGATGCAGGACATGTCCTGTCTTGTGCAGTTCATCATGCTTCAAACCAACTGGAACAAAGAGGCAGTGCTCGCTGTAGATCCTGACAATTTCGAGCACGCTTTGACCGGCGCGATGAACGAAAAACACGTCATGATTCAGACAGAGAAAAACCGAAGCCAAGGTATCGGCAAGCCTTACTACGCCCCTAAAGAGATTGTGGCTGTAAGCACGACCTCCGATATGTATTCAGCGAGAAACCTAGTGTCGCTGGCTGTGAAGCTTTCTGAGCCTCTTGCAGGGCGTGACTTTGACTACGTCCGGCACGGGATGACCAGCAGTGACTATAACCCGGCGTTTTTATGCATGCGTTTCTACCCTGATTGGGTCAATAAAGGTGGGCGTCATACCTCATCTTCCAATGAGAAGGCGTTCCAGCAGGGAAACAAGCAATTTTTGAAGCAGTATCCAATCTACGACGAGTTTGGGGAGCGTCTGACGGGAGGTAAGGATCTCACATGGCGGCTACGACCTACGTGGGTGAAGCGCCGGAAAGAAATGACTGGCAGTTCGCATGGCTTACTAGCAATGTTCCTTGGACACGCCAGTACCGTGACAACTGACATCCACTACGACAACTCTGCTTTAGCCCAACAGGAACGATACGATCGGTTAGAGTCTGAGCTAGAAGCAATTATCAAGCTGATGCGCGCAGGTAAGTTCGAAGGAATGCTCGGTATTCCGCCCCAAGAAGCCGCTACCCAGCTTCCTCTCAAGATCTTCCACATTCCGGGGATGGAAAAGCCACTTTGGGGCTGCGCCAATCAGTACAAACCCACTTGGCTGGGGGCAGCTCGACACGTAGAACCAGGAAAAAGGTGCTACGTCATCAGCCAATGCACATTTTGTTCCCAGTGCATCATTTTTGAAGACTCGCTCCCATATTTGATTGAGCGTCGCATCCACGTGGTCGAGATTATCGATGATCAGCCTCCTACCGCGTCTGACTACAGCAGCAATCACGAACTCGAACTGGCAAAGATTGAATCAATTTTCGAACGCTGGGATGACGAACAGGCAATCCGAGAAGCGTCACGGTATCAGCGTCGTAAAACCCCACTCCTCCCTCGGGATCTGAATTTTCTCCAAGTGATCCTAGAAGAAGAGGACAGGCAGAATGAAGAATAAACTTGATGATGCGACCCAAGCCGCGCTCGACACTCTTGCTGAAGACATGGACATCGATTTTTCCGAGGATATGCAGGATGCTGCTGAACAAGAGATTGAGCAACTTTTGCTTGAAACTGGCGGTGAAGCCCGCCAAATCGAAAGCACTTTATTGAAAAAGCTGGAGCTCTACCCTGAGGGTAACTTTCCGGTTTCCGCTTACTCTTTATATAGCGACAGTAGCTGGATCATCTTCAAGGACAAGGACGGCACCGTAACTCGCGTCACATTTGATGACATGTCGGAACATGCGATTTCAACTAAAAAATCTATAATTTACCACCTCATACCTGATTACGCGCCTTTTGCGGGTATCCGCTCCTACACAACAACTTTGGGTCATGCTCGCAATTTTCGCAGACTCGTAAATTACGTATTGATTGACAACCATCTGTCTGGCGACCTGGAGTCATTGTCATTTATTACGCCTAGGCTTTTAAATGACGCTCTCGACCGGGCAAAAGAAGTACCCCAGTTCACGCATTACCACTATCTTTTTTTGCACATCCGTTTCTGGATCGCATTGAGTGCACAAAAGCTAATCCCGGAAGAAAATCGTTTAGCTGTATCGGCGACGTCAGTAGACACCCCAGAACGACGAAAGGACGTTATTCGGCATTTTACCGGCTCGCTGGCGACTTGGGCGCCATATAATGAAAGCGATCTCAAAAAACTCGTTGAACACGCGCTTTTCTGGACTGAGAAAGCCATGCCGCGAGTTCGTGAGGCGTCCGATTACCTGTTATCCCGCAACTTTGTCACCAGCAATTACAAAACGATATCCCGGGTCGTCGAAGACCTAGAGCTTGAGAAAAATCTAGATGTTGTAGTTGAAGGTATCCGAATAGTAGAGATTAAAAAAAACAAGCGTGACTATGAGACCGTCTTTTGGAACTATTCATGGATTAGCAGCTTTCAGCGCTCCCTGACCTCCATTCGCAATGCACTTTACATACTGGTCGCCCTAGTCACTGGACTGCGCGTAAGCGAGTTAGAGGCGCTCAAATTTGAACACGTCATAGAAACGAGGAACGGACGCTTCAAATTACAGGTTACCCGATATAAAACCAGTCAAGATCCTAACTACAACGGAGACATTAGCTTCATACCGCTCCCCAAATTCGTCGGCCAAAAGCTCAAAGAATTTAAGAGTCTTCGCGACGATCTTGATCAAAAACGAGAAGGCTTTATATTCCAATCCGTGCTTGGCAGGAGAAAAGTCGTCCGCCAAGGATCTGTCAAAATCGAGAACATCACCAAAAAACTCCAAGAAGAACTTGGAATAGATCGAATCCACACTCATCGCTTCCGGAAAACGATTGCCGAAATATTGATCAATCGTAACGAACGCAATGTTGATATTATTAGACTCTTATTCGGACACGCTAGTTATGCGATGACGCTAAGGTACATCGGCCGCAATCCTTACATCGTTCAAAGCGTGGCGAAAGCAATTGAAGAAAATTATATTCAAGAGTTTACCGACATCATAACGCAGGTTAAGCACTCAACCTCCTCTGGCGATAATGCTCGCCGTTTGGTAGACAAGATTGCTGCCCGTCCGGATGCGTTCACCGGACAAAACTTGAAAGTTACGGTCTTCACTTATGTGACCCACTTGCTATCTTCTGGTGAACCTTTGTTCATCCACCGGACGGCCATGGGCACCTACTGTGTTAGTACAGAGATGTACTCCTCACCCGACCTGCCCCCCTGCTTGGCACACTACAAAACTGTGGTTAAAGGTGCGCTGCCAGAGCCTTCCAGCTGTGATACCTCATGCCCACATGCGCTTATTGTTAACAAAGCGGCCAAGGCCTTGGAAGATAACACGAACTTTTATCAAGACATGTTGATTCGGGCAGGCGACACGCTTTCCGAAACGTCCAAGGCGATGCTCCGTAAAAAAGTTTTGGATAACACTAGGCACCTCGAAACTCTGAAGACTAACGAGCAGTATAAAATTATTCCATCCATGGATATTCACGCATGAGTAGCCAAGCCACCCGTGACAAACTAATAAGTATTATCAAAGAGCACCAGCTCAGTCACGGCCAGACCAAGCTTCCTGTCCTAAAGCTCGCGGTACTAGCGGGTATTAGTCGGCAGGCGTTCAACCGGTATTACGACGATTTGAAGGCTTATTCAACCGGGAAAGAATCGATCGCTAAACTGCTTGTCGACGACAATGCCTCGCTGAGTGAAATAATCGAAAATAACGAGGCCCGCATTTACCGGCTGGAGCAGGAGATCGCATCAATCAATGCAGCGCATCAGGCTGAGCTCGAATCCGTGATTTTGAATCATACTACGACTTTGATGAACAACGACATCATAGCATTCAACGCTAACCAGTTGTCGTCTACGCTCACCAATCAAAGCAATCACAATGCTTTCATGAGAAAGCGGCTAACAGAACTTGAAGTTACTAATGCGAAGTTAACGATTGACGCAGTTACCGCTTCCAGCGCATCCTCATCGGCATTTTCTGAAAAATCGGACAAGAACTTCATCACATTCGACCTAGATCTCACGCTCGCGAAAAAGTCTTATGCGCTCTCCAAAAACTTCTCAACCTACGAAGATGCGAAAGATCTAGCTATTACGAAGGCTATAAGTGATATCAGAAAATTTCCGACACCCGAGAGTCTTGACATCATCTTTTTCCAAGATAAATACATTTCCGACTTCAGTCTCTTTTGCTCTAGATTATCGCCTAGGCATGATCGCACGCTGATAATTGTACGGCTACCTATCTACAGTCGAGAAGAAATACAAATAATACTTAAGGACATGCACCCACTCGCATCGGTAGCTATTCATGTTCCGCACAGCTCGTCTGACGCCATAATTTCGGCAAAACGGAAGTTTAGTTTCAGAGATATTCCCGAAGAAGAGCTTCAAGATGCAGACTCCGCAAAGACCCCGCTCATCACTTGGGGATTTGAAAGCGTAGTAGTATCGAAAATCAGGCAGGGCGACTGATGATCAATTTTGACTTCAAACCGATTAGTTACTACAGCATTGACCTTGGAAAAGATGTTAACCATTACATTATGACTGCCAATTACAAGAACAAGTGCCTGATGTTAAGCATGGTTAACTTATACCTTTACGAGAAAACAAGGTCATCCGAGCAAACATCCAAAAGATACGTGACATTAATCACCAGCTTCTACAAATTTATTTCCCAGCTGTCAAGGTTTCGCGCTGTTAATCCAGGCGATTATCACTTTCATGTTATAAACGCAGATTTGCGAAAATGGCAAGTTTACCGTCAGACGCGCAGGGTTATGCTAAACAGCGTCCATCCTAGCTCAGATACCATCTACAAGGACGCATGTGTAGTTCTTCATTTTTTCAAGTGGTTGCATGACAAAAAAATCCCCACCGGCGTAATAATCACACTGAAAACTTGGGTCGCAAACTTCAAAGACCGCCGAATGTTGAGCTACATCCAAAAAAAATCCGAATCAGTTTTGGACACGAATTCTATCCGAGTGCTCGACCGAGAAGCGCGGCAGAAAAAACCCAAGCGCCTTATATCCAATCGGGACATTACGACCCTTCTCGACAGTTATCCAGACCAGGTTTACAAAGTCTTGTTCAACTTTGCGCTGGCAACTGCCATGCGCCCCATGGAGCTTGTGAAATTTCCCTACATGGGCATTGGCAAAAACAGACACATCCTTCCATACAGCGAGATGAAAAAGGACGTTAAAACGGTTCAGTACGAGGTCTTCGGGAAAGGGGCTAAATTCAGGGACATCATAATTCCCGCCTACGCATTACAAATGCTAGACGAAAGCTACATTAAAACCGAATATGCAACGAGGGCAAAGCTGTATAAAAATAAATTTGGTAAGAAATGCCCGCTTTCCGCCCTGTTCCTGACCGCAGAAGGAGAACCAGTAACTGCGTCCATGATTTCAAACGCGACCAATTATGCTAAGCGCTTAGCTCGCGAGAAAGATTCTAGCTTCGTCTTGAGCAATATTTTCTACCATACACGCAAATGGTGGCCCACTCTCATGATGATACAACATCATAATGGCGAGGGTATTCTGGAAAAAAACGCTGAAGTTATGGATCTTGCGATAACTGAAGTTATCACCAACCAACTTGGTCATGAAAGTCCTGACACGACGTATCAACATTATCTTGTGCTAGGTCGATTCGTTGTGATGGCTCGAAAAGGTATTACTCATGAGCTCATTCATGAGAAGACCATTAATGTGCACGACGCTATTGCGGCTTATTCGTGACGCCCATTAGGTTGCGTGTGCTTGTTAGGACGCTGCCGTGCAGGGTATCGGGATGCGTGAGGCAAGGTGGCAACAGACGCCTCGTCCTCGCGGTCGAATTCGGGGAAGAGCAGGGAGACTTCCATTCTTGAGGTTCGATGCAGACACGCCCTGCGGCCCGGCTGTCGTTAACCAAGCCATCGACGCAGTCGACGTCTTGGCCCTGCGGGCTTCCACTATCCTGCCTACGGCCAGTCGGCCTGCGCGCTCCGCTTGCCTGAACCGAGGCGCGACTATAACCACAGCGTATGTCCACGGCGCTTTTTCATGTGAGCGATCTTCTTGCAGACTGGCTAAATCTGATTTCTCCAGCCACGTGGACATGGTCGTTTACAAGTCCAAGCCATCAAGCGGATATAGAATCTCTTCCTTTACAACTGCGAGATCCGCGTTTTTTAAGAAGAAATAGAAAGTAGAATCAACAACCTTCAGCTGCCTGGAGTTGGAGTCATATGCCAGCACAGGCGGGCTAATCCCCTTCCCGGACTGAACCTCTGCAAGCCCCTTAAGAACTGAGGTTAACTGAGATCCCTTCAGATCATCCTTGCGATGATGTATCTGCTTGATAGCATGCAATAGGGCCTCTTTGCTAATGCCCCCGTTGATCCCTGCAAACCCAATTTCAAGGATATGCATGACGATATAGTAGTTCAGGAAGTATGGCAGCGGTTTCGTCTTATCAATAACGGAAGTATTACCGGACGCTATAGCCTCCAGGTTTTTAAGGTGCCTACCGGAGTAGTCTTCCGACTTCTGCCTAATCGCTCTGGCGACAACGTCCATGTCATCTATAAATCGGTTATCGGCCTGCGTCTCGGTGATGCCAGCTTCTAGGCAAATGACCTTAATCAGCTCTTGGAATACACCCACACTCTTGAAAGCATTGTCGATGCATTCTTGTACGACGACTCTGGAGAACTGAACATTTAGTTCAGGCGCACCCTTATCAACGATTCTAAGGAAGTCGGCCTCGTGCCACGGTTCTACGGGGACTTCTGCAACCCTGTCTTGTAACTCGCCGTTGAACTGAATCAGACGGTTGGCTTCTTTCCATACACCAAGAATTACGAACCGTATCTTAAGGTCATGAAAAGTCCTTAGGTCAAAAGCGAAATCTCTTTGAACGCTTTCGGGTAGATAGTGAAAGTTCTCTAGAATAACGGTTTTTTTAGTACCGAACTTTACCATCAGACTAGCGACATCATCAGGTAGGTCGAGATTAAATTCGATCTCTTCGTATTTATCCTCGACCTTGTAAGCGCTTTCATTCTCAACGGCGACTTCAGCTCGCCCCTTTAGCACCAAAGCGATAGCCCCCTCAATAAAAGCTTTTCCTTTCACCTTAGAGGTATCGCCTGTACCTTCGGTATACGACGTCTGTAACGTAACGCCTGATTTTCGTAAAATGGATTGATATATATTTCGGATAGTAGTTTTAGGCGATAAGCTCACCACGATATTGTCATCGTAGCTTAAGTGCTTCTTGACCAGCGCCGTTTTGCCCTGCTTCGATGCGCCGTAAACGATAATTTGATGGCCCGCCTCTAACGCTGAAGTAAACTTGTCATCGACGTGCGCTCTCTCTACGTAGCTGCAAATATCTTCACTGCTTACGCCAAATACTTCTTCAACTTTTTTCAAGCTGCAAACTCCATTTTACAATCTGTGAGCACTGGACTTAGTGGCGCAATGCTACTATCAAGCTAGGGGTGTGTCTATGCGCCACTCAGGATGGCTGGATGCAGGCGAAAGCGAGGGGCTTGCATTGTGCCAAACTCAAACCAACCTTCTATGATTTCGTTGGTACGATCGGGCGATGGGCGTGCCAAATGTGCCATAGTCACGCAAGGTGATTACGTATGGTGTTATGGGCCAACAGATCAATACGCTGCCCCTACCGGGCCGTCTGTCGTGAACCAAGCGACCGAAGTGTTCCGGCGTCTTTGCCTTTCGGCGTCCAATCTCGCGCGTGCGCGCTCCACTCGCTTACTAGCACCATGTCCAGACTTCTGTCCCACTTAGCAAAACAGAAGTCGAGCGAAGTACTGGCGAGCGGTCTTACAAGGCCATCTTTCGTGATGTAGCGATCAGCTGCTTCAATCCTGCTGCGCAATCCCAGCCGTGTTGAAGTCACGTAGCGTTCGATCAAGCTATCTCAACGTTGGTCTGAAGCGACTAAGGTAGCTGTTAAGCAGATCAAAGCGCGCCTGTTCATCGGTGGAAGGCTCCGGCGCTGATGTCTCGCCCTGTCTCCGCCATTCGATAACTCTGTCCCAAATTCGCCACCTCCGAGTCTCTAAAGAGTAGGCGCAGTCGCTTAGTCCGATACAGAGCAGGTAAGCCTGCTCTGCCGTCAGCAGATGCTCGTCATTACCTTTGCCGAACATAATCCCGCCGTCATGGAGCATCCGGATACATAAGGCATTCGCAGGGTAATGCGGGTCGGCGCCCGTGCCTTCATACAACCACGCTACCCCCATGAAGCGGAATGTCGGATTAACGTCGTACCAAGTGTCTTCAGAGAAGCTTAGTACCTGCTTTTGGCCATCGTATGGCGTCACGTTCAGCAGGCTTCCGACCCATGGCATGCGACTGGCTTACAGGCCTGCGCGTAACAGCGACATGAGCAGCCCTTGGGCAAGCGCATCAGCTTGCCGAGCGTTCCACCGATCCGATACGTCTCCAAGCACCATGTCGATTGAGCTCCCATCCTCAGTCGTGGCTGACACTCGGGTCACCAACCGGTGCAAATAATGTTCGCTCCGGGGAACGTCAAAAAACTTTGGCGTTTTGGATGCAACAGATTTCATTAATAAACTCCGTAAAGGTTTCTATACCTAAGGAATCTCCGAACAAG
>NZ_QAJM01000015.1 GCF_003852405.1 Pseudomonas sp. KBW05
CACCGAGCCTAGGCGAGGTGCCGAGGGTTGGGCAAGAGCGTTTTGCTTACTTTTGCGCTCTTCAAAAGTGAGCCGCCGTAAGGGCGGAACCAATAGCGGCCGTTACCGAAGAAATGGATATGTACTCCATCCCCCAGCGGAACTTTGCCAAGAAATAACCGCCTGAATCCGGTACGCTCCCCCTTTTTACCCCAAGGAGACCTTCCCCATGGCCAAAGCCACCGCCCGTCACATCCTCGTTTCCACTGAAGACAAGTGCAACGAACTCAAAGCCCAAATCGAAGGCGGCGCTGATTTCGCAGAAATCGCCAAAGCCAATTCCAGCTGCCCATCCAGCCGCGACGGCGGCAACCTGGGCTCGTTCGGCCCAGGCCAGATGGTCAAGGAATTCGACACCGTCGTCTTCAGCGCCCCGGTCAACACCGTACAAGGCCCAGTAAAAACCCAGTTCGGCTACCACCTGCTGGAAGTCACCAGCCGCCAGGACTGATCCAGTCTGCGCTGATGCCCTACACAACGGCCCGCCTTTTGGTGGGCCGTTGTGCATGTGACGACTGGCGACACGGATGCCGTTAGCGTACAAATCCCTATTCTTCTCTACGCGGCGTTTAAGGCTGACAATGCGACTGGCGTTTTCGACTCTGCTGAGCTCTACCCTGGCCCTGCTGCTGGCCAGCACCGCCGTGATTGCGGCGCCGCAACCGTACCTCACCGTGTACGGCGAACCGGCCAAGTACCCCGCCGGTTTCCACCACTTCGACTACGTCAACCCCAACGCCCCCAAGGGCGGCAGCCTTAAGCGCTCGGCCATCGAGATCGGGCGCTTTGACCATGTGCTGCCGTATATCGACAAAGGCATCGGCGTGTCCCAGGTCGACGGCTGGCTCTATTCGCCCCTGGCCCAGCGCTCCCTGGATGAGCCCTACACGGTCTATGGCCTGGTGGCCGAGAAGATGGAACGCGCCGAGGATGGCCTGTCGCTGCGCTTCTTCCTCAACCCCAAGGCGCGTTTCGCCGATGGCACGCCGATCACCGCCGAAGACGTGCGCTACAGCTACAACCTGCTGATGACCCAAGGCCGGCTGGGCTTTCGCACGCTGTTCGCCGACGTCAAGCACGTCGAGGTCGAAGGTGAGCGCCAAGTGCGCTTCGATTTCTCCAGCAATGAAAACCGCACCCTGCCCCTCGACCTGGCGACCCTGCCGGTGCTCCCCGAACACTGGTGGAAAACCCGCGACTTCGCCAATGGCGGCGGCTACGAGGCCCCGCTGGGCAGCGGCCCGTACAAGATCAGCAAGATCGACTCCGGCAGCACCATCACCTTTACCCGCGACCCCGACTGGTGGGGCAAGGACCTGCCCGTCAGCCGTGGCCTGTACAACTTCGATCACCTGAGCCTGGAATACTTCGGCGACACCGAAGTGGCGCGCCAGGTCCTGCGCGGCGGCGCCTATGATTTCAACCGCGAGTTTTCCGCCACCGGCTATTCCATCGGCTACAACGGCCCGGCCCTCGACGATGGCCGCCTGCAACGTGCGCACCTGGCCAAAGAGGCACCGCAACCGGCCCAGGGCTATGTGTTCAACGTGCAAAAATCGATGTTCAAGGACCGCCGCGTGCGCCAGGCCCTGGCGATGCTCTGGGACTTCGAATGGGCCAACCGGCAGATGATGCGCAATATGTACATCCGCCAGCAGAGCTTCTTTTCCAACAGCCCGCTGGCCGCCAGCCAACCGCCCACTCCAGAAGAACTGGCGATCCTCGAGCCCCTGCGCGGGCAGATTCCTGACGAGGTCTTCACGCAAGTGTTCAAGGCCCCGGTCACCGACGGCAGCGGCATGATCCGCGACAAACAACTGCAAGCCCTGGCCCTGCTGGAAGAGGCCGGCTGGAAACCGGACGGCGACAAGCTGGTCAACGCCGAGGGCGAGCCGCTGGAGTTCACCTTCCTCAATACCCAGAACGGCCTGGAACGCCTGTTGCTACCGTACAAACGCAACCTGGCACAGATCGGCATCACCTTGAACATCCGCCGCATCGACCCCTCGCAATACGTGAACCGCATGATGGCGCGCGACTACGACATGATCGTGGTCGGCTTCCCGGTCACCACCTCGCCAGGGATGGAGCTGTACAACTACTTCGGCTCGGAAGCGGCATTCGACCCGGGCGCCAACAACTACATGGTGCTCAAGGATCCGGCCGTCGATACCCTGGTCAAAGGCCTGGTCAAGGCCAACACCCAGGCGCAGATGCTCACCTACGCCCACGCCCTGGACCGGGTACTGCAATGGAATTACCTGTGGATTCCCAACTACTACCCGCCCGGCACGTCCGCCGCGTGGTGGAACCGCTTCGGCCGCCCGGCCGTCGAGGCGAAGAACGATGAAGCCCTGGAAAGCTGGTGGGAAATCAGCCCCACGCCGCTGACCAACGAACAGATGCAGAAACGCGGAGGCAGCCACTGATGTTTGCTTATATCGTACGGCGCCTGCTGCTGATCATCCCCACGCTGGTGATTATCCTGCTGGTCAACTTCGTTATCGTGCAGGCCGCGCCTGGCGGGCCGGTGGAACAAGCCATCGCCCACCTGCAAGGCATCGGCGGCGGCGCGGTCGGCGGCTCAGGCGGTGACGGCATCAGCGGCGGCTCCCGCGCCAGCCGTGGCCTCGACCCGAAACTGATCAAGGACATCGAAAAACAATACGGCTTCGACAAGCCCGCGCCGGAACGCCTGTGGCTGATGCTCACCAGCTACGCCCAACTGGACTTCGGCAACAGCTTCTTTCGCGGCAAGACGGTGATCGACCTGATCCTGGAAAAGATGCCCGTCACCATTTCCCTAGGCTTGTGGGCCACGCTGATTACCTACCTGGTGTCGATCCCCCTGGGGATTCGCAAGGCGGTGCGCCACGGCAGCAACTTTGACGTGTGGAGCAGCACCGCCATTGTCATCGGCTATGCCATGCCGGCGTTCCTGTTTGCGATGTTCTTGATCGTGGTCTTCGCCGGCGGCACCTCGTTGAACTGGTTCCCGGTGCGCGGGCTGGTCTCGGAGAACTTCGAAGAACTGAGCACCGTGGGCAAGATCGCCGACTACTTCTGGCACCTGGTGCTGCCGGTGACCTCGCTGGTGATCGGCGGGTTCGCCACGTTGACCATCCTCACGAAAAACTCGTTCCTCAATGAAATCACCCGCCAATACGTGGTCACTGCCCGTGCCAAGGGCCTCAGCGAACGGCGCGTGCTGTACGGCCATGTGTTCCGCAACGCCATGCTGTTGGTGATATCGGGCATTCCCCAGGCGTTTATCAGCGTGTTCTTTGCCGGTTCCCTGCTGATCGAGGTGATTTTCTCCCTTGATGGCCTGGGCCGCATGAGTTACGAAGCGGCCGTCTCGCGGGACTATCCGGTGGTGTTCGGTTCGCTGTTTATCTTCACTCTGTTCGGCCTCTTGATAAAACTCATCGGTGACCTCTGCTACACCCTGGTGGACCCGCGTATCGACTTCGCCGCGAGGAACGCCTGATGCTTAATCTGTCTCCCGTGGCCCGTCGGCGTTTCGAGCGCTTCAAGAAGAACCGTCGCGGCTGGTGGTCGCTGTGGCTGTTTATCGGCCTGTTCGTCCTCACCCTCGGCGGCGAGTTGATCGCCAATGACAAGCCGCTGGTGCTGAGCTTCAAGAACGAGCTGTATTTCCCGGTGTTCAAGCGCTACACCGAGCAGCAGTTTGGCGGCCAGTTGCCGTTCCAGGCCGACTATCGCAGCGACTACGTGCAAAAACTGATCAAACAGGACGGTGGCTGGATGCTGTTCCCGCCGATCCCGTTCAGCGACGACACGCCCAACTACGAACTGACCCGCCCTGCCCCCAGCCCGCCCTCGGCGGTGAACTGGCTGGGCACCGACGATCAGTCGCGGGACGTGTTGGCGCGGGTGATCTTTGGCGCGCGGGTGTCGATCCTGTTTGCCCTGGCGCTCACCGCGATCAGCGCGGCCATCGGCATTGCTGCCGGTGCGTTGCAGGGCTACTACGGCGGCTGGGTGGATCTGATTGGCCAGCGCGTGCTGGAAGTGTGGTCCGGGTTGCCGGTGCTGTACCTGCTGATCATCCTCTCGGGCTTTGTCGAGCCGAATTTCTGGTGGCTGCTGGGGATCATGGCGCTGTTTTCCTGGCTGGCCCTGGTGGACGTGGTGCGCGCCGAGTTCCTGCGCGGGCGCAACCTGGAATACGTCAAGGCCGCGCGCGCCCTGGGCTTGGGCGACGCGAAGATCATCCGCCGGCATATCCTGCCGAATGCCATGACCGCCACCTTGAGTTACCTGCCATTTATTTTGACCGGGGCGATTTCCACCTTGAGCGCCCTGGATTTCCTCGGCTTTGGCATGCCCGCCGGCAGCGCGTCCCTGGGCGAGTTGATCGCCCAGGGCAAGCAGAACCTGCAAGCACCGTGGCTGGGCCTGACGGCGTTTTTCACCCTGGCGCTGATCCTGTCGCTGTTGGTCTTTATTGGCGAGGCGCTGCGTGACGCCTTCGACCCCCGCTCATGAGTGACTGCATATGAACCTGATCGAGATCCGCGACCTCAGCGTCGCCTTCAACGGCCAGACCGTGGTGAACAAGCTGTGCCTGGATGTGCGCCCCGGCGAGTGCCTGGCGCTGGTGGGCGAATCGGGCTCGGGCAAGTCGGTGACGGCCCATTCGATCCTGCAACTGCTGCCCGAGGCCGGCACGTTGACCACCGGTTCCATCCGTTATCGCGGCGAGGAACTGGTGGGCGCCTCGGCCAGCACCTTGCAGAAACTGCGCGGCAACCGCATCGCGATGATCTTCCAGGAGCCGATGACCTCCCTCAATCCCTTGCACAGCATCGAAAAGCAGATCGGCGAAACCCTGCTGCTGCACAAGGGCCTGGGCGGCAAGGCGGCGCAGGCGCGCATCCTTGAACTGCTCGACCTGGTGGGCATCCAGAAACCCCAGGAACGCCTCAAGGCCTACCCGCACCAACTCTCCGGCGGCCAGCGGCAACGGGTGATGATCGCCATGGCCCTGGCCTGCGAGCCCGAGTTGCTGATCGCCGACGAACCCACCACTGCGCTGGACGTGACGGTGCAGCGCAAGATCCTGCTGCTGCTCAAGTCCCTGCAACAGCGCCTGGGCATGTCGCTGCTGCTGATCAGCCACGACCTCAACCTGGTGCGCAGCATTGCCCAGCGTGTGTGCGTGATGCGCGCCGGTGAGATCGTCGAACAGGCCGACTGCCAGACCTTGTTCACGGCGCCGCAGCACCATTACAGCCGCCTGCTGCTGGACGCCGAGCCCTCGGGCGACGTGCTGTGCAGCGATACCCGTGAAACGGTGTTGCAGGTGGACGATCTGAGCGTGCAATTCCCCCTCGGCGGCGGCTTGTTCCGACGCAAGACCTATCTGCGCGCGGTGGACGGCATCAGCCTCAGCGTGCAGCGGGGCAAGACCCTGGGGATTGTCGGCGAGTCCGGCTCAGGCAAGTCCACCTTGGGCCAGGCGATCCTGCGCCTGCTGGACTCCACCGGCAGCATCCGCTTTCAGGGCACTGCCCTCGACCCGCTCAACCACCAGCAGATGCGCCCGTGGCGCAAACAGATGCAGGTGGTTTTCCAGGACCCTTACGGCAGCCTCAGCCCGCGCATGTCGGTGCAGCAGATCATCAGCGAAGGCCTGGAAGTGCACGCGCCGTGCAGCCTGCAAGAGCGCGATGCGCAGGTGATCCAGGTGCTCAAGGACGTCGGCCTCGACCCCGCCAGCCGCCACCGCTACCCACACGAATTTTCCGGCGGCCAGCGCCAACGCATCGCCATCGCCCGCGCCCTGGTGCTCAAACCGGCGCTGATGCTGCTGGACGAACCGACCTCGGCCCTCGACCGCACGGTGCAAAAGCAGGTGGTGGCGCTATTGCGTGAGTTGCAGGAGAAGTACGGCCTGACCTACCTGTTTATCAGCCATGACCTGGCGGTGGTGCGGGCCATGGCCCATGACATGATCGTGATCAAGGATGGCAAGGTGGTGGAGGCTGGGGCAAGTCATCAGGTATTCGAAGCCCCCCAGCACGCCTACACCCAGGAGCTGCTGGCCGCCGCCAATATCCCCTTGTAAACACATCCCCCTGTGGGAGCGGGCTTGCTCGCGAAAGCGGTGTATCAGTGCCGAATATACTGACTGACACACTGCCTTCGCGAGCAAGCCCGCTCCCACAGGATCGCGTCCCACCCTCAATTTGCGTTGACGGCATACCTATGAACACCAGCGAAAGCCTCAAGGACTACCAACAGGTGCGCGGCCTGGCCATCCAGTCGCTGTTCGAGATCATCGAGCAGTCCAGCGAAGGCACGGTGATTGTCGATCGCGACGCCAATATCGTCTGGATGAACGAGCGCTACGCCAAGCGCTTCGGCCTGAAAAGCGCCGATGAAGCCATCGGCCAGCCGTGCGAGCAGGTGATTTCCAACAGCCTGTTGCGCCAGGTGGTGCGCACCGACCTGCCGATCCTGCTGGACATCCAGGACACGCCCAAAGGCCCGTTGGTGGTGATGCGCCTGCCGATCCACAACGACGCCGGCGCGGTGATCGGGGCGATTGGGTTCGCGCTGTTTGATGAGCTGCGCAACCTGTCGCCGCTGATCGAGCGCTACCTGAGCATGCAGCAGGAACTGGCCTCGACCCGTTCGTTGCTGCGTTCGCGGCAGAGCAAATACAACTTCGCGCATTTTATCGGCACCAGCGCCGCCAGCCTCGAAGTCAAACGCCGCGCACGGCGCAGCGCCAGCGCCGAGTCGCCAGTGCTGTTGCTGGGAGAAACCGGCACTGGCAAGGAATTGCTGGCCCAGGCGATTCACGGCGCATCACCCCGTGCACACAAGGCGTTTGTCAGCGTCAACAGCGCGGCGATTCCTGCCGACCTGCTGGAAGCCGAATTCTTCGGCACCGCGCCGGGCGCGTTTACCGGTGCCGACCGCAAGGGCCGTCCCGGCAAGTTCCAGATCGCCCAGGGCGGTACGCTGTTCCTCGATGAAATCGGCGATATGCCCCTGCCGCTGCAAAGCAAACTGCTGCGCGTATTGCAGGAAAAGGAATTCGAACCGGTAGGCTCCAACGAGATGCTGCACAGCGACGTGCGGGTGATCGCGGCCACGTCCATGGACCTGGAAGCAGCGATCAAGCGCGGTGAATTCCGTGCGGACTTGTATTACCGGCTGAACGTGCTGCCGATCCAGGTGCCACCCTTGCGCGAGCGCCTGGAAGATATACCGGCGCTGAGCGAGGCGATCCTTGAGGAACTGCGCAGCCAGCACGAACTGGACCGCGAAGCCCTGGCACTGCTCGCGCAACACGCATGGCCGGGGAATATCCGCGAGCTACGCAATGTGCTGGAACGGGCGGCGTTGCTCAGTGATGACCTGGTGTTGAATGCCGAGGAGATTCGCGCGGCCATCGGCACGTTTACCCCGGTCGCGCGCAATGCGGTGGCGGCGGTAGAAGGAGAAAGCTTCAGCGCGGCGCGGGAGCGGTTTGATCGGCAGATCATTGCGGCGGCCTTGGCGGCCTGCGAGGGAAATGTGGTGGAGGCGGCCAAGCGGTTGGGGCTTGGGCGGTCGACGCTGTACAAGAAGATGGTGGCCTTGGGTATCGCGCAATCTCAATAAAGAGACAAAATTCCCAATACAAAGACATTCCCATGTGGGAGCGGGCTTGCTCGCGAATGCGGTGCATCAGTGCCAAATGTGCTGACTGACACACCGCATTCGCGAGCAAGCCCGCTCCCACATGGGGTGTTCACTAGTCTCAAGTTAGAGACTACATTCAAAATCGCCATCAGCTATTTGTACATTTTACTTATATTTCAATAACTTAAAGTCTTGGCACAGATCTAGCTATAGCCTCCTCCTACAGCAACACCCCACAAAAATAACAATTCGATCCGGAGACACTCCATGAGTGTAATCATCGCCCTGGCAGCCCTCGCGCTGCTGATGCTGGCTGCCTACCGTGGCTATAGCGTTATCCTGTTTGCCCCCATCGCCGCCCTCGGCGCGGTCCTGCTCACTGACCCATCCGCCGTTGCGCCTGCCTTTACCGGGGTGTTCATGGAGAAGATGGTCGGTTTTATCAAACTGTATTTCCCGGTGTTCCTGCTCGGCGCGGTGTTTGGCAAGCTGATCGAGCTGTCGGGCTTTTCCCGTTCGATTGTGGCCGCGGCGATCCGCTTGCTTGGCACGCGGCAGGCGATGCTGGTGATCGTGCTGGTCTGCGCCCTGCTCACCTACGGCGGCGTGTCGCTGTTTGTGGTGGTGTTTGCGGTGTACCCGTTTGCGGCGGAGATGTTTCGCCAGAGCAATATCCCCAAGCGCCTGATCCCGGCGACCATCGCCCTCGGCGCGTTTTCGTTCACCATGGACGCCCTGCCCGGCACGCCGCAGATCCAGAACATCATCCCCAGCACGTTTTTCAACACCACCGCCTGGGCCGCGCCGTGGCTGGGCTTGATTGGCACAATCTTCGTGTTCTGCGCCGGCATGCTCTACCTCGCGCGCCAGCGCAACAAGGCCCAGCGCGCCGGCGAAGGCTATGGCACCGAGCTGCGTAACGAGCCGGAAACCGCCGAAAACCTCAGCTTGCCCAACCCCTGGATCGCCCTGTCGCCGCTGATCCTGGTGGGCGTGATGAACCTGCTGTTCACCCACTGGATCCCGCAGTGGTACGGCAAGACACACAGCCTCGCCCTGCCGGGCATGAGCGCGCCGGTGACCACTGAAATCGCCAAGCTCACCGCGATCTGGGCGGTGCAGGCGGCGCTGCTGGTGGGCATCTTGATGGTGCTGGTGTTCGGCTGGTCGGCGATCAAAAGCAAACTCGCCGAAGGCAGCAAAAGCGCAGTCAGCGGTGCGTTGCTGGCGGCGATGAACACCGCGTCGGAATACGGCTTTGGCGCGGTGATCGCCTCGCTGCCGGGCTTTTTGGTGCTGGCGGACTGGCTCAAGGGCATTCCCAACCCGCTGGTCAACGAAGCGATTACCGTGACCTTGCTGGCCGGCATCACCGGTTCCGCCTCGGGCGGCATGAGCATTGCGCTGGCGGCCATGTCCGAGAGCTTTATTTCGGCGGCCCATGCGGCCAATATCCCCCTTGAAGTGCTGCACCGCGTGGCGGCCATGGCCAGCGGCGGCATGGACACCCTGCCCCACAACGGCGCGGTGATCACCCTGCTGGCGGTGACCGGGCTGACCCACCGCGAAGCCTACAAGGACATTTTCGGCATCACGATCATCAAGACCCTTGCGGTGTTCGTGGTGATCGGGACTTTCTACGCCACCGGCATTGTGTGAGGTTTTCATGACGACTTTAAACGGCAAGACCGCCCTGGTCACCGGCTCCACCAGCGGCATCGGCCTGGGGATTGCGCTGAGCCTGGCCAAGGCCGGCGCCAACCTGATCCTCAACGGCTTCGGCGACGCCAGCGCGGTGATCGCCCAGGTGCAGGCGTTTGGCGGCAAGGTTGGCCATCACCCGGCGGACGTCAGCGACCCGGCGCAGATCGCCGACATGCTCGCCTACGCCGAGCGTGAATTCGGCGGCGTCGACATCCTGGTGAACAACGCTGGCATCCAGCACGTGGCGGCGGTGGAAGACTTCCCTGCCGAGCGCTGGGATTCGATCATTGCCATCAACCTGTCGTCGGTGTTCCACAGCACGCGCCTGAGCTTGCCGGGGATGAAGGCCAAGGGCTGGGGGCGTATCGTCAACATTGCTTCGGTACACGGCCAGGTCGGCTCGGTGGGCAAGGCCGCGTACGTAGCAGCCAAGCATGGGGTGATCGGCTTGACCAAAGTGGTGGGCCTGGAGACGGCCACCAGCAATGTGACCTGCAACGCCATCTGCCCGGGCTGGGTGCTGACGCCGCTGGTGCAGAAACAGATCGATGATCGCATCGCCACGGGCGTGGACCCGCAGCAGGCGCAGCATGACCTGCTGGCGGAGAAGCAGCCGTCGCTGGAGTTTGTCACACCGCCGCAACTCGGCGAGCTGGTGCTGTTCCTGTGCAGCGAAGCTGGCAGCCAGGTGCGTGGCGCCGCGTGGAACATCGATGGCGGCTGGCTGGCCCAATAGCCCCCTATCTCGACAACAATGGAGATCCAAATGTGGGAGCGGGCTTGCTCGCGAATGCGGTGTATCAGCTAGCACATCTTGTACTGACCCACCGCATTCGCGAGCAAGCCCGCTCCCACATTTGGCCTGTGTTGTCTGGAAGACTTCATACAAAAACAAGAGACGTGCCTATGTCCGACATCCTCTGGCAACCCTCCCCGGAACGCATCGCCGCCACGCGCATGGACCAATTCCGCCGCTACATCAACGAGCGCTTCGCCCTGCAACTCGCCGACTACCCCGCCCTGCACCAGTGGAGCATCGACCAGCGCCCCGACTTCTGGCAGGCCATCGTCACGTTCTTTGACGTGCAGTTTCGCACCCCGCCCAGCGCCGTGCTGGTCGAAGACCGCGAAATGCCCAGCGCCCAGTGGTTCCCCGGCGCCACCCTGAACTTTGCCGAGCACCTGCTGCGCCGCCGTGACGACCACCCCGCCGTGGTCGCCATCGGTGAAGACGGCCAGCGCGAACAGCTGACCTACGCCGAACTGGCGGCCCACGTCGCCGGCCTGCAACACAGCCTGCGGGCCATCGGCGTGACCCAGGGCGACCGCGTGGCCGCGTGCATGCCCAACACCTGGCAAACCCTGGTGGGCATGCTTGCCACCAGCAGCCTTGGGGCGATCTGGTCGTGCTCCTCGCCCGACTTCGGCACCCAGGGCGTGATCGACCGTTTCGGCCAGATCGAACCCAAGGTGCTGATCACCTGCGCCGGCTACCGCTACGCCGGCAAAAACATCGACCAAACGGCCAAGCTCAACGAAATCCTCGAACGGCTGCCCTCCCTGGAGCAACTGATCATCGTGCCGTACGCACGGCCCCAGGCGCGGGTCGAGGACTATCAAACCGCAGCCAGCGTCAGCCTGTGGGGCGACTTCTACCAACCCGGCGGCGAGCCTGAATTCGTCGCGGTGCCCTTCGATCACCCGCTGTACATCCTGTATTCCAGCGGCACCACCGGCGTGCCCAAGTGCATCATCCACGGCACCGGCGGCGTGCTGCTCACCCACCTCAAGGAACACGGCCTGCATGCCGACCTGAGCCGCGAGGACTGCCTGTTCTACTACACCACCTGCGGCTGGATGATGTGGAACTGGCTGGTCTCGGTGCTGGCCATCGGCGCGACGGCGGTGCTGTATGACGGCTCGCCGTTTCATCCGGGGCCGGAGCGCCTGCTCGACTTGATCGACGCCGAACAGATCAGCGTGTTCGGCACCAGCCCCAAGTTCCTCGCCACCCTGGAAAAGGCCGGCCTGCAACCGCGCCTGAGCCACGACTTGCGCAGCCTCAAGGGCTTGATTTCCACCGGCTCGCCGTTGTCGCCGCAGAGCTACGACTACGTGTACCGCGAAATCAAGGCTGAGCTGTGTCTGTCATCCATGTCCGGCGGCACCGATATCGTGTCCTGCTTTGTGATCGGCAACCCGGTGCTGCCCGTGCGCCGGGGCGAGATGCAGTGCAAGAGCCTGGCGATGGCAATCGAGGTCTGGGACGACCAGGGCCGGGCGCTGATCGGCGAGAAAGGCGAGTTGGTATGCACCCGGCACTTCCCGGCCATGCCCATCGGTTTGTGGAACGATCCCGAACAAAAGAAGCTGCGCGCCTCGTATTTCAGCCAGTTTCCCGGCGTGTGGGCCCAGGGCGACTACGCCGAGCAACGGCCCAACGGCAGCCTGTTGATTCACGGGCGCTCCGACGCAGTGCTCAACCCCGGCGGTGTGCGCATCGGCACGGCGGAGATTTATCGCCAGGTGGAAAAAGTCCCCCAGGTGATGGAAAGCCTGGCCATTGGTCAGCGCTGGCAGGATGACGTACGGGTGGTGCTGTTTGTGCGCCTCAACGACGGTATCGAGTTGGATGAAGCCCTGGAACAGCAGATTCGCCAGGTGATCCGCGCCAACACCACGCCACGCCATGTGCCGGCGAAGATCCTCGCTGTCACGGATATCCCCCGCACCATCAGCGGCAAGATCGTCGAGTTGGCGGTGCGCAACGTGGTGCATGGTGAACCGGTGAAAAACACCGACGCCCTCGCCAACCCACAGGCCCTGGAGGAGTTTCGCGACCGCCCCGAACTGGCTTGAAAGATGAAAGGTTTCAGCCCTGATGCACTCATTTGAAGACAAAACCCCAATGCATGCTATTTTTCGAGGGGTAGTCAGCCATTCCCGACTCACGGGATAATCGGCGTTTGTCATATTTCAAAGCGTTACGCTCAGGGCTTTTTCATGAATGGAACACCCACCGTCAGCGCAGCCGCTGCATTGATTGCGCGGCTGGACTGGGCGCAAAGCCCACTCGGTGAGATAAACGACTGGCCGCAAAGCCTGCGCACCGCCGTGGATATCGTTGTCCACTCGCCGATGCCGATGCTCCTGCTGTGGGGCAGCCAACTGACCCAGCTCTACAACGACGGCTTCGCCCTGCTGGCCGGCAACAAGCACCCCGACGCCCTGGGCCAGCCGGCGCACCAGGCCTGGCCGGAGCTGCAAAGCTTCACCGCGCCGATCTACAACGCGGTGCTCGAAGGCCAGGTGCGCACCTTCACCGAGCAGCGCTTTATCCTGCAACGCAATCACCGCGACACCGAGATCTGGCTGGACCTGACCTACAGCCCGGTGCGCGATGAAAGCGGCAGCGTCGCCGGGATCCTGGTCACCGCCATCGAAACCAACGAACGCCGCAAGGCCCAGCACAACACCGAGCAACGCCTGCAACTGGCGCTGGCCGCCACCGATGCCGTGGGCACCTGGGATTGGGATATCGGCGAAGACCGCTTTATCGCCGACGCCCATTTCGCCTACCTGCACGGCGTGGCCCCCGATAACGCCGGCCTGCTGCCCATCAGCGCCTACCTGCAAGGCGTGCACCCGGAAGACCGTGGCATGGTGGCGCGCAGCATCAAGCATTGCATCACCTACGGCACCGAATACGCCGAGGAATACCGCCTGCAGCAAGCCGACGGCCAGGTGCGCTGGGTGTTTGCCCGGGGGCGCTGCTACAAGGACCACCAGGGCCGCCCGGCGCGTTTTCTCGGCGCGGCGCTGGACCTCACCGAGCGCAAGCACACCGAACAGGCCTTGCGTCAAAGCCAGACCGAGTTGCAGCTGATCATCAACGCCATGCCGGTGCTGATTGGCTATGTCGACCACGAGCAACGTTTTCGCCTGAACAACAGCGCGTACCTGGAGTGGTACGGCATGACGCCCCAGGAGCTGTACGGCAAGAGCATCCGCGAAGTGCTCGGCGACGAGGTCTATGCCGGCCGCGAGGACCAGATCAACGCGGCGCTCAAGGGCAAGGCGTGCAGCTTCCAGACCATCACCCCGCACCGCGACGGACGCCCGCGCCACGCATTGATGAAGTACCTGCCGCGTTTCAGCAATGACGGTTCGGTGAATGGTTTCTACATCTTTGTGATCGACGAAACCGAACGCAAACTCACCGAAGAAGCGCTGCGCAATCTCAACGAAAACCTTGAAGAGCGTGTGGCCCAGCGCACCCAGGCGCTGGCCGAAGCCAACGAGCGCCTGCAAAACGAGATGTTTGAACGTGAACGCGCCGAAGACGCCCTGCGCCATGCGCAGAAGATGGAAGCCGTGGGCCAGCTCACCGGTGGTATCGCCCACGACTTCAACAATATGCTCACCGGGATTATCGGCAGCCTGGACCTGATGCAACGCTACATCGCCGCCGGGCGCAGTGACGAAATCGGTCGGTTTACCGATGCCGCCGTGTCCTCCGCCCACCGTGCTGCCGCCCTCACCCACCGTTTGCTGGCGTTTTCGCGACGTCAGTCCCTGGACCGCCGACCGCTGGACCCGAACCAGTTGGTGGCGTCGCTCGAAGACTTGTTTCGCCGTACCAAGGGCGCCCATATCAACCTCAAGGTGCAACTGGGCCATGACATCTGGCCGGTGAACACCGACGCCAGCCAACTGGAAAACGCCCTGCTCAACCTGGTGATCAACGCGCGCGATGCCATGCCCGACGGCGGCGAATTGTTGATCGAAACGGCCAACAGCTACCTGGACGGCACCGATATCACCACCCTGGAACCGGTGAAAGCCGGTGACTACGTGATGCTCGGCGTGTGCGACAACGGCGCGGGCATGGCGCCGAAGATCCTTGCCAAGGCGTTCGACCCGTTCTTTACCACCAAACCCATCGGCCAAGGCACCGGCCTTGGGCTGTCGATGATCTACGGTTTTGCCCAGCAGTCCGGCGGGCACGTGACCATCCACAGCGCACCGGGCCAGGGTACCTGCGTGCGCCTGTACCTGCCGCGCCTGCATGGCACCGCGCTGGAAAGCAGCCTGCCGGCCAGCCTCGGGGAGGCGCCAGTGGCCTTGGCCGGTGAAGCCGTGGTGGTAGTCGAGGATGACCCGGCGGTGCGCATGCTGGTGGTCAATGTGCTCGACGAGTTGGGCTACACCGCGCACCAGGCGGCGGATGCCCGCACTGCGTTGCCGCTATTGGAGTCGGATTTACGTGTGGATCTGCTGGTCACCGACGTCGGCCTGCCGGGCATGAACGGCCGGCAACTGGCAGAGATCGCCCGCCAACATCGGCCGGGCCTGCGCGTGTTGTTCATGACCGGTTACGCAGAAAAAGCCGCCGAGCGCCAAGGCTTCCTGGAGGACGGCATGGACATGGTGGCCAAACCCTTTTCCATCGACCTGCTGGCCACGAAAATCCGCAGCATGATCAGCGTGGTTGAATGAGTTCAGGCATAATCGCGCGCCGTTGCACGTACCTGGTAGAGATCAATGAAAGCCCAAGCCCGTCATATCCTGGTGAAAACCAGCGAAGAAGCCGAACAACTCAAGCAGCGCATTGCCAAGGGCGAAGCCTTTGACGTGCTGGCCAAGAAGTACTCCACCTGCCCGTCGGGCAAGCGCGGCGGTGATCTGGGGGAGATTCGGCCGGGGCAGATGGTGGGGGTGATCGATGCGGTGATCTTCAAGAAGCCGCTGCGGGTGGTGCATGGGCCGATCAAGAGCAAGTTTGGGTATCACCTGGTGCAGGTGTTTTACCGCGACTGAGGGGTTGGCTTTGAACCGCTTTCGCGAGCAAGCCCGCTCCCACAGATGACCGCATTTTATCTGACGGAATGCGGTCGAATGTGGGAGCGGGCTTGCTCGCGAACCGCCAAAGGCGGCCATTCACCGAGGTATCAACGCCCCTGGCACTTGAATCACCCGACTCGCCAACCGATGCCCCGCCACCGCCGCCTCTTGCGGCGAGCCACCCTTCAACCGGCTGGCCAGATACGCCGCACTGAACGAATCCCCCGCCGCCGTCGTATCCACCACCTTCTCCACCTTGATCGCCGGCACAGCAAAGTCCTCGCCCTTACAACGGATCAGGCATTCCTCCGCGCCACGCTTGAGCACCACTTCCTCAATCCCCGGATACGCCGCAAACACCAGCTCACTGCTGGCATACCCAAACAACGCGCGCTCGTCATCCTCAGTCAGCAAGGCCATGTCCACCTCGGCCAAGACCTCGCGATACGCCACGCGTGCCGCCTCGACACTGGCCCACAAACGCGGGCGGTAGTTGTTGTCGAACACCACCTTGCCGCCGCGCCGGCGGGTTTCGATCAAGGTGTGCAGCAAGCGCTCGCGGCCGATCTCACCCAGCACTGCGAGGGTGATGCCGCTGAAATACACCACGTCGTAAGCCGGCAATGCGGCCAGGATCGGCTCGGCGGCGGGTGTGGTGAAGCAGTCGCGCACGGCGGCTTCGTTACGCCAGTAGAGAAACTTGCGTTCGCCATTGGCGTCGGTCTGGATGCAGTACAAACCCGGCAAGCGCCCGGGCAGGCGCTGGACCATGGCGAGCCCAAGGCCTTCGTCGGCCCATTGCTGGCACATGGCGTCGCTGAAGCTGTCATCGCCTAGTGCTGTCACATAGTCGACTTTGCCAATATCGCCCAGCTCGCGGCGCAGGTACACCGCCGTGTTCAGGGTGTCGCCGCCGAAGCTTTGGTGCAGGCTGCCGTCGGCGCGGTGTTGCAGTTCGATCATGCATTCGCCGATGAGGGCGATGTGGGGGTGGGCTGTCATGGTGGATTCTCGGGTGTGGCTGATGGCCTCTTCGCGAGCAAGCCCGCTCCCACATTGGATTGGGTTCACAGATTTCTATTTGTGAATACAGTCAAGTGTGGGAGCGGGCTTGCTCGCGAAGGGAGCGACTCGGTCTAGAAGCAGGTATGCAAACTCTCAACCACCTGCAACTGCTCATCCACCAGGCAACCCACCTGCCACTTGTCAAAGGTCAGGCAAGGGTGCGAAGTGCCGAAGGAAATAATGTCGCCAATGCGCAGCTCAACCCCCGCGGCAACGGTCATGAACGCATGCTGGTCCATCACCGCCGTGACCTTGCACGCACTCACATCATCCCCTTCGGCGCCAACCACGCCCGCCTTGTAGCGCTTGAGCGGCACCGGCAAACCAGCGTCGTAGGCCACGTCGCGCTTGCCCAGGGCGATCACCGCAAAACCCGGCTCGGGCATCGATTGCACATGAGCCCAGACTTCCAGGGCCGGGCGCAGGCCTTCGTTGAGGTCGCTGCGACGGTCGAGCACGCAGCATTGCGCTTCTTTGTAGATGCCATGGTCATGGGCCACGTAGCTACCCGGGCGCAGGACGCTGAGGAAACGGCCGGCAGCGTTTTGTTCTTCAAACGATTCGGCGATCAGGTCATACCAAGCCGACCCCGATGCAGTGACGATCGGCTTGGGCAGGTCGAATGAACCGTTGTTCTGCAGATCCACCGCCAGACGCACCAGGCTCGCGGCGAAGTTGCGGATGCCGCTGATGGCGTGCTCGCCGTGGATCACCCCTTCATAACCTTCGATACCGGTGAGGGCCAGGGCCGGCTGGGCCTTGATCGCCTTGGCCAGGTCGCGCACTTCCTGCTCGCTGCGGCAACCGCAACGGCCGCCGACCACGCCGTATTCGATCATCACGTTCAGGCGCAGGCCACGGGCGGCGAAAAACAGGCCGAGGTCGGCGACGTTGTCCGGGTGGTCGACCATGCAGTGGAAATCAAAATCCTTATCCGCCAGCAGGTCGGCGATCAACGCCATGTTGGGCGCGCCCACCAGTTGGTTGGCCATCAGCACACGGCGCACGCCACCGGCATAGGCGGCGCGGGTCTGCACCGCACTGGCCAGGGTGATGCCCCAGGCGCCGGCGGCGATCTGGCGTTGGAACAGCGCCGGCATCATGCTCGTCTTGCCATGGGGCGCCAGCTCGGCGCCGCTGTTGCTGACGAAGGTTTGCATCCAGCGGATGTTGTGTTCCAGGGCCTCGCGGTGCAGCACCAGGGCAGGCAGGCTGACGTCACGGACCAAGTGGGCACCGACGGCGGCGGCGCCTTTTTCAACGGCATTGATGGCAGACATGAAATGCTCCTATTCGTTGATGCGACGGGCCAGGTTATTGGCGCTGTCGATCAACACCCGGCGATAGTCGTTGTAGTTTTTCAGCGCATCGGCCCGTGGGGCGACGATGCACAGGGTCGCAATGCTGATGCCTTGCGCGTCCCGGACCGGGGCGGCAAAGCAATGGGTAAAGGTGTCGGCCACACTGTCGAAGGAAAAGAACCCATCGAGGGTGGCCTGGCGGATTTGTGCGAGGAAGGTGTCCAGCGGCAAGCGCTGGCCGTCCGGCAGGATAAAGTCATCGTGGTCGATCAGGTCAGTGATCTGCTTGTCACTCAAATGCCCGAGCAACAGGCGCCCGGAAGCGGTCCAGGGGATCGGTGCGTTTTCGCCGATATCCGAAGATATGCGGAAATGCCGCTCGCCCTCGCGCATCAGCGCCACCGTGTATTTGCGCCCGTTGAGCAGGCACATCTGCGCGGTTTCTTGGGTTTGGCTGACGATCTCCTGCAAGGCGTGGTCGGCCTCGCGGGTCAGGTCGAAGTGACGCAGGTGCGCCTGGCCGAGGAAGTACAGCTGGCGGCCGAGGTAGACGTGACCGTCCTTGCCCACGGTTTCGAGGATGCGCCGCTCCAGCAGCGATGCGACCAGTTCATAGACCGTGGACTTGGGGCTGCCGATGCCGCTGGCAATATCATTCGGGCGCAGGGGCTGGCCGATCTCCTTGAGAAAATCGAGGATATCGAACGCCCGGTCCAGGCCTTTGGCGCGGCGTTTGATGGTGTCTTCGGTCATGGCAGGTCGGTTCCGTAAAATTCTGGTGCTGTACCGAGATCCCCTGTGGGAGCGGGCTTGCTCGCGAATGCGGTGGATCAGTTACAGATGTATTCACTGACACACCGCATTCGCGAGCAAGCCCGCTCCCACAGTTAATCTTCAGTGGTCTCAAGAGTGAGGCATTTAGCCCTTTTTCTTGTAGGCCACGCAATCGATCTCCACCTTGCAATCCACCATCATGTTGGCCTGCACACAGGCCCGCGCCGGGGCGTGTTCCGGGGTGAAGTATTCGCCGAACACCTTGTTGAAACTCCAGAAGTCGCGCGGGTCTTCCAGCCATACGCCGACACGCACCACGTCTTTCAACTCGTAGCCGGCCTCTTCCAGAATCGCCACCACATTGCGCATGGTCTGCCGGGTTTGCTCGACGATGCCGCCGTTGATGATTTCACCGTCCACCGCTGGCACTTGGCCCGAGACGTAGAGCCAGCCGTCCGCTTCCACCGCGCGGGCGAAGGGACGGGGCTGGCCGCCGCCGGCGGTGCTGCCGGTGCCGTAACGAGTAATGCTCATAAAAATAGCCTCCTGATTAAAAACGAATGTTCTTGAGAAATTCCGCCAGGCGCGGCGATTGCGGGCGTTCGAAAATGTCCTTCGACGACCCCTGCTCTTCAATGCGCCCCTGGTTCATGAAAACGATCTTGTCGGACACTTCATAGGCAAAGCGCATTTCGTGGGTGACCAGCAACATGGTCATGCCCTCTTCCGCCAGGCCCTTGATCACGCTGAGCACTTCACCCACCAGCTCCGGGTCGAGGGCCGAGGTGACTTCGTCGAAGAGCATCAGACTGGGGTTCATCGCAATGGCGCGGGCAATCGCCACACGCTGTTGCTGGCCACCGGAAAGCTGGCCGGGGAAGTGATTGCGCCGCTCCAAAAGCCCTACGCGGTCGAGCCATTTTTCTGCGAGTGCCACAGCCTCGTCCTTGCCCATCTTTTTGACTTTGAGCAGGCCGAGGGTAACGTTCTGCAACGCCGTCAAATGCGGAAACAGGTTGAACTGCTGGAACGCCATGCCAGTCATGGCGCGATGCTGGGAAATCACCCGCTCGGGGTGGCGCACGCGCTTGCCGCCGATGTCGCTGTAGCCGATGGACTCACCGTCGAGGGTGATCTGCCCGCCCTGGAACTCCTCCAGCAGGTTGACGCAGCGCAACAGCGTGGTCTTGCCCGAGCCACTGGAGCCGATCAACGTGACCACGTTGCCGCGCTGCATGGTCAGGTCCACGCCCTTGAGCACTTCCACCTCGCCGTACTGTTTACGCAGGCCGCGGATGTTGAGCAACGGTTGCTCGATGTGAGGTTGGTTCATGGCAAGGCCACCCGCTTTTCAATGTAGCGCCCGAATAATTCGATGGCGTAGTTGATGACAAAGAACAGAAACCCGGCGAACAGGTAGAACTCCAGGGTCATGAACGTGCGCGCAATCACTTGCTGGGTACTCAGCAGCAACTCAGCCACGCCGATCACCGACAGCAGGGTCGACGCCTTGACGATTTCCGTGGAGGAATTGACCCAGGTCGGCAGGATCTGCCGCAGCGCCTGGGGCAACAGCACGTAGGCCAGGGACTGTTGGAACGTCAGGCCAATCGCCTTGCCCGCTTCCAGTTGCCCGCGGGGAATGGCTTGCAGCGCACCGCGCACGATCTCCGACACGTGGGAGCCGCAAAACAGCGTCAAGCCAACCGCACCGGCCTGGAACGCGCTGATCTGCCAACCGAGGGCCGGCAACATGTAGAAACACGCGAGCACCAGCACAAACACCGGCGTGCCACGGATCAGATCCACATACAGGCGAAACGGCGCACGCATCCAGAATTTGCCGTAGGTCAGGATCAACCCGGCGACAATGCCGATCAGGGTGCCAAAGATAATCGCCAGCGCCGACACATACACACTGGCTTGAAAGCCCGCCCACAGGGTATCCCGGGCGATCCACAACTCATGCAGCCAGCTGGGGGACTCGTACATGGAAACCCTCCTTAACGACGGATCGCCAGACGCTGTTCCAGGTAACGGAGCAGCATGGCAATGAGGTAACAGGCAGCCACGTAGAGCGCGGTCGTGACCAGCCAGGTTTCAATCACCCGGTAGCTTTCGACGTTGATCTTGCGGGCGTAATAGGTCAGCTCCGGCACGGCAATCGCGGCGGCCAGCGAGGTGTCCTTGAACAGCGAGATAAAGTTGTTCGACAGTGCCGGCAGCACGTTGCGCAGCATCACCGGCACGGTGATGTAGGCACGGATGCGCCATTCGCCCAGGCCGATGGCCAGGCCGGCTTCACGCAGCCCCTTGGGAATGTTCAACAGCCCGGCGCGGAATACTTCGGTCAGGTAGGCACCGGCGTACAACGACAGAGTGATGATGAACGAGGGGATTTTGTCGAGGCGAATCCCCAGGGACGGCAAGGCAAAGTAGATCAACAGGATCAGCACCAGAATCGGCGTATTGCGCACCACCGTCACATACACCGAGGCGAAGATGCGCAACGCACGGTGCTTGGACAGCATGGCAAAGGCCATCAGCAGGCCGATCACGCAGCCGATGGCGATCGACAGCAGTGCCAGTTGCAGGCCCAGACCGAGCCCCGCCAGCAAGGTGTCGAAATCGCGCCACACGGCGGCAAAGTTCAACTGATAGTTCATGGTCAGCAGTACCTAATAGGGGCGCCGTTGGCGGCGCCCCGGTTGTCACGAATCATTTGAACTCGACAGGGAAACCAATCGCCGGCTCGGGCAGGTCGACGCCAAACCATTGCTTG
The DNA here is from genome assembly GCF_003852405.1 of Pseudomonas sp. KBW05. Taxonomy (GTDB): domain Bacteria; phylum Pseudomonadota; class Gammaproteobacteria; order Pseudomonadales; family Pseudomonadaceae; genus Aquipseudomonas. The sequence goes on from NZ_QAJM01000015.1 coordinate 21,172, forward strand.
AACGAGGCCTTGTAGGTGGGGAATTCCACACCGGTCATGGCTTCGTGCAGGGCGGTATTGACGAAGTTCAGCCAGTCCTGGTCGCCACGCTTGACCGCGCACGCGTAGGTTTGCGGGCTCCAGGCGTAAACCGGGCTGCGGTAGCGGCCGGGGTTCTGCACCATCAGGTATTTGACCGAAGACTGGTCGGTGGCGGCGGCATCGGCGCGGCCGGAGTTCACTGCCTGGTACATCAGGTCAACGCTGTCGTACTGGTCGACCTTGGCCTTGGGCAGCGCCTGGTGCACCAGCTCTTCGGCGTACACGTTTTGCAGCACGGCCACGGTCACGCCGTCGCCGGCGGCTTGCAGGTCTTCAATCTCTTTGTATTTGCTGTTGTTGGGCAGCAGCAGGCCCACGCCTTCGCGGTAGTACGGCAGGGTAAACGCGACCTGCTGCGCACGGCTGGCGGTGACAGTAATGAACTGGCAGCTCATGTCGACCTTGTCGGTCAGCAGGTTGGGAATCCGTGCGTCAGACGACTGCACCACAAACTCGACCTTGCTGGGGTCGTTGAACAATCCCTTGGCGACAATGCGGCCGATGTCGATATCAAACCCTTGCAACTTGCCATCCGCTCCCTGGAAGTGCCACGGCGCATTGGTACTGCCTGTACCCACGATCAGATGCCCACGCTTGAGCACGTTGTCGAGCTTGCTGTCCGCCGCCTGCACGAGGCTTGCGAGGGAAGCCGATGCGGCGAAGAGAAAAACACACGCTTTGAACACGGAAGGTCGGTGATGCATGACAAGCACTCCAGGGGTTGTGTATTCCGCTATACCGGAACCTAGTATGTAACAACGGAATAGACAGCAGAAAGTGTGCCACACGCGGTAACAGAAAAACACGCGAGGAATAAATTTATTAAAAATCAGCAAGATAAGTCATTTCGTACGATACGGCGTTGCGCCAGCACCTGCGGCCAACGTGATACCCCAGGCCCCACTGTGCGGTGATAGGCCCCAGTCGGGTGCGCCATTAGAGCGTTACCGTGCACCGTTGCAGTGCGCGCGCACCGTGGAAAAATCCCCACGCTGGACTAGCCTTTGCACATCCCCGCCGACAAGGACCGCACCCCGATGAAGCTCAGCCTCACCCTGGTTATATGTTCCTGTCTGATCGCCACCAGCGCCTGGGCCAGCAACGACCGGCGCGACTGCAAGATAGAACTGCGCAAGCTCAACGAAGCCTTGAGCACCAACTACACCAGCCAGAACCACCACGGCTACCGCCAGGCAAAGGCCTCGCGGGATAACCTGGAATACAAGAAATGCGCGAACCAGGCCCGCAAGGCGCGCGAACGTCTGGAGCGTGATGCGAACCTGTGAAGGTTGACAGTAGACGGCAGCGAATCTGCGATTTAGCGTTGGCACTCAATTGACGCCATGCAGGAGCACCACCGTCATGGGACTTGCCACCGCAACGATTGCCAATGCCGAGGATTACCAACGGGTGCTGAGTACGCCGCACCCGGTGTTTCTGCTGTTTGTTTCAGCGCACTGCCCTGCGTGCACCGAAGCCGTGCCGCTGTTTGAAAAGGTTGCCGCCAGATATCCCATCGTCGTGAGCATGGTGCTTGACTGCGCACAAACCCCAAGGCATCCCGAGGTGACGGGCACCCCGACCGGGCTGGTCTATGTCAACGGGGAACTGAAAGAGAAACTCCAAGGTTTCGGCCCCTTGGAAGATCAGGCACAACTCGTGGAGGATACCTTCGCCCGCTACGCCAGTTAGCCCTTGCACGGCCCTGACAGACGTCTACGCTGCTCAATGCAGTCTCAGCCGAGCCAGGGTCAGCAATGTTCAAGACCATTGAAGCCGAAGTCCTCAAGAAACTCCCCTCACCCGCCTTGCAACTTGAGTTCGCCCAGCATGATTTCGAGCGACTCAAGCCGTTCTGCCTGTTGATCTACCTCGCCAGCATCAGCATCTGGCTGGTGTTCAACCTGATCGTCAGCTTTCGCGGCGGCCAAGGCTTTACGTTCTATTCGGTGATATTTCTCAGCGCACTGTTGATCACCACGCTGGTGCTGGCCTTCAACACACAGGTGCGCCACTTCCAATGGATCAACCTGATCTTCGTCAGCATCATCGCCATCGGCATCCGCCTGGTGATCGAAGGCCTGCCCATGGACCTGCACCCCGGCTGGCTGATCCTTGGCGCCTCGACCATTTTGTACAGTGCCTCCGTGCTACCGCTGAGGCGCTGGGCATTCGCCGCCACGCTGGTGATCACCTGGGTGGTGCTTAACCCGTTCTACCTCACGGAAACCTCGGTGCTGGAAGTCAAAGGCACCACGGTGTTCTTTTACTCCAGCTTCCTCAGCCTGCTGACCCTCTACAGCTTCCTGAAACTGCGCCAGGTCAAGCTGAGCAACTACATCATGGCCAAGCTGCTGCTGGACCAGGCCTACGTGGACACCCTGACCGACATCCCCAACCGCCGCGCGTTCATGGCCAGCGCCGGGCAGAAGCTCGCCCACCAACCGCGCACGCACGACCATTACCTGGCGATGGTCGACATCGACAATTTCAAGAAAGTGAATGACCGGTTTGGCCACGATATTGGTGACGACGTACTCAAGCGCGTCGCCCATGACATCCGCGTCGTGATGAACGACTTCGACTACGCCCGCCTTGGCGGTGAAGAGTTCGCCATCTACCTGGCAGGGGTACGCCGCGAAGACGCGGCGCAGTTGGCGGGCCAGTTGTGCGCCCAGGTTCGAGCGGACGCCAGCCAACACCCGGTGACCATCAGCATCGGCCTGGCCCGGGTGGAGGATGGCGAAACCTTGAACCAAGTGCTGATCAAGGCGGACCAGGCGTTGTATGTGTCAAAACATGCGGGCAAGGACCGCTTTACGTTTCACGCACCATAGCCACCAGGGTCACCCGTCGCTCCTCGACGGCCGCCACGGTCAGGCGCCAGCCCTCGTACACCAGGCTGTCGCCCACCACCGGCAAGCGGTCCAGCAGGCTCATCACCAAGCCGGCGAGGGTCTGGTAGTCCTCGGTTGCCGTGGCATTGAAACCGGTGCGCTGGCGGATCTGGTTGAGATTGAGGGCGCCGTTCACGCGAAAACCTGCACCGTCCTCGACAATGTCCGGCCCCTCGATTTCACTGGCGTCAGGCAGTTCACCGGCGATGGATTCGAGAATGTCGGTCATGCTCAACACGCCCATGAAGTCACCGAATTCGTTGATCACAAAGGCGATGTGCGTGGACTCCTGGCGCATCTGCTCCAGGGCGTTGAGCACCGAGAAACTCTCCAGCAGGTTGATCGCCCGGCGCGCCAAATGCTCCAGGTTCGGCTCATTGCCCGCCAGGTACTCCTTGAGCAACTCCTTCTTGTGCACAAAGCCCAGGGGTTCATCCACCGCGCCATTACGGATCAACGGCAGGCGCGAGTAGGACGAATGCATCAATTTCAGGCGAATCGTCTCAGCATCGTCCGCCAAGTCGATGTAGTCCACCTTGGCCCGTGGCGTCATCAACGTACGGATCGGCCGCTCGGCCAATTGCAGTACGCCGCTGATCATCACGCGCTCGCGGCGATCAAACAGCGGACCTTGCGTGGTATCTGGCTCGCCCAACAGGTCGGCGACCTCTTCACCCACCTCTTCCACCGCCAGGCTGCGCCCGCCGAGCAAGCGCATCACCGCATGGGCGGTGCGCTCACGTACCGGCAACACGCCTTGCGCCGACTTCTTGCGACGAGCGCGGGCAATCTGGTTGAACACTTCGATCAGGATCGAGAAACCGATGGCCGCATACAGATAGCCCTTCGGAATATGGAAACCCAGGCCTTCGGCGGTCAGGGCGAAACCGATCATCATCAAGAAGCCCAGGCAGAGCATGATCACCGTCGGGTGCGCATTGACGAAGCGGGTCAACGGCTTGCTCGCGACGATCATCAGGCCGATGGAAATGATCACCGCGATCATCATCACCGCCAGTTCATCCACCATGCCTACGGCGGTAATCACCGCATCGAGGGAGAACACCGCGTCGAGCACCACGATCTGCGCCACGATCGGCCAGAACATCGCATAGGCTGCGTTGCCGCTGCGCTGGGCGACGTGGCCTTCGAGGCGTTCGTGCAATTCCATGGTGGCCTTGAACAACAGGAACACACCACCAAACAGCATGATCAGGTCGCGGCCGGAGAAGCTCTTGTCGAACACCTCGAACAGCGGCTGGGTGAGGGTCACCAACCACGAAATACTCGCCAGCAGGCCCAGGCGCATCAGCAATGCCAGGGACAAACCGATCAAGCGCGCACGGTCACGCTGCTCGGGTGGCAGTTTGTCCGCGAGGATCGCGATAAACACCAGGTTGTCGATACCCAGCACCAGTTCCAGCACAATCAAGGTCAACAGGCCGAGCCAGGCCGTTGGATCCGCTAACCATTCCATTTATAGAGTCTCTTTAATTCGAAGTTCAGAATGCCAGGCACAGCAATGCGCGGTCAGTGGACCGGGACAAGGTTAGCAGTCGGAATACGGGATGCTTCAGCGGGAACGGCAGCAGCGGATGTCTTGGGGAAAGACGACTGGGGGGCTCCGAGAGGGTGTTCATGCAAATCCTGCGATAAAAAAGGACTTGAATCGTACAACCGAAAGGCAAAATTCCTACAACGCAAAACTATTACAAGATCTGTAATCGTGTTCAGCGCCCCGCTTTCACCTGCTGGATAAACCGCGCAACCGCCGGTGCTTTTTCAAACCGCCGATGAATCAGTGACAGCCACGACGACGCGTCATTGCCTTGAATGGGGCGGTACAGCACATTCGGCAGCGTCACATGCCCCACCACCGACGCCGGCACCACCGCAACGCCCTGCCCCAGCGACACCAGCGCCAGCACCGCGACCAAGCCCCCCGGCTGCGGCCCCAGACGCGGCGCATAACCGCCCTGGGCGGCCACATGTAGCGTGCCGCTGATCTGCTCCGGCAGGATAAAGGTCTCGTTTTGCAGGTGTTCGCAACCGATGGCCTTCAATCCCAGCAGCCAGGAACCCTGTGCCACCGCCAGGACAAACCCCTCACTGTCCAGGCGCACCGCTTCCACGCCATCGGGCAGGGTCATGGGTGAGCGGACGTAACCAATGTCATACCGCCCATCCGCGACCGCACCTGGCAATGCGGCCATGGCGCATTCGCGCACATTCACGCTCACATCGGGAAACGCCTGACTGAACGCCTGCATCTGCCGCTGCAGCACGCCGCCATACACCGCCGACGCCACATAACCCAGTTCGATATGCCCGATATCACCGCGCCCGGCCCGTTGGGCGTGGCGCTGGGCGCATTCGAATTGGCGCACGGTGGCTTCGGCTTCCTGCACCAGTGCCGCGCCCGCTTCGGTCAGGCTGACTTCGCGCTGCTGACGGATAAACAAGCGCGTGCCCAATGCGGTTTCCATGTCCTGGATCTGCCGGCTCAAGGTCGGCGGGGCAATGCCCAATTGCTCGGCGGCGCGGGTGAAGTTGCGTTGCCGGGCGACGGCCAGGAAGTAGCGGAAATGACGGATTTCCATCGCAGGATTAGCTCAAAGGTAATGAAGTTCTTATTGCTACCTAACAAAGGCAGCGTTGGACGGCGATAAGCTGGGCCTATCCTAACAGCCAGAGAGCCTTTGCGATGCCTTGCGATTTCACACCTACCATTGCCTACTGGGTAATCCATCCATGAGGCCCGTCAGCCCACGCTTGACGTTGCTCACCGCCTCCGGCGTCTGCTCGCTGATTGTGCTCGACACCAATATCGTCGCCGTCACCCTGCCGAGCATCGCCCGCGACCTGGGGGCCAATTTCGCCGATATCGAGTGGGTCGTCAGTGCCTATATGCTGGCTTTCGCCGCACTGCTCTTGCCGGCCGGCAGCCTTGCCGACCGCTTCGGGCGCAAGAAAACCCTGGTGTGGGGCTTGAGTATTTTCATCCTCGCGTCCCTGGGTTGCGGCGCCGCGCCCAGCGCGTTGTGGCTGGATATCGCCCGCGCCGTCAAAGGCGTCGGCGCGGCGCTATTGCTGACGTCGGCCTTGGCGTCCATCGGCCATACCTTCCACGATGAAGTGGAGCGCGCCAAAGCCTGGGCGTTCTGGGGCGCGTGCATGGGCGTGGCGATGACCGCCGCGCCGACCCTTGGCGGCTTGATCACCGAGTACCTGGGCTGGCGCTGGATTTTCTACCTCAACCTGCCCGTGGGCCTGGCACTGATGGCGCTGGTGCTGCGCGCCATCCCGGAATCCCGCGATACCCAGTCCGCCCGCCTTGATCCCTGGGGCAGCCTGGCGTTCAGTGCCAGCCTGCTGTGCCTGATCTGGGGGCTGATCGAAGCCAACCGCATCGGCTGGGACAGCCCGCCGACCTATGCGCGCCTGCTGGCTGGCGCCGTGCTGCTGGGGGTGTTTGTGCTGGTCGAGCGCGTGCAGCAACGGCCCATGGTGGACCTGCAACTGTTTCGCCACCCACGCTTTATCGGCGCCTTGCTCGGGATGTTTGCCTACGCCGGTTGCGCCCAGGTGATGATGACGCTGCTGCCCTTCTACTTGCAGAACGGCCTGGGGTTCTCCGCCATTGCTTCGGGGTTGGGCATGTTGCCGTTCGCCCTGACCATGCTGGTTTGCCCACGCATCGGTGCGCGCCTGGCGGGGCGTTTTACCCCGGCGACGATGATGGCAACGGGATTGACCCTGGTGGGCTGCGGCAACCTGCTCAGCGCGTGGGCGGTGGATGTCAGCGGGTATGTACCCTTCGCGTTGGCGATTGCGGTCACGGGGGCCGGCGCGGGTTTGCTCAATGGCGATACGCAGAAAAACATCATGGCTTGCGTGCCGCGCGACCGCGTCGGGATGGCCTCGGGGATGAGTACCACTATGCGTTTCAGCGCGATCATGCTGGCCATTGGCGTGTATGGGGCGTTGTTGAGCAGCCATAGCGAGCAATTGTTGGGGGCGAGTATCGGTGCGCAGTGGCAGGGCCAGGTGGCCGGGATCGCGTCGCGGGTGGTGGCGGGTGATATGCCAGCGGCGATGGGGTTGTTGCCGGCGTCGGCGAGGGCCAATGTGCAGCCGCTGGCACAGCAGGCGTTTGTCGGGGGTTTCGGTGGGGTGTTGTGGGTGGCGGGATGGTTGGGGTTGCTGGGGGCGTTGGTGGTGGGGCTGTTGATGCGGCACCCGATCAATGTGGGAGCGGGCTTGCTCGCGAAGACGGAGTGTCAGTGAATACATCCGAAACTGATACACCGCATTCGCGAGCAAGCCCGCTCCCACAAGGGCCCGCTGAGACCTGAGGAAGCGGGTTACCAGAAGCGCTGCTGGGTCAACCGGCTCCACCAGGTCAGCAACACGCGGTCTACCGAACCGCTGGCCGCCAGGCCTACACGCTCCTGCAAGCTCTTGCGCTCGGCATAGTGCAGGTGGAACACCTCGGCGGTCTTGGCCTTGGTCGCCAGGTATTCGTCGCTGGTTTGCAGCTCGTCCACCAGTTGCTTGTCGAGTGCCGCAACACCCAGCCACACTTCTCCGGTCGCCACTTCATCGATTGCCAACTGCGGGCGATAGCGCGAGACGAAGTTCTTGAACAGCTGATGGGTGATATCCAGGTCTTCCTGGAACTTCTCGCGGCCCTTCTCGGTGTTTTCGCCAAACACCGTGAGGGTGCGTTTGTATTCACCGGCGATCAGTACTTCAAAGTCGATATCGTGCTTTTTCAACAGGCGGTTGACGTTAGGCAACTGTGCAACCACGCCAATCGAACCAAGGATGGCGAACGGGGCGCTGATAATTTTCTCGCCGATGCACGCCATCATGTAGCCGCCGCTGGCCGCGACCTTGTCGATGCACACGGTCAGCGGCACGCCAGCCTGGCGGATACGCGCCAGTTGCGACGAAGCCAGGCCGTAGCTGTGGACCATGCCGCCGCCGCTTTCCAGGCGCAGCACCACTTCGTCTTTAGGGGTAGCGAGGCTGAGCAGTGCGGTGATTTCATGGCGCAGGCTTTCGGTGGCCGAGGCCTTGATGTCACCGTCGAAATCCAGCACGAATACCCGTGGCTTGGCTTCGGGCTTTTTCTTGCTGTTTTTCTTATCGGCTTTGCTTTCGGACTTGCGCAAGGCCTTGAGCTGGTCCTTGTCGAGCAGGGTGGATTCCAGGCGCTCGCGCAGGCCCTTGTAGAAGTCATTGAGTTTGCTGACCTGCAATTGGCCAGCGGATTTGCGACGACCTTTGCTGCGCAACGCGGCGAAGCTGATCAGTACCACCAGAATAGCGACCACCAGGGTGACGGTCTTCGCTAAGAAGCTCGCGTATTCGGCCAAAAAATCCATGTTGCTCCTTACAAGTGCAGTGCGCCAGGCGCGGATCGCCCAAGCATACCGGCGGCACCGCGTTGGGGCCAGTGATCAAACCGCCAGCAAGCGGGCCTCCAACGGGCTTTTAAAACAAGCGTATGTTTTTCCATTGACAGCTCGCAGGCATCCCCATAACCTCGCCAGACTTTCAACGTACCGGGAAAACGGACGTGGGCAGCATCTATCTGATTCGACATGGCCAAGCCTCCTTCGGTGCAGACGACTATGACGTCCTGTCGCCCGTCGGCGTGGAACAAGCGCAAGTGCTCGGGCGTCACTTGGCCGATCTAGGCGTGACGTTCGACCGCTGCATCGCCGGCGACCTGCGCCGCCAGCAGCACACCGCCAGCGCCGCGTTCGAGCAGTACAGCGCCCTCGGCTTATCCGTTCCAACGGTGGAAGTGGACAGCGCCTTCAACGAGTTCGACGCCGATGCGATCATCCGCGCCCTGCTCCCCGACCTGCTGACCACCGAACCCGAAGCCCTGGAGATCCTGCGCAATGCCGCGCAAAACCGCAGCGAGTTCCAGCGTATCTTCGCCCTGATCATCGAACGCTGGCTGGCCGGCACCTATGATCCACCGGGGTTGGAGAGCTGGCTGGGGTTTGTCGAACGGGTCCAGGGCGGCCTGCAACGCATTCTTGAGGCGGCGGACAACGCGCAGAAAATCGCCGTGTTCACCTCCGGCGGCACCATCACCGCCCTGCTCCACCTGATCACCCGAATGCCTGCCACCCAGGCCTTCGAACTGAACTGGCAAATTGTTAACACCTCGCTCAACCAGCTGAAATTCCGCGGTCGCGAGGTGGCCCTGGCTTCCTTCAACAGCCACACCCACTTGCAACTGTTGAAGGCGCCGCAGCTCATCACCTTCCGATGAACTGCGGCCAACCGTGACCCCAAGGTCACTGGACTCACCATAAAAGGATCGAAACCATGACTGACGTAGCCAAAGCTGTAGAAGCAATGAAAGCCAAATTCAACCCAAGCGCCGCTGACGGCCTGGACCTGGTATTCGGTTTCCGCATCGACGACACCAAGAACTTCTCCCTGGTTGTCAAAGACAAGACCTGCGAGCTGCAGGAAGGCGAAAACCCAGACGCCCAAGTGACGCTGGTCATGGACAGCGAAACCCTGGAAGGTATCGTTGACGGTTCCACCGACGGCATGCAGGCCTTCATGGGCGGCAAACTGCGCACCGAAGGCGACATGATGTTGGCGATGAAGCTGAGCGAGCTGTTCCCTTCCTGATTCAAGGGCCAGCCTGAATCCCTGTGTGGGAGCGGGCTTGTGTGGGAGCGGGCTTGCTCGCGAATGCGGTGTATCAGTACCAGATTCATTGACTGACACTCCGCATTCGCAAGCAAGCCCGCTCCCACATTTTGACTGGCTGTGATGCTCAGGTTTTTGGCTGCAACAACAACGCCACCAACGCACTCCACCCCGTCTGATGCGACGCCCCCAACCCGCGCCCGGTCTCGCCATGGAAATACTCGTGGAACAGCACCAGGTCACGACTCGCCGGGTCCGCTTCCAACTGCGCATACCCCGCCATCGATGGCCGTATCCCCTCCTCATCCCTTAGAAACAACCCCGTCAGCCGCGCGCTGAGGCTATCAGCCACTTCTTCCAGCGATGCCAGATAACCACTGCCCGTCGGGTACTCCACCGAAAAGTTGTCGGCGTAGTAGCGGTGAAATTCCCGCAGCGATTCGATCAGCATGTAGTTCACCGGCATCCACAACGGCCCGCGCCAATTGGAGTTGCCGCCATACAAGCGCGAATCGGATTCCCCGGGCTGGTAGCGCGCACACAAGGTGTTGCCGTTCATCTTCAATGCCAGCGGCTGCTCGGCAAACGCCTTCGACAATGAACGCACACCAAACGCCGACAAGAACTCAGCCTCATCAAGCATGCGCCGCAGCAAATCCTTCGTACGCTCACCACGCAGCAACGCCAGCAACAGGCGATTGCCCTGGCCCGGTTCATTCCAGCGCGACACCAGCTTGGCCAAGTCGGGCCGATGCTTCATAAACCCCAGCAAACGCTCACGCAACCCTTCCAGGCCTTCATGTTCGTGCTGTTCCAGCACCAACACGGCAAACAGCGGCATCAGCCCGACCATGGAACGCAGGCGTACCGGTTCACTCTGGCCGTCGGGGCGGTGCAGCACGTCGTAGAAAAACTGGTCCTGTTCATCCCACAGGCCTTCGGCGCTGTCATCCACGCGGTTGATGGCCCCGGCGATGTACAAGAAGTGCTCGAAAAACTTCACGCCGATATCCACGTACACCGCATTGCGCTTGGCCAGCTCCAGGGCGATGCGCATCAAGTCCAGCGCATACGCGGCGACCCACGCCGTGCCGTCGGCCTGATCCAGCTGATAACCCGGCGGCAGTGCGGCCGAGCGGTCGAACAAGGCAATATTGTCCAGGCCGAGGAAGCCGCCCTGGAACAGATTGCGCCCCTCGGCGTCCTTGCGATTGACCCACCAGGAAAAATTCAGCAGCAGTTTGTGGAATATGCGCTCCAGGAAGTCCATGTCGCCTACGCCAGTCAGTGCCTTGTCCTGCTGATACACGCGCCAACTGGCCCAGGCGTGCACGGGCGGGTTGGCGTCGTCAAAGCGCCATTCATACGCCGGCAACTGGCCGTTGGGGTGCATGAAACGATCCTTGACCAGCAGCAACAGCTGTTGTTTGGCGTACGCCGGGTCTATCAGCGCCATGGCCACGGCCTGGAAGCCCTGGTCCCAGGAGGCATACCACGGGTATTCCCAGGTATCGGGCATGGAGAGAATGTCGAAGTTGGACAGGTGCCGCCAATGGGTATTGCGGCTATGCAAACGCTCGGCCGGTGGCGCGGGCTGGGCCGGGTCGCCATCGAGCCATTGGTTCACATCGAAATAGTAGAGCTGCTTGGACCACAGCAAACCGACCAATGCCTGACGCTGTACGTTGCGTGCGTCCTCAGACACCATACCCTGTTGCAAGGCCGCGTAGAAATCATCGGCCTCCTGGCGACGCTGCTCAAACAGCTTGCGCGCGTTGACCTGCACAGCGTCCACCGGTGCAAACCGCAGGTAGAGGGTTTTGCTTTGCAGGCCCGCCAACTCAAGGATGAACCGCGCGGCAACCTTGGTGCCGCAGTCACGGCGGATCGCCGACTGGACACCCTCTACCACGTAATCGTTGATCCCATCCTTGAACGGCCCCGGCGCCGGTTGCCCCTCCAGCCGGGGATGGTTGCTTTCGTTTTCACAGAACAACCACTCAACGCCCTGCTCTCCCCACGCGCTGAGATGGCGATCAGGCAACGCATGATGACGTGCCAGCACGTGGTCGCCGTCCAGCGTCAACTGTGGTTTGGGCGCGCCGACGGTCCAGCTCCAATCATTGCGCGCCCACAACTGGGGCAACACCTGCAACCGCGTCGGCTGGTCCGAGCGGTTATGCACGGTGATGCGCATGAAAATATCATCCGGTTGATGCTTGGCGTATTCGACACTGACATCGCAGTAGCGGTTGTCTTCGAATACGCCGGTATCGAGGATTTCGTACTCGGCGTCAGCCAGCCCACGGCGGGCGTTCTCGGCGATCAGGTCTGCGTACGGAAAGGCAGCATGGGGGTATTTATAGAGCATGCGCATGTAGGCATGGCTCGGTACACCATCGACGAAAAAGTACAGTTCCTTGACGTCTTCACCGTGGTTGCCCTCGGCGTTGTTCAGGCCGAACAGGCGTTCCTTGATGATCCCATCGCGCTCGTTCCACAGGGCCAGGCCCAGGCACCAGCGTTGCGCCTTGTCACTGAACCCCGCCAGGCCGTCCTCGCCCCAGCGGTAGGCGCGACTGCGCGCATGGTCATGGGGGAAGTAGGCCCAGGCATCGCCATCGGCGCTGTAGTCTTCGCGCACCGTGCCCCATTGGCGTTCGCTCAGGTACGGGCCCCACTCGCGCCAGCGCTCGGCATCTCCGGTTGCCAGGCGTTGGCCTTCGATCGTGTCAGAAATCCGCGTTACGGGCGTGGCCGTCATGGGTCCTCCTGCGCCTACAAGGTGAGGTGCAGTGTAGGACCCATCCACGCCCGTGTGCACATGAAGGTTTAGAAGATGGCGTAGGTGTAGTTGAAGATCAGGCGGGTTTGATCCTGATCGGCAGTGCCGGTGTTCTTGCCGTGGTAGGTACCGGTACGGAAGGTGGTACCGAAGCCTTTCAGAGGACCGGCCTGCACTACGTAGTCCAGACGGAAGTCGGCTTCGTTTTCTTTCTGGTCAGGACCACCGGCCACCTTCGCCTTGATGTCCCGGCCATCCAGGTACGCCACGGACGCCTTCAGACCGGGCACGTAGGCCTTGAAGTCATAGGAGTACTGACCAAAGTTGACCTGCTCGCCCGCCCGGGAGAACTGGCCGACCACGGCGTCGGTGAACAGGTAGAAGTCGCTGCCACCGGCACCTTGTGCATGCGGATCGGCCAGGCTGCCCTGGTTCACCCACACAAAGCCGCCGTCGTCACCCACGCCAATATGGCCAAGCATCAAGCTGCTGCCGCCCAGTTGGTAGGTGAAGGCCGCACTGTAGGTTTTGTTGTCGACTTCGTTGGCGTGCCTGGCATAGCCGCCGTTGTTGTTGAACTGGTAGCCACTCTGACCGTTCTTGCCGTCGCTGCTGCTGTCGAAGTAGCGCAGGTCGGTCTTGAACGATTGGTCATTGCCCAGCGGCAATACGTGGACCAGGCCGAAGTAGTTCTGTTTGTAGAAGTCTTGCAGTTGGGCGTAGTAGTACTGCAGCGTCAGGTTTTTCGCGACGACGTTGTCGGAAGAACCAAACGGCTTGTAGTCCACCCCGCCGAACTTGAAGCTATCACTGTCGCGCTGACCGCCCGCCACACTCAAACCGGTGGAGTTGCTGGAGGCACGGCCTTCGGCGCGGTTCAGCTCACCGCCGGTGAAGGTGACGTTGGGAATATCGTTGGAGGTGAGGATGCCACCATCAAAGGTTTGCGGCGCCACACGACTGTCGTTGGACACCAGGATAGGCAGTACCGGCGCCAAGCCGCCACCGACGTGCAACTCGGTCTGAGAAATGCGGAACTTCACATTACCCGCTGCACGACCAAAGGAGTCGGCCGGTTCGGTGCCGTTGTTCTTGGTCGGGAAGAAGCTGTTGCCGTTACCCGACAGGCCCGCGCCTGCGGTGTGGCCATCGCCGCCGTCCAGGCGCAGAGCGCCGAACGCCATCACGTCAAAACCGACGCCAACGGTGCCTTGGGTGAAACCGGATTTGTAGTCAAACCGCAGCGCAGTGGCGGCTTCGCGCAGGTCGTTGTTGCTGCCCGAGCGGTTGTCAGCGCTGTAGTACATGGTCCGCGAACTGACGGATGCATGGCTGTCTTCAAGGAAACCGCTGTGACCGGTGCCCGTGCCCAGGGAGCCGAGCCCAAAATCATCAGCTAACGCGTGTTGTGCAAGAACGGCGGCGGTGATCGACAACGCCAGTGTAGAAATTTTCATTAACGACGGCCCCTAAACATTTTTTTATGTGTGTGATGTGCAAAACGGCGTTTTCATCCTTGCGAACGTGACGATTCTTTCATGCCGGGTGGGGGCGACTGCGTGAAGAATTAGTTAGGAAAAACAGTGGAAAATGAAATTTTCATCTGGCCGATTTTTGTCATATTCACGTCATCTCATTCATCCAGGGAATGAAGTCCAGAGGATTCTTCGTTTGCAAGTGCGGCGGGCGCTCAACAAAATCCAGAACAAGGCCACTTTCATCGCCACCGTCATCAGGAATTTTTCTATGCCTACCACCGCACATGTCAGCCCCGACGAGATCCGCAAGGGCTTTTCCAAGGCCATGTCCGACATGTACCGAGATGAAGTTCCACTCTATGGCGCACTGATGGCGTTGGTGGCCGAGACCAACACCCGCGTGCTCGACACCCAGCCAGCGCTGGCGCAACAGCTGCAACGCACGGGCGAAATCCAGCGTTTGGACATGGAGCGCCACGGGGCCATCCGCCTGGGCACCGCCTTCGAGCTGGCCACCATCGGCCGCCTGTTTGCGGTGATGGGCATGCAACCGGTGGGCTACTACGACCTGACCCCGGCCGGCGTGCCGGTGCACTCCACCGCGTTTCGTGCGGTGCATGAGCACGCGTTGCAAACCAGCCCGTTTCGCGTATTCACCTCGCTGCTGCGCCTGGAACTGATCGAAAACCCCGAACTGCGCGCCTTTGCTGAAACCGCCCTGGTCAAACGCAACATCTTCACCGACCGCGCCCTGGCGCTGATCGAACAGGCGGAAAAGGCTGACGGACTCAACGCCGTGGACGCCGAGGAATTTATCCGCGAGGCCCTGGAAACTTTCCGCTGGCACCACGCTGCCACCGTCACCCGAGCCCAATACCAGCAACTCAGCGACCAGCACCGGCTGATCGCCGACGTGGTGGCCTTCAAGGGCCCCCATATCAACCACCTGACGCCGCGCACCCTGGACATCGACCAAGTCCAGGCCGCCATGCCCGGCAAAGGCATCACCCCCAAGGCCGTGATCGAAGGCCCGCCGCGCCGCCAGTGCCCGATCCTGCTGCGCCAAACCAGCTTCAAGGCCCTCGACGAAGCCATCGCCTTCACCGACGCCCAAGGCAGCCACAGCGCCCGCTTCGGCGAGATCGAACAGCGCGGCGTGGCACTCACCCCCAAAGGCCGCGCCCTGTATGACCAATTACTGAATGCCGCACGCGATGATCTGGGCGCATTCCCCACTGAAGGCAACGCCGCGCGTTATGTGCAATTGATGGAACAGCACTTCCAGGCCTTCCCCGACAACCACGTGCAAATGCGCGAACAGGGCCTGGCGTACTTCCGCTACTTCGCCACTGCACAAGGCCTGGCGGCACGCGACCAAGCCGATCAACCACGCACACTGGAGGAGCTGATCACGGCAGGCCATGTGGCGGTGGAGCCGTTGGTGTACGAAGACTTCCTGCCAGTGAGTGCGGCGGGGATTTTTCAGTCAAACCTGGGGGATGCGGCGCAGAGTCACTACGCGGCCAATTCGAACAGGGCTGAATTCGAGAAGGCGCTGGGGCGGCGGACGATTGATGAGTTGACGCTGTATGAGGAGACGCAGCAGCGGTCGATAGAGGCATGCATTCAAGCGCTGCATGGGTGAAACAAGATACCCACCCGGCTCACCGGCGTAATCCTTACACCGTAAAAGCCCCCAAGAGCCGGGTGGGCGGTGGGCATCATAGGGACTGCGCCGGGCACTGTCCCTCAGACAATTCTGAACAAATATGACCTATCCCCGTAGGAACATCAGTTACCCCAACTGCTCCACAATCTTGTCCTTGATCAACAGCCGCTTCTTCTTCAGCTTCTCCACATCCTCATCGCTGGCACTGGCCGCTTCCGCCTTCAACACCTCTTTGTCGGCGTCGTCGTATTGAGTGAGCAGCGAATCCAGACGCTTGTCGCTCGCCCTGCGTTCGTGAACGGCGTCCTTGCTCAACCCCAAGTCCTGATACAGGTCGTGTTTCACTGGCATGGCGTACCTCCGCAAGTTGATCAATGGCTTACGCCCTTGAAGCTAGACCATTGCGCGGGGTCTTGTCATGTTTGAGGTCAAGACACTGCTCTAAATGTGGACACAGCCCCCTGTGGGAGCGGGCTTGTGTGGGAGCGGGCTTGCTCGCGAATACGGTGTGTCAGTCGCCAAATTAATCGACTGATCTACCGCTTTCGCGAGCAAGCCCGCTCCCACACAAGCCCGCTCACAGGTTGATCGGCGCTGTCTGTCAGGTCAGCTCTCGGGCCAGGAAAGGCGCAGTACGGCTGATTTTGTTTTTGGCCACGGTGGCTGGGATTCCGCTGATTACCACCTTCCCACCCAAATCCCCCGCCCCCGGCCCGATGTCGATCACCCAGTCACTCTGCGCCACCACGCGCATCTCGTGCTCCACCACAACCACCGTGTGCCCGGCGTCCACCAGGTGGTTGAGCTGGCTGAGCAAGCGGTCTACATCCCGGGGATGCAGGCCGGTGGTCGGCTCATCGAGGACGTACAACGTGGCGCCCCGCGCATTGCGTTGCAGCTCCGTCGCCAGTTTGATCCGCTGCGCCTCGCCGCCGGACAGTTCGGTCGCCGGCTGGCCGAGGCGCAGGTAGCCCAGGCCGATATCACGCAGCACCTGCAACGAGCGCAGGACGCTGGGTTGTTCGGCAAACACCTCGACGGCCTGCTCCACCGTCAGCCCCAGTACCTCGGCGATGCTCAAGCCTTGCCATTGGATCGCCAATGTCTCGGGGTTGTAGCGCGCGCCGTGGCAGGTTGGGCACGGCGCGTACACGCTGGGCATAAACAGCAACTCCACGCTGACAAAACCCTCACCCTCGCAGTTGGGGCAGCGGCCCTTGGCAACGTTAAAGGAGAATTGCCCGGCATCGTAACCCTGCTGTTTCGCCGCCGGTGTCGCGGCAAACAGTTTACGCACGTGGTCGAACAAGCCGGTGTAGGTCGCGAGGTTGGAGCGTGGCGTGCGGCCGATGGGTTTCTGGTCCACCTGCACCAGCCGATGGATCTGCTCCAGGCCGGCGCTGATACGCCCACCGCTGGTTTGCGGGGCATCGTCCTCCAGGCTCGGCTCTTCATCGTTTTCGACCACGCGACCCAGGCCGCTGCCCACCAGTTCCAGCAGCGCCTGGCTGACCAGGCTGGACTTGCCCGAGCCAGAAATCCCGGTGACGGCCGTAAAGCAGCCCAAGGGAAAATCCACGCTCAGCTCCTTGAGATTGTTGCGCGTCACGCCGTCGAGCTTCAGCCAACCCTGCGGCTCGCGACACACCCGAGGCAAGCCGCTTTTTTCGGCAAACAGATACTCACGGGTCTGTGACGCTTCAATCTGCGCCAACCCCGCCGGTGGCCCGCTGTACAAGACTTGCCCGCCCTGCTCACCCGCCGCTGGCCCCACGTCGATCAGCCAATCGGCGCGGCGCATGGTTTCCAGGTCATGTTCCACCACAAACAACGAATTGCCCGCCGCTTTCAACCGCTCAAGCGCAGTGAACAACGCTTCGCCATCTGCCGGATGCAGCCCTGCCGACGGTTCATCCAGCACATAGATCACCCCAAACAACTGCGACCCCAGTTGGGTCGCCAGGCGCAAACGCTGCAATTCGCCGGACGACAACGTCGGCGTGCTGCGCTCCAGGGACAAATAGCCCAGGCCCAGCTCGGTCAAGGTGCTGACCCGCTCCAACAGATCCTGGGCGATGCGTTGCGCGGCCAGGCGCTTTTCCACCGACAGCTGCATCCTGTCCTGCCCCGCCGCAACCGGCCGCAACAGTTCGGCCAGTTGCGTCAACGACAACTGCGACAACTCGCCAATGTCCACCCCGGCAAATTTCACCGACAGCGCCGCCTTGTTCAGGCGTTTGCCCGCGCACAACGGGCAGGCGCTGCCCTGCATAAACTGTGACACGCGCTTTTTCATCAGCGCACTTTGGCTATGGGTGAAGGTGTGCAGGACGTAGCGCCGCGCACCGCTGAAGGTGCCTTGGTAACTCGGCTCCAACTTGCGCTTGAGCGCGTCGCGGGTCTGCTGCGGGGTGAAGCCGGCGTACACCGGCACGGTGGGGGTTTCTTCGGTGAACAGGATCCAGTCGCGCTGCTTTTGCGGCAGGTCGCGCCAGGGAATGTCCACGTCATAGCCCAGGGTCACGAGGATGTCGCGCTGGTTCTGGCCCTGCCATGCCAAGGGCCAGGAGGCGACTGCGCGCTGGCGGATGGTCAGCGAAGGGTCAGGCACCATTAGCGCTTCGGTCACCTCATACACCCGGCCCAGGCCGTGGCATTGCGGGCACGCGCCCTGGGGCAGGTTTGGCGAAAAATCCTCGGCATACAGCATCGCCTGTCCCGGCGGATAGCTGCCGGCGCGGGAATAGAGCATGCGGATCAGGCTCGACAAGGTGGTGACGCTGCCCACCGATGAGCGCGCACTCGGCGTGCCGCGCTGTTGTTGCAGGGCCACGGCGGGCGGCAGGCCTTCGATGCTGTCCACATCCGGCACGCCAACCTGGTCGATCAGCCGCCGCGCATACGGCGCCACCGACTCGAAATACCGCCGCTGCGCTTCGGCATACACCGTGGAAAACGCCAGGGACGATTTGCCCGAACCCGACACGCCGGTGAACACCACCAGGGCATCCCGTGGAATATCCACATCGACGTTACGCAGGTTGTGTTCGCGGGCGCCGCGCACCCGCACGAAACCGTGGAATTGAGGGATGTTGCGCTGTGAAGTCATGGTCAACCTTATCGCGCGGTGAGCACGCTGCGGACCCGTTGCGTCAGGGCTTCGGGGCTGTAGGGTTTGCTCAGCAGATGAATGTCGGGGCTCAGCAGATGATTGCTGGAAAGAATGTCGCGGGTGTGGCCCGAGGTGAACAGTACCCCCACGGGCGGGCTCTGTGCACGGGCCCAGTCGGCCAGGTCGGTGCTTTTGACGCGGCCAGGCATGACCACGTCGGTAAAAATCAGGTCCGGCAGCATCCCGCCTTGCAATGCCTGCATGGCGCGGTCGCCGTCTTCGGCGGTGAGCACGGTGTACCCGGACTGCTGCAGCAGCTCAACCACGGTCAGGCGCACGCCTTCGTTATCCTCCACCACCAGGATGGTTTCCTGACCGCCGGCGTGCAGCACCTGGTCAATGTGCACATCGAGGCTTTCCGGCTCCAAGCTGTGGGGGAAATACATCTGCACCACCGTGCCCCTGCCCTCCTCGCTCCACATCTCCACATGCCCGCCGCTTTGGCGCACAAAGCCAAACACCATGCTCAGGCCCAGGCCGGTGCCGTGGCCTTCGCGCTTGGTGGTGAAGAACGGCTCGAACGCACGCTTGAGGGTGACCGGGGACATCCCAACCCCGGTGTCAGTGACTGCCAGGCGTACGTACTCGCCCGGCTTGATGCTTTTACCCGCGCAATCGGCGGGGTTGAGAATGATGTTTTCCCCGGTGATACGGATCACGCCCTCGCCTTTCATCGCGTCGCGGGCGTTGATCGCCAGGTTGAGCAGCGCGTTTTCCAGCTGGTTGCGATCGACATTGATAAACCAGGCATCCTGGGGCATTTGCACGTCGATATGGATGGTTTCCCCCAGCGCCCGTTGCAGCAACTCCCCCAAGCCCGCATAGATGCGTTGCGGGTTGTACACGGCGGGCGACAACGGTTGGCGCCGGGCAAACGCGAGCAGTTGCGCCGACAGCTTGGCCCCGCGTTCCACGGCCGCAATCGCCGCCGCCACACGGCGCTGCACCTGGGCGTTGTCCGGCTCATGGCGCGCCAGCAAATGCAGGTTGCCGGCGATCACTTGCAGCAGGTTATTGAAGTCGTGGGCCACGCCACCGGTGAGGCCGCCGATGGCTTCCAGTTTTTGCGACTGACGCAACTGCTCCTCGGCGGCGGAGCGCGCCTGTACTTCGGCGGCCACGCGCTGTTCCAGGTTGTGGGTGAGTTCCTGGCGCAAACGCTCGGAATGCACGTGCTCGGTGGTCTCCACCACGATCGCCAGCACCCCGGCCGGCTGCTGGTTATCGCCAGCCACCGGGCTGTAGTAGAGGTCCAGCCATACGGTTTCCGGCTGGCCGTTGCGCAGCAGCACCAGGTCCTTGTTATTGAACGACAAGGTGCCGCCCGCCAGGCACGTGTCCACCACATGCCGGTTGAAATCGGCGACTTCCGGCCAACCCAGTTCCACCGGCGTGCCCAGCAGGTACGGGTGGCGGCCGCCGGCAAACCGCGAATAACTGTCGTTGTAGATCATGTAGCCCAGCCGCCCCCACAGCATCACCATGGGCACGGGGGACGCCAGCAGCATCTGCACGTTGCAGGCCAGGCTGGGGGACCAGCGGTCGATGGGGCCAAGGTCGGTGGTTGACCAATCGAACGCGCGGATGCGCTGGGCCATTTCACCGGCCCAGCCTTCACAGCCGTGAGAGTTGGATAAAAACTGCATCGGTTGGCTCTGTGCGCAAAGAAGACATCGTCAAGTTTTGGAGCGCTGCAAACGTAGATGGTTTCACCGCATGTACGTTAGGCGCTAAACCCCGCAGCCACCACCGCCCTCAGTGAAAATCCCGGCTGCGCACATTGATCCCGTCCAGCAGCGGCGTAAGGTCGGTCAAGCGCCCGGCGATCAGGTGCCGCACCTCGCCCACCGCTTCCCAACGCCCGTCCACTTTCAGCAACCGCGAGCCCACCAGTGCCTGGCGCTGGCGCTCAGCCAGGTCGCGCCAGACCACCACATTGAGGTTGCCGAACTCGTCCTCCAGGGTGACAAAGGTCACACCGCTCGCCGTGCCCGGACGCTGACGACCGGTGACCAACCCGGCGACGCTGACGTTGCGCCCATGCTCCACCGCCATCAGTTCCTCGGAACTGCGGCAGCGCCGCCGGCGCAACTCCGCACGCAGCAATGCCAACGGATGCGGGCCCAGGGTGGTGCCGACCGTCGCGTAATCCGCCTGCACGTCTTCGCCCACCGTCGGCGCCGGCAGTTCGACCGGCGTTTCGTCGGGACTGGGCAGGCCGGCAAACAGCCCGAGTTGCTTGTGCACCCCGGCCACCTCCCAACGCGCCGCATGCCGGTTGCCCGCCAGGGCACGCAAGGCACCGGCATCCGCCAGCAACGCCTGGGCGCGAGCATCCAACCCGGCGCGTTCGTCGAGGTCGGCAATGTCGCTGAACATACGACGCTGGCGCGCCGCCTCGATGCGCCGCCCATCTTCTTCGCGAAACCCCGCGATCATGCGCAAGCCCATGCGAATCGCCGGTTGCGCGCCGTCGATGGGCTCCAGGCTGCAATCCCAGTCACTGGCCTGCACATCCACCGGGCGGATCTGCAAGTGATGGCGCCGCGCGTCTTGCAGGATCTGGTCCGGGCTGTAGAAACCCATGGGCCAGCTGTTGATCAGCGCACAGGCGAACGCCGCCGGTTCGTGGCACTTGAGCCAGCAACTGGCGTAGGTCAGCAAGGCGAAACTGGCCGCGTGGGATTCGGGAAAGCCATAACTGCCAAAGCCCTTGATCTGCTCGAAGATCTGCGCGGCAAAGGCTTCGCTGTAACCGTTTTTCAGCATGCCCGTGCGCAGGCGCGCCTGATGCGGCTCCAGGCCGCCGTGACGCTTCCACGCCGCCATGGAACGGCGCAACTGGTCCGCCTCGCCGGGGCCGTAATCGGCGGCAACCATGGCGATCTGCATGACCTGTTCCTGGAACAGCGGAATGCCCAGGGTGCGTTCCAGCACCGCTTTCAACTCCGGCGAGGGATAGGTGGTCTCTTCTTCCTTGTTCCGCCGCCGCAGGTACGGATGCACCATGCCGCCCTGGATAGGCCCCGGGCGCACAATCGCCACTTCGATCACCAGGTCGTAGAACGTCTGCGGCTTCAGGCGCGGCAACATCGACATCTGCGCCCGCGACTCGATCTGGAACACGCCGATGGTATCGGCCTTGCTGATCATCGCGTAGGTGGCCGGGTCTTCCTTGGGAATGCTCGCCAACGCCAGGTCCAGATGACGATGGCGGCGCAACAGGTCGAAGCAGCGGCGGATCGCACTGAGCATGCCGAGGGCGAGAATATCCACCTTGAGCAGGCCGACGGCGTCAAGGTCGTCCTTGTCCCACTGGATGATGGTGCGCTCGGCCATGGCTGCGTTTTCCACCGGTACCAGGGTGTCCAGCGGGTATTCGGAAATCACGAAGCCGCCGGGGTGCTGGGACAGGTGCCGGGGGAAACCGATCAATTGCTGGGTCAGCGTCAGCACGCGGCGCAGGATCGGGCTGTCAGGGTCGAAGCCGCCCTCACGCAGACGTTCCATGGGCGGCGCTTCGTCGCTCCAGCGCCCGAAGCACTCGGCCAGGGCGTTGACCTGGTCCGGTGGCAACCCCAGGGCCTTGGCCACGTCGCGCACGGCGCCGGCGCCGTGGTAGCTGCTGACCACCGCCGTCAACGCCGCACGCGTGCGGCCGTAGCGCTGGAACACGTACTGCAGCACTTCTTCGCGGCGTTCGTGTTCGAAGTCCACGTCGATGTCCGGCGGCTCGTTGCGCTCGCGCGACAGGAAACGCTCGAACAGCATGCTCGTCAGGCTCGGGTTGATCTCGGTGATGCCCAAGGCAAAACACACCGCCGAGTTGGCCGCCGAGCCGCGGCCTTGGCACAGGATCGAACGGCTGCGGGCGAAGCGCACGATGTCGTGCACGGTGAGGAAGTAGCTTTCGTAGCCCAGCTCGCTGATCAGCTCCAGTTCGTTGTTGATCTGCTGCAAGGTCTTTGCATCGACGCCCTGGGGCCAGCGCTGGGCGATGCCCTCTTCGGTCACGGCGCGCAGCCAGGATTTGGCGTCATGGCCGGCAGGCACCAGCTCGCGCGGGTAGTGATAGCGCAACTGGCTGAGGTCGAAGGTGCAACGGCGGGCAATGGTTTCAGTTTCGTCGAGCAAGGCTTGCGGGTACAGCGCGGCCAGGGCGTCGAGGCTGCGCAGGTGCCGCTCACCGTTGGGATGCAGGCGCGTGCCGGCTTCGGCCACCGGCACGTGATGGCGGATGGCGGTCATGGTGTCTTGCAGGGCGCGGCGGCCACGGGCATGCATGTGTACATCGCCGCAAGCCACGGCCGGGAGTTGCAGGCTGGCGGCCAGTTGCAGGCGTTGGTGCAAGTGGCGCGCATCGTCCTGGCCACAATGCAGCTGCACCGCCAGCCACAGGCGTTCGGCGAAGGTGTGGCGCAGCCATTGGATATCGGCCTGGGTGTCGTTGTCTGCGGCGACCCACAACGCCAACAGGCCGGGCAGCGGTTGCTCGAAGTCTTCTCGCAGCAGGCGATAACTGCCCTTTTCGGCGCGACGCCGGGCCAGGGTGATCAAGCGGCACAGCTGCTGGTAGCCGCTGAGATTTTCCACCAGCAGCACCACTTTCGGGCCGTTCTCGATGCGCATCTCGCTACCGATAATCAGCGGCAACTCCACCGCTTTCGCTGCTTGCCACGCCCGCACAATCCCTGCCAGGGTGCATTCATCGGTGATCGCCAGGGCGCTGTAGCCCTGATGCTTGGCCCGCTCGAACAACTCCAGCGCCGTGGACGCACCGCGCTGGAAGCTGAAATTCGACAGGCAATGCAGCTCGGCGTAACTCATGCAAACCAGCCTTGCAGCCACAGCCCATCGTTGTGACCCACGGTGCGATAGGCCCAGCCTTGTTGGCCGGCGCGGGTCTGGATCAGGTAGTAGTCGCGGCGGATATCGGCGCCGTCCCACCAACCGGATTCGATGCGCTCCGGGCCCATGAGGATCTGGAGGCCCTGCTCGGCGAGCAAGGTCGGTTCGCTCAGCAACCAGCCGGGGCGCTGGACGTTATCCAGGGTTGGGCCGGGGCGACTGTCGGCCGCTGCTTGCCAGGCGCATTCGGGGCGGTGGTCGGCATGAAAACGCAGGCCCTGCACCGCGTCATCCCCCAACCGTGCGCGCAGGCGTTCGCGCAGTTGCTCCCAGGGCAGGGTTTGGTGCGGGCGATCGTCGAACAGGTCCTGGCGTTGCGGCACAAACACCGGCAAATCCTCGGCTACCAGGCGAAAGCCGCGCACCGGCGAGGTCACCTGCACTTGCTCCAGGCGCCCACGGGCCAGTTCAAACAGCATCGCCGGTTCACGCTCGGCGCTGAGCAGGCCGACCTTGATCACGCTGTCGGGACCCTGGGCGTGTTCCAGGTGCAGGTCGAAACGCTGCACACCACTGTCGCGGCCACAGAGGAAGGCGGACAAATCGCCGGTCAAGCGGCGCAAGGGAAACAGCAGCGCTTGATGGGATTGCACATCGAAATTCAACTCGATGCGCACATCGAACTGATCCGGTGGCTGATAAAACGCCAAGGCCAACGGACGCTGCCCGCTCAGGGCGTCCAGGTGCTTGAGCAGGCTGGCGTCAAAGCGTCGCGCCAGCGTATGCCGGGGCAACGCCTGCACCTGAGCCAGGGTGCGCAGGCCCATGCGCGACAAGGCCGTGGCCGCCTGCGGGTCGAGGCCGGCGCGGTCGATGGGCAGCGGCGCCAGGGCTTGCATCAAACGTTCATCATCGGCCACGGCCAGGCCATCGTAGAGATTGGCCAGTACCCGCGCCGCAGCCGGGTTGGGCGCGGCGACGATACGGTGACGAAAGCCCAGCTCGGTCAGTTCTGCGCGCAAACGCGCTTCGAACTGCGGCCACGGGCCGAACAAACCCAGGCTCGATTCGATTTCGAACAACAAGGCGCGCGGGTAATACAGGCTGACCTGGGAGCTGAAGCGATAGGCCCAGGCCGCGAGGAATTGCTGCCAGCGCTCGATCTCGGCGGGGTCGTATTCGGCACTGGCAAACGTCTTGGCCAGGGCATGGGCCGCCGTCAGCGACTGGCCGGGGCGCAGGCCCAGGGCGCGGGCGGCGTCATTGACGGTTTGCAGCACGCGACGCTGTGGCGTGCCGGCCAGCAGGGCCAGGGGCTGGTCCGGTTCGGGGTGCGCACGCTGCACCCCGTCCAGCGCCAATTGCGGGAAGACAATACACACCCAGCGCATGCCAACCTCAGTGCCCGGCCAGGGCAATCGGCGCCGGATGGGCCAGGCCGCCACGGCACTTGAGCACCCGCACTTGCGCGGGTTTCGCTTCAACCGCCAGACGCAAAGCAGCGGGCGATGAGTTGATCGCCTCGCTCAAGGCGCGCCAGGCAAACGCCAGGGTCTGCCCGGTTTCCGCCGCCACCTGCAAGCGGCGCAACGCGCGATCATCGGCCTTGCGCGGCCAGCACAACACCGCGCCGCAACTGCCGGAACGCAGACATTGCTCCACCGCCCACAGCGCATCACGTTCCTCGGCCTGGATCACCGAGAGCAGGCGCAAATCCACCCCGGCGTTCTGCCAGGCGTGGGGATACGGCGTGTAGGGCGGCGCCACCAACACAATGCGCTCGCCGGCCTTGGATAAGCGCGCCAGTGTCGGCAGTACCAGTTGCAACTCGCCGACGCCCTCCTTGGCCATGAGGATTTCACTCAAGGCCGCCTCCGGCCAACCGCCGCTGGGCAACACCGCGTCCAACCCCGTCAGCCCGGTGGGATGCACGCTGGCTGGCGGCGCGACGGGCCGGCCTTTCCACACGCGGCCGCCATTGAACAGCGTATCCAACGCAACGACGGCGCCCATCAGCCCTGCCTCACCAGGCCGCAGAACACCCCTTCGATCGCCAGGTCCTGGTCAGGCTTGACCACGATGGGTTGATACGCAGGGTTGCGCGGCAGCAAGCGCACGCTGTCGCCATGGCGTTCGAAACGCTTGATGGTCACTTCACCGTCCAGGCGCGCCACCACGATCTGCCCGTTCAAGGCTTCGGCGCTGCGGCGTACACCCACCAGGTCGCCGTCGAGGATGCCGTCTTCGATCATCGAATCGCCCTGCACCCGCAGCAGGTAGTCCGGGGTTTTCGCGAAGGTGGCAGGGTCCAGTTGCAGGCGGCTGTGCACGTCGGCATCGGCGCCAATCGGCAAGCCCGCCGCGACGCGGCCGAGCACCGGCACATCCAGCCATTCGGGCCGCGGCGGCTGGTTGAGCAAGCGAATGCCGCGCGCCTGGTTGGGGTTGACCTCGATAAAGCCGGCTTCGGTCAACGCCAGCACATGCTTGCGCGCCACGCTGCGCGAGGCAAAACCGAACGCCTCGGCGATCTCGGCGAGGCTGGGGGGCTGGCCTTGCTGCGCGATACGGTCGCGGATAAAGGTCAGGATGGCGGTACGGCGGGGGGTTAGAGTCGTCATGGAGTACATTTGTACTCCTGTGGGAAATTTCTGACAATAGCCGCCAGTCGTATGGCGGCACACAAGGGCTGTTGAAACGTCCCACGCAACCGCCGGATTAGCTCTACTGCCCTGCCCTGGGAACGCCTGCAAAGTCCTTCGCCTGATTTCACCGTGCGAGGGATTGCAGATGAGTTTTTTTGTGAGTGTCTTGGTGAGTGGGGCTGTGTCGTGATTTCCGCGACCAGCCAGGCGATTGGCTACATGGTACTGGCAGCCATGGATTCAACGACGCGGGACGTCGAATCCGTGATCAGCGACTTCAATCGCTGCCTCAATACCTACGACGTGTGGGCCGAGAGCTTTTTCAGCTTTTCGGCGCTGGATGTCGAGCAGGTGTTCAAGGTCGGCAATGAGGTGACGCTGGTCGCTCCGATCAACCGCTCCATCCTTCCCAGCAGCACCACCGCAACGTGCTCGGCCAACGGCACGTTGACCTTGGTGCATATGTTCCAGAGCGCGCGGTTCGTGCCCATCGGCAATACGCCGGTGATTCTGCAACGCGTCGATCCAAAAGGTGGCCCGCTGGGCGAACCTATCCATAAAACCATCGGGCCCAGCGGCATTCTTGAAGTCACCGAGTGTGATCGCAACCAGGCGTATCGGGTCAGTTTCTACCCCAACGTTTCCAAAGATCATGTCAAAGCGCTGTATGCCTCCTACCAATCGGTAATCGTACCGCTGGAAGGCTGGCTGCGCAGTGAATGGGCAACCACCTTTAAGCCGCTGTGGAAGAGCTACTCCGAAGCGAACTTCCTCAAGCGCTATCTCTCGTTGCACCAAGCCTATGCGCGTGGGTTTGGCGAGGCGCTGTATTCACTCTGGGACACCATCAAGCAATTGTTCCTGTGGCTTTCGGACCCACTGGGGAATGCTGAAAAGCTCCTGCATTACCTGTCCCCGCAAGCCTTCGAAGCACTGCTGAGCATGAGCGCCGAAACCCTTGCGAAGGGTTTGCTGGTGCTCAGCGATGAGCCGTTGTTGTTTGTGTATCTGTCGGCAATGGTCAGTTGGATGCGCCTGTTGCCGCCGCCGTACATGAACGAGTTATTGGGGCAAATCAGCGCCGAAGTATTGATCAATCTGTTGCTGTGCCTCGCCACTGCCGGGATGGGTGTGGTGGTGCGCATGAGTGCCAAGGTGTTGGGTGGGATCAAGTCGAAGCGGGCGCGCAGGTGGTTGGAACACATGGCTGGGCAGTTCGGCAAGGCTCGACTGGGAGAGCATGTCGAGGCGTCGAAGCCCTTGCTATTGGGTGGGCCGTCGGTGGCGATCAAGACGGTGCCGGATGTGCCGTTGAAGGCTGGGGAGCAACTGGTTTCCAACCCGGTGCCGGTGGTGCGGGACAAGGGTCGGCAGCAGACCGTGCTGGTTCGCCAGGAAGCTGTTGATGATGTGCCTGCTTCCGGCAGGAATGCCAACGGTGATGCGGCGGCTTCTGCGGACAAGACCGCTACCAATGGTTGCCCGGTGTCGATGGTCACTGGAGAAGAGTTGCTGACCCTGACTGACGGCACGCTCGATGGGATCTTGCCGTTCGAGTGGACGCGGTTGTATCGCACCAGTGCGGTGGGCGTGGATTGTGGGTTGGGGTTTGGCTGGAGTCATGCGCTGGCGCACAGGCTTTGTGTTTCGGGCGATTCGGTGGTGTGGACGGACCATGAGAATCGGTCTACCACCCTGCCCTTGCCTACGGTTGCTCGGCCTGCGATTACCAATAGCCTGGCCGAAGCGGCCATTTATCTCGGGACGTTGCCTGACGAGTTGGTGCTGGCGCAGGCGTCGCGTTTCTACCACTTTCAAGAGGGTTTGCTGACAGCCATCAGCGATGCGTATGACAACCGGCTGCGGATTTCCCGGGATGTGTTGGGGCGCATTGAGCGGTTGGACAACGGTGTCGGGCGTTCGCTGTTTTTGCGGTATTCGGCCGATCGTATCGTGGCAGTGGATTACCAGATTCAGCGGACCGAGGGTTCTGATCCCTACGTTTGGGTAACCGAGTACAGCGTTGTTTCCTACGCCTATGACGACCTTGGCCGACTGGTTTCGGCGACCAATGCCGTAGGC
>NZ_QAJM01000016.1:0-161053 GCF_003852405.1 Pseudomonas sp. KBW05
GCCCGCTCCCACAGTTGATTGCATTTCAAATTTCTAGCTGATTAAGCCAGCTTTTCGAACTTCAAATCCCACACCCCATGCCCGAGTCGCTCGCCGCGACGTTCGAACTTGGTGATCGGCCGCTCGGCCGGGCGTGGCACGCATTTGCCGTCTTCGGCCAGGTTGCGGTAGCCAGGCGCTACATCCATCACTTCCAGCATGTATTCGGCATACGGTTCCCAGTCGGTGGCCATGTGCAGGATGCCGCCCACTTTCAGCTTGCTGCGCACCAGTTCCGCGAAGGAGGCCTGGACGATGCGGCGCTTGTGGTGACGGGATTTGTGCCATGGGTCCGGAAAGAACAGCATCAGGCGGTCAAGGCTGTTGTCGGCGATGCAGCGGTTGAGCACTTCAATCGCGTCGCAGTCGTAGACCCGCAGGTTGGTCAGGCCTTGCGTCAGCACGCCATTGAGCAGCGCACCTACACCGGGACGGTGCACTTCAACGCCGATGAAATCCTGCTCCGGCGAGGCCGCAGCCATTTCCAGCAGGGAGTGGCCCATGCCGAAGCCGATTTCCAGGGAACGCGGGGCCGAACGGCCGAACACCTGGTCGTAGTCCACCGGCGTATCCGCCAGCGGCAACACGAACAGCGGCGTACCTTGCTCCAGGCCCTTTTGCTGGCCTTCGGTCATGCGACCGGCGCGCATCACAAAACTCTTGATGCGGCGGTGCTTGGACTCGTCGCCCTCTTCCACGGTGTTCGGCGTTTCGTTTGATTCAGTCATCATGGCTCTTACTTGATCAGACCATCCAGCGGCGAAGAGGCGCTGGCGTAGAGTTTTTTCGGCATGCGCCCGGCGAGGTAGGCCAGGCGGCCTGCGACGATCGCATGTTGCATGGCTTCAGCCATCATGATCGGTTGCTGGGCGTGGGCGATGGCCGAGTTCATCAGCACCGCGTCGCAGCCCAACTCCATGGCAATGGTCGCGTCGGAGGCAGTGCCCACGCCCGCATCCACCAGCACCGGGATCTTGGCTTCTTCAAGGATGATCTGCAGGTTGTACGGGTTGCAGATCCCCAGGCCGGAACCGATCAGGCCGGCCAGCGGCATCACGGCGATGCAGCCGATTTCGGCCAGTTGGCGGGCGATGATCGGGTCGTCGCTGGTGTAGACCATCACGTCGAAGCCTTCCTTGACCAGCGTCTCGGCGGCCTTGAGGGTTTCGATCACGTTGGGGAACAGGGTTTTCTGGTCGGCCAGCACTTCCAGCTTCACCAGGTTGTGGCCGTCGAGCAGCTCACGGGCCAGGCGGCAGGTGCGCACGGCTTCGATGGCGTCGTAGCAGCCGGCGGTGTTCGGCAGGAAGGTGTAGCGATCCGGCGACAGCACTTCGAGCAGGTTCGGTTCGCCTTCGATCTGGCCCAGGTTGGTGCGGCGCACGGCGAAGGTGACGATCTCGGCGCCCGAGGCTTCGATGGCCAGGCGGGTTTCTTCCATGTCGCGGTACTTGCCGGTGCCGACCAGCAGACGGGACTGGTAGGTACGACCGGCCAGGACGAAGGGCTTGTCGCTACGAACGATGCTCATGGGAAATCCTCGGAATGGGGTGAGGTTCTGCAGAATTCAGGAAGTTGCGCGACTAGCCGCCGCCAATGGCGTGGACCACTTCGATCTGGTCACCTTCGTTGAGCGCGGTCTCGGCGTGCAGGCTGCGCGGGACGATATCCAGGTTGAGCTCCACTGCGACGCGACGCCCGGTCAGGTCCAGGCGGGTCAGCAGGGCCGCAACGGTTTCGCCGTCGGGCAGTTCAAAGGGTTCGCCGTTCAACTGAATGCGCATGCCGCGGGCCGCCATCGTTTTTAGGGGCCAGCATTCTAGCCCGATCAACGTGGCTGACCCAAGTCCCTTGGTCAGGCGGCTTGCAAGCGGAACGCCGCCAGGCCCAGCAGGAACCAGCCGAGCAGGAACGCCAACCCACCAAACGGGGTGATGATGCCGAGCTTGCTGATGCCGGTCATGGTCAGCACATACAGGCTGCCGGAGAACAACAGGATGCCGACGGCAAACGAGACACCCGCCCAGGTGACCAGTCGCCCCGGCAGGTGCGCCGCCAGCAGAGCCACGCCGAACAGGGCCAGGGTGTGCACCAGTTGGTAGGTGACGCCGGTGTGGAAGATCGCCAGGTATTCGGCGCTCAGGCGGTTTTTCAGGCCATGGGCGGCGAAGGCGCCAAGGGCGACACCGGTGAAGCCGAAAAAGGCCGCCAACATCAGAAAGCCACGCAGCATGAGGAACTCCAGTCACAAGGGGCAGGGTCTGTATAATGGCCCGCTCAACGGGTTCGGCCAAGCCATCTCTATGCTGCGTCTCCTCTTCAGTCGTTTTCTCAAAGTCGTGAAATGGTTTGCCGTCGGCAGTGTCCTGCTGGCGCTGCTGTTGCGTGTCGTGCCGCCGCCGTTCACCGCGCTGATGGTGGAGCGCAAGATCGAATCCTGGTTCGACGGCGAGCCCATTGACCTGCAACGCACCTGGGTGCCGTGGGATGAGATCTCCGACGAGCTGAAAGTGGCGGTGATGGCCGGCGAAGACCAGCGCTTCCCGCAGCATTGGGGCTTTGACTTCGGCGCGATCCAGGCGGCGATCCTGCACAACGAGCGCGGCGGTTCGATTCGCGGCGCCAGTACCTTGAGCCAGCAGGTGTCGAAAAACCTGTTCCTGTGGGCCGGCCGCAGTTATCTGCGCAAAGGCCTGGAGGCCTGGTTTACCGGGTTGACCGAAATCCTGTGGCCCAAGCAGCGGATTCTTGAGGTGTACCTCAACAGTGTGGAATGGGATGAAGGCGTGTTTGGCGCAGAAGCGGCGGCGCGGCACCACTTTGGCGTAAGTGCCAAGGCGCTGTCCCGCCAGCAGGCCAGCTATCTGGCGGCGGTGTTGCCCAACCCAAGGGTGTGGAGTGCCAGCCATCCGACGGCGTATGTGGCACGGCGGGCGGCGTGGATTCGCCAGCAGATGAGTCAGTTGGGGGGTGATGGCTACCTGCTCGAACTCAACAACACTCGCAAAGCCCCTTGGTCCGACTGACACAACACAGAAACAACTGTGGGAGCTGGCTTGCCTGCGATAGCGGTCTATCAGCCAGCACATCTGTATCTGACAGACCGCTATCGCAGGCAAGCCAGCTCCCACAGGGACCGCGTGAAGACAAACAAAAATGCCCCGATCTTTCGATCGGGGCATTTTTTTGGTTTATCGCAGCGCTTTAGGCAGCGATCGACAGTTTCAGCTTGTTCATCGCGCTTTTCTCAAGCTGACGAATCCGCTCGGCCGAGACGTTGTACTTCTGCGCCAGGTCGTGCAGCGTGGCTTTGTCTTCTGCCAGCCAGCGCTGGTAGAGGATGTCGCGGCTGCGGTCGTCCAGCACTTCCAGCGCTTCGTGCAGGTTGTGGTTGGAGTTGTCGCTCCAGTCCGCATCCTCCAGTTGCCGCGCCGGGTCGTAGCGGTGGTCTTCCAGGTAGTTGGCCGGCGATTGGAAGGCGCTGTCGTCATCCGCTTCGGCGGCTGGGTCGAAGGCCATGTCATGGCCGGTCAGGCGGCTTTCCATCTCGCGCACTTCACGGGGCTCCACGCCGAGGCTTTCGGCCACGCGGTGGACTTCCTCGTTGTTCAGCCACGCCAGGCGTTTTTTCTGACTGCGCAGGTTGAAGAACAGTTTGCGCTGGGCCTTGGTGGTCGCGACTTTCACGATGCGCCAGTTGCGCAGGATGAACTCGTGGATTTCCGCCTTGATCCAGTGCACGGCAAACGACACCAGACGCACACCCATCTCAGGGTTGAAGCGTTTCACCGCCTTCATCAGGCCAACGTTGCCTTCCTGGATCAGGTCAGCCTGCGCCAGGCCGTAGCCGCTATAGCTACGGGCGATATGTACGACAAAACGCAGGTGGGCGAGCACCATCTGCCGAGCCGCCCCCAAATCCTGCTCATAGTAGAGACTCTCGGCCAGTTCACGCTCCTGCTCGGGCGTCAGCAATGGAATGCTGTTGACCGTGTGCACATACGCCTCCAGGTTCGCACCTGGGACCAGAGCATAAGCAGGTTGCAAAGAAGTGGTCATACGAAACCTCCGACTTACATAACTCGTGCAGTTCAGCACTGCGAAAATTGACCGGGAACCGTAGGACAAGTTCCCTAAACCGCTGATACGGTCAATACAAACGAAACCACATTAATCTGACATTAACTACTTCGGTGCCAGCTCGCGTAAATGACGAGCGACCGCAATCCAAGCACCGATATACCCCAACAGCACCGCGCCAAGCAAGAGACTCAGACCATCGGCTACCGGCACGCCCGCCAGGGCGAAATCACTGCCGTACAAGCCAGCCAGCCCGACAACCGCGTCGTTCAGCCAGTCCAAGCCAAATGCCAGCACGCCCCAGGACAAAATCCCGGCGCCGAAGCCATAAAGCGCGCCCATGTACAGAAAAGGCCGACGCACATAGCTGTCCGTGCCGCCGACCAGTTTAATCACTTCTATCTCGGTGCGACGGTTTTCAATATGAAGACGAATGGTATTACCTATCACCAAAAGTAATGCAGACACCAACAGCACCGTCAGGCCGAACACAAAGCGGTCACCCAGCTTGAGGATCGCTGCCAGGCGCTCCACCCAGACTAGATCAAGTTGCGCCTGTTGCACCTTGGGCATCTCTGCGAGTTTTTGTCGCAGGGCTTCCAATGCGGGCTTGTCGACTTCATTCGGCGTCACCAGCACCACGCCCGGCAGCGGGTTCTGCGGCAGCTCCTTGAGCGCCTCGCCCAGGCCGGATTGTTGCTGGAACTCCTCAAGGGCCTGGTCGCGGCTGATGTACTCGGCATCCGCTACGCCCGGCAGGTTCTTGATGTCGTCACGCAGGCCTTCGCCTTCCTTGGTGCTCGCATCGATATTGAGGTACAGCGAAATCTGCGCCGCACGCTGCCAGGAACCGCCCAGGCGCTCCACATTGTTCAGCAGCAGCGACAAGCCCATCGGCAGGCTCAAGGCCACGGCCATCACCAGGCAGGTGAAAAAGCTGCCGATCGGCTGCTTGCCCAGGCGACGCAGGCTGTCCAGCAGGCTGGCGCGGTGGCTTTCGATCCAGGCGCGCAGCAGCGTGCCGAAATCCGGGCCGTCATCTTCGTCGTGCTTTTTCTTTTTCTGCGGTTGCGGGTCGGCCGGTTTCGGCGCCACGCGTTCGGAGACTTTAGGGCTGCGGGTAGCACTCATACGCCAGCCTCCCCGTCACCGATCAGGCGGCCGCGTTGCAGGGTCAGCATGCGGTGGCGCATGCGAGCGATCAGTGCCAGGTCGTGACTGGCGATCAATACGCTGGTGCCCAGGCGGTTGATGTCTTCGAATACGCCCATGATTTCTGCGGCCAAACGCGGGTCGAGGTTACCGGTGGGTTCGTCCGCCAGCAGCAAGGCCGGGCGGTGGACGATGGCGCGGGCAATGCCGACGCGCTGTTGCTGGCCGGTGGACAGGTCGCCGGGGTAGAGGTCGGTCTTGTCCGACAGCGCCACGCGCTCCAGGGCCGAATCCACGCGTTTGACGATCTCGGCCTTGGACAGCCCGAGGATCTGCAATGGCAGGGCAATGTTGTTGAACACCGTGCGATCGAACAGCAGCTGGTGGTTCTGGAACACCACGCCAATCTGGCGGCGCAGGTACGGAATCTGCGCATTGCTGATGGTGGCCAGGTCCTGGCCGGCCAGCAGCAGTTTGCCGGTGGTCGGGCGTTCCATGGCCAGCAGCAGGCGCAACAAGGTGCTTTTACCGGCGCCAGAGTGCCCGGTGACAAACAAGAATTCGCCGCGACGCACTCGAAAGCTCAGCTCATGCAAGCCCACATGCCCGTTGGCATAGCGTTTACCGACCTGTTCGAATCGAATCATGAACGCTCCCGCTCGGCGAAAAGTGCCTGGACAAAGGGTTCGGCTTCAAAGGTACGCAGGTCGTCGATACCTTCACCGACGCCGATATAACGAATGGGCAGGCCGAACTGCTTGGCCAGGGCGAAGATCACGCCGCCCTTGGCCGTGCCGTCGAGCTTAGTCAATGCCAGGCCGGTCAGTTGCACCGTCTGGTTGAATTGTTTGGCCTGGCTGATGGCGTTCTGCCCGGTGCCGGCGTCGAGCACCAGCAATACTTCGTGCGGGGCGTCTGCGTCGAGCTTGCCGATCACGCGGCGGACTTTCTTCAGTTCTTCCATCAAATTGTCTTTGGTGTGCAGGCGACCGGCGGTATCGGCGATCAGCACATCAATGTTGCGCGCCTTGGCGGCTTGCACGGCATCGAAGATCACCGAAGCGGAATCGGCGCCCGTGTGCTGGGCAATCACCGGGATCTTGTTGCGCTCGCCCCACACTTGCAGCTGTTCTACCGCAGCGGCGCGGAAGGTGTCGCCCGCCGCCAGCATGACTTTCTTGCCTTCGGACTGCAGTTTCTTCGCCAGCTTGCCGATGGTGGTGGTCTTGCCGGCGCCGTTGACACCCACCACCAGGATCACGAACGGCTTGTTCGGGGTGATCACCAGCGGTGCTTCCACCGGCTTGAGCATCGCAGCCAGCTCGGCTTGCAGGGATTTGTAGAGGGCATCGGCGTCAGTCAGCTGCTTGCGCGCGACCTTCTGCGTCAGGCTCTGGATGATCACGGCGGTGGCTTCGACGCCCACGTCGGCGGTGAGCAGACGGGTTTCGATGTCTTCCAGCAGCTCGTCATCAATGACCTTTTTGCCGAGGAACAGGCTAGCCATGCCTTCGCCGATGCTGGCGCTGGTCTTGCTCAGGCCTTGCTTGAGACGGGCGAAGAAGCCGGTCTTGCTGGCTTCGGCGACAACGGGTTCGGGCTCGACCACAGCAGGAACGGCTGTTTCGACGACTGGCGCCGCTTCAACCACCACGGCCACCGGTTCAACCACGGCAGGGATCGGTGGTGCGACGTGTTCAGCCTGTACATCTTCAACCAGCGCCACTGGCTCTTCTGCCACTGGCAGCTCGGGCCAAGGCTTGTGCTCTGGCTCTGGCTCTGGCTCTGGCTCTGGCTCTGGCTCTGGCTCAACGACTGGCGCTGGCTCAGCCTCGACCACCGGCTGCAACACCGGTTCAACCAGCGGCAACACCACCGGCGCCGGGGTCTCTACGACCGGTTCGGCTTCTACGATAGGCTCTGGGATAGGCTCAGGTTGAACCTGTGGCTGTTCGACG
Organism: Pseudomonas sp. KBW05; assembly: GCF_003852405.1. GTDB lineage: Bacteria > Pseudomonadota > Gammaproteobacteria > Pseudomonadales > Pseudomonadaceae > Aquipseudomonas. Next base: position 7,230 of record NZ_QAJM01000016.1, read on the forward strand.
ACGGTTTCCTGCGGCTTTTTGCGCAGCCATCCGAACAGGCCTTTCTTCTCGCCAGCCGCAGCTGGGGTCTTCTTGTCGTCGTTGGAACCAAACATGGAGGACGGCTATCTCAAGGTAGCGACGCGCCAGAGGGGCGCGTCGGTAAATAAAATTCGATGCGTAACAGACTGTTTTTTAGCCAGCTCGTTCATGCGCAACATCTTGTAAGGCCTAAATCGGGCCTTAACAGGACTGCCGCAGTGGCCGTCCGTAAATCCGACCAGTATCCTAGCACCTCCTCGCCCGCCGACGCTAAGACCAAGCGGGCAGCCCAACAGGTTTAAAAACGAATGAATGCTCTAGCCCGCCGCGCCGCAGGCCTGCTGTTCAGCACAGTTTGTCTGCCTCTTTCAGCCTTGGCTGCCGATCCACAACCCACCCATGAATTCACCCTGGATAACGGCCTCAAGGTCGTCGTACGCGAAGACCATCGCGCGCCAGTGGTGGTTTCCCAGGTCTGGTACAAGGTCGGTTCCAGCTACGAAACCCCGGGCCAGACCGGTTTGTCCCACGCCCTGGAACACATGATGTTCAAGGGCAGCGCCAAGGTCGGCCCAGGCGAAGCCTCGCTGATCCTGCGCGACCTGGGCGCCGAAGAGAACGCCTTTACCAGCGACGACTACACCGCCTACTACCAGGTGCTGGCCCGCGACCGCCTGGGCGTCGCCTTCGAACTCGAAGCCGACCGCATGGCCAGCCTGCGCCTGCCGGCCGACGAGTTCAGCCGCGAAATCGAGGTCATTAAAGAAGAACGCCGTCTGCGCACCGACGACAACCCGATGTCCAAGGCCTTCGAGCGTTTCAAGGCCATGGCCTTCCCGGCCAGTGGCTACCACACGCCAACCATCGGCTGGATGGCTGACCTGGAGCGCATGAAGGTCGAAGAGCTGCGCCACTGGTACCAAGCCTGGTACGTGCCGAACAACGCCACCCTGGTGGTGGTCGGCGACGTCACCCCGGACGAGGTGAAGAACCTGGCCCAGCGCTACTTCGGCCCGATCCCCAAGCGTGACGTGCCACCGGCCAAGGTGCCGATGGAGCTGGCCGAGCCTGGCGAACGCCTGCTGACCATGCGTGTACAGACCCAACTGCCCAGCGTGATCCTCGGTTTCAACGTGCCCGGCCTGGTCACCGCCGAAGACAAACGCTCGGTCCAGGCCCTGCGCCTGATCTCCGCCCTGCTGGATGGCGGCTACAGCGCACGTATCTCCGAGCAGCTGGAGCGCGGTGAAGAGCTGGTTTCCGCCGCCTCCACCAACTACGACGCCTACACCCGTGGTGACACCTTGTTCACCCTGTCGGCCACGCCGAACCAGCAGAAGAAAAAGACCATCGCCCAAGCCGAAGCCGGCCTGTGGCGCCTGCTGGACGAACTCAAGGCCAAGCCACCGACCGCCGCCGAGCTGGAACGCATCCGCGCCCAGGTCATTGCCGGCCTGGTCTATCAGCGTGATTCCATCACCAGCCAGGCCACGGCCATCGGCTCCTTGGAAACCGTCGGCCTGTCCTGGAAGCTGATGGACACCGAGCTTGCCGACCTGCAAAGCGTGACCCCGGAAGATATCCAGAAAGCCGCGCGCACCTACTTCACCCGCGAACGCCTCAGCGTCGCCCATGTCCTGCCTGAGGAGACCGCTCATGAGTGATCGCAAAAGCAGCCGCCTGATCTTCCCCGGCCTGATCGCCGTCACCCTGATCGCCGCCGGCGCCGTGTACTTCCTGCGCCCGAGCGAATCCATCGCCAGCCCGGCGCTGGAAAAGGCCCAGTCGGCCAATAAGCTGCAATCCTTGGCCGAGCTGGACGGCAAGGCGCCGACCAACCGCAAGCTCGACGTGCAAACCTGGACCACCGCCGAAGGCGCCAAGGTGCTGTTCGTCGAAGCCCATGAACTGCCGATGTTCGACCTGCGTATCCTGTTCGCCGCCGGCAGCAGCCAGGACGGCAACGTGCCGGGCCTGGCGCTGATGACCAACGCCATGCTCAACGAAGGCGTGCCGGGCAAGGATGTTAGCCAGATCGCCCGCGACTTCGAAGGCCTGGGCGCCGACTTTGGCAATGGTGCCTACCGCGACATGGCGCTGGTGTCCCTGCGCAGTCTGAGCGCCGGCGACAAGCGTGATGCGGCCCTGTCGCTGTTTGATGACGTGATCGGCAAGCCGACCTTCCCGGCCGACTCCCTGGCGCGCATCAAGAACCAGATTCTCGCCGGCTTCGAATACCAGAAGCAGAACCCGGCCAAGCTGGCCAGCCTGGAGTTGTTCAAGCGCCTGTACGGCGACCACCCTTACGCGCATCCAAGTGAAGGCACGCCCGAGAGCGTGCCGAAGATCAACCTTGCGCAGTTGCAGGGCTTCCACGCCAAGGCCTATGCCGCTGGCAATGCGGTGATTGCGGTGGTCGGCGACCTGACCCGCGCCGAAGCCGAAGCCATGACGGCCAAGGTGTCGGCGTCGCTGCCCAAAGGCCCGGCACTGGCGAAGATCGCCCAGCCCACCGAGCCTAAAGCCGGCCTGAGCCATATCGAGTTTCCGTCCAAGCAGACGCACTTGCTGTTCGCCCAACTCGGCATCGACCGCGCCGATCCGGACTACGCGGCCTTGTCCCTGGGCAACCAGATCCTCGGCGGCGGTGGCTTCGGTACGCGCTTGATGAGTGAAGTGCGCGAGAAACGCGGCCTGACCTACGGCGTGTACTCCGGTTTCTCACCGATGCAGGTGCGCGGCCCGTTCATGATCAACCTGCAGACCCGCGCCGAAATGAGCGGCGGCACCCTGCGCCTGGTTGAGGAGGTGGTGGCTGACTACCTGAAGACCGGCCCGACCCAAAAGGAACTGGATGACGCCAAGCGCGAGCTGGCCGGCAGCTTCCCGCTGTCTACCGCGAGCAACGCCGATATCGTCGGACAGCTGGGCGCGATGGGTTTCTACAACCTGCCGCTGAGCTATCTGGAAGATTTCATGAAACAATCCCAGGCCCTGACCGTAGAGCAGGTCAAGGCTGCAATGAACAAACACTTGAGCGCCGACAAGATGGTCATCGTGACCGCCGGCCCGACCACTGCGCAAAAGCCACTACCGCCCCCCACTGATAAACCCGCCGAGCAGCCGCTCGGGGTTCCGGAGCATTAATGGCCAGTTCATCTCGCCCGAAAAAACCCGTCCACAACGTCCACAACGGTGTGGGCCAACTGCGCATCATTGGCGGTGAATGGGGCAGCCGCAAGCTGAGCTTCCCCGATGTCGTGGGCCTGCGCCCAACGCCAGACCGCGTGCGTGAAACCCTGTTCAACTGGCTCGCGCCGTACATCGGCGGGGCCAAGGTGCTGGACCCGTTCGCCGGCAGCGGCGCGCTGTTCCTCGAGGCGCTGTCCCGTGGCGCGGCCCAGGCCCAGGCGCTGGATGCAAGCAACGTGGCGGTGTCCAGCCTCAAGGAACACTTGGGCACCCTGCGCTGCACCAACGGCCAGGTGCAAACCGCCGATGCCCTGCGCTACCTGGAAACCCAGCCGGCCAGCGAGTACGACGTGGTGTTTCTCGACCCGCCGTTCAACCAGAACCTGCTGCCGACCGTGTGCGCACTGCTGGAAGAGCGCCAATGGCTGGCGCCGGATGCGTGGATCTACACTGAAAGCGAGACCGCGCCTTCCACCCTCGGCCTGCCGGGTGCCTGGCGCCTGCACCGGGAACAGAAGTCCGGTCGGGTGTATTACGCGTTGTGGCACCGCTTAGTCGAAAGCGCCGCCTAACCCTGTGGCGAGGGAGCTTGCTCCCGCTGGGGTGCGAAGCAGCCCTAAAACCGGCAACAGTGTTCTGACTGAATACATGCGGTGTTCTTGATGGGGCTGCTACGCAGCCCAGCGGGAGCAAGCTCCCTCGCCACAGTGAGTTCACTTGCCATCGAGAGTGTCATGCAGCCTTCTTCTGACCTGTTCACCCCCGCCTTCGGCCTCGGCAACCCCCACCTGCAAACGCTGTGGGGCCCGCTGTGGCGCCCCACCACCCACATCGAACGCCAACGCGAGCGCCTGTGGCTGGAAGACGGTGACTTCCTCGACCTCGACTGGCACGGCCCCCACGACGCGCAAGCGCCGTTGGTGCTGGTGTTGCACGGGCTGACCGGTTCATCCAACTCGCCCTACGTGGCCGGCCTGCAAAAAGCCCTCGCCAGCCGCGGCTGGGCGAGCGCCGCGCTGAACTGGCGTGGCTGTTCGGGGGAGCCGAATCTGTTGGCGCGCAGCTATCACTCCGGCGCCAGCGAAGACCTGGCAGCGGCGATTGCCCATCTGCGGGCCAAACGACCGTTGGCGCCGCTGTATGCGGTGGGTTATTCGCTGGGGGGCAATGTGTTGCTCAAACACCTGGGTGAAACCGGCGGGGCCTCGGGCTTGCAGGGCGCGGCGGCGGTGTCGGTGCCGTTTCGCCTGGATCAATGCGCGGATCGTATCGGCCTGGGCTTTTCGCGGGTTTATCAGAAGCACTTCATGCGTGAAATGCTGGCGTACATCCGCGTCAAGCAGCACCGGTTCTTGCAGGACGGCCGCGCGGACGGGCTGAAGACCCTGGAGGCCTTGGGTTCGCTGGAGAAGATGCGCACGTTCTGGGATTTCGATGGGCGGGTGACCGCGCCGTTGCATGGGTTCCTCAGTGCCGAGGATTACTATCGCCGCGCGTCGAGTCGCTATTACCTGGGTGAGATTCGTACGCCGACGCTGATAATTCATGCGGCGGATGATCCGTTTGTGTTTGCTCACAGCTTGCCGGAGGCTGGTGAGCTGTCGGATTGCACGGAGTTTGAATTACTGGAAAAAGGCGGCCACGTGGGTTTTGTCGGCGGATCGCTCAAGCGCCCAAGCTACTACCTTGAACACCGCATCCCCCAATGGCTACTGACACAACACGGTTAAAAATGTGGGAGCTGGCTTGCCTGCGATGGCAGACTGTCAGTTGATACATGTGTAGCTGACCCACCGCTATCGCAGGCAAGCCAGCTCCCACAGTTTGATTGGGTTTTCACCCTGGGGTTTTAGTCGCCTGTAGCGATTTCCCGCTGGGGGTCAGTAATCCACTCACTCCAAGACCCCGCATACAACTTGCCCAACGGATACCCCGCCAGGCTCAGGGCGAACAGGTTATGACACGCCGTCACCCCCGAACCGCAATAGGCCACCAGCTCATCCGGTGAACGGCCTTTCAACTGATCAGCAAACCGTTGCTTGAGCTGCTCAACCGGCAAGAAACGCCCATCGCTGCCCAGGTTTTCACTGAACGCCGCACACTGCGCCCCCGGAATATGCCCGGCGACCGGGTCGATAGGCTCCACCTCACCGCGAAAGCGCGGCTGGGCGCGGGCATCGATCAAGGTCAGGCCCGGCTGGCCCAGGCGCTTTTGCAGGTGTTCGGCGTCCAGCAACAAATGGTTATCCGGCGTGCCGGCAAACGTCCCGGGCTGGATCACCGGCGCATCCAGGCTCAATGGGAAGCCCGCGGCATGCCAGGCCTTGAGGCCGCCATCGAGGATAAACACACCGTCACGCTTGCCCAACCACGCCAGCAACCACCACGCCCGGGCGGCAAACGCGCCGGGGCCGTCGTCATACAGCACCACGTCGGTGTCGGCATTGATGCCCCAGGCCCGCAGTTGCTGCGCCAGCGTGTCCGCGACTGGCAACGGGTGACGACCGGTCACGCCCTTGGTCACCGGCCCGCTGAGGTGGCGCTCCAGGTCGGCGTATTGCGCGCCCTCGATATGCCCTTCGGCGTAGCTGCAACGCCCGTAATCCGGGTCTTCAAGGGCAAAGCGGCAATCAAGGATCACCAGCCCGGGCGACTGTTGGCGCTCGGCCAATGGCTGGGGGCTGATCAGTTGGGCAAGCGGCATGACGGACTCCTGTGGACAGATTCGGGAAAGGTCCTACTTCACTTCTTCCAGTGCCTGATTCAACGGCACGTAAAACTCTTTGAACAACGCGTCTACCGCGTCCTTGGCCTCGGGCGTGACAAACCCGGCCTCCAGCACCAGCACCTGGTACACCCCGCGCTTGATCGCCTCGGCGCTCAAGTGCGCGGAATTTTCGTTGGTGGTGCACAGGAAGCGTACCCACGACGTGAGGATGATCCACGCGTTGAGGGTCAGGGCTTCGGTCTGGATCGGGTCCATATTGAGGATGCCGGCATCGACAAACCCCCGGTAGATCGCATTGCCCTGGATCAGGCAGCGCTGAGAGAAACGCCGGTAGCCGGTGGCCAGTTCCGGGTCGCTTTCCAGCAGGTGTTCAAGGTCGCGGTGCAAGAAACGATAGCGCCACATGCCCGCCAGCAAGGCCTGCAAGTAGAAGCGTTTGTCCTGAACGGTGGCGGCGCGCCCCTGGGGCGGACGCAGGAAACTGTCCACCAGGGCTTCGTATTCGCGAAACAGCACGGCGATGATCGCCTGCTTGTTGGGGAAGTGGTAGTACAGGTTGCCCGGGGAAATTTCCATGTGGGCAGCAATATGGTTGGTGCTGATACTGCGCTCGCCCTGCTGGTTAAAAAGCTCCAGGCTGGTTTGCACAATGCGCTCGCTGGTCTTTACTCGTGGTGCCATAGGGGAATCAGCTTCTATACACGTGATGGGGCATCTTACGGCCTATCCAGGCCGGGATAAAACTGCATGTTGCTGCAATGTTATTTGACAATTTAGAGCAATGACTCTAAAAATCCAGGCAGACCTATAACAACCGGGAACTGCGCCATGTCTGCCAACGTTGCCTACCTGCAAGATTCCCAGGCGCTGGAACACCTCCAGGACCTGTTCGACGCCCAACAACGCGCCTACGCGGCCAACCCGATGCCGCCGGCAGGTCAACGCCAGCAATGGCTCAAGGCCCTGCGTGACCTGCTGAGCGACGAACGCCAGGCGTTGATCAACGCCATCAGCCAGGATTTCAGCCACCGCAGCGCCGACGAAACCCTGTTCGCCGAATTGATGCCCAGCCTGCATGGCATTCACTACGCCAGCAAACACCTCAAGGGCTGGATGAAACCTTCGCGCCGCGCCGTAGGCATTGCCTTCCAGCCCGCGTCCGCCAAAGTCATCTACCAACCGCTGGGCGTGGTCGGGGTGATCGTGCCGTGGAACTACCCGCTGTACCTGGCCATTGGCCCGCTGGTCGGTGCATTGGCGGCGGGTAACCGGGTGATGCTCAAGCTCAGCGAATCCACCCCCGCCACCGGCGAATTGCTCAAAACGCTGCTGGCGAAGATCTTCCCCGAAGACCTGGTGTGCGTGGTGCTCGGCGAGGCCGATATGGGCATCGCGTTTTCCAGGCTGCGCTTCGACCACCTGCTGTTCACCGGCGCCACCAGCATCGGCAAGCATGTGATGCGCGCGGCGGCCGAACACCTCACGCCGGTCACCCTGGAGCTGGGCGGCAAGTCGCCCGCCATCGTCTCTGCCGATGTACCGCTCAAGGACGCCGCCGAACGCATCGCCTTCGGCAAGGCCTTGAACGCCGGGCAAACCTGCGTGGCGCCGGACTACGTGCTGGTGCCGGAAGATCGCGTGGAGGGCTTCGTCGAGGCCTACACCCAAGCGATTCGCGGGTTTTACCCGACCCTGGCCGACAACCCGGACTACACCGCCATCATCAACGAACGGCAATTGGCGCGGCTCAACGCCTATGCCAAGGACGCCACCGACAAGGGCGCCACCCTGATCCCGCTGTTTGATCAGGGCCAGGCCCGGCGCATGGCCCACAGCCTGTTGCTGAATGTCAGCGATGACATGACGGTGATGCAGGACGAAATTTTCGGCCCGCTGCTGCCGATCGTGCCGTATCGCGGCCTTGACCAGGCGTTTGCCTACATCAACCAGCGCCCTCGCCCGCTGGCCCTGTATTACTTCGGCTACAACAAGGGTGAACAGAACCGCGTACTCCACGAGACCCATTCCGGCGGCGTGTGCCTGAACGACACCCTGCTGCACGTGGCCCAGGACGACATGCCGTTCGGCGGCATCGGCCCCTCGGGCATGGGCCACTACCACGGCCACGAAGGTTTCCTAACGTTCAGCAAAGCCAAGGGTGTGCTGGTGAAACAACGCCTGAACGCGGCGAAATTGATCTACCCGCCTTATGGCAAGGCGATCCAGACGTTGATCCAGAAGCTGTTTATCCGCTGATAACACCACTCTCGGGATAACAATAAAAATGAACCCCAGCCTGACTGAAACACCCGCGCTGTCACGGCGCGGCGTCTTGAAAATCGGCCTGTGCGCCAGCGCTTTCCTGGCCACCGCCGGGCTCGGCGCCAGCCTCAGCGGCTGCTCCAGCAGCACGCCCGCCAGCGGCTTTGTGATGTTGCGCAGCAGTGACCTGCCGTTCCTGCGCGCCGTGATCCCAGTGCTGCTCGAAGGCGTGGCCAGCGCCGAGGCCGTCGCCAGCGGCATCGAGGACACACTGAAAAAGCTCGATTTCAGCCTGCAACGCCTGTCGCCGGAGATGTTCAAGCTCACCCAGCAACTGTTTGACGTGCTGGGCATGGGCATCACCCGTGGGCCGCTGACCGGGATCTGGGGCAGTTGGGAAAACGCCAGCAGCGAACAGATCCGCAACTTTCTGCATCGCTGGGAGAACAGCTACCTGAACCTGCTGCGCATGGGCCAGGGTTCGTTGCTCAAGCTGGTGATCATGGCGTGGTATTTTCAGCCGGCGTCCTGGGCCCATTGCGGCTATCCCGGGCCTCCAAAGATCTAGCCTTGATAACCCAATCAAAACTGTGGGAGCGGGCTTGCTCGCGAAAGCGGTGGGTCAGTCAAATAATCCGTCACTGATACACCGCTTTCGCGAGCAAGCCCGCTCCCACATTTAGATCGCAACTTCGTAGCGACCGACACCTATAACAACAAGAGTGCACGCCCATGCCCGTACCCGATCTGTTCCGTGATGGCCTCGCCCGTGGCTGGAAAACCCACAACGGCGCCGCCCTCGACAGCGACCTGACCCTGGAAGCCGACGTCGCCATCATCGGCAGTGGCGCCGGCGGCGGCACCACCGCCGAGATCCTCAGCGCCGCCGGCTACAAGGTGCTGCTGATCGAAGAAGGCCCGCTCAAGACCAGCAGCGATTTCAAGCTGCTCGAGGACGAGGCCTACACCAGCCTGTACCAGGAAGGCATCGGCCGTATGAGCAAGGACGGCGCGATCACCATCCTGCAAGGCCGGGCGGTGGGTGGCACCACGTTGATCAACTGGACGTCGAGCTTTCGCACGCCGGACGCCACCCTTTCCCACTGGGCCAGCGAATACGCGGTGAAGGGCCACAGCAGCGCCGAGATGGCGCCGTGGTTCGAAAAAATGGAGCAACGCCTGGGCATCGCGCCGTGGGCTATGCCGCCCAACCCCAATAACGACGTGATCCGCAAAGGCTGCGAAAAGCTTGGCTACAGCTGGCATGTCATCCCGCGCAATGTGCGTGGCTGCTTCAACCTGGGGTATTGCGGCATGGGTTGCCCGGTCAACGCCAAGCAGTCGATGTTGGTGACCACCATCCCGTCCACCCTGGAAGCCGGCGGCGAGCTGCTCTACCTGGCCCGCGCTGAACGCCTGAAGTACAGCGGCGACACCATCAGCAGCCTGGAATGCGTGGCCATGGACGATCTGTGCGTGGCACCGACCGGTCGCAAGATTACGGTGAAAGCCAAGCACTACGTGCTCTCCGGCGGCGGTATCAACAGCCCGGCGCTGCTGATGCGCTCGGATGCCCCCGACCCGCATTCGCGGGTGGGCAAACGCACTTTTCTGCACCTGGTGAATTTCTCTGCGGGGCTGTTCGACGAAGTGATCAACCCGTTCTATGGCGCGCCGCAGTCGATCTATTCCGACCATTTCCAATGGCAGGACGGCACCACCGGCAAAATGTCGTACAAGCTCGAAGCGCCGCCCTTACATCCGGCGCTGGCCAGCACCCTGCTGGGCGGCTACGGCGAGCAGAACGCCCTGGACATGAGCCAATTGCCCAACACCCACGCCATGCTCGCGCTGTTGCGGGACGGTTTTCACCCCGACAGCCCCGGTGGCACCGTGGATTTGCGCGGTGATGGCACGCCGGTGCTCGACTATCAGGTTTCGGACTACGCCTGGGACGGCCTGCGCCGGGCCTTCCACAGCATGGCCGAGATCCAGTTCGCGGCGGGCGCCAAGTCGGTCAAGCCGCTGCACCACGATGCGCGCTACGTGAAAACCCTGGGCGAAGCCCGCGCAATGATCGACGACCTCAACCTGGAACTGCACCGCACCTGCCTGGGCAGCGCCCATGTGATGGGCGGTTGCGCCATGGGCGAAGACCCGAAAAACGCGGTGGCCGACAGCCTCGGGCGCCATCATCAATTGCGCAACCTGTCGATCCACGACGGTTCGCTGTTCCCCACCAGCATTGGGGCCAACCCGCAATTATCGGTGTATGGATTGACCGCGCAACTGGCGACCGCGTTGGCCGAACGTCTGAAAACGGCGTGAAAAAACACGGTCTATCGTGGTTTCTTCTACATAAGTTGACTTGGCCGACCGGGATGGCTGCGATACCATCCGGTTCCCCAACGGACTCCGCCAGGACGACGCGATGAACCGAGTGTTGTACCCAGGTACCTTCGACCCGATTACCAAAGGCCATGGCGATCTGGTCGAACGCGCCTCGCGCTTGTTCGACCATGTGATCATCGCGGTCGCAGCCAGCCCCAAGAAAAACCCGCTGTTTCCCCTGGAACAGCGCGTGGAACTGGCGCGCGAGGTCACCAAGCACCTGCCCAACGTGGAAGTGGTGGGTTTTTCCACGCTGCTTGCGCACTTCGCCAAAGAGCAGAACGCCAATGTGTTCCTGCGCGGCCTGCGCGCGGTGTCGGACTTCGAATACGAATTCCAGCTGGCCAACATGAACCGCCAACTGGCGCCGGACGTGGAAAGCCTGTTCCTCACGCCGTCGGAACGTTATTCGTTCATTTCCTCGACGTTGGTCCGTGAAATCGCCGCTTTGGGCGGAGATATCACCAAGTTCGTCCACCCCGCCGTGGCTGATGCGCTGACGTTGCGCTTCAAGAAGTAAGACTCACTGTGGCGAGGGAGCTTGCTCCCGCTGGAGTGCGCAGCGCTCCCAAGATTTTGGGGCCGCTTCGCAGCCCAGCGGGAGCAAGCTCCCTCGCCACAGGGACTGCGCTCGTCGCTAGGGTTTGCCACAGGCTCGCACTGCGGGCGCCAATGCGGCACAATTGCGCGCATTAGTTTTCAGATGCCCTGGCTGACAGCCCTGGCAGGAGTTTCCATGTCCCTGATCATCACCGACGATTGCATCAATTGCGACGTCTGCGAACCCGAGTGCCCGAACGCTGCCATTTCCCAAGGTGAAGAGATCTACGTGATCGACCCGAACCTGTGCACGCAGTGTGTCGGCCACTATGACGAACCTCAGTGCCAGCAGGTCTGCCCGGTGGATTGCATTCCGTTGGATGGGGCTCATCCGGAGACGGAAGAGCAGTTGATGGACAAGTACCGCAAGATTACCGGTAAGGCCTGAGGTTCTTTAGCGCCTGCCAGGGCCTCTTCGCGAGCAAGCCCGCTCCCACAGTTGACCGAGTTCCAACATGGGAATGCGGTCGAATGTGGGAGCGGGCTTGCTCGCGAAGGCGTCATCAGCCATCACCTAGCAATCAGCTCTGGCACCTAGGGCAAAACACACTCGCCCGCTGCCCCAGCATCACATTGCGCAACTCCGTCCCACAGACCTTGCACGCCTCGTTCCCCCGGCCATAAACAAACAGCTCCTGCTGGAAATACCCCGGCTGCCCATCCCCACCGATAAAGTCGCGCAATGTCGTACCGCCCCGCTCGATCGCGGCGGCCAGGATGCGCTTGATCTCGATCGCCAGCTTCAAATAGCGCCCACGGGAAATACCGCCCGCCTCACGCCGCGGGTCGATCCCCGCCGCAAACAGCGCTTCCGTCGCATAGATATTGCCCACGCCCACCACCACCGCGTTGTCCATGATGAAAGGCTTCACCGCCATCGAACGGCCACGGGACAGTTTGAACAGGCGCTCGCCATCAAACAGGTCGGTCAACGGCTCGGGCCCCAGGCGCAGCAGCAGTTCGTGGTTGTGCGGGTCCTGGCTCCAGAGCATGGCGCCAAAACGCCGTGGGTCGGTATAGCGCAGGGCCAGGCCGGATTCGAGTTCGATATCCACATGCTCATGCTTGAGCGCCGGCAGCCCGACTTCCACCAGCCGCAGGTTGCCTGACATGCCCAAATGGCTGATCAGCGTGCCCACTTCGGCGTTGATCAACAGGTACTTGGCCCGCCGCTCCACCAACACGATGCGCTGCCCGGACAGGCGCACATCAAGGTCTTCCGGGATCGGCCAGCGCAGGCGCCGCTCGCGCACGATCACGCGGCTGACGCGCTGGCCTTCCAGGTGCGGCGCAATCCCGCGCCGGGTGGTTTCGACTTCGGGCAACTCGGGCATAGGTACCTCGTAAACGGAAGGGTCAGTGCGCGCCCAGTTCGCGGATCGACAACTTCATGCTTTCGAAGTCGTAGTCCGACAGGCCCACGTAGTCCAGCACCAGATGGCTGATGGCATTCCACTCGTGATCCACCGCCTGGTTACCCAGCACGCGGTAGGACGAGCAGATGTGCTCGGCCATCTTGAGGATTGCCAGCAGGTTTTTCAGCTGCGGATTGCGCGACGATTCATCGCTGAAAATCGCCAGGGCGTTGTGGTGGTTGGCTATGGCGTCGGTCACATGCTGCGGCAGGCGCCAGGACTTGGCGGTGTAGTAGCCGACCACGGCATGGTTGGTGTTGAACGCGTTGTTCTCGGTATCCACCACGCGGCAGTCCGGGCCGGCGCTGGCATAGGCCTCTTCGAGCACCGCCATGTAATTGGGGAAACGCTTGAGCATCAGCGGCACGCCGCAATCGTGGAACAGGCCGAGGGCGTAGGCTTCGTCCACCGCCTGGGCGCCGGTGCGCTTGGCCAGGGTCAGGCAGGTCATGGCCACGTCCTGGGCGGTGTCCCAGAAGCGGTTGAGGGTGACGATGGTGTCGTCGCTCATCTCGCCCTTGATCGACAGCGCGTTGATCAGGTTGATGACCGAACGGCTGCCCAGCAGGTTCACGGCGCGCTGGATCGAGGCGATCTTGTTGCTCAGGCCGAAGTACGACGAGTTGACGACCTTCAGCAATGCGCCGGACAGGCCCGGGTCCTGGGCGATCAGCCGGGCGATCACTTCCAGGTCCGGGTCAGGCATGTACTGCTCCATCTGCAGATCTACCATGATCTGCGGCTGGGGCGGCACACTGATGCCTTGCAGGGCCTGTTGGATCTGTTCGGCGGATAGCTCTTGGGACATAAGTACTTACTCTGGACTAGGCGGGGATTCTAACCTCTATGGGAACCTGACCGACACCTCAAAAACCTGAACGGAAACCCGATCAAAGGGGGGAGCTGGCTTGTGTGGGAGCGGGCTTGCTCGCGAATGCGGTGGGTCAGCTTGCATATGTATTGACTGACCCACCGCGTTCGCGAGCAAGCCCGCTCCCACACAAGCCCGCCCCCACATGTCCGGCGGCACCGCCAATTCCTACACAACACGGTATACTCCCGCTCTTTTTTCCGGAGCGACGTCATGTCCCTGCCAAGCCTGCGTCTCAAAGCCAACGCCGATCGTCGTTTGCGCAACGGCCACCTGTGGGTCTACAGCAACGAAATCGACGTGGCCGCCACCCCACTTCACGGCTTCCAGGCAGGCGACCAGGCTATCCTGGAAGCGGCCGGCGGCAAGACCCTGGGCATCGTGGCCATGAGCCCGAACAACCTGATCTGCGCGCGCCTGCTGTCGCGCGACATCAAGTTGCCGCTGGACAAGTCGCTGCTGGTGCACCGCATCAACGTCGCCCTGTCCCTGCGTGACCGCCTGTTCGACAAGCCGTTCTACCGCCTGGTCTACGGCGACTCCGACCTGTTGCCAGGCCTGGTGGTTGACCGTTTCGGCGACATCCTCGTGGTGCAGATCGCTTCGGCGACCATGGAAGCCCATAAAGCAGACGTGATCGCCGCACTGACCCAAGTGCTCAAGCCAAGCGGCATTCTGTTCAAGAACGACTCCGCCGCCCGCGACGCCGAAGGCCTCAACCGCTACGTCGAAACCGTGTTCGGCCTGGTGCCAGAGTGGGTGGCGCTGGAAGAAAACGGCGTGAAATTCGAAGCCCCGGTGATTCAGGGCCAGAAAACCGGCTGGTTCTACGACCACCGCATGAACCGTGCGCGCCTGGCTCCGTATGCCAAAGGCAAACGCGTGCTCGACCTGTACAGCTACATCGGCGGCTGGGGCGTGCAAGCCGCGGCCTTTGGCGCCAGTGAAGTGTTCTGCGTCGACGCCTCCGCCTTCGCCCTCGACGGCGTGGAGCGCAACGCCGCGCTGAACGGTGTTGCCGAGAAGATGACCTGCATCGAAGGCGACGTGTTTGAAGCGTTGAAAGAACTGAAAGCCAGCGAAGAACGCTTCGACGTGATCGTCGCCGACCCACCGGCCTTCATCAAACGCAAAAAAGACATGAAGAACGGCGAAGGCGCCTACCGTCGCCTGAACGAGCAAGCCATGCGCCTGCTCAGCAAGGACGGCATCCTGGTCAGCGCTTCGTGCTCCATGCATTTGCCGGAAGACGACCTGCAAAACATCCTGCTGACCAGCGCCCGCCACCTGGACCGCAATATCCAGATGCTGGAACGTGGCGGCCAGGGCCCGGACCATCCGGTGCACCCGGCGATTGCCGAGACGCGCTACATCAAGAGCATTACGTGCCGCCTGCTGCCTAACAGCTAAGTAGAGTTAGAACGCAGATCAAAATGTGGGAGCGGGCCCGCTCCCACATTGTTTTGCGGCGCACGGAAGATCTCCTCACGGTTTTGATTGAATTCCATTTTCCGCAGACTAGTATCGGTTTCTGGTTCAACTCCGGAAAACAAAAACAATGTCTGGGCCCACCCTCTCGCGCTTCATCCTCATCACCTGCATCTCCCTGATCAGCTTCTTCCCGATCAATATCCTGCTGCCCTCCTTCCCCGCCCTGTCCGCCCATTTCGATACACCCACCGCCGACGTCGCGCTGTCCATCAGCCTGTTCACCCTGGTCTTTGCGATCTCCCAACTGGTCGCCGGCCCGCTGTCGGACAAATGGGAACGCAAGGAAGTGCTGATCGGCTGCATCAGCCTGTCGATCCTCGGCGCCATCGGTTGCGCACTGGCGCCGGATTACCTGAGCTTCCTGCTGTTTCGCTGTGTCCAGGCCATGGGCTGTGGATTTTTCGTGCTGGGCCACGCGTTGGTGGAGGACCTGTTCGATGAACAAGACCGTGCCCGCGTACGCCTGTACTACATGACCTTGAGCGGCTCGTTTGTCGCGCTGTCACCGCTGATCGGCTCCTGGCTGCAAACCACCTTCGACTGGCAAGGCAGCTTCTATGGGTTCGCGCTGATGGCCCTGGGCATGTTGATCCACGCGGCCTGCATCCTGCCGTCCAAGTCTGCCAGCCCGCACCGTGCCGCCGTTTCCATCATCGGCACGCTGAAAGCCGTCGGCAAAAACCGTGATTTCCTACGTTACTGGTGGATTGCCGCGCTGGTGTTCGCCTGCTACTTCGCGCTGATCAGCGTGACACCGCTGATCTTCATGGACACGCTGCAGCTCTCCGAATACCAATACGCGCTGGTGCTGATGGTGTACGGCGTGGCCTACCTGCTCGGCGGCGTCGCGGCGTCGTATTTGCAGAAGCGCATCACGCTGTCCCGGCAGATCAACATCGGCCTCGGCTTGCTGAGCATTGCCGGGTTACTGCTGACATTGATGGTCAGCCTGCACGCCATCACCACGGTGACCTTGCTGATCCCGATGCTGATCAGCGCGCTGGCCGTGACCCTGGTGCGACCCGCAGCCATTTCCGCAGCGATGCTGTTGTTTTCCAGCAGCGCCGGCACGGCGGCGTCGGCGGGCAACAGCATCATGTTCCTCACCGCCGCCGTCAGCAGCGCGGCGCTGGCCCAGGCGGGCGAACATCTGCTGCTGACCATCGCCCTCAGTTTTATCGTACTCAGCCTCTGGGGGCTGCTGACCAACCGGCAGACTACGGCTCACGCACTACCGGCGTGAGCAGCATGTCACTGGTCTGCAATTGCCGATAACGCGGCTTGACCAGCTCGATCCGGCCTATGCGGATGTCGTGGATCAGCGTCTCGGTGTCCACATAACCGTCCGGCAGTTGCGTCCAGACCAACGGGCCGCGATCGTCCCATTTGCCCTTCTCGTCCAGGGCAAAGATGCGCGGTGGCTTGAAGTCGTGGCGGTAGCCGGTGTTCGGAATCGCCAGCACTTCGGACTGGCCGTCCAGGTCGAGATCCACCGCCCACAACACACAGTTGGACTCGCACGGTGAGTCGGTATCCAGGCTCAGTTCGGCAAACTGTTCGCTGCCCTTGGGCTTGGGGCCGATCCATTCCAGTTCGGCCTTGGGCCGCTGGGCGCGCTCCTTGGCGTATTGCTCGCTGAAACTCAGCGCCGTGTCGTCCATCCGTTCACGCAAGACGCGACGGGAGTCCGCGTCGAGAATGCGCTCTTTATCCAGATCCTCCTGCAACCGGGCGTAAGCCTCCTCGCCGGCCTTCTCCAGGCCAAAACGCAGGTAGCGCGCGTCAAAGGCCTCAGCCTTGGTGCGTCCGTCGAGCAAGCGTTGCACCTGATCATTCACACTGATCTGTACCGGGTTGAGCAGTGGCGTGTTGATCAACACCACCAGCGCACAAAACAGCAACGCCAGTGCCGGGTTGGTCACGCGCAAGTTGCCCAGCCACACAGGCTTACGCAGCACCACCGCCCACACCGCCGCCAGGCCATACAAACCACACAGCAACGCCGCCGCCAGCGCGATGAAACGTTGCGGCGACAAGGCATATTGCTCGACCCGCAGCCAGCTCGAATAAAACGCCAGCGCCGCAAGGACCGGCAGGCACAACAGGCTCAACTCGATAAACCGCGTCAGCCACTGGGGATAGGGCCGCGGCTGCCGGCCATCCTGGAACACCCCATTGAGCAGGAACAACTGTGCACCGGCCAACACCAGCAAAATCGGCGTGGAGTAGCCCGTGGCCCAGATCCGCCCGAGCCCGGTAAACGGCAGGGCCAGGGTAAACAGCACACTGATCAGCGCGATCAACGGCAGCAGCAAACCGCAGGCGCTAAGCAGCATGCTGCGCATCTGGCCGATGACCTTCTCGCTGCGCGCCGCCAAATACATGCCGAGTGCGAACACCAGCGGCAGGGCGAAACACAGGAACAACTCACTCCAGAAGTGCCGCTCGAAAAACTCGATGCCCAGCATCAGGAACAGGCGGCTCCACAGCTTGAGCAACGCCATGAACAGCCCCACCAGGATCAGCGCGTAGAGCACGATAAACACGCTGTTCCAGGCTTGCTGGAACAGGTCTTCATAGCGCCAGCGCTGGCCTTTGGCCGAGGGCCAGGCAAACAGGAAACTGGCGCAGACGTAGCTCAGCACCACCACGCTGATAAACCACGAGTTGATCGCCCAACGCTTGTCGCCGATATGCTCGACGCCATAACACACCCACAGCGTCATGCCGCCCATCAGCAGGGTGAACACCAGCGTCGGCAACAGCGAACGCCAGTGTCGGACTTTTTCCCCGAGCAACTGCAACGTGGTGCCGCCTACCAGGACCAGGGTGTAGGTGACAAAAAACAGCGCTTCGTTTACGCGATAAAGCTGGTCGGAGTAATAGAAGGCGATTCCCTGGACCAGGCCGATCAGCAGATAGAACCCAAGAAAACGATTGAGACCGGGCATTCCAGTTCCTTTGGAGTGGGGAGGGACAAAAAAGGCCGCCAGTCTAAACAAAGCCGCAGGCCCTGTATTGCCCCGTTCCCTCCAGCCGCCAGCGGTGTAGAATCGGCCCTATTCATCGCCAGTCATCCCCCGGCGGGTTTATGAGCTCGAGGCCCAAGCAAGCGGCGATCCCGCGACGCGAGTGGCAACTTCCGGACACACGGCCATTTTTCGGGTGTTCCAGACGTCAATAGAAGCTCACTCCCTTTTGATACCGATTAGCCGCCCGGAGTGCTCCATGCCAGATTACCGCTCGAAAACATCCACCCACGGCCGCAACATGGCCGGCGCCCGCGCACTGTGGCGTGCCACGGGGATGAAGGATGACGACTTCAAGAAGCCGATCATCGCGATTGCCAACTCGTTCACCCAATTCGTACCGGGCCACGTCCACCTCAAGGACCTGGGCCAACTGGTCGCCCGCGAAATCGAACGCGCTGGCGGTGTAGCCAAGGAATTCAACACCATCGCCGTGGACGACGGCATCGCCATGGGCCATGACGGCATGCTGTATTCCCTGCCGAGCCGCGAGATCATCGCCGACTCCGTGGAATACATGGTCAACGCCCACTGCGCCGACGCCATCGTCTGCATCTCCAACTGCGACAAGATCACCCCCGGCATGCTGATGGCCTCCCTGCGCCTGAACATCCCGGTGATCTTCGTGTCCGGCGGCCCGATGGAAGCCGGCAAGACCAAACTGGCCTCCCACGGCCTCGACCTGGTGGACGCCATGGTCATCGCCGCCGATTCCAGCGCTTCTGACGAGAAAGTCGCGGAATACGAGCGCAGCGCGTGCCCAACCTGCGGTTCGTGCTCCGGCATGTTCACCGCCAACTCGATGAACTGCCTGGTGGAAGCCCTGGGTCTGGCCTTGCCGGGCAACGGTTCCACCCTCGCCACCCACAGCGACCGCGAGCAGCTGTTCCTGCAGGCCGGCCGCACCATCGTCGAGCTGTGCAAGCGTTACTACACCGAGAACGATGAGTCCGTGTTGCCGCGCAACATCGCCAACTTCAAGGCGTTCGAAAACGCCATGACCCTGGATATCGCCATGGGCGGTTCCACCAACACCATCCTGCACTTGCTGGCTGCGGCCCAGGAAGCCGAGATCGATTTCGACCTGCGCGACATCGACCGCCTGTCCCGCAACGTGCCGCAACTGTGCAAAGTCGCGCCAAACATCCAGAAGTACCACATGGAAGACGTGCACCGCGCCGGCGGGATCTTCTCGATCCTCGGCTCCCTGGCCCGTGGCGGCCTGCTGCACACCGACCTGCCAACCGTGCACAGCAAGACCCTCGCTGAAGGCATCGCCAAATGGGACATCACCCAGACTGACGACGAAGCCGTGCATCATTTCTTCAAGGCAGGCCCGGCCGGCATCCCGACGCAAACCGCGTTCAGCCAGTCGACCCGTTGGGACACCCTGGACGACGACCGTGAAAACGGCTGCATCCGCAGTGTCGAGCACGCCTACTCGCAAGAAGGCGGCCTGGCCGTGCTGTACGGCAACATCGCCCTCGACGGCTGTGTGGTGAAAACCGCCGGTGTGGATGAATCCATCCACGTCTTCGAAGGCCGCGCCAAGATCTACGAAAGCCAGGACAGCTCGGTTCGCGGCATCCTCGCCGACGAAGTGAAAGAAGGCGACATCGTGATCATCCGCTACGAAGGCCCGAAAGGCGGCCCGGGTATGCAGGAGATGCTCTACCCGACGTCGTACCTGAAGTCCAAGGGCCTGGGCAAAGCCTGCGCCTTGCTCACCGACGGCCGTTTCTCCGGCGGCACCTCGGGCCTGTCCATCGGCCACGCTTCGCCAGAAGCCGCTGCCGGCGGCGCGATTGGCCTGGTGCAAGATGGCGACAAGGTGCTGATCGACATTCCAAACCGTTCGATCAACCTGTTGATCAGCGACGAAGAACTGGCCGCGCGCCGGGTCGAGCAGGACAAGAAGGGTTGGAAGCCGGTGGAAAAGCGTCCGCGCAAAGTCACCACCGCGCTGAAGGCCTACGCCCTGCTGGCCACCAGTGCCGACAAGGGTGCTGTGCGTAACAAGGCGATGCTTGACGGCCTGTAAGCCCCGCCCATAAAAAATGCCCCGCCAAGTGCGGGGCATTTTTTTTCCCGATACAAATCCTCCAGAACACTGGAGATCAAAATGTGGGAGCGGGCTTGTGTGGGAGCGGGCTTGCTCGCGAATGCGGTACATCAGTCATGCATGTGTTGACTGACACTCCGCCTTCGCGAGCAAGCCCGCTCCCACACAAGCCAGCTCCCACAGGGGTTGTGGTGTAAGGCTTTAGAACTGCGGTGTGTAGGTCATGGTGAACATCACATTACGCGGGTCGCCATAGTAGTTACTGCCCCAATTCGCGTTATACGCCGGGATGTAATACTTCTTGTCGAACATATTGTTCAGGTTCGCCGCCACGGTGAATTCCTGGTTGATCTTGTACGCCACCCGCGAATCCCACAGCGCATTGCCCGGCACGCTGAACGTGCGGTCGTAGGCCTCGGTGCTGCTTTGCGCGGTCACGCCGGCGCCGACGCTGAATTTCTGCCAGTCACCCGGCAACTGGTAATCACCCCAGACCTTGAGCAAATGCTTGGGCGTCCAAGTGCTGAAGATCTTGCCTTCGTAGTCGTCGTCCTTGAGGAATTTGGTGGTGTTGTAGGTGTAGCTGGAATTGAGCTGCAACCCCGGCAGTACTTCGCCGCTCAACGTGGCTTCAAAACCCTGGCTGCGGACTTTGCCCGAGGCCACCGAGCAGTACCAACCGTTGCAGTTCATCGGCCCTTGCAGGTCCTGGGCGGCGCGGTTTTCCTGGTCGTAGCGGAAGATCGCAAACGAGGTGTTGAGGCGGCCATCGGCCAATTCGCCCTTGATCCCCAGCTCATAGTTCTTGCCTTCGATGGGCTTGAGGATCGCGTGGGACGTGGTTTGGTTGGTCTGTGGTTCAAACGCGTCGGCGTAGCTGGCGTAGGCCGACCATTGTTCATTCAGTTCATAGACCAGGCCGGTGTACGGCGTGACCTT
Source organism: Pseudomonas sp. KBW05 (assembly GCF_003852405.1). Classification (GTDB taxonomy): domain Bacteria; phylum Pseudomonadota; class Gammaproteobacteria; order Pseudomonadales; family Pseudomonadaceae; genus Aquipseudomonas. The sequence continues at coordinate 28,231 of NZ_QAJM01000016.1, forward strand.
GCCGTTGGTTTGGGTGGTGCTGGCTTCAGGCGCGCCATAAGTCCCCTTGATACCGCTCTGGCCGATATAGGAGAAGTCATACCAGCTGGTGCGCGCGCCGACGATCAGGGTCAACGGGTCCAGCAGCTTCACGCGCCAGGTGCCATAGATGCCTTTCTGGCGAACGTCATACCAGCTCTTGGACCCCCAACCGTCCCTGAACAGTTGGTATTTGTCGCGCTGCGGACGGTTGTGGTCGATGTTGAAGATATCCGCACCCGGCGTTGCCGCCCGCGCCCACAGGTCGTCGGTGGTGAGTTTGGAATAGTTGGCGCCCAGGATCATTTCCTGCTGGAAACCCAGGCCGTCGAACTTGCCATCGACGTACACATCTGCGCCGCGGCTCTTGGTGTTGAAGTCGGTGACCCAATCGATATAACGCACGCTGCCGCCGCCGTTGGGGATTGTGTCCCACGTCGCCTGGTAGGTTGCGTCGTTGTGCTCGTCCATGGCCACCAACGCGGCCTTCACCTTCCAATCATCGTTGAAGCGATGCTCCAAGTCAGCGAAGACTTGGGTCTGGTTGTTGACGTTGCGGTTCCAGCTGGCGCCGACAAAGGTCGAGCGCGGCAGGCCGATGTCGCTGCCGTCAGCGTAACGCGGCAACGACATGAAGTTAGGGCGCGAATGGCCTTTCTGGTTGCTGATGCCAACCCCGACGGTGGTGTCTGCCGTGAAGTCGTAGTCCACCGCCGCGTAGACCGTCTGATTCCAGCCGCCGGCGTAGTCGACAAAGGAGTTGGTGGTGTCGTAATCCGCCACAAAGCGGCCGCGCAAGGTGCCTTCGGCATTCATCGGGCCGCCGACGTCGACTTGAGTGCCGTAGTGGTCCCACGAACCGGCCTTGGCGGTGATGGTCACCGTGGGCGCCTGCTGGCCGCGTTTGCGCACCAGGTTCATGGTGCCGCCGGGGCTGTTGGCGCCTTGCAGCAACGCGGCCGGGCCACGCAGGGTTTCGACGCGGTCGTAGATCGCCATGTTTTCGGTGAGGTAACTGCCCAGGGTGTAGGTGTTACGCGGGATGCCGACGCCATCGTATTGCAGGGTGCCGATCTCGAAACCCCGGGAGAAGATAAACATGCCGGGACCGGGGGATTTGGTCGCCGTCAGGCCGGGGGTGCGCTTGACCACTTCGGACAGTTTGGTGGTGTTCTGGTCATCCATTTGCTTGCGGGTCATGACGCTGACCGATTGCGGGATGTCCTTGAGTTTCTGCTCGCCCTTGCCCAGGGTCACCGCGCCGGTGGTGTAGGAACCCGTACCTTCAGTGGTAGCCCCGAGGCGTTCGGCGCTGATAGTGGTGGCGCCGACTTCAAGGGCACCGCCGCTGGCCACGGGTTTTTCCAGGGTCACGGTATCGGCATTGATAAACGCCGCGTTCAACCCTGTGCCGCCCAACAGCAAGCCAAGGGCCTCGCGTTGGCCCAAGTTGCCGCGCACACCTGGGGATGTCACACCTTGGGTCAACTCACCGGACACCAACACCTGAATCCGCGTCACCGCCGAAAACGCCGCCAACGCGCCGTCCAGGCTTTGCCCTGGGATATCGAAGCGGTAAGTCTGGGCCTGGGTGGTCTCAGCGGCCTGCAAGTACAGCGGTGCAATGCCGCTGGCCATGGAAATGGCCAGTGCCAGCAAGGGCCGTGCGGCGTATCGGTGTGCCATGGATGGTGCTCCCCGGTGCAAAAAAAGTCGGTGATCGGCGCCGCACTACTTGAGAGTGCTTACTATTTACGCCTCAGTGATCAAGGACGATGCCCTGTGGGAAAACCCTGAAAATATTTTGAGAAAGTTGCACTCAGGACGCTTTGCCTTCGCGCAACACCAGTAAATACGGGGTGTAATGCTCGGCGCGCAGGTTGAGGGTGTATTCCAGCGCCTTGATCACCGCGTCGGGCTTGTCGATTTCAAACACGCCGGAGACCACGCGATTGCGCAGCGCATCGCCGAGCACCAGGGTCTTGCCAGGCCAGTAGCGGTTCAACTCGCTGACCACCTCCGACAGCGGTTGCTGGCGGAATACCAACTGCCGCTGGCGCCAGGCAAAACCGCTGGCCGGGTCGAAGCCGTGGACTTCGGCAAGGTGCTGACCCTGATACTCCACCGCCCGCCCTGGCTCCAGATACACCGCCGTGCCGCTACCCGCACTGACCTGCACCTTGCCCTGGGCCACTTGCACCCGCGTCTGCGCATCGCGCCGCGCCACGCTGAACTGGGTGCCGACCACCTTGACCCAGCCATCACCGGACTGCACCACGAAGGGCCGAGCCGGATCTTTGGTCACGCTGAAAAAACCTTCGCCCCTCAGCAGACGAATCTGACGCTCACCGCCGCTCATGCGCACTTGAATCGCGCTGTCGGTGTTGAGTTGCAGCTGGGAGCCATCGGCCAATTCCACCGTGCGCGACTCGCCGGTGCCGGTGGCGTAGTCCGCGCGCAGGCGGTCGAGCCAGGGCGTGTTTTGCACGGTCAGCCCAACCGCCAGCAACACAGCGGCGGCACAGGCCCAACGTCGCAGCGGTTTGCGCCAGGCGGCCTGTTCGGCGCGGCGGATCACCCGGGCCGGCTCACGCAGGCCGCCGAGCAGCGCCTGCACTTCCTGCCAGGCGTCATCCTGGGCCGGACCTTGCCCGAGCCAAGCGGCGAAGGCGTCCATTTCAGCCGGTGTCACGTCCTCGGCCTGTAGGCGGAAATACCAGCCGGACGCCTGTTCAAACAGCGCGTCGGCAGTGGGTGTGGCGGTCATGTCCGACGTCCTTGTGCATCGCAGGCAAGCCGCGTCTTGATGTACGCGCGGCATTCAATCAAGGCGCGACGCAATTGGTATTCCACACTGCGCGGGGTGATCGACAGACGTTCACCAATCTCGCGGTAGGAAAGTTCGTCGACATGATAGAGCAGGAAGATCTGCCGAGTCGCTTCGGGCAAGGCCAGGATCGCGTCCTGCATCAGTTGTTCCTGTTGGTAGGCGGCCAGTTGTTCGTCGGCACCGGGGTTGCTGCACGGCAGTTCTTCGCTGGGCTCGCCGGCGTCCAGGCGCTCACGGCGGATGGCCTGGCGCTGGTGATCGCGCACCAGGTTGCTGGCGATGGTGAAGAGAAAGGCTGGGAGGTTGTCGATCTTCTCGCCGGAGTCCAGGCGCGCCAGGCGCAGGAAGGATTCCTGGGTCAGGTCCGCGGCCACCTGGGCACTGCCGGTACGGCGGGTGACGAAGGCTTCGAGGGCTTTCTTCTGCTCCGCGAACAGGCGCGCGATCTGCGAATTCCAGGAGAGCACGGCACTACCTTGAGAGGAACGGGGGGGTTCAGGAGGTGTGCACGCTAGCAGAGGATGAGATTGGTTCGCAATTGATATCTATTTTTTACTGTGGGTTATGCGGTGTTTTTGAGGCCGTCTTCGCGAGCAAGCCCGCTCCCACAGTTGACCGCATTCTCATGTTGAAACGCGGTCAAAATGTGGGAGCGGGCTTGCTCGCGAATGCAGGCGACTCGGTCTTACTGAATGTCGTCAGGCTTCACAATCACCCAATTCTTGTCCGCCGTCACCGCCAACCCTTCCTTGGCCTGCGCCGCCGCATGCTTGGCGATCATGCCATTGAGTTGGGTCATGTATTTGTCCTTGCGGTTGATCCACAAATGCACGCCCCCCTTGGCCACGTCCACATCGTGAAACAGCATGTAGCCATCGCTCGTTGGCGTGTCGCCGCCCACCAGCACCGGTTTTTTCCATTCGTCGATGTAGGTGAGGATCGCCGCATGCTTGCCGGCCATCCAGGTCGCTGGAGTCCACAGGTAAGGCGTGAGTTCCAGGCCAAGGTTGGCCTTCTCGTCGTATTTACCGGCGCTGATCTGTTTGCGTGCGGTGGTCAGCTCGCCGGTCTTGCGGTCCTTGAGCAAGGTAGTCACGCCGATGACGTTCTCGGGTTTGACGTTGTAGCCGTACTTCGGATCAGCCGCGACCATGCGCACCAGCTCTTCGGAGGCGGCGGTCATCACGTACACGTCGATGCCGTTTTCCATCAGCTTGTTGTACAGCTCCTGCTGGCCGGTGAAGATTTTTGGCGGCTGCACTTCGGATTTTTTCACCACATCGCCTTCGAAATAGCTGACCGGCACCGGTTTGCCGGAGGCCATCAGCTCGTCGACCTGGACCTTGAGTTCCTTGAGGGTGAAGCCGGAAAACACCTGGGCGACCCACGGGTAGCAGACCATGTCGTCCACTTCGCAGAGGCGATAGTAGTAACTGAACAGGCTCTCTTTATGTTCGGCAGTGTCTTTGAACGGCATCAACTTGAGCGACGGATCGAGGCTGTCGCGGGTGATCAGGCCCTTGTTTTCCATGTAGGGCAACAGGGATTCTTCAAGGTCGTAGCGGTAACTGGTGTTGTCCATGTCGAACACCGCGAAGTTACCCTTGTTGGCGTTGGCGGCGATCATCTCGTCTAGTTGCTTGGCCGCCGGGGCAGGCCAGTGTTTCAACTCGGTGGCGGCCATGGCGTGGCCGGCGAGGCCCAGGCACAGTGCGGCGGCAAACAGTCTCGAAGCGAGCTTCATATGCGTTTTCTCCCTGAGTGAAAGACATCGACGCTAACAAATCCGTGTGACAGCCATCACCCGAGCACGACCGCCTGCATCGCAATTGCGCCAACGCCATATGCCTGAGCGTCAAATGCTTATTCCAAAAACGACAGTCACCATTCCATATCGGTATTAAATCAATATATTTCAAGCTGTTAGGCTTTCCGGTTCGCAATCGCAGGCTCACGCGATTGGCAGCCTCTGACGGAGCTTCAATGAATCTGCCCCTGATTCTCAACTTACTGGTGTTCGTGGCCCTGTTACTGGGCCTGGCACAAACCCGCCGCACAAACTGGAGCCTCGCCAAGAAGGTGTTGTTCGCCCTGGCCCTGGGCGTGGCGTTTGGTGTGGCGCTTCATACCATTTACGGCGCCGGCAACCCGGTGCTCAAGGCGTCCATCGGCTGGTTTGACCTGGTCGGCAATGGCTACGTGCAATTGCTGCAAATGATCGTGATTCCGCTGGTATTTGCCTCGATCCTCAGCGCTGTGGCCCGCCTGCACAACGCCGCGTCCCTGGGCAAGATCAGCTTCCTGACCATCGGCACCCTGCTGTTCACCACTGCGATTGCGGCGTTGATCGGTATCGGCCTGACCAACCTGTTCGGCCTCACCGCCGAAGGTCTGGTGGCCGGCACCCAGGAAATGGCGCGCCTGCAAGTGATCCAGAGCGATTACGCGGGCAAGGTCGCTGACCTGAATATCCCGCAGTTGCTGCTGTCGTTCGTGCCGTCCAACCCGTTCGCCGACCTGGCGCGGGCCAAGCCGACGTCGATCATCAGCGTGGTGATTTTCGCTGCATTCCTGGGGGTTGCCGCGCTGCAACTGCTCAAGGATGACGTGGAAAAAGGCCAGAAAGTCCTCAACGCCATCGACACCCTGCAAGCCTGGGTGATGCGCCTGGTGCGCCTGGTGATGAAACTCACGCCCTACGGCGTATTGGCGCTGATGACCAAGGTGGTCGCCGGCTCCAACCTGCAAGACATCATCAAGCTCGGCAGTTTCGTCGTGGTGTCGTACCTGGCCCTGGGCCTGATGTTTGTGGTGCACGGCCTGCTGCTGTCCCTGGCCGGGATCAACCCGCTGCGCTTCTTCCGTAAAGTGTGGCCGGTGCTGACGTTTGCCTTCACCAGCCGCTCCAGCGCGGCGGCGATCCCGTTGAGCATCGAGGCGCAGACCCGTCGCCTGGGCATCCCGCAGTCCATCGCCGGCTTTGCCGCCTCGTTTGGCGCGACCATCGGCCAGAACGGTTGCGCGGGTCTTTATCCGGCGATGTTGGCGGTGATGGTAGCGCCTACCGTCGGCATCAACCCGCTGGACCCGCTGTGGATCGCGACCCTGGTGGCGATTGTGACCTTGAGCTCGGCCGGTGTGGCCGGCGTGGGCGGCGGTGCGACGTTTGCCGCGCTGATCGTGCTACCGGCGATGGGCTTGCCGGTGTCACTGGTGGCGTTGCTGATTTCCGTGGAGCCGCTGATCGACATGGGCCGCACGGCGCTGAACGTGAACGGTTCGATGACGGCGGGGGCGATTACCAGCCAGATCATGGGGCAGACGGATAAGGCGTTGTTGGATGCGGATGAGCATGCTGAGTTAGTGCAGGTCTGATGGACCGCATTCGCGAGCAAGCCCGCTCCCACATTTTGACCACATTCTCATGTTAGAACTCGGTCAAATGTGGGAGCGGGCTTGCTCGCGAAGCTCTTAAGCTCTTTCCCAAACCTCAAAGTTGTAAGCAGGCTTATCACCTTCAGCCGGGTTCTCCTGATTGGAGACCAGTTTCCACTGGCCCTGATCAAACTCCGGAAACCAAGCATCCCCTTCCGGGCTCAACCCCACCCGCGTCAAATACAGGCGATCCGCCTGCTCCAGCCCCTGCGCATACAACTGCGCCCCACCGATCAGCATCAGCTCATCCACGCCCTGAGCCAACGCCCATTCTTCGGCACGCTCCACCGCCGCTTCCAGCGACGGAAAAACTTCCGCACCTTCAAGCGCCAGATCGGTCTGACGGCTGACCACAATGTTCAAGCGCCCCGGCAACGGTCGACCGAGGGAGTCCCAGGTCTTGCGCCCCATAATGATCGGCTTGCCGAGGGTCGTGGCCTTGAAATATTTGAAATCCCCCGGCAAATGCCAGGGCATGCTGTTGTCGACGCCGATCACGCGGTTTTCACCGAGGGCTGCGATCAGGCTTAAAGGGAGAGTTTTTTTCATGGCGACGAGAATACCAGAGCCACGAGCCAGGGGTTATGCTCCAGGCTCACCAACACAACAGGACGGCGCGTGACTCCCCTGCACACACTCTGGCTGACGGAAACAGTGCGCCTGCGTGAAGAACACGCCGGCCCCCTGGAAGACCAGGAAGCCAACCGCCTGGCCCGCGCGGCCGGTGGCGACCTGCCGACGCGCATCCAGCAGCGCGCCCTGCACCTGGCCGAGCGCGATGGCCTGACCGTCGCCCTGACCCGCTGGCTGCAAGGCGCACGCCTGGCGCTGGTGTTGCTGGCAATCGTCGCGGTGATCAGCGGCGCCGGGCTGGCGTTTGCGGCATTGGGCAACGGCCTGACGCCGGTCAACGTGTTCTGGGCGCTGGGCAGCTTGCTCGGGTTGAATCTCATCTTGTTGATCAGTTGGGCCCTGGGCTTGCTGTTTGCCGGCGAACACGGCGCCAGCCTCGGGCGCTTGTGGTTGTGGCTCAGCGAAAAGCTCGCCCGCGACGCCAAGGCCGCGCAACTGGCGCCGGCGCTGCTGTTGCTGCTGCAACGCCAGAAACTCAATCGCTGGGCCGTGGGCGTGCTGGTCAACGGCCTGTGGCTGCTGGCATTGCTCAGTGCGCTGGTGATTCTGCTGACGCTGCTCGCCACCCGCCGCTACGGTTTCGTGTGGGAAACCACCATCCTCAGTGCCGACACCTTCGTCGCCGCGACCCAGGCCCTGGGCAGCCTGCCCGCCCTGCTCGGCTTCAACGTGCCCACTGTCGAGATGATCCGCGCCAGCGGCGATTCCGCCCTGAACATCGAAAGCGCCCGCCAAGCCTGGGCCGCGTGGCTGGTCGGCGTGTTGCTGGTCTACGGCCTGCTGCCGCGCCTGATCCTCGCCCTGCTCTGCCTGTGGCGCTGGAAACGCGGGCGCGCCGCCCTGCGCCTGGACCTCAACCTGCCCGGCTACAGCCAACTGCGCGAACGCCTGATGCCCAGCAGTGAGCGCCTCGGCGTCAATGACGCCGCCCCGGACCAACTGCACCAGGTCAGCAGCGGCGTCAGCGAACTGGAAAGCGACGGCGCCCTGCTAGTGGCCATCGAACTGGACGATCAACACCCGTGGCCGCCCAAGCTGCCGGCCAACGTGAAAGATGCCGGCATCCTCGACAGCCGCGAATCGCGGCACAAACTGCTGGAGCAACTCACACGCTTCCCGCCCGCGCGCCTGGCCATCGCCTGCGACCCACGGCGCTCGCCGGATCGCGGCAGCCTGGCGTTGATCGCCGAGCTTGCGCGCAGCGCCAGCGCAACCCGCGTATGGTTGCTGCAAGCCCCGCCCGGCCAGGCGCTGGACGCCGAACGCCTGGGCGACTGGCACACCGCGCTGCAACAGCTGGAACTGCCCTTCGCCGACTGCGTACCGCTGAACTGGTTGGAGACCGGGCATGACTAAACCGCTGAAACTCGCCGTGGTCGGCCACACCAATGTCGGCAAGACCTCGCTGCTGCGCACGCTGACCCGCGACGTGGGCTTTGGCGAAGTGTCCCATCGCCCCAGCACCACGCGGCATGTCGAAGGTGCGCGCTTGTCGGTGGACGGCGAAGCGCTGCTGGAGCTGTACGACACTCCCGGCCTGGAAGATGCCATCGCCCTGCTCGACTACCTGGAACGCCTGGATCGCCCGGGCGAACGCCTCGACGGCCCGGCGCGCCTGGCCCGGTTCCTCGACGGCAGCGAAGCGCGCCAACGTTTCGAACAGGAAGCCAAGGTGCTGCGCCAACTGCTGGCCTCGGACGCCGGCCTGTATGTGATCGACGCCCGCGAGCCGGTGCTGGCCAAGTACCGCGACGAGCTGCAAGTGCTGGCCAGTTGCGGCAAGCCATTGCTGCCGGTGCTCAACTTCGTCAGCAGCAGCGACCACCGCGAGCCGGACTGGCGCGAAGCCCTGGCCCGCCTGGGCCTGCATGCGCTGGTGCGTTTCGACAGTGTGGCGCCACCGGAAGACGGCGAACGGCGCCTGTATGAAAGCCTCGCCCTGCTGCTGGAAAGCGCACGGCCGCAACTGGAACGCTTGATTCTCGACCAGGAAGCCCAGCGCCAGGCCCGTCAGCAAAGCGCTGCACGCTTGATCGCCGAACTGCTGATCGACTGCGCCGCGTGCCGGCGCAGCGTGGTGCCCGCAGACGAACCGCAAGCCATCAACGACCTGCGCAAAGCCGTGCGCCAACGTGAACAGAAGTGTGTGGAGGCCCTGCTCAAACTGTTCGGTTTCCGCCCGCAGGACGCCGCCGCCAGCGACTTGCCGCTGCTGGATGGCCGCTGGGGCGATGACCTGTTCAACCCGGAAACCCTCAAGCAACTCGGCGTGCGCGTCGGCGGCGGGATCGCCGCAGGCGCGGCCGCCGGGGCCGGTGTAGATCTGCTGGTCGGCGGCTTGACCCTGGGCGCCGCGGCCTTGGCCGGGGCGATTGCCGGTGGTGCGCTGCAAACCGCGCGCAGCTACGGCGGCCGCCTGCTGGGCAAGATCAAGGGCCAGCGCGAACTGACCGTGGACGACGGTGTGCTGCGCCTGCTCGCCCTGCGCCAACGCCAGTTGCTCAAGGCCTTGAACCAGCGCGGGCATGCGGCGATGCACAGCATCAAGGTCGACACGCCCCAGGACAAAAGCTGGCGCGAAGGCAAGTTGCCGGACGCACTGCACAAGGCTCGTGCCCACCCGCAATGGTCGTCCCTCAACCCTCATGCCAAGCTCAGCCAGGCCGAACGCCAGGAGCAGGTCGAAGCCTTGGCCCAGCGCCTCGACGAAACCTAAGCCGCCAGCACTTGCCGCGCCTTGGCCTTGAGCAGTTCAAGGTCGAGCACCGGGACGTGCATTGCCTTGGCCTGCTCATCCCAATAACGCATGCGCAGGCTGACGGCGCAGAGCGGGTCTTGTTCGAACGCATGGGCTTCTTCGGCGCTCATCACACCGCCTTGATAGCCCAACGTGCGGCGGCTGGCTTCGCTCAGGCGCGCGTAGTAATCCGGCTGGCTGAACGTCAGATAACGCTTGGCCTGCACGTGGTATTCCACCAGCTTGGCCAGGCGCTCGCTGAACCCTGCGCGGCGCAGGTAATCCGCCCCCAGTCGTTCATGGCTGACCACGCCGTAGCCGCCCATGTTCTCGCCGCCTTGGCCGCAGAGATGGCCGATGTCGTGGAAAAACGCCGCCAGCACCACTTCATCGTCAAAGCCTTCGGCCATCGCCCACTGCGCGGCCTGGGACATGTGCTCGATCTGCGACACCGGCTCGCCGATGTAATCCGCCGTGCCGTGCCTCTCATACAAGCCGAAGACCTCGGCAATCGCCTGTTCCGGGCTCATCACGCTGCGCCCCACAACAGGCTGATATTGCGCTCGGCCAGCGCCGGCCCGACGCTCATGCCCACACCGGTGTGCATCAACGCCGCGTTCACCCCGGATGCCGCCCGCAGGAACGAAAACGGCCCCGGCCCGCGTGAGCCGTACACGCCCTGCCAGCGCTCGACCACCTGGATCTTGCACCCCAGGGTCTGTTCCGCCAGTTCGATCATCCAGTCATCCACCTGCTCGGCATTGAACGGCGAGGCATCGCTGCCATAGTCGTGGGAGTCGCCGATGATGAGTTCGCCATGGGGCGTGGGGCTGATCAGCAAGTGGATGCCGTGTTCATGCAGCTGCGGTGCTTCACGCAGGATTTGCGCCTGCACGGCGGCGGCCTCGGGCAGGTCGGCGAAAGCGCCGTAGTGCACGCAACTCAAACCGGTGAGCAACGCATGTTGCAGGTTCAAGTTCGCCGCTGGCCGCGCGCGCAGCATTTGCAGGCGGCAGATGCTCGGGTTGAGCTCTGCCATCGCGTCGGCCAGCAGGGTTTGGTAGTCATGCCCGGAGCACACGATGATCTGCTCACCGCGAAAGCTGCCCGCCGTGGTGTGCACCAGGCCGGGTTCGACATCGCGCACCAGGGTGGAAAAATGAAACTCCACCTGCAGTTCGTTGCGCAGGTAGTGGATCAACGCCGGGATCGCTTCGCGCGAATACAGTTGCTGATCGTCCCGGCCATGCAGCGCGGCGCGGTGATGGCGGAACTGGCCGCCGTACAGGTCATTCAGCGCGGCGCCTTGCAGCAGTTCGACGTGGTAGCCGTGCTCCTTGGCGCGACCGGTGCAGAAGGCTTCCAGCAGATGCTCTTCGGCCTCGGTACGGGCGAACAGGTACGAGCCGTTGCACTTGAGTTGCAGGCCGGCGACCTGGGCCCAGTGCCCCCAGATTTCGCGGCTTTCCCGCGCCAGGTCAAGCATCGGGCCAGGCGGTTGGCCGGTGACCAGGGCCTGGCCGAAGTTGCGCACCGAGGCGCCCAGCGGGGTGGCGCTGCGTTCGAAGACCTTGACCTTGAGGCCGCGTTTGGCGGCGGCATAGGCGTGGGACAGGCCGAGGATGCCGGCGCCGACAATTAGCAGGTCGGTGGGGTGTGTCATGGAGTGATGTCCTGAATTCAAGGCCGCCTTCGCGAGCAAGCCCGCTCCCACATTTTGATTTGTGAACACATTCAAATGTGGGAGCGGGCTTGCTCGCGAAGAGGCCAGCAGCCCTAACGAAAAAATTACTGACCAGCAACCTTCTCCGACTTGCCGTCATAGCGCTTACGCCATTCGGTCAGGATGCTGTCGCGATTCTTCGACGCCCAGGCAAAGTCATTCTTGATCAGGCGCTGCTCATAGTCCGCTGGCAACTCGGTCTGCGGCTTGGCGATCCCCGGCTGGGCGAGGACGGCGAAGTTGTCCTTGTACAAATCCATTGCAGCGGCGCTTGCCGAGAAGTCAGCGAGCTTTTTCGCCGCGTCCGCATGGGCGGTGCCCTTCATCACTGCCGTGGCTTCGATGTCCCAACCCAGGCCCTCTTTCGGCAGGATGATGTCCAGCGGCGCGCCCTGGCGTTTCAGCTGCACCGCCGGGTATTCAAAGGAAATCCCAATCGGGAATTCACCCGACGCCGCCAACTTGCACGGCTTGGAGCCGGAGTGAACGTATTGGCCGATGTTCTGGTGCAGGTCGTCCATGTACTGCCAGCCTTGCTTCTCGCCGTAGGTCTGCAACCACGCGCTCACATCCAGGAAGCCGGTGCCGGACGACGCCGGGTTGGGCATGACGATCTTGCCCTTGTACTCAGGCTTGGTCAGGTCCTGCCAGCTCACGGGTTTGCTCAGGCCTTGCTTCTCGGCTTCGACGGTGTTGAAGCAGATGGTCGCGGCCCAGACGTCCATGCCCACCCAGGCCGGAGGGTTGGCAGGGTCGCGGTAGTTCTTGCCGATCTTGTCCAGGTCCTTGGGTGCGTAGTTGTCCAGCATGCCTTGCTGGTCGAGGATCGCCAGGCTGGACGCCGCCAGGCCCCAGACCGCGTCGGCCTGCGGGCGGTCTTTCTCGGCCAGCAGCTTGGCGGTGATGATGCCGGTGGAGTCGCGCACCCACTTGATCTCGATGTCCGGGTTGGCCTTTTCGAAGGCCTGCTTGTAGGTCTTCAACTGCTCGGCTTCGAGGGCCGTGTACACAGTGAGGTCGGTCTTGGCGAAGGCATTCAGGCTGAATGCAGACAGTACGGCAGCGACCAGCGCCAGGGGCTTGAACATGGAACACCTCCTATCGGGATTATTGGCCGGGCGCGGTCTGGCGCCAGGCTTGGGAGCGACGCAGGGCGCCACGGGAAGCCCACGCCAGCAGCAGCGAGACGCCGGCCGAGGTGAGCAGGATCAGGGTGGACATGGCCGCCGCACCGCCCACGTTGCCGGCGTCGTCCATGTTCAACACGGCGACGGCGGCGAGGATGGTGTCGGGGCTGTAGAGAAAGATCGCAGCAGACACCGTGGTCATCGCCGACACAAACAGGTAGCGCACGATGTCCAGCAACGCCGGCAGGCAGATCGGCACCGTGACTTTCAGGTAATGGCGGTACAGCGGCGCCTTGAGGGACAGCGCGGCGGCTTCGAACTCGGCGTCCAGTTGGCGCAACGCGGTGGTGGCGGTCATCTGTGCGGTGGTCAGATAGTGCGCAATGGTGCACACCACCAGCAGGGTCATGGTCCCGTAGAACACATGCAGCGGGTTGCCGTTGAGGTTGAAAAAGAACACGTAGCCCAGGCCCAGCACCAACCCCGGCACGGCCATCGGCACAAAGCTGAGCATGCGCAGCGCGAGGTTGAGGCCCTTCTGGCCCTTGGTCTTTTCCATCAGGTAGGCGCCGGTGAAGATCAGCACGCTGCCGATCAACGCGGTGCACAAGGCCATGGTCAGGCTGTTGCGGTAGGCCAGCCAGCCGCCGCCGGCGGTGTCTTCGAACTGGTAGTGGTTCAGCGACAGCGACAGGTTGTACGGCCAGAATTTCACCAGCGAGGAGTACACCGCCATGCCGAACACCAGCAGCAATATGGCGCAGATCAGCAGGACGATGGCCAGGTAGCAGCCGTCCCTCAAGCGCGATGGCACCGGCTGGAACACTTGGGCGCGGCCGCTCATCGCATCGCCGTGACGGCGGCGCAGCCACGCATCCACGCCAAAGCTGAACAGCGCCGGCAGCAGCAACACCATGCCGATCAACGCGCCGCGACCGAACTGCTGCTGGCCGACCACTGCCTTGTAGGCTTCCAGTGCCAGCACTTGATAATCACCGCCCACCACCACGGGCACGCCGAAGTCGGTGATGGTCAGGGTAAACACCAGGCAGAACGCGGCGAACACGGCCTGGCGCGTGGCCGGCCAGGTGATGCTGCGAAACGCCCGGGCCGGGCTGGCGCCCATGCTGGAGGCAGCGTCGAACAGGCGCGCATCCGCCAGGGACAGCGCCGACAGCAGGATCATCAGAGCGTGTGGGAAGGTGTAGATCACTTCGCCGAGAACGATGCCCCAGAAGCCGTAGATATTTTCCGAGAGCAGCCCAAGCAGCATGCCTTGGTTGCCGAACAGATAAACCAGCGCAATCCCCGGCAGCATCGACGGCGCCATCAAGGGCAGCAGGGACAGGCCGCGCCAGATCGCCTTGCCGGGAATCAGCGTGCGTTGCAGCGCGTAGGCAAACAGGTAGGCCAGCGGTACGACAATGGCCGCGACGCTGAGGGAAACTTTCAGACTATTGCCGAGCAGCCAGTGGAAGTTGGCGCTGCTGATCAATGCTTGAGCAGCGACGAGGCCGCCGCCCTGCCCGGCTTCGCTGCTGAAACCGCGCCAGAAGATCGCCAGCAACGGTAGCAAGACGGCGACGCCCAGCAAGCACAGCCAGAGCAGTTTGCCGCCGACCACAAACAGGCGGTCGCCGAGTTCGGCACGGGAAGCCTGGCGCGCGGCCGGCAAGGTCATGACAGCCCCCATCTCAGGCAAACACCTGCAGGCTGCGCGGCGGCAAGGCCACCCAGATGTCCTGGGCGCCCAGGCGTGGCATGGCTTCCGGCGCCAGTTCGGCGAGCAATGCGTGGCCGGGAAGTTGCTCCAGTTCGAAGCTCATGCGGCAGCGATTGCCGAGAAAGGTGATCTCGCGAACCTTGGCCGGGAACAGGTTTTCTTCATGCACCGGCGGGTTGACGCTGATGGCTTCCGGGCGGCAGAACAGACGCCCGGACCTGGCCACGCCGGCATCATCGGCCAGGCGCATGTTCATCCCGCCGACCTGGGCATGGCTGGCGCTGTTGCGGCTGAAGGGCAGCCAGTTGCCCTGGCCGACAAACTCCGCCACAAACGGCGTGGCCGGGCGGTCGTAGATTTCCTGGGGCGTGGCGTATTGCTCGACCTTGCCGTTGTTCATCACGGCGATGCGATCGGCCATCAACATGGCCTCGTCCTGGTTGTGGGTGACCATCAGCGTGGTGATGCCCAGGCGCCGTTGCAGTTGGCGCAGCTCGGTACACAGATGCTCACGCACGCGGGCGTCGAGGGCCGACATTGGCTCATCCAGCAGCAACAACGAAGGGGCCGGCGCCAAGGCGCGGGCCAGGGCGACACGTTGTTGCTGGCCGCCGGAGAGTTGGCCGGGGTATTTCTTTTCGCTGCCCAGCAGGCCGACCAGCTCCAGCATCTGCCCGACGCGCTGGCGCACTTCGTCGCGGCCGCTGCCGGTGAGGCCGTAGCCGATGTTCGCTTCGACGGTCAGGTTGGGAAACAGCGCGTAGGACTGGAACAAGATGCCGTAGTCCCGCGCCTGGGGCGGCAGCAGGGAAACGTCGCGGTTGCCCAGGTAAAGTTCACCGCTGTCCTGGCGCTCCAGGCCGGCGATGCAGCGCAGCAAGGTGGTCTTGCCACAGCCGGACGGGCCCAGCAGGCACACCAGCTCACCGGCGGCGACATCCAGGGACACGTTGTCCAGCGCAGTGAAAGCGCCGAAGCGTTTCTGGACATTGCGCACCTTCATCGGTGCGCCGGGTTGGGTCAGGGCAGTGTTCATGCAAGGCACCTCATCAAACGGATGAAGGCCATGCTAGGCAGGGAATGCGTCGCTGGTGTGGCAGGAAGGCAAAAGGTGGTGATAGTGGTATTGGTGGATTTGGGTAGGGGTCAAAGAGATGTGGCGGCTGGTCTACCGCTTTCGCGAGCAAGCCCGCTCCCACATTTTGACCGCATTCTCATGTTGGAACTCGGCCAAGTGTGGGAGCGGGCTTGCTCGCGAAGAGGCCCTCACAGCCACCGCAAAAACTCAGAGGGGCGACATTTCCTGCGCCAACCCCAGAAACGCCGCCGGCAACCGCGCGCCCTTGCGTTCCTTGAGGCAGTACAAATACTCCGGGATCTGCGGCGCATTCTCGATGGTCAGCACGCGCAACTGCGGGTCATGGGGCACTTCCTGGCGCGCAATGATGCTGATGCCGATATTGCGTAACACCGCCTCGCGGATCGATTCGCGGCTGCCGATTTCCAGCAACGGCCCGTAGCTCACATTGGCACCATGCAACATCGCTTCCGTCAGCCGCCGTGTGGTCGAGCCCGCTTCGCGCATCAACAAGGTGTGCCCGGCCAGTGCGCTGAGGGGCACATGGTCGAGCTTGGCCAGGGGATGGTCGCGATGTACGGCCAGCACCAGCGGGTCGGTGCCGAGCACGCGGCGGACCAGGCGCGGGTCTTCGAGCAGTTGCGAGGATGCAGCGACATCGACGCGGTAATCGTCCAGCGCTTCCAGCACCTGCTGGGAGTTGCCGATTTCCACCGACACTTCCACTTGCGGCAAGCGTTCGCGAAAGGCTTTGACCAAATCGAGGATGTAGTACGGCGCCGTCGCGGCGATGCGCAAGGCACCCTGGACCTGGCCGTTGTTGCGCAGGAAAAACTCGATGTCCGCTTCCTGTTGCAACAGGGCCTTGACCATCGGCAGCAGCCGCGCGCCCTCGTCGCTGACGGTGAGGCGGCGCCCGCCTCGGTAGAACAGCTCGACGCCGTACTGGCTTTCCAGGTTGCGGATCTGCGTGGTGACGGTGGGCTGGCTGAGGCCGAGTTTTTTCGCCGCCTGGGTAATGCTGCCCAATCGCGCGACCATGAAAAACGCCTTTAGCTCAGCACTCAGCACACCACCCTCACATCATCTATTTGCGCAGCAGGCGCAGGCCATTGAACACCACCAGCAGGCTCACGCCCATGTCGGCGAACACCGCCATCCACATGGTGGCCATGCCCAGGAAGGTCACGGCCAGGAAGATCGCCTTGATCACCAGCGCCAGGGCGATGTTCTGCTTGAGGATACTCGACGTTTGCCTGGAGAGCCGAATGAATGCCGGGATCTTGCGCAAATCATCGTCCATCAGCGCCACGTCGGCGGTCTCGATAGCCGTGTCGGTGCCCGCTGCGGCCATGGCAAAACCGATCTCGGCGCGGGCCAGGGCCGGGGCGTCGTTGATGCCGTCGCCGACCATGCCGACGCGATGGCCTTGGCCGTAGAGGGTTTCGATGGCTTGCAGTTTGTCGGTGGGCAGCAGGTCGCCACGGGCCTGATCGATGCCGACCTGGGCACCAATCGCCTGGGCCGTGTGGGTGTTGTCGCCGGTGAGCATCAGGGTCTTGATGCCCAGTTCGTGCAACTGCTGGATGGCTTCGCGGCTGCTGTCCTTGACCGTGTCGGCCACCGCGAACAGCGCCAGCGGGCCGGACTTGTCGAGCAGCAGCACCACGGACTTGCCTTGTTTTTCCAGGGCGAAGAGTTTTTCTTCCAGCTCCGGCGAGCACAGGCCGAGGTCTTCCACCAGGCGGTGGTTGCCCAGGTGGTAGGTTTCGCCGTTGATATCACCGCGCACACCGCGACCGGCCAGGGCCGCAAAGTTATCCACAACGTGGCTCGGCAGGTTTTTATCCACAGCCGCATTGGCGATGGCCAGGGACACCGGGTGGTCGGAACGCCCGGCCAAACTGGCGGCCAGGGCGGGAGCGCTGTCTTCGACGTTGGGGAACAACGCCAGGTAATCGGTTTGCACCGGCTTGCCGTGGGTGATGGTGCCGGTCTTGTCGAGGGCCAGGTAGTCGAGCTTGTAACCGCCCTCCAGGTACACGCCGCCCTTGATCAGGATGCCTTTGCGCGCCGCTGCCGCGAGGCCGCTGACGATGGTCACCGGGGTGGAGATCACCAGCGCACACGGGCAGGCCACCACCAGCAGCACGAGGGCGCGGTAGATCCAGTCGAACCACGCACCGGCCATGAACAGTGGCGGAATCAGCGCCACACCGAGAGCAAACAGGAACACCGCCGGGGTGTAGATTTTCGAGAAACTGTCGACAAAACGCTGGGTCGGCGCGCGGGCGCCCTGGGCCTGTTCCACGGCGTGGATGATGCGCGCCAGGGTGGAATTGTCGGCCGCTGCGGTGACCTTGTACTCCAAGGCGCCGGCCTGGTTGATGGTGCCGGCGAAGACTTTGTCGCCGACGGTCTTTTCAATCGGCAAGCTTTCACCGGTGATCGGCGCCTGGTCGATGGTGGATTGGCCGGCGGTGACTTCACCGTCCAGACCAATGCGCTCACCTGGTTTTACCCGCACGATGGCGCCCAATTCAATGCTTTTGACCTCTTGTTCAACCCACGAACCGTCCGCCTGCTGCACCGTGGCCTGTTCCGGGGTCATCTGCATCAAGCCGCTGATGGCATTGCGCGCACGGTCCAGGGACTTGGCTTCGATCAACTCGGCAACGGTGAACAGGAACATCACCATCGCCGCTTCCGGCCACTGGCCAATCAGCACCGCGCCGGTGACGGCGATGCTCATCAACGCGTTGATGTTCAGGTTGAGGTTCTTCAGGGCAATCCAGCCCTTTTTATAGGTGGTGAGGCCGCCGCTGAGGATCGACACCAGCGCCACCAGCGCAATCACCCACGTCGGGGCGGCGTCTGTGAAGTGCAGCACTTCGGCGCCTAACGCACCCACGCCGGACAACGCCAGCGGCCACCAGTGCTTCTTGGCGGGCGGCGCGGCAGCCGGGGTACCTTCTTCGATGGGGTCGGCCTGCATGCCGATGGCCTTGATCGCATCGATGATCGGCGCGGTGCTCGGCAGGTCGTGGGTGACGCCGAGGATGCGGTTGATCAGGTTGAATTCCAGCTGCTGCACACCGGCGAGCTTGCCCAGTTTGTTCTGGATCAGCGTTTGCTCGGTGGGGCAGTCCATGGCTTCGATGCGGAACGTGCTCAGGCGCGAGCCGGCGGTGGGCGCTTCGTTGAGCGTCACCTTGGCCGGGGCCGGGCTGCCGGAACAGCAGGAGCCACCGTGGTTATGCACAGGCGTGAGTTTTTTCTCGCCATGATCGTGGTCGTGTTTGTGCGGGGTGTGGATGGAATCGCTCATTCTGTCGCGTCCGTAGAGGTGCCTGTTGCCAAGTAAAGACCCTGTAGCCACTATAGGGTCAAGCACCCATTTGGAGATTGCTGCGATGAAGATCGGCGAACTGGCCAAACTGACCGACTGCCCGGTGGAAACCATCCGTTATTACGAGAAGGAAGGCCTGCTGCCGCCTCCGGCACGTACCCACGCCAATTACCGCGTGTACACCCAGGCGCACACCGAGCGGCTGGTCTTTATCCGCAACTGCCGCAGTCTGGACATGACCCTGGAAGAAATCCGCAGTTTGCTGGGGCTGCGCGATAGCCCGCAGGACCAGTGTGAAAGCGTGAATGCGCTGATCGACGAGCATATCCACCATGTGAAAGCGCGGATTGATGGGTTGCTGGCGTTACAGGAGCAGTTGCTGGACTTGCGTCAGCGCTGCGGCGGTGGGGAACAGTGCGGGATTTTGCAGCGGTTGGAGGTCAGTGGGAGTGTGGCGGCCAGTGAGGCCGAGCCTTCCCATGTGGGCAGAAGCCACGGCCACTAAATCAAGTGAGCACGGACTAAATGTGGGAGCGGGCTTGCTCGCGAAAACGGTGTGTCAGTCAAAGATGTTCCAACTGAACCACCGCATTCGCGAGCAAGCCCGCTCCCACACAAGCTCGATCCCACATTGATCAGATGGCGACGTCAGCCTTGATGCTCGGATCGGCGTCATACCCCACAATCTCGAAGTCTTCAAACTTGTACTCATAGATCGACGCAGGCTTACGCTTGATCACCAGCTCCGGCAGCTTTTTCGGCGTACGCGCCAGCTGGGTCTGGATCTGTTCCATATGGTTGCTGTACGCGTGGGTGTCGCCGGTGGTGACGATGATCTCGTGGGGGATCAGGTCGCACTGCTGGGCCAGCATATGGGTGAGCAGCGCCAGCGCGGCGGTGTTGTACGGCAGGCCGAGGAACACGTCGGAACTGCGGATATACAGCTGCATCGACAGGTGACCGTCGTGCACGAAGGCCTGGTACAGCAGGTGGCACGGAGGCAGGGCTTGCTTGCCGTTGCGCGCGTTTTCCTGGGGGCTCTTGGTTTCGTCGGGCAGGTACTCGACGTTCCAGCCGTGGAACAGGATGCGGCGGCTGTTGGGGTTGGTCTTCAACGTCTCGACCATGTAGTCGATCTGGTTGATCTTGCCGCCGTCCTTGGTGGGCCAGGCGGTCCACTGCTCGCCGTACACCGGGCCGAGGTCACCGTCTTCGGTGGCCCATTCGTCCCAGATCTTCACGCCGTTTTCGTTCAGCCACTTGATGTTGGTGTTGCCGCTCAACATCCAGATCAGTTCGTTGGCGATGCTCTTGAAGTGAAGCTTCTTGGTGGTCAACAGCGGGAAGCCGTCGGCCAAGTTATGCCGATACTGACGGGCGAACACGGCTTTGGTGCCGGTGCCGGTGCGGTCGCCCTTGGTCAGGCCATTGGTCACGACGTCGTTCAGTAGTTCGAGATATTGCTTCATTTAAGTACCCGTATCGTTGAAGCCGAGGCTGCTCGACAGCCTCGGCATTCGAATTTAAAGCGTCGCGTTCTTCAGCGGTTGCGGACGGTTGTACGCCCACCACAGCAGGCCCAGGCCGGCGAGGATCATCGGAATGCTGAGGATCTGCCCCATGGTCACCCAGCCCCACGCCAGGTAGCCCAGTTGTGCATCCGGCACCCGCACGAACTCGACGATGAAACGGAAGATCCCGTAGAACAACGCGAACATGCCCGACACCGCCATGGTTGGGCGTGGCTTGCGCGAGAAGATGTAGAGGATAAGGAACAGCGCCACACCTTCCAACGCAAACTGGTAGAGCTGCGACGGATGGCGCGGCAGTTGCGCCGGGTCGCTGAACGGTGGGAACACCATCGCCCATGGCACGTCGGTCGGCTTGCCCCACAACTCGGCGTTGATGAAGTTGCCGATGCGCCCAGCGCCCAGGCCGATCGGCACCAGCGGCGCGACGAAGTCCATCAGTTGGAAGAACGATTTGCCGTTGCGACGGCCGAACCACCAGGCAGCGATCATCACGCCGATAAACCCGCCGTGGAAGGCCATGCCGCCCTTCCAAACCTCGAAGATCAGCGTCGGATTGGCGATGTACGCCGACAGATCGTAGAACAACACATAACCGAGTCGCCCGCCGACGATCACCCCCATCGACAGCCAGAAGACCATGTCGGAGAGTTTCTCCTTGGTCCAGGTCGGGTCGAAACGGTTCAGGCGCCGGGAGGCCAGCAGCCAGGCGCCGCCGATGCCGATCAGGTACATCAACCCGTACCAGTGGATTTTCAGCGGACCGATGGCCAGGGCCACCGGGTCGATCTGCGGGTAAGGCAGCATTGCGACTCCTCGTTAATCATTCGTTATAGCGCCCGGACCATGCCGGGCTGCGATTAAGCCTGCGTTACAGCAAAAAATTCAAACCGACGCAAAACAGCAAAGCGGCGAACAGCCGCTTGAGCAAACGCGGCGACAACTTATGCGCCAGGCGCGCGCCGAAGCGGGCAAACACCATGCTGGTCAGGGCAATGCCCAGCAGCGCCGGCAAATACACGAACCCTAGACTATGAGCGGGCAGCAGCGGGTCATGCCAGCCCAGAATCATGAAACTTAATGCACTTGCCAAGGCGATCGGCAGGCCGCACGCCGAGGACGTCGCCACCGCCTGTTGCATCGGCACGCTGCGCCAGGTCAAAAACGGCACGGTCAGCGAACCGCCGCCAATCCCGAAAATCGCCGAAGCCCAGCCGATCACCGTGCCGGCCAGGGTCAAGCCGAGCTTACCGGGCACCGTGCGGCTGGCCTTGGGCTTGACCTCCAGGGCCAGTTGCAGGGCGATCACCAGGGCAAACACACCGATAACCTTCTGCAAGTGCGGGCCGGAGATCGCCTCGGCGGTCAGCGCGCCGAAACCGGCACCGATCAGGATGCCCACGGTCATCCACACAAAGATCGGCCAACGCACCGCGCCACGCCGGTGGTGCTCACGCACGGCGTTGATCGAGGTAAAGATGATGGTCGCCAGGGACGTGCCCACGGCCAGGTGGGTCAGCACCTGCGGGTCGAAGCCCTGCAAGGTGAAGCTGAACACCAGCACCGGCACGATGATGATGCCGCCGCCCACGCCAAACAGCCCGGCGAGTACGCCTGCACAGGCGCCCAGCGCCAAATACAGCAAAAATTCCATGGGAGCCCCCCAAACAAGTCCGGCATGTTAACGGATGGAAGGCATGCGACCCAACTGGTGACGATGGAACGCCTGCGCTTGAGTGCGTAGAGTGGCAAAAAACACAAAAGGGATCGCCTGATGTGCCTGATTGTTTTCGCCTGGCGGCCAGGGCATGCCCAACCGCTGATCGTCGCGGCCAACCGTGATGAGTTCTACGCCCGCCCCAGCCTGCCGCTGGCCCAGTGGCCGGATGCGCCCGAGGTCTACGCCGGGCGTGATCAGGAAGCCGGCGGTACCTGGCTGGGGGTGAATGCCGATGGGCGCTTTGCCGCCCTGACCAACATCCGCGACCCGCACCAGCCGCCAGCCCGCAAGTCCCGCGGGGAACTGGTGGCGCGTTTTCTCAATGGAACCCTGCCGATTGACGACTATTTAGCCGACGTTAACGGCCGTTCGATTGAATATGCCGGGTTTAACCTGTTGGTAGGTACGCCGGATGAGTTGTGGCATTACAACGCCAATCACACCGAGCCGACGCGCTTGCAGGCCGGCGTGTATGGGTTATCCAACGCCGGGCTGGATACGCCGTGGCCCAAGTTGCTCAAGGCCAAGGCGGCGTTGAGTGCGGTGCTGGATGACCCGCAGCCGGAGGCGTTGCTGGAGATTTTGAGTGATCCGCTGACAGCGCCGTTTGCCGATTTGCCGGATACCGGGGTGGGGTTGGCGACGGAGAGTCTGTTATCCAGCGTGTTTATTGCCAGCCCCAGTTATGGGACGCGGGCGAGTACGGCGTTGATTGTGAATGCGGATGGGACGCGAAGGATGGTGGAACGCAGTTTTGGGCCTCATGGGGGGCGGCTGGGTGAGGTAGAACTGGAGATTTAGCGGTGTTTGGGCTGGCGCTATCGCAGCGATGCGGCGACCCGACAAGCCAGCTCCCACAGGGGAATGCATTCCAAATGTGGGAGCTGGCTTGCCTGCGATGGCCGCGCCTCGGTCTAGAGGGTTTTGGCCGAGGCCGGGTTGATCATCCGCGTCAGCCCCAGGTTCTTCAGCGCCAATTGCAACGAGCTGTGGATAACTTGCGGGTTATCAATGGTCATCAACTCCGCCAGCAGGTCCTTGGCCATGCCCAGGTCAACCTGGCGCAGCATCCACTTCACCTTTGGCAAGTTGGTGGCGTTCATCGACAGGCTGTCAAAGCCCATCGCCATCAACAGCACCGCTGCCGCCGGATCGCCGGCCATCTCACCGCAGATGCTTACCGGCTTGCCTTCGGCATGGGCGTCGCGCACCACGTGTTGCAAGGCTTGCAGCACCGCCGGGTGCAGGTAGTCATAGAGATCGGCCACCCGTGGGTTGTTACGGTCCACGGCCAGCAGGTATTGGGTCAGGTCGTTGGAGCCCACCGAGAGGAAGTCCACCTGGCGCGCCAATTCCTTGGCCTGGTACACCGCTGCCGGAATTTCGATCATCACGCCAATCGGCGGCATCGGTACGTCGGCGCCTTCGTCGCGTACTTCGCCCCAGGCGCGGTGAATGAGGTGCAGCGCCTCCTCCAGCTCATGGGTGCCGGAGATCATCGGCAGCAGGATGCGCAGGTTGTTCAGGCCTTCGCTGGCCTTGAGCATGGCGCGGGTTTGGACGAGGAAAATTTCAGGGTGGTCGAGGGTCACGCGGATACCGCGCCAGCCGAGGAAGGGGTTGTCTTCCTTGATCGGGAAATACGACAGTGACTTGTCGCCGCCGATATCCAGGCTGCGCATGGTCACCGGTAACGGGTGGAAGGCCTGCAGTTGCTCGCGATAAATCGCCAGCTGCTCCTTCTCGCTCGGGAAACGCTGGTTGATCATGAACGGCACTTCGGTGCGGTACAGCCCCACCCCTTCAGCGCCACGCTGTTGCGCGCGGGCCACATCGGCCAGCAGGCCGGTGTTGACCAGCAGCGGTACGCGATGGCCGTCGGTGGTCACGCATGGCAGTTCGCGCAAGGAATCGAGGCCCAGCGCCAGTTGTTTCTCTTCTTCCACCACTTCGGCGTATTGCTTGCGCAGCACGTCGCTGGGGTTGGTAAACACTTCGCCGCGATGGCCATCGACGATCATGTCGATGCCGTCGACCTTGGCGTACGGCAGGTCCACCAGGCCCATCACCGTCGGGATACCCATGGCCCGAGCCAGGATCGCAACGTGGGAGTTGCCCGAACCCAATACGGAGACCAGGCCCACCAGCTTGCCTTCCGGCACTTCGCCCAGCTGGGTGGCCGTCAGTTCTTCACTGACCAGGATGGTGTTGTCGGGGAAGACCATGTTGGTAGAGCGGTCTTCCTGCAAGTAGGCCAGCAGACGGCGACCCAGGTCGCGCACATCCGAGGCGCGCTCGCGCAGGTAGTCGTCGTCCATCATTTCGAAGCGGGTGACGTGATCGCTGACCACTTGGCGCAGCGCGCCCTGGGCCCACTGGCCGGTCTTGATCACGGTCTTGACTTCGTTACCCAGGGACGCGTCGTCGAGCATCATCTGGTACACGTCGAACAGCGCGCGCTCTTCGGGGCGCAGCTGGGTGGCCAGCTTGTTCGACAGGTTGCGCATGTCGGCGCGCACGCCTTCCAGGGCGGTCTTGAACAGTTTGATTTCGGCGTCGATGTCTTTGACGGTCTTGTCCGGCACCACATCCAGGTCTGCTGGCGGCAACATGACCACCGCCGTACCGACCGCAGCGCCCGGCGAACCGGGTACGCCGACGAACTTGGCTTCCTGGATGCCCTTGCCCTCGCGCCCCAGGCCGCGAATCGAGCCGGTGGCCTCGGCGTGGGCGATTACGCCGGCGAGCTGCGCGCTCATGGTCACGAGGAAGGCTTCTTCACCTTCGTCGAACTGGCGGCGTTCTTTCTGCTGGATGACCAACACGCCGACAACGCGGCGGTGGTGAATGATCGGCGCACCGAGGAACGAGGCGTAACGCTCTTCACCGGTTTCGGCAAAGTAGCGGTAACGCGGGTGATCGGCCGCGTTTTCAAGGTTCAGGGGTTCTTCACGCGTCCCCACCAAGCCCACCAGACCTTCATTGGGCGCCATGCTGACCTTGCCGATGGAGCGCTTGTTCAAGCCCTCGGTGGCCATCAGCACAAAACGGTTGGTCTCGGGGTCCAGCAGGTAAACCGAGCAGACCTGGCTGCCCATGGCTTCCTTGACGCGCAACACAATAATCCCCAACGCCGCCTTGAGATCCTTGGCGGAGTTAACTTCCTGGACGATCTTGCGCAGCGTATTGAGCATGGCTCGGGGTCGAACTCCGTCGTCAGTCGCGCGCTAAAAGGCGCGGGGCAAGCTCTTTGAGAGCGCGACGGTAAACCTCGCGCTTGAATGTCACCACCTGGCCCAACGGGTACCAATAGCTGACCCAGCGCCAGCCATCGAACTCCGGTTTACCGGTCAAATCCATCCGCACCCGCTGCTCGTTGGAGATCAGGCGCAGGAGAAACCATTTCTGCTTCTGGCCGATACACAGCGGTTGGCTGTGGGTACGCACCAGGCGTTGCGGTAAACGATAACGCAACCAGCCACGGGTACAGGCCAGAATCTGTACATCTTCGCGCTCAAGGCCGACTTCTTCGTTCAACTCACGGTACAAGGCGTCTTCAGGGGTTTCGTCGGGGTTGATCCCACCTTGAGGAAACTGCCAGGCATCTTGGTTGATTCGGCGAGCCCATAGCACCTGTCCGGCATCATTCGTAAGAATAATCCCGACATTAGGACGGAAACCATCGGGGTCGATCACGGCAACAACCTCGCAAACGCATGTCGCCGCATTGTTCCACAAAGGTTGTTGCAGCGGCAACGAGGCTTCTTACCTTATGTGCACTCTTGTGAAAAGACCGTATTCTGGACGCCTTTTTACAGACTTTTCAGCGAGTAACTGCAATGCGCCTGGCTTTATTCGACTTGGACAACACCCTTCTCGGCGGTGACAGCGATCACGCGTGGGGCGATTACCTCTGTGAACGCGGGATTCTCGACCCCATCGCCTACAAGGCCCGCAACGACGAGTTCTACCAGGATTACCTGGCCGGCAAGCTGGACAACGCCGCTTATCTGAACTTCAGTCTGGAAATCCTCGGCCGCACCGAGATGGCCCAACTCGACGAGTGGCATCGTGACTTCATGCGCGACTGCATCGAACCGCTGATGCTGCCAAAGGCCGTGGAATTGCTGGCCAAGCACCGCGCTGCCGGTGACACGCTGGTGATCATCACCGCCACCAACCGTTTCGTCACCGCGCCGATTGCCGCACGCCTGGGCGTGGAAAACCTGATTGCTACCGAATGCGAGATGGAAAACGGCCGCTATACCGGGCGCAGCACGGATGTGCCGTGCTTCCGTGAGGGCAAGGTGACGCGTTTGAATCGTTGGTTGGAAGAGACTGGGTTCAGCCTGGAAGACAGCTATTTCTATAGCGATTCGATGAATGACCTGCCGCTGTTGGAGCAGGTGACGCATGCGGTGGCGGTGGATCCGGACCCGAATTTGCGGGCTGAGGCTGAGAAGCGTGGGTGGCCGGTGGTTACATTGCGCAGCTGATGGCCCCTTCGCGAGCAAGCCCGCTCCCACATTTTGACCGCCTTCTCATGTTGGAACTCGGTCGAGTGTGGGAGCGGGCTTGCTCGCGAATGCAGACGACTCGGTCTTGAGCCCTAAACCGGCTTGGCGCCCATGAGCCCCGCAATCGCCACAAACCCCACCAGGCTGACCACCGCCAGCACCAGGGTGAAATTCAGGCTACCGCCCTCGCCTTTACGCAGGCGGTTAAGCCGCGCCACCAGCCAGAACCACGCCAGCGCCGCCACAGTGTAGAGAATGCTGGAACCCAGGATCCACGTCTGCCCCAGCGGCCAGCCAACCAAATGCACCAGCCACCAGCCGGTAAACGGCATGCTGACCACGCAAATCCCCATCAACAACCACACAAACACCCACGGGCGCTGCACGGTGACCGCCGGGCCGGCGCTGCGTTTGCGCCAGGCCAGCAGCGCCAGGCCCAGGCCGCTGAGCAGCAGCAACACCGTCGCCGCAATGTGGATAACTTTCAGGGTGATCAGGGTTTCCATCTCTCGTATTCCTTAAAGGCCGCCCCAATCAGCGTAGTCGCTCAACCGAGGAACAGTTTGTAGGCCGGGTTATCGCTTTCATCCCAGTACGGGTAGCCGATGGCTTCGAGGGCTGCCGGTACCAAGTGACGCTCGTTCGCCGGCACTTGTAGGCCAGCGACCACACGGCCGTCAGCTGCGCCGTGGTTGCGATAGTGGAACATCGAGATGTTCCAGCGCCCGCCTAATTTGTTAAGAAAGTTGAACAAGGCTCCCGGACGCTCCGGGAACTCAAAGCGAAACACCACTTCATTGCTGACGTGCGCCGCATGGCCGCCAACCATATGGCGGATGTGCAGCTTGGCCAGTTCGTTCTCGGTCAGGTCCAGCACCGGAAAACCCTGGCCGGTCAGGCTGGCGATCAGCGCGCTGCGGGGGTCGGTGTCGGGGTGGGTCTGCACGCCAACAAAGATGTGCGCCTCGCTGCCGGAGTGGAAGCGGTAGTTGAATTCGGTGATCTGGCGCTTGCCCACGGCCTCGCAGAACGCCTTGAAGCTGCCCGGCTTCTCGGGAATGGTCACGGCGATGATCGCTTCGCGGCCTTCACCCAGCTCGGCGCGCTCGGCCACATGGCGCAGGCGGTCGAAGTTGACGTTGGCGCCGGAGTCGATGGCCACCAGGGTCTGCCCGGTGACGCCACGGGTTTCCACGTATTTCTTGATGCCCGCCACGCCCAGCGCGCCCGCAGGCTCGGTGATGGAACGGGTGTCGTCGTAGATGTCCTTGATCGCCGCACAGATTTCATCGGTGCTCACGGTGATCACTTCGTCGACATAGTCTTTGCAGATATCAAACGTGTGCTGGCCGATCTGCGCCACCGCCACGCCGTCGGCAAAGATCCCCACCGTCGGCAGCACCACGCGCTCACCCGCCGCCATGGCGGCTTGCAGGCAGTTGGAGTCGTCCGGCTCGACGCCGATGATCTTGATCTCCGGGCGCAGGTATTTCACGTACGCCGCAATCCCGGCGATCAGCCCGCCGCCGCCCACCGGGACAAAAATCGCGTCCAAAGGCCCCGGATGCTGGCGCAGGATTTCCATCGCCACGGTGCCCTGCCCGGCAATGGTGTGCGGATCATCGTAGGGATGAATGTAGACGTAGCCTTTTTCGTCGACCAGTTTCAGCGAGTAGGCCAGGGCTTCCGGGAAGGAATCGCCATGCAGCACCACTTTGCCGCCACGGGAACGCACGCCTTCGACCTTGATCTCCGGGGTGGTCTTGGGCATCACGATGGTGGCTTTCACCCCCAGCACCTTGGCCGCCAGGGCCAGGCCCTGGGCGTGGTTGCCCGCCGAGGCCGTGACCACGCCGCGCGCACGCTCTTCAGCAGTGAGCTGGGTCAGCTTGTTATAGGCGCCGCGAATCTTGAACGAGAACACCGGCTGCAAGTCTTCGCGCTTGAGCCAGACCGTATTGCCCAGCCGCTCGGAGAGCTGGCGCGCGGTCTGCAAGGGGGTTTCTACGGCAACGTCGTAAACGCGCGAGGTGAGGATCTTTTTGACGTACTGTTCAAGCATCGGCGGGCTTCTACTTTCACGGTTTGGCAGGGCCAAGGAGTCTAACCCGGCTTTTGGCCGGGCGACCACACGAATCCCGAGGTTTTGTTGGGTTATACTCGCGCCCCTCGATAACTCCCCGCCCGTTCCGGAGCCCGCATGACCCAGGATCAACTCAAACAGGCAGTGGCCCAGGCCGCCGTCGATTTAATCCTTCCCAAACTCGACGACAAAAGCATCGTCGGCGTCGGCACCGGCTCCACCGCCAACTGCTTCATCGATGCACTGGCCCAGCACAAGGGCGCATTCGACGGCGCCGTGGCCAGCTCCGAAGCCACCGCCGCGCGCCTCAAAGGCCATGGCATTCCGGTGTATGAGCTCAACACCGTGAGCGACCTGGAGTTCTACGTCGACGGCGCCGATGAAAGCGACGCGCACCTGAACCTCATCAAAGGCGGCGGCGCGGCCCTGACCCGCGAGAAGATCGTCGCGGCCGTGGCCAAGACCTTTATCTGCATCGCCGACGCCAGCAAGCTGGTGCCGGTACTCGGCGCGTTCCCGCTGCCGGTGGAAGTGATCCCGATGGCCCGCAGCCACGTGGCCCGCGAGCTGGTGAAACTGGGCGGCGACCCGGTATACCGCGAGGGCGTGTTGACCGATAACGGCAACATCATTCTCGACGTGTTCAACATGCAGATCACCAACCCGGTGGAGCTGGAAACCCAGATCAATGCCATCGTCGGCGTGGTCACCAACGGTTTGTTCGCTGCGCGTCCGGCGGATGTACTACTGCTGGGCACCGCTGAAGGTGTGAAAACCCTCAAGGCATAAGGCTTAACCCCTTGCTGTGAATGTGGGAGCTGACCAGCTCCCACATTTATTTCCATTGTCCAAAAGTTCTGTGTAACAAAAACGCTACTTTTCGCAGCACCCCTCGCCAAAATCGTGCGCCAAGTCACGACACTCAACACCGCCGCTGGTATCAAATCCGTTACAAATTACAGCCAGGCGACTCCCCCGTTTAACAATGCGCCAAATCACAATCGCCCAGGGAATGAGGCGCACATTGTGCAAAGGGTCTCGGCTTGAAAATCCCCATCACCTCAAGGAAGACCTTGTGATAAAGCCCCTAGCCCTTGCTATCAGCGCGGCCTGCGCCCTACTGCCGACCCACCTCCTGGCCTACGACTACGGCGAACACGCCAACACCACCCTGGAAAAACTGATCAACGACTACCCCGGCCGTTATCGCGGCACAGCCAACTTCGCCGGTGCCGCCGATTGGATGCAGAACCAGATGGGCACGGCCTACAGCATCAGCCGCCAGGACTTCACCTGGAACAACGGCAGTCGCGCGTCGCAAAACGTGGTGGCCTACGCCGCCGGCACCAAACCGCAGTACGTGGTGATTGGCGCACACTTCGACACCTTCTTCGGCCGCCCAACCCTGCAAGGCCTGGACGACAACGGCTCCGGCGCCAGCGTGCTGACCGAGGTGGCGAAGAACCTCGGCGGCCTGCAACTGGAAAACGGCTTGCAGATCGTCGGCTTTGGCGCCGAAGAGGAAGGCCTGCGTGGTTCCCGGGCCTTCGTCGACTCGCTGAGCGCCAGCCAGCGCGCGAACATGCTGGCGATGATCAATCTCGACAGCCTGATCACCGGCGACATGATGTACGCCCATGCTGGCCAGAACAGCACCGCCAACCCGGCCTTGGCGTCGTTGCGCGAGCACACCTTCCAGATCGCCAAGGAGTTGAACATCCCGCTGTTCACCAACCCCGGCCTGGACCCGCAATACCCGATAGGCACCGGCTGCTGCAGCGATGGCGAGCCCTTCGAGCCGCTGAACATCCCGATCCTGTATATAGAAGCCACCAACTGGGAACTCGGCGACCTCGACGGCTACACCCAGACCGACAACCCGAAGATCCCCGGGGGCTCGACCTGGCACGATCCCGCCGAAGACAACAAGGCCGTGCTCACCGACGCTTTCGGCCAGGCGCGCATCGACCAGCGCCTGCGCGACTATTCGCGCCTGCTCAGCCGCCTGGTGCTGGAATTGACCAACGCCGACCTGATGGCCTCCACCGCCTCAGGCGGCGCTGTTGCGCGCAATATGCAGGACAACCTGCAACGCCAGCACCAAGCCATGGTGCGCCTGCATGACCGGCGCTGGCTGACCTTGCAGTCGGCCAGCCGCGAGGTTGGCAGCTTTGATGGCGAGATCGGCGTGGATGGCGAATACAACCCGGACAGCGGCTTCGACACGGCCCCCAACCCCGAAGCGCGACGCGTGGGCTTGCATGCGCTGGGCGACTATCAGCTCACCCCGAGCCTGAACATCGGCGCCAGCCTCAGCTACCTCAACGGCAGCGACAAGCTGGAACACCGTGGCAAGCTGGACAGCGACACCTGGCAAGCGGCGGCCTATGCCCTGCTCAACGATGGCGGGCCAAGCTGGCTGGCCGGCGACCTGAGCATCGGCCACAGCCGCTTCGAGTCCAAGCGCAACCTGCTGATCCAGGCGAATGGCGGACCGGTCCTGCTCAACCAGCAACTGACCAGCAACACCGACGCCCTGACCCTGGGTGCGCGCGTGCTGGGCGGCTACGACTTTGACTTCGGCGCCATCAAGAGCGGGCCTTTTGCGGGCCTGGACTACAGCCACTCGCGTATCGATAAATTCCGCGAAAAGCAGGACCTGCGCACGGCCCTGACGTACGAAGAACAGTCTTTCGATTCCCTGGAAGCCAGCCTCGGCTGGCGCGTGCGTGGCGCTGTCGCCCTGCCCTACGGCCTCAACCTGATGCCTTACGGCGACATCGCCTGGGTCAAGGAACTGGGCGACGGCCGCCTGGACGACCTGCAACTGACCGCCCGCGCCGACGGCCAGGCGCGCACCGCCAAGCTGGGCTCAGCCGATAAGAGCTTTGGTCGCGCGCAAGTCGGCAGCCAATTGGCGATCACCCCGCAGCTGGGGGTATTTGCCGAGGTCAACGGCCGCCTGGGCCACAGCGAAGGCAGCCAGACCGGCTACTCGCTGGGTGTGCAATGGATGTTCTGATCAGGGCTTCTTGAACACGTAGAACAGGTTCGGCTCACTGGTCAGGTACAACGTACCGTCATCGTCCATGGCGATCCCTTCGGCCTGAGGCACGCGTTTTTTCAGGCCATGGCGCCCGTTGAGCAGCGACAAACTGCTCAACGGGCGACCATCGATATCCAGTTCCAACACCAGGAACGACTCATCCGACAGCGCCAGCAGATGGCCGCTGCGCTCATCGTATTGCAAGCTCGACAGGTCACGCACAAACAACCCGGCATCCCGCTTGGGGTTGTTGACCACGTGCACCGAGTAGGTTTTTTCCGGTTTGAAATGGGGGAACCCATGGATCTCATAGATCAGCATCGGGTCGCGCTCCTTGGCCACGAACAGGCGCTTGCCCACCGAGTCATAGGCCAGGCCTTCAAAGCCCTTGTTGCTGCCGACATGCAAGCCCAAGGTCATCTGTTCCGCATCCGCAGCATCGAGGAATTGGGTATCGTCGTCCACGCGCACCTTGATCAGCCGCTGCTCGCGCTCATCGCTGATCACATAGATGCCTTCGCTGATGAACTCGACCGCCTCGGCATCGCCAAAGCCCACCAGGGCAATGCGCCGCAGGATCTTGCCGTCCAGTGACAGCTCGATCAGCTCGGGGTTTTTATTGGTGACGGTAAACAGGCTTTTGCGCACCGGGTCGAAGGTCAAGGCCGACACGTCGCTATCAAGGCCTTCGATGACCTGGGCTTCAAGGACTACGCGGTAGTCGGCCAGGCCAATGGAGGCCTCACCGACAGGCTGGCGCAACGCCTGGAGGTTGAACCAGGCGCGCTCGAACAGGCGAAAGTGTTGCGCAACCACCCCGGCGCTGACCAAGGCGATCAGCACAAGCATGAAAAGAACGGGTTTGGGGCGGACAAGTCGGCGCATCGGGCGTGCTCAAAGTCAAAAGTGGCGTATGAATATCACGCCCGTCTGAATTTAAACTTAAACACGCCCTATTGTCTGGCGAACGCCGTTCTTAGAGAACTATCCGACGTAACCAGTGTGCTATTTCTGCTTTTCGAAGCGATAGAACAGGTTTGGCTCACTGACCATGTACAGGTTGCCCTCCTCGTCCATGGTCACGCCTTCCGCCCGTGGAATGGTGTCCTTGAGCCCGTTGAAACCACCCAGCAGGGTCATGAAGCTGACTTGCTCGCCCTTTTCATCCAGTTCCAGCAGCAGATGGGAATCGGCCGACAGCACCAGCAAGTGCCCGGTGCGTGGGTCCACCGCCAGGGCCGACAGGTTGCGCATGTCCAATTCGGTGCTGGTCAGCTTTTGTTTGTCGCCCACCAGGGTCTGGCTGCCGTCGCTTTTCCAGGTGAACAGCGCCGGTGGACGCTCTTCGCCCAGCACGATCTGCTGGTTGCGCTTGTCCCAGGTGATGCCTTCAAAGGCTTTGTTCTGGTTTTTCGACGGGCCCAGGTCATAGCTCGGGAAATCGGCCTTGTTCAACTGGGTGGTACTGGCATCGAGCTTGACGATGGTCAGGCTGTGTTCGCGCTCATCGACCACGGCCATCAAACCGTTTTCCAGCACCGTCAAGCCTTCCGGGTTGCTCCAGCCGTTCAGCGGCATTTTGCGCAGCACGTCGCCTTGCAGGCTCAACTCGACGAGAAACGGGTTTTTGCCCATGACAGAAAACAGGGTTTTGGTCTGCGGATTGTAAGAGACGTCCGACGCTTCATCCTTCTCCATCCCCGGCAACAGCTTGCCATCGATCACCGCGTGATAGTCCGGCAGCCACACACTCTGTTGGCGTTCGGCGGGGGTTTCAAAGCGTTCCAGCACCCACAGCACACCGCGATCGTCCCAGTGCATGGCCCAGGCCACGCCGTAGGAAATCACACCCACCAATAGCAGCCAGGAATACCAGCGCAGGGCAAAGCGGGAACGCGGCTTGGAGGTACTGCTGGGCAGGGTGACGGCCATGGGGCGCTTATTCCGGAAAGTCAGCGTTAGGTGATAGCACAGGATCAGGAAGCCCGCGCGCAAGAGGCTGAGGATTATCCGGATGGGGTGTGAAAAAAATGCAAAGAACTGGAGATTACCGATACACAGAGAATCCATGTGGGAGCGAGCCCGCTCCCACACAAGCCCGCTCCCACATTTTGACCTCACCGGTCTTGGGTCAGCGAACCACGCTTTCGAAGCGATTCACACCCGACAACTCCAGCACCAGCTCATCGCCCACATTCAGCGGGCCCACGCCGACCGGGGTGCCGGTGAGGATCACGTCGCCCGCTTGCAGCGAGAAGCAGCCGGCCATGTACTGGATCATCGGCACGATCGGGTTGAGCATGATCGCGCTGTTGCCGTCCTGGCGCACTTCGCCATTGATGGTCAGGCGAATGCCGATGTCGGTGACGTCCGGGAAGGTGCTGCTGACCACGAACGGTGCGATCACCGCCGCGCCATCAAAGGACTTGGCGACTTCCCACGGCAGGCCCTTGGCTTTCAGCTCGGCTTGCTTGTCACGCAGGGTCAGGTCCAGCGCCGGGGCGAAGCCGGAGATGGCATCCAGCACTTCTTCACGGCTCGGCTTGGTCGACAACGGCTTGCCGATCAGTACCGCGATTTCCGCTTCGTAGTGCACCGAACCGCGCTCGGTAGGGATGGCAAAACCGCCTTCCAAAGCCACCACGCAGCTGCCTGGCTTGATGAACAGCAACGGTTCGGTAGGCACCGGGTTGTCCAGTTCCTTGGCATGTTCGGCGTAGTTACGCCCGATGCACACCACTTTGCCCACCGGGAAGTGGATGTTGGTGCCGTCGACATACTTGTGCTGGTAGCTCATGGAACGACTCCTTCAGGGGCGATTAAACAGCGAAGATCTTGCCAGGGTTCATGATCCCGTTCGGGTCGAACACGGCTTTGACGGCTTTCATGTACTCGATTTCAACCGGCGAACGGCTGTACGTCAGGTAATCGCGCTTGGTCATGCCCACGCCGTGTTCGGCAGAGATCGAACCGTTGTACTTCTCGACGGTTTCAAACACCCACTTGTTCACGGTGGCGCACTTGGCGAAGAACTCGTCCTTGCTCAGGTTTTCTGGCTTGAGGATGTTCAAGTGCAGGTTGCCGTCGCCGATGTGGCCGAACCAGACGATTTCGAAGTCCGGATAGTGTTCGCCGACGATCGCGTCGATTTCCTTCAAGAACGCCGGCACTTTCGACACAGTGACCGAGATGTCGTTCTTGTACGGGGTCCAGTGGGAAATGGTCTCGGAGATGTACTCGCGCAGTTTCCACAGGTTGTGCAGCTGGGTTTCGCTCTGGCTCATCACGCCATCCAGCACCCAGCCCTGCTCCACGCAATGCTCGAAGGTTTCCAGGGCGTGGTTGGCGACTTCTTCGGTGGTGGCTTCGAATTCCAGCAGGGCGTAGAACGGGCACTCGGTTTCGAACGGCGCCGGCACATCGCCACGGCCAAGGACTTTGGCCAGGGCCTTGTCGGAGAAGAACTCAAAGGCAGTCAGGTCGAGCTTGCTCTGGAACGCGTGCAGCACCGGCATGATCGAGTCGAAGTCGGTGGTGCCGAGGACCATGGCGGTGAGGTTTTTCGGCGCACGGTCCAGGCGCATGGTGGCTTCCACCACAAAGCCCAGGGTGCCTTCCGCGCCGATAAACAGCTGGCGCATGTCGTAGCCGGTGGCGTTCTTGATCAGGTCGCGGTTCAGTTCCAGCACGTCGCCCTTGCCGGTGACGACTTTCATGCCGGCCACCCAGTTGCGGGTCATGCCGTAGCGAATCACCTTGATCCCGCCGGCATTGGTGCCGATATTGCCGCCAATCTGGCTGGAACCGGACGACGCGAAGTCCACCGGGTAGTACAGGCCGTTTTCTTCGGCGACGTTCTGCAATTGCTTGGTGACCACGCCCGGCTGGCACACGGCGGTGCGGTCGGTGAGGTTCACATCGAGTATCTGGTTCATATAGTCGAACGACACGACCACTTCGCCATTAGCGGCCACGGCGGCGGCGGACAGGCCGGTACGGCCACCGGATGGCACCAGTGCCACCTTGTGCTCGTTGGCCCAACGCACAATGGCCTGGACCTGCTCGATGGTCTTGGGGAAGACAATGGCGGTCGGCGCAGGTGCGAAGTGCTTGGTCCAATCCTTGCCGTAAGCCTCCAGGGAGTCTGCATCGGTCAGCACTTTGCCAGGCTCAACCAGGGTCTTCAGCTCATCAATCAGGGCAGGATGGGTCATCGACAGAACTCTCGAACAATTCATGGTCATCCTGAGAACGCTTCACGTCGCAGGAATAGGTGTTTAGCGGGGCGCGTATGCTAGCATACCGCCCCCGCAGGACAGAGCCCAAGGGCGTTTCTGCGGTGACGGCTTTCCTGCCGTCCGGGTCAGCTTGTGCTGCTCGATTCCCTGCCATTTTTCTCCGGGATACAGGTTTACGCAGATGAGCAAGACTTCTCTCGATAAGAGCAAGATCAAGTTCCTTCTTCTGGAAGGCGTCCACCCATCGGCTGTCGACGTTCTGAAAGCCGCCGGGTACACCAGCATTGAGTACATCACCAGTTCTCTGCCGGAAGCCCAACTCAAGGAAAAGATCGCCGACGCGCACTTCATCGGCATTCGCTCCCGCACTCAGCTGACCGAAGAAATCTTCGATCACGCCAAGAAACTCGTGGCAGTCGGCTGTTTCTGCATCGGCACCAACCAGGTCGACCTCAACGCAGCGCGCGAGCGCGGCATCGCGGTGTTCAACGCACCGTACTCCAACACCCGTTCCGTTGCGGAGCTGGTGCTGGCCGAGGCGATCCTGCTGTTGCGCGGCATTCCTGAGAAGAACGCTTCCTGCCACCGTGGCGGCTGGATCAAAAGCGCAGCCAACTCCTTCGAAATCCGCGGCAAGAAGCTGGGTATCGTCGGTTACGGCTCGATCGGCACTCAACTGTCGGTCCTGGCTGAAGGCCTGGGCATGCAGGTGTTCTTCTACGACACCCTGACCAAGCTGCCATTGGGCAACGCCACGCAAGTGGCCAGCCTGACTGAGCTTTTGGGCATGTCCGACATCGTCACCCTGCACGTCCCGGAAACCGCTGAGACCCAGTGGATGATCGGCGAGAAGGAAATCCGCGCCATCAAGAAAGGCGGCATCCTGATCAACGCTGCCCGTGGCACCGTGGTCGAGCTGGACGCCCTGGCCGACGCGATCAAGGACAAGCACCTGATCGGCGCGGCCATCGACGTGTTCCCGGTGGAGCCACGCTCCAACGACGACATCTTCGAAAGCCCGCTGCGTGGCCTGGACAACGTGATCCTGACCCCGCACATCGGCGGTTCCACTGCCGAAGCCCAAGCCAACATCGGCCTGGAAGTGTCGGAGAAGCTGGTCAAGTACAGCGACAACGGTACCTCGGTATCGTCGGTGAACTTCCCGGAAGTGGCCCTGCCGGCTCACCCTGGCAAGCACCGTCTGCTGCACATCCACCAGAACATCCCTGGCGTGATGATGGAGATCAACAAGGTCTTCGCGGAAAACGGCATCAACATCTCCGGTCAGTTCCTGCAGACCAACGAGAAGGTCGGCTACGTGGTAATCGACGTCGACGCCGAGTACTCGGACCTGGCGCAAGAGAAGCTGCAGCACATCAAAGGCACGATTCGTAGCCGCGTGTTGTTCTAAGGTTTCAACGGCACCACAAAAAAGGGAGCCCCTCGGGGCTCCCTTTTTTTGCATCTGAACAAATCTTACTTAACGTTAACCGTGATCACTTTCGAGGCTACAGTAGGCTCGAACTGGCGGTGTACGTTATCGCCTGCCACCAGCTGCAGGGTGTGCTTGCCTGGGGTGAGGGTCAGTTCGGTTTCGGTTTGGGCCTTGCCGAAGTGGATCGAGGTGGCATCGGCCGGAATGGGCTCATCGGCCTTGAGCGACTGCACATCGCGATCTACCAGCAGGTGATGGTGACCAGCGCCATGCACTTGCTTGTCGATGGGCTCCAGGTCCAGCCCCTTGACGCCGAATTTGACGGTGAAGGTCTTGTCGACAGTCGCGCCGTCTTTAGGCGAGACGATAAACACTTCAGCACCTGCAGGCGCAGGGGTACGCGGCAGGTCTGCGGCGCTGGCCATCATCGAGGCACCCAGCAGCAGGCTGGCAATCGTTGCACGGGACAAAAGGGTCTTCATTCACTTCTCCAGTTTTTCGGTGAAATCTGTAGGGTTATGACAACTTCGCGACAAATTGCTGTCCAAGGCACTCAACACCATAGCAAAGCGATGCTGAACGGCGCCTCGCACATAAAAATTCTCTAGGAGTGACCATGCGCTTTTCGCCTGGCCTGTTACTTGTGCTGCCCCTGATGAGCCCCTTGGCTCACGCCGAACTGGTCGATGACGTATTTGACCGTGGCGAACTGCGTATCGCCCTTGAAGCCAACACCCCGCCGTTCAACTTCAAGGAAGGCGACAAACTCACCGGGTTTGAAGTGGAACTGGGTGAGCAACTGGCCAAGGAGATGGACGTACGCCCTTCGTTTATCACCACCGATGACGCCGATCTGCTGCCAGGGGTGGAAACCGGCAAGTACGACGTGGCCATCAACCATATCGCTATGACTGCCCTATTGCAGGATCGGTTCGATTTCAGTGAGGCGTACAACGAGAAGCCGGAGCTGGCGATACCGTTCCAGAAGGGCAACCCGGCGTTCAAGGCGAGTTTGGACAAGGCGTTGCAGCGGGTGAAGGAGGATGGGCGGTTGAAGGCGTTGGCTAAGAAGTGGCTTGAAGGTGAGACATCGGCAGTCCAGGCACAGTGAATCAACTGTGGGAGCGGGCTTGCTCGCGAAAGCGGTGTGTCAGTCACCGGATGAGTTGGCTGAACCACCGCTTTCGCGAGCAAGCCCGCTCCCACATTTTTGATCTACGTAAGGCTTGAGAGATGGGCCAGGGCCACTGCAGCTTCTGGCAACTCCAGCTCGCTGAAGACCTGTACCCCATGACGCTTTAGCAACGCCGCTGTTACGCCTTCGCCAGTGACCTTCACACCAGAGAAAGTCCCGTCATACGTCAGCAAATTCCCACAAGACGGGCTATTCGCCTTCAGCACAGCAATGCGGATACCGTGACGCCGCACCAACGCCAACGCCTGCCGTGCACCGTCAAGAAAGGCCGCGCTAAAATCCTCGCCCTCCGCCGTCAACACCTGCGCACGCCCTTCCCACACCTCCACGCCCTGCCCGCCTGGAATTTCGGCGGGCGGACGCGGCGTCGGCAAGCCACCAGACACTTCCGGGCAGATCGCAACCACCCGCCCTTCGGCCTGCCATGCCGCCAATTGATCGAACGGCCCGCTGGCGCCACCGTCGTAGCGCAC
The DNA here is from genome assembly GCF_003852405.1 of Pseudomonas sp. KBW05. Lineage (GTDB taxonomy): Bacteria > Pseudomonadota > Gammaproteobacteria > Pseudomonadales > Pseudomonadaceae > Aquipseudomonas. The sequence goes on from NZ_QAJM01000016.1 coordinate 67,120, forward strand.
CTTGTGCCCGAGCAGACAGCGGCTGATCAGAATCTTTTCCATGCTTAAAATGGCTCGTTGCCGCGCCGGCGGAACCAGCCGGTGAGGGACAGGCGTTCGCGCGTGGCGGGCATGACTTCGTGGGGCACCTCACCGGACAGGAACACCACCAGGCAACCACCGGTGGGCACCACGTCGTATTCGACGGCGTCCTTGAGGTACATGCGCAACTGGCCGCCATGCTCGGGCAGCCAGGCGTCGTTCAAGTAGATCACCGCCGAGACCATGCGCCGATCATCGTCGCGGAAACGGTCCAGGTGCTTGAGGTAAAACGCCCCCGGTGGGTACATCGCGAAGTGGCTTTCGAAGTCTTCCAGGCCGAGGAACAGGCTGCGGTTCATCGCCAGGCGCAGGCTGTCCATCAAGGCCATGTAAGTGCCGCAGACAGCCGCGTCGCCCTCTTCCAGCCACTGGATATGGTCACCGCGAATGCCTTCGCGAATCTCCTGGGTTGGTCCGCGTCCTACCGCCGCTGGAGCCAATTCACCTTCGGCTGCACGTTTACGGCACTCAGCCGCCAGTTCCAGGGTCAGAGCCTGGGGCAGGAAGCCGTCCTGACGCGACCAGCCCTTCTCGGCGAGGTCGTCGACAATACGTTGCAACAGCGGGTGATCGAAGGGTATTTGCATGGCGCGCATAGTATCCATACGCCTGTGAATCCGACAGAGCCGCCGAGCGTCTGAATACACTTTAGTCAGGTGACCGATAGGACTTCTCGACAAATCCTACGCCCGACACGGACAATAGTGGCCGACTGACAGGAGTCCCTAATGCGTCGTTTGTTTTTATCCTTGCTGATGTTCTGCGTTTTGCCCGCCTGGGCAGACGGCCATGACCAGTTGTACAAGGTCGCCGGCTGGGCCGAACAACGTGCGCATTTCAACGACGCCCTCAGCGCCGCCCAACAACGCTACCGCAATAGCTTGCCGCCGGCGGTGTACCAGGCGCTGGTGGACAACAGCAATAAACGTTTCGCCGCCCAGGCCATGGACCAACGTGCCGAAGCTCAATTGCGCAAGAACCTGGCGGACCCGGCACCGGCCCTGGCCTTTTTCCAATCGCCGTTGGGCCGCAAGATCGTCGCCGCCGAGTTGCTGGCCACGCGCCGCGACCAGTTGGCGAAAAACGCCCAGGGCCTGCCGAAAATCGAAGCCGACGCTACGCGTAGCCTGATCATTGGTCATTTGGCGCAAGCGTTGCCCGCCCGTGAAGCCGGTGCGGAAGTCAGCCTGGCGATTGCCGGCGTGGCGGCCGACAGCCTGAGCCAGATGATTCCCGGCCTGCTCGGCGGCGGTCAGGCGCAAGGCATGCTGAATGGCCAGCGTGAGCGGTTGATGCAGCAGATTGGCAATGATCTGAACAATACGTTGCTGTACGTCTATCGGGATTTGTCTGACCCGGAGCTGGAAGAATTCGCCACGTTTGCGGAGTCGGCGGAGGGGAAGGCGTATTACCAGGCTGCATTAGCCGCGATCCGCGCCGGACTTGCTGTGGGCCAAAGCACCTCCAGCCTGACGCAATAACCAATGTGAAATGGGCTTATGTGGGAGCGGGCTTGCTCGCGAATGCGGCGGATCAGTCGAAACATCTGTGACTGACACACCGTATTCGCGAGCAAGCCCGCTCCCACATTTTGAACTGCATTACTTCAGTTGGTCCGTGAGAAAACTGAAGTACTCCTCGCGAATCTCCGAAATTTCATTCGCCAAATGATGCCTGCCCCGCGCCAGCATCAACACTTCGGGCTGATCGAACTTACCCCGCAGCACCTGCAAGTTGTGCTGCCAGTCCACCGTCATATCTTCCTCACCTTGCACGATCACCGGCCGCCGTGGGCTGCGTGGTGCGGCTTCGATGTGTTTGATCCAGCGCGCCAAGGCGCCGACCCAGGCGGTGGGCAATTGGCGGGGCTGCAATGGGTCGGCTTCGAGGAACGGCCTGAATGCCGGGTCGTGGGTGTTGTCGCTGAACCGCCGCGCGATGCCTTTGACGAACGGCCGCAGCAGGTAATAGCTGAGTTGTGACCAACCCCACGCCCGTGGCCGTACCAGCGGCGACAGCAGGAACGTCTTGCCCTGGGCCGGGCTGTCCGCGCCCTGGTTGAGCAGGTGATCCACCACCACGGCGCCGCCGGTGCTCTGCCCGAACAAGTGCCAGGGTTGCGGCAGTTGCAGCGCTTTCGCCTCGGCAAACAGCGCCTGCACGACCTGCTGGTACACCGCAAAATCGTCGATGCTGGCGCGCACGCCGCTGGATAGCCCGTGGCCCGGCAGATCGCAGGCGATCACCACAAAGCCCTGGTCCAGCGCCCACCTCACCACATGGCGATACAGCCCCATGTGGTCGTAAAAGCCGTGGTACATGAACATCGTCGCCACTGGAACAGCCGGCCACCACACTTGCGCAACCACCTGAAACCCCGCCACCTCGAAACGCCCCAGGCGACTCACGGCCTGATCAAGCCCGTAGAAACGCTGGTAGACCCGCGCCTCGGCGGACAGCGCTTGCGCCGCCATCAGGGGCTGCAAGCTTTCGCGCAGATGATCGGGGTCAAAGGTGACGGGCATAAAGGCTTCCAGACTACGGCGCGGATGAATATCGAGCTGCGATATTCATCTGTCAGGACAAGCATGGCAAGCTACGCGACCTTCGAGGATACATCTGAATGCGACCGCCCTACCGTTCCGCCCTGTTCGCCAGCCTGCTCCTGGTCCTCTGCGCCGGCGTGCTGTGGGCGGCGTATGACTGGTTCCAGGGCCGCTACCTGCGCGCCTTCAGCGAACACACGGCGGTGTTTTCCGGTGACCCGTTGAAGCTGCCCGCCGACCTCGCCGGCCCCGGCCCGATCCGCCTGGTGCACTTCTGGGACCCGGCCTGCCCGTGCAACGTCGGCAACCAGCAACACCTGGGCGAGTTGATCGAACACTACGCACCCCAGGGCGTCGAGTTCTATGCCCTGCAAAAACCCGGCAGCCACGGCCAACTGCCCGACAACCTGCGCCAGATGAAAATCCTCACCGCCCTGCCCGGCGCCGATCAGGTGCCGGCCAGCCCTGCCGTGGGGATCTGGGATCGCACGGGCAAACTCGCGTATTTCGGGCCCTACAGCGAAGGGCTGACGTGCAATTCCAGCAACAGTTTTATCGAGCCGATCCTGCAGGCGCTGGAAGACGGCCGCGAGGTGAATGCCACGCACACCCTGGCGGTGGGCTGCTATTGTTCGTGGCCTAAAGAGCAGTAGTCCGTTACCCATTCTGGCTAAGGAAAGTTCATGAAGCGCGTCTTGCAGGTTCTCGCGGTTCTGCTGGTGTTGGTCGCCGTTGGCGCCGGCGTGTACCTCTACAGCAAGCAGCCGACCCGCCAGGGCACGGTGACGCTGGCCAACCTGCAGGGTTCGGTCACGGTGCGTTATGACGACCGTGGCGTGCCGCATATCCGCGCCGAGAACGAGACCGACCTGTATCGCGCCCTGGGCTTCGTGCATGCCCAGGACCGTCTGTTCCAGATGGAGATCATGCGGCGCCTGGCCCGTGGCGAGCTGGCCGAAGTGCTCGGGCCCAAGGTGCTGGAGACCGACAAGCTGTTCCGCAGCCTGCGCATTCGCGACCGCGCCGCCACTTACGTCGCGCAGCTGGACCATGAGTCCGCGCACTGGAAGGCCCTGCAAGCCTATCTGGACGGGATCAATCAATATCAGGACAGCCACGCCAGCCCGGTGGAGTTCGACGTGCTGGGCATCCCCAAGCGGCCGTTTACCGCCGAAGACACCATCAGCGTCGCCGGGTACATGGCCTACAGCTTTGCCGCCGCCTTTCGTACAGAGCCCTTGCTGACTTACGTACGCGACCAACTGGGCAGCGACTACCTCAAAGTCTTCGACCTCGACTGGCAACCCAAGGGCGCGCTCAACCTGGCCGCCAGCGATTGGCAGACCCTCGGCGCCCTCGCATCCCTGAGCGAACAGGCCCTGGCCGACAACGGCCTGCCGCAGTTCGAAGGCAGCAACGCCTGGGCCGTCAGCGGCAACCGCACCAAGAGCGGCAAACCGTTGCTGGCGGGCGACCCGCATATCCGCTTCTCGGTGCCGTCGGTGTGGTACGAGGCGCAGTTGTCGGCGCCGGGCTTTGAGTTGTATGGCTATCACAACGCGCTGGTGCCGGTGGCGTTCCTGGGGCACAACCTGGACTTCGGCTGGAGCCTGACCATGTTCCAGAACGATGACCTCGACCTGATCGCCGAAAAGGTCAACCCGGACAATCCCAACCAGGTCTGGTATCACGACGCCTGGGTCGACATGACCAGTACCGAGCAACAGATCGCGGTCAAGGGCCAGGCCCCGGTCAGCCTCACCCTGCGCCAATCGCCCCACGGCCCGATCATCAATGACGTGCTCGGCGACAACGCCGGCAAGACCCCGATTGCGATGTGGTGGGCGTTCCTCGATACGCAGAACCCGATCCTCGAAGGTTTCTACCAGCTCAACCGCGCCGACACCCTGGCCAAGGCCCGCGCGGCGGCGGCCAAGGTCTCGGCGCCGGGCTTGAACATCGTGTGGGCCAATGCCAAGGGCGACATCGGCTGGTGGGCGGCGGCGCAGTTGCCGATCCGCCCGGCCGGGGCCAACGCCGGGTTTATCCTCGATGGCAGTACGGCCCAGGCCGACAAGCTGGGTTTCTACCCGTTCAGCGCCAACCCGCAGGAAGAGAACCCGGCGCGCGGTTATGTGGTGTCGGCGAATGCCCAGCCGGTGTCGCCCATCGGCCTGGAGATCCCCGGCTATTACAACCTGGCCGACCGCGGCCAGCAGTTGAACGCGCAGTTGAGCGACAACAGCGTGAAGTGGGAAGTCACCAACAGCCAGGCCTTGCAACTGGGTACTACCACGGCCTTTGGCCCACGCCTGCTGGCGCCGCTGTTGCCGGTGCTGCGCGGGGTGGTCAAGGACCCGGCGCAATTGCAGCTGGTTGAACAACTGGCCGCCTGGAAAGGCGATTACCCGCTGGATTCCACCAGCGCCACACTGTTCAACCAGTTCCTGTTCAACCTCGCCGACGCGGCGTTCCACCCCAAGCTCGGCGACGGCATGTTCAAGACCCTGCTCAGCACCCGCGTGATCGACGCCGCGCTGCCACGCCTGGCGGCAGCCCCGGACTCACCGTGGTGGAACGGCCAGCGCGCCGAGACCGTCAAGCGCGCCTGGGACAACAGCCTCGCCCACCTCAAGCGCACCTTCGGCGATGACCCGAGCCAGTGGCAATGGGGCAAGGCCCACACCCTGACCCACGGCCATCCATTGGGCATGCAGAAGCCATTGGACCTCGTATTCAACGTCGGCCCGTTCCCGGCACCGGGCAGCCATGAGGTGCCGAACAACCAATCGGCGAATATCGGCCCGGCGCCATGGCCGGTGACCTACGGGCCCTCCACCCGCCGCCTGATCGACTTTGCCGACGTGGCCCACGCCCTGACCATCAACCCGGTGGGGCAAAGCGGTGTACCGTTTGACCGGCATTATGGGGATCAGGCGGAGACCTATATCGAGGGTGGTTATGAGCAGGCGCACTTCACCGATGAAGAAGTCACGGCCAATACCCGTGGCACCTTGAAACTGCTGCCAGCCCGCTAGCTGCTTGGAACTCGGTCAAAATGTGGGAGCGGGCTTGCTCGCGAATGCGGTGGATCAGTAGAAACATCTGTAACTGACACACCGCATTCGCGAGCAAGCCCGCTCCCACAAAAGCCAGCTCCCACAGTTGGTCCGAGTACAGCTTCAGACCGGTGCCGCAAAATTGAGCCGGAACTGCTGTGGCGTCACCCCAAGCCGGCGGTTGAACACACTGCGCATATGCTGGGCATCACGAAAACCGCACTGATAAGCCACGGTCTTGAGCGGTGCGTGGCTGCTTTCAAGCATCACCCGCGCCGCATCCACCCGCGCCCGTTCGACAAATTCCGCCGGGGTGATACGCGCCTCACGGGCAAACACCCGGGAGAAATTGCGCGCGCTCATATTGGCCGCCTTGGCCAGGTCGGCGATGGTCAGATCCCCAGTCAGGTTCGCCAACACATACAGCTGCACCAACGCCACCGCCGAGGTGGTTTCGGCGTGGGGCGTGAGAAACGGGCTGAACTGCGACTGCCCGCCCGCGCGCTGGGTAAACACCACCAGGCGCTTGGCCACGCTCAGCGCGACTTCCGGGCCATGGTCCTGGGCCAGCAAATACAGGGACAAGTCGATACCCGCCGTGACCCCCGCCGAGGTGTAGAGGTTGCCGTCCTGCACGTAGAGACGGTCGGCCTCGACCTGGGCCGTGGAGCACAGGCGCGCCAGGTCGACGGCGTCGTTCCAGTGAGTGGTGACGGTTTTGCCATCCAGCAAACCGGCGCGGGCGAGCATGAAGGCACCGTTGCAGATGGAACCGAAGCGGTGTGCCCTTTCGGTGGCGTCGCGCAGCCAAGCATCGAACGCCGGGCCGAAATCCTCAAAGGGCAACTGCGGGCCACCGGCGACCAGCAGCAGGTCATAGGCTTGCAGGGCTTCACTGAAATGCCGGTGGGCCTGCAATGACAGGCCGTTGGAGGCGGCCATGTTGCCGTGCGCGAGGCCGATGACTTCCAGCTGGTAATGGTCCTGGGTGGGCAGGAAGCGGTTGGCCTCGCAGAACACATCCATGGGCCCGGTGACATCCAGCGACTGGACGCCGGGGAAGATCAGGATGGCGACGGTTTTGCTCATGAATGGTTAGCCTTGGTTAACTGAATGAACACAGATCCCCTGTGGGAGCGGGCTTGCTCGCGAATGCGGTCTGTCAGTTGATACATGCATTAACTGACAGACCGCATTCGCGAGCAAGCCCGCTCCCACATTTGATCTTCTCAGGCCTCAAGAGAGTATCCCTTCTGGCATGAAGTGACGGCACATTGGCCGGGATCGCACCCTCGCAACGATGGCCCCGCCACGGGCACGCGACCAGACTGGAATCCTTCCACAGGAGAACCACCATGACCACCATCGCCGGCATCCAGATCCCCGACAGCGCCCTCGCCAAGGCCACCACCGAATACATCCGCGACGTCGAATCCGACCTGCTCTACCACCACTCCCGCCGGGTATTCCTGTTCGGCGCGTTGAGCGGTGAGCGCAAGCAACTGGCCTACAACCCGGAGCTGCTCTACGTGGGCGCGATGTTCCACGACCTCGGCCTGGTGGCCGGCCATCGCAGTGACAACGAGCGTTTTGAAGTGGACGGCGCCAATGCAGCGGCGGCCTTCCTCAAGCCTTACGGGCTGAGCGATGACGATATCGAACAGGTGTGGTTGTCCATCGCCCTGCACACCACGCCGGGCGTGCCGCAGCATCTGCGCCCGACTGTAGCCTTGGTGACGGCGGGTGTGGAGATGGACGTGCTGGGCATGGACTACGCGGCCTTTTCCACCGTGCAGCGCGAAGCGGTGGTGCATGCGCATCCACGGGGTGAAGGGTTCAAGGAGTGCATCATCTGCGCGTTTGCCGACGGCTTGCGCCATCGTCCGCAGACTACGTTCGGGAATGTGAAGACGGATGTGCTGGTGGATCAGGAGCCAGGGTTCAGGCCGATGAATTTTGTCGAGGTCATCCGCAAATCCCCCTGGACTGCCTGAAACACTCCCTGACAAACACCACAAAACCACTGTGGGAGCTGGCTTGCCTGCGATAGCGGTGTATCAGTAAACAAATCAGTCACTGATACACCGCTATCGCAGGCAAGCCAGCTCCCACATTTTGACCCCGTTCCGGCCTTTAGACCGGTGCGGGTGCTCTACGCTTATCCGGCTGTTGCCAGCCATCTGCCGCCGCTTCTTCAATCGCTTGCTGGATCGCCTTCTTGCGCTTCTCTTCGGCACGACGGCTGAAGAACCACACCAGGAAGGTCACCAGCGACACCGCCAACAGAATCAAGCTGGCCACGGCGTTGATCTCGGGTTTAACCCCCAGGCGCACCGCCGAGAACACTTCCATCGGCAACGTGGTCGAACCCGGCCCCGACACGAAACTGGCAAGTACCAGGTCATCGAGAGACAGCGCAAACGACATCATGCCGCCCGCCGCCAACGACGGCGCGATCATCGGGATGGTGATCAGGAAGAACACCTTCCACGGCCGCGCACCGAGGTCCATCGCCGCTTCTTCGATCGACAGGTCCAGTTCACGCAAACGCGCCGACACCACCACCGCCACATACGCCGCGCAGAACGTGGTGTGGGCGATCCAGATGGTGACGATGCCACGCTCTTGCGGCCAGCCGATCATCTGCGCCATCGCCACGAACAGCAGCAACAGCGACAGGCCGGTGATCACTTCCGGCATCACCAGCGGCGCCGTCACCAGGCCGCCGAACAGCGTGCGGCCCTTGAACTGGCTGATACGGGTCAGCACGAATGCCGCCAACGTACCCAGCGCTACCGCCGCCACCGCCGTGTAGCAGGCGATTTCCAGGGAGCGCATCACCGAGCCCATCAACTGGGTGTTGTCCAGCAAGCCCACGTACCACTTGATCGACCAACCGCCCCACACCGTCACCAGCTTGGATTCGTTGAACGAGTAGATCACCAGGATCAGCATCGGCAGGTAGATGAACACCAACCCCGCCACCAGCATGAAGCTTGAGAAACTGACGCGCTTCATATCTTGCCCTCCATCTCTTTGGCTTGGCTGCGGTTGAACAGGATGATCGGCACGATCAGGATCGCCAGCATCACCACCGCCAGGGCAGAGGCCACCGGCCAGTCACGGTTGTTGAAGAATTCTTGCCACAACACTTTACCGATCATCAGGGTTTCCGGGCCGCCCAGCAGTTCCGGGATCACGAACTCGCCCACCACCGGGATAAACACCAGCATGCAGCCGGCGATGATGCCGTTCTTGGACAGCGGCACGGTGATCTTCCAGAAGCTGTTGAAGGTGCTCGACCCCAGATCGGACGCGGCTTCCAGCAGGCTCTGGTCGTGCTTCACCAGGTTGGCGTACAGCGGCAGGATCATGAACGGCAGGTACGAATAGACCACGCCGATATACACCGCGATGTTGGTGTTGAGGATCTGCAGCGGCTCGTTGATCAACCCCATGGACATCAGGAAGCCGTTGAGCAGACCGTTGTTGCTGAGGATGCCCATCCACGCATACACGCGGATCAGGATCGCGGTCCAGGTCGGCATCATGATCAGCAGCACCAGCACGGTCTGCATCTCTTTGCGCGCGGTGGCAATGGCGTAGGCCATCGGGTAGCCGATCAGCAGGCACAACAGCGTGCTGAAGAACGCCATTTTCAGCGAGCCCAGGTACGCGGCGATGTACAGCTCGTCGCCCGCCAGCAAGCTGTAGTTCGCCAGGTTCAGCACCACTTGCAGCTTCTGCTCAACGTAGGTGTAGATCTCGGTGTACGGCGGGATCGCTACGTCGGCTTCGGCAAAGCTGATTTTCAGAACGATGAAAAACGGCAAGGCGAAGAACAGGAACAGCCACAGGAACGGAATCCCGATGACCACCTGCTTGCCGCTGGGGACGAGGCGGTTCAAGCGCCGCTTGAGTTTTTTTGTGTTCATGAGCGCAGTACCACGCCGCTGTCGTCTTCCCACCACACGTACACCTGGTCACCCCAGGTTGGGCGCTGGCCACGGCGTTCGGCGTTGGCGACGAAAGACTGCACCAGCTTGCCGCTTGGCAGCTCCACGTAGAACACCGAGTGGCCGCCGAGGTAAGCGATGTCGTGCACCTTGCCACTGGACCAGTTGTGCTCGCAGGTCGGCATTTCGGTGGTGACCAGCAGCTTTTCCGGGCGGATGGCGTAGGTCACCGACTTGTCTTCCACCGCAGTAGCGATGCCGTAGCCCACGTAGATATCGCGGTCCAGGTCCGGGCACTTGAGCACCGCGTGGCCTTCGGCGTCGTCCACCACCTGGGTGTCGAAGATGTTGACGTTGCCGATGAACTCGCACACCAGGCGGCTGGTCGGGGTTTCGTAGATGTCGATCGGGCTGCCGATCTGGGCGATCCAGCCCAGGTGCATGATCGCGATGCGCTCGGCCATGGTCATGGCCTCTTCCTGGTCGTGGGTCACCATCACGCAGGTCACGCCGACGCGCTCGATGATTTCCACCAGCTCCAGTTGCATCTGCGAGCGCAGCTTCTTGTCGAGGGCGCCCATCGGCTCATCGAGCAGCAGCAGTTTCGGGCGCTTGGCAAGGGAACGAGCCAGGGCCACACGCTGACGCTGGCCGCCGGACAACTGGTGCGGCTTGCGCTTGGCGTACTGGCTCATCTGCACCAGCTTGAGCATCTCGGCCACGCGGGCGTCGACCTCGGCCTTGGGGATCTTGTCCTGTTGCAGGCCGAAGGCGATGTTCTGCGCCACGGTCATGTGTGGGAACAAGGCGTAGGACTGGAACATCATGTTGATCGGCCGCTCGTAGGGCGGCATATCGGTGATGTCCACGCCGTCGAGGTAGATGCGGCCCTCGGTCGGGCGCTCAAAACCTGCGAGCATGCGCAGCAAGGTGGACTTGCCCGAACCCGAACCGCCGAGCAAGGCGAAGATCTCGCCTTTCTTGATTTCCAGGGACACATCGTCCACGGCAATCGTCTCGTCGAACTTCTTCGTGACCCGGTCGATTTTGACCAGCACCTTTTTCGGTGTCTGGTCGCCCTCGAGGGCTTTCTTATAGGCGCCGGAGGCAACTGCCATTTACGAAACTCCCAACAAAAATGTCTGTTCGCCCGAAGCAGGCAAACCTTGGATAGTTTGGGCTTTACTTGCCCGTCTTGACCTTGGTCCAGCTACGGGTCATTAAACGCTGCACTTTCGGGGGTAGCTCGAAGTTGACAAATGTCCGGTCGAGAACCGCCTGCGGTGGGTAAACCGCTTCGTCGGTGCGTATCGATTGCTCCATCAGTTTGTCCGCCCCTGGATTAGGGTTGGCATAACCGACGTAATCACTGACCTGAGCGATCACCTCAGGCTGCAGCAAATAGTTTATGAAGGCGTGGGCTTCCTTGACGTTGGTGGCATCCTTGGGGATCGCCAGCACGTCAAACCACAGGTTGCCGCCTTCTTTCGGAATCGCGTAGGCGATGTTCACGCCTTTGCCAGCCTCGGCCGCGCGGGCCTTGGCCTGGAACACATCGCCGGAGAACCCGGCGGCCACGCAGATATTGCCGTTGGCCAGGTCGGAGATGTATTTCGAAGAATGGAAATAGGTCACGTAGGGCCGCACTTTCAGCAGCTTTTCTTCGGCCTTCTTGTAGTCGTCCGGGTTGGTGCTGTTCGGGTCCAGCCCCATGTAGTTGAGCACTGCCGGCAGCATTTCATCCGCCGAATCCATGAACGACACACCACAGGTGGCCAACTTCTTCATGTTTTCCGGCTCGAACAGCACGGCCCAGGAGTCGATCTTGTCCACGCCCAGTACTTCCTTCACTTTATCGACGTTGTAACCGATGCCGTTGGTGCCCCACAGGTACGGCACGGCGTACTGGTTGCCCGGGTCGTTCTTTTCCAGGCGCTTGAGCAGCGCCGGGTCGAGGTTGGCGTAGTTGCTCAACTGCGCCTTGTCGATCTTCTGGAACGCGCCCGCCTTGATCTGCTTGCCCAGGAAGTGGTTGGACGGCACGACCACGTCATAGCCGGTGCGCCCGGCCAGCAACTTGCCTTCCAGGGTTTCGTTGGAATCAAACACGTCATACACGGGCTTGATACCGCTGGCCTTTTCGAAGTTGGCCAGGGTGTCGGTGCCGATGTAGTCCGACCAGTTATAAATATGCACCGTCGGTGCGGCCTGCACGCTCAGCGTCAGCGTGATACCTGCACCCACCAGCATGGCTTGGCGAAATAAAGAAATTGGCAAGTGGAGGTCCTCTTAAATAGTTGGGCCTTGAAGTTGTTGCCCGGCAACAAAACCGGCGCGCAACTTACCCTCGATAAACCGATCCGGCAAAACTTTCTGTCATTTAATGTGTTGGCGCTGGTTTATGTGGGAGCGGGCTTGCTCGCGAAGGCGGTGTATCAGTTGATACATGCACCGGCTGACACACCGTCTTCGCGAGCAAGCCCGCTCCCACACAAGCTCACTCCTACAGGTCCTACGGGTTATTTACCCGACTTGATCTTGGTCCAGCTGCGCGTCATGTCACGCTGAGTAGCGGCTGGCAGGTCGGCAATCGCGTAGAGCTTGGCTTGCACCTCTGCCGACGGATAGATGCCCGGGTCGCTGGTGATGTCTTTGTCGACCAGAGCGGTGGCTTTCTCGTTACCGTTCGGGAAGCGCACGCTGTTGGTGATCGAAGCCATGACTTCCGGCTTGAGCAGGTAGTTCATGAACTTGTAGGCGGCGTCGACGTTTTCGGCATCTTTAGGGATGGCGACCATGTCGAAGAAGCTACCGGCGCCTTCTTTCGGAATGTCGTAGGCCACCTTGACCTTGCCACCGGCTTCAGCCGCGCGGGACTTGGCCTGCTGGATGTCACCCGAGTAACCCACGGCGACGCAGATGTTGCCGTTGGCCAGGTCGGAAATGTACTTGGACGAGTGGAAGTAGCCGATCGAAGGACGGATCTTGAGGAACAGGTCCTCAGCTTGCTTGAGGTCCGGTTTCTTTTGGCTGTCGGTCGGCAGACCGAGGTAATGCAGGGCGATCGGCAACATTTCGGTTGGCGAATCGAGGAAGCTCACGCCGCAGCTTTTCAGCTTGGCGATATTCTCAGGCTTGAGCAGCACGTCCCACGAGTCGATCTTGTCCACGCCCAGCGCGGCCTTGACCTTCTCCGGGTTGTAGCCGATGCCGATCGAACCCCACATGTACGGGAAGGCGTGCTTGTTGTCCGGGTCGCTGACCGACACGGCTTTAAGCAGGGACTTGTTCAGGTTGTCGTAGTTGGACAGCTTGGACTTGTCCAGCTCCTGGTAAACACCAGCCTTGATCTGCTTGGCGAGGAAGTTGTTCGACGGCACGACGATGTCGTAGCCGGACTTGCCTGCCAGCAACTTGGCTTCCAGGGTTTCGTTGCTGTCAAAAACGTCGTACACCACTTTGATGCCCGACTCTTTTTCAAAGTTGGCAATGGTGTCCGGTGCAATGTAGTCGGACCAGTTGTAGACGTGCAGCACTTTATCGTCGGCCTGGGCCGCGCCCGCCATTGCGCCCATCAGGGACAAGGCGAGGAGGGTCTTGCCAGCGTTCTTCAAACCTAATGCCTTCATTTGGTGATGCTCCAATTTTTCTTTTTTGGGCCACGTTCTTACTAAGTCCTGCGGCCCGTCTAAAGGGCAACAAAACAGGGCGACAGTCTGGCAAGTTCAGGGGCCGGCTTTCAACCAAAGCCCCTACATTTATAACCGCCCGGAAGCAGCGCCTAGGGCCACTGCTTCCTGAGCCTAGCACTTAGCCCTGCAATGCCGCCAAAGTCAGGTCCAGGCACTGGCGAGCCTTGGTGACCAGCTCGTCGATTTCCGCTTCGCTGATCACCAGCGGTGGCGAAATGATCATGGTGTCGCCCACGGCGCGCATGATCAGGCCATTTTCGAAGCAGAACGTGCGGCAGATCATGCCAGCGCCGCGGCCTTCGTAGCGCTTGCGCGTGGCCTTGTCCTGCACCAGCTCGATTGCGCCCAACATGCCCACACCGCGCACTTCACCCACCAGCGGGTGATCCGCCAGTTCCCTCAGACGTTTCTGCAAATACGGTGCCGTTTCGTCGTGCACGCGCTTAACGATTTTTTCATCACGCATGATGCGGATGTTTTCCAGGGCCACCGCTGCGGCCACCGGGTGACCGGAATAAGTGAAGCCGTGGTTGAAATCGCCGCCTTCATTGAGCACGGCCACCACTTCATCGCGCACGATCAGGCCGCCCATAGGGATGTAGCCGGAGGTCAGGCCCTTGGCGATGGTCATCATGTCGGGCTTGAGGTCGTAGAAATCGCTACCGAACCACTCACCGGTACGGCCGAAACCGCAGATCACTTCGTCCGCCACAAACAGGATGTCGTACTTGGCGAGGATTTCCTTGATGCGCGGCCAGTAGCTGGCGGGCGGCACGATCACGCCACCGGCGCCCTGGATCGGCTCGGCAATAAAGGCACCGACGTTGTCCACGCCCAGTTCGAGGATCTTCTCTTCCAACTGGTTGGCGGCCCACACGCCGAATTCTTCCGGGCTCATGTCGCCGCCTTCGCCAAACCAGTACGGCTGGGCGATGTGGCTGATGCCTGGGATCGGCAGGTCGCCCTGCTCATGCATATAGGTCATGCCGCCCAGGCTGGCGCCGGCCACGGTGCTGCCGTGGTAGCCATTCTTGCGGCTGATGATGGTTTTCTTGTTCGGCTGGCCTTTGATCGCCCAGTAGTGGCGGACCATGCGCAACATGGTGTCGTTGCCTTCGGAGCCGGAACCGGTGAAGAACACGTGGTTCATGCCGGCAGGCGCGATGTCGGAAATGGCCTTGGCCAGTTCCAGCACCGGCGGGTGAGCGGTCTGGAAGAACAGGTTGTAGTACGGCAGTTCTTTCATTTGCCTGGCGGCGGCGTCAGCCAGTTCATCGCGACCGTAGCCGATCGCCACGCACCACAGGCCGGCCATGCCGTCGAGGATCTTGTTGCCTTCGCTGTCCCACAGGTAAACGCCGTGGGCTTTGGTAATGATGCGCGGGCCTTTCTCTTTCAATTGCTTGAAGTCGCTGAACGGCGCCAGGTGGTGCTCACTGCTCAAGGCTTGCCATTCACGGGTTTGCGGGTTGTTGCTGGACATACCAATCTCCTAGACTTTTCAGTGAAGGGCGCGCCGTTTAAAGGGCGCGCCCGGCGCATCAGACGGCGAAGAGCAGGAATTCCCGCTCCCACGAACTGATCACGCGCTTGAAGTTTTCATGCTCGGCCCGCTTGACCGCGACGTAGCCTGTGATGAATTTCTGACCCAGGTATTTCTCGATGGTCTTGCTGTTTTCCATGCGTTCCAGGGCGTCTTCGATGGTCAACGGCAGGCGCAGGTTGCGTCGCTCGTAACCACGACCGACGACCGGCGCGCTCGGGTTATGGCCTTCGACCATGCCGATGTAGCCGCACAACAAGCTGGCGGCAATCGCCAGGTACGGGTTGGCATCGGCGCCCGGCAGGCGGTTTTCCACACGACGGTTCTGCGGGCCGGCATCCGGTACGCGCAGGCCGACGGTGCGGTTTTCTTCGCCCCATTCCACGTTGACCGGCGCCGAGGTATCGGGCAGGAAGCGGCGGAACGAGTTCACGTTGGGGGCAAACAGCGGCAGCAATTCCGGGATGAATTTCTGCAAGCCACCAATGTGGTTGAGGAACAGTTGACTCATGGTCCCGTCTTCATTGGAGAAGACGTTCTTGCCGGTGGCGATGTCGATGATGCTCTGGTGCAGGTGCATTGCGCTGCCGGGCTCGCCGGTCATCGGCTTGGCCATGAAGGTGGCCGCCACGTTGTGCTTGAGCGCGGCTTCACGCATGGTGCGCTTGAACACCAGGATCTGGTCGGCCAGGGACAGTGCATCGCCGTGACGGAAGTTGATTTCCATCTGCGCGGTGCCGTCCTCGTGGATCAGGGTGTCGAGGTCCAGCTCCTGCAATTCGCACCAGTCGTAGACATCTTCGAACAACGGGTCGAACTCGTTCGCGGCTTCTATAGAGAAGGACTGGCGACCGGTCTCCGGGCGCCCGGAACGGCCGATCGGCGGTTGCAGCGGGAAATCCGGGTCTTCGCAGCGCTTGGTCAGGTAGAACTCCATCTCCGGCGCCACGATGGGCTGCCAGCCTCTGTCGGCGTAGAGCTGCAGGACTTTCTTGAGCACGTTGCGCGGCGACAGCTCGATGGGGTTGCCTTGCTTGTCGTAGGTGTCGTGGATCACCTGGGCGGTCGGCTCGATGGCCCACGGCACCAGGTATACCGCGTTCTGGTCGGGGCGGCAGATCATGTCGATGTCGGCCGGGTCGAGCAATTCGTAATAGATGTCGTCTTCGACATAGTCGCCGGTCACGGTCTGCAACAGAACGCTCTCGGGCAGGCGCATGCCTTTTTCGGCGATGAACTTGTTGGTCGGCGAGATCTTGCCCCGGGTGATGCCCGTGAGGTCGCCAATCATGCATTCGACTTCTGTGATCTTGTGGTCTTTCAACCAATCGGTGAGCTGGTCGAGGTTGTTACTCATAAATGCCTCTGGGCTGGGTTTCCTGACATCCATTAAAGGTCAGGCGTTGGTTGACGCAGCATCCGCGTCGCGTTGCATCGCCCGCTTTCGACAGGCGGTGCCAAATGCCTGGAAGATCGCGAGATAGTGCGGGTTAGAGCTTACCTGCCATTCGGGGTGCCATTGCACTCCTAAAGCAAAAGCCTTGCCCGCTGTAACAGAAAAAGCCTCGATCAAGCCATCCGGCGCGGTGGCTTCGACTTGCAAACCGGGCGCCAGGCGGTCAACGCCCTGGCTGTGGATCGAGTTGACCTGAATCGTCGACGGCAAGCCCAGGCTGGCCAATACGCCGTTCGGCGCGATCGCCACGGCATGTGCCGGGCCGTACTGGACTGCCAGCGGCTGGGTGTCGTCTTCGCGGTGGTCCATCATGCCCGGCACTTCATGAACCTTCTGGTGCAGGCTGCCGCCAAAGGCCACGTTCATCTCCTGGAAGCCCCGGCAGATGCCCAGCACCGGCACGCCCGCCGCAATCGCGGCACGCAGCAGCGGCAGCGTGGTTTGGTCCCGTGCAGAATCATGAGCAGTCCCGGGCGCGCTGGCCGGACCGTCGTAGTGAAAGGGTTCGATATTGGAGGGGGAGCCGGTAAATAGAATGCCGTCCAGACCGTCAAGAATATTGGCCGGTTCGAGCACATCCCCAAGGGACGGAATAATCAATGGCAAGCCCTTGGCAGCGGTGGCCACTGCACGGACGTATTTGTCGCCACTGATGTGATAAGCATGCAGACCGACCTGTTTGGAGCAGGCGGTGACGCCGATTAACGGCAGGCGAGACATGAAGCACCCCGGTATTATTGCTGTTATGGGTTTGAATCGAGCTTAGCCTTGTTCATTTTTTTACACAACACCCCCGTAAAAAATACAACACGGCCCGCTCAAGCCCGCGAGTCCTACTCGCTTCAAACCGATAAAACCGCCCCAAAACGCCGCAAAAATGCCCTCGTGGCGCTTTTTTAGGGCAAAAAAGGCCTCGCTTGACTTCGGCATGCCGTTCGGGTTGACTGAAACCAGAAAAGATCAATGATTGATATTTTTAACAACAAAGGTGTTGCATCATGTCGGTACCCCCGCGTGCCGTTCAGCTTAACGAAGCGAACGCGTTCCTTAAGGATCATCCTGAGGTTCTGTACGTAGACCTTCTAATTGCGGATATGAATGGTGTGGTGCGCGGCAAGCGCATCGAACGCACCAGCCTCCACAAGGTTTACGAGAAGGGCATTAACCTGCCTGCCTCTTTATTTGCCCTGGATATCAACGGCTCGACGGTGGAAAGCACCGGCCTGGGTCTGGACATCGGTGATGCTGACCGAATCTGTTATCCGATCCCTGACACCCTGTGCAATGAACCCTGGCAAAAGCGCCCAACCGCGCAACTGCTGATGACCATGCACGAACTTGAAGGTGAACCTTTCTTCGCCGATCCGCGCGAAGTGCTCCGCCAAGTTGTAAGCAAATTTGACGACCTCGGTCTGACCATCTGCGCCGCCTTCGAGCTTGAGTTCTACCTGATCGACCAGGAGAACGTGAACGGCCGCCCACAACCGCCCCGCTCGCCGATCTCCGGCAAACGCCCGCACTCGACACAGGTCTACCTGATCGACGACCTCGACGAATACGTCGATTGCCTCCAGGACATCCTGGAAGGTGCCAAAGAGCAAGGCATCCCGGCCGACGCCATCGTCAAGGAAAGTGCCCCGGCGCAGTTCGAAGTGAACCTGCACCACGTCGCCGATCCGATCAAGGCCTGCGACTACGCGGTACTGCTCAAGCGCCTGATCAAGAACATCGCCTACGACCATGAGATGGACACCACCTTCATGGCCAAGCCTTACCCAGGCCAGGCAGGCAACGGTTTGCACGTGCACATCTCCATTCTGGACAAGGACGGCAAGAACATTTTTGCCAGCGAGGATCCCGAGCAGAACGCCGCATTGCGTCACGCAATCGGCGGTGTGCTGGAGACCCTACCCGCCCAAATGGCGTTCCTGTGCCCCAACGTCAACTCCTACCGTCGTTTCGGCGCACAGTTCTACGTGCCGAACTCGCCGTGCTGGGGCCTGGACAACCGCACCGTGGCGATTCGCGTACCGACCGGCTCGTCCGACGCCGTACGTATCGAACACCGTGTCGCCGGCGCCGACGCCAACCCTTACCTGCTGATGGCTTCGGTGTTGGCAGGCGTGCACCACGGCCTGACCAACCAGATCGAGCCAGGCGCACCGGTGGAAGGCAACAGCTACGAGCAGAACGAACAAAGCCTGCCAAACAACCTGCGCGATGCATTGCGCGAGCTGGATGACAGCGAGGTGATGGCCAAGTACATCGATCCTAAATACATCGATATCTTCGTCGCCTGTAAGGAAAGTGAGCTGGAAGAGTTTGAACACTCCATCTCCGACCTTGAGTACAACTGGTACCTGCATACCGTCTAAACGGCGGCTGCATTAAAGAACGCCGCAGGCTTTTGGTCTGGGGCGTTTTTTTATGGGTTTCTTCCAAGGGACCGAGGTGGCCTCTTCGCGAGCAAGCCCGCTCCCACATTTGACTGCATTCCAAAGTTGGAACTCGGTTAAATGTGGGAGCGGGCTTGCTCGCGAAGGCGGCCTTAAAGACAACACAGATTCCTGCTCATACAATGCCCGCTGCCTTGTAGGAGACATCCATGACCACCCGCCCCGCCACCCCTCGCAAACCCCGCGCCCGCAGCCAGGCGCGGATCGACGCGATCCTCGACGCCGCCCGCACCTTGCTGGCCGCCGAAGGCGTGGCCAGTTTGTCGATCTACAGCGTGGCCGAGCGCGCGCAGATTCCGCCGTCGTCGGTGTATCACTTTTTCGCCAGCGTGCCGGCGCTGCTGGAAGCATTGACTGCGGATGTCCACGCCGCCTTTCGCGCGGCGATTCAGGCGCCCATCGACCATGCTTCACTCAAGCATTGGCGGGACCTGTCCTACATCGTTGAACAACGCATGCTGACGATCTACGACCACGACGCTGCCGCGCGCCAGTTGATCCTGGCGCAGCATGGGCTGACAGAAGTGACCCAGGCGGATCGTCAGCATGATCTGGAATTAGGCGACCTGATGCTGACCGTGTTCAACCGCCACTTTGACGTGCCGACACTGCCAAGCGATGTGGATGTGTTTGCGCTGGCGCTGGAGCTGAGCGACCGCGTGTATGCGCGCTCGGTGCATCAGCATGGGCTGATTACGCCGCGCATGGCGGAGGAAGGGATGCGGGTGTTTGATGCTTACGTGGGGCTGTATTTGCCGGCTTACCTGCCTAAGCGTTGAGTTTTTTGGTGGCTGGGCTGGCCTCTTCGCGAGCAAGCCCGCTCCCACACTTGACCGAGTTCCAACTTTGGAATGCAGTCAAATGTGGGAGCGGGCTTGCTCGCGAAGACGGCCTACAGAGCACCGCTAATCTCAGTCACAACTTGGCAATCGACACCTCAGTCGATTTCACAAACGCAATCACCTCACTGCCAATCACCAATTCCAGCTCTTTGACCGAGCGAGTGGTGATCACAGAAGTCACGATGCCAGACGCCGTCTGCACATCGATTTCCGACAGTACGTCGCCTTCGACGATTTCCTTGATGGTGCCTTTGAACTGGTTACGTACGTTGATCGCTTTAATAGTCATGTCGTTCTCTCTTCGTGGGACGCGTGAGTTATTGAGCCCAACGCAATTGCGTCGGCAGCGGTGAAACAGGTTCGGGTTCCGGGGGCGTGCCGGGCAGCGACAGCACACGGTTGAGCACTTCGGCTTCCAGCGCCGCCAGGCGGTACGAGCCACGGGCCCGTGGGCGTGGCAGGTCAACCAGCAGGTCGAGGCCGATTTCGCCGTCTTCGATCAGGATCACCCGGTCGGCAATGGCCACGGCTTCGCTGACGTCGTGGGTCACCAGCAACACGGTGAAACCGTGCTTGAGCCAGAGGTTTTCGATCAGTTGCTGCATCTCGATACGGGTCAAGGCATCCAGTGCGCCCAACGGTTCGTCGAGCAACAGCAGGCGCGGCTGGTGAATCAACGCGCGGGCCAGAGCCACGCGTTGCTTCTGGCCACCGGACAAGGCCGCCGGCCATTCATCGGCACGCTCGGCCAGGCCCACCGCTTCCAGGGCTTCCAAGGCCTTGGGCCGCCAGTTGCCCTTGAGGCCCAGGCCGACGTTGTCGATGATCTTTTTCCACGGCAGCAGGCGCGCTTCCTGGAACATCAACCGCGTGTCTTCCAGCGCTTCGCTCAACGGCGCGGAGCCGGCCAGCAACTCGCCGCCGCTGGCTTTGTCCAAACCGGCCAACAGGCGCAGCAAGGTACTTTTGCCGCACCCGCTACGGCCGACCACGGCCACGAACTGGCCAGCCGGAATATGCAGATCAATCTCTTTGAGCACTTCCCGCGCACCAAAGGCTTTGCGCAGTTTGCGCACCGCCAACGGGATGCCCTTGAGCAGGCGCGGAGGTTGTTGAGCGGTCATGCCGCACCTCCTTTATTCACTTGATACGCCGGATGCCAGCGCAACCACACACGTTCCAGGCCGCGGGCAGCGAGGTCGGCGAGCTTGCCGAGGATGGCGTACATGACAATCGCCAGCACCACCACGTCGGTCTGCAGGAATTCCCGGGCGTTCATCGCCAGGTAACCGATACCGGAGCTGGCCGAAATGGTTTCCGCCACGATCAGCGTCAGCCACATAAAGCCCAGGGCAAAGCGCACGCCCACGAGGATCGACGGCAGCGCGCCCGGCAGGATCACCTGGCGGAACAGGCTGAAGCCGGACAAGCCGTAGCTGCGCGACATCTCCACCAACGCCGGGTCGACGTTGCGGATGCCGTGGTAGGTGTTCAGGTAGATCGGGAAGAGCGTGCCGAGGGCCACCAGGAAAATCTTCGCCGTCTCATCAATGCCGAACCACAGAATCACCAACGGGATCAGTGCCAAATGCGGCACGTTGCGGATCATCTGCACCGAGCTGTCCAGCAGGCGCTCGCCCCACTTCGACAGGCCGGTGATAAAGCCCAGGGCCAGGCCGATGCTGCCGCCAATCACAAAACCCAGGCCCGCGCGCCAGCCACTGATGGCCAGGTGCGTCCAGATCTCGCCGCTGGCCACCAAGTGAACGCCAGCTGCGATCACCGCACTCGGCGCCGGCAAAATGCGCGTGGACAACCAACCGGCCGACACCGACAACTGCCAGATCGCCAGCAACAGAATCGGCAGCACCCAAGGCGCCACGCGATGGCTCAATTTTTCATAGTTCATGGGCTGCCTCAGCTCGCCGACGCAGCTTTGGGAAGGATGTCGTTGGCGACCATCTCGCCGAACGGGCTCACATACCCGGCGCCTTTGGGCAGCTCGGGACGCTCGATATCCAAGTGGGGGAACAGCAATTCGGCGACGCGGTACGACTCTTCCAGGTGCGGATAACCGGAGAAGATAAAGGTGTCGATGCCCAGCGCCGCGTATTCATTCACCCGCGCCGCCACGGTTGGGCCATCGCCCACCAGCGCGGTGCCGGCACCGCCACGCACCAGGCCGACGCCGGCCCACAGGTTGGGGCTGACTTCGAGGTTGTCGCGGCTGCCGCCGTGCAAGGCGGCCATGCGCTGCTGGCCCACGGAGTCGAAGCGCGACAGCGAGGCCTGGGCGCGGGCGATGGTGTCGTCGTCCACGTGGGAGATCAGTTTGTCGGCGGCTTGCCACGCCTCTTCGTTGGTTTCGCGCACGATCACATGCAGGCGGATACCGAAGCGCAGGGTGCGTCCGAGGTTCTCGGCCTTGGCCCGCACCTGGGCGATTTTTTCTGCGACGGCTGCTGGCGGCTCGCCCCAGGTCAGTACCATTTCCACCTGTTCAGCCGCCAGATCCTGGGCCGCTTCGGAAGAACCGCCAAAGTACAGTGGCGGACGTGGTTGCTGGATCGGCGGATAGAGCAACTTGGCGCCTTTGACGCTGATGTGCTCACCGTCGTAATCCACGGTTTCGCCTTCCAGCACGCGGCGCCAGATGCGGGTGAATTCCACGGAGGCCTGATAACGCTCTTCGTGGCTGAGGAACAAGCCATCGCCCGCCAGTTCTTCCGGGTCACCGCCGGTGACCAGGTTGAACAACGCACGGCCACCGGACAGGCGGTCGAGGGTTGCGGCCTGACGCGCGGCCACCGTCGGGGAAATGATCCCGGGACGCAGGGCAACCAGGAATTTCAAGCGCTGGGTCACCGGGATCAGCGACGCAGCCACCAGCCACGAGTCTTCGCAGGAGCGCCCGGTGGGGATCAGCACCCCACCGAAGCCCAGGCGATCAGCGGCCTGGGCCACTTGCTGCAAATAACCGTGATCAACGGCGCGAGCGCCTTCGGCGGTGCCAAGGTAATGGCCGTCGCCGTGGGTAGGCAGGAACCAGAAAATATTGAGGCTCATGGAGTTGTCTCCTGAAGTAGTCGGATTACGGCGCTTTGGCAACGGCGGCGGGTGGTGTCCAGATCACGTCCTTGATGCTCAAGGGTTTGGGGATCAATTTGAGTTGGTAGAAGGTGTCGGCGATTTTCTGCTGGGCAGCGACCACGGCCGGGGTCAGGAACAGCGCGCCGTAGCCCTGGCGTTTCACCGAGGTCAGGGTGATGTCAGCCGGCAGGCCGAGCAGCGGTGCGACTTGATCGGTGACTTCCTGCGGGTTGGCCTTGGACCATTCGCCCACGGCGCGCACTTCCTCGATCAGGGCCTTGACCACTTCCGGGTGTTTTTCGGCATAGGGCTTGGTGGCCAGGTAGAACTGATGGTTGTCGGCGATGCCGGTGCCATCACGCAGGGTGCGCGCTTGCAGTTGTTTCTCGGCGGCTGCCTGGTACGGGTCCCAGATCACCCAGGCGTCCACGCTGCCACGTTCGAACGCGGCGCGGGCATCGGCGGGCGGCAGGAATACGGTCTGCACGTCGGTGTATTTGAGGCCGGCATCTTCCAGAGCACGTACCAGCAGGTAGTGCACGTTGGAGCCTTTGTTGAGCACGATTTTCTTGCCCTTGAGCTCGGCCACCGATTTGATCGGCGAGTCTTTCGGCACCAGGATCGCTTCGCTGGTCGGCGCAGGCGGCTCGTAGGCGACGTAGAGCAGATCGGCGCCAGCCGCCTGGGCAAACACCGGTGGGGTTTCGCCGGTGACGCCAAAGTCGATGGAGCCGACGTTGAGGCCTTCGAGCAATTGCGGGCCGCCTGGGAACTCGGTCCACTGCACGTTCACGCCCTGGGCGGCGAGCCGCTTCTCCAGCGTGCCCTTGGCCTTGAGCAGCACCAGCGTGCCGTATTTCTGATAACCGATCCGCAGGGTTTCGGCGGCTTGGGCTTGAACAATGGCGCCGAAGGACACAGCCGCAGCAAACAGTGCGACCAGACCACGACGCAAGATGACAGTGCGCATGGCGCGCTCTCCAATCAATGCGTTTAGGGGGTTGGCTGCACCTGCTTGGCCGTTGGCGGCTGAGTAAGGTGAGTACTTCCAGGTTTCGATGTGGCTTAAATGCTCCAGCGAGCACTCAACAAACGTTCATTCAACACATGGGGGTCCAGCGGTTTCGGGCGGCGGGCCATGGCGCCGTAAAGCGTTTCCAGGGCTTCGTGCAAACGGTGTTCGAGCACCGGCACCAACTGCGCCTGGGCGCTGCCTTCGGCGTAGGCGATCTGGCTGTCTTCGGCAAAGATGCCGTGGAGCAACTCCTGGGCCTTGAGCGCCGACAGCACCGGCTTCAAGGCGTAATCCACCGCGAGCATGTGGGCGATGCTGCCGCCCGTGGCCATCGGCAATACGATCTTGTGGGCCAGGGCGCGCTCGGGCAGCAGGTCGAGTACGGTCTTGAGCGCGCCGGAGAACGACGCCTTGTACACCGGCGTGGCGATCACCAGGCCGTCGGCGTTGGCGACTTGCTGCAACAGGTCGATGACCTTGGGGCTGTCGAAGCGGGCGTGCAGCAAGTCTTCAGCCGGGAAGTCCCGTATCTGGTAACTCACCACTTCCACGCCTTTGTCTTGTAGCCACTGACGGGTTTTTTCCAGCAAGACCCCGGAGCGGGAACGCTGGCTGGGACTGCCTCCAAGTGTTACGACCAACATGCAGGAATTCCTTGAGCTAGTGCCGGCGGTTCGCTGTGTGGCGATGGCGCCAAGATGGAACAGACCATATCAGCAGATTTATATATCTTTAAATCTTATTTTTTCATGTGTTTATTCTTTAAATGCATATGGGCTTTATGAAACGCCGGGCGAAAAAAAAGGCCGTGAAAACGGCCTGAAAACCCCTGCATTGTGAGCCTTGAAATGCGATCTAAATGTGAGAGATGGCTTGTGTGGGAGCGGGCTTGCTCGCGAATACGGTGTGTCAGTCACAAATTCTTCAACTGATCCACCGCCTTCGCGAGCAAGCCCGCTCCCACACAAGCCCGCTCCCACATTGGTTCTGCGTTAGCGGTTGGGTTGTGGGGTCAGGCGCAGGTACGGTTTCACTGCACGATACCCCTTCGGAAAGCGCTTCTTGATCTCGTCCTCATCCTTGAGCGACGGCACGATCACCACTTCATCTCCATCCTGCCAGTTGGCCGGCGTGGCGACTTTGTAGTTGTCGGTCAGCTGCAACGAGTCGATGACCCGCAGGATTTCATGGAAGTTACGGCCAGTGCTCGCCGGGTAGGTAATGGTCAGGCGGATCTTCTTGTTCGGATCAATCACGAACAGGGAACGCACGGTGAGGGTGTCACTGGCGTTCGGGTGGATCAGGTCGTACAGGTCCGACACTTTGCGATCGGCATCGGCCAGGATCGGGAAGTTGACGGTAGTGTTCTGGGTTTCGTTGATGTCTTCGATCCACTTATGGTGCGAATCCACCGGGTCGACGGACAGGGCGATGGCCTTGACGCCGCGCTTGGCGAACTCGTCCTTGAGCTTGGCGGTGAAGCCCAGCTCAGTGGTGCACACCGGGGTGAAGTCCGCCGGATGGGAAAACAGCACGCCCCAGCTATCGCCCAGCCATTCGTGGAAACGAATCTTGCCGGCGCTGGAATCCTGTTCGAAGTCGGGGGCGATGTCGCCCAGTCTTAGGCTCATGGTGTGGCTCCTGGTGAGTGCTTATGGAGCCTACTGTGCATGGATTGCAGATTATTTAAAAAGAATAAATATCGATTTATCTAGACGATAAAGGAATATTAAAAATCTGTTCATTGGACGCCACAACGGGCGAGGAGCACCATCCGCTTCAAGGTTCGAGAAGGCCTTGAGACGCTGTACAAAGAGGGGTTCAGGAAGGGCTTGCGGGGGTTTAGCCCGACTTGAAAGTAAAACGCCTTGCCCGGCGTCGCGCCGGGCAAGGTTTTACAACCAGTCTTACAGGATCGGCAGGGTGTAGCTGACGATCAGACGGTTTTCGTCTTGGTTACGCTGGGAAGCTACGTCGGAACGCAGCGAAGCGTTTTTCCAGGCAACGCCCAGACCTTTGAAAGTGCCTTCCGGTACTACGTAGCCCAGGTTGAAGTCACGTTCCCACTCGCCTTTGTCACCGGTCGCAGTGGCAACGTTGTCGCCCTTGAGGTACATGACGGAAGTGGTCAGGCCTGGCAGGCCGACAGCAGCGAAGTCATAGGCGTACTGGGCCAACCAGGTGCGCTCGCCGGCACGTTGGAACTTGCCGATCTGCACGTCGGTGATCAGGTACGAAGAAGCACCGTCACCCTGGTTGAGGAACGGGAAGTCGCTCGTGCCGTTTACGCGCTGGTAGCCGGCGCTGATCGCGTGGCCTTGCAGGGCGTAGGTGAACTTGGCGCTCCAGGTGCGGTTATCGACTTCACCGTTGTTCTGGTAGCCAGAAGCGCGGTAGCCGGCAACACGACCTTCCTGGCTGGCGTTCTTGCCATCGGAGTCACTGTTGAAGTAACGCAGGTCGGTCTTGAACACGCCCACTGGCAGTGCCCAGTTGTGGGACAGGCCCAGGAAGTGCTGCTTGTAGAAGTCGGACAGGTTGCCGTAGTAGTACTGGGCAGTCAGGTCCTTGGTGATCTTGTAGTCACCACCGGCGTAGTAGAACTCGTTGCTGCGGGCGTTGGCGGTGGCGGTGCGGGTAGCGCCGTTGGAGCCAGCGATGGTCAGCGAGTCGTTGTTCGACGAGTTACGGCCTTTGGCGTGTTCCAACTTACCGCCAACCAGGGTCAGGTTGTCGATGTCGTTGGAGGTGATCTGGCCACCTTCAAAGGTTTGTGGCAGCAGACGACCGTCGTTGGAGGTCACAACCGGCAGTTTTGGCTGCAGGGTGCCCAGCTTCAATTCAGTCTTGGAGATCTTGACCTTGCCGGTCAGGCCAATGCTGCCGAAATCGTTCACCGCACGACCGTCGCTGTCGCTTGGGAACACAATACCGCCCTTGTTGGCGCTATTGTTGTTGTAGGCAGTGCCTTTACCGGAGTCCAGACGCACGCCGTACAGGCCAATGGCGTCAACACCAAAACCAACGGTGCCTTGGGTGTAGCCGGAAGCGAAGTTGAAGATGAAGCCTTGGCCCCATTCTTCTTGCTTGTTCGGCTTGGCGGTGCCGTCACGGTTGTCTTGGTTGATGTAGAAGTTGCGCGCAGTAACGCTCGCCTTGCTGTCTTCGATGAAACCGGCAGCGCCTGCTTGCTGGGCGATTGCGCCCAAAGCTACAGCCAAAGCCAAGGTGGACTTATTCATGTACCGCTCCTCTCATTTCTAATTTTTGTATTTCTTTGGTCTCGGGTCTGACGCCCTCGATCCACAGATGCGCGATTAGCACCGGATAGTGACTGACAAGTCAATCGTAACCTTGTGTGTCTACTACCTTCGTCTAACAGCAGTTAGATTTGGTCCTTGCAGGGTAATGAGTTTTTCATACACCCAAAAAGAATTGTTTCATCCTTTTTCATACGATTTGGGAATAAGCCTTTGCATGGCACGAATGGGTCAGGGTAGACGCCCCGCTCCGCAAGCTAATTCCTAAAGGGTATTTTTTTGCGCTTTTTTAGATCGCCTAGTGTGGCCGTAGGGCTTCATACGTCACCCACGATCAAAAAGGCGACGCCATCATGGCCAAACGCGCATCCTCCCGTCAATTTGTTACAGTTTTTGTATCGCTTATATTTTATTTTGCTGTCCAAGCCGCCGATTTGACGATGGACCGCGAGTTGTAACCGCTGGGCGCAATCTACCCGTCGTCGCGTTTATCGTATCGGCGCAGATCAATACTTCTGAAGCATTGGCAAGGCGATTGGACGGACGGCGACGTTCTTGAAGGAACAGGGGAAAGTTGATGCGGTGTGGCCGGATTATTCGGCGTTTGTGAGCGACACATTTATAACTGAATAAATGCAATCAAATGTGGGAGCGGGCTTGCTCGCGAAAGCGGTGGCTCAGACAACACATCAGTGACTGAAAGACCGCATTCGCGAGCAAGCCCGCTCCCACATTTTTAGATCTGCTTCGTTGCCAAAACCGGATTACAGGGCCTTTTCGAAGATCTTCGAATTGCGCTGGTAGTTATACAGCGACGCCCGCGCCGACGGCAGGCGGTCCACGCTGCTCGGCACAAAACCACGCTCACGGAACCAGTGCGCAGTGCGCGTCGTCAGCACGAACAAAGTCTTCAAGCCTTGCGCCCGTGCACGGGTCTCGATGCGTTCCAGCAACACATCGCCGCGCGCGCCGTGGCGGTATTCCGGGTTCACTGCCAGGCATGCCAACTCGCCGGCGTCCGAATCGGCGATCTGATACAGCGCCGCACAGGCGATGATCATGCCTTCACGCTCGACCACGCTGAACTGCTCGATCTCGCGCTCCAGCACTTCCCGCGAACGGCGCACCAGAATGCCCTGCTCTTCCAGCGGGCTGATCAAATCGAGCAAGCCGCCGACGTCTTCAATCGCCGCTTCACGCACCTGCTCGAATTGCTCCTGGGCTACCAGCGTACCGCCGCCATCCCGGGTAAACAGTTCGGTGAGCAACGCGCCATCTTCGGCGTAACTGACGATATGGCTGCGCCCTACCCCACCACGGCACGCTTCGGCGGCGGCATCGAGCAGTTCGGCCTGGTAGTTGCTGCCCAGGCGTTGCAGATGCGCCGGCACTTGTTGCGGGCGCAACTCACGCACCAGGCGACCGTTTTCATCGATCAGGCCCTTGTCCGCGCCAAACAGCAGCAGCTTGTCGGCGCCCAGGTCGATGGCGGCGCGGGTGGCGACGTCTTCGCAGGCCAGGTTGAAGATTTCACCGGTGGGCGAATAGCCCAGCGGCGACAGCAGCACGATGGAGCGCTCGTCCAGCAGGCGGCCGATACCCTTGCGGTCAACCCGGCGCACTTCGCCGGTGTGGTGGTAGTCCACGCCTTCCAGCACGCCAATCGGCCGTGCCGTCACCAGGTTGCCGCTGGCCACCCGCAGGCGCGAGCCCTGCATCGGCGACGAGGCCATGTCCATCGACAAGCGTGCTTCGATGGCGATACGCAGATGGCCGACCGCGTCGATCACACACTCAAGCGTCGCTGCATCGGTGATGCGCAGGCCTTCGTGGTAAGCCGGGGTCAGGCCACGGGCTTCAAGACGGGTTTCGATTTGCGGGCGCGAACCGTGGACCAGCACCAGCCGCACGCCCAGGCTGTGGAGCAGCACCAGGTCGTGGACGATATTGCCGAAGTTGGGATGTTCCACGCCGTCGCCGGGCAACATGACCACAAAGGTGCAGTCGCGGTGGGCGTTGACGTAAGGAGAAGCGTGACGAAGCCAATTAACGTAGTCGGGCATAACACCTGGGCCTGTAATAAAAAGCAGCCGAAAAAGGATCAATCATGAAAGCGCACAGCGGGCTGATGGTTATCGTCGGAACAGGCTTGGCGACACGCTCACTCTCCTTCATATGTACGAACAGGCAGGGGTTAATTTATGCGGGTTTCAGGCAGTAGTGTTCGATCAGTTCCCGCAATAGACGCACTGTAGGCGTCAAGCGTGACATTTCGAGGTACTCGCCCGGCTGGTGGGCGCAGGCGATATCGCCAGGGCCGAGCACCAGGGTTTCACAACCAAGGCGCTGAAGATAAGGCGCTTCGGTGCCGAACGCTACTGCTTCGGCACGATGACCGGTCAAACGTTCCGCAACCCGCACCAGTTCGGCGTCTTCAGGCTGTTCGAACGGCGGCACTTCGGGGAACAGCGGCGCGTAGTCGATCTGCACCTGATGGCGCTCGGCAAGAGGTTCGAGCTTCTGGCGGATGGCGGCGCGCAACACCTCCGGATCCATGCCCGGCAGCGGACGCAGGTCGAACTCCAGGGAGCACTGGCCGCAGATGCGGTTGGGGTTGTCGCCACCATGGATGCAGCCGAAGTTCATCGTTGGCTGCGGCACGCTGAATTGCGGGTTGCGGTACTGGCCCTGCCACACCTGGCGCAAGCCGCGCAGCTCGCTGATGGCATCGTGCATGGCTTCCAGGGCGCTGTGGCCCAGGCTCGGGTCCGACGAATGGCCGCTGCGACCGAGGATGTCGATGCGCTCCATCATCACGCCTTTATGCAGGCGGATCGGCTTGAGGCCGGTGGGCTCGCCGATCACCGCCGCACGCCCCAGCGGGCGCCCGGCTTCGGCCAGCGCGCGGGCGCCGGACATGGAGCTTTCTTCATCGCAGGTGGCGAGGATCAGCAACGGTTGCTTGAACGGCTGATCCAGCAGCGGCAGCACGGCTTCAATCACCAGCGCGA
Organism: Pseudomonas sp. KBW05; assembly: GCF_003852405.1. GTDB lineage: Bacteria > Pseudomonadota > Gammaproteobacteria > Pseudomonadales > Pseudomonadaceae > Aquipseudomonas. The sequence continues at coordinate 97,127 of NZ_QAJM01000016.1, forward strand.
AAAAGCCCTTCATGTCGCAACTGCCCAATCCTACCCAGCGGCCGTCAACCTCCGTCAGCTTGAGCGGATCGGTCTTCCACAGCGCCGCGTCGTAAGGCACGGTATCGCTATGCCCCGCGAGCACCAGGCCGCCGGGGCCGCTGCCAAAGCTGGCGAGCAGGTTGAACTTGCCGGGGCTGACCTGCTGGATGTCGATGGCGAAACCCAGATCCCCCAGCCAACTGGCGAGCAAGTCGATCACCGGGCGGTTGGTCTGGTCGAGAGACGCCTGGGTGCAACTGACCGACGGCGCGGCAATCAACGCGGCGAACTGCTCTTTCATGGACGGTAATGGCATGCGCGGTCTCTCAACTTCCCGGATGAAGCCCACTATAGAGCCATCTGCACGACACAATAAACCGTTGCGGCGCGTTGCCGGGCTCAGTCCTGTACACTGCACGGCCTTGGCAGCCACTCTTTTTCCCGGCTGCGCTCCCGATCCTGGATTTTCCGGCCATGCAGAAAGAAACCGAAATCAAGCTCCGCGTCAGCCGCGAAACCCTCGCCGCGCTGCGTGAGCACCCGCTACTGAAAAAACGCAACAAAAGTGGCTGGGAACGCCGTGAGTTGATGAACCAGTATTTCGACACCCCCGAGCGCGACCTGGCCCAGGCCAAAGTCGCCCTGCGCCTGCGCAAGGACGGTGACGAGATCATCCAGACCCTCAAGACCCGTGGCCAGAGCGTCGCCGGCTTGTCGGAACGCAACGAGTACAACTGGGACCTGCCCAAAGCCAAGCTCGATGTGAAGAAGCTCGACGGCGAATGCTGGCCCGAGCAACTGGCCGAACTGGACAAAAAGACCCTCAAGCCGATCTTCACCACCGACTTCGTGCGTGAACGCGCCGAAATCGCCTGGGGCCGTGGCAAGGCCAAGGTGGTGATCGAAGCCGCCCTGGATCTGGGCCACGTCGTGGTCGGCAAGCAGAAAGAAGAAATCTGCGAACTGGAACTGGAGCTGCGCGAAGGTGAACCGGCCGCCCTGCTGGAACTGGCCGCCGAATTGGCCGCGACCCTGGCGTTGATGCCGTGTGACATCAGCAAGGCCGAGCGCGGCTACCGTCTGTATGACGCCAGCAGCTACTCCCTGAGCCTGCCAGCGCCGCAGATCCACGCCGAAATGCCGCTGGACGACGCCTTCGCCGCGATCATGTGGCACCTGCTCGGCAGCAGCCAGCGCCTGGCCGAGCAATACCGTTTCAATGGCCACTGGCGCCTGCTGCAAGACTGGGTCGAGAACCTCGGCGAACTGCGCGCCCTGATCGGCAGCCTCGGCCAGGCCGCCCCGCGCCAATCCACCAGCGAACTGCGCAGCGCACTGGATGCCCTGCTGGAAGACTGGCGCCCACTGGTACAAGCCGGTGATGACGACGAAGACATCCGCAAAGCCGCACCCGAGCAATTCATTGAAGAATTGGACGACGTGCGCTGGGGTCTGTTCTCACTGAACACCTCGCGTTGGTTGCTGGCCCGCGCCTGGACCGCCGAGCGTAACGTGCGTGGCAACCGCCAGGGCGCCGCGCAAATCACCAACTGGCTGCCGCGCCTGCTGGCCGACGACGCCGTTGCCCTGCAACTGCCGCGCTACCAGCAACAGCCGGAAGACCTGGCCGAGCAACTGCCGCGCATCGAACGCATCCAGGCGTGGCTGCACCATGCCCGCCATGTGGTGGACATCCCGGAAATGGACCGTCTGTACGGCGAGCTGAACAAGCTGGCGCAACTGGCCAACCAGCCGATCACCGATGAGTCGCTGGATGCGCGCATGCACCAGGCGATTGCGGTGTATCAGAACCGGGCGTGGAAGACCTTGTTGCGTCTGTAATCCAAATGTGGGAGCGGGCTTGCTCGCGAAAGCGGTGTGTCAGTCACAAGTTTTACAACTGATCCACCGCCTTCGCGAGCAAGCCCGCTCCCACACAAGCCCGCTCCCACAGGGTCAGCGCAACACTGGCAAGCTGGTAGTGGACTTGATCTCCGACAACGCCACAATCGAATTGACCTCCTGAATCCCCGGCACCATCGACAACTTCTCAAAGAAAAACCGCTCGTACGCCTCGATATCCGCTGTAACGATGCGCAGCAGAAAATCCACCGCCCCCATCAGCACATAACACTCCAAGACTTCTGGAAACCCGCGAATCGCGTCGGTGAACTCAGTGAAGTTGGAGCGCCCGTGAGCGTTGAGTTTGACCTCGGCGAAAATCTGCGTATTGAGGCCGATCTTCTTGCGGTCCAGCAGTGTCACCTGCGCGCGAATCACGCCCTCCTCCTTGAGCCGCTGAATGCGCCGCCAGCACGGCGACTGGGACAGGCCGACCTGTTCGGCAATCTGCGCGCTGGAGAGCGAGGCGTCCTCTTGCAGCAAGGCCAGGATGCGACGGTCGTAGGCGTCCAGCTCACTGTGCATATAAATACCTTCTATGGCGCTTATCTTGAATTGGATGATTCGAAATATCGAAATATCGGCTCATCTTAGATAAGAAATCTCCGTTGGCGAATGTAAAAATTTCTCCAGTCGAATCTGGAGAATTCCCATGCACGCCGTCGAAACCAGCCACTCTGTTACCCGCGCCGATGTGTGGGCCGTCAACAGCGCCCACTGCCAGGCGCATTACCAGATCGTCGCCGAAGCGGAACCGGATGTGCTGTGCCGGGTGCTCAACTATTTCGCCCTGCAATTCCTCACGCCACAGCAGGTGACGGTGAACCGCGAACACGACCTGCTGACGATCGACATCACCCTGGACGGCCTGAGCTGGCACCGTGCCCAGGTGATCGGTGAAAAGATTCGAAACCTTATCAGCGTGTGTTCGCTGGAACTGTGGCCGACTGATGCGGTGCGGGCTGCGGCGCTGGTGGCGGCGGCTCAGTAAAAGTCTGCAATACACCCTGGGAGGCAGATTGGCAGGGGCTGGCTAGCCTGGGATTACGCCCACCACCCCCCAGGAAACCCTTGATGCCTGCTGATCAACGCTTGGAATTGCTGCCGTTGTTGCCGCCCTTGATCGACGCGGGGCTGGTGACCGCCGACATGGCAAAGCGCCTGTCTGCGCTTGCGACCAGCAACACCCTGCATCCCCTGGAAAGCATCGCCGCCCTGGGGCCATCGCTGGAGAGTCTGACCCAGTGGCTGGCCGGCCATGCCGGGCAACCGTATTGGCGTATCGACCCGCTGAAGATCGACGTCGCCGCCGTCGTCCCCTTGATGTCCCACGCCTTCGCCCAACGCCACGCCATTCTTGCCGTGGCGGTGGATGCGCACACCGTCACCATCGCCAGTGCCCAGCCGTTCGTCACCAGTTGGGAAGCAGGGTTGGCCCAGGTCCTCAAGCGCTCGATCAAACGCGTGGTGGCCAACCCCCAGGACATCCAACGCTGCATGGGCGAGTTTTTCCGGCTGGCAAAGTCCGTCAGCGGTGCCGATCAAAAGATGACGGCACCGGGCCCTTTCGAGCTGCTCAACCTCAACGCCAGCGACCAGGAGCCCGATGCCAACGACGCCCATATCGTCAATATCGTCGACTGGCTGTTGCAGTACGCCTTTGCCCAGCGCGCCAGCGATATCCATATAGAACCGGGCCGAGAACAGGGCCGCGTACGCTTTCGCATCGATGGGCTGCTGCACGACGTCTACCAATTTCCGCACCAGGTGACGATGGCGGTCGTCAGCCGCCTCAAAAGCCTGGGACGGATGAACGTGGCGGAGAAACGCAAACCTCAGGACGGCCGGGTCAAGACCAAAAGCCCAACAGGCACCGAAGTGGAATTACGCCTTTCAACCCTGCCCACCGCGTTTGGCGAAAAACTGGTGATGCGCGTTTTCGACCCGCAGGTCCTGCTCAAGGATTTCGACCAGTTGGGCTTATCCGCCGAGGACCAGCGACGCTGGCACACCATGACGTGCCAGGCCCACGGCATCATCCTGGTCACCGGCCCTACCGGTTCCGGCAAGACCAGCACGCTCTACACCACGCTCAAGCAACTGGCGACCCGCGAGGTCAACCTGTGCACGGTGGAAGACCCTATCGAGATGGTCGAACCGGCGTTCAACCAGATGCAGGTCCAGCACAACATCGACCTGACCTTCGCCAGCGGCATCCGCGCACTGCTGCGCCAGGACCCGGACATCATCATGATCGGCGAGATCCGCGATCAGGAGACCGCAGAAATGGCGATCCAGGCGGCACTGACCGGGCACTTGGTGCTGGCCACCCTGCACACCAACGACGCACCCAGCGCGGTCGCCCGATTACAGGAACTGGGGATTGCTCATTATTTGATCAGGGCTACCCTTATAGGGGTGATGGCGCAACGCTTGGTGCGACTGTTGTGCCCGCACTGCAAACGAATGCGCGAAGACGCCCATGAGGCCGTTGGCTGCGGGGAATGTCGAAACAGCGGTTACCGGGGCCGTGCCGGCGTCTATGAAATCATGGTGCTGGACGAACACCTCAAGGCGTTGATCACCCCCGGCACCGACGTGCAGGCCCTGCGCCGGAGCGCGATAGCCCAAGGCATGTGCAGCCTGCGCATGGCCGCCACGGAAAAGGCCGGCGCCGGCCTGACAACCATGACCGAAGTATTGCGGGTCACACCCGGGGATTCAGAAACAAATCCTTTGTATTGTTACGGCGTGAAACCGTTTTTATCAGTGGCAACATCGTTACACTCCGCTCACTGACAACATCGGATAGGGAATCGCTATGCAGATCGGAACCGTACTGCTTATTTTCGTGGGCTTGGCCGTGGCCTTGCTCATCATGGGCTTCAAGGTGGTGCCCCAGGGCTACCAATGGACGGTCGAGCGTTTCGGCCGCTACACCAACACCCTCAAGCCCGGCCTGAACATCATCATCCCGGTCATGGACCGCATCGGTCGCAAGATCAACGTGATGGAAAGCGTGCTGGATATCCCGCCACAGGAAGTCATCACCGCCGATAACGCCACCGTGCAGATCGACGCCGTGTGCTTCTTCCAGGTGGTCAATACCGCCCAGGCCGCCTACGAGGTCAACAACCTCGAACACGCCATCCGCAACCTGCTGCAAACCAACATCCGTACCGTCCTCGGCTCCATGGAGCTGGATGCGATGCTCAGCCAGCGTGACGGCATCAACGAAAAGCTGCTGCGTACCGTCGATGAAGCCACCGCGCCATGGGGCATCAAGATCACCCGTATCGAGATCAAGGACATCAGCCCGCCAGCTGACCTGATGGCCGCCATGTCCGGCCAGATGAAAGCCGAGCGGATCAAGCGTGCACAGATCCTTGAAGCCGAAGGCCTGCGGGCATCGGCGATCCTGACTGCCGAAGGCAAGAAGCAGGCGCAGATCCTGGAGGCCGAAGGTAGCCGCCAGGCAGCGTTCCTCGAATCCGAAGCCCGTGAGCGTCAGGCCGAAGCGGAAGCGCGCGCAACACAAGTGGTGTCGGAAGCGATCGCCTCGGGCAACGTGCAGGCGGTCAACTATTTCGTCGCGCAAAAATACATCGACGCCCTCGGCAAACTGGCCTCGGCCAACAACAGCAAGGTGATCCTGATGCCGCTGGAAGCCAGCCAGGTGATCGGCGCGGTCGGCGGCATCGGCGAGATCGTCAAGGCGACCTTCGACAGCAAGAAAGGCTGAGGCAATCACCATGTGGGATTTCCTGCAGCATCTGTCGTTCTGGGATTGGCTGGCACTGGGCACGGTGCTGCTGATTCTTGAGGTCTTCGGTGCCGGCGGTTACCTGTTGTGGATGGGTATCGCAGCGGCTGCCGTGGGTGTGATCAAGTTTCTGGTGCCGTCCCTGGGGCTGGAATGGCAACTGCTGCTGTTTGCGGTGCTGTCGCTGCTGACGGCGCTGGCGTGGTGGAAACGCCTGCGCAGCAGCGCCAAGCCCAGCGACCAACCCGGGCTCAATGAACGGGGTTCGGAGCTGGTTGGGCGCATCTTCGTGGTGCATCAGCCGATTATCGATGGCCGGGGCAAGGTCAAAGTCGGCGATGGCGTCTGGATGGTGACCGGTCCTGACAGCCCTGCGGGCGCTCAAGTCCGGGTGATTGGCCAGGATGGGGTGATTTTGAAGGTTGAAACTGTTTAGTCACTGATGGAACTCGGGAGGCCTGACTACAATCATAAAGTACAGATAACCACCCGGAGTCACCCATCATGCGTCTCAAATATGCTGTCGCAACCCTCGCTGTGCTTTCCCTCCCTGTCGGTTCAGCCATGGCCGACAGTTTCTGGCGCAATGTCATCTCGTCGGGCGCCACTACCGGCTCGACGTACCTGACCTTCAAGGACCACAAGCTGGTGGTCGCTGCGCAAGATGACGCGGGCAGCTTTGTTGCCAGCGACGGCGGCATCCGCGGTCCGTACCTGGAAGCCGCAATGCAGAAAGTCCGCGCCGACAACCCTGGCCTGCAGGCCACGGACATGGAGCTGGCCAACGCCATCCTCGCGAAAAATGCCGTCACCGAGTAACACTCGGCCCATAAAAAATGCCGCTTTTAAGCGGCATTTTTGTATTCGTTCTTACAGCAGTCAGTGCTGATAACTACACATACATTCTGCTTTTCCCCAGTAGATCGGGATAGGTCCTGTCGTGACGAGCGTGGGCCAGATCACAAGCTATGGATTCCTTTTATACAAAGCGAATCACCGCCCATGCAAAAGCTCGTCTACGCGATACTTCTCGCTGCATTCACAACCTCCCACGCTCAAGCAGAAAGCTGGTACGGGTCGGCCAAACTCAATAACGCTCGCCAAAACCTTTCGAGTGCGTTGCTGACCAGCCCCCGTGTCACCGAGCGAGTGCAAGCCCCCGATAGCACCAAGTCACTCGTCGCCTCGTTTGCAGTGGGTTATGCCTTTACCGATGGCTGGCGCGTGGAAGGGGAATACACGATGCCAAACAGCTCTGCGTTCAAATCCTACTGGGCGCCCTTCAATGCCAACGTCAACAACCTGCAGGTCAACAGCCAGCGCTTGATGCTCAATGGCTACAAGGACATCCCGATCAACCATTGGCTGTCGTTTTACGGCATGGCTGGGATGGGGGTTGCACGGGTTGAAGCCGAGGGCTACCAAACCGTTGATACCCGCCGCTTCGCCAATAACCGCCAGCATAATTTCGCCTACAGTGTGGGCATGGGCCTGGAAGCCAAGGCCACCGAACAACTCACCCTGGGCGCCGGATACCGATACGTCGCCATGGGCGATGTAGAAACCGGCTACAACACCTTCGCCAACCGAATAAATGCCCGGGATGAACAGCTCAAAGGCAAACTCAAGGAGCAAAATGTATTTCTGGAGGCGCGTTTGTCTTTCTGATTTGCCACAAGGAATGCCGCTCATAAAGCGGCATTTTCGCCGTCATCATGACGATTCATTCACGGGCGACAGGCTATATTCAGTCGAGCCGTGCAACCATGCCGGTTCTGATAAGCCTTTTCTCATCGCCAATCTGAAACGGATGCCTTCGTCGTCATGAGCCAACAGCCCTTCCTGCCGTTCTCCAAACCCACCATCGACGAAGCCACTATCTCGGCAGTCGGCGATGTACTGCGCTCGGGCTGGATCACCAGCGGGCCGAAAGTGCAGGCATTCGAAGCCCAGCTGTCGGAATATTTTGGCGGCCGGCCGGTGCGCACGTTCAACTCGGGCACCTGCACCATGGAGATTGCCCTGCGCATCGCCGGGGTCGGCCCGGGCGATGAGGTCATCACCACGCCGATCTCCTGGGTCGCCACGGCCAACGTAATCCTGGAAGTGGGTGCTACGCCGGTGTTCGCCGACATCGATCCGGTCACTCGCAATATCGATCTGGCTCAGGTCGAAGCGGCGATTACACCGCGCACCAAGGCGATCATCCCGGTTTACCTGGCAGGCCTGCCACTGGATATGCCGATGCTTTACGCACTGGCCAACAAGTACAACCTGCGCATCGTCGAAGACGCCGCCCAGGCCCTGGGTTCCAGCTGGGATGGCGAACGCATCGGCGCCTCTGGGGACTTCGTGTCGTTCAGCTTCCAGGCGAACAAGAACATCACCTCCTCCGAAGGCGGCTGCCTGGTGTTGAACAACACCGAAGAAGCGCGCCTGGCCGAGAAGTACCGCCTGCAAGGCGTGACCCGTACCGGCTTCGACGGCCTGGATGTGGATGTGTTGGGCGGCAAGTTCAACATGACCGATATCGCGGCGGCCATCGGCCTGGGGCAGTTTGCCCATATCGAGAAGATCACCGCCCATCGCCAGAACCTGGCGCGGCACTATTTCAAATGCTTCGGCAGCGACTTTGAAGAGACATACGGCGCGCAACTGCCACCGGCGGATTTCGAAAACAGCAACTGGCACCTGTTCCAACTGGTGCTGCCGGAGCGTCAGGACGGCCTGCCAGCCCGGGCCACGTTCATGGAGCAGATGCAGGCCCACGGCGTCGGCATTGGCTATCACTACCCGCCGATCCACCTGCTCAGCCTTTATCGGGCACAGGGATTCAAGGAAGGCATGTTCCCGGTGGCGGAAAAGGTTGGGCGCTTGATCGTGTCGTTGCCGATGTTCACGGCGATGACCGAGGCGGATGTGGAGCGTTCGGTGGCGGCAGTGAAAGCCGTGTTGAAAGCGAGCTGAAAAACCTGGCTCACCCCAATCAAATGTGGGAGCTGGCTTTTGTGGCGAGGGAGCTTGCTCCCGCTGGGCTGCGTAGCGGCCCCAAAATCTTGGGAGCGCTTCGCACTCCAGCGTGAGCAAGCTCCCTCGCCACAGCAAGCCACACAGTGCGTACTACTTACTCGCCGATGGCAGCCTTGTAGCCAGCAGCATCCAGCAGTTTGTCCAGGTCAGCCGGGTTGCTTGGCTTGAGCTTGAAGATCCAGGCGCCATACGGGTCAGAGTTCAACAACTCAGGCTCACCGCTCAGGGCCTCGTTCACCGCAATCACTTCGCCAGCAATTGGCGAGTAGATATCCGAAGCGGCTTTCACCGACTCAACCACACCCGCCTGATCAGCTGCGGCAAACACGTTGCCCACTTCGGTCAACTCGACAAACACCACATCACCCAGCGCTTCCTGGGCATGGTCGGAGATACCAACGGTCACGGTGCCGTCAGCTTCCAGTCGGGCCCATTCGTGACTTTCGGCAAAACGCAGGTCGGCAGGGATATCGCTCATAGTCTGTGTCCTCAAGAAGTAATGTCAGCGGCCTTCGGCCTGCCGGAAATAGGTTAGATCAAGGTTTTGCCATGGCGCACGAAGGTCGGCTTGACCACTCGAACCGGATACCACTTGCCGCGGATTTCCACTTCGGCCCGATCGGCCGTCGCCGTCGGTACACGCGCCAAGGCAATGGATTTGCTCAACGTAGGAGAGAAACTACCACTGGTGATCTCTCCTTCGCCAACATTGGCGATACGAACCACCTGGTGAGCGCGTAAAACCCCGCGTTCTTCCAGCACCAGCCCGATCAATTTGAACTGCACACCGGCCGCCAATTCGGCTTCCAGCGCGGCGCGGCCGATGAAATTGCGCCCGGCAGGCTCCCAGGCAATGCTCCAGGCCATGTTGGCGGCGAGCGGGGAAATCTCCTGGTGGATGTCCTGGCCGTACAGGTTCATGCCGGCTTCAAGGCGCAGGGTATCGCGGGCACCGAGGCCGATGGGGGAAATGCCGGCGCCCACCAGGTCGTTGAAAAAACCCGGGGCCTGATCGGCAGGCAACACAATCTCCAGGCCGTCTTCGCCGGTATAACCGGTGCGGGCGATAAACCAATCGCCATCGGCCAGGCCTTCGAAGGGCTTGAGCTGGTGAATCAGGGCGCTGCGGGACTGGGTGACCAGCTCGGCGATCTTCTGCCGGGCGTGGGGGCCCTGGATGGCGAGCATGGCCAACTCGGACCGCTCATTGAGCTGCACCTGGAAGCCGCCCAATTGCGCCTGCATCCAGGCCATGTCCTGGTCGCGAGTGGCGGCGTTGACCACCAGCCGGTAGCCGGCGTCGGTACGGTAGACGATCATGTCGTCCACCACGCCGCCCTTGTCGTTGAGCATGGCGCTGTACAACGCACGGCCGCAGCCATGCAGACGCTCGACATCATTGGCCAGCAGGTGCTGGAGCCATTCCTTGGCCTGGGGGCCGGTGACATCGATTACGGTCATATGAGATACATCGAACACCCCGCAGTCGCGTCGCACCTGATGGTGTTCTTCAACTTGCGAGCCGTAATGCAGAGGCATATCCCAACCGCCAAAATCGACCATTTTCGCGCCGAGGGCGAGATGCAGGTCATACAGAGGCGTACGCTGTCCCATGGGTTTCTCCTTCCGGGCTTGGCGAAGGTGCGCAGCGTTGACATACGCGCTGAATGCCTTGAGTTACAAGGCCTGTAGCCACATATAGCAACCCAGCCAGTAAGGCGGAGCGCACCGAATGCCGCGCATTGTAGCCGCAAGCCGTGGGCCTGGCACCTAAGCGATTTGTCGAGCAGAGCGCCGAATCAAGCCGATCACCGGCAACAGGCCGACCAACACCAGCGTCAGCGCCGGCAATGACGCCCGCGCCCACTCGCCTTCGCTGGTCATTTCAAAGATCCGAACCGCCAGGGTGTCCCAGCCAAACGGGCGCATCAGCAAGGTCGCGGGCATTTCCTTGAGCACGTCGACGAACACCAGCAACGCCGCGCTCAGCGTCCCCGGCAGCAATAACGGCAGATACACTTTGCAAAACAGTCGCGGCCCACTCACCCCCAGGCTGCGGGCAGCTTCCGGCAACGACGGGCGGATGCGCGCCAGGCTGTTTTCCAGCGGCCCATAGGCCACCGCCAAAAAGCGCACCAGATACGCCAGCACCAGCGCCGACAGGCTGCCCAGCAGCAATGGCTTGCCCGCACCACCCAACCAGCCGGACAGCGGCACCACCAGTTCGCGGTCCAGGTAGCTGAACGCCAACATGATCGACACCGCCAGCACCGAACCTGGCAAGGCGTACCCGACGTTGGCCAGACTGATGCCGGAGCGGATCGCCCGGGTCGGCGCCAGGCGGTTGGCGAACGCCAGCACCAGCGCCACGCTGACCGTGATCAATGCGGCGATGCCGCCCAGGTAAAGGGTATGGACGATCAGGCCCGAATAGCGCTCATCCAGGTCGAAACGACCGCGCTGCCAGAACCACGCGACCAGCTGCAGCATCGGGATGACAAACGCGCAGGCAAACACCAACCCACACCAACTGCTGGCCGCTGCGGCCTTGAACCCGCGCAGGTGGTACAGCGCCTTGCCCCGTGGCCGCTCGTTACTGGGCCGGCTGGCGCCCCTGGCACGGCGCTCGCCGTACAGCACCAGCATCACCACCAGCAGCAACAGGCTGGCCAACTGCGCCGCACTCGACAGGCTGAAAAAGCCGTACCAGGTTTTATAAATGGCGGTGGTGAAGGTGTCGAAGTTAAACACCGAGACCGCGCCGAAATCCGCCAGGGTCTCCATCAGCGCCAACGCCACACCCGCCCCGATTGCCGGCCGCGCCATGGGCAGAGCGACGCGCCAGAACGCTTGCCAAGGCGACTGCCCCAACACCCGCGCGGCCTCCATCAGCCCTTTGCCCTGGGCGAGAAACGCGGTGCGCGCCAGCAGGTAGACGTAGGGATAGAACACCAGCACCAGGACGACGATCACGCCGCTGGTGGACCGCACACGCGGCAGGCGCAGGCCGCTGCCGAACCAGTCGCGCAAGAGGGTTTGCACCGGGCCGGCGAAGTCCAGCAGGCCGACAAACACAAAGGCCAGCACATAAGCCGGAATCGCGAAGGGCAGCATCAGTGCCCAATCCAGCCAGCGCCGTCCGGGGAATTCGCAGAGGCTGGTGAGCCAGGCCAGGCTGACGCCAAGCAAGGTCACGCCGACGCCGACGCCGAGCACCAGGGTCAGGGTGTTGCCCAACAGGCGCGGCATCTGGGTTTCCCAGAGGTGGGACCAGATCTGCGCATCGATGCTTTGCCAGGACAGCAACAGCACGCTCAGCGGCAGCAGCACCAGGGCGGCGACGGTGAAGACCGGCAGGTACCAGCGGCGTTGGGCGGGGTGGGCCAAAGTCAGTTCTCAGTGGATGAATATCTGGGCGTCACCACACTCCAAATGTGGGAGCGGGCTTGCTCGCGAAGGCGTCGTGTCAGTCGATACATGTGTGACTGATACGCCGCCTTCGCGAGCAAGCCCGCTCCCACATTTTAGGGCTGCGGTGCCCGGCAGAGTGTACTTAGTTCCAGCCAGCGCGATCCATCAGGCGGATCGCCTCGGCCTGGCGCTTGCCTGCCACTTCCACCGGCAAGGTGTCCGCCACGAACTTGCCCCAGCTCGCCACTTCCGCCGACGGCGGTACCGCAGGGTTGGCCGGGAATTCCTGGTTCACGTCGGCAAAGATCTTCTGCGCCTCAGGCGTGGTCATCCACTCCACCAGCGCCTTGGCGGCTTCCGGGTGCGGTGCGTGTTTGGTCAGGCCGATGCCCGACAGGTTCACATGCACGCCACGGTCGCCCTGGTTTGGCCAGAACAGCTTCACTGCCAGCTTCGGGTTCTGCTTGTGCAGGCGCCCGTAGTAGTAAGTGTTGACGATACCCACGTCGCATTGCCCGGCGTTGATCGCTTCGAGCACCGCGATGTCATCGGAGAACACGTCGGTGGACAGGTTGTTGACCCAACCCTTGACGATTTCTTCGGTCTTGGCCGCGCCATGGGTTTCGATCAGGGTGGCGGTCAGCGACTGGTTGTAGACCTTCTTCGCCGTGCGCAGGCACAGGCGACCTTCCCACTGTTTGTCGGCCAGGGCTTCGTAGGTGGTCAGGTCATCCGGTTTCACCCGGTCGGTGGAATAGGCGATGGTCCGCGCGCGCAGGCTCAGGCCAGTCCAGGCATGGTTGGAGGAGCGGTATTGCAGGGGAATGTTCTTGTCGATCACCGGCGAGGTGAACGGTTGCAGGATGCCCATTTGCTCGGCCTGCCAGAGGTTGCCGGCATCGACGGTGAGCAGCAGGTCGGCGGTGGCGTTTTCGCCCTCGGCCTTGATGCGCTGCATCAGCGGGGCTTCCTTGTCGGTGATGAACTTCACCTGCACGCCGGTCTTTTTGGTGTAGGCGTCGAATACCGGCTTGATCAGTTCGTCGATGCGCGAGGAGTAGACCACCACTTCGTCGGCTGCCTGCACGGTGGTGCTGCCGATCAGGGTGAGTGCCAGGGCAGTCAGGAGGCGCTTGGGTGCCAACATGGGTGCGGTCTCTCATTTGCAAAAAGAGGGCAAATGATAAGGACTCACATTTGCTGGTGCTTGATGGAGGCGTTACCAGATGTTGCATGACAGTGTGTGCGGCGACTGATTTCCCTTGTGGGAGCGGGCTTGCTCGCGAAAGCGGTTCATCAGAAACCTATTCAGTGACTGACACTCCGCTTTCGCGGGCAAGCCCGCTCCCACAGGGGACTGTATTTCAAGGTCAGGGTTTGGCCAGGTCTGGGAGGTCGCCGGTCAGGCCGAGAGCTTGGCGTACAAACACGGCCTTGGCTTCGGGCATCTGGTCGACCATCTTGAGGCCGGCATTGCGCAACCAGCGCAGCGGCAGTTGGTCGGCCTGGAACAAGCGCTCAAAACCCTCCATCGCGGCCATCAACGCCAGGTTGTGCGGCATGCGCCGGCGCTCATAGCGGCTCAGCACTTTGGCATCCGCCAGGCGCTCGCCGCGTTCGGTGGCTGACAACAGCACTTCGGCCAGTGTCGCCGCGTCGAGGAAGCCCAGGTTCACGCCCTGCCCCGCCAACGGGTGGATCACGTGGGCCGCGTCGCCGATCAACGCCAGGCCTTCGGCCACGTAGCGTTTGGCGTGGCGCTGGCGCAAGGGCACGCAGACGCGCGGGTCGGCGCTGATCACCGTGCCCAGGCGACCTTCAAAGGCACGCTCCAGTTCGCGGCAGAAGCTTTCATCATCCAATGCCATCAGGCGTTCGGATTCAGCCGGTGTGGTCGACCAGACGATCGAACACCAGTCCTCCTGCCCGTCGCGTACCAACGGCAAGAACGCCAGTGGGCCTGTGTCGGTAAAGCGCTGCCAGGCCGTGCGCTGGTGCGGTTGGCTGCTGCGTACGCTGGTGACGATGGCGTTGTGCAGGTAGTCCCATTCGCGGGTCGCGGTGCCGGTGAGGCGGCGCACGGCGGAGTTGGCGCCGTCGGCCGCCACCACCAGCGGCGCGCGCAAGGTGCGGCCATCGGCCAGGGTCAGCAGCCAGTCATCGCCGGAGCGGCGCATCTGTTCCAGGCGCGCATTGGCCAAAAGGCCGAGGTCGCAGTCGTGCAAACGCTCGAGCAAGGCATCCTGGACCACGCGGTTTTCGACGATATGCCCGAGCACTTCGGCATGCACGCTGGCCGCCGAAAAATGGATCTGCCCAGTGCCGCTGCCGTCCCACACTTGCATCTCGCCGTAAGGGCTGGCGCGGCGCTCGACAATGCCATCCCACACGCCAAGGCGTTCGAGGATGCGCTGGCTGGCCGCCGACAACGCGCTCACGCGGGGTTCAAAGGCCGCGTCACGGTCGAAGGGTTTGACACTCAGCGGGCTGCCGTCCAGCAGCAGCACTTGCAGGCCACTGCCCTGCAACGCCAGCGCCAGGGCGCTTCCGACCATTCCGGCCCCGACAATCAGCACATCTGCGCGCATGTCCATGGTTTAAGCCTGTCTCGCTGGCGGCTTGCGCCGCACGTAAAGGGTTTTATCGACGCGCGCCACCAGGGTGCCGGCGCCGTCATAGATCTGCACCTTGAGGTGGGGCAAGTACTTCTCGCCCCCTTCGGTCTGCCGGCGGATCTCGTCCAGCAAGGCGTCGTCGATGGAAAACTCGGCAAACACCGGGCCTTTGCCCGGCGAGATAAAGTCGATGCTCGCGGCCTTGTCCCAGACGATGTAGTCGCGGCCCAGGTTCTCCATGAGCATCAACATGTAGAACGGATCGACCATCGAATACAGGCTGCCGCCGAACTGCGTGCCGACGTAGTTGCGGTTGTACCAGCCCAGGCCCATGCGCACTTTGACGTGACGAAAATCGGCGCTCATCTGCTGCACGCTGACGCCCGCACCCAGGTAGGGCGGGTACAGGGTCATGATCCAACGCAACAGGCGCGCCTTGCCCAGGCGCTCGATCAACCACTTACGCATCGGGACGCGTGCCCAGGCCCATGGCCTGACGGGCGAACCAGCGTTTGGCCGGCGGCAACAGGTCGAGGCCCAGCAGGCCCATATTGCGGCCCAGGGCAACCAGCGGCTGGGCGCTGCCAAACAGGCGCGTGACCTGGTCGGAGAAGCCCACGGTCAACTTCTGATCCAGGCGCTGGCGTTCGCGATAGCCCTGCAAGGTCGCCAGGTCACCCGGCACTTGCGGCCCGGCCAGCAAGGCTTCGGCCAGGGCAACGGCATCGCGCAGGGACAGGTTGAAGCCCTGCCCGGCAATCGGGTGCAGGCTGTGGGCGGCATTGCCGAGGATCGCCAGATGGGAGCGCACTTGTTCTTCGGCTTCCACCAGGGTCAACGGATACAGGTGACGCGCGCCGACTTGTTTCAGCGTGCCCAGGCGGTAGCCAAACACGCCCTGCAATTCGCTGAGGAAACTGCGCTCATCGAGATTGGCCAAGCGCTGGGCGTCCATGCCGATGCGCGTCCATACCAGCGCGCAACGGTTGTCCGGCAGCGGCAACAGGGCCATCGGGCCGTCATCGGTGAAGCGCTCGAAGGCTTCGCCGTTGTGGGCTTCGCTGGGGGTGATGTTGGCGATCAGCGCGCTCTGGTTGTAGGGGCGGGTCTTCACGCCGATCCCCAGTTGCTCGCGCAGGCCGGAGCGGCCGCCGTCGGCCAGCACGGCGAGGTCGCATTCCAGCACGGTTTCATCGTTGAGGGTCAGGCGATAGCCGTCGGGCAGCGGTTCCATGCGCGTGACTTCGGCCGGGCAACGCCAGCTGACCACGTCTTTATCCAGGCCTTGCCACAGGCATTGGCCGAGCCAGGCGTTTTCGACCACGTAGCCGAGGGCCGGCACGCCTTCTTCCATGGCGGACAGGCGCGCCGTGGAGAAACGCCCCCGGTCCGACACATGGATCTGCTTGATCGGCTCGGCGCGGCGGGAAATCTCCTGCCAGAGGCCCAGGCGTTGATAGATCTGCTTGGCGCCGTAGGACAGCGCCGACGAACGCGCATCGTAGCTCGGCTGGTAGCTGTCGCCCGGGGCGAACGGCTCGATCATCAGGATCTTCCAGCCACGGGCCTTGGCCCCGGCCTGCAAGGCCAGCGCGAGGCTGGCGCCCACCAGGCCGCCGCCGATAATCGCCAGGTTGACCCGGCTCATCGGGCAGCCGCCATCAGCGCTTCGATGTCGGCGACGGTCTTGGGCACGCCGCCGGTCAGGATTTCACAGCCTTGCTTGGTCACTACCACGTCGTCCTCGATGCGTACGCCAATGCCACGCCATTTCTTTGCCACGTTCGGGTTGTCCGGCGCGATGTAGATCCCCGGTTCCACGGTCAAGGCCATGCCGACTTCCAGCACCCGCCATTCACCGCCCACTTTGTACTCGCCCACGTCATGCACATCCATACCCAGCCAGTGGCCGGCGCGGTGCATATAGAAGGCTTTATAGGCTTCGCTGGCGATCAGGTCGCCGACGTCGCCCTGCAACAACCCCAGCTTGACCAGCCCGGCGGTGATGACACGCACCGTGGCCTCGTGGGCCTGGTTCCAATGTTTGTTGGGGGCGATCTCGGCAAAGGCGGCTTCCTGGGAGGCCAGCACAATCTCGTAGATCGCCTTTTGCTCGGGCGAAAACCTGCCGTTGACCGGCCAGGTGCGGGTGATATCGCTGGCGTAGCAGTCGATCTCGCAACCGGCGTCGATCAGCACCAGGTCGCCGTCCTTGAGCAGCGCGTCATTCTGCTGGTAATGCAGGATGCAGCTGTTGCGCCCGGCGGCGACGATGGAGCCATAGGCCGGCATTTTCGCGCCGCCCTTGCGGAATTCGTAGTCCAGCTCGGCTTCCAGGCTGTATTCGTGCAACCCCGCGCGACTGGCCTGCATCGCCCGTACATGGGCGGCGCAGGAGATGCGTGCGGCCTCGCGCATCACCTTCACTTCTGCCGCCGATTTATACAGGCGCATGTCGTGGAGCAGATGATCCAGGGCAACAAATTCGTTCGGCGGCTGGGCGCCGAGGTGCGCTTTAGAGCGGATCACGTTGATCCACTCCATCAGGTGCCGGTCGAATTCGGCATTGCTGCCCATGGCCGAATACACCCGGTCGCGGCCTTCGATCAGGCCGGGCAGGATGTCGTCGATGTCGGTGATGGGAAACGCGTCGTCGGCGCCAAAGTCACGGATCGCGCCTTCGGTGCCGGCGCGCAGGCCGTCCCACAGTTCGCGTTCGGCGTTGCGTTCGCGGCAGAACAGCACGTACTCGCCATGCAGGCGACCGGGCATCAGCACGATCACCGCTTCGGGCTCGGGGAAACCGCTCAGGTACTGGAAGTCGCTGTCCTGGCGGTAGACGTGCTCGACATCGCGGTTGCGAATGGCCACGGCGGCGGCCGGCAGGATCGCGATGCTGTTGGGTTCCATCTGCGCCATGAGCGCCTTGCGGCGCCGAGTGTATTCCGCTCTGGGGATATGAATCATGGGCAGATGGGCGTCCTTTCTCAGTGCAGCGACGGCTTGGGTGCGGCGGGTTCAGCGGACTTCTTGGTCTCGGTGAACAGCAGCAGCGGCGCGACGCGCAGGTATTCCATGACTTCCATGTAGTCGCCTTCGCCGTCTTCGGACTCTTCCAGGGCGTCTTGCACCTGGGAGATCGCTGCCAAGTCTTGCAACACTTCCTTGGCGTCGGTGCTCAGTTCCAGGCCGCCGGCGTTGACGCCGAAACCGTGGAGGAAACCCTGGCACCATTGGCCCAGCGCGGCGGCGCGTTCGGTCAGTGGCGCGTCGTCCGTCGGCAGCAGCAGGACCACAGTGACGTCGTCACCGGTCAGCTCGCCCTTGACCATTTCCTGCAGGCCGATCAGCGCATTACGCACGTTCTCGGTCGGCTCGGTTTCCAGCAGCTCAGCCACATCGGCCAGCCAGTTGTCGGCATCAAAGCCTACGCCGGTGCAGCTGCGGCCCAGCAACACGCCGTGCAATTCGGCCGGCGAGCAAGGGTGGCCGCTGGTGCTCAGCAGTTTGGAGAAAGCATCGTACGGGGAGTTCTGAATAGGCATGGTGAGCTAGGCGCCAGACGGCGCAATGTCTAGAATGGAGCGCTGTATCCTAGCACCGGCAGACGTACCAAGACTATCAAGGGCGTCAGATCGTTTATCCTGCAGTTGCCATTCATCAGACAAATCCAGTGGAACCCAATGGAAGACACCGACCTGCAAGCGCTGATGGCCAGACTCGAATTGCTAATTGATCGGGTCGAGCAACTTAAGAGTCAAAATGGACTCCTACTAGCTCAGGAAAAAACCTGGCGCGAGGAACGCGCTCACCTCATTGAAAAAAACGAAATCGCCCGGCGTAAGGTCGAATCGATGATTTCGCGCCTGAAGGCCCTGGAGCAAGACTCATGAGTTCAAGCAATAGCGTCACCGTGCAGATCCTGGATAAAGAATATTCGATCATCTGCCCCCAGGAAGAGCGCAACAACCTGGTGAGCGCCGCCCGCTACCTGGATGGCAAGATGCGTGAAATCCGCAGCAGCGGCAAAGTCATCGGCGCCGACCGTATCGCCGTGATGGCCGCGCTGAACATCACCCACGATCTGCTGCACAAGCAGGAACGCCCTGACGTACAGGCCAGCGGCTCGACGCGCGAGCAGGTGCGCGACCTGCTGGAACGTGTGGATCTGGTGCTTTCCACCGATTCAGACGCACCCAAGGGCTGATTGCCGCCGACGTTTAAGGTATACTCGCCCCACTCCCTGGCGTGTTTGCCAGTCGGCGATGTCCCTGAGCCGATTCGCACTACCCTGGAAGTTGCACGTTGGGCTGGTGTGCATGTCCGCTAGACGGAAAGCCTTAAAGCCTACTGCTTCTTCCACCTTGAACTTTCGGGTTCAAGGGCTAAGTCGACAGCGGCTCTGTCGGGGAGCCTGAATTCCCAAACTCAATGCCAGTCTTCGGACTGGCATTGTTTTATGAGCCGAACACCATGACCGAACCTGCGCCGCTTTCCCGTCCGCAACTTCGACGCATGTTGCGCAAAGCCCGCCGCGCACTCACGCCGAGCGAGCAGCGCAAGGCCGCCCTCGGCCTGTATCGGCAACTGGCACAGCAGCCGCTGTTTCGCCGGGCCAAACATATATCCCTGTATCTGCCGACGGACGGTGAAATCGATCCGCGCCTGCTGCTGCGCGCCGCCCAGCGCCGGGGCAAGGCCACCTACCTGCCGGTGCTCAGCGCGTGGCCGCGTACGAAGATGGTGTTCCAGCGCGTGCGCCCGGGGGAAAAGCTGCGGCCCAACCGCTTCCGCATCCTCGAGCCACGGGTGAACATCGGCCAGCAGCGCAACATCTGGGCGCTGGACCTGGTGTTATTGCCGTTGGTCGGTTTCGATGATGTGGGCGGACGCCTGGGCATGGGCGGCGGTTTCTACGACCGCAGCCTCGCTTACCTGGCGCGCCGCAAGAGCTGGCGCAAGCCGACGCTGCTGGGCCTGGCCCATGAATGTCAGAAGGTCGAACGATTGGCGCAGGCGAGCTGGGATGTGCCATTGGCTGGCACCGTCACGGATAAGCAGTGGTATATCGCGCAGACGCCGCAGTAAACAGCGGCGTCTGGAAGAAGGGTCAGCGCTTGAACGGTTGCGGTTGTTGCTGAGTCAGTTCAATGGGTGCATCGGTCTTGTTCGACCAGAGGCTTTGGGCATACCCGGTGGTCACGACGCCCAGACCAAACAAAATAACCAAAATCCATAGTAAATCCGGTTTACGTTGCATCGATTGCCCCCCTTCAGGCACCTCGTACACGATGACAACAACGTTCCAAAGAAGTCCGTTGCAGCGGCGTCAAGCTTAAAAGCGGGCATTCTGCGGTAACGTGAACCAACACGCAAACCTTGACGCCAACCGACTGTCGGTTTGTCATTTAATTGCCTGACAACTTGCCCAATCCCATTTTCAGGAGCGCACAAATGGCCTATTGGCTGATGAAATCCGAGCCCGATGAACTCTCCATCAAGGGCCTGGAAAAGCTCGGCGAAGCCCGCTGGGACGGGGTGCGCAACTATCAGGCGCGCAATTTCCTGCGCGCCATGGCCGAGGGTGACGAGTTTTTCTTCTACCACTCCAGCTGCCCAGAGCCAGGGATTGCCGGCATCGGCAAAATCATCAAGGCGGCTTACCCGGATCCCACAGCGCTGGAGCCGGAAAGCCACTATTTCGACGCCAAGGCCACCCCGGAGAAAAACCCGTGGAGCGCGATCGATGTGGCGCACGTCAAAACCTTTCCCAAGGTGCTGGGCCTGGGCTACCTGAAACAACAAACCGCCCTCGCCGAGTTGCCGCTGGTGCAAAAAGGCAGCCGGTTATCCGTGATGCCGGTGACTGCCGAACAATGGGCGGCGGTGCTGGCCCTGGGCTGATCGCACCGGAACCCGGCGGTCACGCGCCTGACGCATGCATCTGTGCGCCAAGCGCGTTAGGCTTGCGCTTCATTTGACCGGTATCAACCGCCTCTGGGCGCCGCCCGGTCAAACTAGGACGCTAATGCCGCAGGAAGCCGCCATGTCGCAGAACAACCACACCTCCCGTATTTTCGCCATCGCCTTGATCGCCCTGCTGCTCGGCGCCGGCGGCTTCGGTTACTGGCGCTCCACCCAGGACCGCCTGCCCGAAGGCCTGAGCATGGGCAACGGGCGCCTGGAATCCACTGAAGTGCAGATCGCCGCAAAGATCCCCGGGCGCCTGGCGGAAGTGCGTGTGGATGAAGGCGACAAGGTGCTCAAGGGCCAACTGCTCGCGCGCATGGACACCCGCACCCTCGAAGCCCAACGCGCCCAGGCCGAAGCCGAAGTGCTGCGCGCCAAGGAAAACTTCGCCGCCGCCGAGGCCAATGTGCAACTGCGCCAAAGCGAGCAGTTGCTGGCCAACCAGGAACTCAAGCGCACCCAGGAGCTGTACAAGCGCGGCTTCGCCAGCAGCCAATTGATCGACCAGCAGCAAGCCCGGCAAAACACCGGCAACGCGGCAGTGATCGCTGCGCAAGCCCAGGTCAATTCGGTAAAAGCCGCCATTGGCGCCGCCCAGGCCCAGGTCGCCCAGCTCAACAGCGAAATCGACGACAGCAGCCTGCGCGCGCCCATCGACGGGATCATCCAGCTGCGCCTGGCCGAGCCCGGTGAAGTGCTCGGCGCGGGCGGACGCGTGCTGCTGCTGATCGATCCAAATGACCAATACATGAACCTCTACCTGCCCGCCTCCGTCACCGGTCGCCTGACCGTCGGCAGTGAAGCGCGCATCCTGCTCGACGCCCTGCCCCAGCAACCGCTGCCGGCGAAAATCAGCTTTGTCGCCGCCAAGTCGCAGTTCACCCCCAAAGAAGTGGAAACCCGCGACGAACGCCAGAAACTGGTGTTCCGCGTCAAACTGCGCCTGACCCACCCCGACGCCGTGCCCCAAGCCAAACCGGGCATGCCCGGCGCCGGCTACGTGCGTACGGCCGATATCGACTGGCCGGCCAACCTGCAATGACCGGCCTGGCGCTGCACGCCACCGGGATCAACCATCGCTACGGCAAGCAACAGGCCCTGCTCGACATCGCCTTCAGCCTGCCCGCCGGCACGCGCTGCGGCTTGATCGGCCCGGATGGCGCGGGCAAGTCGAGCCTGTTGGGGTTGATCGCCGGGGTCAAAAAGCTTCAGGAAGGCCAATTGCAGGTGCTCGGCGGCTCGATCCAGGACCGCCGCCACCGCAACAGCCTGTACCCGCGCATCGCCTTTATGCCCCAAGGCCTGGGCGGCAACTTGTATCCCGAGTTGTCCATCAGCGAAAACATCCGTTTCTTCGCCACCCTGTTCGGTCTGTCCAAAGCCGATTGCGACCAGCGCATGCACAACCTGCTGCTGGCCACCGACCTCGCACGCTTTGCCGAACGCCCGGCGGGCAAGCTGTCCGGCGGGATGAAGCAGAAGCTCGGCCTGTGCTGCGCGCTGATCCATGACCCGGACCTGCTGATCCTCGACGAACCGACCACCGGCGTCGACCCGCTGTCGCGCCGCCGCTTCTGGGAACTGGTCGAAACCGTACGCAGCGAACGCCCGCAACTGACGCTGCTGGTGGCCACGGCCTACATGGAAGAAGCCGAACAATTCGAACACTGCCTGATGCTCGATCGCGGCAAGCTGATCGCCGATGGCCTCAGCAGCGAGCTGGCGGCTGTTACACCCAGCGGCAAATTGGACGAGGCCTTCACCCACTTCCAGGGCGACAGTGCCCACAACAACCAGCCGTTGGTGATCCCGCCGCGCGAGAGCGACAACACCGACATCGCCATCGAAGCCCACAACCTGACCCTGCGTTTTGGTGACTTCACGGCGGTGAACCAGGTCAGCTTCGCCATTGGTCGCGGGGAGATCTTCGGTTTTCTCGGTTCCAACGGTTGCGGCAAGACCACCACCATGAAAGTCCTCACCGGCCTGATGCCGGCCACCGAAGGCAGCGCCAAGCTGCTGGGCAACCCGGTGAACGCCAAGGACCTGGCCACCCGCAAGCGCGTGGGGTTCATGTCGCAAAGCTTTTCGCTGTACGGCGAACTCAGCGTGCGCCAGAACCTGGTGCTGCATGCGCAACTGTTCGATTTGCCCAAGGCCGACAGCGGCCCGCGCATTGATGAGCTGATCCAGCGTTTCGACCTCGGTGACGTGGCCGAGCAACCTTCCGGCGAACTGCCCCTCGGCTTGCGCCAGCGCTTGTCGTTGGCCGTGGCGGTGCTGCATCGCCCGGAAGTGCTGATCCTCGATGAACCGACCTCGGGCGTTGACCCGGCCGCGCGGGATGATTTCTGGCGCTTGCTGATCGAACTGTCCCGCGAACAGGGCGTGACCATCTTCCTGTCCACCCACTTTATGAACGAAGCCCAGCGCTGCGACCGCATCTCGCTGATGCACGCCGGCAAGGTGCTCGCCTGCGACACGCCCGACGCGCTGCAACGGCAATTCCACGGCGACACCCTGGAAGCCGCCTTCGTCACCTGCCTGGAACAGGCCCAGGGCGAACCCGAACCCAGCGCGCCCACTGCCACCGTCAGCGAAACCGCCGCGCCGCCCGTGAGCAAGCGTGGCTTCAGCCTGACGCGCCTGTTGGCGGTGGCCAGCCGCGAAGGCAAGGAGCTGCTGCGGGACAAAGTGCGCATGGCGTTTGCCCTGCTGGGGGCGATGTTCATGATGGTGATCTTCGGCTACGGCATCTCCCTGGATGTGGAAAACCTCGCCTTTGCCGTCTACGACCAGGACCAGACGCCCCAGAGCCGCGCCTACCTGGAAGCATTCCGCAGCTCGCGCTACTTCGCCGAGCAGCCTGCGATCCAGGATTCGAACGAACTGCACCGGCGCCTGCAACGCTCGGAAATCAAACTGGCCCTGGAGATTCCACCGGGCTTTGGCCGTGACCTCTACGCCGGGCGCCAACCCACCGTGGCGGCGTGGCTCGACGGCGGCATGCCATTTCGCGCGGAAACCAGCCGCAACTATGTCGAGGCCGTACACCAGGCCAACCTCCAGCAACTGGGCGAACTGAGCAGCCTGCCGCAACACAGCCAGGCAGCGGCCAAGCTGGAAACGCGCTTTCGCTATAACCAGGACGTGGTCAGCGTGAACGCCATCGGCCCCGGCGTGATGGCACTGATCCTCGCGTTTATCCCGGCGATGCTCACCGCCCTCGGCATCGTGCGGGAAAAAGAGCTGGGCTCGATCACCAACTTCTACGCCACGCCACTGACACGCCTGGAATTCCTGCTGGGCAAACAGGCGCCGTACCTGGCCGTCAGCCTGGTCAACCTGGCGCTGCTGGTGGCGATGAACCGCTGGCTGTTCGGCGTGCCCTTCAAAGGCAGCGGCCTGACCCTGGCGTTCGGCGGCCTGCTGTATGTGCTGGCCACCACGGGCATGGGCCTGCTGATTTCCGCATTCACCCGCACCCAGATCGCGGCGATCCTCGGCACCATGATCATCACCAGCCTGCCCACCATCCAGTTCTCCGGGCTGATCGTGCCGCGCTCGTCCCTGGAAGGCGCGGCGGCGTTGATGGGCATGCTGTTTCCGGCGGGGCACTTCCTGGATATCGCCGTGGGTACCTTCACCAAAGCCCTGGACCTGCGCCAGTTGTGGCCGCAATGCCTGGCGCTGTTCGGGTTCTTTGTCGGGTTTACCGGGCTTAGCCTGATCATGCTCAAGAAGCAGGAGGCCTGATGCACAAGTTCGCGCACATCCTGCGCCTGGGCCTCAAGGAACTCACCAGCCTGCGCCACGACAGCGTGTTGTTGCTGTTTCTGTTCTACGCCTTCACCGTGGCTATCTATATGCCCGCCGCCGGTTCGGTGATTGGCGTGCACAACGCCAGCGTGGCGTTTGTCGATGAAGACCACAGCGCACTCTCGCGGCAAATGGCCGAGGCCCTGCAACCGCCCGAATTCCAGGCGCCCGTGCCGTTGCCCTACGACCAATTGGACAAGGTCATGGACAGTGGCGAGTACACCTTCGTGATCAACGTGCCGGCGAACTTCCAGGCCGACCTGTTGGCCGGTCGCCAGCCCGGCGTGCAGGTGAACGTGGACGCCACGGCGATGAGCCAGGCGTTTATGGGCGCCGGTTACATCGGCAGGATTTTCCAGCGCGAACTACTGGCCTACGGCGGCCAGACCGACGCCGCCAGCCAGGCGCCGGCGCTGCTGACGACGCGGGCGCTGTTCAATACCAACCTGGAAGGTGGCTGGTTTTTGGCGGTAATCCAGATCGTCAACAACATCACCATCCTCGCCATCGTACTCACCGGCACCGCGCTGCTGCGCGAGCGGGAACACGGCACCCTCGACCACTTGCTGGTGCTGCCGCTGACGGCACTGGAGATCATGCTGGCGAAAATCTGGAGCAACATGCTGGTGGTGGTGTTGTGTACGTGGATTTCGCTGGAGGTGGTGGTGAAGGGTTTGCTCGGCGTGCCGCTGGCCGGGTCGCTGAGTTTGTTCCTGTTTGTGACGGCGTTGTACCTGTTTGCCAGTACGGCGCTGGGGATCTTCCTGGCCACGCTGGCCCGCTCGACGCCGCAGTTTGGCTTGCTGGCGATCCCGGTGATTATCCCGATGCTGTTGTTGTCCGGTGGCAGTACGCCGTTGGACAGCATGCCCGAGTGGTTGCAGTGGGTGATGCAGGGGTCGCCCTCGACGCATTTTGTGAGCTTGAGTGCGGCGATTCTGTTTCGGAATGCGGGGGTGGGGGTGGTGTGGCCGGATTTGCTGGCGCTGGCGGGGATTGGGTTGGTGTTTTTCTTGGTGGCGTTGGCCAGGTTCAGGAAGAGTTTGGCGTCTTGAGGTGACTGTCAGGGCCTCTTCGCGAGCAAGCCCGCTCCCACAGTTGACCGCATTCTCATGTTGAAACGCGGTCAACTGTGGGAGCGGGCTTGCTCGCGAATGGCGCGAAGCGCCCGGCTTACTGAATGATGAGGTTGTTGAACAACAGGTCTTCCACCACCGGCTTGCCGGTTTCGTCATTCATCACTTGCTGAGTCTGCTTCAGGGCTTCCTGGCGCAGCTTCTCCTTGCCTTCAACCGTGCTCATGGTCTCGTTGGTCTGTTGGGTAAACAGCGCCACCAACTGATTACGGATCAACGCGTCGTTGGCTTTGACCGCTGCGGCGGCTTCGGTGCCGGTCACGCGCAGGGCGATGTCGGCCTTGAACACCTTGAGCTTGGCCGTGCCATCCAGACCATAGTTGCCCACGAATGGCGGGCTGAGGCTGATGTAGCTGACTTTTGGCGCCTCGCCTTCTTTGGCTTCTTCGGCCTGGGCTGCCATCGGCAGGGTCAGGGCCAGCATCAACAGGATCCACGCTTTCACAGTTCATTCCTCACATTCGGTTGCGCGCTAGCATAACGCTAGCAACGCTGAGCACAAGCTTATGGCGACTTATCAGGCACGAGCATGCTCGTTGACCCACAGACCTGCCCTTCTACACTTATCGGCCACGACGCCCAAAGGAATAGTCCGATGAAAGCTGTGCTGTGCAAAGCCTTCGGCCCTGCCGAAACCCTGGTGCTGGAAGAGGTCGCCAGCCCAGCGATCAAGAAGAACGAGATCCTGCTGGACGTGCATGCCGCCGGGGTCAACTTCCCGGACACCTTGATCATCGAGGGCAAGTACCAGTTCAAGCCGCCCTTCCCGTTCTCGCCAGGTGGCGAGGCGGCGGGCGTGGTCGGTGAAGTCGGCGAGAAGGTCAGCCACCTCAAGGTCGGCGACCGGGTCATGGCCCTGACCGGCTGGGGCAGCTTTGCCGAGCAGGTCGCGGTGCCGGGCTACAACGTGCTGCCGATCCCGCCGAGCATGGACTTCAACACCGCCGCCGCCTTCAGCATGACCTACGGCACTTCAATGCACGCGTTGAAACAACGCGCCCACCTGCAACCCGGCGAAACCCTGCTGGTGCTCGGCGCCTCCGGTGGCGTAGGCCTGGCCGCCGTGGAAATCGGCAAGGCCATGGGCGCCCGCGTGATCGCCGCCGCCAGCAGCGCCGACAAACTTGCGGTGGCCAAGGCGGCCGGCGCCGATGAGTTGATCAACTACAGCGAAACTAGCCTGAAAGACGAGATCAAGCGCCTCACCGACGGCAACGGCGCCGATGTGATCTACGACCCGGTGGGTGGCGACCTGTTCGACCAGGCCATCCGCAGCATCGCCTGGAACGGGCGCTTGCTGGTGGTGGGCTTTGCCAGCGGGCGCATTCCCGAGCTGCCGGTGAACCTGGCGTTGCTCAAGGGCGCGGCAGTGGTCGGGGTGTTCTGGGGCTCGTTTGCCCAGCGCCAGCCGCAGGATAATGCGGCGAATTTCCAGCAGCTGTTTACCTGGTATGGCGAGGGCAAGTTGAAGCCGTTGGTGTCGCAGGTGTATCCCCTGGAGCAGGCGGCCCAGGCGATCAATAACCTGGGGCAGCGCCGGGCGGTCGGGAAAGTCGTCGTCCAAACCCGATAACAGCTTTGAAATGCAATCAGTGTGGGAGCGGGCTTGCTCGCGAAAGCGGTGTGTCAGTCAATACATTCAGTGACTGATCCACCGCTTTCGCGAGCAAGCCCGCTCCCACATTTGATCTGCTTTGATCTCAAGAATTGATAACGACCCACACTTATCCATTCGCGACATGTTCGTAAGAGAACATGCACTTGCGCTCATTTCCTGTGTTTGCAGATAAGAGGCGATGCTATTTTCGGTAACGAAACTGTAACATTCGCATCCGCAGTCAAAACAAGAAATTTGGAGCTCTTGAATGTTTGCTTTCTTTCGTCCTGCCGCACATCAGGCGCCCCTGCCTGAAGAAAAAATAGACAGCACTTACCGACGCCTGCGCTGGCAGATCTTCGCCGGTATTTTCTTCGGTTACGCCGGCTACTACCTGCTGCGCAAAAACTTCTCCCTGGCCATGCCCTACTTGATCGACGAGGGTTATACCCGTGGCGAACTGGGCTTGGCGATGTCGGCCATCGCGATTGCCTACGGCCTGTCCAAGTTCCTCATGGGCCTGGTGTCCGACCGCTCCAATCCACGCTACTTCCTGCCCTTCGGCCTGCTGGTTTCAGCGGGTGTGATGTTCATTTTCGGTTTCGCACCTTGGGCAACGTCCAGCGTGACCATGATGTTCATTTTGCTGTTCATCAACGGCTGGGCCCAAGGCATGGGCTGGCCGCCAAGTGGGCGGACCATGGTGCACTGGTGGTCGCAGAAAGAACGCGGTGGCGTGGTGTCGGTATGGAACGTGGCGCATAACGTCGGTGGCGGCCTGATCGGCCCGCTGTTCCTGCTCGGCATGGCGTGGTTCAACGACTGGCACGCGGCGTTCTACGTGCCGGCTACCGTGGCGTTGGCCGTGGCGGCGTTTGCCTTCATCACCATGCGCGACACCCCGCAGTCGGTCGGCCTGCCGCCGATCGAGAAGTACAAGAACGACTACCCGGAAGGCTACGACGCCAGCCACGAAGACGAATTCAGCGCCAAGGAAATCTTCGTCAAGTACGTGCTGCGCAACAAAATGCTTTGGTACATCGCCTTCGCCAACGTCTTCGTCTACCTGCTGCGCTACGGCGTGCTGGACTGGGCGCCGACGTACCTCAAGGAAGCCAAGCACTTCACCGTTGACAAGTCGTCGTGGGCGTACTTCTTCTACGAGTGGGCGGGTATTCCGGGCACGCTGCTGTGCGGCTGGATGTCGGACAAGATCTTCCGTGGCAACCGTGGCCTGACCGGTATCGTGTTCATGGCGTTGGTGACGGTCGCGACCCTGGTGTACTGGCTCAACCCGCCGGGCAACCCGATGGTCGACATGATCGCGCTGTTCTCCATCGGCTTCCTGATCTACGGCCCGGTGATGTTGATCGGCCTGCAGGCGCTGGAGTTGGCACCGAAGAAAGCCGCCGGTACGGCCGCGGGCTTCACAGGCCTGTTCGGTTACCTGGGCGGTTCGGTGGCGGCGAGTGCGGCCATGGGCTACACCGTGGACCACTTCGGCTGGGACGGTGGTTTTGTCCTGCTGATCGGCGCGTGTGTGCTGGCGATTGCGTTCCTGATCCCCACGCTGTGGCACACCAACAGCGTCAGTTCGGCGCGTTAACCGCCTGAACAATCCTTTGCACAACGCTTGAGCCGCGCCTCCAGATTCTTATCTGGCATGGCGTGGCTACGCAGGGCGTTGACGGTCTGCTCGACATAATCGCGCGTAGTGCCGTAACGCCCGCAAGCGCTTTGCAACACGTGGTTCAGCACAATGTCCGGCAAGTTGCCGGCGTAGCTGGGCAAGTGCCGCTCCAACACAAACCCCAACGCCTGCACCTGACTGCCATCTTCCAGACGGCAGCTGAGCCAGTGTGGCCGGTACGAGGGATAGGGCATTTCGCGGCACCACAGGGCGTACAGCGAGGCTTCCAGCTGATCTTCCGGCAAGCGGTAGGCAAACCCGCTGCACGAGCCGCCGCGATCCAGGCCAAACACCAAGCCCGGCACTTCCGGCGTGCCCCGATGCTCGTGGGACCACAAATACAGGCCCCGGTGATAACCGTGGACCCGTGCCCGCACCCGTTGCGTCGAGGAACATTCCGGGCGCCAGATCAGCGAACCGTAAGCAAAAAGCCAGACCGGCCCACCCTTGTGCCGGCCCATGGTGGCCTGCATCGAGCTCATCAACTGTTCGTGAGTGAGTTGCGGCCCCAGATCGAGCCGCGGAGGGTAAGCCAATTGCATAAGATCGGATTCAATAACGGTCATGGCAGATCGCTTAGGTCTCCTGTTTGTTACCAGTTGTAAGCAACTTTACCGTAATAAAACGCGCCGCTGTAACCGTACGGCGAAAAAGTGCTATAGGCGAGGTTGCCGCCGCTGCTGGCGAACGCGTTGACCTTTTCCGGGTACTTGTCGGTGACGTTGTCGCCGCCCAGGGTGAAGGTCCAGTTGTGCAATTTGTAGTCTGCCGACAGGTCCAGCACCCACGCCGCCTTGAAGGTCTGGTCGTTGACCTTGTCCGCCTGATAGCTGGTGAATTCACCATAGCGCACCAAATTGCTGTGCAGCGCCCAATTGCCGAAGGTGAAGTCGTTGCCCAGGCTCAGCTTGTGTTCCGGCGTGGTGTCGCCGAGCAAGCCGCTTTTCTCGCGACGGTCCACGCGCACCAGGTTGGCGCCGAGGCTGTCGAGGATCGCCGGGTTGGCCTTCACGTCCGTGACTTTGGTGTGGTTGTAGTTGTAGCCCACGGTGCTGTTCCAGCGGATGCCGTTATCGAACTGGTAGCGATAATTGGCCACCAGGTCGACGCCGTCGGTGCTGGTGTCGGTGGCGTTGGTGAAGTAGCGGGCGGTGGTGTAGTTGATGTTGCCGACGCCGTTGGCTTGCAGGTAGGCCTGGGTCGCCGGGCTCAGGTTGAGGTTGGACGACAGGCTGATGCGGTCGCGAATATCGATGCGGTACACATCCACCGTGAGCGTCAGGTCATCGGCGGGCTCCAGCACCAGGCCAAGGCTGTAGTTGCGCGATTTCTCGGCCTTCAGGTCTTCTGCGCCGAGCAGGCGCGCGACCTGGCTGGAGGCCGGGAATGTGCCGGCCTCGCGGATTTCGCTGCCGATCAGTTGGGACGAGGTAAACGCAAAGTTCTGCTGGGCCAGGGACGGCGCGCGGAAGCCGTTGGAGATACTGCCGCGCAAGGCCACTTGCGGGGTGAAGTCGTAGCGCGCCGACAGCGAACCGCTGACGTTGGAGCCGAAGTCACTGTAATCCTCATGCCG
The DNA here is from genome assembly GCF_003852405.1 of Pseudomonas sp. KBW05. Taxonomy (GTDB): domain Bacteria; phylum Pseudomonadota; class Gammaproteobacteria; order Pseudomonadales; family Pseudomonadaceae; genus Aquipseudomonas. Next base: position 127,657 of record NZ_QAJM01000016.1, read on the forward strand.
CACGGCGGCCGAGGCGCTGAGTTTTTCGGTGAAGTTGGTTTCCAGGTCCAGGTACTGCGCCCAGTTGTGCCGCGAACTGCTGCCGGCGTCAGCCGCACGGAAGCCGCCGAGGCCCGAACTGCCGCTCTGGTAGTAGGACGCGGCGTCGCCCGCTTCGATTTCATAGCCCTGGCGCAGGTATTCGCCGCCAAACGCCACGGACACCGGATACGGCAGGAAGCCCACGTCGAATTCACGGGACAGGTCGAGGCTGACCTGCTTCTGGTCGTTGCTCAGGGTGCCGTTGTCGAACTTGCGTGGTGTGGCCAGGCCCAGTGAGGTGTTGATGGTTTCGGTACTGAGTTCGTACTGGTTCTTGCCGTAGTTAGCCGACAGGTCGTAATGCCAGTCATAGGCCAGCAACCCGCGCAGGCCTACCACCAGCGAGGTGTCTTCGAGGTTGCCCTTGATCAGCGGCAGGTAGCCGTTGGGGTTGAGCGCCGCGATATTGTTGGACGCATTGCTCGCGCGGTAGAACGCCGCCGTCTCGCCACGCCGCTTGCTGTAGCCGCCGAAGCTGTAGAACTCGGCCGCATCGTTGAAGGCATATTCGGAATTGAACTGGAATTTGCCTTCATTGGTCGCCGGCTCGCCCTGGCGGAACACCTGCTGGCCATAGGTGGTGGAGCCAATGCTGGCGGCGCGGTAATCCTTGCCGGCACGGTTGGTGTAATCGTTGTCGGCGCCTTCGCCGGAAAGGCTGATAAAACCGTTGTCACCCAGCGCCAGCCCGGTGTTGCCGCTGATGTTGCGCTGGATGCCGTCGCCCTTCTTGTACTGGCCGAACTTGCTGGAGATCGAGCCGCCATGGTCGGCGTGCTTGAGGATCACGTTGATCACCCCGGCAATCGCGTCCGAACCGTAGCGCGCCGAGGCGCCGTCGCGCAGCACTTCGATATGGTCCACCGCCGACAGCGGGATCGCGTTCAGGTCCGCCGGGGCCGAGCCACGGCCCACCGCGCCGCCGAGATTGACGAAGGCGCTGGTGTGACGGCGCTTGCCGTTGACCAGCACCAGCACCTGATCCGGCGACAGCCCGCGCAACTGCGCCGGGCGCACCAGTTCGGCGCCGTCCACCAGGCTTGGGCGTGGGAAGTTGATCGACGGGATCAGGCGCGCCAATACCGCACCCAACTCATCGGAGCCGGTGCTGCGCAGGGTATCGCCAGAGATCACATCCACCGGCGACAGCGAAGCGCTGGCGGTGCGCTCCTGGGCGCGGGTGCCGGTGACGATCACGGTGTCGAGTTTAGGTGCATCAGTGGCCGAAGTTTCGGCGGCAAAGACTGGATTGAAGCCAACGGCGGTCAGCAAATTGGCCGACAAAATCGCCGCGTACAGCGTGTGTTGCTTGTAACTCCCCATACCGCTCCCCTTGGAATCAAGACTCAGAACGTCATGCTCTGAATGCGTACGATCGATCCGGCTGGCGGGCGGTGGCGGTCAGTTATTGGTGTTTGGCAGAAAGTCGGTAGTCCGTTGTTATATAGCTTAATGATATTTATGTAACAAATTAAATACCTTTAAAGCATAAGCGAATGCATAAGCAAACGGCTCCATTCGTCAGGATTGCGCGTGCCAATCCCGCTACTTTCAGCCCCGGTTCAGCCTGGGAACGCGTCAAGCCGTCAAAATAGCGTGCACACATCGACCCACTTAGCCGCCCATCAAACCGACTATCGAGGTCGTACCCATGAAAAAATTCCGATTGCCGGGCCTGCTGTTCCTGGCCCAGGCCACCACTGCACTGGCGGGCGAAGCGCCGGTTACCGACGATGACAAAGGCTTCTGGTACGCGCAGACCAGCGTCTACACCCGGCACTTCGCGCCCGACCCCGAGCACAACAACCATCAGGACCTGATTGGCCTGGAGCGCAATGAGGCCTCAGGCTTTGTGTATGGCGGGGCAACGTTTCGCAACTCGTTCAGGCAGCGCTCGTACTACGCGTATGCGGGCAAGCGCTACGATATGGCCGACTATCCGGTGTACCTGAAGCTGACAGGCGGGGCGATCCAGGGTTATCGCGGCAAGTACCGCGACAAGATCCCGTTGAACCGTTTTGGCGTGGCGCCGGTGATCATTCCATCGGTGGGCGCCCATTACGGGCCGGTGGCGGCGGAGTTGGTGTTGTTGGGGTTCAATGCGGCGATGGTGACGACTGGCGTGCGTTTCTGACCCTGACACGACACAAACCAATGTGGGAGCTGGCTTGTGTGGGAGCGGGCTTGCTCGCGAAAGCGGTGTGTCAGTCAATACATTCGGTGACTGGTCCACCGCATTCGCGAGCAAGCCCGCTCCCACAGGGTTTCAGCGTAAGGCTTCAGGGGCGGGGGGCGTAGGCAAATACGTCAGCACGCATCTGGTGCGCATCCATCCCCGCCTCGACCAGCGCATCCAAGGTGCCGTAGATCATCGCCGGTGAACCGCTGGCGTAGACGTGCACGGCCTTGAGGTCGCTGATGTCTTCGCACACCGCTTCATGCAGCAACCCGCAACGCCCTTCCCAGCCGCACAGATCGCTGACGACCTTGTGCAGGAACAGATTGGGCAGTTGCTGCCACTGGTCCCAGTGTTCGATCTCGTAGAAGTCTTCCGGGCGACGCACGCCCCAGTACAGGTGCACCGGGTGCTTGAAGCCGGAAGCACGGCAATGTTCGATCAGGCTGTGCATCTGCGCCATGCCGGTGCCGGCGGCGATCAATACCAGCGGCCCGTCCGGCAGTTCGGCCAGGTGGGTGTCGCCAAAGGGCAGTTCGATGCGCGCCATCTGGTCGCGCTGCAGTTGGGCCAGCAGGCTGCGGGCGCTGTCTTCGCGGGCCAGCACATGCAGTTCCAGCTCGCGCCCGCCGTGGGGCGCCGACGCCAGGGAGAACGCCGACTTCTCGCCATTCTCCCGTTCGATCATCAGGTATTGCCCGGCGTGGTAACGCACCGCCTTGCCGGCCGGCGCGCGCAGGCGCACGCGCCACACGTCGCCACCGACGTCCACGCACTCGCTCAATTGGCACGACAACTTGCGCAACGGCAACTCTCCCGGCGCCAGCACGCCATCCCACAGCACGATGCAATCTTCCAGCGGCTCGGCAATGCAAGTGTAGAACTCACCGTGGTCGCGCACCTCACCGGCTTGCTGCACCCGGCCTTCCACCAGCAGCGCGGCACACACGTGGCACACGCCGTTGCGACAGGCCTGGGGGCATTCGTAGCCCAGGCGGCGCGCGCCTTCGAGGATTCGCTCGCCGGGGACCAGCTCCAGGATGGCGCCGGAAGGTTGCAGGGTTACACGCATCAATCTATTCCCAATTCTTTCCACATGGCATCGACACGGGCCGTGACGGCTTCATCCTTGACGATCACCCGGCCCCACTCGCGGGTGGTTTCACCCGGCCACTTGTGCGTAGCGTCCAGGCCCATCTTCGAGCCCAGGCCTGACACCGGCGAGGCGAAGTCGAGGTAGTCGATCGGCGTGTTGTCGATCATCACCGTATCGCGCTTGGGATCCATGCGCGTGGTGATGGCCCAGATCACGTCGTTCCAGTCGCGGGCGTTGATATCGTCGTCGGTGACGATAACGAACTTGGTGTACATGAACTGTCGCAAAAACGACCACACACCCAGCATTACCCGCTTGGCATGGCCCGGGTACGACTTCTTCATGGTCACGATGGCCATGCGGTACGAGCAGCCTTCGGGCGGCAGGTAGAAGTCGGTGATTTCCGGAAATTGCTTTTGCAGGATCGGCACAAACACTTCGTTGAGCGCCACGCCGAGGATCGCCGGCTCATCCGGTGGACGGCCGGTGTAGGTACTGTGGTAGATCGGCTTGATCCGATGGGTGATGCGCTCGACGGTGAACACCGGGAAGCTGTCGACTTCGTTGTAGTAGCCGGTATGGTCGCCGTAAGGGCCTTCATCGGCCATTTCACCCGGGTGAATCACACCTTCAAGGATGATTTCGGCAGTGGCCGGCACTTGCAGGTCGTTGCCACGGCACTTCACCAGTTCGGTGCGGTTACCGCGCAGCAGGCCGGCGAAGGCGTATTCGGACAGGCTGTCAGGCACCGGGGTCACGGCGCCGAGGATGGTGGCTGGGTCGGCGCCGAGGGCGACCGAGACCGGGAACGGCTGGCCCGGGTGCTTCTCGCACCACTCGCGATAGTCCAGCGCGCCGCCACGGTGGCTCAGCCAACGCATGATCACCTTGTTGCGGCCGATCACTTGCTGGCGGTAGATGCCGAGGTTCTGACGGTCCTTGTTCGGGCCTTTGGTGACGGTCAGGCCCCAGGTGATCAGCGGGCCGACATCGCCGGGCCAGCAGGTCTGCACCGGGAGCATGGCCAGGTCGACGTCATCGCCTTCGATGACCACTTCCTGGCACACCGCGTCTTTGACCACCTTGGGCGCCATGGCAATGATCTTGCGGAAGATCGGCAGCTTCGACCAAGCGTCCTTCAGGCCCTTGGGCGGCTCAGGTTCTTTGAGGAAGGCCAGCAGCTTGCCGATTTCGCGCAGTTCGCTGACCGATTCGGCGCCCATGCCAAAGGCCACGCGCTCAGGCGTGCCGAACAGGTTGCCGAGCACCGGAATGTCATAGCCGGTCGGGTTTTCGAACAGCAGCGCCGGGCCCTTGTTGCGCAGGGTACGGTCGCAAATCTCAGTCATTTCCAGCACCGGGGACACCGGCATCTGAATACGTTTCAACTCTCCGCGCTGCTCAAGTTGCTGCACGAAATCCCGAAGATCCTTGAATTTCATTAACCATGCCACCCGTAAAATAGGCGTACATCCTACCTGCTCCGAGGGGTATTTGGCTGCCGGGCGCTGAAAAAGCGGGCGCAAAAAAAATGGCGCCCCTGAGGGCGCCATTCTTTAGGACCTGAAACGCGGTATTACTTGCGCTTCATCGACAGGAAGAACTCGTCGTTGGTCTTGGTGGTCTTCAGCTTGTCGACCAGGAACTCGATGGCGGCGACTTCGTCCATCGGGTGCAGCAGCTTGCGCAGGATCCACATGCGCTGCAGTTCGTCGTCGGCGGTCAGCAACTCTTCGCGGCGGGTGCCGGAACGGTTGATGTTGATCGCCGGGAACACGCGTTTTTCCGCGATGCGACGGTCCAGGGGCAGTTCCATGTTGCCGGTACCCTTGAACTCTTCGTAGATCACTTCGTCCATCTTCGAACCGGTTTCAACCAGTGCGGTGGCGATAATGGTCAGCGAGCCGCCTTCTTCGATGTTCCGCGCGGCGCCGAAGAAACGCTTCGGTTTCTCCAGGGCGTGGGCATCGACACCACCGGTCAATACCTTGCCGGAGCTCGGGATCACGGTGTTGTAGGCACGGGCCAGACGGGTGATGGAGTCGAGCAGGATCACCACGTCTTTTTTGTGTTCGACCAGGCGCTTGGCCTTCTCGATCACCATTTCGGCAACCTGCACGTGGCGGGTTGGCGGCTCATCGAACGTCGAGGCAACCACTTCGCCGCGCACGGTGCGCTGCATTTCGGTCACTTCTTCCGGACGCTCATCGATCAACAGCACGATCAGGTGAACTTCAGGATTGTTACGCGCGATGTTCGCTGCAATGTTCTGCAGCATGATGGTCTTACCGGCTTTCGGCGGGGCGACGATCAGGCCACGCTGGCCCTTGCCGATCGGGGCGCACAGGTCGATCACACGACCGGTCAAGTCTTCGGTGGAACCGTTGCCGGCTTCCATCTTCATGCGCACGGTCGGGAACAGCGGAGTCAGGTTCTCGAAGAGAATCTTGTTCTTCGCGTTCTCAGGACGATCGAAGTTGATCGTGTCGACCTTGAGCAGGGCGAAATAACGCTCGCCTTCCTTTGGAGGGCGGATCTTGCCAACGATGGTGTCACCGGTGCGCAAGTTGAAGCGACGGATCTGGCTCGGCGAGACGTAAATGTCGTCTGGGCCGGCGAGATAGGAGGCGTCAGCAGAGCGGAGGAAGCCGAAGCCGTCCTGGAGAATCTCCAGCACGCCATCACCGGAGATTTCCTCGCCGCTTTTCGCGTGCTTTTTCAGCAGGGAGAAAATCACGTCCTGCTTGCGCGAACGGGCCATATTTTCTATGCCCATTTCTTCGGCCAGCTGGAGCAGGTCGGTAATCGGCTTTTGCTTGAGTTCAGTCAGATTCATATAGGAATGACGTAATCATTTATGGAGGGGGGAAATTAAGCTTTTGGCTTAATGAGGCCGCGCCGCAGAGAAGGCGACAGGATCGCGTACTAATCGAAAAGGAGTGCGTCGGCGACGGCATGCAGGGGGCAGTGGAGAAACCAGTGCGGGGCCGAATGTACCACCTGAGTTTCGGAGCGTCTAGCCCTGTTTCACGAAAAAGCCCCGCAATTTGCGGGGCTTTTTTGACGACGTTTAGATGTTCGCGTCGAGGAAAGCTTGCAGCTGGGACTTCGACAGTGCGCCTACTTTAGTGGCTGCAACGTCACCATCCTTGAACAGCATCAGCGTCGGGATACCACGCACGCCGTGCTTGGCCGGGGTTTCCTGGTTGTCGTCGATGTTCAGCTTGGCAATGGTCAGTTTGCCTTCGTAAGCAGTCGCAATGTCGTCCAGAACAGGCGCGATCATTTTGCAAGGGCCGCACCATTCAGCCCAGTAGTCAACCAGCACCGGGCCAGCAGCCTTGAGTACTTCGGCCTCAAAGGTCGCGTCGGTGACGTGCTTGATAAGATCGTTGCTCATGGATGTCTCCGGTTTGTAAGCAAAAAAAACGTGGCCCATCATAGCCGCCCTTCCACCGTTCAGGAAGCCGCCTCTGATTGAGTCTTGCTATGACCGGTATAGCCCAACTCAGGGCGTTACGGGCGTGACGAAGGCAATCCCGGTGCGCAGCGCGGCATTGCGCACGTGTTCCTGCATGGTTTTCTGCGCTGCGGCACTGGCACGCCGGGCCAGGGCGCGCAGGATCTTGCGGTGTTCCTGCCAGGTTTCCATGGCCCGTTCCGGCCGGATGAACGGTAGTTTCTGGCTCTCCAGGAACACCTCGGCACTGGCGCTGAGGATGCTCACCATCGCCTGGTTACCGCTGGCCAGCAGGATGCGCTGGTGGAATTCGAAGTCCAGCCGCGCAGCCGCTTCAAAGTCGCCCGCCTTGAGCACCTTGCGCATCGCCTCGACATTATCCTCAAGACTGTCCAGTTCAGCCGTGCTCAGCGTCACCGCCGCCAACCCCGCTGCAAAACCTTCAAGGGCGTAGCGCAACTGGAAGATGTCCAACGGCGTGGCCTGCGCCGCAAAGGGCCAGGCAAACCCCGGCGCCTCGTCGGTCGCCTGCACAAACACGCCTTTGCCCGGCTGCACGCTGACCACGCCCAAGGCGCTCAATGACGACAGCGCCTCGCGCAACGACGCCCGGCTCACCCCCAACTGCACCGCCAAATCGCGCTGGGAGGGCAATGCATCGCCCGGTCCGAAGCCTTGCTCCTTGATGAGTTTGCGAATGGCCTGCAGGGCCGCTTCCGGTACGGCTTGGGCGATGGAATTCATAAAAAACTCAAGGTTCCAGTCAACTGAGTGACTAGTTGTAAAGCTATTCGCAACGGGCGGCAAGCCACGCCCCAAAGGGGCTCGTGGGGATTTCGCAGCGCTCGATAAAGGTGCGAAAAATGCGCCCACTGTTCAGACCAGTAAGACCACCTCAACTCAACAAAACTCTGGGTTACAGCCAATCCTGCGGGTCATGGCATGGGCTGTGCAATCACCCCATGAGCCAAATCCAGTAAATCCCTTCGCCCCCCGGAGAGTTGCCATGACCAAGCGCTACAGCGCCCTGCTCACTGCCCTGTTTGCCAGCCTGATGCTGAGCCAGGCACCCGCCCAGGCCAACGGTCTGGACGATATCGTCGCCCGTGGCACCCTCAAGGTTGCCGTACCCCAGGATTTTCCGCCTTTCGGCTCAGTCGGCCCGGACATGAAGCCGCGCGGCCTGGACATCGACACCGCCAAGCTGTTGGCCGAGCAGCTCAAGGTCAAGCTGGAACTGACGCCGGTGAACAGCACCAACCGCATCCCCTTCCTGACCACCGGCAAGGTTGACCTGGTGATCTCCAGCCTGGGCAAAAACGCCGAGCGGGAGAAGGTCATCGACTTCTCCAGGGCCTACGCGCCGTTCTACCTGGCGGTGTTCGGCCCGCCTGATGCGCCTATCACCGGCCTCGATGACCTCAAAGGCAAGACCATCAGCGTGACCCGTGGCGCCATCGAAGACATCGAGCTGACCGCCGTCGCGCCCAAGGAAGCCACGATCAAGCGCTTCGAAGACAACAACTCCACCATCGCCGCCTACCTCGCCGGCCAGGTCGACCTGATCGCCAGCGGCAACGTGGTGATGGTGGCGATCAGCGAACGCAGCCCGAAACGCGTGCCCGCGCTGAAAGTGAAACTCAAGGACTCGCCGGTGTACGTGGGCGTGAACAAGAACGAGCCGGCGCTGCTGGAGAAGGTCAACCAGATCTTGGTCACCGCCAAGGCCGACGGCAGCCTGGAAAAGAACGCGCTGCAATGGCTCAAAGAGCCGCTGCCGGCTGATCTCTGAGGCGGAGCTGACCCATGGCCTATCAATTCGACTTTGTGCCCGTGCTGGCCAATACCGACCTGCTGTTGCGCGGCGCACTGTTCACCCTTGAACTGACGGCCATCGGCGCCATCCTCGGCGTCGCATTGGGCACTGTCGGCGCCGTGGTGCGGGCGTGGAAGATCCAGCCGTTTGCCTGGCTTTTTGGCGTGTACGTCGAGTTGATCCGCAACACGCCGTTCCTGGTGCAGCTGTTTTTCATCTTCTTCGGCCTGCCGTCCCTGGGGCTGAAGATTACCGAGTGGCAAGCCGCCGTGCTGGCGATGGTGATCAACCTCGGGGCCTACTCCACCGAGATCATCCGCGCCGGCATCCAAGCCATCCCGCGCGGGCAGCTGGAAGCCGCGGCGGCCCTGGCGATGACACGCTTCGAAGCGTTCCGCCATGTGGTCCTGCTGCCGGCGCTGGGCAAGGTGTGGCCGGCCCTGAGCAGCCAGATCATCATCGTGATGCTCGGCTCGGCAGTGTGCTCGCAGATCGCCACCGAAGAGCTGAGCTTTGCCGCCAACTTTATCCAGTCGCGCAACTTCCGCGCCTTTGAAACCTACGCCCTGACCACCCTGGTGTACCTGTGCATGGCGTTGATGATTCGCCAACTGCTCAACTGGATCGGCCGCCGCTTCGTGATGAGGAATAGCCGATGAGTGATTTTTCGTTCTGGGACATCGTGCGCAACCTGCTCACCGGCCTGCAATGGACGCTGTTGCTGTCGCTGGTGGCGTTTATCGGCGGCGGCGTCATCGGCTTGCTGGTGATGACGATGCGCATCAGCAGCAAGGCCTTCGCGCGCAATCTCGCGCGCACCTATATCGAACTGTTCCAGGGCACACCGCTGCTGATGCAGCTGTTCCTGGTGTTTTTCGGTATCGCCCTGCTCGGTGTGGACATTTCGCCATGGCTCGCCGCCGCGATTGCCCTGACCCTGTTTACCAGCGCCTACCTCGCCGAAATCTGGCGCGGCTGCGTCGACTCCATCGCCCATGGGCAATGGGAAGCTTCGGCCAGCCTGGCGCTGAACCCGCTGGAACAACTGCGCTACGTGATCCTGCCCCAGGCCCTGCGCATTGCCGTGGCGCCCACCGTGGGCTTCTCGGTGCAGGTGGTCAAAGGCACCGCCGTGACCTCGATCATCGGCTTCACCGAACTGACCAAGACCGGCGGCATGCTCGCCAACGCCACCTTCGAGCCCTTTATGGTCTACGGCCTGGTGGCCCTTGGTTACTTTTTGCTCTGCTACCCCTTGTCCCTCAGTGCGCGCTACCTGGAAAGGAGACTGCATGCCTCTGCTTAGAATTTCCGCCCTGCATAAGTATTACGGCGATCACCATGTACTCAAGGGCATCGACCTGACGGTTGAAGAAGGCCAGGTGGTGGCAATCATCGGCCGCAGCGGCTCGGGCAAGTCCACCTTGCTGCGCACCCTCAATGGCCTGGAATCCATCAACGACGGTGTGATCGAAGTCGACGGTGAATACCTCGACGCCGCCCGCGCCGACCTGCGCAGCCTGCGGCAGAAAGTCGGCATGGTGTTCCAACAGTTCAACCTGTTCCCCCACCTGACCGTCGGCGAAAATGTGATGCTCGCGCCGCAAGTCGTACAGAAAGTGCCCAAGGCCAAGGCAGCCCAGTTGGCCAAGCAAATGCTGGAGCGCGTAGGCCTGGGTGAGAAGTTCGACGCCTTCCCTGATCGCTTGTCCGGTGGCCAGCAGCAACGCGTAGCGATTGCACGCGCCCTGGCCATGTCACCCAAAGTATTGCTGTGCGACGAAATCACCTCGGCCCTCGACCCGGAACTGGTCAACGAGGTGCTGAGCGTGGTGCGCCAACTGGCCAAGGACGGCATGACCCTGATCATGGTGACCCACGAAATGCGCTTTGCCCGGGAAGTCGGCGACAAGCTGGTGTTCATGCACCAGGGCAAGGTGCATGAAGTGGGTGACCCCAAGGTGTTGTTCGCCAACCCGCAAACCGCCGAGCTGGCCAACTTCATCGGTTCTACGGAGCAGCCGGGCTGACCAGTTCGAAACGGCCCTGCCCCTCCAGCTCCGCCTGATTGCGCACCTGCAAGGCGTCGGCGGGCAGCTCGGTGTCGATCTCGACCTGGGCCGTCAAGCGCCGACCGGTCACCGCCACACCGGCTGCTCGCGCGACCAACACCTGGCCCGGCAGCAGGCGCCCACTGGCGGCGTCACCGGGCGAATAGGTGGCCGCCCACTCAACGGCGCGACCGTCCACCAGGGCCTGCTTGAGGCTCAAGCGGAAACGCCCCTGCTGGCCAAAGCGAAAATCCTGCCCCTCGGCGGCACCCACGAATCGCAATGCCATCGTTGACGGCTCTGCGCACGCGACGCTCAGGTGCAGCGTGCGCGTGCCGAGCGCCACGGTGGGGCTTTCAAGCAATGCCAGCGGGCGAATAACGCCATAATCGATGCGCGACTGGCTCACCGACAATCGGCAGTTTTGCGCCCACACGGCCTGAGGCAGCAATACTGCGCAGCACAATACAACGCCCATGCCTTTCAACTTAGCGGCCATGGCATACCGCCGATGCAGTCTCGTAGAACTTGTCATGATCAGGCTTGGCCTCGGTGGAAAGGTTGAGCAGGCAGGAGGAAGAATCCGGCAATGAAACCCGCAGGCTTTGCGTGTCGTTGGCGTCGTTCAGGAAGATCATGCCCTCGCCCACCACGCTCGTCAGGAAGCGATTGTCCGCGCCGAACACGGCAGCGCCCTGGGGCAGCGGCTGGCCCTGCCCATCGCTGGCGCTGAGCAACATGCGGCGCACCTTCACCACGTCGAAGGCCACAGTATTCACCGACCCCCGACCGGCACTGAGCACCCGGGTGCCGTTCTTCAAATCCACGTGGCGCGGCAACGACTGGGTTTGCACCTCAATGCGGCTGCTGGTGTAGGCCGGCAAGCCCGGGATCACCGCCTGGCCGCTGAAGTCGGTCCACACCGGGCCTTGCGGGGTGTCGAGAGTTGCGGCGCCGATATCCCCAACCGAGGCAATGCCGAATGTGTCCTGCACGGTGTACGGCGAGAAGGTCACCCCGCCGCCGTGGGCCACAACGCCACCCTGCAACTGCCCGTTGTAGCGGGTGCCCAGCGAGTCGCGGCTGACGCCCAGGCCGACCCGGGTATAACGTGGCATCAGGTCCAACTGGCCACGCATCGATTGCTCCCGGTTACTGAGGTCGCGCTCGACTCCCACTTCGTAGTTCACATACTGATTCACCCGTTCAGTGAGCGCTGTGCCGGCTCGGGCCTGGTCCCCACGGCGGCTGACATAGCTGTTCACTCGACGATCCCCACCCAGGGGCACGCTGACCTGCAACCGCAGGGACAGGTCATTATCCAGGGTTTCATCGCGCCGGCTGCCGGTACGTGTGGTGTCACGGCGCGCTCGGGAGCCACCCACCTGCGAGTCGGCGATCAACGCAACATCTGCGTGGCGCAACGATTTGTTCCACGAAGCGAACACGTGTTCGGCCGCTCGCCCATCAAATTGCGCGCCGTGGCTGTAGCCCACGGAAAACGCACCCAGCGTGGGATCGACCCAGCTTACGCTCGCCGTGTAGTGGTTTTTGAAACGCGAATCCAGCTCGCCGGCCTTGAACGAACGGCCCGCTTCAAGCACCTCGCGATACCCTCTGGTTTGAGTGGTTGCGCTGAGACTGAGGTCGACGCTGGCCGACACCGGACTGCTCACGGACAGGCTGCTGCGCCCTCCGGATACGGCGTTACGGCTGTCTCGGGAAAGGTTATGACGCGCGCCCACGGACATCCGCTGAAAAAAAACGCTACTCAGGGTGCCACCTGCCGACCAGTAGTCATCGGTGCTCAACAAGCCAAAGCCAGCAGACGAGTCACGCCCCACCCCCCAGGTGCCACTGCCCATGGCGACAACCGGCGACAGCGCCTCCCCATAGGTATCCGCACGCACCTTGCCAAGGGAGAAGTAATAACCCGGCGCCGCCGGCGCTGCCCCCGCGAACGAAGCCGCTGGCACCACGAAGCTTCGCTTGGCGCCCCGCACATCGATCACGCTGACTTCAAGGTCGCTGGTGCCATTGAGCAACGGTAATCCCGTCAGCCTGAAGGGGCCTTCGGGCACCAGCGTGCTGTGGATCAACACGCCGGATTGGCGTACTTCGATCCGCGACTGGCTCTGGGCCAGGCCTTCCACCACCGCATTGTTGCTGCCCTGGGGCACTCGCGATTGACCGTCCGGGGAAAACTGCACCCCAGACAACTGGATGCCACCAAACAACGGGTTGTTGCTGGAGAGCTGGCCCACCTGGAAAGTCGATTGCAACGCAGCCATGTCCCGCTGCGCATAGGCATACAGGTGCTCAGTGCTGCTCGCGCCATTGTCAGACAGGTAGTACTGGCGGCTGCGTACAATCCAGTCACCAAGGTTGAAGCCCGCCTCGGTATAGGCCGACACAAACCGGCTGGACTCACTACCGGACCGGCCGTCGAACCCCAGCACGTCATAATTGAACAGCGCGGCGGCACCGCCCCGGGCAAGGTCCCCGCTCTCCCATTGCGGCGCGAGCAGTGACTGCGTCGGTACTACCAGCGCGACTTCATCGCTGCCCGGCCGCAGCCGCACCATCGTCGTCGGGAAAGCGCCGAGAAAGTCATGGCAGGTCTGGTCCGCAGTGGCGCCCTCACGGGCGATTGCGCCGGGCTTGACCAACCCGGCTTTCTCCAGCAGCCCCGGGGTAAAGCACAATTGCCCTTGCGCATCGAAGCGCGCGTCCACCAACCCGAGCGGGTTGCCATTGACCCGCAGCCCCACCACATGCACGCCTTCGCGAAAACGTGCGGCATGGCGAAAGTAGTCGGAAACCTTCGGGTCAATACCGTGGGTAGTGAGTGCCGCGAGGTCGAAGCCTTCGCCCAGTTCCAGCGCGTTTACCAGGCCAGGCAGGCTCCACAGCGTCGCAAACCCCACAAGCAGTGTGGATCGCTGGGGCCAAGTCACAGGCCTGTTGTTCGAGAGATTTGCCATGGGTCATTCAGCTCCCATCCGCATGGATCGGAGCGCGGTAGTTGTCGGCCGAGAACCCGTAGGTCGTCGCCGGCTGGATCTCGACCTCGGTCAAAGCGCCCAAAGCCCCTTCAACCGTCACCGCCAGCACTTCTCCCGGCAAGATGTAGGTGCGTGGCAACGTCGCCGCGCGCCGCTGCGGAAGCAACAGCAACTCCGACGCCAGGCGCACCACATAGGCACTGTCGTTGTGCACCGAGAGCCGTTCCCCTGCGCGCCGCCACTTCAGCAACTCCCAGGGGGTGTGATGCACAGGCAGGCCTTGTGGGTGCAGGATCAGCGGCAAGTTCTGGCGCAGGGTGATACCAATGGTCGCACCACCTGCAGTGCGTGCCTGGGGGATGCCTTCGAAGGACACGCGTTTCAACCGCTGGGTCTTCAATGGCGCCTTCAACGTGCTGATGAAGCGCACCAGCTGGGTTTCACCCGCTTCCACCCGCGTAATGGGCGGTGTCACGATCAATAGCGGCTCCACATCCTCGGGCACGTTCTGCACGACTGAATGAAGCAGCGCCGGCGCTGCATCGGTATTCTTGATATTTATCGTGGCCTCGCCCTGTTCTTCGTAAAGCACGACCACCGTGGTTTCCGGCAACATGCCATCCGCTACTGCACTGCCGAAAAATCCAAGATACAAACTTACATACAACAGCCACACATAATTTATTACTGAAAGTCTGCGCACTCAGCATTCCCCACAACCCTTAAGTTGACGACCGACAACCAGGCGCCCACATAAAAACAGCCGACAAGAAACAAATAGTTTCTGATCGGCTGTACTTCAGTCGCTTAGATGTAACTCAGTTCAAGTGTCGCGCGCCCGTCAAGGGTCACGTCACGGCTCAGGTCCAGGTCCTGGGCTTTGTTGATAACCGCCCTGACCACGATAGTCCCGGTCAACTGAGCGACCGAGGCCGGCACGGCGGTCGCACCACTGCGCCACGAATGCTGACTGGGTGACTGAGCAACCTTGCCGTCACTGGTCTGCCAGGCACCGGTGCCTACCCGGACAATGGGATACAGCGTCGCACCAGACGACCTGAGATCCCTGAGGGTGACCGAGAAACCACCGGTCTTGCGGCCGGAGACAATGCCCAGACCAAAGTTGTGCGCCTCGGTGTAGCCTGGACCGAACGCACTGAGGATGCCCGGCACCTTGCTCGCCGCCTGCAGGTCAACGAATTTCAGACCGAACTTGGCAGGGGTGGTACCGCAGCTGACGTTCAGGGGCGTGGTTTTCTCGGTCAGCGGATTGAAGGCAGTCGGGAGCAATTGCCCCGAAGGGATATCCTCGTATTTGACAATGCCGCCACCGGTCATGCTGAGGTTGCAGGCGGCGGGTTTGATCGTGCCCCTGACAATCAGCTCGGCACTGGTAGTGGCATGGGCGTTGAGGGCGGCAGCCAAGCAAGCGATACCGAGGGTCAATCCAACAATTTTTTTCATATTCGACCTGTCACTTAAAGTTGTCAGGCGTATTTATTTTCGTTTCAAACATATAAAAACTTAAATAAATAACACCACGGCAAGATTGCCGAGTGACAGTCTGTGGTCTTGGCGCCCACTTAAAGAATCGGACAACACCTCAATAACGGTAGGAGTCGTAAAATCAAGTAGCCCCGTGAACCCAACAACAAGGTAGTCCAGAACAAAACAACGAATAAACCTTCCCCAACTCATCTGTAGGATAATTCAGGAGTAACCTCATGAAATCACATAGTCAAATAATCCTACGACACTGAAGAGTTTATTCCGACGCAACTTAACTCCCCCCCTTACATTTCATACAAGCCCCCCCACAGACAACCTCGGAAAAATTCCAGAAGCACAACGCGTTGGCGCCAGCGGTCGATCGTGGCACGATGGCAAGGTTATCGACCGAGACCCCCAAACCATGCCGCAATCCCAAGCCAAGAATCTGTCCCTGATCGCCGCCATCGACCTGGGCTCCAACAGCTTTCACATGGTCGTGGCCAAGGCCCAGAACGGTGAGATCCGCATCCTTGAGCGGCTCGGCGAGAAAGTACAACTGGCTGCCGGGATCGACGACGAGCGCCAGCTCAATGAAGAGTCCATGCAGCGCGGCCTCGATTGCCTCAAGCGGTTTGCCCAACTGATCAACGGCATGCCCCTGGGCGCCGTACGCATCGTCGGCACCAACGCCCTGCGCGAAGCGCGCAACCGCGGCGAGTTCATCCGCCGTGCCGAGGAAATCCTCGGCCACCCGGTAGAAGTCATCTCCGGCCGTGAAGAAGCGCGTCTTATCTACCTCGGCGTGTCCCACACCCTGGCCGACACGCCGGGCAAGCGCCTGGTCGCCGACATCGGCGGCGGCAGTACCGAATTCATCATCGGGCAGCGATTCGAGCCGTTGCTGCGCGAAAGCCTGCAGATGGGCTGCGTCAGCTACACCCAGCGCTACTTCAAGGACGGCAAGATCACACCGGCACGCTACGCCCAGGCCTATACGGCGGCGCGGCTGGAGATCATGAGCATCGAGCACGCCCTGCACCGCCTGACGTGGGATGAGGCCATCGGCTCATCCGGCACCATCCGCGCCATCGGCCTGGCCCTCAAGGCTGGCGGCCATGGCACCGGCGAAGTGAATGCCGAAGGCCTGGCATGGCTCAAGCGCAAGCTGTTCAAGCTGGGTGATGCGGAGAAGATCGACTTTGACGGCATCAAGCCTGACCGTCGCACCATATTCCCGGCGGGCCTGGCGATTCTCGAAGCGATCTTCGACGCCCTCGAACTGCAACGCATGGACCACTGTGACGGCGCCCTGCGTGAAGGGGTGCTCTACGACCTGCTCGGCCGCCATCACCACGAAGACGTGCGTGAGCGCACCCTCAGCTCGCTGATGGAGCGTTATCACGTCGACCTGGAACAAGCGGCCCGGGTAGAGCGCAAAGCCCTGCACGCCTTCGACCAGGTGGCCGAGGACTGGGACCTGGAAGACGGCGTCTGGCGCGAGTTGCTCGGCTGGGCAGCCAAGGTGCATGAAGTGGGCCTGGATATCGCCCACTACCATTACCACAAGCACGGCGCCTACCTGATCGAGCACTCCGACCTCGCCGGCTTCTCCCGCGAAGACCAGCAAATGCTCGCCCTGCTGGTGCGCGGCCATCGCCGTAACATCCCCAAGGACAAGTTTGCCGAATTCGGCGATGAAGGCAGCAAGCTGATCCGCCTGTGCGTACTGCTGCGCTTCGCGATCCTGTTCCACCACATCCGTGGCACCCAGGAAATGCCCCAGGTGACCCTGCGCGCCAACGGCGACAGCCTGGACGTGGTGTTCCCCAAAGGCTGGCTGGATGAGAACCAACTGACCCAGGCGGATTTTGCCCAGGAAGCGGATTGGTTGACGCGGGTAGGGTTCACGCTGAACGTGCGCTAAAGAACACTGCAAAAACAAATGTGGGAGCGGGCTTGCTGTGGCGAGGGAGCTTGCTCCCGCTGGGCTGCGTAGCAGCCCCAAAGCTCTTGGGAGCGCTGCGCACTCCAGCGGGAGCAAGCTCCCTCGCCACAAGAGCCCGCTCCCACACCAGGTTTAGTTCACGGTGAGGATCGGGCTACCCAACCGCTCCAACAACGTCGCCTGCGCACTGCGCGGGTTCTGGTTGCCGGTTGGCGTGTTGCGCACGTAGCGGCCGTCCGATTGCAGGCTCCAGCTGTGGGTGTTGTCGGTGAGGTAACTTTCCAGCTCCTTCTTGACGCGCATGATCAGCTTCTTGCCTTCCACCGGGAAGCAGGTCTCCACACGCTTGTCGAGGTTGCGCTCCATCCAGTCGGCGCTGGAGAGGAACATCTGCTCTTCGCCTCCATTGAGGAAGTAGAACACCCGCGTGTGCTCCAGGAAGCGGCCGATGATCGAGCGCACATGGATGTTGTGCGACACGCCGACAATGCCCGGACGCAGGCAGCACATGCCACGCACCACCAGGTCGATACGCACGCCGGACTGACTGGCCTTGTACAGCGCGCGGATGATCTTCGGATCGGTCAGCGAGTTGAACTTGGCGATGATGTGCGCCGGTTTGCCGTCGAGGGCGAACTGGGTCTCGCGGGCAATCATGTCGAGCATGCCCTTCTTGAGGGTGAACGGCGCGTGCAGCAGCTTCTTCATGCGCAGGGTCTTGCCCATGCCGATCAACTGGCTGAACAACTTGCCGACGTCTTCGCACAAGGCATCGTCGGACGTCAGCAGGCTGTAGTCGGTGTAGAGCTTGGCGTTGCCGGCGTGGTAGTTACCGGTGCCCAAGTGGGCGTAGCGCACGATCTCACCGGCTTCGCGGCGCAGGATCAGCATCATCTTGGCGTGGGTCTTGAAGCCGACCACGCCGTAGATCACCACCGCGCCCGCCGCTTGCAGGCGGCTGGCCAGTTGCAGGTTGGACTCTTCGTCGAAGCGCGCGCGCAGCTCGATCACTGCGGTGACTTCCTTGCCGTTACGCGCGGCATCCACCAACGCATCGACGATTTCCGAGTTGGCGCCGGAGCGGTACAGGGTCTGGCGTACAGCCAATACGTGCGGGTCCTTGGCGGCCTGGCGCAGCAGGTCGACCACCGGGGTGAAGGACTCGAACGGGTGCAGCAAGAGGATGTCCTGCTTGCTCACCACGCTGAAGATGTTCTCGCTGTTTTGCAGCAGTTTCGGGATCTGCGGGGTGAACGGCGTGTATTGCAGCTCCGGGTGGCTGTCCAGGCCGGTAATGCTGAACAGGCGCGTCAGGTTCACCGGGCCGTTGACTTGATACAGCTCGGACTCTGCCAGATTGAACTGCTTGAGCAGGTAGTCGGACAGGTGTTTCGGGCAGGTATCTGCCACTTCCAGACGCACCGCATCACCGTAGCGCCGCGAGAACAGCTCGCCGCGCAGGGCGCGGGCCAAGTCTTCGACGTCTTCGGAGTCCAGCGCCAGGTCGGCGTTTCGGGTCAGGCGGAACTGGTAGCAGCCTTTTACCTTCATGCCCTGGAACAGGTCATCGGCGTGGGCGTGGATCATCGACGAGAGGAATACATAGTTGTCGCCAGCGCCCCCCACCTCTTCCGGTACCTTGATGATCCGTGGCAACAGACGCGGCGCCGGGATGATCGCCAGGCCGGAATCGCGACCGAAGGCGTCGATGCCTTCCAGCTCGACGATAAAGTTCAGGCTCTTGTTCACCAGCAACGGGAACGGGTGCGTCGGGTCAAGGCCGATCGGGGTGATGATCGGCGAAATCTCGTCGCGGAAGTAACGGCGCACCCAGGTCTTGATCTTGGTGGTCCAGTGACGGCGACGGATGAAGCGGACCTGATGTTTTTCCAGTTCCGGTAGCAGGATGTCGTTGAGAATCGCGTACTGGCGATCCACATGGCCGTGTACCAGCTCGCTGATGCGTGCCAGGGCTTGATGGGGTTGCAGGCCGTCGGCGCCGGCTTGTTCACGGGCGAAGGTGATCTGCTTCTTGAGGCCGGCAACGCGGATCTCGAAGAACTCGTCCAGGTTGCTGGAGAAGATCAGCAGGAACTTCAGCCGCTCCAGCAACGGGTAGGACTCATCCAGCGCCTGTTCCAGCACGCGGATGTTGAATTGCAGTTGCGACAGCTCGCGGTGGATGTACAGGCTGCTGTCATCCAGGTTGGTCACCGCGACCACCGGTGCCGGTGCTGGCACTTCGGCCACCACGGCAGGCGGCGCTGGCTCCAGCTCTGGCGGGGTCTCGGTGACTTGTTCAACCACTGGGTGAGCGTCTTTTACGGCAACTTCTGTGAGTCCTTCGGTATTCATCGAGTGTTCCTGTGAGGGCTATTGTTGCTCTCTAAGCAATTGGGCAGCGCGGGCGGCGAAGTAAGTCAGAATGCCATCAGCGCCGGCACGTTTAAAGGCAGTCAGGGATTCAAGGATCACCCCTTCACTCAACCAACCATTCTGGATCGCGGCCATGTGCATGGCGTATTCACCGCTGACCTGATAGACAAAGGTCGGCACTTTGAATTCCTCTTTGACCCGGTAAAGGATGTCCAGGTAGGGCATCCCGGGCTTGACCATCACCATGTCGGCGCCTTCGGCCAGGTCAGCCGCCACTTCGTGCAGGGCTTCCTGGCTGTTGGCCGGGTCCATCTGGTACGAGGCCTTGTTGGCCTTGCCCAGGTTCAGCGCCGAACCCACCGCATCGCGGAACGGGCCGTAATAGGCGCTGGCGTACTTGGCCGAGTAGGCCATGATCCGCACATTGACGTGGCCGGCCAGCTCCAGGGCTTCGCGAATCGCCTGGATGCGGCCGTCCATCATGTCCGACGGTGCAACCACCTGGGCACCCGCCGCCGCGTGGGACAAGGCTTGCTTGACCAGCGCATCGACGGTGATGTCGTTCTGAACATAGCCGTCTTCGTCAAGAATGCCATCCTGGCCGTGGGTGGTGAACGGGTCCAACGCGACGTCGGTGATCACCCCCAGTTCCGGGAAACGCTCGCGCAGGGCACGGGTAGCGCGCTGGGCGATGCCCTCCGGGTTCCAGGCTTCGGCGGCGTCGAGGGACTTGAGTTCAGGCGGCGTAACCGGGAACAGCGCCAGCGCCGGAATGCCCAACTCGACCCAGCCGGCCGCTTCGATCAGCAGTTGATCGATGGTCAAGCGCTCTACACCCGGCATCGAGGCTACCGCTTCCCGGCGATTTTCACCGTCGAGCACAAACACCGGCAGGATCAGATCATTCGTCGTCAGCACGTTTTCACGGACCAGGCGGCGAGAAAAATCATCACGACGATTGCGACGCAGACGGGTAGCGGGGAACAGGCGATTGGCAGGGGTAAAGCTCACGACAGACTCCTGAGCCCGCGTTTACGGGCGAGCGTTGCAGTTATAAGCGGGCATTATGACGAATGAATGACAGTTGTGCTTATCGGTGCGACCTGTAGCCGCATTCGCGGTTTATGTAGGAATTGTTCACTTCGTGACACATCTCGATACTTTCACGAATGTTCACGAAGGCGTAGGCTGCGCGTTCATTTCGCCAGCACCCCCAGACCATGCTTCAACAATTTCTGCATGACTTCGGCTACTTTGCGCTCTTCCTGGGCACCTTCTTTGAAGGCGAGACCATTCTGGTTCTCGCAGGCTTCCTGGCGTTCCGTGGGTACATGGATATCAACCTCGTGGTGGTCGTGGCCTTTTTTGGCAGCTACGCCGGCGACCAGCTTTGGTATTACATGGGCCGCAAACACGGGCGCAAATTGTTGGCACGCAAGCCCCGCTGGCAACTGATGGGCGACAAGGCCCTGGGGCATATCCGCAAGCATCCGGATCTCTGGGTGTTGAGCTTCCGCTTCGTTTACGGACTGCGCACGGTCATGCCGGTAGCGATTGGTCTTTCCGGCTACCCACCGTTGCGCTACCTGATTCTCAACGGGATTGGCGCGGCGATCTGGGCGGCCGCACTGGGCGCGGCCGCTTACCACTTCGGCGCGGTGCTGGAAGGCATGCTGGGCAGCGTCAAGAAGTACGAGCTGTGGGTGCTGGGCGCCTTGCTGGTACTGGGCTTCGGCCTGTGGCTGCGCCGCCGCATCAAGAACGCCCGCATCGCCCGCGAGGCGTGTGCCGACGCCAAGGCCCGGCTCGCCGCCGAGCCGGCCCCGGTCGAAACGACTAAGACGCCAGTCGAGTAAGCCGGCTTCTGCAACAATAGAGGCCGATCACGCTGAGCAGGCTGTAGCTCAGCAGGCCCAGCCAGCCCAGGTTGCTGGCTGACCACAGCCCCACCTGCGGCGCCAGCCACACCAGCGGCACGTTCAGCGCCAACCGCGCCAGTTCCGCCTTCAACGCCCACGGGCGGTTCTCCAGGGCCACGCCCAAGGTAAACAAACCCAGCGCCATCGCACTCCAACCCAGGATCAACGCGGCGGTGGGCAAACCCTCGCCGAAATTCATCAGGTAGCTGCCAAAGCCCACATACGCGGCAAATTGCAGGGCGATGTACACCTGCTGGCGCACATCCAGCGCCACCTCGAACTTACGGAACTGACTCAAGTCGTGCTTGGCCAACGGGTACTTGGCCTTCACATCCGCCGGGCGCCAGCCGGTGCGCATGAACCAGATGCGCAGCTTGTCCCACCAACGCTCGGTGCGCCGCGCATCACTCCACAGCTGTGCATAAAACTGCAGGTTGGCCCACAGCGGGTTCCAACTGGCCAGGGGCGTGGTCACGCCGAAAATCACCGGTTCGTTGTCGTCTTCTTCCTGGAAGGTGCCGAACAGGCGGTCCCAAATAATGAACACCCCGCCGTAGTTGCGATCCATGTAGAGAGCGTTCTGCGCATGGTGCGCGCGATGATTGGACGGCGTGACGAAGAACCACTCGTACCAGCCCAGCTTGGGCACGTGGCGCGTGTGCACCCAGAATTGATACAGCAGGTTAAGGGAGGCCACGCTGATAAACACCACCAGCGGCACGCCGACCACGGCCAGCGGCAGGTAGAAGATCCAGCTCAGCAGGAAGCCGGTGCTGGTCTGGCGCAGGGCAGTGCTGAGGTTATAGTCCTCGCTTTGGTGATGCACCGAGTGCGCGGCCCAGAGGATGTTGCGCTCATGGCCCATGCGGTGCAGCCAGTAGTAGCAAAAGTCGTAGAACACAAAGGCGAGCACCCAGGTCCAGGGGTTCTGGGCAGGCAACTCAAACAGCGCCAGGTGCTTGAGGGCGAAGGCGTAGGTCAACAGGCCCACGCCCTTGGTCAACAGCCCCGTGGTGGTGGACAGCACACCGGTGCTGAGGCTGTTGATGGCATCTGCCACCCGATAGTTGCGCTCGCCGCGCCAGCGGTCGGCGAGCAGCTCCACCACGATCAAGGCGATGAAAAACGGTACCGCGTAAGGCACGAAGTCCATGGGCTAGTCCGGTCTATTTTTGTTACATCTAGAGTAGGTGTAGCGGCGAAAGAGCCCATTGGCAACAGGTGACAAATTAGTAGACATTTAACGCCATGAACCCAGGAGAAATGCCCATGAGCAAAAAGATTGCAGTGATCCTTTCCGGCTGTGGCGTGTACGACGGCGCAGAGATCCACGAAAGCGTGATCACCCTGCTGCGCCTGGACCAGCGCGGCGCTCAGGTCCAATGCTTTGCCCCCGACATTGCGCAACTGCACGTGATCAACCACCTCACCGGCGAGGAGATGCCCGAGACCCGCAACGTGCTGGTGGAATCGGCGCGCATCGCCCGCGGCGAGGTGAAGGACATTGGTCAAGCCAACGCCGACGACTTCGACGCGCTGATCGTGCCGGGTGGGTTTGGGGCAGCGAAGAACCTGTCCACCTTTGCCGTGGAAGGCGCTGGGTGCAGCGTCAACCCGCAGGTGTTGGAACTCGCCGAAGCCTTTGCCGAAGCGGGCAAGCCAGTGGGGCTGATCTGCATCTCCCCTGCCCTGGCCGCGAAGATCTACGGCCCCGGCGTGACATGCACCATCGGCAACTGCGCCGACACGGCGGCGGCGCTGGACAAGATGGGCGCCACCCACCAGGAATGTGCAGTGGACGATATCGTCGAAGACAAGGCGCGCAAGCTGGTGAGCACGCCGGCCTATATGGTGGGCAAGAGCATCAGCGAGGTGGCTTCAGGCATCAACAAGCTGGTGGATCGGGTGCTGGAGTTGACCCACGAGAACGACTAACCGGCCCGCATCAATCGGGTCAGGATACGGTCCAGGGCATTGGCAAATGCTTGCTTGTCCTTCTCGCCATGGGGCGGTGGCCCGCCGCCCATCTGGCCCTGTTCGCGCAGATCGGTGAACAGGTTGCGCACCGCCAGGCGCTCACTCATGTTCGCCGGGCTGAACTCCTTGCCCCGTGGGTCGAGGGCCGTTACGCCCTTCTTCACCAGGCGATCCGCCAGCGGCACATCGCTGCAAATCACCAACTCACCGGGCACGGCGTGCTCCACCAGGTAGTCGTCCGCCGCGTCCGGGCCGCTGGGGACCACGATCAGCTTTACGCATGAAAAGCTCGGCTTGATCTGGCTCTGCCCGGCCACCAGCACCACTTCGAACTGGCGCTTGAGGGCGAACTTGACCACCTGGTCCTTGGCTGCCCGAGGGCAGGCGTCGGCATCGATCCATACGCGCATAAACACTCCTTCCAGAAACAACATCGATCCAATGTGGGAGCGGGCTTGCTCGCGAAAGCGGTGGATCAGACAAAACATCTGTGACTGACCGACCGCATTCGCGAGCAAGCCCGCTCCCACACTGACGGTGCCAACTCAAGCGCTGGCGCGACGCTTCTCGGCCAACCGGCTGCGGCCATACAACACCACAATCGCCAGGATCGCCACCGCCTGCGCACTCAACGAGTACGCATCGGCATGAATCCCCAGCCAATCAAAGTCAAAGAACGCCACCGGCCGGGTGCCGAAGATCCCGGCTTCCTGCAACGCCTTCACGCCATGCCCGGCAAACACCACCGACAACGCGCACAACAGCGCCGCATTGATACCAAAGAACAGCGCCAACGGCAGCTTCGCCGAGCCGCGCAGGATCACCCACGCCAGGCCCACCAACAGCACCAGCGCCGTGGCGCCACCGGCCAACACCGCGTTGTGCCCGGCCGGGCCGGCTTGCAGCCACAGGGTTTCATAAAACAGGATCACTTCGAACAGCTCGCGGTACACCGAGAAGAACGCCAGCATCGCAAAACCGAAGCGCCCACCGCCGCCCACCAGGCTGCTCTTGATGTAGTCCTGCCACGCGGCGGCATGGCGGCGGTCGTGCATCCACACGCCAAGCCACAGCACCATCACGCTGGCAAACAGCGCTGTGCAGCCTTCCAGCAGTTCGCGCTGGGCGCCGCTGACGTCAATCACATACGCCGCCAGCGCCCAGGTGGCCAAGCCCGCCAACAGCGCCAGGCCCCAGCCGACGTTGACACTGCGCACCGCCGACTGCTGGCCGGTGTTGCGCAGGAACGCGAGGATCGCCGCCAGCACCAGGATCGCTTCCAGGCCTTCGCGCAACAGGATCAGCAAACCCGAGATGTAACTCAGCGACCAGCTCAAGCCATCGCTGCCCAGCAGGCCGGCGGATTCAGTCAGCTTGCCCTTGGCCACATCCAGGCGCTGCTGCACTTGCTCGATCGGCAGCCCGTCCTGCAACGACTGCCGGTAGGCCATCAGGGCCTTCTCGGTGTCCTTGCGCACGTTGGCGTCGACGTTATCCAGCGAACTTTCCACCAGCTCGAAGCCTTCCAGGTAGGCGGCGACGGACAAGTCATAGGCTTGCTCGTGGTCACCGTTGCGGAACGCGGCGAGGCTCTTGTCCAGGGTACTCGCGGTGTAGTCGAGCAACTGCGCCGGGCCGCGCTTGACCTGCGGCGGTTGCGCGCGCTGGGCGCGAAAGGTCGCGGCGGCGGCCGGGCCGCTGGCAGCCAGCACTTCATTCGGGGTCTGGCGGGCCAGGTCGGCGAGGTTGAACGGTTGCTCGCTCTTGGCCGCAGCCGGGTCGGCGGTGAAGCCGGCGATGTAGGTAGCCAGGTCCCAGCGCTGGCGGTCGTCCAGTTGGTCGGCAAAGGACGGCATGTCGGTGCCTTCGACGCCCAGGCCGAGGGTGTTGTAGATCGCATAAAGGCTCAGGCGATCCAGGCGCGTAGCGTCCGTCAGGTTGGCGGGCGGCGGCGTCATGCCTGTGCCCGCTGGGCCATCACCGGCGCCGGCAGCGCCGTGACACACCGAGCACTGCTGGGCGTAAAGCGGCGCGCCACGCACAGGATCGGGGGTGATCGCCGGGGCCTGGCTGACTTCATAGGCCACCGCCAGCTTTGCGCCCAACTGCCGGGCCTGGTGGGCGACGGCCGCGCCGTCCGCATGGGCAGTGACCGCCGCCAGCAACTCATCGACGCCGGAGATCAACTCGGCGCGCTCGGGCTTGGCCGGCAAATCCGCCACCAACCCCTGCAAGACCCCAAGAAATTCCAGCTGCTCGCGGTACTCGGAATCATCGACAACCTTGCCCGCCTCCACCGTCGGCGGGTAGTCGGCGCCAATGTAGTCCAACAAATGCAGGGCTTGCGGCGCGCCCTCGGTCGTCGCGGCCAGCAGGGGGAAGCTGCACGACATCAACGCCGGCAGCATCAGCCAGGCGAGAAAACGGAAGGGGGCAGTCATGAATGAATCTCAAAGGGAAATACGAAGTAACATATTGTTTAACGTTAAGCGCTTTGACTCAAGGCGTTAGTGATTTGACGCAGGGAATAGCGTCGCATCAGTGATGGCGCCCCCCTCTATCTTCCAGGCACAAAGCCATTGTTTTGCCAGCAACCGCGCCTATAATGCCGCGCCCTGTTATCGCGAAAGGGTCTTTATTTCCTCGTTTTAATGAGGAATTGGCACATCAGCTGGTTACGTTCAGGGAAGAAGTCTGCATGGCATTTCGCGCCGTTACCCCGCTTGCGCTCGCGGCGGTCACCTTGCTGTCGGGTTGCTCGATGTTTCGCAGCTACGACACCGAGCTGCAAGCCACCAACCAGCAGTTGGTCAGCGGTAATGTGGAGGGCGCACTGACCCTGCTGGAGAAAAACAACAGCGGCGAAGACAAGGACCTGCTGTATTTCTTCGAAAAGGGCGAATTGCTGCGGGCCAAGGGCGACCTGAGCGGCAGCCAGACCGCCTGGCGCAGCGCCGACCTGCAAGTCTACAAGTGGGAAGAGTCGGTCAAGTTCGACAGCGAGCGCTACCTCGCCCAGTTCGGCAGTTTCCTCGCCAACGATAAGGTGCGTCGCTACGAAGGCTATGACTACGAAAAAGTCATGCTGACCACGCAAATGGCCCTGAACCTGCTGGCCCTGAACGACTTCGACGGCGCCCGCACCGAGATCAAGAAGACCCACGAACGCGAAGCGGTGATCGCCGACCTGCGCGACAAGGAATACCTCAAGCGCGAGAACGAAGCCGAACGCCAAGGCGTGACGACTCAATTCAAGGACCTGCGTGGCTACCCCGTGGAGGCCCTGGACGCGCCGGAAGTGGTCGGCCTGAAGAACAGCTATCAAAGTGCCTTCAGTCATTACCTCGCCGGTTTCGTCTACGAAGCCCTCGGCGAAAAAGACCTGGCCGCCCCCGGCTACCGCAAGGCCGCCGAGCTGCGCCCCAATACGCCCTCGCTGGAACAAGCCCTGCTCGACCTCGACAAAACCAGCCTCGGCGCCGATGAAACCGACGTGCTGATCGTGGTGCAGAGCGGCCTGGCGCCGGCGCGTGATTCGATCCGCCTGCCGCTGCCGATCCCGATCGACGGCCATCTGGTCATCACCCCGCTGTCGTTCCCGGTGATCAAGGCCGACACCTCCACCGCGCACTTCGCGCAGATCGGTGTGGATGGCCAGCAACAGAACCTCACCGCACTCAACAGCACCACCGCCATGTCGCGCCGCGCCCTGCGCGATGACATGCCGGGGATCATCCTGCGCACCACCGTGCGCGCCGTGACCCGGGGCGTGACGCAAAACAACCTGAACAAGACCAACCCCATGGCCGGGCTGGTGCTGGGCATCGCCTCGGCCGTCACCGAAGGCGCCGATACGCGCACCTGGCGCACCCTGCCGGACCTGACCCAAGTCACGCGCCTGCGCCTCAAGCACGGCGAGCACCAGGTCAGCCTGCCCAATGCCCTGGGCGGCACGCGGGTCACCGTCAAGGCCGACCAGCGCTACCAAGTCATCACCCTGCGCGTGGTCGGTAACCAGGTGTTCACCAGCGGCCTGGCGGCCCACGTGGTACCAAACCCGGCCACCCAGGCCATCGCCCTCAAACAACCTTAAAGGAGCACGTTATGCGTCATTTCATCCTCGGCGCCCTGGCGCTGGTCCTGCTGGCCGGCTGCGCCACCCCGCCGCCACCGGAACCTGGCAGCGCGGCGAGCAAAATCGTGGTGATGGGCAAGTTCAAGGGCATCGCCGTCGGCGCCATCCGTGTGGCCCGCGAGAACGGCTTCCTCACCGCCAAGGTGCAGCTGAGCAACATCACCAGCAGCAACCAGACGATGTATTACCGCTTCGCCTGGCTGGGGGCCGACGGCTTCCCGGTAGGCGACGAAGACACCTGGAAAGTGCTGAACCTGTACGCCAACCAGGCGACCTTCCTGCCGGCCATTGCCAATTTGCCTCAAGCCGCGGACTTCCGCCTTGAAGTGAAGACGCCTTGACGCCCGCCCCTATTCAGCTCCGGAGAAATTCCCCCATGTTTGCACGCTTCTCGATCCTTGCCGTGGTTGCCGTCCTGGCCAGCGGTTGCTCCAACACCTCGCCGGTACTGGGCAGCAAGAACATCAGCTACGGCGACACCAAGGCCGTGGAAACCGTGACCAACGAGTTCGGCTCCACCGACCTGCAGATGATCGCCGAAACCATGACCCGCTCCCTCGCCCAGTCCGGCATCCTGCAAGGCCGCCCGGTGGTGCAGGTGTATGACGTGAAGAACAAGACCAGCGAGTACATCGACACCCGCGAGATCACCACGTCGATCAAGACCCAGCTGATGAAGACCGGCACCGCACGCTTCGCCAGCGACAACACCGACATGCAAAGCCAGGTCGACCAGCTCAAGCTGCAGAACCAGAGCGGCCTGTACAAGAAGTCCACGGTGAGCAAGACCGGCAACATGGTCGCCGCCAAGTACCGCCTGGAAGGCTCCATCAGTTCCATCGTCAAGCGCAGCTCGGACTACAAGGACGTGTTCTACAAGTTCAGCCTGCAACTGGTGGACGTGGAAAGCGGCCTGGCCGAGTGGATGGACGAAAAAGAAATCCGCAAGACCACGGAGCGCTAAGCCATGCGTACATGGATCGGCATGATCGGCCTGCTGTGCGCCTTTGGCGCCTCGGCCGCCCCGAAAATCGCGGTGACCGACCTGGCCTATCAGGCACGGGTCGAGGAATATATCCACGCGGTTTCGGCCAGCAACAACTTCCAGGCCAGCGGCTACCACGCCAGTGGCGCGTCGAGCTACGCCGAGTTCGAGAGCCGCTCCAGCTACATCGAGCAGCTTGAGCTGCGCAAATTCAGCGGTGACATCAAGGGCGAGATCCTCAAGTCGCGCCAGTTCCAGCTGGTGCAAGGCACGCCCTACACCGCCGATGCCAAGGGCGACGTGTATGACGTGATCAAACGCATCAAGGCCGGCAACTTCAAGGGCGCGGACTACGTGCTGTTCGGCACCCTGTCCGACATCGACTTCACCCAGGACCTCAACGCCATCGACCGCACCAACAGCTACTCGGCAGTGCTGAGCCTGACACTGGTGGCGGATTTCAGCCTGATCAACACGCGCACCTTCGAGATCACCTCGGCGTTTACCGCCATGGGCGAAGGGCAAGACACCAAGCTGGTGAACAGCCGCGACGTACGCGTGAACCTGAACCGCCCACGGGTGGTGAAGGACGTGTCGAAAACCCTGGGTGAGGATGTGGCGCGGCAGTTGGCGGAACAGTTGGGTGGCGGCTATCAAGCGCCGGGGCAACCGGTGTTGCGCAACAACCTGCCGAGGGATGAGGCGCCGAAGATCCTGCGCTGAGCCGCGATCTCACAAACACCAAAAACCCAATGTGGGAGCGGGCTTGCTCGCGAAGACGGAGTGTCAGTCACCAGATGTATTGACTGATCTACCGCATTCGCGAGCAAGCCCGCTCCCACATTTTGATTGGGTTTCTTCAGCTATATCGCGATTTATGCCGTAGCACGGTGCAGGCTGGCGAGGAAGCCAGCGGCCCCCACGAACAACCCGGCAAACGTACGGTTCATGCGCTTCTGCTGCTTCGGCGTACGCAACAAGCGCAACACCTTCGACGCCAACCCCGTATACCCCGCCATCACGATCATATCCACGCAGATCATCGTCGCGCCAAGGATCACGTACTGGATCACCAGCGGCGCCTGCGGGTTCACGAACTGCGGCAGCACCGCGAGCATGAACACCAAGGCCTTGGGGTTGCTCGCATTGACCAGGAAACCGCGGAACATCATCGCCATCGGCTTGCCGATCGGGCGCACGGCCGCGTCATCGGACATGTCCATGGGCAAGGCGCGCCATTGCTTGATGGCCAGGTACACCAGATACGCCACGCCAAACCATTTGATCGCATAAAACGCGGTGGAAGACGTCGCCAGAATCGCGCCCAGGCCGCCCGCGACCACGGCAATCTGCATCGCCAGGCCGATTTGCAGGCCAATGGCGTTCCAGTAGCCGCGCGCAAAACCGTATTGCAGGCCGCTGGACATCGAGGCGATGGCGCCTGCACCAGGGGAAAGGGAGATGACCCAACTGGCCACGAAAAAGGCCAGCCATGTATCGAGTGCCATTACACACCTCGTTTCAAATTCGTCGTGAGCGTTAAGCTAACTCCGAGCACCGAGGCCTGGCTATAGAATTTTTACGCAGGGGTGATCCAGCGGCGCACCGAGCGTTGGAAGAACAGGCTGTTGGGCACCTGCACCATCGCACTGTCGGTACCGGCCTCTGCCACTTCGATCAGCGTGGTGTACAACAGGTTGATCGCCACCACCCGGCCTTTCACGCCCGGTTTGTCCACGGTGTCCACCAGTTCGACGATGTCGCCGATGCGGAATGGCCCGACGGTAAAGATCAGGATCGCGCACAACAGGTTGGACAGCACCGACCACATGGCAAAAAACGCCACGGCCGCGACGGCGACAAAACCCGACAGAGCGGTCCACAGCACCGTGGCGGACACGCCCACGC
This sequence comes from Pseudomonas sp. KBW05, assembly GCF_003852405.1. GTDB lineage: Bacteria > Pseudomonadota > Gammaproteobacteria > Pseudomonadales > Pseudomonadaceae > Aquipseudomonas. The sequence goes on from NZ_QAJM01000016.1 coordinate 158,078, forward strand.
GCTCCAGCACAAAGATCAGCGCGCTGCCCATGATCAGCCAGCGCAAGCCACCGCGCAGCGGCATCAACAGTTGCGGCGGGAACGGGTAGCGTTCGCCCAGGCGCGTCAGGCCCTTGGCGACAAAACGCTGCGCCAGGTAGCCGGCCAGCAGGATCAGCAGGATCTGCACGCCGATCCAGATGGGCTCGACCCACTGCGGCGGCAGCGGCAACTGCAAGGCTTCCATCAGGACAGCGCCTCCAGCTCCGCTTGCAGGGTTTCGAGCAATTCGAGGGCTTCCATCCAGGTTTCCTCCAATTGCCCTTCACGCACCTTGAGCTTGGCCTGTTCGGCCAGCAGGTCGCGCAGTTCATCCTTGCGTGCGGCTTCGTACACAGCGCTGTCACCCAGGCTGGCTTCGATCTTGGCCAGGCGCTCATGCACCTTGCCCAGTTCGGCTTCCAGCTTGTCGGCTTCACGCTTGTGCGGCGCCAGTTGTTGGCGCAAGGCGGCAGCGGCCTGGCGCTGGGCTTTCTTGTCGGTCTTGTCCGGGTTGACCGGGGTGTTGCTGACCGGCGCGTTGCGCAGGCGGTAATCCGTCAGCCAGCGCGCGTAGTCGTCGAGGTCGCCGTCGAATTCTTCGACTTTGCCGTCGGCCACCAGCAGGAAGTTGTCGGTGGTGCTCTTGAGCAAGTGGCGATCGTGAGACACCACCAGTACCGCACCGCTGAATTCCTGCAAGGCCATGGTCAGCGCCAGGCGCATTTCCAGGTCCAGGTGGTTGGTCGGTTCGTCGAGCAGCAACAGGTTCGGCCGGTCCCAGGCGATCAACGCCAGGGCCAGGCGGGCTTTTTCGCCGCCGGAGAAATTCAGCACCGGCTCGTCGATACGCGCGCCACGGAAGTCGAAACCGCCAAGGAAATCGCGCAGGACCTGTTCGCGCTCGGTCGGCGCCAGGCGTTGCAGGTGCAACAGCGGGCTGGCCTTGGCGTCGAGGGAGTCCAGCTGATGCTGGGCGAAATAGCCCACCACCAGGTTCTCGCCACGGGTCAGGCGACCGGCCAGGGGTTGCAGCTCGCCGGACAGGTTCTTGATCAGCGTCGATTTGCCCGCGCCGTTGGGGCCCAGCAAACCGATGCGCGCACCCGGTGTGAGTTGCAGCTTCACTTTTTCCAGGATGGTTTTTTCGCCATAACCCAGGCGAGCATCCGAGAGGTCCAGCAACGGGCTGGAGATTTTCACCGACTCGCGGAACACAAAGTCGAACGGCGAATCGACGTGGGCCGCCGACAGTTCTTCCATGCGCTCCAGGGCCTTGATCCGGCTCTGTGCCTGGCGGGCCTTGGTGGCCTGGGCCTTGAACCGGGCGATGTAGCTTTCCATGTGCGCACGTTGCGCCTGCTGCTTCTCGAACGCCTGCTGCTGTTGGGCCAGGCGTTCGGCACGGGCGCGTTCGAACGCGGTGTAGCCGCCACGGTAGAGGGTGATTTTCTTCTGTTCGACGTGGGCAATGTTATCGACCACGGCGTCGAGGAAATCCCGGTCGTGGGAAATCAGCAGCAAGGTGCCCTGGTAGCTCTTGAGGAAGTCCTCCAGCCACAGGATCGCATCGAGGTCCAAGTGGTTGGTAGGTTCGTCGAGCAGCAGCAGGTCGGACGGGCACATCAGCGCCTGGGCCAGGTTCAGACGCATGCGCCAGCCGCCGGAGAAGTCGGCGACCGGGCGATCCATCTGTTCGTTGGTGAAGCCCAGGCCGGCGAGCATCTTGCGCGCACGGGCGTCGGCGGTGTAGCCGTCGGCACTGTCGAGTTCCGAGTGCAGGCGCGCCTGGGCGGCGCCGTCCTGGGCTTTCTCGGCCTCGGCCAGGTCGTGTTGCACCTGCCGCAGGCGCAGGTCGCCATCGAGCACGTAGTCGATCGCGATGCGGTCCAGGGTGTCGATCTCCTGGCGCATATGGGCGATGCGCCAGTCGGCCGGCAGCAAGCAGTCCCCGGAATCCGGGGTCAGCTCACCCAGCAACAGGGCGAACAACGTGGATTTGCCGGCGCCGTTGGCACCGATCAGGCCGGCTTTGTGACCGGCGTGCAGGGTCAGCTCGGCGTCTTCAAGAAGACGTTGCGGGCCACGCTGTAATGTTAGGCTTTGAAGTCGGATCATAATGGCGGCGGAGTCTACCAGCTTCGTTGGCCGCTGGCTTGGGTGTGAATATGTGCGCTGACCTGTGGAGCTTTGCCCTCTCGACTTACGCCCGGCCGGGCGTCGAAGCCGCTTGCCTGCGCTTGCAGGAACAAGGCGCGGATGTGTGCCTTTTGCTCTGTGGTGCCTGGTTGGAGCAGCGCGGTGTAGTGGCTGAGCCTGAGCGCGTGCAGGCCTTGCAACAACTGGCTCGCCCATGGCGCACGCAGGTGATCGAACCGTTACGAAGCCTGCGCGTGCAATGGCGCGTCATGGCGCAGCAGGATCAGCCATTGGCGGCGCTGCGCGAACGGATCAAGGCGTTGGAGTTGGAGGCCGAGCGGGAACTGCTGACACGCCTGGAAGCGTTGGCGCAGGCATGGCCGATAGCGCAAGGTCAACAACAGTGGCTGGAAGGACTGGCGGCTGAGGATGCCGCCAACCTTGACCATGACGCGCTGCAGCTGCTGCGCGTCATGGCCACCGGCACTTAGGAAGCGCTGGTTGGGGTAGAGCTTGGCGCTACCGGTGCAGGCGTGCTGCTGGCCGATGCGGTTGGAGCGGTGGACGCGGTAGCAGCAGGTGCAGCTGGCTTGGTCGGTGCTGGTTTGGCAGCAGCGGGCTTTGCAACAGCAGGTTTGGCAGCTGGTTTAGCGGCGGGCTTTGCAGCGGCAGCTTTAGCAACTGGCTTGGCAGCTGGTTTTGCAGCAGCAGGTTTGGCAACTGGCTTAGCGGCTGGCTTTGCAGCAGCAGGCTTTGGCAGCTGGTTTGGCGGCTGGTTTTGCAGCAGCAGTTTTAGCAACTGGCTTGGCAGCTGGTTTT
>NZ_QAJM01000016.1:161123-386028 GCF_003852405.1 Pseudomonas sp. KBW05
GCTGGTTTTGCAGCAGCAGTTTTGGCAGCTGGCTTGGCAGCAACTTTAGCTGGCGCCTTTGCCGCAACGGCTTTTGCAGGTGTACGAGCACCCAATACTTTCGCCACGGCTTCCTTCACACGACCAACGCCCTGGGCCAGTTTCAGGCTTTCTTGAGCGTCTTTTTTGAGTTGGGAAATGTAGCCGCGAGTTTCAGCTTGGCGATCCTTGAGGGCGTCCAGCAGGTCCTCGAGTTCTTTGACAGCGTCTTTGGCTTTGGCTTGTGCCTTGGCCTTGCCGGCAGTGGCGGCGTCTTGCAGTTTGGTGCGGGATTTGTGCAGCTTTTCTTGCGCTTTACCGCGTTGTTTTTCCAGCTTGGCGAGCAGTTTTTCTGCATCGGCCAGGGCTTGGGAACAAGCGCTTTCCAGATGTTCGAGCAAGCTGCCCGACAGTTGTTGGAGTAAATGCAACGGGGTATTTACAGGCTTCTGTTTGGCCGACATGGTTTACCTCCTGGCTGACGTGGGTGCGGCTCATACTAGCCCTCTGCTCTTACCGCCGCTAGGGCATGTTGACAGTATCGTTTGCCTGGCGTTGCACCGTGCGAAAATTCTTATCGTTATAACGAAAATACGCGGCACTTTTTACCCACTCACACTGGCATAATCCGTCGCACTTTCGGCGGGAGGATGCCCATGTCGCGTTACCTTTTTCTTGTGCTTGGCCTGGCGATTTCGGTGGCCAATGCGAGCGAACAATCGCCGCCCAAAACCCCTGACCAGAACAGACACGACCTCGCCTACAGCTTGGGCGCCAGCCTCGGTGAACGCTTGCGCCAGGAAGTCCCCGACCTGCAGATCCAGGCTTTGATCGACGGCCTCAAGCAAGCCTACCAAGGCAAGCCGCTGGCGCTCGACAACGCACGCATCGAACAGCTTCTCGCCCAGCATGAAGCTCAGAGTGAAGCCGATGCACAGGCGCCGCAAAGTGAAAAAGCACTTGCCGCAGAACAGCAATTTTTAGCCAAGGAAAAAACCGCCAGCGGCGTACGCGAATTAGCCGATGGCATCCTGCTCACAGAGCTGGCACCCGGCAGTGGCGCCAAGCCGCTGGCAACGGATGAGGTGCAAGTGAAGTATGTGGGACGGCTGCCCGATGGGACGGTGTTCGATCAGAGCGCGCAGCCCCAATGGTTTCGCCTGGACAGCGTGATCAGTGGCTGGTCCAGCGCACTGCAACAAATGCCTACCGGCGCAAAATGGCGGCTGGTCATCCCTTCGGCCCAGGCCTATGGCGCCGACGGTGCCGGCGAGTTGATCGCGCCTTACACACCCCTGGTCTTCGAGATCGAACTGCTCGCCACCCGCCATTGAGCCAATAAAAAACGGTGCGCCATGCGCACCGTTTTTTTGTCTCGCCATCCGGGATCAAGCCTGGGTAGCAGGCTCTTCCTTGTGGGCGTTGTGCAGCACTTCGATCAGGCAGTCTTCCAGTTCGAAACGCTCGTGAAGCAGGCCGCCCAACTCTTTGAATTTCTCGGCCACGCAGTTGCCGGCATCACACAGGTCGGTGAACACCAAGAGCTTCTCGGTGATCACATCGATGCGTGGGTAGATCGTTTCAGCGAGATCCAGGCCACGCTGATCGTCGAAGGCTTCCGCCTCCTTGGTCAGTTGCTCGTAGACGCCGAAATGGCCGGCGGACACGTAGTCCACCAACACACCACAAAAGTCCTGCAACGGTTCGCGGTTCTCAGCCAGCGCCTCGGGCTTGGCACCAAGCGCATCAAAGGCCCGAACCAGTTCATGACGTGCCTTCAACCAGCTGTCGATCAGCTTGTGCACCCCACCCCAGCGTTCCTGAGCATTCTGACAACTTTCCAGCATGATGATCTCTCTTCCCTATAGGGGCGCTGCCGCCTGGTGCCCGCGCAACACTTCAAGGATAAAGCCGCAGCCGGACAAGGCCGCATCGGACAAACGGTTTCGATAATGCGTGCGGGCCAGATTATGCCCGCATGACTATGGCTTCAAGGTACGCAGGAGAGAAAGTTCATACAAGTGTTTAATCCCGTCCTACAACCATTGAACTGATTCAGGTGCTAGCCCTGCCGCAAATGCAGGCTGGGCAATAGCCGCGAAAATGGCATTAAACCCAGGATAAGCATCACGATAAAGAACAACAGGCTCCACTCCGGGAGGCTCAAATCGAACAGCGTCCAGTTGATTTCCACGCAATCGACTGTGCCATTGAAAATAGCCTGGACTGCCTCCCACATGGACAGCCGCTCCAACATGGCCTGCAGGCTCGGCCAACACGCTGGAGCCGCGCCCGACGGACTACTTTGCAGCAACACCTGGCGCGCAGCAGTGAAGGCCCCCAGCAAGGCGCAGCCCATGCCCGCCAACCCGTAAAGTCCAGCCCCGGAGCGTTTGGGGTTGTGGATGGCTGCGATCAAGTTGATCAGCATGAACGTGGCAAGAAACACCCGCTGTACCTGGCACAGGAAGCAGGGGCGCAGCAGCGCACCATATTCCAGGTAAAAAGACACACCCAACGTCAGCGCGCCAGCGATGAACGCCAGGAAAAACAAGGTGCGTGAGGGGGCCAAAGACATTACTTATCCGTACCGCAGAAGATAGGTCGCTACGGTAGAGGAAAGGCCTGACCCCTTTCAATACGCACTAGAGCAGACGATTCCGCGAAAGCGTGAAGACATTCCGCCAGAGCGTGGAGGACATAACGAAGTGCCACGTAGGAGTTTGTTACGAATCCCGCTGCGCCGAGGAATTACGCTGGTTTGAAGGGTTGGCTGTCAGAAGCATCTGCGCCAACCCTTACATCCGTTCCTACATCAGACCCGAGCAGGTACGGGCAGCGGCGAGGCCAGCAAGCGATTGTCCAAAAGGCCCAGGCCTTCCTGGAACAGCTGGTTGCTGCGCTCGGTGTCACCCAGTTGGGCCAACAGGCGCGCGAGCTCGGCACAGGCTTCGGGATTGCGCTGCACCTGCAGACTGCTTTCCAGATAGTCGCGCGCCTTGCCCCACAAGCTGTTTTGCAGACACAGGCGGCCCAGGGTCAGCAGCAGGCTGGCATCGCCCGGATGGTCTTTGAGCCAGCCTTCGGCAAACTTCAGTTGCCGCGCCGGGTCGCTGCCACGCAGCAAGCCATAGAGCCGGATCAGGTGGCTGTCGTAACCGCGCTTGATCGCGCCACGCAACGCTTCTTCGGCCTTGGCATCGGCGCCCAACTGACGCAGTTGCTCGGCATAGGCCAGCACCAACTGCGGCTCCTGGCGCTGGGCGGAGGTCAATTGCTGCCAGGCTCGCTCAAGGGATTGCAAGCCAGCTTCGCCCTGCTCTTCACGCTGGGCTGCCAGGCTGAGGTTCTCACCCCAGGCACGACGCTCCAGCTCGGCCAGTTCGGCGGCAGGCAACACTTTGTCCTTGCGCAACTCAGGTAGCAGGCGGATCACCGACGACCAATCGCCACGCTGCTGATGCAAGCGCTGCAACTGACGCAGCACCTGGGCATTGTGCGGGTGACGCTCGTGCATGGCCTGCAAGGTGACGAGGGCGCCCTCGGTGTCGCCACGGTCCAGTTGCAATTGCGCATGGCTCAAGGCGACGGCCAGTTCGGCCTGGGGCTGGCGCTCCAGGGCGCGCTCCAGCAAGCCGTCGGCCTCTTCATAGCGGCCCTGCTCGTTTGCCGCACGCGCGGCACCCACGTAATAGAGCAATGGTTGGCGTTCCGCTTCGGCAGCACGGTGCAAGTGGCGCTCGGCACTGGCCCAACGGCCTTCGGCGAGGTCCATCTGGCCTTGCTCGATGGCGATCTGCACACGGCGGCTGCGGTTACGGCGCGACCATGGGTTGACCACGCCACCGGAGGTGGTCACCAGACTCAACAGCAGGCGCACCAGGTAGATCGCCAGGCCGATGACAAATACCGCCACCAAGGTCGCCCACAGGCTCGATTCGTAATGCAGCACGTGGGGATAGGTAATCAACACGTAGCCGGTGTGTTTCGAGATGCCCACCGCCAGTGCCAGGGCGATTGCAATCGCCAGCACGAGGACCACATAGAAACGCTTCATCGGCTTTACTCCTGGGTGGCCGGTTTGCCTGCCGACGCCTTGGCTTCGTCAGCAGACAAGTGGCGACGCTCAAGGTAAGCCTGCACCGCTGCCAGGCTCGCCGCCAGGTCGGGTGTCACCACCGACACGGCCTTGGGCTCAAGCTCGGCGATACGCGCCAGCATCGCTTTGCTTTGCGGGTTGTCCTGGTTGAAGTTGTCTTGCAGCACGCTGCGCGCCTCACCCAGCGAGCGGCTGTAGACCGCCGTCTCGCCGTTGAGCGCAGCCCATTGCGCCTGCTCCAGCGCCAGGCTCAGGGCCAGGCGGACCTGGTTCAAGCCTTGGCCGGTCAGCAATGGGCGGATGTTGTCGTCAGGGTTGAAGTCGATGCGGAAGTAGCGCGAGATCTGCTCCCACCATTGGCTCCAGCGGCTTTCGGTATCGGTGGTCGGACGCCCTTGGGAGGCCGGCTCGGTGAGCTGGTATTCCGGTGCAATCGCGGCCAATTGCACCACTTGGTCGCGCAGTGCCGCCAGTTGCAGGTACAACCCGGTGCGATCCGGCTGCTCGGTGCTGCGCAGTGCCGCAAGGCTCTTGGCCAACTGTTCACGCGCGGCGTAGGAGCCCGGATCACTCTGCTCGCGCAGGATCTCGTCGGCACCCTGGACCAGCGACTGGGCACTGTTGATGTCCTGCAAGGCCGACAAGCGCAAGCTGGCCAGGCGGATCAGGTGCTCGGCTTCCGCCAGGCGCCAATCCTGGCGGCTGGCGCCCAGGACGGTTTCCAGGCGCTGGCTGAGGCGCTGCTGATCGCCCTGCAACTGGGCCACCAGGCGGCGGCGCTCTTCAAGCTCCTCCGCGCCAGGCAACTGCGCCAGGCGTGCGGCCAACTGTTGCTGGCTCTGCTTGAGGGATTGGGCCTGGTCATCCAGCGTGCGCACCTGGCTCAGCTGTTGCTGGCTGCTGGCTTGCAGGGCGCGGACCTGCCAGATCCCCCAGCCACCAGCGGCCACCCCGGCGGCGCCGAGCAACAAGGCCACGATCGCCAGGCCATTGCCACGGCGTGGCGCGGTGGCCGCTGACTCAACCGGCGCATCAACTGCGGGTTGGGTTTCTTCTTTGGGCAAGGCTGTTTCGCTCACGTATCCGTCCTTTGCGTATCAGAGAGTGGTCGCGCGATGGCTGCGCAGTGCCACTAACAAAGCCGCGGCGCTCGCACCGCGACAATCCACAACTTTTTCTGCGCCGGCAACCCGCGCCATCTCATAGACTCGCGGGCTCGGCACGAACAACGGTAACTGTGCCACCTCTGGCCAATCGGTACCGGCCAGGGCTTGCAGGTGCAAAAAACCCTGCCCACTGCTGACCACCAGGCCGTTCAAGCGTTCCAACTGGATGCGTTGCATCAGCGTCCCGGCGGCATAGCTCGGCAGGAAGCGACGGTACAACTCCAGATAGACGACACTAGCACCTTGCTCGCGCAAACGCTCAGCGAGCAACTCGCGACCGCCTTCGCCGCGCAGGATCAGCACGCGGGCATCGGGCCGTGCAACAGCCTCGCGCAAGGCCGGCAGTGCAAGCAAGGCCTCACTGTCGTCGCCGGTTTCGGGATAGTGAACGTTGAGCCCGTGATCGGCCAGTACCTGGCCCGTGGCCGCGCCGACGCTGAACCACGGCAACTGCGGCCAGGCTTGGCCCAGCTGTTGCACCGCCAGGCGTGCAGCGGGCTTGCTGACTACGATCACCGCGCAAAAGCGGCCCAGGTCACGAAAGATCGCCTGTTGCTCAGCGCTAACGGGTAACGCCTCAATGTCCAGCAGCGGCAGGCTGCTGCTGAAGATACCCGCCTGGGACAACGAGGCCGCCAGGGCCATCGACTCCTCGGCAGGCCGCGTCAGCAGCACACGCCAGTCGGTCACTGCGGGCCGGCCTCGCCGTAGACTTTTTCGAGGATGGCGCCGGCGCCTTTGTCCAGCAGCGCTTCGGCGACCTGAATACCCAGCGCCGCCGCGTCACGTTGCGGGCCACGCACCTCGGCGGTCAGCAAGGTGCCGCCATCCGGGTCGCCCACCAGGCCGCGCAGCCACAGGTTTTCCCCTTCGAGCACGGCGTAGCAGGCGATGGGCACCTGGCAGCCGCCATTGAGGTGCTTGTTCAAGGCACGTTCGGCGGTGACGCGCACTTCGGTATCGTGATGATCAAGGGGCTTGAGCAGTGCGTGAATCTCACTGTCGGCGGTGCGGCATTCAATGCCCACAGCACCCTGGCCACCGGCTGGCAAGCTGTCTTCGACGCTGATGGCCGAGGTGATGCGGTCTTCGAAGCCCAGGCGGATCAGCCCGGCGGCGGCCAGGATGATCGCGTCATATTCGCCGGCATCCAGCTTGGCCAGGCGCGTGTTGACGTTGCCGCGCAGGAAGCGGATCTGCAGGTCCGGGCGACGGGTCAGCAACTGCGCCTGGCGACGCAGGCTGGAGGTGCCGACGATGCTGCCCAGGGGCAATTCATCCAGGGATGCGTAAGTATTGGAAACGAAGGCATCGCGCGGATCTTCGCGCTCGCAGATACAAAAAAGGCCCAGGCCTTCGGGGAAGTCCATGGGCACATCTTTCATCGAATGCACGGCGATGTCGGCTTCGTTTTCCAGCAGCGCGGTTTCCAGTTCCTTGACGAACAGGCCCTTGCCACCGATCTTCGACAGCGGCGAGTCGAGCAGCTTGTCGCCGCGACTGACCATGGGCACCAGGGACACCACGAGGCCTGGGTGGGCCTGCTCAAGGCGTGCTTTGACGTATTCGGCCTGCCACAAGGCCAGGGCACTTTTACGGGTGGCGATGCGGATTTCGCGAGAGGACATGGATCAATCCGTACTGAATAGATACGGCAGATAATAACAGCTCAGGCAAATACGCTTTGATTTGAATCAGCAAGTGCGGGGCCTCCCTGGCCGCGTCGCACCGGGATATGGGATGCAGGCAGCGCCAAAGCCCTTGGGCTAAAGCTGCTGCATCATCTTGCGCACGCCGGCGACATGGCGTCGGCTGACGATCAAGGCATCGCCATTGAGCCCCTTCAGGAACAACTGAAAGTGCCCAAGCGGCGTGCGTTGCAGCCGCTCGATACGGTCACGGGCGACCAGCGCGTTGCGGTGGATACGCACAAAGCGGTCACCAAACTCATCTTCCAGGGCCTTGAGCGGCTCATCGAGCAGCACCTCACCGGCCTCGTGACGCAGGGTCACGTACTTATGGTCGGCAATGAAGTACACCACCTGATCCAGGGGAATGAGTTCGATGCCTTTGCGGGTACGTGCACTGATATGGCTGCGCGGCCCGTTGCCGCTTTGGGCGGCAGGCTGGGTCAAGGCGGTGAGTTGGCTGCGGTTGGGGCGCTCGGCCTTTTTCAGGGCCTTGAGCAGGGCGCCTGCTTCGACCGGCTTGGCCAGGAAGCTGACACCACTGGCTTCCAGGGTCTGCGCGGGGAAATCTTCTGGCGCCGCGCACAACACCAACGCCGGCGGCGACTCGCGTTCGCTCAGGCGGGCGGCGACTTGCAGGCCATCGAGGCCCGGCAGGCGAATATCGAGCAAGACCACATCTGGCTTGAGGCTGTCGATCAGCGTCAACGCTTCTTCGCCCGTGGTGGCGCTCGGTTCAAGGACTGTATAACCCTCGAGTTCACTGACCAAACGGCTCAGTCGCTCGCGGGCTTGGGGTTCGTCTTCAACGATCAGGACATTCATATTGCGCTGGATTCCTGCGTGAGTCTCGCACAAGGATAGCGTAGACAGGTGCGGTGACTTGCGTCACAGCGATCCACGCTAAGACTAGCGCGAGCGGCAAAAAGTGCCCTGAGAGTGGCACCCATATTTACCCGGACCTGTTCAATTGCGCCCAAGACCTTCTGACTTCGGGCATCGTCGTAGGGTTTGCTGATACACAATCCGAATACCCCCCTTCTGAATGAATAGCCTGGGCTCTGACCGCATCACCCGGCTTTGGTGCATTCACGCTCTATCAGTGCAACTGTAGACGCTCACTGCGACGACATTGCTCTATCGTCAAATATCGTTTCAATAAACACCCGAGTCCAGTCTCTTCCCGGACGCGTCCGGCGGCAAGGCACTTTGCCATCCTTCGTGCAAATAAAAATGCCGACCACCCGTAGCACCGCCTCCACGGGCAACCCTGTTATTATCGCCGGCACACCTCCAAGCCTCTTTAAAGCAGATCACGAGCGAATCCATGAGCACCGACAAGACCAACCAGTCCTGGGGCGGCCGCTTCAGTGAACCCGTCGACGCCTTCGTCGCGCGCTTCACCGCCTCCGTCACCTTCGACCAGCGCCTGTACCGCCACGACATCATGGGCTCGATCGCCCACGCCACGATGCTGGCCAAGGTCGGCGTGCTGACCGACGCCGAGCGCGACAGCATCATCGATGGCCTGACCACCATCCGCGGTGAAATCGAAGCCGGTACGTTCGACTGGCGCGTCGACCTGGAAGACGTGCACATGAATATCGAGGCCCGCCTCACCGACCGTATCGGTGTGACCGGCAAGAAACTGCACACCGGCCGTAGCCGCAACGACCAGGTCGCGACCGATATCCGCCTGTGGATTCGTGATGAGATCGACCTGATCCTGGCCGAGATCACCCGCCTGCAAAAAGGCCTGCTGGAACAGGCCGAGCGTGAGTCCGGCACCATCATGCCCGGCTTCACCCACCTGCAAACCGCACAGCCCGTGACCTTCGGCCACCACCTGCTGGCCTGGTTCGAAATGCTCAGCCGCGACTATGAGCGCCTGGTGGATTGCCGCAAGCGCGCCAACCGCATGCCGCTCGGCAGCGCCGCACTGGCCGGCACCACGTACCCGATCGACCGCGAATACACCGCGCAACTGCTGGGCTTCGACGCCGTGGGCGGCAACTCCCTGGACGGCGTGTCCGACCGTGACTTCGCCATCGAATTCTGCGCTGCCGCCAGCATCGCGATGATGCACCTGTCGCGCTTCTCCGAAGAGCTGGTGCTGTGGACCAGCGCGCAATTCCAGTTCATCGACCTGCCGGACCGCTTCTGCACCGGCAGCTCGATCATGCCGCAAAAGAAAAACCCCGACGTACCTGAGCTGGTACGTGGCAAGAGCGGTCGCGTCTTCGGCGCGCTGATGGGCCTGCTGACCCTGATGAAAGGCCAACCCCTGGCCTATAACAAGGACAACCAGGAAGACAAAGAGCCGCTGTTCGACGCCGCCGACACCCTGCGCGACTCGCTGCGCGTGTTTGCCGACATGATCCCGGCGATCAAGCCCAAGCACGCGATCATGCGTGAAGCGGCGCTGCGCGGGTTCTCCACCGCGACCGACCTGGCGGACTACCTGGTGCGCCGTGGCCTGCCGTTCCGCGACTGCCACGAAATCGTTGGCCACGCTGTGAAATACGGCGTGGACACCGGTAAGGACCTGGCGGAAATGAGCCTGGAAGAACTGCGCCAGTTCAGCGACCAGATCGAGCAAGACGTGTTTGCCGTGCTGACCCTGGAAGGTTCGGTGAATGCGCGTGACCATATCGGCGGGACTGCGCCGGCGCAGGTGAAGGCTGCCGTTGTGCGCGGTCAGGCTTTGCTCGCCAGCCGCTAAAAGCTTCGCAGGCAAGCCCGCTCCCACATTCGACTGCATTCCAAGGATGGAACTCGGTCAACTGTGGGAGCGGGCTTGCTCGCGAATGCGGCACATCAGGCGCCTACTCTTTATCTCTTGGCAGCAATCATCGCCATAAACGCCGGCATCGCCGCCTCCCTGTCCGCCGCAACCTTCTGGGCATTGGGCAGTGCATGCAGCTTGTCCAGCAACGCCTTGGCCGCCGGCATATCAGCCAGCAAATCCAGGCCAAACAGCTTCTCGCCCACCCCGCAGGCGAGATTCACGCTGTACATGAAATACAGATCCGCAATCGTGAAGCTCTCCCCCGCCACATAAGGCGCGAACTTGCCGTGCCGACCTAAAGCCCCCATCCCCAGCAACAGCTCGGCCTTGGATTTGTCCTTGATCGCCTCCGGTACCGGCATGCCAAAAAACGCCTCGGCGAAACACGCACGGGCGGGCAACTCGATGTACAGCTCGATTTCCCGGCACAGCGCCAGCACCTGGGCACGCTGGAACGGGTCCGCCGGCAGCAGCGCCGGGCCTTCCTGGGTTTGTTCGATGTATTCGAGGATCACACTGGTCTCGTTGACAAAGCCCTGCTTGACCCCCAGCACGGGCACCTTGCCTCGGGGGCTCACGGCCAGTGCTTCAGGCGTCTGGCCCGCGTAGAAAGGCACCTCTTCAAAAGCCAGGCCTTTCTCCAAGAGCGCCAGCTTGACCATGTTGTAGTAGTTGCTGACCGAAAATCCGTAGAGCTTGAGCATTGCGACTGCCTCCAGGCCGAGTGTGGGGGTTGGCTGCATGAGTTATAGATCCGAAGGCCCCACCTGACCAGCAGCATCACCCGCCTGAATGGGGGTAGACTGATGCCCTTTCCTTGAGGAGCCTGCCATGAGCGAGCCGACCGATATCGACAACGACGAAGAAGAATTCGCCGAAACCACCCTGATCGAAGCCATCGAGAACCAGATCGAAAGCGAAAACCCACCCGCGGCCAAGGCCACCTTCAACAAGCTGACCCTGGTCGGCTACGAGCGTGAAGAAATCCTGCAACTGATGGCCCACGTGCTTGCCGTCGAGATTGATGCACTGCTGGAAGAGGACCGCGCCTTCAATACCGAATGGTATGAAACTGCGCTGCGCGCTCTGCCGGAACTGCCGCCCGAAAAGCAATAAATCCAACACGCGGCAACACACTGGACAGTTCGGCAAAGTGCGTTCACCTTATGGCCTGCTAGCCTCTAATAAATTCTTAGAAAGTCTGGAGTCCGTATGTCGTATACCCCTGAGTTGGTTGCCGAACTGGAAATCCTTGTACTCTTCCCATTAGACAGCACCAAGGAAGGTCTGAAAGTCCACCAGACCGCCGCCCCCACTGCTATCGCCGCTGCCAAGCGCCTCCACGCGAAAGGTCTTATCGACCAGCCGGACGGCGGCTACCTGACCAGCCTTGGTCGTGACGCTGCGGAGCAGGCCCAAACCCTGCTGACCATCCTCACCACTGCCAGCACCAAAGAAGCCGCCTGACACCTGATCCCGCCCATGGAGTCCGCCCAACGCGGATTCCGGGGGCGTTGCTGTGAAATGGTTAAAGTTCTGACGCCAAAAACCGATTACCTTCTAAACCTCCTACGCTACTGGCTGTAAACTCCAACACGGCCGCCCACGTCGGGCCCTGCGCGCCACCGAGTCCGACATGACCCGCACCCACGAAATCCGCCCAGACCTGGACGAAGGCATCGACCGCAAGGTGCTGGCCCAACTGCGCGCGCGTTTCATGGCCCTCAACGCAGGCCGCATGACCCGGGCCGTCGAAGGGCTGACCCCACGCCAACAAAGCGTATTGACCCTGCTGCCGCTGTTCTTTCACGTCAATCACCCGCTGTTGCCCGGCTATGTCTCCGGCAGCACACCCGCCGGGCTGTCGAATTTCGAACCCGACGCCCAGGCCCTGACCGAAGCCCAGCGCCTGACCCGCTCGTTTTCCTACAAGCCGCGCCACGGCAACCCACCGCAACCGATCCACGGCCTGTTCCTGATGGGCAGCCTCGGCACCCTGGCCCAGGCCGACCAGAGCGATATGGACGTGTGGGTGTGCCACGCGCCGGACCTCGGCGAACACGAACTGGCCGAGCTGCGCAAGAAATGCCAGTTGCTGGAAACCTGGGCCCTGAGCATGGGGGCCGAGGCGCATTTTTTCCTGATCGAGCCGACCCGCTTTGTGCTCGGGGAACGCGACGCCCAGCTCAGTTCCGACGACTGCGGCACCACCCAGCACTACCTGCTGCTGGACGAGTTCTACCGTACCGCCATCTGGCTTGCCGGGCGCACGCCGATCTGGTGGCTGGTGCCGGTGTACGAAGAAGCCCGCTACGCCGAGTTCACCCACACGTTGATCTCCAAGCGGTTTATCCGTGCCGATGAAACCCTCGACCTCGGCCACCTGGCGCGCATTCCCCCAGGAGAATTCATCGGCGCCGGGCTGTGGCAACTGTTCAAGGGCATCGAATCGCCCTACAAGTCCGTGCTCAAGCTGCTGTTGACCGAGGTCTACGCCAGCGAACACCCCCGCGTGCACTGCCTGAGCCTGCGCTTCAAGCGGGCGGTGTTCGCCAACCAGATGGACCTGGATGAGCTCGACCCGTACATCGTGGTCTACCGCCGCATCGAGGAATACCTCAAGTCGCGCAACGAACCCGAGCGCCTGGAACTGGTCCGCCGCGCCCTCTACCTCAAGGTCAACCGCAAGCTCAGCGCCGGCCAGCGCACCACCAGTTGGCAACGCCTGCTGCTGGAGCGCCTGGCCCAGGAATGGGGCTGGGACCAGCGCCAACTGGCCCTGCTGGACAGCCGCAGCCAATGGAAAGTGCGCCAGGTCGCCTCCGAGCGCCGCGCCCTGGTCAGCGAGCTGAACTACAGCTACCGCTTCCTCACCCAGTTCGCCCGCACCGAACAAACCGCCAGCCTGGTCAACAAACGCGACCTCAATGTGCTGGGCCGCCGCCTGTACGCGGCCTTTGAGCGCAAGGCCGGCAAAGTCGAGTTCATCAACCCCGGCATCGCCCCGGACCTGGCCGAAGACACCCTGACCCTGGTGCAATCGCCCAACCGCAAGGAACCCGGCCAGCACTATTGGGGCCTGTACAACGGCAACCTGACGGCCCAGGAGTCGGAACACTTCGCGCCGATCAAGCGCAGCCGCGACCTGCTGGAAATGCTCACCTGGTGCCATCGCAACGGCGTCATCGACAGCAGCACCCGCCTGGCCCTGCACCCAGGCACCAGCGACATGACCGAATTCGAGCTGTTCAACCTGCTGGGCAGCCTGCAACAGAGCATCGCCCTGCCCCTGGCCAGCGTCGATGAAGAACGCCTGCTGCGCTCGGCAGTACCGGAAGAAGTGTTGTTGCTGATCAACGTCGGCGTCGACCCGCTCAAGCATCACCGTGACTTGAATATCCTCATGACCACCGAGCGCACCGACTCCTTGAGCTACGCCGGGGTGCGCGACAACCTGGTACTGACCCTGGACCAAGTCACGCTCAATAGCTGGAACGAAGTGCTGGTCAGCCGCTACGACGGCCCCCACGCCCTGCTCGATTGCCTGCGCGACTACCTCAATCAACTGCCACCGGACCACCTGCCGCGCCTGCGGGTGCGTTGTTTCTGTCACAACCGTGCGCAGTTCATTGCCCAGCGCGTCGAAGAAATCTTCGACACCGCACAGAACC
Source organism: Pseudomonas sp. KBW05 (assembly GCF_003852405.1). Lineage (GTDB taxonomy): Bacteria > Pseudomonadota > Gammaproteobacteria > Pseudomonadales > Pseudomonadaceae > Aquipseudomonas. The sequence continues at coordinate 174,554 of NZ_QAJM01000016.1, forward strand.
TGCTGCTCGGCCAGGGCAACCACCGCTACCTGTTGCAGGTTCAGCAGCACTACCACGTGATGGAGCTGGTCCCCGGCCAGGCCACTCACGTATCGCTGCCGACCCAGGACGCGCTGATCACCTACCTCAGCGAAGAGTTGGCTAGCTACAGCCCGCTGCACCTGGACGCCATGGCCCTGCAAGACCACGACCTGGCCTTGCTGCTGCCCATGGGCATGGCCGATTGCGTGCAAGTGTTCTACCGGATCAACGAAGGCGTGGCCGAGTTGTATGTGCTGGATGAGTTCAATGCGCTCTGGCAGCAGCGCTTGCCGTTCCATGATGAGCAGAGCCTGCTGGCGCCGTTGCAGCGTTTCCTGCAATCGATCCTCTTCCGCCGCGAAGCACTGGCGCCGCTGGACACCCAACAACCCTTGGGTGAAGTGCAGGTCTTGTACTACCAACTGTTGCCGTCGGGCAGCAACCGCGCGCGCACCGTCGAGCCCCGGCCGGCACCGCAGAACTCGGCGAACAAACCGTTCTATGACGTGCAGGCAATTATCGGCAAGGCCGCACCCGGCCAGGTGGGCGTGACCCTGTACTGCAATCAGCGGGAGTTTTGTGAACTGGAATTTGGCGACCAGCTGTTTGCGGTGGTCGCCCAGGAGATCATCGGGCAGCGCCGGGAAACCGAGCGCTACCGCTGCTACATCACGGATCTGGACCTGTCAGGCCTGCTCGGCGATGGGCAAAGCCCGAGCAACCTGTACCTGCGCTACAAGGCCGAGTTGGAGCTGTCGCTCAACGCGGCGCTGAACCAGGTTTAGAGCGGGAAAGGGCCGCCGTCTTTAGGCTGGCCTTCAACGCTGAGCAATTCCAGCTTGAGGGTCTTGCCACCCGGTGCCGGCCAATCGATGTGCTGGCCCACTTGCAGGCCGAGCAACGCGCTGCCCACCGGCGCGAGGATCGAGATCTTGCCTTCATCGGCATTCGCGTGTTTCGGGTAGACCAGGGTCAGGTGGTAGTCCTTGCCGCTGCCTTGCTCACGGCAATGCACGCTGGAGTTCATGGTCACGACACCCGCAGGCACTTCATCGTGGCCAACCACGTCTTCGGCGCGGTCGAGTTCGGCTTGCAACGCGGCGACGCCAGGAGACTCGTCGCCCAGGCGGTCGATCAGTTGCTCCAGACGCTGCACGTCAAGACGGGTGAGGATGATGGACGGTGCGGTGGTCATGATTCAGGCAGACTCCTTTTTTCTGCACAAAAAAGCAAAACCCCGCCAGAAAAAGGCGGGGTTCTCACGGGCCTCGATGAGTTGAGGCGTAGCCGGACACTACCACAGCGTCACAAATAAACAAGACGACCTCAGGCGCTGGCCCTGCGCTGCTCGGCCTGGGCGCAGATCACCCGGCGCCGGGCATCGTCGGCAGAGCGCCATTCACGGATGTCTTCGACGTGGCGGAAGCAGCCGCGGCAGACTTTTTCCTCGTCCAGGCGACACAAACTGATACAAGGTGACGGCACCGCCGGGCTGACATTACTGAACAGCGGCTTGGGCGGGCGTACGGGTGTGGGCTGCGTCACGATCAAATCTCGTCGAAATCCAGGTCAGCGCCGGTATATTCGCTGACCAGCCGCGCAAGCATTTCGCCCAACAGCTCTTCGCTCTTGTCGCACTGCCATTTGCCGCTTTCTTCGTCGTAGTCGAAGTGCACGCCACCGGAACGCGCGGCCAACCACAGTTGGCGCAGAGGCTCCTGGCGGCTGAAGATCAGCTGTTGGCCGCTCTCGAATTTGACGGTCAGCACGCCCGCCGAGTTTTCCAGGTCCACGTCCAGGCCGCTGTCGTCGAAAATATCTTCCAGCGCCTGCTGGGTAGCATCCACCAAGTCGTGAAAACGGGCTTCGGTCAAACTCATTGTGGCAACCTCAAAAGTGTCTGGTTTTGCTCAAGCGCCGCACGATACGGGCGAGCCCCGCCGATTGCAAAGGATACCGATCCCATCGCGATTGGCGGTATGAAATATCCCCAGCCAGCGTAGCCCGCTTCACAACCATCTCGGCAAACCCCCGTCGGACGGGTATTTCAGCGCATAGGCAAGCTGGCAGGTGGTCGGTATACTCGGGCGCAATTAATGCATATTCAAGGATTTCGCCATGAAGCGCCTGATCTCTTCCCTTGCTGCGCTCGTCGCGGTCGCTTGCCTCGTTAGTGCCTGTGGTCAAAAAGGCCCGCTGTACCTGCCCGATGACAGCAAAGACCCGAATGAACAGGCGCAATCGTCGCAAAAGCCTGCCAAAGCGCATAAGCACGACACCTACTAAGGGAAATCCATGGACGCTTTTAACTACCGGGACGGCGAGCTGTTCGCGGAAGGCGTGGCGCTGTCCGCGATTGCCGAACGTTTTGGCACCCCGACCTACGTGTACTCCCGTGCGCACATCGAAGCCCAATACCGCAGCTTTGCCGACGCGCTGGAAGGCACGCCGAGCCTGGTGTGCTACGCGGTCAAGGCCAACTCCAACCTGGGTGTACTGAATGTCCTGGCGCGTCTGGGCGCTGGTTTCGACATCGTCTCCCGTGGCGAGCTGGAGCGTGTACTGGCCGCCGGCGGCCAGGCTGACAAGATCGTATTCTCCGGCGTCGGCAAGAGCCGCGAAGACATGCGTCGCGCCCTCGAAGTCGGCGTGCATTGCTTCAACGTCGAGTCCACCGACGAACTGGAGCGCCTGCAAGTAGTTGCCGCCGAGATGGGCGTTCGCGCGCCAATCTCCCTGCGCGTCAACCCGGACGTCGATGCCGGCACCCACCCGTACATTTCCACCGGTCTCAAAGAGAACAAGTTCGGCATCGCCATTGCCGACGCCGAGGACGTGTACATCCGCGCCGCCCAACTGCCGAACCTGGAAGTACTGGGCGTCGACTGCCATATCGGCTCGCAATTGACCACCCTGCCACCGTTCATCGACGCCCTCGACCGCCTGTTGGCGCTGGTCGATCGTCTCGGCGAATGCGGCATCTACCTGCACCACATCGACCTCGGTGGCGGCGTGGGCGTGCGTTATCGCGACGAAGAGCCGCCGCTGATCGCCGACTACATCCAGGCCGTACGCGAGCGCATCGAAGGCCGCGGCCTGACGCTGATGTTCGAGCCAGGCCGCTATATCGTCGCCAATGCCGGCGTACTGCTGACCCAGGTCGAGTACCTCAAGCACACCGAGCACAAGGATTTCGCTATCGTCGATGCGGCGATGAACGACCTGATCCGCCCGGCGCTGTACCAGGCCTGGATGAATGTCACCGCCGTGGCGCCGCGCGACAGCGCAGCCCGCGCCTACGACATCGTCGGCCCGATCTGCGAGACCGGCGACTTCCTGGCCAAGGATCGTCAGCTGGCCCTGGAAGAAGGCGACCTGCTGGCCGTGCATTCGGCCGGTGCCTACGGGTTTGTCATGAGCTCCAACTACAACACCCGCGGTCGTACCGCCGAGGTGCTGGTGGACGGTGATCAAGCGTTTGAAGTGCGTCGCCGCGAGACGGTAGCCGAGTTGTATGCTGGCGAAAGCCTGCTGCCGGAGTAAGCCATGCTGCTGCGTTTTACCAAGATGCACGGGCTGGGCAATGACTTCATGGTCCTCGACCTGGTCAGCCAGCACGCGCACATCCTGCCCAAGCACGCCAAACAGTGGGGCGACCGACATACCGGCATTGGTTTCGACCAGTTGCTGATCGTTGAAGCGCCGAGCAACCCGGAGGTGGATTTCCGTTATCGGATCTTCAACTCCGACGGTTCCGAGGTGGAACAGTGCGGCAACGGTGCGCGCTGCTTCGCCCGCTTTGTGCTGGACAAGCGCCTGACCGCCAAACGCCAGATCCGCGTCGAGACCAAGAGCGGCGTGATCGAGCTGGACATCCGCAGCGACGGCCAGATCAGCGTCAACATGGGCGCGCCACGCCTGGTGCCGGCGGACATTCCGTTCCAGGCCACCGAGCAGGCTGCCAGCTACGCACTGGACGTTGATGGCAAGACCGTCGATATCGCCGCCGTGTCCATGGGCAACCCCCATGCGGTGCTGCGGGTCAACGACATCAATAACGCGCCCGTGCATGAATTGGGGCCGAAGATCGAACACCACCCGCGCTTTCCCGCGCGGGTCAACGTAGGCTTCCTACAGGTGATCGACCGTTCCCGCGCGCAATTGCGCGTCTGGGAGCGCGGCGCCGGCGAAACCCAGGCTTGCGGCACCGGTGCTTGCGCCGCGGCCGTAGCCGCGATCAGCCAGGGGTGGATGGATTCACCGCTGCTGATCGACCTGCCCGGTGGACGTTTGTCCATCGAATGGGCAGGCCCAGGCCACCCGGTGCTGATGACCGGGCCGGCCTCGCGTGTATACGAAGGACAGGTCCGTCTATGAGTGAGCCCAGCAAATGACCGATAAGCCTCAAGTACCCGCACAAGCATCCCCGAGCGACAGTCTGGAGGCCGCTGCCGTCGCGGCGTACCTTGAGGCTAACCCGGACTTCTTCGTCCAGCACGAAGAACTGCTGCCGGCCCTGCGCATCCCCCACCAGCGCGGCGACACCGTGTCGCTGGTGGAGCGACAGATGAAGATCCTGCGCGAGCGCAATATCGAAATGCGCCACAAGCTCTCGCACTTGATGGACGTGGCCCGCGACAACGACCGCCTGTTCGAGAAAACCCGTCGCCTGATCCTCGCGTTGATGGACGCCACCAGCCTGGAAGAAACGGTGATCGCCGTGGAAGACAGCCTGCGCCAGGATTTCCAGGTGCCCTTTGTCAGCCTGATCCTGTTCAGCGACAACCCCATGCCGGTGGGCCGTTGGGTCAGCGGCAGCGATGCGCAAACCGCGATTGGTGGCCTGCTGTCCGAAGGCAAGACCATCAGCGGTACCTTGCGCGAGCATGAGCTGGACTTCCTCTTCGGCGCCGAACAGCGCCAGCAGATCGGCTCCACCGCCGTCGTCGCCCTCAGCCATCAAGGCCTGCATGGCGTGCTGGCCATCGCCAGCCGTGATCCGGCGCACTACAAAAGCTCGGTGGGCACGTTGTTCCTGACCTACATCGCCGAAGTGCTGGGCCGCGTCCTGCCACGTTTCACCAGCGCCCTGCGCGCGGTGCGCTAGCCATGGAACGGCAACTGGACGCTTATTGCGCTCACCTGCGCAACGAGCGCCAGGTGTCGCCCCATACGCTGGAAGCCTACCGACGGGACTTGAACAAGGTCCTGGCGTTCTGCGAAAAACAACAGATCAGCAGCTGGAAAGCCCTGGATATCCAGAGCCTGCGCAGCCTGATTGCACGCCTGCACCAGGCCGGCCAATCGTCTCCCAGCCTGTCGCGCCTGCTGTCGGCGGTGCGCGGTCTCTATCACTACCTCAATCGCGAAGGCTTGTGCGACCACGACCCGGCCAACGGCCTGTCGCCGCCCAAGGGCGAACGGCGCCTGCCCAAGACCCTCGACACCGACCGCGCCCTGCAATTGCTTGATGGTGCGGTCGAAGACGACTTCCTCGCCCATCGCGACCAGGCGATCCTGGAGCTGTTCTATTCCTCTGGCCTGCGCCTGTCGGAGCTGACCGGCCTGAACCTGGATCAACTGGATCTGGCGGACGGCCTGGTGCAGGTACTCGGCAAGGGCAGCAAGACCCGCGTGCTGCCGGTGGGCCGCAAAGCCCGGGAAGCCTTGCAGCTGTGGCTGCCCTTGCGTCTGCTGACCAACCCGGCCGACGATGCAGTGTTTGTCAGCCAGCAGGGCCGGCGCCTGGGGCCGCGCGCCATCCAGTTGCGCGTCAAGGCCGCCGGCGAGCGCGAGCTGGGGCAGAACCTGCACCCGCACATGCTGCGGCACTCGTTTGCCAGCCACATGCTCGAATCGTCCCAGGACCTGCGCGCCGTGCAGGAACTGCTCGGTCACGCCGACATCAAGACCACGCAGATCTACACCCATCTGGATTTCCAACACCTGGCAACGGTGTACGACAGCGCCCATCCACGGGCCAAACGCATCAAGGGCGGCGACTCATGAGTATCAAGCTGATCACCTTCGACCTGGACGACACACTCTGGGACAACGTACCCGTCATCATCAACGCCGAAGCGTCGATGCGCGAATGGCTGGCCACCCATGCGCCCAAGGTCGGCGAGTTGCCGTTGGAGCATTTCGCCAACCTGCGCCAGCAGGTGCTGGCGCGCGATCCCGAGCTGAAACACCGCATCAGCATCCTGCGTCACCGGGTGTTGACCCACGCCTTTGAAGAAGCCGGTTATCCACAGCCCGAGGCCACGCAAATGGCCGATGTGTGCTTTGAAGCGTTCATCCATGCGCGCCATCAGCTCACCCCGTTCCCTGAAGCCGAGCCGATGTTGCAGGCGCTGCGCCAGCACTTCCTGCTGGGAGTGATCACCAACGGCAATGCCGATGTGCAGCGTGTCGGGCTGGCCGATTACTTTCATTTTGCCCTGCGCGCCGAAGACATCGGCATCGCCAAGCCGGATGCGCGACTGTTTCAGGAGGCGATGAAGCGCGGTGGGGTGGAGGCCAGTGCGGCGGTGCATATCGGTGATCATCCGGGGGATGACATTGCCGGGGCGCAACAGGCGGGGCTGCGGGCGGTGTGGTTTAACCCGATGGGCAAGGTGTGGGATGCGGATAAGCGCCCGGATGGCGAGATTCGTAACCTGGCGCAATTGCCAGAGTTGCTGCGCAGCTGGCAGTAACAGCGAAGATCAAAACTGTGGGAGCGGGCTTGCTCGCGAATGCGGTGTATCAGTCGGCACATCAGTGACTGACAGACCGCATTCGCGAGCAAGCCCGCTCCCACATTTGGTATGCGGTGGGCCTTAGGAATTTATCCCGGGCATGAAAAAGCCCGCAGCGACGGCGGGCTTTTTCCTACAAGCAGGTGGCTGACCTCAGATAGGTCGGCTGCCGTACTTGTTATCCGGCTTCTTCGGTGGATCAGCCACCACGTTGGCCTCGACTTCCTGCACTTTGCCGCCTTTAGCGAGGAATTCTTCCATCGCACGGGCCAACGCATCGCGCTCTTTGTTCTTGGCTTCAACGCTCGGCAGTTCGTCTACCGAAACAGCGGCCTTGGCTTTGCCTTTGGCTTTGGGTGCTGCGTCGCCGTCGCCACTGTCCTCGGCTTCGTCGGCACCGTCGTCAACGGCTGCTGCGTCAAGACCTTCATCGGTCTCGTCGTCATCACCTACTTCGAGGTCGTCGTTTTCCAGATCATCGTCGCTCATGTTCTACCTCATGACTTGCGAAAAGCAGATTAGTTATAGCCCAGCTTCATCCCCTGTCGAGGCTGCCGGAAAAAAATCAACATCCACTGGATAACCAGTGGCTTATGCCCCATCACCGTGAAAGGTGGCGAGGACTTCACAAGCAGCGCCATGATCACGCTGCTCGCCCAGATAAATACAGTTTTGCGCCCATCGGCGCGCATTCTAGCGCGCTCTGGGAAAAAACAAAGTGCCGAATACGCCTACATGCCTGTAAGACATTCGCATGCAGGGACGCGCCGTGTGCTCTCTCTCACAAACACCAGACAAAAAAATGCCCGGCAAGCCGGGCATCTTTTTTTCGCGTACTTACAAGTTGTAGCCGCGTTCGTTGTGTTGCGCCAGGTCGAGGCCGACAGCCTCTTCCTCTTCGGTGACCCGCAGGCCCATGACCATGTCCAGCACCTTGAGGATGATGTAGGTCACGATCGCCGTGTAGATCACAGTGAAGCCGACGCCTTTGCACTGGATCCAGACCTGTGCAGCCACGTCAGTCACGGTGCCGAAGCCGCCCAATGCAGGGGCTGCGAACACACCGGTGAGGATCGCACCGACGATACCGCCGATACCGTGCACGCCGAATGCGTCCAGGGAGTCGTCGTAGCCCAGCTTGCGCTTGAGGCTGGTGGCGCAGAAGAAGCAGATCACACCGGCAACCAGGCCGATCACCAGGGCGCCCATCGGGCCAACGGTGCCAGCGGCCGGAGTGATTGCCACCAGGCCGGCTACCACGCCCGAGGCAATGCCCAGTGCGCTTGGCTTACCGTGGGTGATCCACTCGGCGAACATCCAGCCCAGCGCCGCAGCAGCAGTAGCGATCTGGGTGACCAGCATCGCCATGCCGGCGGTGCCGTTGGCCGCAGCGGCGGAACCGGCGTTGAAGCCAAACCAGCCGATCCACAGCATGGCTGCACCGATCAGGGTGTAACCGAGGTTGTGCGGCGCCATTGGGGTGGTCGGGAAGCCTTTACGCTTGCCGAGCACGATGCACGCCACCAAGCCAGCCACACCGGCGTTGATGTGCACCACGGTGCCGCCAGCGAAGTCCAGCACGCCCCAGTCCCACATCAGGCCACCGTTGCCGCTCCAGACCATGTGTGCAATCGGCGCATAGACCAGGGTGAACCAGATAGCCATGAAGATCAGCATCGCGGAGAACTTCATGCGCTCAGCGAAGGCACCGACGATCAGGGCCGGAGTGATGATGGCGAAGGTCATCTGGAAGGTGATGAACACCGCCTCAGGGAACAATGCCGCAGGCCCGGTGATGCTGGCCGGGGTTACGCCCGCCAGGAACGCCTTGCCCATGCCGCCGAAGAAGGAGTTGAAGTTGACCACACCCTGTTCCATACCGGTGGTATCGAACGCGATGCTGTAGCCGTAGACAACCCACAGGATGCTGATCAGGCCAGTGATGGCGAAGCACTGCATCATCACCGACAGAATATTCTTGGAGCGGACCATGCCGCCGTAGAACAGCGCCAGGCCAGGGATAGTCATGAACAGCACCAGTGCGGTGGCGGTCAGCATCCAGGCGGTGTCGCCGGAGTTGAGGACTGGAGCAGCCACTTCGTCTGCCGCCATGGCCAGGCTTGGCATTACGATGGACAACAGGGCTCCGAGCCCTGCGAATTTACGCAGAGTCATATTGTTTTCTCCTGGGGCGTTGGGGTTTGGCGGCTTAGATTGCGTCGGTATCGGTTTCGCCGGTACGGATGCGAATAGCCTGTTCCAGATTGACCACGAAGATCTTGCCGTCACCGATCTTGCCGGTGTTGGCCGCCTTGGTTATCGCCTCGATAACCCGGTCAAGATCCTTGTCGTCAATGGCGACATCAATCTTCACCTTCGGCAGGAAATCGACCACGTATTCCGCGCCGCGATACAGCTCGGTGTGACCCTTCTGCCGACCGAAGCCTTTGACCTCAGTGACGGTAATGCCCTGCACGCCGATCTCGGACAACGACTCGCGTACATCGTCCAACTTGAACGGCTTGATGATGGCAGTGACTAGCTTCATGAAAACTCTCTCCCGAATTGGTGGACTTGCCCCAGGAAAACAAACCCGTCTCAAGTCTAAGCGCAGTGCCTGGCTTTGTAACGCGTCGTCGCGAAGGCAATTGCCTTTGTGACGCCAGCGATCCACTGGTGACGAAACCTGTACCCCTGATCCGTCGGCGCACTGCATTCGTCACAGCGACTGCATCAGTGCATGGGTCATGATCGTCTAAGCAGAAACCTTGCCAGCTCCGTAAAAATCACTGAAATCAGTCCTTTGCCCACGTTTGCCCAGCTGCGGGGTGTTTTGGCGACGGCAATGCGCACAAAAACAGTGCGCCGGTGTACGGCGCGCTGCGCGAAAAGCGTGCGCTTGCGGCGGTAAAAAAGACTATAGACGCCGCGTGATACACTGCCGCCCAACAGTTTCTCGGAATATTTCCCATGCTCGCGCCCAAAGACCTCCTCGACGCCCTGAGCGGCCACGCCTCTCGCCTGTTCAGCGGCGAAACCCCGCTGCCCCGCAACGAAATCGAAAGCCAGTTCAAGGCGCTGCTGCAAAGCGGCTTCAGCAAGCTCGACCTGGTGAGCCGGGAAGAGTTTGACAGCCAGATGGTCGTGCTGGCCCGCACACGTGCGCGGCTGGAGAGCCTGGAAGCGAAAGTCGCCGAACTGGAAGCGCGACTCACACCGCCACCTGCTGAATAAACGCGGTCCATTGTGGGAGCGGGCTTGCTCGCGAATGCGGTGTATCAGAAACACATCCAGTGACTGACCCACCGCATTCGCGAGCAAGCCCGCTCCCACATTTGTTCTGTGCCACTCTTCGGATACGTTCTGTAAAACCTCCCCCGCCTCGCTCTTCCCCACCTCGTCTACCCTTGAAAAACCCGCAGGAAGCGGCCTCTCCATTTCAAGGAACGATCATGTCCCTCGCCATCGTCCACAGCCGCGCCCAGGTCGGCGTCGAAGCCCCGGCGGTCACCGTCGAAGTGCATATGGCCAATGGTTTGCCGTCGCTCACCCTGGTGGGCCTGCCCGAAACCGCCGTCAAGGAAAGCAAGGACCGCGTACGCAGCGCCATCCTCAATAGCGCGCTGCAATACCCTGCCCGCCGCATCACCCTCAACCTCGCGCCCGCTGACCTGCCCAAGGACGGCGGGCGTTTTGACTTGGCGATTGCCCTGGGCATCCTGGCCGCCAGTGTGCAAGTGCCGGCGCTGATGCTCGATGACGTGGAGTGCCTGGGCGAACTGGCGCTGTCCGGCGCGGTACGTGCGGTGAAGGGTGTATTGCCAGCGGCATTGGCGGCACGCAAGGCCGGGCGCACCGTGATAGTGCCCAGGGCGAATGCCGAGGAGGCGTGCCTGGCGTCGGGCTTGAAGGTGATTGCAGTAGATCACCTGTTGCAGGTCGTGGCGCATCTGAACGGGCACCAGCCGATTGAGCCTTACAAGTCCGATGGCTTGCTGTACTTGAACAAGCCCTACCCGGACTTGAGCGAAGTGCAGGGCCAACTCGCGGCCAAGCGCGCCCTGTTGATTGCGGCAGCAGGCGCACACAACCTGCTGTTCAGCGGGCCTCCCGGAACGGGCAAGACCTTGCTCGCCAGCCGCCTGCCCGGTTTGTTGCCGCCACTGAGCGAACAGGAAGCATTGGAAGTGGCGGCGATTCAATCCGTGGTCAGCCTGGCGCCCCTGAGCCATTGGCCGCATCGCCCGTTTCGTCAGCCCCACCATTCGGCGTCAGGGCCGGCCTTGGTCGGCGGCGGATCAAAGCCGCAGCCAGGGGAAATCACCCTGGCGCACCACGGCGTTTTGTTTCTGGACGAGTTACCGGAGTTTGATCGCAAGGTGCTGGAGGTTCTGCGCGAACCTTTGGAGTCGGGGCACATCGTCATCTCCCGCGCCCGCGACCGGGTGAGCTTCCCCGCGCGCTTTCAATTGGTGGCGGCGATGAACCCCTGCCCCTGTGGCTACATGGGCGAACCCAGCGGGCGCTGTCGCTGTACGCCGGAGCAAGTCCAGCGCTATCGCAACAAACTCTCCGGGCCGCTGCTGGACCGGATCGACCTGCACCTGACCGTCGCCCGGGAGACCACCGCGTTGAACCCGGCGCCGCAAACCGGCGACAACACGGCCACCGCATCGGCACTGGTGGCCCAGGCCCGGGAGCGCCAGCACAACCGCCAGGGCTGTGCCAATGCATTCCTGGATTTGCCTGGGCTGCGCCAGCATTGCGCGCTGTCCAAGCCGGATGAAGCCTGGCTGGAAAGCGCGTGCGAACGGCTGACCCTGTCCCTGCGCGCCGCCCACCGGCTGCTGAAAGTCGCGCGCACCCTGGCGGACCTGGAGCGCGTGCAGACTATCGGTCGCCAACACATTGCCGAAGCCCTGCAATACCGGCCAGCAGCGTGCAGCCAGGCTGATCACTGATAGGCGAGCCTTATCGCGTGGAGCCCTTGATCGAAACGTCTGCTGCCGCCTTTCTCCTGGGCAGGTGGCCATTGAGCAGGGCATACGCTGCCAGCCCGATCAACAGCCCCCAAAACGCCCCGCCTATGCCCAACAAGGTGATGTTGGCGGCGCACGCCAGGAAGGTGATCAGCGATGCTTCACGGGATTTGGCATCAGCCATGGCGCTGGCCAGGCTGGCGCCGATGGTACCGAGCAGGGCCAGCCCGGCCAGCGTCGTAATGAAGGTGGCCGGGAACGCCATGAACACCGCGGCCAGCGTCACCCCGAAGACCCCGATGAGGATGTAGAACACGCCTGCGGCAACCCCCGCGACCCAGCGCCTGGACGGGTCCTGCGAGGCTTCCTTGCCGGTACAGATGGCGGCAGTGATGGCCGCCACGTTGAACGCGTGGGAGCCAAAGGGCGCCATTAATAGCGAGCCCAGCCCCGTCACCGTGAGGATCGGGTTGGCGCTGATCTTGAAGCCATCGTTGCGCAGCACCAGCATGCCCGGCATGTACTGCCCCGTCAGTGTGATCAGAAACAACGGCAGTGCCACGCTGAGCAGCGCATTAAGCGAAAATTCAGGCGGGGTGAACACCGGCGCCGCCAATTGCAGCGAAAGCCCCGAAAGATCCACACGCGCCTGCGTCAACAGAAACGCCAGCCCAAGCACCAGAATGCCCACGACGGCATAACGTGCGGTAAACCGCTTGAGCAGGATGTAAACGGCGATCAGCAAGCCGACCAACACCGGGTCGAGGCTCATGCCCGCAAACGCGCCCACACCGAACGGCAGCAGGATACCGGCGAGCAACGCGGCGGCGATGCCGGGCGGAATCAAGCGGATGAGTTTTTCGAAACAGCCCGACAACCCCAGCAACACAAAGGCAGCAGCTGACAGCATGTACGCACCGACCGCCTCGGCGTAGGGCGTCGTGGACAGCGCAACCACCAGAAACGCCGCGGCAGGCGTCGACCACGCGGTAATGATCGGCTGGCGGTTTGCCCAACTCAGATACAGCCCGGTGACGCCAACGCCAATCGACACCGACCACACCCACGACGCCGTCAGCTCAGGGCTGAGTCCCGCGACCCTGGCCGCCTGGAACACCAGGATAAAGGTGCCGCCATAATTGACGAGCACCGAAATGAGCCCGGCAATCACCGGGTGGAACAGGTCGCGCCAGCGCAGCGGCGACGATAGCGAAGAGGACATGGGGCTTTGCTCCTTGCGGTGGATAGGTGATAGCGGCAAGCGTTAAAGTCTACGGAGAGACTGGCCTGCCACTACCGGCCAATTCATCAAGGATGAGCAGACCGCATGGCAAAAACGTTCGAACTGGAAACGCTGCAGATACGGCTCAATGATGCTGAATTCCACCTGCTGGACCTGCACCAGCGTATCCAGCGCGCATTGCGGGCGCTGATCCTCGACGGCGTGCTGGCACCCGGTTTGAAGCTGCCGGCGACGCGGGTGCTGGCCACATCACTGGGGCTTGCCCGCGACACGGTGGAAAACGCCTACGTGCAGTTGCACCGCGATGGTTTCATCGTGCGGCGCGCAGGCTCTGGCAGTTATGTGTGCGATGCCATCGGCACCGAATTGCGCGGAGCCTCACGCCGACGCATCAAAGCCAAGGAAGCCAAAAGCAGCCAGGTGGCAGACGGTGCCGGCTTGAGCCAGCGCGGGCAGATGATCCTCGACAGCGGTGGCGTGAACGATCAACAGGTCATCAAGGCATTTGCCACCGGCCTGCCGGAAACCCGGACGTTTCCGACAGCCGTCTGGGAGCGCCTGCAACGCCAGGTGATGAAGGACCATCGCAGCAACGTGCTGTTGCACGGCGACCCGCAGGGGGCTGAGCCGTTGCGCAAAGCCATCGCCACCTATTTGAACCTGGAGCGTGGGGCGAAATGCTCGCCGGACCAGGTCCTGGTGCTGAGCAGCACGCGCCAGGCGCTGTTCCTTTGCGCACAGCTGCTGGTGGACGTAGGCAAGCCGATCCTGTTGGAAAACCCGGGGTACTTTGGCGCGAAAAAGGCGTTTGAAACCGCCGAGGCCAGGGTTGTGCCGATCGACGTCGATGAACAGGGCATACGCACCGATCTGTTGCACGCCGACCGCAGCGGCGCCCATTGCGTGTATGTGACGCCCTCCCACCAATACCCGACCGGCGCCACGTTGACCCTGGAACGGCGTCTTGAGTTGATCAACTGGGCAGCGGAAAAGGGCAAGTGGATCATCGAGGATGACTATGACAGCGAGTTTCACTACCAAGGCAACCCCACCGCCTGCGTGCAGGGCCTGGACAAGTACCGGCGCACGCTCTACATCGGCACCTTCAGCAAGACCCTTTACCCCGGCCTGCGCATGGGCTACATGGTGCTGCCAACCGAACTGGTCAACGCCTTCACCTACGCCCGCAGCATGATGGACGGCCACACGCCGCAGGTCCTGCAACTGACGCTGGCGCGCTTCATGGAAGACGGGCATTACAACGCCCACGTACGGGCCATGCGCAAACTCTACGGCGCACGCCAAGCGATCATGTTGGAGGCTATCGGCAAGCATCTGCACGGTGTGGTGACAGCCTGTCGCCCGCCGGGCGGGCTGCAAATCCCGTGCTTGTTGCACGAGGGTTGGTCGGAAGAAAAAACCATCCGCCAAGCCGCCAGCGCCGGTGTGCAGTTGCCCGGTCTCAGCCGGTTATATGCCGGCGCTGAAAAAAAGCAGGGCTGGCTGCTGGGCTACTCGTCCTTGAACGCCCATGAAATCGAAACCGCCATGGTGCGCTTGGCCGGTGCGCTGAAAAGACCCTAGGCCGACCCGGTTCCGAGGAACCGGGCGCGCCTTGTTTAGCGTCAACGGAAGCGATCGACCTCTTGGCGCAAGCCTGCCGCCAACGTCTCCAACTCCTTGGCCGTAATCGCCAGGTTCGACACCACTTCACGCTGCTCGCTGTTGGCCAGCGCAATGCTCTGCAAGTTGCTGCTTAGCAACGTCGCCGTGCTGCTCTGCTCCTGGGTTGCCGTGGTAATCGCGGCAAACTGCTGCCCCGCCGAGCGGCTTTGCTCGTCGATGCGTGCCAGGGCCGAGGCCACGTCGGCGTTGCGCGACAGGCCTTCCTGCATCAGCACATTGCCGTGTTCCATGGTGGTGATGGCGTTGCCGGTTTCCTGCTGGATACTCTGGATCATCCCGGAGATTTCGTCGGTGGCCTCGCGGGTGCGCGACGCCAGGTTGCGCACCTCATCGGCGACTACCGCAAACCCACGGCCCTGCTCACCGGCACGTGCGGCTTCGATGGCGGCGTTGAGTGCCAGCAGGTTGGTCTGGTCGGCGATGGAGGTGATCGTGCCGACGATTCCGCCGATCTCCTGGGAACGCTGGCCGAGGGTGTTGATCACCGTGGCCGTGCTGTTCAGCGCGGTGGCGATATGTTCCAGGGACGACGAGGCCTCCTGCATCGAGTTGCGACCGATGCGCGTCTGCTGGGCGTTTTCCTGGGCGAGGCGCTCGGTATTGCCCATGTTGTCGGCAATATTCAGCGAGGTGGCGCTGAACTCTTCCACGGCGCCGGCCATGCTGGTGATCTCGCCAGACTGCTGCTCCATGCCTTCATAGGCACCGCCAGACAACCCGGACAACGCCTGCGCCCGGCTGTTGACCTCTTCGGACGCCTTGCGGATATGCGAAACCATGGTCGACAACGCTTCGCCCATCTGGTTGAAGCTACGCGCCAGTTGGCCGATTTCGTCATGGCTGGACACGTTCAAGCGCGCGCTTAAATCGCCGGCCCCCAAGGCCTCGGCTTGGCGCACCAGGTCGCTCAATGGCTGCAATTTGCTGCGCAACAGCCAGACAGCCGCACCAACCGCCAGCAACATCGCTAGCACGCTGCCGATCACCAGGCGAATCCCCACGGCCCAGGTGACTGCACGGATCTCAGCCTTCGGCATGCTTGCCACCACCGACCACGGACCGCCCTCGAACGGCACCGCAACGCTGTAGAAGTCTTCGTTCTTGTCGCTCCAGAACCGCCCGGCACCCGGCTTTTTCGCAAGATCGAGCACTACCGGGATTGCCTGGTCCAACGCCTGCACGCCCGCCGGTGGCACCAGCCACTTCTTCTGCTCATCGAGCAAGGCCAGGGAGCCGGTCTGGCCGATGCGGAAACGCTTGAGGTTGTCGAACTGGGCGTTCTGCGCGTCGGTGTAGTCGAAGCCCACAAACAACACGGCAATGACCTTGCCTGCGCTGTCGCGGACCGGTGTGTACTGGGTCATGTAGGAGCGTTCGAACAATACCGCACGACCAACGTAGTTCTGCCCGGCCAGCAGGCGTTGATAGGCCGGATGCTGGTGATCCAGCGCAGTACCGATGGCGCGGCTGCCATCCTGTTTGGTCAGGGAGGTGCTGATGCGGATAAAGTCCTCGCCGTTGCGCACAAATACCGTGGCCACGCCGCCCGAAGTGTCCTTGAACTCATCGACTTCGGCGAAATCGTTGTTCAACAGATCGCTGCCCAGGTAGAGGCTCGGGGTCTGTACGCCGGCCACGGTGACCGGCTGGTCGGCACGCACGCTCAAACCGGCGCCGAAGCGCTTTTCGAACAGCCCGCTCAAACGCTGGGTGCTTTCGCGCAAGGTGCTGTGGAAGGTATTGAGTTGGTCGGCGAGCAGGCGCGCTTCGCTGGCCAGGTGCTCCTCGCGGGTGTCGAGGTTGGCGGAGTCGAGGGAACGCAAGGCAAACACGGTACTGCCGCTGATGACGACAGCCAGAATCACGGCGAGCGCGAGGCCTAGCTGGGAGGCAATCCGAGCGCGAGGTTGAGACATGACAGCTCCTGGCCGAGGCCAGGATCATCCTGATCTCATAGCGCTGCTCGGCAATTTATCTAGTGGGAAGCGTTGGGGCACGATGGTTCCAACACACCTACTTCGGCGTGCGCGGGCAATACTTGAGCGATTCACAGGGTTATCGCGCAAACGATTGCATGAACGGTGCGCGACGCGTCATTACAGGCGCTCGACCTGGGGCAGTTCCATGGCCTTGACCTCGCTTTGCAGGAAGTCCGCCAAGCGCCGCAAACGCTCACCGCCGGGGCGGGTTTTCGGCCACACCAGGTAGTAACTTTCCCCACTGGCCACGGCGGTGGGCCACGGCAGGCTCAAGCGCCCCTGGGCCACATCTTCGGCCACCATCAATAAATCCCCCATGGACACGCCGTAGCCCCGCGCGGCGGCGATCATGCCCAGTTCAAGGGTGTCGAACACCTGCCCGCCCTTGAGCGATACCTGCGACGACAAGCCCATGCGCTCCAGCCAACTGCGCCAGTCGCGGCGGTCCGGCGTAGGATGCAACAGCTCGGCTGTCGCCAGGCGTGCCGCGTCCCACGGCCCGTCGTCCAGCAAGTTCGGGGCGCCGACCGGAATCAGCAACTCCGGGTACAGGTAGCACGCGTCCCAATCCGCCGGGAAATGCCCGTAGCTCAACAGCACCGCACAGTCGAAGGGCTCCTGGTTGAAATCCACCTCATCCACGTTCATCCACGCGCTGGTCAACTGCACTTCGTTGCCCGGCTGCAAGGCGCGGAAACGACTGAGCCGCGCCAGTAACCAGCGCATGGTCAGGGTGGAAGGCGCCTTCATGCGCAGGATGTCATCTTCGGCGTTCAAGGTATGGCAGGCGCGCTCCAGTGCCGCAAACCCCTCGCGCACGCCAGGCAACAACAGGCGTGCGGCTTCAGTGAGCTGCAAGGTGCGGCCGCTGCGCTGGAACAGCCGGCAGGCGAAGTGATCCTCAAGGGTGCGGATATGCCGGCTCACCGCACTTTGCGTAATCGACAGTTCTTCCGCCGCGCGGGTGAAGGAGTTGTGCCGGGACGCGGCTTCAAAGGCCCGCAAGGCGTAAAGAGGAGGAAGACGACGAGACATTGGGAAATCTCCGACAGCAGGATAGCGAAACCCTACCAGAATCAATCAAGCATGAGTTTTAATCATGTGAATCATCGCTTTTTTCCCTTTGTGCAATCGGCCGAGAGCGCCGAGAATCAACCCTTCCACAACCCTCTGACTCTTTGAGCGTGATGATCATGCAGCATCCAGCACGTACCGAACTCTGGGCCATTCTGCGGCTGTCGGGGCCGTTGATTGCCTCACAGTTGGCGCACATGCTGATGGTGCTGACCGACACCCTGATGATGGCCCGCCTGAGCCCCGAAGCCCTGGCCGGCGGCGGCCTGGGGGCGGCCAGCTATTCGTTCGTGGCGATTTTCTGCATCGGCGTGATTGCCGCCGTGGGCACCCTGGTGGCGATCCGTCACGGCGCGGGCGATATCGAAGGCGCCACCCGCCTGACCCAGGCCGGGTTGTGGCTCGCCGTGCTGATGGCCCTGGCGGCGGCGTTGCTGCTGTGGAACCTCAAGCCGGTGCTGCTGATGTTTGGCCAGACCGAAACCAACGTGCAGGCGGCGGGGCAATTCCTCACGATCCTGCCCTTCGCCCTGCCCGGCTACCTGAGTTTCATGGCCTTGCGCGGCTTCACCAGCGCCATCGGCAAAGCCACGCCGGTGATGGTTATCAGCCTGTGTGGCACGGTCATCAACTACCTGCTCAACCATGCCTTGATCGAGGGCATGTTTGGCCTGCCGAAACTGGGCTTGATGGGCATCGGCCTGGTCACGGCCATTGTCGCCAACGGCATGGCCCTGGCGCTGATGTGGTACATCCGCAGCAACCGTGCCTATGCCGCTTACCCGCTGGGCACGGGCCTGCTGCGCCTCAATACCACCTACCTGCGCGAGCTGTGGCGCCTGGGCCTGCCGATTGGCGGCACCTATGCGGTAGAGGTCGGTTTGTTCGCCTTCGCGGCGCTGTGCATGGGCACCATGGGCAGCACACAGTTGGCGGCGCATCAGATCGCCCTGCAGATTGTCTCGGTGGCGTTCATGGTGCCGGCGGGGATGTCCTACGCGGTGACCATGCGCATCGGCCAGCACTACGGCGCCGGGCAGTTGCTGCAAGCACGCCTGGCTGGCCGGGTCGGCATCGGTTTTGGGGCGACGGTAATGCTTGGGTTTGCCGCCGTGTTCTGGTTGTTGTCCGACCCGCTGATCGGGCTGTTCCTTGACCACAATGACCCGGCGTTCCACGACGTGATCGTGCTGGCCGTCAGCCTGTTGGCCGTGGCGGCGTGGTTTGAGTTGTTCGACGGTGTGCAGACCATCGCCATGGGCTGTATCCGTGGGCTGAAGGACGCCAAGACCACGTTCCTGGTGGGCCTGGGTTGCTACTGGCTGATCGGTGCGCCAGCGGCGTGGCTGATGGCGTTCACCCTTGGCTGGGGGCCGACCGGGGTGTGGTGGGGCCTGGCGCTGGGGCTGGCGTGTGCGGCGCTGGGGCTGACGTGGGCGTTTGAGGCGAAGATGAAGCGGATGATTCGGCGGGAGCCGCAGGTTCATCCGCAATTCCAGGCTGCGCTTCCGGACTAGAAAATGTACGCGGTCAATGTGGGAGCTGGCTTGCCTGCGATGCTGACAACTCGGTCGTCCAGCAAAACCGAGGTGATTCAATCGCAGGCAAGCCAGCTCCCACACAAGCCAGCTGCCACAGTTAACCGGGTTTGCAATTCAGCCAAGCAGTGCTTCCCGGCCCTTGCCAAAGGTGAGGTATTCCACCAACTCCGGCAACGGCAACGGCTTGCTGATCAAATACCCCTGGGCCTGGTCACACCCAAACAACCGCAACAACGCCAGTTGCTCAGGGGTTTCCACACCCTCGGCCACCACTTCCAGGTTGAGGTTGTGGGCCAGGTTGATCATCGCGTGCACCAGCTTGCGGTTCTCTTCGCGCTCTTCCATGCCGCCGACAAAGCTCTTGTCGATCTTCAACAAGGCAATCGGCAGGCTGTTCAGGTGCACGAACGATGAGAAACCGGTACCGAAGTCATCCAGGGAAAAGCGCACGCCGAGGCGGCCGAGGGCGTCCATGGTCTGCTTGACCAGATCGCTGCGGCGCATCACCGCGGTTTCGGTCAGTTCGAATTCCAGCCATTGCGCTTCCACGCCACGTTCGGCAATCAACCGGCTGAGGGTGGAAAGCAATTGGCTGTCCTGGAACTGGCGGAACGACAGGTTGACCGCCATGTGCAGCGGCGGCAGGCCGCGTTCGCGCAGGTCCTGCATGTCGCGCAGGGCGCGGGAAATCACCCAGTAGCCCAACGGTACGATCAGGCCGCTTTGCTCGGCCAGGGGCACGAATTCGCTGGGCGGCAACAGGCCACGTTCGCCGTGACGCCAGCGCACCAGGGCTTCCAGGCCGACGATATGCCCGTCGTCCAGGTCCAGGCGCGGCTGGTAGTGCAACTCCAGTTCGTCACGGCGCAAGGCCCGGCGCAGTTCACTTTCCAGGTCGGCCAGGCTGCGCGCATTGCGGTTGATGCGTTCGTTGAAGATATGAAAGGTGCAGCCTTGGGTGCTTTTGGCTTGCTGCATGGCGATATGCGCGTGCCACATCAGCGGGTCGGCCCCGGCGCTGGCACGGGCATGCGCCACGCCCAGGCTGCAACCGATCAACAGGCTTTCGCCATCGACCCAATAGGGTTCGGCCATGACTTCGGTGATGCGCTCGGCCATCCACTCGGCGCGCTGGGGCGCACGGCGGGTGTCGATCAGCAAGGCGAATTCATCGCTACCCAGGCGCGCCAGTTGGTCGCCGGCCTCCAGTTGGCTCTTGAGCCGCGAGACCACTTGCAGGATCAACCGGTCGCCGGCCTGGTGGCCGAGGGCGTCGTTGGCATGGCGGAAGTTGTCGAGGTCCAGGTGACCGAGGGCCAGGCCGCGGCCTTCGTTCTCGGCCAGCCGCGCCGCCAGCAGGGTCTGGAAACCCTGGCGGTTGGCGATGCCGGTGAGCGGGTCCTGTTCGGCCAGGCGCTGCAGGGTGGTCTCCAGCACGCCGCGTTCGCGAACGTGGCGCAGACAGCGGCGCAGGGTGTCGGCGTCCAAGGCGGTCTGCACCAGCCAGTCGCTGACCCCCAGCGGTGAAACCAGCGGTTCCTGCTCCAGCAGCAATACGCAGGGCAAGCTGCATCGGCCGGGGCCAGGTTGCAGGCCTGGCGTGGTCAATAGCACGGCACCGTGGTCGTCATCGAACAGACGACTTACGGAATCCCAATTTGGCGCGCTGATCAGCACAGCCCCATCGCCCATCGGCGCCAGGCACTCGCGCAACAACGCTGCCCACGCGGGCTCATCGGCCAGCAGCAGCAAACGCAAGGGTTCGACAGGCGTAGACAAGCTAGCTCCCTAGACTCTGCAAGAATTCGTTGGCGGCGGGCATTATGACGTGCGGCCTGATAATCACCAATGATAGGGGTTATCAAACACGCAGGTTGTAAACATTAGTCTCAATTGCCCTGACATCCTGCGGCAAAGTATCAAAACCGGCAAATTTAGATCGAGTGGTACGTCACACTGTCGTTCTGACAGAGCAGAATCCTGCCAGCCTGTTAAAATGCCCGCCCTTTTGAATAACGACTCCTGAAATTCTGTATGTCCCGACTCAATCCCCGGCAGCAAGAAGCCGTGAACTACGTCGGCGGCCCTCTATTGGTGCTCGCCGGTGCTGGCTCCGGCAAGACCAGCGTGATCACCCGCAAGATTGCGCACTTGATCCAGAACTGCGGCATCCGCGCCCAGTACATTGTCGCCATGACCTTTACCAACAAGGCGGCACGGGAAATGAAAGAGCGCGTCGGCACCCTGCTCAAGGGTGGCGAAGGCCGTGGCCTCACCGTGTGTACCTTCCACAACCTGGGCCTCAACATCATCCGCAAGGAACACGTGCGGCTGGGCTACAAGCCAGGCTTCTCGATCTTTGACGAGACCGATGTGAAGTCGCTGATGACCGACATCATGCAGAAGGAATACGCAGGCGACGACGGCGTGGACGAGATCAAGAACATGATCGGCGCCTGGAAAAACGACCTGATCCTGCCGCCCCAGGCCCTGGAAAACGCACGCAATCCCAAGGAACAGACCGCCGCCATCGTCTACACCCACTATCAGCGCACGCTCAAGGCGTTCAACGCGGTGGACTTCGACGACCTGATCCTGCTGCCCGTGAAGCTGTTCGAAGAGCACGCCGACATTCTGGAGAAGTGGCAGAACAAGGTGCGCTACCTGCTGGTGGACGAATACCAGGACACCAACGCCAGCCAGTACCTGCTGGTGAAAATGCTCATCGGCAAACGCAACCAGTTCACCGTGGTGGGCGACGACGACCAGTCGATCTACGCCTGGCGCGGTGCGCGCCCGGAAAACCTGATGTTGCTCAAGGACGACTACCCGTCCCTGAAAGTGGTGATGCTGGAGCAGAACTACCGCTCCACCAGCCGCATCCTGCGCTGCGCCAACGTGCTGATCTCGAACAACCCCCACGAGTTTGAAAAACAACTGTGGAGTGAGATGGGCCACGGCGACGAGATCCGTGTGATCCGCTGCCGTAACGAAGATGCCGAAGCCGAACGCGTGGCCGTCGAGTTGTTGACCTTGCACCTGCGTACCGACCGGCCCTACAGCGACTTTGCGATCCTGTATCGCGGGAATTACCAGGCCAAGTTGATCGAGCTGAAGCTGCAGCATCACCAGATTCCGTATCGCCTGTCGGGCGGCAATAGCTTTTTCGGACGCCAGGAAGTGAAAGACCTGATGGCCTACTTCCGGTTGATCGTGAACCCGGACGACGACAACGCCTTCCTGCGCGTGATCAACGTACCGCGCCGCGAAATCGGTTCCACCACCCTGGAAAAGCTCGGCAACTATGCGACCGAGCGCAAGATCTCGATGTACGCCGCCACCGACGAAATCGGCCTCGGCGAACACCTGGACACCCGTTTCACCGACCGCCTGTCGCGCTTCAAGCGCTTCATGGACAAGGTCCGCGAGCAGTGCGCCGGCGAAGACCCGATCAGCGCCCTGCGCAGCATGGTCATGGACATCGACTATGAAAACTGGCTGCGCACCAACAGTTCCAGCGACAAGGCCGCGGATTACCGCATGGGCAACGTCTGGTTCCTGATCGAAGCGCTGAAGAACACCCTGGAAAAAGACGAAGACGGCGAGATGACCGTCGAAGACGCCATCGGCAAGCTGGTGCTGCGCGACATGCTGGAGCGCCAGCAGGAAGAGGAAGACGGCGCCGAAGGTGTGCAGATGATGACCTTGCATGCCTCCAAGGGCCTGGAATTTCCCTACGTGTTCATCATGGGCATGGAAGAGGAAATCCTCCCACACCGCTCCAGTATCGAAGCTGACACCATCGAAGAAGAACGCCGACTGGCCTACGTGGGCATCACCCGCGCCCGCCAGACCCTGGCCTTCACATTTGCCGCCAAGCGCAAGCAATACGGCGAGATCATCGATTGTGCCCCCAGCCGGTTCCTCGACGAACTGCCGCCGGACGACCTGGCCTGGGAAGGCAATGACGACACCCCGACCGAGGTGAAAGCCGTTCGCGGCAACACCGCCTTGGCGGACATACGCGCGATGTTAAAGCGCTAGAATCGACTACTTTTTAATCTACTTTCGGCGCGTATTGCGTCAACAGAGGAAGCTTTCGTGGAAGCACTGCACAAGAAAATTCGCGAAGAAGGCATCGTGCTTTCCGATCAGGTACTCAAGGTCGACGCCTTTCTGAACCACCAGATCGATCCGGCGCTGATGAAACTGATCGGCGACGAATTCGCTGCGCTGTTCAAGGACTCGGGCATCACCAAGATCGTCACCATCGAAGCCTCGGGCATTGCGCCGGCGATCATGACCGGCCTGAACCTGGGCGTACCGGTGATTTTCGCGCGCAAGCACCAGTCCCTGACCCTGACTGAAAACCTGCTGTCGGCGACCGTTTACTCGTTCACCAAGCAGGTGGAAAGCACCGTGGCGATCTCCCCGCGCCACCTCACCAGCAGCGACCGCGTGCTGGTAATCGATGACTTTTTGGCCAACGGCAAGGCGTCCCAGGCGCTGATTTCGATCATCAAGCAGGCCGGCGCCACCGTCGCCGGCTTGGGGATCGTGATCGAGAAGTCGTTCCAGGGTGGCCGTGCGGAGCTGGATGCGCAGGGTTATCGGGTTGAATCGCTGGCGCGGGTGAAGTCGCTGGCGGGTGGTGTGGTGACCTTCATCGAGTAAGGGCACGGTTAAAAATGTGGGAGCTGGCTTGCCTGCGATAGCGGAGTGTCAGGCGACATCAATGTCGCTGTACCACCGCTATCGCAGGCAAGCCAGCTCCCACAGTTGGTTTTGTGGTGTTTGTTAAGTTGCGGTGGCCTGTAGACCGGCGAGCAAGAGCCGCTGGTACAAATCCTCTTTGAGCCCTTCCGGCTTATCCAACCCCATCCGCTTCAAATGCCCGGGAAACACCTCCGGCTCCGGCGCATCCAACGCCGCCTTGCCCAACTCCAAAATCTCCGTCAGCTTGAATTTGCTCTTGAGCCAGTTCAACGCGCGCAACAGATCCCGCTCTTCATCGCTGAAATCGCTGCCCAGCGGATATTCCGGGAACAACCGCGAATGCCGCGCCTGAATCGCCTTGAGGCGCTCCGGCGTGTTGTCGGCAAAGCGCACATCCAACTGGAAATCCTTGGGCAACTTGCCGGCCTTTTGCGCTTGCTCGATCAAATCGCCCTGGAAACGTGAGTCGGTGATATTGAGCAACGCCTCGATCACCTTGGCATCGGTCTGACCGCGCAAATCGGCGATGCCGTACTCGGTGATGACAATATCCCGCAGGTGTCGGGGAATAGTGCAGTGGCCGTAGTCCCAGACGATATTGGAACTGACCTCCCCCGCCGATTCGCGCCAGCTGCGCAGGATCAGGATCGACCGCGCACCTTCCAGCGCATGGCCCTGGGCGACGAAGTTGTATTGCCCGCCGACACCGCTGAGCACGCGGCCATCTTCCAACTGGTCAGCCACACCGGCGCCGAGCAAGGTCACCATGATCGCGCTGTTGATAAACCGCGCATCCAGGCGTTGCAGGCGCTTGAGTTGTTCCTGGCCGTACAACTCGTTGATGTAGCTGATGCGGGTCATGTTGAATTCAAGGCGTTTGCTGTGGGTCATTTCCTGCAGGCGCTGGTAAAAACTGCGCGGGCCGAGAAAGAAACCGCCGTGGATCGAGACACCATCAGATTGTGCCGCCTCATCGAGCAGGCCAGCATTGGCCTGCTCCTGGGTCGCCACATCCGGGTAGACCTTACGCCGCACAATCCCGGCATCCGCCAACACCAACAGGCCGTTGACGAACATTTCGCTGCAACCATAGAGGCCACGGGCGAAGGGATCGACGCCGCCTTCATGGCTGATCAATGGCGCCCACTGATACACATCGAGGTCGCTCAGCAGCAAGCGATAAGCTTCGTTGTCGGCCTGACGCGCCAACAGCGCAGCAGTCAGCGCATCGCCCATGGAGCCGATGCCGATCTGCAAGGTGCCGCCATCGCGCACCAGGGTGCTGGCGTGCAGGCCGATGAAGTGATCCTGAAAGCCCACCGGCATATTCGGCGTGGAGAACAGTGTGGTGCTGTCTTTTTCGTCGATCAGGTAATCAAACGCGTCCATGCCCAGCTCGGCATCGCCGGGCATGTAGGGCAAATCGGTATGGACCTGGCCGACGATCAGAATGGTTTCGCCGGCGTCGCGGCGCTTGGCGATCATCGGCAGCAGGTCGAGGGTGATGTCCGGGTTGCAGCTCAGGCTCAACCGGTCGGGATGTTCACTGCTGCTGGCCACCAGTTGCGCCACCAGGTTCAGGCCGGCGGCATTGATATCGCGGGCGGCGTGGCTGTAGTTGCTGCTCACGTAATCCTGCTGGGCCGAGGCGCTGTGGAGCAGGCTGCCGGGCTGCATGAAGAACTGCTGCACGTGGATGTTTTTGGGCAGGCTGTCTTTACGCAGGTCGGCGAGGAAATCCAGCTCGGGATAATCACCAAACACCCGCTCGATAAAGGGTTCGAGAAAACGCTTCTGCAAGCCGTCGCCCAGCGGTGGGCGGCCCAGGCTGAGTGCGGTGTAGATCGTCAGCGCCCGCTCCGGCAGCTTGGCGATGCGCCGGTACAGCGCATTGACGAACAGGTTGGGTTTGCCCAGCCCCAAGGGCATGCCCATGTGAATATGCGCCGGCAAGCGCGTCAGTACGTCGTCAACTGCCTGCTCGATTGAACACAACTGCACCATCCGACCCTCCTGAACATTCCGTGATTAGGGGTTGGACAGAGAGTGGCGGGTGTTTGCTGCAAAGAACAGCCCTGAAACAAAAATCGCGAGCACAAAAAAGCCGCTCGTAAGCGGCATTTTTGGCGAAGATCGGTGGATTAGAGCCCGGACATCTTCTTGATGGCACCTTTAAGGTCGTCATCCGAGCAATCCGCACAGGTGCCTTTTGGCGGCATGGCGTTGATACCGGTGATCGCCTTGGCCAGGATGCCGTCGAGGCCGCCCTGGTGATCGGCGCGCTCTTTCCAGGCAGCGGTATCACCGATTTTCGGCGCGCCCAACAGGCCAGTGCTGTGGCAGGCATTGCAGTGCTTGGCGATGATCTCGTCCGGGGTTTTTGCCCCGCCGCCGCCAGCGACAACAGCGACTTCCATCCCCTTGCATTCCTGGCCCTGGACGCACACCTGGCCGACAGGCTCCAGGCGCTTGGCAATGTCGTCATTGGTCGCAGCTTGAGCGCTGACAGCCCATAGGGCCAGTACGGTTGCTGGTGCAGCCAGCATTTTCATAATTAGGTTCACGCGTTCACCCTCAATGGTGGCTATTCACGCCTGCGGCCACGGTTTCGCAGGCGGCGAAAGTATAACGGTTAGCCCGCCTGGCCGAAACAACCCTATTAAATAAAGGGAGATTCGGCTTCACGGATACAGCTGTGGGTGTGTCTGCAACGCTGGCAGCACGCCTCTTTTCTTAAAAGTTCGCGGGTGTGGCTGCGCTGATTAGTCGCGCCGGCACGTCGAACGGATTGCGAAAACGATGGGGCTTGGTGCTTTCAAAGTAGTAGCTATCGCCCGCTTCGAGCACAAAAGTTTCAAGACCGACCACCAATTCCAGGCGACCCTCCACCAGAATCCCGGTTTCTTCGCCTTCATGGGTGAGCATTTCTTCGCCCGTGTCAGCGCCCGGCGGGTAGATTTCGTTGAGAAACGCAATCGCCCGGCTTGGGTGCGCCCGGCCTACCAGTTTCATGGTCACGGCGCCGTCAGAGATGTCGATCAGCTCATTGGCTTTATAGACGATCTGCGTCGGTATTTCCTGGAGGATCTCCTCGGAAAAGAACTCGACCATGGACATGGGGATGCCGCCCAGCACCTTGCGCAAGGAGCTGATCGAGGGGCTGACGCTGTTTTTTTCGATCATCGAAATGGTGCTGTTGGTGACACCCGCGCGCTTGGCGAGCTCGCGCTGGGAAAGACCCTTCAGTTTACGGATGGATTGCAGTCGTTCGCCGACGTCCAATGCAGGAGCCTCCTAGGATTCAGGCTTTGTTGTAATTGAGCGTTATCATGGCGACAGCGTTCAGTATTTACAACACTTGGGCCTAAATCCCGGATAGCGACGTTCGTGCCTGGCGCTCAGTCGCCGGAATAGAGCCTTGGCACCCGGCGCAGGTTGCAGAAGATCTGGTAGGGAATGGTGTCAGCCGCGACGGCGATATCACTGGCGAGAATGTTTTTGCCCCACAGCTCCACCGTTGAGCCGAGGCCGGCCTGGGGCACGTCCGTCAGATCGACGCACAGCATGTCCATGGACACGCGACCCAGCAATTGGCTGCGCTGCCCGGCCACCAACACCGGCGTACCGGTCGGCGCATGACGCGGGTAGCCGTCGGCATAACCCATGGCCACCACACCGATGCGCATCGGCTTGGGCGTGATGAACCGCGCGCCGTAACCCACCGGCTCGCCGGCCGGCAGTTCGCGTACGCAGATCACTTTCGATTCCAGGGTCATCACCGGCTGCAAACGTGCGGCCACGGCCTGGTCTTCGCCAAACGGCGTGGCGCCGTACAGCATGATGCCGGGGCGTACCCAGTCGCTGGTCACGTTCGGCCAGCCCATCACCGACGGCGAGTTGCGCAGGCTGACCTCAGCGGACAAACCCTGACGAGCCGCTTCAAATACGGCCACTTGCTCATCGCTGCGCACGCAATCGAGCTCATCGGCGCGGGCGAAGTGGCTCATCAATACGATCTTGGCGACTTTGCCGCTGGCCAGCAGGCGTTGGTACGCCTCGTGGTAGTCCTTGGGATGTAGGCCGACGCGATGCATGCCCGAATCCAGCTTGAGCCAGATGGTCAACGGCTTGCTCAGCCGGGCCTGTTCGATCGCGTCCAACTGCCACAGCGAATGCACCACACACCACAGATCATGCTCGTTGATCAGCGGCAGCTCACTGGCTTCGAAAAAACCCTCCAGCAGCAACACCGGCGCACGAATGCCGGCGGCGCGCAGTTCCAGCGCTTCTTCGATGCACGCCACGGCAAAGCCGTCGGCCTCGGCTTCCAGCGCCTGGGCCACGCGCACGGCGCCATGGCCGTAGGCATCGGCCTTGACCACGGCAAGGGCCTTGGCCCCCGTGACTTCACGGGCCAATTGGTAGTTATGGCGCAGGGCTTGGAGATCGATCAGGGCACGGGCAGGACGCATGGCGGCAGGCTTCTAGGCAGCAGAGTGAAAAAACCGGTGCCGCCCAATATCGTCGGCACCGGGAGAGGATCTGGGTTTACGGCAGCGCAGCCACGACGGACAGCTCTACCAGAATTTCCGGTTCGCACAGTTTGGCCTCAACCGTGGCGCGGGCCGGGGCGACGCCTTTGGGCAACCACTTGTCCCACACCGCGTTCATGCCGGCGAAATCGGCATCGATGTCCTTCAAGTAGATCGTCACCGACAACAACTTGGTCTTGTCGGTGCCGGCCAGGTCCAGCAACCGCTCGATATTGGCCAGGGTTTCACGGGTCTGCTGTTCAATCCCGGCATTCATGTCGTCGCCGACTTGCCCGGCCAGATACACGGTACCGCTGTGGACAACGATCTGGCTCATGCGCTCATTGGTGAGCTGGCGCTGGATTGACATGTTTTGCGGACTCCTGGTGGTTGCCGTAACGGGAAATATCGAGGCCTGCGGCGCTGATCTGTGGGGTTTTCTTCGCCATCAGGTCGGCCAGCAAGCGGCCCGAGCCGCAGGCCATGGTCCAACCGAGGGTTCCGTGACCGGTGTTCAGGAACAGGTTCTTGAACGGCGTGGCACCGACAATCGGCGTACCGTCGGGTGTGGTCGGGCGCAGGCCGGTCCAGAAGGTGGCCTCGCTCAAATCGCCGCCCTGAGGATAAAGGTCGTTGACGATCATCTCCAGGGTTTCGCGCCGGCGCGGGTTCAGCGACAGGTCAAAACCGGCGATTTCCGCCATGCCGCCGACGCGGATGCGGTTGTCGAAACGGGTGATCGCGACCTTGTAGGTCTCGTCGAGAATGGTCGATGTCGGCGCCATCGCCGGGTTGGTGATCGGCACAGTCAGCGAGTAACCCTTGAGCGGGTACACCGGCGCCTTGATCCCCAGCGGCTTGAGCAGCTTCGGCGAGTAGCTGCCGAGGGCCAGCACATAGCGATCGGCGGTTTCCAGCTTACCGTCGATCCACACGCCGTTGATGCGTTCGCCAGCGTAGTCGAGGCGTTGGATGTCCTGTTCGAAACGGAATTCCACGCCCAGTTGCTTGCACATCTCGGCCAGGCGCGTGGTGAACATCTGGCAGTCGCCGGTCTGGTCATTCGGCAGGCGCAGGGCACCGGCGAGGATATCGGTGACACTGGCCAGGGCTGGCTCTACACGGGCGATGCCGGCGCGGTCGAGCAGTTCGAACGGCACGCCAGACTCTTTCAGCACGGCGATGTCTTTGGCGGCGCCATCCAGCTGGGCCTGGGTGCGGAACAGCTGGGTAGTCCCCAGGCTGCGGCCTTCGTAGGCAATACCGGTTTCGGCGCGCAGTTCGTCGAGGCAGTCACGGCTGTACTCGGACAGGCGCACCATACGCTCTTTGTTCACGGCATAGCGGCTGGCGGTGCAGTTGCGCAGCATCTGCGCCATCCACAGGTATTGATCAATATCGGCGGTGGCCTTGATCGCCAGCGGCGCGTGGCGCTGCAACAACCACTTGATGGCCTTGAGCGGCACACCCGGCGCGGCCCATGGTGAGGCGTAGCCTGGGGACACCTGGCCGGCGTTGGCGAAACTGGTTTCCATCGCAGCGGCGGGCTGACGGTCGACCACGACCACTTCAAAGCCGGCCCGCGCCAAATAGTAGGCACTGGTCACCCCAATGACGCCGCTACCCAAGACCAGAACGCGCATTTTTATATCCTCATCGCGGCTTGACCGCCGACGTGTGTTATTCGAGCAATGATGAGCGCAGTGTAAAAAACTATTGCCAGTGCATTTCACTATATAACCGCCTATATTTGGCGACAATTCTCGGCAAAAACCCTTTTCACAGAGGCGTATCCCCTATGCGTACCAACACCCAGACCAAGCGGGAGCTGGACAAGATCGACCGCAACATCCTGCGCATCCTGCAAACCGACGGGCGCATTTCGTTCACGGAGCTGGGGGAAAAGGTCGGGCTGTCGACCACGCCGTGCACCGAGCGCGTGCGTCGGCTGGAGCGTGAGGGGATCATCATGGGCTACAACGCGCGGCTCAATCCCCAGCATTTGAAGGGGAGTTTGCTGGTATTTGTCGAGATCAGCCTGGATTACAAGTCCGGCGACACCTTTGAGGAATTCCGCCGCGCGGTGCTGAAACTGCCCCACGTGCTGGAGTGCCATTTGGTGTCAGGGGACTTCGACTACCTGGTAAAAGCGCGGATTTCCGAGATGGCCTCGTACCGCAAATTGTTGGGCGATATCTTGCTCAAGCTGCCCCATGTGCGGGAGTCCAAGAGCTATATCGTGATGGAAGAGGTGAAAGAGAGCCTGAACCTGCCGATCCCCGATTAACCAGATAAAACTCGGTCAACTGTGGGAGCTGGCTTGTGTGGGAGCGGGCTTGCTCGCGAAAGCGGTGTGCCAGTCACTGAATGTGTTTCTGACACACCGCATTCGCGAGCAAGCCCGCTCCCACATTTAATCCGAGTACACCAGTCAGACCAGCACCTGCCGCGTGCTCGCCATGTATTCATGGATCTGCTTCTCCACCCGCGGGTGAATCAACTCCACCGGCCGCCGCCCATTGGGGCACGGCAAGGTCTTGGTGGTGCCAAACAACCGGCAGATCAACGGTCGCTCGTCATACACCGTGCAGCCGTTGGGCCCCAGGTGCACACAGTTCAGCTCGTCCATGGCCGCATCCTGCTCGGCTGCGGTCTTGCGCGGCAGGCGCGACATTTCCTCGGGCGAGGTGGTCACTGGCCCACAGCAATCGTGGCAACCGGGGACGCACTCGAACGAAGGAATCTGCCGGCGCAGCGCACTGATTTTCTGACTGTTGCAACTCATCGAAACACGTACCGAACGGCGAATAGACGTGGATTCTGCCGCAAAACGCCCTGCGCAGACAGCTTCGTCCGACCGCTGTATCCTGCGTCAAATTTTCCAAACAGGGATGCTCCCCATGACCGCCAGCGCCCGGCACACCACGTCCTACTACGCCGCCAGCAGCGTGCCGCAACCCGATTACCCGGCGTTGACCGGCGAAGTCACGGCCGATGTATGCGTGGTCGGCGGTGGGTTTTCCGGGTTGAACACCGCCCTGGAACTGGCCGAACGGGGTTTCAGCGTGGTACTGCTGGAAGCACGCAAGATCGCCTGGGGCGCCAGCGGGCGCAACGGTGGGCAGTTGATCCGTGGCGTCGGCCACGGCCTGGACCAGTTCGCCAACGTGATCGGCACCGACGGCGTGCGCCAAATGAAACTGATGGGCCTGGAAGCCGTGGAGATCGTGCGCGAGCGCATCGAGCGCTTCCAGATCCCCTGCGATTTGACCTGGGGCTACTGCGACCTCGCCAACAAGCCCCGCGACCTGCACGGCCTGGCCGAAGACGCCGAAGAATTGCGCAGCCTGGGCTATCGCCACGAAGTACGCCTGCTGAGCGCTGGCGAGATGAGCAGCGTGATCGGCTCCGAGCGTTATGTGGGCGGCATGATCGATATGGGCTCGGGCCACCTGCACCCGCTGAACCTGGCGCTGGGTGAAGCCGCCGCCGCGCAGCAACTGGGCGCGCAGTTGTTTGAGCAATCCGCAGTGACGCGTATCGACTACGGCCCCGAGGTCAACGTACACACTGCCCAGGGCAACGTGCGCGCCAAGACCCTGGTGCTGGCCTGCAACGCCTATCTGAATGGCTTGAACCCGCAACTTAGTGGCAAAGTGCTGCCGGCCGGCAGCTACATCATCGCCACCGAACCGTTGAGCGAAGCCCAGGCCGCCCAGCTGTTGCCACAGAACATGGCCGTGTGCGACCAGCGGGTGACAGTGGACTACTTTCGCCTGTCCGCCGACCGACGCTTGCTGTTCGGCGGTGCCTGCCACTACTCCGGCCGCGATCCGCAGGACATCGGCGCCTATATGCGTCCGAAAATGCTCAAGGTGTTCCCGCAACTGGCCGAGGTGAAGATCGACTACCAGTGGGGCGGCATGATCGGCATCGGCGCCAACCGCCTGCCGCAGATCGGCCGGCTGCCCGACCACCCCAACGTGTATTACGCCCAGGCCTATGCCGGCCACGGCCTCAACACCACGCACCTGGCGGGCAAACTGCTGGCCGAGGCCATCAGCGGCCAGCAACAGGGGCGCTTCGACCTGTTCGCCCAGGTGCCGCACATCACCTTCCCCGGCGGCAAGCATTTGCGCTCGCCGCTGCTGGCATTGGGCATGCTCTGGCACCGGTTCAAAGAGCTGGTGTGATCACCCGCGCCAGAACGGTTTGACCCCTTCCTGGCGCGCTTGCTCTGCGCTGAGGCCAATGTCCTGCAACTGCTCGGCGGTCAGCTCCAGCAAGGCCTTGCGCGTATGGCGGCGATGCCAGAACAGACTCCAGCGGCTGCTGGCCGGCGCCGCCAGCGTGCGCCCCTGCCCCGCTTCCAATTCCTGGCCGTGTAACGCCAACCGCACATCGCTCATGCCGCTCATTGTGTTGCCCCTCATTTGCCTGTTGCCATGAGTGACTAGGATGGGCGTGCAGGCAAAACCATTACAGATTCAATCAATTTATATTAAATCCATACAGACACTGCCTATAGGGCGCTGAATCCTGTATTTTCGCTGCATCTGTACCGGTCTCTTGGGAGCGACCACCATGACCCTCTACGTGAACCTCGCCGAACTGCTGGGTGCCCGCATCGAACAAGGCTTCTATCGCCCCGGCGATCGCTTGCCTTCCGTACGGGCCTTGAGCGTGGAACACGGGGTCAGCCTGAGCACCGTGCAACAGGCCTATCGCTTGCTGGAAGACAATGGCATGGCGATGCCCAAGCCCAAGTCAGGTTACTTTGTGCCGGTCGGCCGCGAGCTACCGGCCCTGCCGGAGATCGGGCGCCCGGCCCAACGCCCGGTGGATATTTCCCAATGGGATCAGGTGCTGGAACTGATTCGCGCCGTCCCGCGCAAAGATGTCATACAGATGGGCCGGGGCATGCCGGATGTATTGTCACCGACCCTCAAGCCCCTGCTGCGCAGCCTGGCCCGCGTGAGCCGTCGCCAGGATCTGCCAGGGCTGTATTACGACAACATCATGGGCTGTATGGCGTTGCGCGAGCAGATCGCCCGACTGTCATTGGATTCCGGTTGCCAACTGAACGCCGACGATATCGTGATCACCACCGGTTGCCATGAGGCACTGTCCGCCAGCATCCACGCCATTTGTGAGCCCGGGGATATTGTCGCGGTGGACTCTCCCAGCTTTCACGGCGCCATGCAGACCCTCAAGGGCCTGGGCATGAAAGCCCTGGAAATCCCCACCGACCCGATCACCGGCATCAGCCTCGAAGCTCTGGAACTGGCCCTGGAACAGTGGCCGATCAAGGTCATCCAGCTGACCCCCAACTGCAACAACCCCCTGGGCTACATCATGCCGGAGGCACGCAAGCGGGCACTGCTGACCCTGGCCCAGCGCTTTGACGTGGCGATCATCGAAGACGATGTGTATGGCGAATTGGCCTACAGCTACCCGCGCCCGCGCACGATCAAATCCTTCGACGAAGATGGCCGCGTGCTGCTGTGCAGTTCGTTCTCGAAAACCCTGGCCCCGGGCCTGCGCATTGGTTGGGTAGCACCGGGGCGTTACTTGGAACGGGTGCTGCACATGAAATACATCAGCACCGGCTCCACCGCGACCCAACCGCAGATTGCCATTGCCGAGTTTCTCAAAAGCGGTCATTTCGAACCGCATTTGCGGCGGATGCGTACCCAATATCAGCGCAATCGCGACTTGATGCTCGATTGGGTCAGCCGTTACTTCCCCGTGGGCACACGGGCCAGCCGCCCCCAGGGCAGCTTTATGCTGTGGATCGAGCTGCCAGACGGCTTTGACACGCTGAAACTCAACCGGGTCCTGATGGAACAAGGCGTACAGGTGGCCGTGGGCAGTATCTTCTCGGCTTCCGGCAAGTACCGGAACTGCCTGCGCATGAACTACGCTGCCAAGCCAACCGCGCAGATTGAAGAAGCGGTGCGCAAGGTCGGCGCCGCCGCGATCAAGCTGCTGGCCGACACGGTGGACTGACCTTTCGCGGGAAATGGCCGTCATATGCCTACAACCGCCCTGACCCGGAAGCGACTCCCTTGATGATTCGACGGCTACTCCCGCTTCTCCTGCTGGGCGCCCTGGGCGGCTGCGCCACGGTGACGACACCGCGCATCCCCAGCGACGCCCTGCCCGCCGCGCAATCGTCATTCGGCCGCTCGATCCAGGCCCAGGCCGCGCCTTATCAGGGCCGCTCCGGGTTTCGCCTGCTGCCCAACAGCAGCGAAGCCTTCATGGCCCGCGCGGAATTGATCCGCAATGCCCAGACCAGCCTCGATTTGCAGTATTACATCGTCCACGACGGCATCAGCACGCGCATGCTCGTGGATGAGCTGCTCAAGGCTGCCGACCGTGGCGTACGCATTCGCATCCTGCTGGACGACACCACCAGCGACGGCCTCGACCAGATCATCGCCACCCTCGCCGCCCACCCCAAGATCGAAATTCGCCTGTTCAACCCGCTGCACCTGGGGCGCAGCACCGGCGTGACGCGGGCGATGGGGCGCCTGTTCAACTTGTCGCTGCAACACCGGCGCATGCACAACAAGCTGTGGCTGGCCGACAACAGTGTCGCCATCGTCGGCGGGCGCAATTTGGGTGATGAGTATTTCGACGCCGAACCCAACCTGAACTTCACCGACATCGACATGCTCAGCGTGGGCCCGGTGGCCGAACAGCTCGGGCACAGCTTCGACCAGTACTGGAACAGCGCCCTGAGCAAGCCGATTGATGACTTTGTCTCCATCAGCCCGTCCAAAGGCGACCTGACCGCCGTGCGCGAGCGCCTGCAAGCGTCGCTGGCCGAATCACGCCAGCAGAACCACGCGCTGTACAACCGTCTGCGCACCTACCAGACCCAGCCACGCATGGACATCTGGCGGCGCGAGCTGATCTGGGCCTGGAACCAGGCGCTGTGGGATGCGCCGAGTAAAGTATTGGCCACCGCCGAGCCCGACCCTCGATTGCTGCTGACCACCCAACTGGCGCCGGAACTGGAAGGGGTCAGCCACGAGCTGATGATGATCTCAGCGTACTTTGTGCCGGGCGAACCTGGGCTGGTGTACCTGACCGGTCGCGCGGACGCGGGGGTGTCAGTGAGCCTGCTGACCAACGCCCTGGAAGCCACCGACGTACCGGCCGTGCACGGCGGCTATGCGCCGTACCGCAAGGCGCTGCTGGAACATGGGGTAAAGCTCTATGAGTTGCGCCGCCAACCGGGTGATGGCGGCGGCAGCGGCCCACACCTGTTTCGGCGCGGCACCTACCGTGGTTCGGATTCAAGCCTGCACAGCAAGGCGATGATCTTTGATCGGGAGAAATCCTTCATCGGCTCGTTCAATTTCGACCCGCGCTCGGTGTTGTGGAACACCGAAGTCGGTGTGCTGGTGGACAGCCCCGAGTTGGCAGAGCACGTGCGCAACCTGGCCTTGCAGGGCATGGCGCCGGCGTTGAGTTATGAGGCGAAGTTGCAGGATGGCCAGGTGGTGTGGGTGACGGAGGATGACGGCCAATTGCACACCCTGACCCGGGAGCCAGGGAGTTGGTGGCGGCGGTTCAACGCATGGTTTGCCACATCCGTCGGCCTGGAACGCATGCTCTAAAAACAGGGAGGATCCAATGTGGGAGCGGGCTTGCTCGCGAATGCGGAGTGTCAGTCACTGAATGTGCTTCTGAAACACCGCATTCGCGAGCAAGCCCGCTCCCACATTTTTGACCGCATTTCAAATCAGGCTGGCTGCGTGACCCCGAACGCCCCTTGGCGCAGCAGCAACACCACCAAACCCAACGCACCCGCCGCCATCAACCACGGCAACGCATGCCCGCTGATCCACTGGCT
Source organism: Pseudomonas sp. KBW05 (assembly GCF_003852405.1). Classification (GTDB taxonomy): domain Bacteria; phylum Pseudomonadota; class Gammaproteobacteria; order Pseudomonadales; family Pseudomonadaceae; genus Aquipseudomonas. The sequence goes on from NZ_QAJM01000016.1 coordinate 210,935, forward strand.
CCCCGCACCCGCGACCAACGGCCCGATCAGGCAACCGATGCCCCACAACTGCGCCACATGGGCATTCGCGCGCACCAGCGCATCGTCGCGGTAGCGTTCGCCGATCAGGATCAGCGACAAGGTAAACAAGCCGCCCGCACTGGCACCGAACACCACCCACACCGGCCAGATCAGCGGCGTGTGCAGCAGCAGCGGAATGGCCAGGCTCGACACCAGCAACAGCACCGCGCACGCCAGGAACAGCGAGCGTCGCGGCAGGTAGTCGGCCAGCGCGCCGATGGGCAATTGCAGCAACGCATCACCCACCACCACTGTGCTGACCATCGCCAGGGCGATCTCGGCAGTGAAGCCCTGCTGCAGGCAATATACCGGCAGCAGCGTCAGAATCATTGCCTCGAACGCAGCGAACAGTGCCACCGCCCAGGCAATCGCCGGCAGGCTCCGGCAGAAGCGCCACAGGTCGGCGAACGTCACGCTGAACGACTCGGCAGTAGGTGCGCCGGAGCGCCCCAGCAACAGCACGGGCGCGACCACCAGCAGGCCAACGCCGACCCAGAAACCGTAATCATGGTCAGTGCCGATCACACCCAACAGCAACGGCCCGGACAGCTGGCTCAGGGCATAACTGCAGCCATACAACGCCACCAGCCGGCCACGCCACTGCTCCACCACCAGTTGGTTGATCCAGCTTTCGCCGAGGATAAACACGATGGTCAAGATCACCCCGATCATCAGCCGCAGCACCAGCCACACCGGGTAGCTGGGCAAAATCGCCAGCAAGCCGATGGACACCGCACCGGCCCACAGGCACAGGCGCATCAGGTTGGCAGCGCCCAGCCAGGAGGCCATGCGGCTGGAAATCTTCGCGCCCAGCAGTACGCCGAAGGCCGGCATCGCGGCCATCACACCGATGGCGAAGCTGCCGTAGCCCCAGCCTTCCAAGCGCAGGGACACCAGCGGCATGCTGACACCCAACGCCAGGCCGACACTGAGTACCGACGCCAGGACGGCGAAATAAGTCGCCCAACGCATTTCCACGCTCCTGTGGATAATTCTAAAGAACACCTAAAACACTGTGGGAGCGGGCTTGCTCGCGAATGCGGTGGGTCAGCCAGCTCATCTGGTACTGATACACCGTATTCGCGAGCAAGCCCGCTCCCACATTTTTACCTGCGGTGAGCCCTGAAAGTTACAGCTTGATCCAGGTCGATTTCAGCTCGGTGTATTTGTCGAACGCGTGCAGCGACTTATCGCGGCCATTACCCGACTGTTTGAAGCCACCAAACGGTGCGGTCATGTCGCCGCCGTCGTATTGGTTGACCCACACGCTACCGGCGCGCAGGGCCTTGGCGGTCAGGTGCGCCTTGGAAATATCCGCTGTCCACACCGCTGCGGCCAGGCCGTAGATGGTGTCGTTGGCGATGGCGATGGCCTCTTCGGCACTGTCGAAGGTGATCACCGACAGGACTGGCCCGAAGATCTCTTCCTTGGCGATCTTCATCGCGTTGGTCACACCGTCGAAAATCGTCGGCTCGACGTAGGTGCCGCCCGTCTCCTCCAGGGTGCGCTTGCCGCCCGCAACCAGTTTGGCGCCGTCAGCGTGGCCGGCTTCGATGTAGGACAGCACGGTATTCATCTGCTGGGTGTCCACCAGCGCGCCGACATTGGTGGCCGGATCCAGCGGATTGCCTGGCTTCCAGCCCTTGAGGGCTTCGATCACCAGAGGCAGGAATTTATCCTTGATGGAGCGCTCGACGAGCAGGCGCGAACCGGCGGTGCAGACTTCGCCCTGGTTGAAGGCGATAGCACCTGCGGCGGATTCGGCGGCGGCTTGCAGGTCCGGGGCGTCGGCGAACACGATGTTCGGGCTCTTGCCGCCGGCTTCCAGCCACACGCGCTTCATGTTCGATTCGCCGGAGCGGATCAACAGTTGCTTGGCGATCTTGGTCGAACCGGTGAACACCAGGGTGTCGACATCCATGTGCAGCGCCAACGCGTTGCCCACGGTGTGGCCGTAACCCGGCAGTACGTTGAATACGCCTTTTGGAATCCCCGCTTCAACGGCCAGGGCAGCGATGCGGATGGCGGTCAGTGGGGATTTTTCGGATGGCTTGAGGATCACCGAGTTACCGGTGGACAGCGCCGGGCCGAGCTTCCAGCAGGCCATCATCAATGGGAAGTTCCACGGTACGATAGCGGCGACAACGCCGACTGGCTCGCGGGTCACTAGGCCCAGTTGGTCGTGAGGGGTGGCCGCGACTTCATCGTAGATCTTGTCGATGGCCTCGCCGCTCCAGCTCAACGCGTTGGCGGCGCCGGGCACATCGATGTTCAGGGAGTCACTGATCGGTTTGCCCATGTCCAGGGTTTCGAGCAGCGCCAGCTCTTCGGCATTGGCCTTGAGCAGCGCGGCGAAACGGATCATGGTGGCTTTGCGCTTGGCCGGCGCGAGGCGCGACCAGACACCGGAATTGAAGGTGGCGCGGGCATTTTCCACGGCGCGCTGGGCGTCAGTGGCGTCACAGCTGGCAACAGTGGCCAGCAGGCGGCCATCGACCGGGCTGATGCATTCGAAGGTGTCGCCGGAAACAGCGTTGGTGTACTCGCCATTGAGGTAGGCGCGGCCTTCGATCTTCAGGTCCTTGGCGCGTTGTTCCCAGTCGGCACGGGTCAGGGTGGTCATGCGAGTGTCCTCCTCTTATTGAATACAAGGGCCAGGCGATGTCCCCCGGCAGCCTCAAAGAATTCTTGCCCGGCCAGCCTGCTGTTCGGCTCAAGGCAGCTGCCACCCTAAACCAGCGGCTGGGGATGTTTCAATATATTTGACATAACGCCGGCAAACGCCCTTGCGATGTTCATTTTAATAAACATAGACTTTGGACTCCCCAACCGCAGGCCAGACGGGACACGCACATGAACATCCAGGACATCGTCGACTTCAGCCAAGCCAAGACCCCCGCCGACCGTTACCGCCCCGCCGCCGAGAAAATCCTCAAGGGCGATCCCGAGCAAACGCTCTACAACCACTACAACAGCCCATGCGGCCAGATGAGCGCAGGCGTCTGGGAAGGTGAAGTCGGGCAGTGGAAGGTCAACTACACCGAGCACGAATACTGCGAGATTGTGCAGGGCGTTTCGGTACTGCGCGATGGAGACGGCAACGCCAAGACCTTGCGCAGCGGCGATCGCTTCGTGATCCCGGCCGGTTTCAGCGGCACCTGGGAAGTGCTGGAGCCGTGCCGCAAGATCTACGTGGTGTTCGAACAGAAGGCCTGATCAACAAATCCCAGGCAAAAAAAAGCCCGCATCGTGAGATACGGGCTTTTTTTCACAAGGAAGAAAATCAATTACTTGATTTTGCCTTCTTTGTAGATCACGTGCTTGCGAACGCGCGGGTCGAACATTTTCTTTTCGAGCTTGTCCGGGGTAGTACGCTTGTTCTTGTCGGTAGTGTAGAAGTGACCAGTACCGGCGCTAGAGATCATTCGAATCAATTCACGCATGATAGAGCTCCTTAGATCTTGCCAGCGCGGCGGATTTCGGCCAGCACGACAGTGATGCCACGCTTGTCGATGATGCGCATGCCTTTAGCAGATACGCGCAGACGAACAAAACGTTTCTCTTCTTCAACCCAGAAGCGGTGATGCTGCAGGTTTGGCAGGAAACGACGACGGGTTTTGTTATTTGCGTGGGAAATGTTATTCCCAGTCACCGGACCCTTACCGGTAACTTGACATACTCTCGACATGCCTCAGCCCTCTAAAACCACATGCCCAACCCGGCATGGGTTGGCCGCTTAATCTCTCAGTCATTTGGCGCCAGGCGCCGCGTTTCTTTAGGGTCTTACCGGCTACACCTACAAGCGAAGGAACCGGGCCCCTAGAAAAGAGCGCTGCTTTATACCAGAAAGACCCTAGTGCAACAACAGCCCGTGTGTTTTTACCGGCGTAAATCTAGGCAAAACACACCTGAACCGTTGCCAGGAGGGGCCGCTGTCACAGCCGACCGCTCGTCGCACCGAATGATTTACAGCGCCCACGCGCACGGCAAAGTGCGCAGCGGAACGCGCTGAGGCGCCATGAAAACAGCATTTGAAGCAAAAGCACAGGCAAAAATGGGCTAGTCATTTATCAATCAGACCTCTACGGTAGGACTTTTCCAGACTGCACTCGCAGATGGGCCTTCGATCTGCAAAGGAAACCGAACATGCGCCTCGCTGCCCTACCGCTATTGCTAGCCCCTCTCTTTATCGCCCCGCTGGCCTCTGCCGCCAGCAACCTGAGCGTCTGCACCGAGGCCAGCCCCGAAGGGTTCGATGTGGTGCAATACAACTCATTGACCACCACCAACGCCTCGGCCGACGCGCTGATGAACCGCCTGGTGGACTACGACGCAGCGAGCGGCAAGCTGGTGCCCAGCCTCGCGGACAGCTGGGAAGTGTCGCCAGATGGCCTGACCTACACCTTCAAGCTGCACCCGGACGTGAAGTTCCACCGCACCGAGTACTTTACCCCCAGCCGCACCCTGACCGCCGAAGACGTGCGCTTCAGCTTCGAACGCATGCTCGACCCAGCCAACCCATGGCACAAGATCGCCCAGAGCGGCTTCCCCCATGCGCAGTCGCTGCAACTGCCGACGCTGGTGAAGAAGATCGACGCCCTCGACCCGCTGACCGTGCGCTTCACCCTGGATCACGCCGACTCCACGTTCCTCGCTGCCCTGAGCATGGGTTTTGCCTCAATCTATCCAGCCGAATACGCCGACAAGCTGCTCAAGGCCGGCACCCCGGAGAAACTCAACAGCCAACCGATTGGTACCGGGCCGTTCATCTTCAGCCGCTTCCAGAAAGACGCCGTGGTGCGCTACAAGGCCAACCCGGATTACTTCGCCGGCAAACCGTCTGTGGATAACTTGATCTTCGCCATCACCCCGGACGCCAACGTACGCCTGCAGAAACTGCACCGCGACGAATGCCAGATCGCCCTGTCGCCCAAGCCCCTGGACGTGGGCGAGGCCGAAAAGGACCCCGCCCTCAAGGTCGAGAAAACCCCGGCCTTCATGACGGCCTTTGTCGCCATCAACAGCCAGCATCCGCCGCTGGACAAGCCCGAAGTGCGTCAGGCGATCAACCTGGCCTTCGACAAGGCCAGCTACCTCAAGGCCGTATTTGAAGGCACCGCGGAAGCCGCCAACGGCCCATACCCGCCCAACACCTGGGGCTATGCCAAGGATCTGCCGGGTTATCCACAGGACCTCGCCAAAGCCAAGGCCTTGCTGGAGCGTGCCGGGCTCAGGGACGGCTTCAAGACCACCATCTGGACGCGCCCTACCGGCAGCCTGCTGAACCCCAACCCCAACCTCGGCGCACAATTGTTGCAAGCCGACCTGGCCAAGGTCGGCATCCAGGCCGAGATCCGCGTGATCGAATGGGGCGAGCTGATTCGCCGCGCCAAGGCTGGTGAGCACGACCTGCTGTTCATGGGCTGGGCCGGCGACAACGGCGACCCGGATAACTTCCTGACGCCGCAGTTCTCCTGCGCGGCGGTGAAATCCGGCACCAACTTCGCCCGCTACTGCGACCCGGCCCTGGACAAGCTGATCAGCGCCGGCAAGACCACCAACGAACAAGGTGTGCGCAGCAAGCTGTACCAGCAGGCCCAGGCGCAGATCCAGCAGCAGGCGTTGTGGTTGCCGCTGGCGCACCCGACGGCGTTTGCCCTCGCACGCAAAGCCGTCGAGGGCTACCAAGTAAGCCCATTCGGCCGCCAGGATTTCTCGAAGGTCAGCGTCAAGCCTTGAGCACTCGCCCCGCCCTACTAGGGCGGGGTTACATCCAGCCGTACTCCGCCATCGACAACGGGTCCCCATCCCCGACGATGATGTGATCCAGCACCCGCACATCCACAACTTCCAAGGCCTTTTGCAGCAACTTGGTCAATTTTCGATCAGCGGCACTGGGCTCAAGGCTGCCGGAAGGGTGGTTGTGGCACAGAATCAACGCCGCGGCGTTGTAGGCCAGGGCACGCTTGACCACCTGCCGAGGGTAAACCACGGCGGTATCGATAGTGCCTTGGGACAACGCCTCAAACCCCAGCACCCGATGCTTCGAATCGAGAAACAGGCAGCCGAAGACCTCATGGGGCTCGTGACGCAATAACGCCTTGAGGTAATCACGTACGGCTACCGGGCTTTCCAGCACCGATTCACTGCGCAAGCGCTCTGCCATATGCCGTCGAGCCATCTCCAGCACGGCCTGCAACTGTGCAAACTTCGCAGGGCCCAAGCCAAGATGCTGGCTGAATAACGTCTGGCTGGCCTCCAAAAGCGGGCGTAAACCGCCAAATTGCGCCAACAGATGCCGCGCCAGGTCCACCGCGCTTCTGCCGGAAACCCCGGTACGCAGGAAGATCGCCAACAGTTCGGCGTCAGACAGGCTTGCCGCGCCCCATTCCAACAGTTTCTCCCGTGGCCGTTCCGTCACAGGCCAGTCCCGAATACTCATCCCACCTCCCTCTGCACATGCGCGCCGCTGTTGCCCGACGGGCGCTGTGTTATCGTAAGCCCTCTTTTTTGCATGTGATTTCCCCTGGGGAGGGGGCATCGCAGGCGTCACTGAACTGGCATCACTGAACTGGAAAGGCAAACCAATGCAGCGTCTGTATCGGAAACGCATCGTTCTCGGCGTCGGCGGCGGCATTGCCGCCTACAAGAGCGCAGAACTGGTTCGCAGGCTCCTGGACCAGGGCGCCGAAGTGCGCGTGGTCATGACACGCGGCGGCAGTGAGTTCATCACCCCGCTGACCATGCAAGCGCTATCCGGCCACCCGGTTCACCTCGACCTGCTGGACCCGGCAGCCGAAGCCGCCATGGGCCATATCGAGCTGGCCAAATGGGCCGACCTGGTGCTGATCGCCCCGGCTACCGCCGACCTGATCGCCCGCCTGGCCCAAGGCATCGCCGATGACCTGCTGACCACCCTGGTACTGGCCACCGACGCTACCGTGGCCATCGCCCCAGCCATGAACCAGGCCATGTGGCGCGACCCGGCCACCCAGGCCAACACCCAACTCCTGCAAAGCCGCGGCCTCAAGGTGTTCGGCCCGGCGTCCGGCAGCCAGGCCTGTGGCGACGTCGGCATGGGCCGCATGCTTGAAGCCACCGACCTGGCGTTGTGTGCCGCGGAGTGCTTCCAGCACCTGGCCCTGACCGGCAAGCACGTGCTGATCACCGCCGGCCCAACCCAGGAAAACATCGACCCGGTGCGCTACATCACCAACCATAGCTCAGGAAAAATGGGCTTTGCCTTGGCAGAAGCGGCGGTCGAGGCAGGCGCACGCGTCACCCTGATCACCGGCCCGGTGCACTTGCCCACCCCTGATCGGGTCACGCGAATCGACGTGGTCAGCGCCCGGGACATGCTTGCGGCCTGCGAGGCAGCCATTCCCTGCGACCTGTTTATCGCCTCGGCAGCGGTTGCGGACTACCGTCCGGAAGTCGTCGCCCCGCAAAAGCTCAAGAAAGACCCTACGAGCGGTGACGGCCTGCTCCTGCAAATGGTGCGCAACCCGGACATCCTGGCCACCATCGCCACGCGTCCCGACCGCCCGTTCAGTGTCGGCTTCGCCGCCGAGACCGAGCATTTGCTGGACTACGCCGCACGAAAATTGAAAGACAAAAACCTCGATCTGATCGTTGCCAACGATGTCGCCAACCCGAGCATCGGCTTCAACAGCGAGGAAAACGCTTGCAGCGTGATCGACCGCGAACTGCACGCGACCCTTTTCGCCCAGACCAGCAAGGGCAAGATTGCCCGCCAACTGATCTCTTTTATCGCCCAACGGCTGAACCAGGTTTAATTTCCATGCACGCTTTGCAAGCCAAGATCCTCGACCCTCGCATCGGCACCGACTTCCCGCTGCCGGCCTACGCCACCCCAGGCTCCGCCGGCCTGGACCTGCGTGCCATGCTCAAGGAAGACACCGTCCTCGAGCCGGGCCAGACCATTCTTATTCCGACTGGCCTGTCGATCTACGTCGGCGACCCTGGCCTGGCGGCACTGATCCTGCCGCGCTCGGGCCTGGGCCACAAACACGGCATTGTGCTGGGCAATCTGGTCGGCCTGATCGACTCGGACTACCAGGGCGAGCTGATGGTGTCGTGCTGGAACCGTGGCCAGACCGCCTTCAACATCGTCGTTGGCGAGCGCATCGCCCAGCTGGTACTGGTGCCAGTGGTGCAGGCGCACTTCGAACTGGTCGAGGAATTTGCTGAAACACAACGCGGCGCAGGCGGCTTTGGCCATTCCGGCAGCCACTGACTAAGCTGAATCAGGCCGGGCACCCCAGCCCGGCCCGACGCCACCGCATGACTATTCAGGATGAAGAATGCGCGGTTCTGATCAGCGAGATTTCCCCAGCGAAATCAAAGCATTACGCAGAGAAAAGCACAGGGCCACTGCGCCGATGGCACTTTTGCACCACGAACTCTGCGCCAAAAAAGCCGTCATACCCTTCAGTTTGAGCCTGCCGGTCAGCCGCTTTACGGCCAGCCTTGCCCCCTTCAGATGGAGTTCCCCCCCGCGATGAGTACCGCAGCCCGAGTAGCCCCGACATTCCCCGACAGCATCTTCCGCGCCTATGACATTCGTGGCGTGGTGCCCAAGACCCTGACCGCCGAAACCGCCTACTGGATCGGCCGCGCCATCGGCGCCCAGAGCCTGGCCCAGGATGAGCCGAACGTCTCGGTGGGCCGTGACGGCCGCCTGTCCGGCCCTGAGCTGGTCGAGCAATTGATCCAGGGCCTGGCCGACAGCGGCTGCCATGTCAGCGACGTCGGCCTGGTGCCAACGCCTGCGCTGTACTACGCCGCCAACGTACTGGCCGGCAAGTCCGGGGTCATGCTCACCGGCAGCCATAACCCGTCGGACTACAACGGCTTCAAGATCGTCATCGCCGGCGACACTCTCGCCAACGAGCAGATCCAGGCCTTGCACACCCGCCTGAAGACCAACGACCTGACCAGCGGCAAGGGCAGCATCACCAAGGTCGACATCCTGCAGCGCTACTCGGATGAAATCACCCGCGACGTCAAACTCGCACGCCGCCTCAAAGTGGTGGTGGACTGTGGCAACGGCGCGGCCGGCGTGATCGCCCCGCAACTGCTCGAAGCCCTGAACTGCGAAGTGATCCCGCTGTTCTGCGACGTTGACGGCAACTTCCCCAACCACCACCCAGACCCGGGCAAGCCAGAGAACCTGGTGGACCTGATCGCCAAGGTCAAGGAAACCGGCGCCGACGTCGGCCTGGCCTTTGACGGCGACGGCGACCGTGTCGGCGTGGTGACCGAAACCGGCGAAATCGTCTTCCCCGATCGCCTGCTGATGCTGTTCGCCCGTGACGTCGTGGCACGTAACCCCAACGCCGAGATCATCTTCGACGTGAAGTGCACCCGCCGCCTCACCCCGCTGATCAAGGAATATGGCGGCCGCCCGCTAATGTGGAAGACCGGCCACTCGTTGATCAAAAAGAAAATGAAGGAAACCGGCGCCCTGTTGGCCGGCGAAATGAGCGGCCACGTGTTCTTCAAGGAGCGCTGGTTCGGCTTTGACGACGGTATTTACAGCGCCGCTCGTCTGCTGGAGATCCTCAGCAAAGAGAAATCGACTGCCGAAGAGCTGTTTCAGACCTTCCCGAATGATATTTCTACGCCAGAGATCAATATCCATGTGACCGAGGAGAGCAAATTCAGCATCATTGACGCACTGCACGATGCGCAATGGGGCGAAGGCGCCAACCTGACCACCATTGATGGTGTGCGAGTCGATTACGCCCAAGGCTGGGGCCTGGTTCGCGCGTCCAACACCACACCGGTGCTGGTCCTGCGTTTCGAGGCGGATACCGAGGCCGAGTTGCAGCGCATCAAGGACGTGTTCCACGCCCAGTTGAAACGTGTTGCCCCTGATCTCCAATTACCGTTCTGATTTTTTTGCACCGGAGCCCTGAATGACCCTCGAACGCGAAGCCGCTGCCAACACCGCCAAGGTCCTTTCCGAAGCGTTGCCTTACATTCGACGCTATGTCGGCAAGACGCTGGTGATCAAGTACGGCGGCAATGCCATGGAAAGCGAAGAGCTGAAAACCGGCTTTGCCCGCGACATCGTGTTGATGAAAGCCGTGGGGATCAACCCGGTGGTGGTCCACGGTGGCGGCCCGCAAATCGGCGACTTGCTCAAGCGTTTGTCGATCGAGAGTCACTTCATCGATGGCATGCGCGTGACCGACGCGCAGACCATGGACGTGGTGGAGATGGTCCTCGGCGGCCAGGTGAACAAGGACATCGTCAACCTGATCAACCGCCACGGTGGCAGCGCCATCGGCCTGACCGGCAAGGACGCGGAGCTGATCCGCGCGAAAAAACTGACGGTCACCCGTCAGACGCCGGAGATGACCCAGCCGGAAATCATCGACATCGGCCAGGTAGGCGAAGTGATCGGCATCAACACCGATCTGCTGAACCTGCTGGTCAAGGGTGACTTCATCCCGGTGATTGCGCCTATCGGCGTGGGCGCCAACGGCGAGTCCTACAACATCAACGCCGACCTGGTAGCAGGCAAGGTGGCGGAAGCGCTGAAGGCTGAAAAGCTGATGCTGCTGACCAACATCGCCGGCCTGATGGACAAGGAAGGCAAGGTATTGACCGGCTTGACCACGCAACAAGTGGACGAGCTGATCGCCGATGGCACCATCTACGGCGGCATGCTGCCGAAGATCCGCTGCGCGCTGGAAGCAGTGCAAGGCGGCGTGGGCAGCTCGCTGATCCTCGATGGCCGGGTACCGAATGCAATCCTGCTGGAAATCTTCACCGATACCGGTGTGGGCACGCTGATCAGTAACCGCAAGCGTCCTTAACCGCTGCAAACAAAAGGCCCCGCTCAACCTGATTGAGCGGGGCCTTTTTTATGTGCGCTGAACCTGCAGCCCAGTGGAGATCCCCTTGTGGGAGCGGGCTTGCTCGCGAAAACGGAGTGTCAGTCACCGGATATGTTTCTGAAACACCGTATTCGCGAGCAAGTCGAATCGTCGCACCGCCGCTCCCACACAAGCCCACCCCACAGGACTTACTGGGTCAAACGCCAAACTGCTCGCGGTACGCACGAACAGCCGGCAAATGCTGCTTGAGCTGCGAATCATCTTCCAGGAACTGCAACACCTGGTTCAACGACACGATGCTCACCACCGGAATGCCGAAATCGCGTTCCACTTCCTGGATCGCCGACAACTCACCGTTGCCACGCTCCTGGCGATTCAGCGCGATCAGCACACCAGCAGCCTTGGCGCCGTCCTGGGAAGCGATGATCTGCATCACCTCACGGATAGCGGTACCAGCAGTGATCACGTCGTCGATGATCAGCACATCGCCGGTGAGCGGCGCGCCCACCAGGCTGCCGCCTTCGCCATGGGCCTTGGCTTCCTTGCGGTTGAAGCACCACGGCAGATCCTGCCCATGATGTTCCGCCAACGCCACGGCGGTTGCCGCGGCCAGGGGGATGCCCTTGTAGGCCGGGCCGAACAGCACGTCGAAGGAAATACCGCTTTCAACGATGGCCGCCGCGTAGAAACGACCCAGCTGAGCCAGGGCCGAACCCGAGTTGAACAGGCCTGCGTTGAAGAAGTACGGGCTGGTGCGCCCGGACTTGAGAGTGAACTCACCGAAGCGCAAAACGCCGCGATCGATGGCAAAACGAATGAAATCGCGTTGATACGCCTGCATGAAAAAAGCCTCAGATACCACGGATTTAGCTAATTAGTTAGACGGCGTGTATCATACACGCACGCGATTTTTGGGGCCATTTATGCGGATCATCAGTGTGAACGTTAATGGTATTCAGGCTGCAGTCGAGCGTGGTTTGCTCAGTTGGCTGCAAGCCCAGAATGCTGACGTCATCTGCCTGCAGGATACCCGCGCCTCCGCCTTTGAACTGGACGACCCAGCCTTCCAACTGGATGGCTACTTCCTTTATGCCTGCGATGCCGAAGTGCCCACCCAAGGTGGCGTGGCTTTGTATTCGCGGTTGCAACCCAAGGCGGTCATCAGCGGCCTCGGCTTCGAGACAGCCGACCGCTACGGGCGCTACCTGCAAGCCGATTTCGATAAGGTCAGCATCGCGACCTTGCTGCTTCCTTCGGGGCAGAACGGCGATGAAGACTTGAACCAGAAGTTCAAGCTAATGGACGACTTCGCCCGTTACCTGGATAAACAGCGACGCAAACGTCGCGAGTACATTTATTGTGGCTCGCTGTACGTGGCGCAACAGAAGCTGGATATCAAGAACTGGCGTGACAGCCAGCAATCCCCGGGTTTCCTGGCGCCGGAACGGGCCTGGATGGACGAGATTGTCGGCAACATGGGCTATGTTGATGCCCTGCGCGAAGTCAGCCGTGAAGGCGACCAGTACAGCTGGTGGCCAGACAACGAACAGGCTGAGATGCTCAACCTGGGCTGGCGTTTCGATTACCAGCTGCTGACCCCGGGCCTGCGCCGGTTCGTGCGCAGCGCACGCTTGCCGCGCCAGCCGCGCTTCTCGCAGCACGCGCCGCTGATCGTGGACTACGACTGGACACTGACCATCTGAGGTCTTTTTCCAGGCACAAAAAAACCGACATCGCTGTCGGTTTTTTTGTGGGTGCTCATTATTTGATCAGTCGCCAGGTCAAGGGGTAGCGATAGGCGATCCCCTTGTTGGCCTTGATCGCACCGATGATCGTCAGCGCCACACCGGCGATGGCCAGCGCCGTCATCAGGAAGAACCCAATGACCGCGAAGGCCAGCACGATGCACACGATCCAGGCAATGGCCACGGTGATCTGGAAGTTCAGCGCTTCCTTGCCCTGATCATCAATGAACGGGTCCAATTCTTTCTTCATCTGCCACAGGATCAGCGGCCCGACGACGCTGCCGAAGGGGAACACAAACCCCAGAAACGCCGCGAGATGGCACAACATCGCGCCCTGGCGCACTTCGTAGGAAGGCGTAGGCACCGGCATTTGGCTGTCATTCATGGCGCTTCTCCTTGAGGCAGTTATCAGTCAGCCAGTGCGGCGTTCTGCAGTTCGAAGATTTCGGTCATGCCTTTCTGGGCCAAGGCCAGCATGGCGTTCAGCTCGGCCGGCTGGAATGGCGCGCCTTCGGCGGTGCCCTGCACTTCGATGAAACCACCGGTGCTGGTCATGACCACGTTGAGGTCGGTCTCGGCGGCCGAGTCTTCCAGGTAGTCCAGATCCAGCACAGGCTCGCCCTGGTACATGCCCACCGATACGGCGGCGATCATTTGCTTGAGCGGGTCGCCGCCCTTCAGGCCGCCACGTTTCTTGATCACTTTCAGCGCATCGACCAGGGCCACCATGGCGCCGGTGATGGATGCAGTGCGGGTGCCGCCATCTGCCTGGATCACGTCGCAATCGACGTACAGGGTCACGTCGCCCAGCTTGGACATGTCCAGGGCTGCACGCAGGGAACGGCCGATCAGGCGCTGGATTTCCAGGGTGCGCCCGCCTTGCTTGCCGCGGCTGGCTTCACGCTGGTTACGCTCGCCGGTGGCGCGCGGCAGCATGCCGTACTCGGCGGTCAGCCAACCCTGGCCCTGGCCTTTAAGGAAACGCGGCACGCCGTTTTCGACGCTGACGGTGCAGATCACCTTGGTATCGCCAAACTCGACCAGTACAGATCCCTCGGCGTGTTTGGTGTAGTTGCGGGTGATGCGGATCGAGCGGAGCTGATCGGCAACGCGACCACTTGGACGTTTCATAGGGGATACCTGTACTGAGGACGAAAAACTGCCGAGCATTATAGAGCCGCAGGCGGATTCGGGGCACTTCTAAAAAATCAGTTACGAATGGTCGCGCTGTCGCCCATTGTTTGGGCGTGCTCGCCCCACTGCGCTACAATCCTGCGCCTTCTTAACCTGCAACGCGAGGTACCTCCATGGTGCACAGCATGACCGCCTTCGCCCGCGTCGAAAAAGCCGGCGCCCAAGGCACCCTGAGCTGGGAGCTGCGCTCGGTCAACAGCCGCTACCTGGAACCGCACCTGCGCCTGCCGGAATCGTTCCGCGACCTCGAAGGCGCCGTCCGTGAGGCACTGCGCCAGGGCATCTCCCGTGGCAAGCTGGAATGCACCCTGCGCTTTACCGAGGAAACCACCGGCAAAGCCTTGCAGATCGACCGCGACCGCGCTGCGCAACTGGTTGCCGCCGCCGAAACCATTGCCGGCCTGATCAAGCAACCCGCCGCGCTGAACCCGCTGGAAGTGCTGGCCTGGCCCGGCGTGCTGGTGGCCGATGCCACCGACCCGCAAGCCCTCAACGCCGAAGCCCTCGCCCTGTTCACCCAGGGTTTGAAGGAGCTCAAGGCCGGCCGCGAGCGCGAAGGCGCCGAACTGGCCCGCCTGATCAACGAGCGCCTGACGTCGATCGAAGAAGACGTGGTGACCCTGCGCGAACTGGTGCCGCAGATGCTCGCGACCCAGCGCCAGAAGGTCCTCGACCGCTTCGCCGACATGAAGGCCGACCTCGACCCGACGCGCCTGGAGCAGGAGATGGTCTTGCTGGCGCAAAAGAGCGACGTCGCCGAAGAACTCGACCGTCTGAGCACCCACATCCTTGAAGTACGCCGCGTACTCAAGTCCGCCGGTGCCGCCGGTCGGCGCCTGGACTTCCTGATGCAGGAACTCAACCGCGAAGCCAATACACTGGGCTCCAAGGCGTTTGACCCGCGCAGCACCACGGCTGCGGTCAACCTCAAAGTGTTGATCGAGCAGATGCGCGAACAAGTACAGAATATTGAGTAAGGCAACTTCCATGACCCACAGCACCGGCACCCTTTACATCATTTCCGCCCCTTCGGGCGCGGGCAAGAGCAGTCTGGTCAAGGCCTTGACCGACGCTGACGAGCAGATCCGCATCTCGGTGTCCCACACCACCCGCGCCATGCGTCCGGGTGAGGTGAACGGCGTGCACTATCACTTCGTCGAGCGCACCGAGTTCGTCAAGATGATCGAACACGGCGACTTCCTGGAGCGCGCCGAAGTGTTCGGCAACCTCTATGGCACCTCGCAAAGCCACCTGCAGCAGACCCTGGACGAAGGCCACGACCTGATCCTGGAAATCGACTGGCAGGGCGCCGAGCAAGTGCGCAAGCTGATGCCCCAGGCGCGCTCGATCTTCATCCTGCCGCCGTCCCTCGAAGCCTTGCACCAGCGCCTGACCAACCGTGGCCAGGACAGCGACGAGATCATCGAAGGCCGCATGCGTGAAGCCGTCAGCGAAATGAGCCACTACGTCGACTACGACTACCTGATCATCAACGACGACTTTTCCCACGCGCTGGAGGATTTGAAGGCGATTTTCCGCACCAATCAGCTCCAGCAAAAGCGCCAACAGCAGCGTTTCGGCAAATTGCTGGCTGAACTGCTCGGCTGATTGGCTCTTCCCAAAACCGCTGCAGGGGCTTTACATTGGCACTTGCAGCGGTTTTACCAAGGCCTGCGAAAAATCAGCGCTTCCCTAAACGCTGGTGATTTTTTAAACTGTTGAGTCCGCTCGCCCAACCGGGCAGCGCGCATCTTGCATCCGCTCCGAGGAATATCATGGCCCGCGTAACCGTTGAAGACTGCCTAGACCACGTGGCAAACCGCTTTGAGCTGGTCATGCTCTCTACCAAGCGTGCCCGTCAACTGGCCACTGGCGGCAAAGAGCCCCTGGTTCAGTGGGAAAACGACAAGCCTACCGTTGTAGCCCTGCGTGAAATCGCTGAAGGCCTGATGAGCTACGAGTTCATCGCCAACGCTGAAATCGTTGAAGACGAACCGCTGTTTGCAGCGTTCGAGGACGAGTCCAACGAGGCCGTCTAAGCCTATGCCTGGTCGACGTAGCACGGCGCGGGGTCAACGCATGCGGCAGGAGTCATTCCTATGCCGAGCATAGACGCCCTCGCCGATCGCTTATCGACCTACCTCGGCCCAGACCAGGTCAACCTGGTCCGCCGAGCGTATTTCTACGCCGAACAAGCCCACGACGGCCAGCGCCGCCGCAGTGGCGAAGCGTATGTCACCCATCCCCTTGCGGTGGCAAATATTCTTGCCGACATGCACATGGACCATCAGAGCCTGATGGCCGCGATGCTGCATGACGTGATCGAAGACACCGGCATCGCCAAGGAAGCGCTCAGCGCACAATTTGGCGAAACCGTGGCCGAACTGGTCGACGGGGTCAGCAAACTGACCCAGATGAACTTCGAGACCAAGGCCGAAGCCCAGGCGGAAAACTTCCAGAAGATGGCCATGGCCATGGCCCGCGATATCCGCGTGATCCTGGTCAAGCTGGCCGACCGGCTGCACAACATGCGCACGCTGGAAGTGCTGTCCGGCGAAAAACGCCGGCGCATCGCCAAGGAAACCCTGGAAATCTACGCGCCCATCGCCAACCGGCTGGGCATGCACGCCATTCGTATCGAATTCGAAGACCTCGGCTTCAAGGCCATGCACCCGATGCGCTCCGCGCGCATCTACCAGGCGGTCAAGCGCGCCCGGGGCAACCGCAAGGAAATCGTCAACAAGATCGAAGAGTCCCTGAGCCATTGCCTGGCGATCGACGAGATCGAAGGCGAGGTCAGCGGCCGGCAGAAACACATCTACGGCATCTACAAGAAGATGCGCGGCAAGCGCCGGGCCTTCAACGAGATCATGGACGTGTACGCGTTCCGGATCATCGTCGACAAGGTGGACACCTGCTACCGTGTGCTGGGCGCTGTACATAATTTGTACAAACCGCTGCCGGGCCGCTTCAAGGACTACATCGCGATTCCCAAGGCCAACGGCTACCAGTCGCTGCATACCACGCTGTTCGGTATGCATGGCGTGCCGATCGAGATCCAGATCCGCACCCGCGAGATGGAAGAGATGGCCAACAACGGCATCGCGGCCCATTGGCTGTACAAGTCCAGCGGCGACGAGCAGCCAAAAGGCACCCACGCCCGCGCGCGCCAGTGGGTCAAAGGCGTGCTGGAAATGCAGCAACGGGCCGGCAACTCCCTGGAATTCATCGAAAGCGTGAAGATCGACCTGTTCCCGGACGAGGTCTACGTGTTCACGCCCAAAGGCCGGATCATGGAACTGCCCAAAGGCTCCACGGCGGTCGACTTCGCCTACGCCGTGCACACCGACGTGGGCAACAGCTGCATCGCCTGCCGCATCAACAGGCGCCTGGCCCCGCTGTCGGAACCGCTGCAAAGCGGCTCCACGGTGGAGATCGTCAGCGCACCGGGCGCGCGCCCGAACCCGGCGTGGCTCAACTTCGTGGTCACCGGCAAGGCGCGTACACATATCCGACACGCCCTGAAACTGCAGCGCCGCTCCGAGTCCATCAGCCTGGGCGAACGCCTGCTGAACAAGGTGCTCAACGGTTTCGACAGCGCCCTCGACAAGGTCCCGGCCGAACGCGTGCAAGCGATGCTCCACGAGTACCGCCAGGAAACCATCGAAGACCTCCTGGAAGATATCGGCCTGGGCAACCGCATGGCCTACGTGGTCGCCCGCCGCCTGCTTGGCGAAGGCGAGCAACTGCCAAGCCCCGAAGGCCCGCTGGCAATCCGCGGCACCGAGGGCCTGGTGCTCAGCTACGCCAAGTGCTGCACGCCGATCCCGGGCGACCCGATTGTCGGGCACCTGTCTGCGGGCAAAGGCATGGTGGTGCACCTGGACAACTGCCGCAACATCACCGAGATCCGCCACAACCCGGAAAAATGCATCCAGCTCTCGTGGGCCAAGGATGTCACCGGCGAGTTCAATGTCGAGCTGCGCGTCGAGCTGGAACACCAGCGCGGCCTCATCGCCCTGCTGGCCAGCAGCGTCAATGCGGCCGACGGCAATATCGAAAAAATCAGCATGGACGAACGCGATGGCCGCATCAGCGTGGTCCAGCTGGTGGTCAGCGTGCACGACCGCGTGCATCTGGCCCGCGTGATCAAGAAGCTGCGCGCCTTGACTGGTGTGATTCGTATCACCCGCATGCGTGCATAACCTGTCTCTTACAAGGAGTCACTCATGACCAAGACTGTTATCACCAGCGACAAGGCCCCGGCTGCCATCGGCACCTATTCCCAGGCCATCAAGGCGGGCAACACCGTCTACATGTCCGGCCAGATCCCGCTGGACCCAAAGACCATGGAACTGGTTGAAGGCTTCGAAGCCCAGACCGTACAAGTCTTCGAAAACCTCAAGTCCGTTGCCGAAGCCGCTGGCGGTTCGTTCAAGGACATCGTCAAGCTGAACATCTTCCTCACCGACCTGAGCCACTTCGCCAAGGTCAACGAGATCATGGGCAAGTACTTCGAACAACCTTACCCAGCCCGCGCCGCCATTGGCGTAGCCGCTCTGCCAAAGGGCGCGCAGGTTGAGATGGACGCGATTCTGGTCATCGAGTAAAACACCCGGCGCAGCCTCCACCGGCTGCGCCGACTTTGTTTCAGAAGGATTTCGTAATGCGCAAAGCGCTTGTAGCCTCATCATTGCTCACCCTGCTGCTCAGCGGCTGCGCCAGCAACCCCGCCGACCTGGATGTGAGCGGCACCTGGATCAACCAGGTCGCCATCGATGCGGCAGCCAAGGGCGGCCCTTTGCGCGAAGCCCTGCAAAGCTTTGGCCCGAACCTCGAATGGCAGGTCAACACCAAGGCGGCGCAGGCGCGCTACTACAACGGTTTTGAAGTAGCGGAAGGCAAGTTGCTCGGCGAGCAATCAGGCGCCTGGAGTGTGGATTTCTACGGCAGCTCCGCCACCGAACTCAAGCGCAAAGGCAAACAACTGCTGCAAGCGGCCAACGACAATGAGCCTGAACAGCTGTTCGCCCGCCCCGCAGAGCCAGCCCCGGAAGGTGCGCCACTGGGCGCCAACTTCGAACGGGCGCTGTACGCGGCATACCTGGGTGGCGACTGGAAGATTACCGACGGCTTCGGCAACGGCGCCATCGTGCAGTTCCAGGCCAACGGCAAGGTCGTCGGCCTGCCCAACGCTGATCAGTACTCGCTCTGCCTGGCGGGTGATTGCGCCTCCATGAGCGGCGGCTATGACAGCATCTGGTTGCAACTGAATGGCCAGGGCAATCCGTGGATTTTTGTGCGCAAGGGTGGGCAGCTGGAGATCTTCCAGGCGGTGAATACCGCGCAGGCGGATGAAGTGCCTTCATTTACCCCGGGGCCTCGGCAGTGGCTGCTGGAAAGACAGTGATACAGAACAAAGGAGCCCGCGGGCTCCTTTTTCTTTAGTCTGCGCCCTGGTTAGCCCACCAGAGGATTGCCCCATGCGCGCATTACTGACCATCGGCCTTTTGCTGCTGGGTGGCTGTGTGCATACACCGCCAGAAACGGATATCGACGGGATATGGATCAACCAGCCGATCATTGACGCCACCTCGCTGGGCCAACCATTGAACATCCACGGCACACCCCTGGAATGGCACATCGACACTCGGATGGGCAAGGCACAAGTGCGTAACGGCTTTGAGATGGCTGAGGGCCAACTGCTGAGAAAAGCTGCTGACACGTGGACTGTGGACTACGGCGATGGTCATACCGACGAACTGCGACTGGACGGCAAGCAGCTGACCCAAGAGGCCAGCCAGCACACATCGCAGCATGCGTTCAATCGCCCACCCGAAATGGTTAAAACAGGGGGCAACTGGGTCAACACCTTCGTGAACGCCCTCAATGCAGCCTATATGGCGGGAGAGTGGAGTATCGTCGAGGGCCCGGGGAAAGGCACGACGGCGATGTTCACCGCCGGGGGTCGTGTTTCAGGGCTTGGGAAAGCAGACAGGTACACACTGTGCCTGGACGGTGACTGCCGATCCCAGGGCTCTGGCAATGAGACCCTGGTCCTGAGCGGCGATGGCGCTAGCGACACATGGATCTTCGTGCGCAAAGGTAAGCGGATGGGAATTTTCCAGGCGTTGAATACGGCACAGGCCGATGAAGTACCCCAGTTCACGCCCGGCCCGCGCCAATGGTTGCTGGAAAAACAATAGGCGGCCAAACACAGATCTAAATGTGGGAGCGGGCTTGCTCGCGAATGCGGAGTGCCAGTCACTGAAGATGTCGACTGATCCACCGCATTCGCGAGCAAGCCCGCTCCCACATTTTTGACCGCGTTTCAGCCCTTTAGGATGGCCGCATAACCTTCACGATAGCTCGGGTAAGTTGGTTTCCAGCCCAGAGCCTTCACCCGCGCATTACTGCACTGCTTACTCCCCGCACGCCTCACACTGGCGTCATCCGCCCATTCCGTCACGCCCAGATACTCACGCAACCAACCCACCACCTCCGCCAACGGCGCCGGTGCATCGTCAACGCCGATATAGACCTTGTCCAACTGGCCGCCCTGCTCCACATGCCGCAACAAAAAGGCCAGCAAGCCCGCCGCGTCGTCCGCATGAATGCGGTTGCCATATAAAGGTGGGTCGATCGATACGCGGTAGCCTTGGCGCACCTGGGTCAGCAACCATTCACGGCCCGGGCCGTAGATGCCGGTCAAGCGCACGATGCTCGCCGGGATGCCGCTATCGAGCGCCACTTGCTCGGCTTCCAGCATCACTTGCCCGGAATAGCCCTGCGCCTGGGTGTCGGACGATTCATCAACCCACTCACCGTTCTGCTGCCCGTACACGCTGCTGCTGGAGACAAACAGCAGGTGTTTCGGCGCCTGCCCGTAGTCGTCCAACCACTCCAGCACATGCTTCAAGCCCTGCACGTAAGCCGCGCGATACCCGGCCTCGTCGTGGTCCGTCGCGGCAGCGCAATACACCAGGTAATCCACTCCGCCA
Organism: Pseudomonas sp. KBW05; assembly: GCF_003852405.1. Classification (GTDB taxonomy): domain Bacteria; phylum Pseudomonadota; class Gammaproteobacteria; order Pseudomonadales; family Pseudomonadaceae; genus Aquipseudomonas. The sequence goes on from NZ_QAJM01000016.1 coordinate 231,803, forward strand.
ATCGGCCAGGTATCCGGGCAGTCCTTGTTGAACAGGTCACCGGTAATGCCGATCACCCCGTCGGGCAGGCGCGAAACATCGCGACGCAGGCCATGGACCTCCCATTCCGAGGCCAGCAATTGGCTAGCCAGCCGACTACCCACATCGCCGCAACCGGCAATCACAACAGAAGGCGCAGACATCACAAAACTCCGTTCTCAAAGGTCTAGATTAGCCTTCACAGCTGACCAGCGGCCAGAAAAAGGACAAATAAAGTTACTGTATTACTTCTGTTAACAAGAATTACTTGCAATAATAAGCCCCCATTTGTCCTCGGCCCCTGGGTCTTGATGGACGATCACCCATTTTTTCTTCTCAGGTCCGGCCAGCATGACACGTAATACAACCCCCGCTTCGCCAACCACGTCCCGCGCCTGGCGCGCGATTGCCGCGCTGTTGTTCAGCGTCCTGCTGGCTCCGACCGCAGCCTTCGCCGACGCCACCGCCCCGGCAACCCCTGCCGCTGCCGAACACAACACTGCAGCACCTGCCGCTGCTCCGGCAGCCGCTCCAGCAGCTGCACCAGCCGCCACCGATCCGGCCCTGGCCGCAGACCCGGCAGCCGCTGACGAAACCGGCGTCGTCCTGGAAGAAGACAACACCCTGGGCATGGCCCATGACCTGTCGCCTTGGGGCATGTACCAGAATGCTGACGTCGTCGTGAAGGCCGTGATGATCGGCCTGGCCATCGCCTCGATCATTACCTGGACCATCTGGATCGCCAAGGGCTTCGAGCTGCTGGGCGCCAAGCGTCGCCTGCGCACTGAAATCGTCCACCTGAAAAAAGCCACCACCCTCAAGGAAGCCAGCGAAAGCGCGACCAAGAAGGGCACCCTGGCCAATACCCTGGTGCACGACGCGCTGGAAGAAATGCGCCTGTCGGCCAACACCCGCGAAAAAGAAGGCATCAAGGAGCGTGTGGCGTTCCGTCTTGAGCGCCTGGTTGCTGCCTGTGGCCGCAACATGAGCAGCGGCACCGGCGTGCTGGCAACCATCGGTTCCACCGCACCGTTCGTCGGCCTGTTCGGCACCGTGTGGGGCATCATGAACAGCTTCATCGGCATCGCCAAAACCCAGACCACCAACCTCGCCGTCGTTGCCCCAGGCATCGCCGAAGCCCTGCTGGCTACTGCCCTGGGCCTGGTTGCTGCGATTCCTGCGGTAGTGATCTACAACGTCTTCGCCCGTTCGATTGCCGGCTACAAGGCCCAGGTATCGGACGCGTCGGCAGAAGTCCTGCTGCTGGTCAGCCGCGACCTCGATCACCTGCCTACCGAGCGCAGCTCGCAACCGCACATGGTGAAAGTGGGGTAATCGGCCATGGGCCTGCATTTGAATCAAGGCGACGACGAACTCGTCGAGAACCACGAAATCAACGTCACGCCGTTTATCGACGTGATGCTGGTGCTGCTGATCATCTTCATGGTGGCCGCACCGCTGGCAACCGTGGATATCAAGGTCGACCTGCCCGCCTCCAGCGCCAAGCCGGCGCCGCGGCCAGAGAAACCGGTGTTCCTCAGCGTCAAGGCGGACCAGCGTCTGTTCCTGGGCGAAGAAGAAGTCAAATCCGAAACCCTCGGCCAGGTGCTCGACGCCAAGACCCAAGGCAAGAAAGACACGACGATCTTCTTCCAGGCCGACAAGGGCGTGGACTACGGCGACTTAATGAGCGTGATGGATGCCCTGCGGGCAGCCGGCTACCTCAAGGTAGGCCTGGTCGGACTTGAGACGGCAGCCAAGAAATGATCACGACGCGCCACAAACTGACGCGTTATGGCACAAGCCTCGCTGTCGTGCTGGGCGTGCATGCCGTCGCGATTATCATCGCGCTTCAATGGTCCGCGCCGCACACGGTGCAGTTGCCGCCGGCTGCCATGGTCATCGACCTGGCACCGATGCCCGCGCCGCCACCTCCGGCCCCGCCGAAGGTGATCACGCCGCCGCAACCGCCGACGCCGGTAGAAGAACTGCCATTGCCGAAACTGGCCGAAGCACCCAAGCCGACGATCCAGGTGCCCAAGCCGGTCAAGCCCAAACCGAAACCACAGCCGCCCAAGCCGGTGGAGAAAAAGGTCGAGCCGCCCAAGGAGAAACCTTCCGAAGAGCCGCCGAGCGACGCGCCACCGACCAACGTACCTGCGGAAAAATCGGCCCAGCCCGTACCTGGCCCATCGCCCCAACAGGTGGCGGCCAAGGCCTCCTGGGAAGGCACCCTGCTGGCGCACTTGCAGAAGTACAAGAAGTACCCGCCCGGCGCCCAGGCCCGTGGCAAGGAAGGCCTGAACCGCCTGCGCTTCGTGGTCGATGGTGAAGGCAATGTGCTGTCCTACGAGTTGGTGGGCCGCTCCGGCAACGCCGACCTGGACCGTGCCACCCTGGACATGATCCGTCGTGCCCAGCCACTGCCCAAGCCGCCGTCCGACATGCTCAAGGGTGGCAGCATCGAGATCGTTGCACCGTTCGTGTACAACATCGAGAGACGCCGCTAATTCAGCAGAAGCAAGACAATGTGGGAGGGGGCAAACCCCTCCCACATTTGATTTCATCGCCGCATAAAGTCCCTTTCCCACAAAATCCCCGGCATTCCCCGCTCAATCCCCAGCAAACTTCTGATAACGTGCGTCTATCGATTGCAGCCGTTATGCTTGGCCCGCAACCTCATGGACGCTCGCTATGACTCTTACAGAATTACGCTACATCGTGACCCTCGCCCAAGAACAGCACTTCGGCCACGCGGCCGAGCGTTGCCACGTCAGCCAGCCGACGCTGTCGGTGGGTGTGAAAAAGCTTGAAGACGAACTCGGTGTGCTGATTTTCGAGCGCAGCAAAAGCGCCGTGCGCCTCACCCCCGTGGGCGAAGGCATTGTTGCCCAGGCCCAGAAGGTGCTGGAGCAAGCGCAAAGCATTCGCGAGCTGGCCCAGGCCGGTAAGAACCAGCTGACCGCACCGCTGAAAGTCGGCGCCATCTACACCGTCGGCCCGTATCTGTTCCCGCACCTGATCCCGCAACTGCACCGCGTCGCGCCGCAGATGCCGCTGTATATCGAAGAAAACTTCACCCATGTGCTGCGCGACAAACTGCGCAACGGCGAGCTGGACGCGATCATCATCGCCCTGCCGTTCCACGAGGCTGACGTGCTGACCCTGCCGCTCTACGACGAGCCGTTCCAGGTGTTGATGCCGGCCGACCACCCGTGGACCAAAAAAGACACCATCGACGCCGCCCTGCTCAACGACAAGAGCCTGCTGCTACTCGGCGAAGGCCACTGCTTCCGCGACCAGGTACTGGAAGCCTGCCCGACCCTGACCAAGGGCAACGACGGCGCCAAGCACACCACGGTGGAATCCAGCTCCCTGGAAACCATCCGCCATATGGTCGCCTCCGGCCTGGGCATCTCGATCCTGCCGTTGTCGGCAGTTGACAGCCATCACTACGCCCCCGGCGTGATCGAAGTGCGCCCGCTGACGCCACCGGTGCCGTTCCGCACCGTGGCCATCGCCTGGCGCGCCAGCTTCCCACGGCCCAAAGCCATTGACATCCTCGCCGACTCGATCCGCCTGTGCTCGGTGGCCAAGCCGCCCGTTGCGAGCTAAGCCCGCGTATGACTGAGCTGTCGCAGGTATCGGTGACGGCACTCAAGGGTGTCGGTGAAGCCATGGCCGAGAAGTTGGCCAAGGTCGGCCTGGAAAATCTCCAGGACGTGCTGTTTCACCTGCCCCTGCGCTATCAGGATCGCACCCGCGTGGTGCCCATCGGCCATTTGCGCCCTGGGCAGGATGCGGTGGTCGAAGGCACCGTCAGCGGCGCCGACGTGGTGATGGGCAAGCGCCGCAGCCTGGTGGTGCGCCTGCAAGACGGCACCGGCGGCCTGAGCCTGCGCTTCTACCATTTCAGCAATGCGCAGAAGGAAGGCCTCAAGCGCGGCACCCGCGTGCGTTGCTACGGCGAAGCGCGCCCCGGTGCTTCGGGCCTGGAGATCTACCACCCGGAATACCGCGCCATCACCGGCGACGAACCGCCACCGGTGGACACCACGCTCACCCCGATCTACCCGCTCACCGAAGGCCTGACCCAACAGCGCCTGCGCCAACTGTGCACGCAGACCCTGACGATGCTCGGCCCAAAAAGCCTGCCCGACTGGCTGCCGCTGGAGCTGGCCCGCGACTATCAACTGGCGCCGCTGGACGATGCGATCCGCTATCTGCATCACCCGCCGGCCGACGCCGATGTGGACGAACTGGCCCTCGGTCACCACTGGGCCCAGCACCGCCTGGCCTTTGAAGAACTGCTGACGCACCAACTGTCCCAGCAACGCCTGCGCGAAAGCATGCGTTCCCTGCGTGCGCCCGCAATGCCCAAGGCCACAAAGCTGCCTGCGCAATACCTGGCCAACCTCGGCTTTGAGCCGACCGGTGCGCAGCAGCGCGTCGGTAATGAAATCGCCTACGACCTCAGCCAGAAAGAACCCATGCTGCGCCTGATCCAGGGCGATGTGGGCGCCGGCAAGACCGTGGTCGCCGCCCTCGCCGCCCTGCAAGCCCTGGAAGCCGGCTACCAGGTGGCACTGATGGCACCCACCGAGATCCTCGCCGAGCAACACTTCATCACCTTCAAGCGCTGGCTCGAACCTCTGGGCCTGGAAGTGGCGTGGCTGGCCGGCAAGCTCAAGGGCAAGAACCGCGCAGCGGCACTGGAGCAAATCGCCAGCGGCGCACCGATGGTGGTGGGCACCCACGCGCTGTTCCAGGACGAAGTAAAGTTCAAGAACCTGGCCCTGGTGATCATCGACGAACAGCACCGCTTCGGCGTGCAACAACGCCTGGCCCTGCGCCAGAAAGGCGTGGGCGGGCGCATGAACCCGCACCAGTTGATCATGACCGCCACACCGATCCCACGCACCTTGGCGATGAGCGCCTACGCCGACCTCGACACCTCGATCCTCGACGAACTGCCCCCCGGCCGGACCCCAGTCAACACCGTGCTGGTCACCGACACCCGCCGCGTCGAAGTGATCGAACGCGTCCGCGGCGCCTGTGCCGAAGGCCGCCAGGCGTACTGGGTGTGCACGCTGATCGAAGAGTCCGAAGAGCTGACCTGCCAGGCCGCCGAAACCACCTATGAAGACCTCACCAGCGCCCTTGGCGAACTCAAGGTCGGGCTGATCCACGGCCGCATGAAACCCGCCGAAAAAGCCGCGGTGATGGCCGATTTCAAGGCCGGCAACCTGCAACTGCTGGTGGCCACCACGGTGATCGAGGTCGGTGTGGACGTGCCCAACGCCAGCCTGATGATCATCGAAAACCCCGAGCGCCTGGGCCTCGCCCAACTCCACCAATTGCGCGGCCGCGTTGGCCGGGGCAGCGCCGCCAGCCATTGCGTGCTGCTCTACCACCCGCCGCTGTCACAAATCGGTCGCCAGCGCCTGGGCATCATGCGCGAAACCAACGACGGTTTTGTCATCGCCGAAAAAGACCTCGAACTGCGCGGCCCCGGCGAAATGCTCGGCACGCGCCAGACCGGCTTGCTGCAATTCAAGGTCGCCGACCTGATGCGCGACGCCGACCTGTTGCCCGCCGTGCGCGATGCCGCGCAAGCCTTGCTGGAGCGCTGGCCGGCACATGTCAGCCCACTGTTGGACCGCTGGCTCCGACATGGGCAGCAATACGGCCAAGTGTGACGCCTGACTCACTTATACGACCAACAGATGTACCAAGCTGGTTATACTCCGTTGACTGTAAGAAATTGGATCAGGCCATGTCAGAAGTTGCCCTCGCCACAGCCCCACTGACCGCCCCGCCGGTCATTCAGGCTCTGCTCGCAAAGCTCGCCATCCCCTACACGGAAGTCACCGAACACCCGGGCTTGAACCCTGCACGAAAGGTTCAAGCGGTGTTGCTGGAAGATGCGGTGGGCGCTCTGATGGTGCTGTTCCCGCAGAACCAACTGCTCGACCTCAACCGCCTCGCCGAACTCACCGGGCGCCGTCTTACAGCCGTGTCGCCAGAGCGCGTCGAGCGCATGCTGGGCAAGCACGACCTGGCCCTGCTGCCGGGCTTGCCGGCACTGACCAGCTCGCCGTGCCTGTACGAAGGCAGCCTGCTCAACGAATCGAGCCTGCTGGTGCATTCGGGGGAAGCCGGGTTGCTGCTGGAGATCGCCAGCGAGCACTTCAAAAGCATGCTCACCAAGGCCAGCGCCGCCCAGTTCGGCGAGCCCCTGAGCAACATCCGCCCGAACCTCGACCGCCCCAATGATGACCGTGAGGAAATCACCCAGGCGATGCAGGCGTTCACCGCCCGCCGCATCCAGCAGCGCCTGGAAGCGACCATCGAGATTCCGCCGCTGGCCGACACCGCGCAGAAGATCATCAAGCTGCGCGTCGACCCCAACGCCACCATCGATGACATCACTGGTGTGGTGGAGACCGACCCCGCCCTCGCCGCCCAAGTGGTGAGCTGGGCCGCGTCGCCGTACTACGCCTCGCCGGGCAAGATTCGTTCAGTGGAAGACGCCATCGTCCGCGTGCTGGGTTTTGACCTGGTGATCAACCTCGCGCTGGGCCTGGCCCTGGGCAAGACCCTGAGCCTGCCCAAGGACCACCCGCACCAGTCCACGCCGTACTGGCACCAGTCGATCTACACCGCCGCCGTGATCGAAGGCCTGACCCGCGCCATGCCCCGCGCCCAGCGCCCGGAAGCCGGCCTGACCTACCTCGCCGGCCTGCTGCACAACTTTGGCTACCTGCTGCTGGCCCACGTGTTCCCGCCGCACTTCTCGCTGATCTGCCGTCACCTGGAGGTCAACCCGCACCTGTGCCACAGCTATGTGGAACAGCATTTGTTAGGGATCAGCCGTGAGCAAATCGGCGCCTGGCTGATGCGTTACTGGGACATGCCGGACGAGTTGTCCACGGCCCTGCGCTTCCAGCACGACCCGACCTATGACGGGCAGTACGCTGAGTATCCGAATCTGGTGTGTCTGGCCGTGCGCTTGCTGCGCAGCCGTGGCATCGGTTCCGGGCCGGACGAAGCCATTCCCGATGAACTGCTTGAGCGCCTGGGCTTGACCCGGGACAAGGCGGAGGAAGTGGTGGGCAAGGTGCTGGATGCCGAGGTGCTGTTGCGCGAACTGGCCTCCCAGTTCAGCCAAGCCTAAACACTGTGGCGAGGGAGCTTGCTCCCGCTGGGCTGCGTAGCGGCCCCAAAATCCTGGGAGCGCTTCGCACTCCAGCGGGAGCAAGCTCCCTCGCCACAAAAGCCAGCCTCAAGCTTTCTTCTTTTTCTTCGGCTTCAAATACTTGGTCAACCCCTGGAACCAGATCACCAGCGCCGGGTTGCCCTTGATCTGGATCGACTTGTCCTGAATTCCCGTCATGAACGCCAGTTGCTTGTTCTTCGCCTGCATCGTGGCGAAGCCATAGGCGGCATCCTTGAACGCAATCGCAAACGCCGGCTCCGGGTGAACACCCGAACGGCTGATAATGCGCTGGTCTTTGACGATGAAGTGACGGGCAACCTTGCCGTCGAGGGTCTGCAACTGGAAGGCCAGGTCTTTATCGCCCAGCTGTTGCTGGAAGGCAGGGTTGGTGCGGCTGGCTTTGCCCATCATCAGGCCCAGCACCCACAGGAGAAGACGAAATTTCATGCACACGGCCTCGGGTAATTATTGAGTGGCCGCAGCAGTGTAACGATTTGCAAAAAGAACGCCACCGATCTGGCGCATTAGCGGAAGATCGGCTGGCGTTTGACGCTTATAGCAGCATGTTACTTAAACGTTAGGGCAAGGCACCGGCGCCCAGTCGGTCAGGTTCGGATCGCGGCAAGTGCCTTCGATCTGCGCTTTACCGGCGCTGGTGACCTTCTTGCTTTCAGCCTGGCTGACTTTCACGGTCTGGAAGCTCTTCTCGGTATCGACGGCTTCACGCGGCACCACTGGCAGTGGTGGCTTTTTCGGTGGCTTGACCACTTTGTTGCCTTTATTGGCTTTGCCCGCCGGCGGGACCACCGCTGCGGTGTCGGCCGTGGCCACGGTGACCACATCAGCACGTTGCACGCTGACCTGTTGCAGGTCTTTTTCGTACGCCTGGTTGTAGTTGTTCAGGTCCTCGGCGGCCTTGCCGTTGACCGCAACGATCAGGTCGTTGGATTCCTTCAGGCCCGCGACGATTTCTGCCAGGCGCTTGCGGCCTTCGGTGTCGTTGACGGTCTTGGCCTTGCGGTCATTGACCAGCTTGGTGAACGCGCTCTGGTAGCACTGCTGCGACGCCTTGGCATAGGCGGTGCTGCGGTCGATGTCGGACGCGCTTTTGTTGACGTCGGTGGCGTAGGACGCAATGCGCTGGTTGTCGTCGCTGATCTGCTTCTGACGCTCGGTGTAGTAACCCGCCGCGCCACCCGCCAGGGCGCCGCCCGCTGCGCCGATCGCCGCGTTGCGGCCGCGCTTGTCGGAGTCGCCGGTCAGGGCGCCCAGCAGTGCACCACCGGCTGCGCCGAGGGCGGCACCGGTGACCACCGACTTGGTCATGTCCGAATCAGTGCTGCGCAGGTGCTGCACCGGCTCGTAGCAGTTCGGGTAGTACTCGACCTTGGTGCTCGACGCGACCTTGGACGCCGGCGACGTGGCGCAACCGGTCAGCACGGTGCTGAAGCCGGCCGCGATCAACAACAAGTGACGCTTGGAAACCGCCTTACGGGAAAAAAGCATAGGTGTGTTCTCTTTTAGTTTGACTTGCCCAGCACGGCCCAACGCCGCCTGAGTCCCTTCCAAGCTCGCCATACAGCCAGCGCTCATCGCTGACCGCTCGCTGCGAGCAATTCCTTCAAGATCGTCGCCGGGTCGGCCCGCTGTTGCTTGCGGTAGTTGCCGACATGGCGGACGAACAGTGTCGCGCGCGTCACCAGGCTCTTGCCGAGCACCGGCTTGCGATCCAACTCTTCCTTGATTCGTTGAAACTGCGCCTGGATCACCGCATCGGTGTAGCGCGTGCCGGTGGCCAGGTTGTCGATGTAGATCGCTACCGCGCCATCGAGGGCGCTGCGACCGTTGGCAATGGCCATCGCAAACAGCTGCGCGCTGGCTTCGTCCTTGTTGTCCACGGCCTGCTGGCGACTCTTCTGCAAATTGGCCAGGCGGATGTTGTAGTTGCCGATGGTTTCGGCCACCAACGCCGCCGACTGGATCAGGTTGCCCGCCGCTTCTTCGCGTTGCTGGGCGATCAGCGAGACGTTGCGCTTGAGCTCTTCGTTGACCAACCCCAGCTCGGCTTGCAGCTTGGGATCGGCGCTGGCGGCGATGATGCTGTCCAGGCGCTTGGTCGGGTCCTGGGCGTCGTCGATGGCGTCGGTCAGCGCGGCCAGGCGGCCTTCTTTCTGCCACTGCGCAAACAGTTCCTTGTAGCGCGAACGCGGCGCCGACAACGCGCCAATCGCCACGCGAAAACCGGTGGTCTCGTTGCTTTGCTCGGTGCCGTCGGCGCCAAACAATGGGTACTCGCGGCGCATGCCGGTAAACAGCGTGCCCTCGCCTTCGAGGTAGTTGCCGCCCTTGACCACAAAGCCGCCATAGGTGCCCTGGCGACGTCCGGCGTGCACCAGTTGGAAGGATTCCTGAACCATCTCCGCGGCGTTGCCGATCACGTCGAACATCCCGATGGGGTTGGGCAATTTCGTCCCGATGGGCATCAGGCGCGCGGCCTGGCCGGTGCCACCAGCGACCTGGTTGAACACCGCGTAATCGCCCAGCGGGCCGTCGCTGTCACTGCCTTCGGCGCGGCGCGGGAACAAGCGCCCTTCCAGATCCTGACGGCTCACCGCCTGGCCGCCACGCGCGGCGAATTCCCATTCGACTTCGGTGGGCAAACGCACAAAACCGACGCCGCCATCCTCCGCCGACGAACCGCGCCCACTCACCGGCAGCAAGTCACGGTGGTATTTCAGCAGCCACGCGCTGTACACCGCCGAGAAGCGCTCCGCTTCAAAGCGCGACAACTTCACCTTGGGCAAACGCCCGGCCATGCCACTGGGAACATCGCAGGCCGGCGCCGGTTCGCCGCTGGCCAAGGATTGCGCCTGGGCCATGACCTGAGCGTACTGGCGGGCGGTCACTTCGTACTTGCCGATGAAGTACAGCATCGGCTTGAGCGGGGTCTTGGCGTCGGTCTTCGGCATCAAGGGCGTGATGGCCTTGCTCCACGCCTTGGGCAGATCCTTGAGGGTGAACTGGCCGTTGATAAAGTCGCGGCGGTAGCCGGAAATAAACGACTGTTGATAACCCGCCTCGCCCTCGGCGAAGGGGTATCCGAGGCTGATCTCACGATCATCCAGCGTGCCTTGGGCCAGCACGTAGGCGTAGCGGAACACCATGTTGCCGTCGCACGGCAACGGCAGGCTGACGTCGCCTTCCAAGGGTTTTGGATTATCGAGTTTATCGCTCGCTTCATCCGCCCAAGCCATCGAGGCCAAGCTCAGCGCCACGGCGGCGCCCAGTAACTTATACATCTCTGATTCCTTCAGAAGCCTGGATCCGCGCCACTCGCCACCCACCACACAGCGCTGCCACGGCGCTGACGCCCATGACTGCAACCAGGGCCAGGCCGTAATGACGCGCCAACAGGTGGCTGGCGTACTCGCCCGGCACCTGCACGAAAAGTTGATTCAAACCCGCCTCGGCCAGGCCATACAGCCCGGCACTGAGCACGGCGGCAAGCCCTGCGCTGTACAGCGCTTGCAGCACCACAAACACCAACAGCGCGCCGGTGGAAAACCCCAACAGGCGCAATACCGACAATTCCCGGCGCTTGCGCGCCACGGCGGCCAGCGCCCCGGCGAAGATCGCCGCAAACGCCCCCGCCAACGCCAACCCGCAGATCACCCAGAACACGATCGACAGGTTGCGGCTCAACGACTGCACCTGGGCGATGGTGTGCGCCTGGGTCGACACCAACAGGTTCTGCCCGGCGAAAAACACTCGCAGTGTTTCAACATCGGTGAGGCTGCGGGCGTACAAGCGAAACGCCGGATAGATCCGCTGCTCACCCACAGCGACCGCCTCACCGGTCCAACCCAGCGCCGGCACTGCACGGCCGTCGCGATAATCTTCCGCCGCTTCCAGCAGGCCCAAGCCGGCAAACAAACCGTCCCGGGCAAAGGCTGCCAGCGGCAACACAGCCAACACTTGCAAGCGCGTGGACTGGGCCTCGACACGCCCTGCCACTTGGCGCGCAAAACGGGTTTCCAGCCAATCCCCGGGCCGCGCCGCAAGCTTTTCGGCAGCGGTGTGGCTGAGCACGATCTGGTCGAGACCCTTGGGCATCGGCAGACCACTCAATAGCGGATCACCCGACGCCGTCGGCAGCATCTCCAACGTCAACGCCCCCACCTGCGCCGTCGCCGCAATCTGCCGCGTGCGCGGGACCGCGAACGCCACATCATTGCGCTCGCCCAACTGCTCGATAAATGCGCTGCTGAATCGACCACCGCCCAGCGGAATAATTTCACGGGTGGCGGGGTCGTTTTCCAAACGTTCGGTCAAACTGCTAACCAGTCCAAATTTCAGGCCGAACAACACCAGCAACGGCGCGATCACCGCCACCAGCGCCAGCACTGAACACGCCGACAGCCACGCGTCGTTGCGGTAGTCCTGCCAGGCCAGGGACGCCACCAGACCGCTGCGCATCAGCACACCTCCCCGAGGGTGGCGGTGACGCCGCCGTCGGCATCGCGGCGGCAACTGATGCGCCGTACCTGCAAGCCACTGGCGCGGGCCAGCGGCTCGTCATGGGTGGCGATCACACAGGCAGCGCGGTGTTCGCGGGCCTGGGCCAACAGCGCCTGCATCACGCGTTCTGCATTCAACGGATCAAGGGACGCGGTGGGTTCATCCGCCAACACCAATTGCGGCGCGTGGGCCAGGGCGCGCGCGCAACTCACGCGCTGGCGCTGGCCCACCGACAACGCGGCGGGTTTCTTCGCCAACTGGTCGCTGATTTCCAGTTGCTCCGCCAGGCGCGCCACGCTGCCGTCATCCGGCAAACCCAGCAGTTGCCGGGACAGGGCGATATTCCCGCGCACATCCAAAAAGCCCAGCAGGCCACCGGTTTGCAGCACATACCCCAGGTGCCGGCTACGTAACGCGGCCAGGCTGGACTGCTGATCCGCGCGCCATAGCCCGGCAATGTCCTGCTGATGGAATTCAAACCGCCCCACCTGATCCGGCGCCAACACCAGCGCGAGCACATCCAGCAAGGTGCTCTTGCCGCAGCCGCTCGGCCCGACAATCGCCACTTGCTCACCCGCACGCAGGTGCAGCGCCGGAATCACCAGGCTATAGCGCTGGCTACCGACGCCCCGGCTCTTGTGCACCGCGCTCAGGTCCAGCATCACGGCAACGTCGACAGCGGCACGCGGTACAACGCGTCACCCGGCTCGGCGTCGCCGAAACGCACCCAGTTGGCCAGGTCATTGTGGAAGGTCTCAAAGAGGCGGATTTTCGAATCCAGCTCATCGATAAAGTCTTCCTGCTCGGCCACGCTCAACGACAGCCACAAGTCCTGGGTCATGTTCAGCGACTTGCTGCGGTACGGCAGGCCTTCCAGGTACTCGCCAAGCAGGCCGCCATCCGCCAGGTTGCCGCCCTTGCGCAGGGCTTGCGGGTCGCGGCTCATGTAGGCCGAGGCGCTGGCGATTTCCTGGAAGAAATCCTTCGGCGAGGACTGGGTTTTGCGCGCCGCGTCGACGATCAGTTTCAGCGACTGCTGCAAGTCGTTGAGCTGCAACTTGGTCAGCATCACGCACACCTGGAACGCCGGCAGCGCCGGGTTGGTCAGGTCGCGGTCGGCGGTCCAGGCGCTGACCAGTTGCGGCGCCTGGCTCGCGGTTTTTTGCCCGAGGAAATCCATGTGCATGGCATAGCCGACGGCGGCGGATTTGTCCGCCAGGCTCGGCGCGCTGCCCAGCAATGGCGACGGCTGTGGCGTGTTGCTGCGCACCTGGTGCACGAGGTTGGCGAACACCGTGCCGATCTCATCCACACGCTCGCCCAACTTGCGCACATCGCCGCCCGGCACCGCCGTGTAGAGGTCGCCGATCTGCGGGTTGGCGTCGGCGGTGAGGATGCGGTATTGGCTCTCGGCACCGGCGTGGGTGGCCTTGCCAGCGTCGGTGCGCAGGTGCAGGGCGTAGATCTTGATCTGCTTGCCCAACGCCGCCTGGCGCACTTCGGCCTCGTTCATCTGGGTGGCGGCGAACGGGTCGTTCTTGCGCAGCGCACCGGCGTCGGTGACCAGCAGGATGATACGCCCGCCGTAACCGGACCAATCCATGCCATCCACGGCCTGCATCACCCCGGCAAACGCGTCTTCGTTGAAGGAATGGCTGGAGACGGTGGACGCCTTGACCTGCCGCGCCATGTCGAGGAAGCGCTGCGGATCGCGGCCTTGATCCAGGGTGATGAGCGTTTTGGACACGTACTCCAGGCCCGGCGTCTTCTTGGTGCTGCTACGGAAACCGACCATGCCGAAGCTCACACTGTCCAACTCGCCACGCTCGGCGATGCGCGTTTGCAGTTCGTGCACCACGTCGCGGACCTGGTCGATATAGGGCTGCATTGACACGGTGGTATCAACCACCAACACCACGGCGGTGCGGAACGCATCGGCATTGGCCACAGGCTTGGCGGCGCGGGTGCCCGGGTCGATGGACGCGACATTGAGCAACTGCACCGGCTGGCCGTTTTCGTCAAAGCTCTCTTTGGAATCGAAGATCGGCAACAGGTAGAACTGGTTCTGCGGCACGGCGCTGGCAGTCGGCTCCAGGGCCAGGACCAGGCTGTTGTCGTCGCTGTTTTTCTGCGCCTTGGCCAAGGCGCCTTTGGCGGCAGCCGGATCTGCCAGGAGTTTTTCCACTTCGGCAGATTGGCGCAGAAACATCACCGGCGCCCGGCCCGAGCGCTCGGTGAACTTGAGCACCAGGCTCTGCTTCCAGTCACTGACCTGGGCCGCCGGCAACCAACCGTCACTGCGGCCATCAGTGGCGGCGCCGACGCGCACCCATGGGCTGCCGTCGACGTCCTTGCGCTGGTACACGTAGAGCACGGAGAACGCCGGCAAGGCTTTGCCCGGCGCACTGCCGGCGTCGCTGGAAAGCTTGGCGCCGGGCTTGCTCAGCACACGTTGGAACAGGGTTTTCTTGCCCGCCATCAGCAGCGGGCGCTGGCCGCCGTCCACTTCGGGCGCTACCGGTGCCACGCTCGGCACTGCTGCAATCGGCGGTTTAGCCACCGGTGCATCACTGCCGCTCAACCACCAATAACTCGCGCCGCCAATCGCCAACGCCACCGCCACGGCAACCGCCGCCAGCGCCAACACCGGGCCACGGCGCTGTTCGCTGTGCTGGGTCGGCGGCACCACCGGTTGGCGCAGCGGCTGGGGTTTGTCGGTGGGGATCTCGATGGACTCCGGCGTGATCCCCGCTAAATCAAAACTCATCGGGATCGGCAGCGGCCGCACCAAGGTGGCCTCCGGCGATTCCATCGGCAATTGATCCAGCGCCAGCAACAGCGCCGCCGCATCCGGGAAACGCTCGGCGGGGTCCTTGGCCAACAGTTTGCGCAGCACGTTCTGATAACGGCCGTGGTGCACCGGCAATTCCGGCAACGGCTCGGTCAGGTGCGCCAGTGCCGTCGACAGCGCGTCGGTGCCGCTGTAGGGCAGCTTGCCGACGAGGATTTCATACAACACCACGCCCAGCGCATACAGGTCGGCGCGGCCATCGATCTCCTGGCCCCGCGCCTGTTCCGGGCTCATATAGCTCGGCGTGCCCACGGCAAAACCGGCCTGGGTGAACTGGGTGCGGTCGTCCAGGGACTTGGCGATGCCGAAGTCCGACAGCACCGCCGTACCGTCCGCGCGGAACAGAATGTTCGCCGGCTTGACGTCACGGTGCACCAAGCCTTGCGCGTGGGCATAACCCAGCGCCGAGGCGATCTGGCGGATCAGCGTCACCCCCTGTTCCGGGGTCATGCCGGCGGCGATGCGTTCCTTGAGCGTGCCGTTGGGCAGGTATTCCATGGCCATGTAATACAGCTCACCGACGTTGCCGATGTCATGGATGGTCACCGTGTGCGGGTGCGACAGGCGCGCCAGGGTCTTGCCCTCGCGCAGGAACCGCTCGCAGAAGGTTGGGTCGGCCGCCAGCGCCGCCGCCATCACCTTCAACGCCACCTTGCGCTCCAGCGAACGCTGGGTCGCCAGGTACACGCTGGCCATGGCGCCTTCGCCGATCTCGCCGTGGATGTCGTAGCCAGGGATCAGGATATTCATGGGCAGACCTTCACGACGATCGTGGTGATGTTGTCCGGCGCGCCCCGGTTAAGCCCCAGGTGCACCAGGCTGCGCACGATTTCGTCCGGCGCGTCATGACTGAGCACCTCGCGGATTTCGTGGTCTTCGACGGTCTTGTTGAGGCCGTCGCTGCACAGCAGGTAGCTGTCGCCGGGGGCGATCAGCAGGTCAACCACCGCCAGCTCCAGCTGCGCTTCGACGCCGATGGCGCGGGTGACGATATTGGCGCGCGGGTGCACGCGGGCATCGGCTTCGCTGAGCAGGCCGCTGTCTTGCAGGTCTTGCACGTAGCTGTGGTCGCGGGAGATGCGCTCCAGCATGCCGTCGCGCAGGCGGTACAGGCGGCTGTCGCCTGCCCACACGCACACGCCGCGCAAGCCGCGCGCGGCCAGCAGCACCACGGTGCTGCCCATCAGGGTCACGCCACGGTTGGCGGTTTCTTCACGCACGGCAGCGTTGATGCGGATCAGGTCGTTGCGCAGCGCCGCCGCGTATTCGTCGAGGGAGCGGCCCAGGGGCACCGTGCGCAGGCTGTCGACGATCAAGCTACTGACGTAATCCCCCGCCGCATGCCCGCCCATGCCGTCGGCGACCACCCACAGGCGGTTTTCCGGCAGGTCCAGACAGGCGTCTTCGTTGACCTGACGCACCATGCCCACATGGCTTTTGCTCGCGGATTTGTACGTTGCGCCCATCTACACCACACCTTCTTGTCCGAGCAAAAACTGCGCAAAATCGTCGGTGGCAGGCAAACCCTGGCACCGTAGTAAACCTGGGGCAATCCGTTCAGAACCCCGTCCCCACCACAGGCTGGCACCTTCGCAGGCCTGTTCGGCGAGCGCGGTCATGCGCCCGTGGGGCAAGGTCGCGGCCACCCGTTGCAGGCCAGCAAACCGGCTGTCCACCGCACGCGGCTCGGTCAGCGGCACGCCCAGTGCGTCGATGCCGGCGTTGAACCCTTCAAAGGTCGCGCCGCTGTCGAGGGTGCTGAGCAGCAGCTCTTCGGCCTGTTCAAACCAGGTGTCCGGCCCACCCACGAGGGAGGCGGGATTGGTGTCGTGGTCGAGCAACGTGACCACCGCCAACGGGAAATAGCGCCCGACCCGATCAATGCTCGGCATCACCACACCCGCCGCCGCATCCGGCCCGCACACACCCGGCGCCAGCACAAAGCGCCACAGCGGGCTGACCAGGTACACGTTGAGCCAATCGCCCCCCAGGCGCTGTTGGCTGGCGAGCAAACCCGCCGCCAGCCAGCTGTCCCACGGGCCGACAAAACTCTGGGGCAAGGCGCGGCTGACAAAGTCGCCGCGGCTGGCCAACTTGCCGTAGAAACCCACCGTGGTCATAACCGCTCCGGCAGGCTGAAGCCGCTGAGCACGCGGCTCTTGAACGGGTTGAACGCGCTGTTGGCGCGCAGCTCGTAGGCGATGCTCGCGCCATCTACGCGCAGGCGCAGGTTGAAGCGGTCCGGCGAGTTGCCGGCGCTGAGGTCCGATTGCTCCAGCAGGCGGAACCACGCCCACGGGCCATCCAGGGTCACTCCGGAACGGCCGCTGGCGGCAGGCGGCATGATCGACAGGCGCACCACGCCGATGCTGCCGGGGTTCGGCCATTGCATGGCGACGGGGCGACTGGGGCCGTGGTCGTAGCTCAGTTGCTGGCCGTCGAGGTCGAGCAGGAACTGGGTGATGGTCGGGTCCATCGACACCGGCTTGAGCTCGAAACGCACGATGGGTTGGGTGCCACCTGCGCGGAAGAACGCATCACGAATCGTCGCGGCACGCTGGAAGGTTTGCAGCACACCCGGTGCAATCCCCAGTTTCTGCGCCGCGCCCGGCTGCCAGCGCCAGGTCTGCGCGGACGTGTCCACGTAGGGCTGCAAGTACTTGCGGAAGTAGTTGTCCATCACCCCGCCCACGCCGAAGAACATGCCGAAATCATCCAGCGTCGCGTCCCGCGCACTGCCCGGCGACATCGGGTAACGACCCGCCAGCGACTGGCGATACACGTTGACCACTTCGCTCATCCACGCCGCATTCAGTTGGTTGCGCACGCCGCCCATCATGCTGTTGGTGGTGGAATTGACCACCGACTTGACCATGCCCTGCACCAGCGGCGGCTGGCGTTCGGCATTCAGGCTGACCCGCGTGGCCGCAGCCGCCGCCTGGTTCTTCGCCTCACCGAGCAACGCATCGCCGCTGGCGCCGACCATGGCGCTGACCTGCACATACAGCGCGTTCATATCGGCCAGCAAGCCGTCGATGGCCGCCGGTTCGCCATCGTTCTTGCTGACGATGCTGTTGAGTTCGGCAAAGTGCGCCGTCACCGGATCATCCGTTGCCTGCGGGGCATTGGCGCTTGGCTGCTCCTGGCCGAGCAGGTTGCCCAGGCGTTCCTTGAGCTTGTCCACACCGCCTTCCACCGGCACGCCCTTGGCCGCCAACTGGCGTTCTTCGGCTTGCAGATCGGTTTCCTTGGCCACCGCCACCAGCAGTTTTTTCAGCGGCGAGGTCGGGCCGGAAATCACCCGCAGCACATCGGCCGCCTGGGCCACGCTGGTGATGGGCACGAAGTCGATGTCGGCGAGCAGCGCGTCCCACTGCCGTTGGTAGTCCTGGAAGTACAGGCGGCGCACATCCCCGGCCAGGCTGATCACGTTCTGCTGGTCGGCCTGCTCATGGCCCAGCACCCATTGCTCTTCGGCGAGGGTGCCGGTCTGGTTCAGGCTGCTCAACAGGAACGCCTGGCGATAACCCTTGGCGGTGAAGAAGCCACTCAGCGGCTCGCCCAGCGGCTTGCCACTTTTACGGCTGAACACCAGCGCCGCATCGCGACCAGCCGCTTCGTTGAGACGGAAATCGGCGATGCCTTCGGGCAGCTTCTGGCGTTTGACCCGGTCGTACACGCGCTGGGCCACCGGCAGTTGTTGCAGTTGGCGGCGCAGGTCGTCGATCAAGCGCGGATCAAGCCGCGCAGTCGGCGGATGACGCTCGAACAGCGCCTGCAAGTGCCCGGCCAGGGCCTGGCGCTGCTCAGCGGGCAGGTCGCGGGGCAGGCTGCGGTCCCAGTCGAGGGCGATCCAGGCCTTGATGAATTCCGGGTCGTAATGCTCGCTGTCGGCGAGCATCAGATAGGCCTTGAGGCCTTCGTAGAGGAAGTCGGAATTGCCGCCGCCGTGCAGTTGCTCCTCGATCCGCGTCACCAGGCGTGGCGCGAACACGGCGATCAACAGCTTGCGATAGACGCTGGCCGACTCGGCTTCAAGCATGTCGCCCTGATACAGGCCCAGGCCTTCGGACATATTCGGCGAGTCCCCGGCGAGGTTCCTCACCGCGTTGAGCAGCGGCAGCACGGCGAGCACTTCGCGCTGGGCCGGGCTGAGGTTCTGCACAGCCTGGCCCAACGGCGCAACCTTCTGATCGACCTGGGTGATATACGCCTGGTTGGCGCGGTAACTCACCCACCACAGGCCGCTGACCACCACGACCAACGCCACGGTGGCCGCGAGCACACCACGGGCAATCCACTTGCGCCGCCGCTCGACCTTGGGGTTCACACCCACCAGCCCGCGCTCGGCAAACGCCACGGCGGTGAAGAGTTTTTCGATGAAGTAACTGCGCCCGGTGCCGCTCTGCCGCGCCAGGTGCTGGCGGTCGAGGTTCATGCTCTGCGCCATGGCACCGATCAGGCGATCAATCGGGCTGCCTTCCTGGGTGCCGCTGGTGAAATACACGCCGCGCAGCAACACGCGCTCTTCAAAGGCGTTGGGTTTGAACACGCCGTCGAGGAAGCTTTGCAGGCAGTCTTTCAACGCGCCGAACTGCTGCGGGAAGCCGTAGATCAGGTCGCGGCGCGCCGGGTCGCGCTCCTGTTGCAGGCGCTCCACCAGGCGTTCGTTGAGGCGCTGTTCCAGCCCGGCGAATTCGCTTTGCAGGTGGGCCAACGGGCTGTCGCTGTGTTTGCCGTCATCCAGAGCAAAGGTCATGCCCCACACCTGGGCGCGTTCTTCCTTGCTCAGGTTGTCGAAGTACTCCATGAAGCCCGGCACCAGGTCGAGCTTGGTCAGCATCAGGTAGATGGGGAAACGTACGCCCAGCTGGGTGTACAGCTCCTGGATGCGCAGGCGGATGGCCGCGGCGTGGGCGGCGCGCTCGGCGTCGGTGCCGAGCAGCAGGTCCGACAGGCTGATGGCGATAAAGGCGCCATCGATGGGCCGGCGCGAACGCTGCTTTTTCAGCAGGTCGAGGAAGCCCAGCCACGCGGCTTTATCCACCGTGGAGTTGCTGTCCTGGGTGGTGTAGCGGCCAGCGGTGTCGAGCAGCACGGCCTGGTCGGTAAACCACCAGTCGCAGTTGCGTGTACCGCCGACGCCACGCACGGCACCGGCGCCCAACTGCGCGGCCAGCGGGAAATGCAGGCCGGAATTGACCAGCGCCGTGGTCTTGCCCGAGCCCGGCGGGCCGATGATCACGTACCACGGCAGCTCGTAGAGGTTGCGCCGCTCATCGCCACCGAGCTTGGCTTTTTTCAGCAGGGCCAGGGCCTCGTCCATGCGCTGGCGCAGGGTGCTGAGTTCTTCGGCAGTGGCCACGCTGTTGGGATCAGCCGGGGTTTCGGCGGCCAGGCTGCGCATCACTTCGGCGGCTTGGCGCTGCGCCTGGACGATGCGCCATACGCGGTAGGCAATCCACACGCCGAACACCAGGATGATCAGCGCCCAACGGCGCCCTTCGGGCACCAACACGTCGAGCAACGGCCCGACAAACCAGATGATCAGGCTCAGGGCGATCAGCCCCAGCAACGGGATCACCCAGCGAATCATGAAACTGAACAACGCCTTCACTCGACGCCCTCCGCCAATACGGTGATTTCAACCCGACGATTGCGGGCGCGGCCTTCGGCTGTGCTGTTGGTGGCCACCGGCTCGGTGTCGCTGCGCCCTTCGGCGCTGAAGCGCTCACCCTGGCCGGTCTTGGCCGCCAAGATGTCCAGCACCGACTTGGCCCGCGCCTCGGACAACGCCCAGTTGGACGGGAAGCGCAGCGTGGCAATCGGACGGTTGTCGCTGTGCCCGGTGACGCGCACCTGGCCCTTCACTTTGCGGATGGCATCGGCGATGCGCAGCATCAGCGGCTGGTAGTCATCGACAATGCTGGCGCTGGCGGAAGCAAAGAGTTCGTCACCGCGAATGGTCACCACGGAGCGGTCCACCGCATCTTCCACGGCCACGCGACCGGCCCTGATGTCGTCCACCAAAAAGCCCGCCAGGCGTGGCCGCTCGATGACTTTCGGCTGCGCCACGGGGCGGTCGATGGCCTGCACCGGGATCTCGCCCAGGGCATGGATATTCTTGAACACCGGCTCGGCATCCGCCGCCAGCTTGAGGCGCAAGCCAAACAGCAGCGCCAGCAGCAACGCCACGCCGATGGCCACGGTGATCCACGGCGGCATGAATTGCGCCAGGCGGTCGCGCGCCACGCTGACGCCGCGCCAGTGGGGCGACAGTTCGCGCTCGTGTTCGCCACGGGCGCTGCGAATCGCCGCCGCCGTGCGCTCGCGCAAGGCTTCCAACTGGCTGCGGCCGTCGCTCATCACGCGGTAACGGCCTTCGAAACCCAGGCACAGGCACAGGTACAGCAACTCCAGCAGGTACAGGCGTTCCCGCGGGCTTTGTAGGCAGTGGTCGAGCAACTGGAAGACTTTTTCGCCGCCCCAGGCTTCGTTGTGCACGGTGATCAACAGGCTTTGCTTGCCCCAGTCACTGGTGCTGCCCCACGGCGTGCTCAACACCGCTTCATCAAGGGCAGTACACAGCGCATAACGCGCCAGCAGCACTTCGTTGCGGGCGATGCCGGCCGCTTCGGCGCGCTCTTCGAACTGGCGCAGGTACGCCAGCAATTGCGCGCGCAGGCTGGCCGGCGCCGGGTGGGCGATGGTATTGCGCAGGCGCGTCAGCAGCGCCAGCAACGGGCCGGCGGCGCTTTCCAGGGGGTTGAGGCCCTGGCTTTTGCCGGTGAGCATCGGCGCGGCCGGCACCGACAAGGGCGCGGGCTCGGCACGCGCAGGCTCCGGCGCACGGCCACCGGGACGCGGCATGAACTGGGTGCGATCGTCATCATTGGGGTGCATCGCGGTTTATCCTCGGATCGCCCAGAAGGCCAGGTTCAAGCCCGGGAACTGCCCGGCGATATGGAAGGCGAAACCGCCGGAATTGTGCAGTTGCTGCCAATGCTCGCTGCCGCGATCCAGCTCGTAGTAGGTGGAACCGGCGTGATACGGGATCTGCCGTGGTGCCACCGGCAACGGCAGCAGGCTGATGCCCGGCAGTTGCAGGTTGACCATGTCGCGGATGTGCTCCACCGAGCCGACTTTGCTTTGCTGGCCGAAACGTGCGCGCAGGGTTTCGGCGGGCACGTCGGCGCGCACCACCAGGATGAAACTGGCGCTGTCGAGCAGGGTTTTGTCGGCCAGCATCGCCACGTGGATGCCGTAGGCCTTCTCCACAATCGGGATCGGCGTGGCCTTGCTGTCGATCAGCATCGACAGCGCTTCACGCAACGCCAGCATCACCGGAGCGAAGCTCAGGGCCAGGTCGTCGTGTTGGTACTGCGGGTATTCCTGCGGGCGCCGGCCAGAAGTGGAGAAGGTCGAGAACTCGCCGGCCAGGCTCACCAGTTCGCTGAAGAAACGCTCCGGGTGCAGCGGGCTCAACTGGTTGAAATGCTGGATCAGCGGCTGCGCGCGGTTGACCAGTTGCAGCAGCATGAAGTCGGCAATCTCCGACGCACCACCGGCGCCCGAAGCGACTACGCGGCCCGCCAATGCCTCGCCACGCTGGTGCAGCAGGCCCAGCAGTTCGCTGCGAAAGGCCGCCAGCGGTTTGCTCGCGGCCACGTCGAGCACCGGTGGGATGTAAGTGTCGTCGAGCACCAAGGCGCGGTCGGCGCGTTTTTCCTTGATGCGCACCAGACCGATGGCGGCGTAGTCGCTGATGCCGTCTTGTGCGGTCAGCAGGCGCAGGGCGCGGGAGCCCACGGCCACCGGCGCACGGTTTTCGAACGGCGCGTTGTCGTCGCGCACTTCGCGCACCTGGCTCACATAACGCGCGGCTTCCAGGGCTTCGCCCTCATCCACGGTGTCGCGGGCGCCGGCACGCTTGAGCGGCAAGGCCAGGTAGACCAGGCCGTCGCGCAGGTTGTCGTCGATATTCAGCGGGCTCGGCGCCAGGTCATCCTGGGGGATGTTGAACGGCGTGCCATCGGGCAACAGGCCGCGTGCCGAAACGATGGCGAGCTTGCCCTGGGCCAGCAGGCCCTGGTCGATCAGCAACTCGGAAAAGCCCCAGCTGCCTGCGGACAACGGGCGGCTGCGGGCGTCGATCAGGTTTTCCAGGTAACGGTCATGCTGCTGGAAGTGCTGCGTTCCGATGAACATGCCTTCCGACCAGACCACGCGATTGTTCCAGGACATGGGGGCTCCGATTGCTTGTTATTGGGCTGGGCTGGATGGGGAGACCACGACGTCGGCGCGCACGGCACGCACATCGAGGCTGATCTGGTATTCGGTGTATTGGCGCGCGGGCACGTTGATCACCGTGCGCCATTGCGCGCGGTCCAGTTCTCGGTAGCCCACCAGCAAACCGATCTGGCGAGTGGACGGGTCAAGGTCACGCTGAATGCTCAATTGCTGGCCGGGCTGCACCACCACTTCGTCCTGGTCGAGCAAATCCAGACCGAGGGTGGATTGGGCGCGGTCGGCCAGGGCGAAGTAATCGGAGCGGGCGAAGGTGGCGGCGTTTTTCAGTTCGAAGATGCGCACCCGCACCGGGGCGGCCTGACCATTGGCGCCGGGGTTGAGCCCGCTGATCGCGTGGAAGTGCAACTCGATGGCAGCGGTGTCCGCTTCAACCTCAGGGGTCGCGGCGGGCGCGACGGCGTCTTTGGCACACGCCGTCAGCAGCAGCACGGTGGCGACTGCGAGTAAAAACCTGGGAATCATCCTGCGTCCTCAATGACGTACTTAGCTATCCGTTAAATCCATGTGGTGCGGTTTTTAGCGACGCTGTCGTGCGCTGTGGTCTTCGTAGGCGCGGCTGAATTCGCGGCCGAACAGGTCCTGGAAATCGTCCTGGGCCTCGCGGGAAATATTGCTGTAGAGCTCGGTGAACTGCTGCCAGTACTGGGCCTGGCGCGAACCGTTGAACAGGCTCGACAAGCCGCCGGGCTTGCCCATGCGCTCTTCCAGTTGCGCCGGTTCAAAGCGCGTGAGCAGGTGCTTGATCGCCGCTTCCACCCCGGCCATCACCGCCAGTTGGTGGGCGCGCAGGTCGTTGAAACTGTCACGCACGGCGGCATCCGGCGCCATAAACGCCTGGTTGCCGTGGCGAAGCAGCAGCAGTAACGCTTCGTCGGCGTTCGGGGCGAATTTCAACGGATTGTTTTCGGCGGGCTGGATCATCGTCTGCTGCATGCGGAACTCGCCCTTGAGGCTGGCGCGGGCACGCAATACGTCGATCAGGCCTTCGACCATCAGGCGGTAGCTGCGGCCGATATTTTCCATCTGGGCAGCGGCATCGGCGGTGTCCAGGCGCAACTGGTCGAGGCCGGCGCCACGCAGGAAGGCTTGCAGCAGGTCGGCTTGGGGCGCGGTATCGGCCACCGGTGGCGGCTGGATAACCGGCGCAACGACGGGCGCGGGCGCGTCGGCCAACAGGTCCCAGTCATCCGGGATCACCGCACCCGACATCACGGGCTTTTCCACGGCTACAGGGGTCGGCGGGCGGAAGTCGTGCTGCTCGCTGGGCACATGATCGGCCACGGTCGGCGGCGGTACGGCGCTGGGGCTGAGGAAGTCGAACAGGTCCGGCAGGGTGTCCATCGACGAGGCGCCCTGGAACTGCGGCGCGATCACCGGCTGGCTCGCCACGGCGCCCATCAGCGCTTCAAAACTGTTCGCGGCATCGGCGGCAAAAGGCTGGTTGTCGCTGGCCTGCACGTTGAAGTCGATACGCGCCTGGATCTCGTAGTCACCGATACGGATCAACTCGCCATTTTGCAGGAGCTCGCTGTTGCCCCGACGCAGGCGAATACCGGCGTTCACCAACTCCACACCGTTGGTGCTGTTATCGGTTAAATAATAACGGCCATCTTTGTACTGAATAACGCAATGTTGCGAGGAGACGAGGCGCTCAGGGTCAGGCAATACCCAGTCATTATCCAAACTGCGGCCAATAGCCATCACGCCCTGATCCATGGACTTTTCGGCGCATTGCCCTGGGGTAATCTTGTGATAACTAGTGATAGTCAAACACAGCGACATCTTGCCTCCTTGCTGATACTTCGCGCGCGCTCTACTTCCTGGACGTTAGTTCCAGAAAGTCTCTCCATAAGGTCGTGCAACCCACCGTAAAACCTTGCAACACCCGCACAATTGCTGATCTTAACCGGGCTCCATGACAAAAATCCTGTCCCGGTATGTCGTTAGACCCACCAGTCGCGCAGAGTTGTTAAGCACCGCACATCTGTCACAGAGGGCGAATAGCTTACCTTGACAAGGCGTAAGTACTACACCAAAAATGCACAACTTCTCAGATAGGCGTGATGGCACACTAGTGGCATCTTGCTTATAAGACCGAGAAAACATGCAAAGTTCCTCGCGCAACTAATGCATGCATTGCCCGCCATCTAACGGGCTGATAAGGAGATCAAATTCAGTGGATGTGCCGTTGCTGCTCGCCGCCTTTTCCGCGAATTCGCCGTGTGGCGAAGACATGGAATATGACGCGGACTTTCTTCAACTAGAGCGTGCCGCCAAGGGCCAACCCGAGCGCAGCATGGGCGACTCGATCCTGCCCGCTGAGCCACCGCAATGGCGCGACATCCAGCAGCAGAGCCTCGACTTGCTGCAGCGCAGCAAAGACCTGCGCATCACCCATTTCCTGTTGCAAAGTGCCCTTGCCCTCCAGGGTGTGGCCGGGTTGGCGCAAACCCTCTCGTTGATCAACGCACTGCTGCGTGACTACTGGGCCGAGCTGCATCCGCGCCTGGACGCCGACGACGATAACGACCCCACCGTGCGCATCAACGCCCTCACCGGCCTGACCTGCGACACCAACATCCGCCTGCTGCGCGAAAGCATCCTCACGCGCTCGCGCACCTTCGGCCCGGTGAGCCTGCGCGCGGCGCTGAACGCCAGCGGCCTGCAGTCATTTGCCGATGAACAACTCGGTGCCCAGCAGCTCAATGCCGCGTTTCTCGACAGCGACCCCGAGCAGCTGCAAGCCACCCGCGATGCGTTGAGCGCCGCGCGTGCGGCCTGCGAAGCCATCGAGCAACAGGTCAACGAACAGGTCGGTTCCGCCCAGGGCGTGGACCTCAGCGCCTTGAAGCAACCGCTCAAGCAGGCGTTGCAAATCCTCAATCAAGCCGTACCCGGCAGCAGCGTTCCCGAGGCCGTCAGTGAAGACAATGCCCCCTCGGTCGAATCCGCCGCCGCCCCCGCAGCATCACGCCCCCTGGGCGATATCGCCAACCGTGATGACGTGCTGCGCAGCCTCGACAAGATCCTTGCGTACTACACCCGGCACGAGCCTTCGAGCCCGCTGCCGGTGCTGTTGAACCGGGCGAAGAATCTGGTGCACGCCGACTTTGCGGCAATCGTGCGCAATCTGATTCCCGACGGCATGTCCCAATTTGAAAACCTGCGCGGCCCGGACGGCGAGTAAACCGCCCGGCCGTGCAGTAACAACACCGTCGCTCAAGCGACCAGGAGCAGCAACGTGGCGAAGCAAAGTTCTCAGAAATTCATCGCGCGCAACCGCGCGCCTCGGGTGCAGATCGAGTACGACGTCGAGCTCTACGGCGCCGAAAAAAAGGTCCAGCTGCCCTTCGTGATGGGCGTGATGGCTGACCTCGCCGGCAAGCCCGCCGAGCCTCTGGCGCCGGTGGCGGATCGCAAGTTCCTCGAAGTGGACGTGGATAATTTCGACTCGCGCCTCAAGGCCATGCAGCCGCGCGTAGCGTTCCATGTGCCGAATGAGCTGACCGGCGAAGGCAACCTGAGCCTGGACATCACCTTCGAAAGCATGGACGACTTCAGCCCGGCCGCCGTGGCCCGCAAGGTCGATTCGCTGAACCAACTGCTCGAAGCCCGTACCCAACTGGCCAACCTGCTGACCTACATGGACGGCAAGACCGGCGCTGAAGAAATCATCATGAAGGCGATCAAGGACCCGGCACTGCTGCAAGCACTTGCCAGCGCGCCCAAGCCTGCAGGGGAGCAGTAATCATGAGTGACAATACCGCCCGCGAAGGCGCGCCGATCCTGGGTGCCACCGAGGAAGCCAGCGAGTTCGCCAACCTGCTGCTGCAAGAGTTCAAGCCCAAGACCGAGCGTGCCCGCGAAGCCGTGGAAACCGCCGTGCGCACCTTGGCCGAACAGGCTCTGGCGCAAACCGATCTGGTGTCCAACGACGCGATCAAGTCGATTGAATCGATCATCGCCGCCATCGACGCCAAGCTCACCGCCCAGGTCAACCAGATCATCCACCACCAGGATTTCCAGCAGTTGGAAAGCGCCTGGCGTGGCCTGCACTACCTGGTCAACAACACCGAGAGCGATGAGCAGCTGAAGATCCGCGTGCTCAACATCTCCAAGCCGGACCTGCACAAGACCCTGAAGAAATTCAAGGGCACCGCGTGGGACCAGAGCCCGATCTTCAAGAAGATGTACGAAGAAGAATACGGCCAGTTCGGCGGCGAACCTTACGGTTGCCTGGTGGGCGACTACTACTTCGACCAGTCGCCACCGGATGTGGAATTGCTGGGCGAGCTGTCGAAAGTCTGCGCCGCCATGCACGCCCCGTTCATCGCTGCGGCTTCGCCGACTGTGATGGGCATGGGCTCGTGGCAGGAACTGTCGAACCCGCGCGACCTGACCAAGATCTTCACCACCCCGGAATACGCCGGCTGGCGCTCCCTGCGTGAATCGGAAGACGCGCGCTACATCGGCCTGACCATGCCGCGCTTCCTCGCGCGCCTGCCGTACGGCGCCAAGACCGACCCGGTGGAAGCCTTCGCCTTCGAAGAAAACACCGACGGCGCCGACAGCTCCAAGTACACCTGGGCCAACGCTGCCTACGCGATGGCGGTGAACATCAACCGTTCGTTCAAGCACTACGGCTGGTGCTCGCGCATCCGTGGCGTGGAGTCCGGCGGTGAAGTTGAAAACCTGCCGGCCCACACGTTCCCTACCGATGACGGTGGCGTGGACATGAAGTGCCCGACCGAAATCGCCATCAGCGACCGCCGTGAAGCGGAGCTGGCGAAGAACGGTTTCATGCCGCTGCTGCACAAGAAAAACACCGACTTCGCCGCGTTCATCGGCGCGCAATCGTTGCAGAAACCGGCCGAATACGACGACCCGGACGCCACCGCCAACGCCAACCTGGCCGCGCGCCTGCCGTACCTGTTCGCCACGTGCCGCTTCGCCCACTACTTGAAGTGCATCGTGCGCGACAAGATCGGTTCCTTCAAAGAGAAGGACGAGATGCAGCGCTGGTTGCAGGACTGGATCCTGAACTACGTGGACGGTGATCCGGCCCACTCCACCGAAACCACCAAGGCCCAGCACCCGTTGGCAGCGGCCGAAGTGATCGTGGAAGAAGTCGAAGGCAACCCGGGGTACTACAACTCCAAGTTCTACCTGCGCCCGCACTATCAGCTGGAAGGGCTGACCGTGTCGCTGCGTCTGGTATCGAAGCTGCCTTCGGCGAAATCCGCCTAAACCATTCGCTCGTCTGTGGGAGGGGCTTTGTGTGGGAGCGGGCTTGCTCGCTCCCACACAAAGCCCCTCCCACACAAATCAAATTTCGTGGCCCACGCCACACAGGGAGAAAACATGGCTGTTGATATTTTCATCAAGATCGGCGACATCAAGGGCGAGTCCATGGACAAGGCCCACAAGGACGAAATCGACGTGTTGAACTGGAGCTGGGGCATGGCCCAGTCCGGCAACATGCACGTGGGCGGTGGCGGCGGTGCAGGCAAGGTGAATATCCAGGACCTGTCGCTGACCAAGTACGTCGACAAGGCCTCGCCGAACCTGATGATGCACTGCGCCAGCGGCAAGCACATCGACAAGGTCAAGCTCACCGTGCGCAAGGCCGGTGGTGAAAGCCAGGTCGAGTACATGGTGATCAACCTGGAAGAAGTGCTGGTCACGTCCCTGAGCACTGGCGGCTCGGGTTCCGATGATCGCCTGACCGAGAACGTCACCCTGAACTTCGCCCAGGTGATGGTCGACTACCAGCCACAGAAAGCCGACGGCACCAAAGACGGCGGCGCGATCAAGTTTGGCTGGAATATCCGTTCCAATACCAAGCGCTGATAGCCTTTGTGGCCGTGGCCCAGCGCCACGGCCGCAATTCAATTGTCCCTCTCACAACCCGTCCGTGGAGCTGCTTTGGTGGTCACTGAAATCGCTTCCCGCGACCGTCTGCAACCGTCCCTGCTGGACCGGTTGACCGATGACGATCCAACCAATCCCAAGGAAAGCGCCGACAAACGCGTGCTGTCCCTGACCCAATTGAAAGCCTCGGTTCTGCGCGACCTGGCGTGGCTGCTCAACACCACGTCGTTGCTGGATGCCGATGCCACGCTGCACACCCCGGCCGGTACCTCGGTGGTCAACTACGGCCTGCCGGCGCTGGCGGGCAACAGTGTGTCCAGCGTCGATATCAAGGCCCTGGAAGCGTTGATCTACCAGGCTATCGCCACCTTTGAACCGCGCATCCTGCGCCACACCTTGCGGGTCAAAGCCCGCGTCGGCCATGGCGAGATGAACCACAATGCGCTGAGTTTCGAGATCGAAGGTGACCTGTGGGCGCAGCCGGTGCCGTTGCGCCTGTTGCTGCAAACCGACCTCGACCTGGAATCCGGCCACGTGCGCGTGGTCAATGCCGACCAGCGGAGACGCCCATGAACCCGCGCCTGCTGGAGCTGTACAACCAGGAACTGCACCACGTGCGCGAAAGCGCCGCCGAGTTCGCCAAGGAATACCCGAAGATCGCCAGTCGGCTGACCCTGTCCGGTATGGACTGCGCCGACCCGTACGTCGAACGCTTGCTCGAAGGCTTTGCCTACCTGACTGCCCGCGTGCAGCTCAAGCTCGACGCCGAGTACCCGACCTTCACCCACAACCTGCTGGAAATCGCCTACCCGCACTACCTGGCGCCAACGCCATCGATGACCGTGGTGCAATTGCAGACCGACCCGGACGAAGGCTCGCTGGCCAGCGGTTTCCCCCTGCCCCGCGACACCGTCCTGCGTGCCGCGTTGGGCCGCGAAACCCAGACCTGCTGCGAGTACCGCACCGCGCACCCGGTGACGTTGTGGCCGCTGCAAGTGAGCAACGCCGAATACTTTGGCAACCCCGCCGCCGTGCTCGGGCGCCTGGCCGCCAGCGAACCGAAAGCCAAGGCCGGCCTGCGCCTGACCCTGCGCACCGGCGCCGAACTGCCGTTCAACAGCCTCGACCTGGAGACCTTGCCGCTGTACCTCAGTGGTGCGGATGAGCAACCATTCCGCCTCTACGAACAATTGCTCGGCAATGCCTGCGCGGTCTTCGCGCGCAAACCCGGGGGCGATTGGGTCGAGCGCTTGGCGCAGGATGCGCTGCGTTCCCGTGGTTTTGATGACGCCGACGCCGCCATGCCGGTGGTGGCGCGGGCGTTCCAGGGCTATCGCCTGTTGCAGGAATACTTCGCCCTGCCCCATCGCTATCTGTTCGTCGAGTTCGCCGAGTTGAGCCGCGCGGTCAAACGCTGCGACGGCCAGGAACTGGAACTGATCGTGCTGTTCGACCGCCACGAGCCGAGCCTGGAAGGCAGCGTCGGCGCGGCGCAGTTCCTGCCGTTCTGCACGCCAGCGATCAACCTGTTCCCGAAACGCGTGGACCGTATCCACCTGTCCGACCGGGTCAACGAACACCATGTGATCGCCGATCGCACGCGGCCGATGGATTTCGAAATTCATTCCCTCAACGGCCTCACCGGCCACGGCACCGGGCCGGAGCAGCCGTTCTTGCCGTTCTATGCGGTGCGCGATCCGTCACGTTACGGCCGCGACCAGGCTTATTACACAGTGCGCCGCGAACCCCGCGTGCTGTCCAGCGATCAGCGCCGCAACGGCCCGCGCTCCACCTATGTGGGCAGCGAAACCTTTGTCAGCCTGGTGGACAGCCGCCAGGCGCCGTACGGCCACGACTTGCGTCAGCTCGGCGTCACCGCGTTGTGCACCAACCGCGACCTGCCGCTGTTCATGAGCGTGGGCAACGGCAAGACCGACTTCACCCTGGCCGACAGCGCGCCGGTGTTGGCCGTGCGTTGCGTGGCCGGGCCGAGCCGCCCGCGCGCCAGCCATGCGCATGATGCCAAGGCGTGGCGATTGATCAGCCAGTTGTCGCTCAATTATTTGTCGTTGAGCGAACAAGGCCAGGGCGCCGGCGCCTTGC
Source organism: Pseudomonas sp. KBW05 (assembly GCF_003852405.1). Lineage (GTDB taxonomy): Bacteria > Pseudomonadota > Gammaproteobacteria > Pseudomonadales > Pseudomonadaceae > Aquipseudomonas. Next base: position 262,693 of record NZ_QAJM01000016.1, read on the forward strand.
GTGAACTGCTGCGCCTGTACGGCGACAGCAACGACGCGGCGTTGCAATTGCAGATCGAAGGCCTGCGCGAAGTCAGCAGCAAGGCCGTGACCCGCCGCCTGCCGATGCCCGGCCCGATTGTGTTTGGCCGGGGTTTGGAGATCACCTTGGAGTTTGATGAAAACGCGTTTCGCGGCACCGGCGTGTTCCTCCTCGGCGCGGTGTTGGAGCGTTTCCTCGCGCGCTACGTGTCGATCAACAGCTTTACCGAAACGGTGATCCGCACCACCGAGCGCGGCGAGATCATGCGCTGGAAAGCCAAGCCCGGCCGGCGACCAACCCTGTGAAGACCCTGGATGCGATGCATCAGGAGCCCTGGGAATACGATTTCTTCCAGGCGCTGCGGCGGATCGAATGCGAATCGCCGGACCTGCCGCGCCTGGGCCATTCCCTGCGCCTGGCGGACGATCCGTTGCGCCTGGGCCAGCAGGCCGATTGCACCTTCGCCCCGGCCACGTTGGCTTCGGTCGATCCGGGTGGCGACGGCAAGCCCGCGCGCCTGGAGCAGTTCTTCTTCGGCCTCGGCGGCCCCAACGGCCCGCTGCCGCTGCACATCACCGAGTACGTGCGCGAGCGCCAGCGCAACAACGCCGACAGCACCAGCAAGCAATTCCTGGACGTGTTCCACCATCGCCTGCTCAGCCTGTTTTACCGGGCCTGGGCCGAGGCGCGGCCGACCGTCAGCCACGACCGCCCGCACGATGACTACTGGTCCGCCCGCCTCGCCGCCTTGAGTGGCCGTGGCATGCCGAGCCTGTTGAATCAGGGCTTGATCCCCGACACCGCGAAGCTGCACTACAGCGGCCACCTGTCGGCGCAAACCCGTTACCCGGACGGCTTGAAGGCGATCCTCGGCGAGTACTTCGGCCTGCCGGTGGCGATTGAAGAGTACGTCGGCCAATGGCTGGAACTGCCCGAACGCAGCCGCGTCGGCGTGAGCGCCAACCGCCTGGGTGTGGACTTTTGCTTGGGCAGCCATGTGTGGGACCGCCAGCATAAATTCCGCATCCGCCTCGGCCCGCTCAGCCTCGATGACTACATGGGCATGTTGCCCGGCCAGCAGCCGTTCAACGAGCTGGTGGCGTGGGTCGCCGAGTACCTGGGCCATGAATTGGACTGGGACTTGAACCTGGTTTTGCAACAACCCGAAGTGCCGGCGCTGCAACTCAATGGGCAGTTCCGCCTGGGCTTCAATACCTGGCTCGGTCAACCCGAGCGAGACGCCAACGACCTAATCCTGGCCCGGCATTACGCCGATCACGCCACCACCTCAAGGAATCCAGAGCATGGGTGAAATCAGTCGCGCCGCGCTGTTCGGCAAACTCAACAGCGTGGCCTACAAGGCCATCGAAGCCGCCACGGTGTTCTGCAAATTGCGCGGTAACCCGTATGTGGAATTGGCGCACTGGTTTCACCAGTTGCTGCAACTGCAGGACTCGGACCTGCACCGCATCATCCGCCAGTTCAACGTCGAACCAGCGCGCCTGGCCCGTGACCTCACCGAAGCCCTGGACCGCCTGCCGCGCGGCTCGACATCGATCACCGACCTGTCCTCCCATGTGGAAGAAGCCGTGGAACGCGGCTGGGTCTACGGCAGCCTGATGTTCGGCGAAAGCCAGGTGCGCACTGGTTACCTGGTGCTGGGCATCTTGAAGACGCCAAGCCTGCGCCATGCGCTGCTGGGCTTGTCCGCCGAGTTCGACAAGATCAAGGCCGAAGCCCTCAGCGAGCGTTTTGACGAATACGTCGGCGACTCACCGGAAAACGCCCTGAGCGCCAGCGACGGTTTTAATGCCGGCGTTCCCGGCGAAGCCAGCGGCGCCATGGCGCCGAGTGCCATGGGCAAGCAGGAAGCCCTCAAGCGCTTCACCGTCGACCTGACCGAACAGGCGCGCAGCGGCAAGCTCGACCCGATTGTCGGCCGCGACGAAGAGATCCGCCAACTGGTGGACATCCTCATGCGCCGCCGCCAGAACAACCCGATCCTCACCGGCGAAGCGGGCGTGGGCAAGACCGCCGTGGTCGAAGGTTTCGCCCTGCGCATCGTCGCCGGAGACGTGCCGCCAGCGCTCAAGGACGTTGAACTGCGCAGCCTGGACGTCGGCCTGCTGCAAGCCGGCGCGAGCATGAAAGGCGAGTTCGAACAGCGCCTGCGCCAGGTCATCGAAGATGTGCAGGCGTCGCCCAAGCCGATCATCCTGTTTATCGACGAAGCCCATACGTTGGTCGGTGCCGGTGGCGCTGCCGGCACGGGTGACGCGGCCAACCTGCTCAAGCCCGCCTTGGCTCGTGGCACCTTGCGTACCGTGGCTGCCACGACTTGGGCCGAGTACAAGAAACACATCGAGAAAGACCCGGCGCTGACCCGCCGTTTCCAGGTGGTGCAAGTCGCCGAACCGTCAGAAGACAAGGCGCTGCTGATGATGCGCGGCGTGGCCTCGACCATGGAAAAACACCATCAGGTGCAGATCCTCGACGAAGCCCTGGAAGCCTCGGTCAAGCTGTCCCACCGCTACATCCCCGCGCGCCAGTTGCCAGACAAATCCGTCAGCCTGTTGGACACCGCCTGCGCCCGCGTCGCCATCAGCCTGCACGCGGTGCCGGCGGAAGTGGACGACAGCCGCCGCCGCATCGAAGCCCTGGAAACCGAGCTGCAAATCATCGCCCGCGAACATGCCATCGGCATTGCGATTGGTGCGCGCCAGACCAACAGCGAAGCGCTGTTGAGTGCTGAACGTGAGCGTCTTGCCACCCTGGAAAGCCGCTGGGCCGAAGAAAAAGCCCTGGTGGACGAACTGCTCGCCACCCGCGCAACCCTGCGCGAAACCGCAGGCGTGGTCGACAGCGGCAACGATGGATTACGCGCCCAACTGGTGGACCTGCAACAGCGCCTCAGCGCCCTGCAAGGCGAAACCCCGCTGATCCTGCCCACCGTGGATTACCAGGCCGTGGCCTCGGTGGTCGCCGACTGGACCGGCATCCCGGTGGGCCGCATGGCGCGCAACGAACTGGAGACGGTGCTCAACCTCGACCAGCACCTGAAAAAACGCATCATCGGCCAGGACCATGCCTTGCAGATGATCGCCAAGCGCATCCAGACCTCCCGCGCCGGCCTCGACAACCCGAGCAAGCCGATTGGCGTGTTCATGCTCGCCGGCACCTCGGGCGTGGGCAAGACCGAAACCGCCCTGGCCCTGGCCGAAGCCATGTACGGCGGTGAGCAGAACGTAATCACCATCAACATGAGCGAGTTCCAGGAAGCCCACACCGTATCCACCCTCAAGGGCGCGCCACCGGGCTACATCGGCTACGGCGAAGGCGGCGTGCTGACCGAAGCGGTACGGCGCAAACCCTACAGCGTGGTGCTGCTGGACGAGGTGGAAAAAGCCCACCCGGACGTGCACGAGATCTTCTTCCAGGTGTTCGACAAGGGCGTGATGGAAGACGGCGAAGGCCGCGTGATCGACTTCAAGAACACTCTGATCCTGCTGACCACCAACGCCGGCACCGAGCTGATTTCCCACGTGTGCAAGGACCCGGCGAACGTGCCGCAGCCGGAAGAGATCGCCAAGGCGTTGCGCCAGCCGCTGCTGGAGATTTTCCCGCCGGCACTGCTGGGGCGCCTGGTGACGATCCCGTACTACCCGCTGAGCGACGAGATGCTCAAGGCGATCACCCGCCTGCAGCTGAACCGCATCAAGAAGCGCGTGGAGAGCACGCATAAGGTGGCGTTCGATTACGACGACGCGGTGGTCGACCTGATCGTCTCGCGCTGCACCGAGACTGAGAGTGGCGGGCGCATGATCGACACGATCCTGACCAACAGTTTGCTGCCGGACATGAGCCGTGAATTCCTCACGCGGATGCTGGAGGGCAAGGCGTTGGCGGGGGTGCGGATCAGTAGTCGGGATAACGAGTTGCACTACGCCTTCAGCGACGCCGATTGACCTGACGGAACGCGGAAAAACCTGTGGGAGCGGGCTTGCTCGCGAATGCGGTGTGTCAGTTGATACATCCGGCGACTGACACACCGCATTCGCGAGCAAGCCCGCTCCCACATTTTTGAGCCGGTTTCTTCAGGTATTACGACATTTACAGGACAACCGATGCTATTCAACCAAGCCTCACGCCTGGCCAAGATCACCAGCCCCCTCGGGCCGGATGTGCTGCTGCTCAATGCCATGGGCGGCGGTGAGGAGCTGGGGCGGCTGTTCAACTATGAGCTGCAACTGACGTCCCTGGACGCCAACATCGACCTCAACCAGTTGCTCGGCAAACCCATGAGCGTCGGCCTGCAATTGGCGGACGGCGGTGAGCGGCACTTCCACGGCATCGTCGCGCGGTGCAGCCAGGACATCGACCAGGGCCAGTTCGCCAGTTACCAGGTGGTGCTGCGCCCGTGGTTCTGGCTGCTCAGCCGCACCTCGGACTGCCGGATTTTCCAGAACCTGAGCATCCCGCAGATCATCAAGCAGGTGTTTCGCGACCTCGGTTTTTCCGATTTCGAAGACGCCCTGAGCCGCCCGTATCGCGAGTGGGAATACTGCGTGCAGTACCGCGAGACCAGCTTCGATTTCGTCAGCCGCCTGATGGAACAGGAAGGCATCTACTACTTCTTCCGCCATGAACAGGACCGCCATGTGCTGGTGCTGGCCGACGCCTATGGCGCCCACACCACGGTGCCGGGCTACGCGTCGATCCCGTATTACCCCAAGGACGAGCAGCAGCGCGAGCGCGACCATATGCACAACTGGCACCTGGCGCAGCAAGTGCAGCCGGGCTCGCTGGAGCTCAACGACTACGACTTCCAGCGCCCCAGCGCGAGCATCGACGTGCGCTCGGCCATGCCGCGCCCGCACACCGCCGGCGACTATCCGCTGTACGACTACCCCGGCACCTACGTGCAAAGCCAGGATGGCGAACATTACGCGCGCACCCGCATCGAAGCCCTGCAAACCCTGCATGAACAGATCGAGTTCAGCGGCAATGCGCGGGGCCTGGGCTCGGGGCATTTGTTCAGCCTCACCGGCTTCAGTCGCCAGGACCAGAACCGCGAATACCTGATCGTCGGCATTCGCTACCACATCACGCAAGAGAGCCTGGAAAGCGGCGGCGGCTCGGGCGCGGCGCAGTTCAGCAGCAGCCTGAACTGCATCGATGCCCAGCAAAGCTTCCGCCCGCTGGCCAGCACCCATCGGCCCATCGTCAAAGGCCCGCAGACCGCGCTGGTGGTGGGGCCCAAGGGCGAGGAAATCTGGACCGACCAGTACGGCCGCGTGAAGGTGCACTTCTACTGGGACCGTCACGACCAATCCAACGAAAACAGCTCGTGCTGGATTCGGGTGTCGCAATCCTGGGCCGGCAAGAACTGGGGCTCGATGCAGATCCCGCGGATCGGCCAGGAAGTGATTGTGAGTTTTCTTGAGGGTGATCCCGACCGGCCGATCATCACCGGGCGCGTGTACAACGCCGAACAGACGGTGCCTTACGACTTGCCGGAGAACGCCACGCAAAGCGGCATGAAAAGCCGCTCCAGCAAGGGCGGCACGCCGGCCAACTTCAATGAAATCCGTATGGAGGACAAGAAGGGGCTAGAGCAGTTGTACATCCACGCCGAGCGCAATCAGGACATCGTGGTGGAGGTGGATGAGAGCCATTCGGTGGGGCATGACCGCAACAAGAGCATCGGGCATGACGAGGTGGTGACCGTTGGCAATGACCGCCTACGTGCGGTCAAGCATGACGACATGCTCATGGTGGGCTTCAGCAAGACCGACGCCATCAGCAAAAGCTACTTGATCGAGGTGGGTGAAAACCTGCGCCTGGTCTGTGGCAAAAGCGTGCTGGAGCTCAATGCCAGCGGGCAGATCAACCTCACCGGTGTGCAGATCAATGTGTATTCCGAAGGCAGCTCCGAGATCAATACCGGCGGCAACCTGCATTTGAACATTGGCGGCAAGGGCGGCACCACGCCCATGGGCCAAGGGATCAAGGGCGAAATAGATGCTGCCGTCAATTCCATGTTTCCCAAGCCGCCGTCCGGCCAATAACGAGACCCGTGTTTCATGACCTACCGACTCAACGAACTGCAATTCACGTTGCCCAGCGATGAGGTTCAGGATGCTTCTATCAACATCCTGAAATTCGCTACGCTGGGCACGTCATTAATCGTCAGCCGAAGCCTCCTGGGTGACGGCGAGACGTTGCAGAGTAATTTTGAAGAGCAGCTGGCCAAGCTCGAAAAACAGGTGCAAGACCTGCGCTACCAGCCAGCCCAGGCCGTGCGCGTGGGCGCGGCGCAGGATATCGACGCCATCGAAGTGCATAACCAGTTCAGCCAAGGCACCGAGCGTATCTACCAATACCAGCTGGCGCTGCTGATTCCGGGAACCCGGCAGATGCTTGCCCTCAGTTATGTCAAAGCCCAGCCCCTGGGCAACGCCGAAAACGCCCACTGGGTGACGATCAAAAACACCCTGCTGCTGAACGCAAAACCTTGAAGCCCTTCTTCCATGTCTGACGCACTCTGGGCGGCGCGCCTCGGCGACGGCTTGCTTCACACCTCGGCGATGGCCGACATCCTCGGTGGCGTGTTGGAAATTGCCGCCAACATCGCGATTACAGCGGTCGCGACTGCTGCGATTGTGGCTGCCACAGGCATTACGGTGGTGACCGGCGGGCTCGGCTGCTTTGTGCTGGGCGCGGTGGTTGGCATCATCGTCGGCGTGGGCATGAGCAAGACGGGGGCGGACAAAGGGCTGACCAAGCTGTGCGACTGGATAGGCAGCGCGTTATTTCCGCCGGTGGTGATGGCGACCATTGCCACCGGCTCACACAACACCTTCACCAATGGCCTGCCTTCCGCGCGCGCGGCAGGCGCCATCGGCCCCGTCAGTTCACAACCCAGCGAAGGTGGCAGCCCTGAAGAGGCCAGCTACCTGGACATGGCCAAGGGTTTCTTTGCGCAGATGTGGCGGCCCACCGTGGCGGTGCCAGCACCAGGGGCAGTCCCCAAGCCACTGGATATTGTGATCTGCACCAAGCATCCGCCCATGCCGCCGCAGTTCATTGCCGAAGGCTCCAGCAAGGTCACCATCAACGGCCAGCCGGCAGCCCGCAGCGGCGACCGCAGCACCTGCGACGCCTCGATTGTCGAGTCGGGAATGATCTCCAGCAATGTGCGCATTGGTGGCGGCCCGGTGGTCGTCCGCGAGATCCGCAGCGGCAAGACGCCAGGGGTTGGGCTGGCCGTGACGGCGTTGTTGATGCTGCGCGGTGGTGGGTCGAAGTTCTTCAGCAAATTGCCGTGCATGGTCGTGGGTGGGCTGGTGTCGTGGGGCACCAGCCAGGTGACCAATGCCATGACCTCGGCAGTGGTCGGTTCGCCCAACCCGGTGCATAGCCCGACGGGCGCGAAGATTCTCGACGGTGAGGATGACCTGGATTTCGTCCTGCCCGGCCTGCTCCCCATCGAATGGCAGCGCTATTACAGCAGCCGGGACGAGCGCCGCGACGGTCTATTCGGTGCCAGTTGGAGCGTGATTTACGAGATCTTCGTCGAGATCAGTGCGCACCCCGAAGGTGGCGAGCAACTGATCTATACCGATGAACAGGCACGACAGATCGACATGGGCGTCATCCCCTTGGGTGGCGCGGTATTCAGCGCCGGCGAAGGCTTGAGCGTGCGGCGCAATACCAATGGCCAGCTGTTGATTGAAAGCGTCGATGGCCTCTATCGGCTGTTCGAACCAACGCCGGGCACGCCCTCGCATCTGCGCCTGAGCCAGTTGGGTGATCGCAATGACAACCGTATCTTCCTCGACTATGACGCCCAAGGGCGCCTGAACCAGCTGCGCGATACCTTTGACCAAGGGTGCGTCGAACTGGGCTATAGCCAGCAGTGGCCAGGACGCGTCGAGCGCGTTGACCGCCTGTATCCCGATCACGGTCAGGAGACACTGGTCAGTTATGTCTACGACGCACGGGGCGACCTGGCTGAAGTTCGCGATACTACTGGGCTCACGCAACGCCGCTTCGCCTATGACAGCGCTCAGCGCATGGTCGAGCACCAGTTGCCCACCGGGCTGCGTTGCTACTACCAGTGGGCCTGCGTGGACGACAGCGAATGGCGCGTCGTGCGGCACTGGACCGACGAGGGCGACGAGTACCGGTTCGACTATGACTTGTCGGCCGGCGTGACCCGGATCACGGATGGCTTGCAGCGTGTCAGCACGCGCCGCTGGAACCCGCAGTACCAAATCACCCAGTACACCGACAACCTGGGCAAGACCTGGCAATTCGCCTGGAACGACGAGCGTCAGTTGCTCAGCGCGACCGACCCGCAAGACGGCCAGTGGCAGTTCAGCTACGACGAGTCCGGCAATTTGTGCAGCACCCAGGACCCCTTGGGCCGTATCGAATCGACATTGTGGCTGGAACATTGGTCGCTGCCGTTGGTGGAGACCGATGCTGCAGGGAGCGCATGGCAGTATCAGTACGATCAGCGGGGCAATTGCGTCAGTGAGATCGACCCGTTGGGGCATGTCACGCGTTATCGCTATGACGCCTTTGGCCAGGTGGTGGAAATCATCGATGCCACGCAAAAGAGCAAAACCCTGCGCTGGAATGAAACGGGGCAGCTGATCCAGCATATCGACTGCTCGGGGTACCCCACCGCGTTTGAGTATGACTACCGGGGCCATTTGCAGGTGGTCATCGACGCATTGGGCGAGCGCCTGCGCTATCAACACGACAGCCAGGGCCGCCTGCTGCAAACCGAAATGCCGGATGGACGCACCGAGCACTACCAGCGCGACACCAGCGGCCTGCTGATTGGCTATACCGATGCGGCCGGCCACACCACCCGCTACCAATATGGCCGCCGTGGACAAGTGCGCCAGCGGATCGACGCCCAGGGTCGGCAGATCGAGTTCCGCTACGACGCCTACGGCCACTTGCAGACGCTCACCAATGAAAACGGCGAGCACTACCGTTTTACCTGGGACCAGGGCGACCGCCTCACGGCGCAGCAAGACCTCGATGGCAGCGCCCGGCGGTACGCCTATGACTCGTTGGATAATCTGGCGGGCGTCGAATACGTGCCCTCGACGGATGCGCCCGCTATCGTGCATCGCATGGAGCGCGACGCCGTCGGTCGCCTGTTGGTGAAGCACACCGCTGATGGTCGTACCGACTATGCCTACAACCCTGTGGACCAACTCACCGCCGTCACCTTTACCGATAACAATGAGACGACCCAGGCGCTGGCCTTTGCCTACGACCCTCTTGGCCAGTTGCTCACCGAACAAAGCGCCGCCGGCAGCCTGAATTACCACTACGATGAACTCGGCAACCTGATCCAGACCCAACTGCCGGACGGCCGCTGGCTCAATCGCCTGTACTACGGCAGCGGCCACCTGCATCAGATCAACCTCGATGGCCGCGTCATCAGCGACTTCGAGCGCGACCGCCTGCACCGTGAAGTGCTGCGCACCCAGGGTCAGATCACCACCCGCAGCGAATACGACCGCAGCGGCCGCGTGCGCTCGCGCATCCGCCGCCCCAACGGCCAGCCCACGCAACTGCCGGCGGCCCAGCAAACACACTTCGACTACGACCCGGCCGATAACCTGATCGGCCGCTTGGAGCGCGACCGCGACAACCGCCGAGACCAGCGCCAACTGCTGCACTACGACGCCACCGGCCGCATCATCGCCAGCCAGGACAACGTCCAGGGGCAGCGTGAAACCTTCGCCTACGATGCCGCCGCCAATTTGCTCGACGGCCCGCCAGCCAATGCGGGTCTCGTGGTGCATAACAAGCTCTTGACCTACCAGGACAAGCGCTACCGCTACGACGGCTTCGGCCGGATGATCGAAAAGCACAGCACTGCACGTGGCTTGCAGCGTTTTACCTACGATGCCGAACACCGCTTGATCGAAGTACGCAGCCAGAAGAATGGGCGGGAAACGGTCGTGAACATGACCTATGACCCGCTCGGTCGGCGAATCGCAAAAACCGAGCACGACAGCCACGGCTATCCGCTGGGAGAAACTCGATTCGATTGGGAAGGTTTACGCCTGCTACAGGAGCACCGGCACAGCCAGACCAGCCTCTACATCTACGAAGAAGACAGCTATGCGCCGCTGGCCCGCGTGGATGGAACCGGCGAGCATCAAAGCGTGCGCTACTACCATAACGACCTGAATGGGTTGCCTGAGCAACTGACCGAGGCGGACGGCAAAACCGTTTGGCAGGCGCGGTATCAGGTGTGGGGCAATACCGCTGAAGAGGTGCGCGAAGCGTACTTCATCGAAGAACAGAACTTACGGTTCCAGGGGCAATATCTGGACCGGGAGATCGGGCTGCACTACAACACGTTTCGGTTTTATGATCCGGATGTGGGGCGGTTTACTACGCCGGATCCGATTGGGTTACTAGGTGGCGTCAACCTCTATCAGTACTCACCAAACCCCATCACGTGGATTGATCCACTGGGTTGGGCTCCAGCAAAACCGGGCGACGTTATTGACTATGGAAAAAGCGCGCCAGGCTTCGAAAAACACCATGGGATACTCGATGCATGGTCCAAGCACAACATCAAGGACTACGTATCTCGAAACGGCCAAACCCCAACCGTAGTGATGACTGTAGACCAACACAATGCCACCAAAGAGGTTGCTAAAGACTGGGTTCAAAAGAAAACAGGGAAACGCGGTTTTAAAGGTTTCGATTGGAAGAAGGTGTCGAAATTCGAAATACTCAGGCTGTCCAACAAAATGTTTGCAGCCGCCGAGGCTAAAGGTTTCCCGAAGGCTTCACGTGGTTTGTACAACAAAGCAATGAAAACCTATCTGCGTAAAGGATGCGGAAGATGAGCCTGATTAAAATCGTGGACTTGATTGAGAACGCTGACTGCACAACATCACCCTCTACTGGGTTACCGAGTCATCCAGTCCCAGATGACTTGGCGGAATTTTATAAGTCCTACAGCAGTGCGGTGTTCTACCCACAGGCACGGTACAGCTTCACGATTCAGGCGCCAGATCTCGAACGCTCCGACTTCGTGATCATGAATGAAGACTTGGAAGATCCCGACTCTGCCAACTGGTACGCGTTGGTTAAATGTGAAGATCAAGTCATTTCAATTGATCTGACACCAGGCCCGCACTTTGGGTACTGCTATGACTCGTTCTGGGACAGCTATCCGACGGCCGATGAGAGCACGCTGATCGCAAAATCCTTCACTGAGCTGGTGGAGAGAATCATCAAGTCTGGAGGAAAAAACCTATTCTGGATACCCGGTCACAGTTGATAGCGAGACAACACGTGTGTGGTAATCAAAATCCTGCCCTAACTTAAGACAATGGACGGGTAACGGGGACTCATTTATTCACCGCTCCATCTATCTTTACAGCCAAAATAAATCTGTCCCCTTTCTCACAAAAACCAACGCGTAAATCCAAAGGCCCTGGTAGATGCTGAATAAAATTACGTGGCAAGAAGGCAAGGTGCTCAGCTTAAAACTGAAAGATGATCTTTTTACGCTTGTGCAGATGAGAAAAAATTTCTACCTCCAGTTTTTTGACTTGAGAAGTGCTCAAGATACTTGGACAGACGTAGACCTCGAAAAAGCTGACACCTTGTTTTTCATTTTCACGTCCACGAAGGCCTTAAAAGGCCTGGCCGTCAGTACGCAATCACAGGAGAAAATCTCCTTAGATAAGCGTTCCGCCGAGAAGAAAATGCTCAGGGCTATCATCGGCGGCGACTACGGAGCCGACCTGATAGAGCTGACCGACTCTTTTGAAACACTTGACGCGACCACGCTAAAAACAAATTTAATCGTCGCCGACGATCTGGACATTATTTATAAGTATGAACTTTCAGGCATGATCGGCGACCCGGAAAAGCTGAAAAACCGTCTGATCAATTATTTTGACAACGGCATTAACTGGGACACGTCCAAGGAATTTCTTTTTAAAGGAATACCGACGCCCCCGGCAAAAATCAAAAACGAACAGCCATGAAAAATACAGAATTAAACTACTGTCGAACTCATCGCCTTAATCTGGAAGGCGAAGAAGAACTGGTCGCCGGCATCAAGGTCGTGTTCGACAGACTTATCGATCACCTGCTACGCCTTCCGGAGGATACGGATCAACCGACTATCCTGGCCTGCTTCAAACAATGCATGTTTGATATCAACGATTTTGAGCAAGACATCGAAACTGTTGAGCGTGAATCCATATTTGAGAATATCTATGCCTTAGGGGAGATCATGGGGCTTGATCCAGCAACAGAGTACGCCGAGGAATGGCGAGGCGACTGGTGAAAGCTTTGCAGCACCATTTCACGCTGTACAGCGGCGGCAGGATCACTAGACAGCAACAAAAAATGGGCACCCGACCCAGTCGGCGTGCCCATTTTTTGGTAACGGGGACTGATTTATTTACCGCTCCAAATAAATCAGCCCCCTTTATCCATCCTATCTATTCAGCATCTGCTTCCGCGTTTTTTATCAGACGCTTCAGCATTTTGTTCATGTGCACGTAGCGCTTCTCAATGACCGCCATGCGAGACGCTGCCGTCGGCGTTTCCGATGACTCCGGCGCCACATACGGGTCGTAGACAAGCCCGTATCGTTTCGCGATTTCTTTCATCTGGTCTTCTGTGGCGTTCATCCTGCTTTCAAGAGCGTTCAAGCGCGAGTCCACATCAGTTGCCGCGCCAGGATCTTTACCCACCGCCTTGGCATCCGGCCCCTCATTTATGGAGAGTATGGTGTTGACGATTACTTCCGTTTTTATTTCAGCATTCTCAAGACGCACGTCTAATTTTTGCTGTTCTGTCGCGGAAGGATCGTTAGTGCTAACCGTACCGTCTGCGTTCTTTTTTTCAGCGCCCGGCATTTTGGCCTGTGCGTCAATCCTGTCCGCTATGGCCCGAGAGGCCACATGTTCCCCGACGCTAAAGGGCAAGCCAATCAGTGTGCTTACGCCATGACTTATAAACGAGCTACGAGCACTGTTGGCAAGTTGACTCGAAATCGGCGGAAGCACGTTTTTATTGTGCAAATCGGAAATTGTTTTCGAGCCGTTGACGGCATCTCTCGACCCATTTGGCCCACCCGCTGGTTTTGGCTTTGGTGGCTTCGCTGTTGGCGGCTTCGGTGGCGTTGGTGCTGGCGGATTTGGCTTCGGCTTCGGCTTTGTCTTTGTCTTTGGCTTGAAAAAATTTAAAAACCCGCGTGTTTTCCTAGTTTTCATCTCCTCTTCACTCGCCATCGGATATTGAGAAGAACGCCCGCTCTTATTACCCAGATCGTGTTCAACTTTCAAGCCGCTCGCAACGTCCTGCTGTTTATCTGTGACTGTCGGTGCTTTAACACCCTGAGTGCCGGGTTGAGCCGACGGAATCTGCAAATGGGTATACGGCTGATCAGACAGTTTCATAACTACACCTCTTAAACTTAATTGAGAGAGTGCTCCCTGCAACCTCGACGTTTAAGTAACATTTCACCCATAGAGGTTCCGGCGTTTTGAAAAAAACGCACTAAGACGAATACAAACTGTTGCAACACTCGTCTGTTCAAGCCATTTAAGCGTGCATATGAACGTAGACACCTACTTGCCTTGCCCCAACAAAAATGGGCACCCGACCCAGTCGGCGTGCCCATTTTTTCTACCACCCCGCCTCCCTTCGAGGCGATACCGCTCTTACGGGTTGACGCTGTCTTTGAGCGACTTGCCCGGCTTGAACGCAACGGTGTTGCTGGCCTTGATCTTCACCGGCTCACCGGTTTGCGGGTTTTTGCCGGTGCGGGCGCCGCGATGGCGTTGCAGGAAAGTGCCGAAGCCAACCAGGGTGACGCTGTCCTTGCGGTGCAGGGCGCCGGTGATTTCTTCGAGAACGGCGTTGAGGACGCGGTTGGCCTGTTCTTTGGTGAGATCCGCTTTTTCAGCGATGGCGGCTGCGAGTTCTGGTTTACGCATGAGTGAAGCCTCTTTGACGGTTTTTTGTTGTTATGTCCGTGCTGCTCTCTAACGGAGCAGCGCCCAAGGCGCCGCAGGCTCTACTCTGCGGCAGACGGGAGTGAGGATGGCATGCCCTCCGACGCTGCGCCAGTGTCGCGGCGACCTTTCTGGGGGTAGGAACGTGCTGATTCCGACAGAACGACCGCTATTTACGCCAGCAACGGTGGAAGTTCTTTGTTCAGGGCCAGTTTGTCCATGACAGCGCCGCCGGTCAGCGCATAACCCAGCAGGCGGCCGCCGGCGTCGCGGCACAGGGCCTTGATGTCGGCGCCCTGGCCTTCGACGCTCCACACGCCTTCGCTGCCCCGTGGCGGCGGTGAAACCACCAGCGGGCAGATCGGGGTTTTCACGGTGATGGGCATCGGCCCGTAGCTGACCGCCGTCGCATTGCCGGCCAACGTCTGGGCCAGGGCGCGGGCGCAGCTCATCAGCGGCATCACGTACAGCAGGTTCAGGCCATCGACCTCGGCGCAATCGCCCAGGGCGTAGATATTCGCGTGGGAGGTCTTCAAGTGGCGGTCTACAGTAACGCCGCGACTGGTCTGCAAGCCGGCGGCAGCGGCGAGGTCGACCCGTGGACGCAGGCCGATGGCCGAGACCACCAGGTCGCAGTGGATCACTTCCCCGTCCGACAGGTGCGCTTCCAGGCCGTCAGCACTGCGCTGCAAGCGGTTGAGCACCGGGCCCAGGTGGAAACGCGCGCCGAGGCCTTCCAGGCCAGCCTGCACCGCAGCGGCAGCGGCCGGATGCAGCAGGGTCGGCATGACTTGCTCGCACGGTGCCACCAGGTCGATCTCGTAGCCGCCGAGGATCAGGTCATTGGCAAACTCGCAGCCGATCAGGCCGGCGCCGAGCAGCAGCACGCGGCGCTTGCCGGCCGCTGCGGCGCGAAAGCGCGCGTAGTCTTCCAGGTCATTGATCGGGAAAATCAGCTCAGCCGCATCACCTTCCACCGGCACACGCACGGTTTCGGCGCCCCAGGCCAGGATCAGGTCGCGATAGGCCACCGCCTCCTCGCCGATCCACAGGCGCTTGTGGCCCGGGTCGATGCCGCTGATGCGGGTATGGGTGCGCACTTCGGCCTTGAGTTGCTCGGCCATGGCGCCAGGTTCAGCCATGCTCAGGCCATCGGCGTCCTTGTTCTTGCCAAAACCGGTGGAGAGCATGGGCTTGGAGTAGGAGCGCCCGTCATCCGCAGTGATCAGCAGCAATGGGGTCTCGCTGTCGAGCTTGCGAAACTCCCGGGCCAGGTTGTAGCCGGCCAATCCGGTGCCGATGATCACGACAGGTGCGTTCATTCCTTTCTCCTTGTAATACGTTTCATTGCTTAAAAATTAACCGATCTCGATCATTTCGAAATCCATCTTGCCCACGCCGCAGTCCGGGCACAGCCAATCTTCCGGGACGTCTTCCCAACGGGTACCAGGCAGGATTCCGTCATCCGGCCAGCCGTCTTTCTCGTCATAGATCAGGCCGCAGACTACACATTGCCACTTCTTCATTACTTGCTTCCTCAGGGTCCAGGCAGGTTGGCCGACGGTCGATAGATCCAGCGTTGCCGTACGGCTCAGGGCGTTTTGTACTGATCGGGGCGTGCAGATGCAAGCATGATCGACGCAAACGGCGGCCCCACCCCGGCAAAAGGCCAGGGTGCCATGGTAAGCTCGCCGCCTCTTTTGCTGCCAATACTGACTCACCGTGCCGCACTCAATCGCCCTTCCCGATGCTTGCCACTGGCTGACCCAGAGCCTTCTGCGCCCAATGCCTGGGCCCCTGACCGTCAACTGGCTGTTCAACGAAGACTCGCTGACGCGCCGGCTGACGTGGCTGTCCAACGACGGTTTCAGCGTGACGCCGCTGTTCGAAGGCTGGCAGCCGCTGCGGGACGACGAATGCGCCGCCCTGGGGCTCGTCCCGGCCACCGTCGGCTGGGTACGCGAGGTGTATTTGCGCGGCCAAGGCCAGCCGTGGGTGTTTGCCCGCAGCGTGGCGTCGCGCAGTGCGTTGCAAGGTGATGGGCTGCACATGGATGAGCTGGGCAGCCGGTCCCTGGGCGAGTTGCTGTTCTGCGACCAGGCGTTCACCCGCCAGGCGATCGAGGTGTGCCATTACCCGCGCCACTGGTTACCAAGCGCCGATCAGGCCGACGGGCTGTGGGGCCGCCGCTCGCGTTTTGATCGCGGGGCCTTGAGCGTACTGGTCGCGGAAGTCTTCTTGCCGAGCTTCTGGCATGCCTTGCATGCCCACCCGGAGAACTGCTGATGTATCAACGTCTGCTCAAATCCTTGAACCACCTGAACCCCAGGGCGTGGGATTTCATCCAGTTGACGCGCATGGACAAGCCCATCGGCATCTACCTGCTGCTGTGGCCGACGTTGTGGGCGCTGTGGATCGCCGGCAAGGGCTCGCCGTCCCTGCTCAACATCGTGATTTTCGTGCTCGGCGTGGTGCTGACCCGTGCCGGCGGCTGCGTGATCAACGACTGGGCCGACCGCAAGGTCGACGGCCATGTGAAACGCACCGAGCAGCGCCCACTGGTGAGCGGCAAGATCAGCTCGAAAGAGGCCCTGGTGTTTTTTGCCGTGCTGATGGGCATCAGTTTCCTGCTGGTGCTGCTGACCAATGCCAGCACCATCCTGCTGTCCCTCGGCGGCCTGGCGCTTGCGGCGAGCTACCCGTTCATGAAGCGCTACACCTATTACCCGCAGGTGGTGCTGGGTGCGGCGTTTTCCTGGGGCATGCCGATGGCGTTTACCGCTGAGACCGGCAGCCTGCCTGCCACTGCGTGGCTGCTGTACATCGCCAACCTGCTGTGGACGGTGGGTTATGACACCTATTACGCCATGACCGACCGCGACGATGACTTGAAGATCGGCGTGAAGTCCACGGCCATTCTGTTTGGCGATGCGGATCGCGTGATTATCCTGACCCTGCAAGGGCTGGCGCTGGTGTGCCTGTTGCTGGCGGGCGCGCGGTTTGAGCTGGGGGGCTGGTTCCACTTGGGATTGGTTGCCGCGGCGGGCTGTTTTGCCTGGGAGTTCTGGTACACGCGGGACAGGGACCGGATGAAGTGCTTCAAGGCGTTCCTGCATAACCATTGGGCGGGGTTGGCGATTTTTGTGGGGATTGTGCTGGATTACGGGTTGCGGTGAGTGCCGTTTCTTGTGGTGACTGTACTGACGCTTTCGCGAGCAAGCCCGCTCCCACATTTGGATTTGTGAATACATTCAAAATGTGGGAGCGGGCTTGCTCGCGAAGCTCTTAGCGGCGCCTCGGGCTCAAGGCTTGATCACATGCCACGCCCCACCCTTGCCATCACCGGCCTTGTCCCCAGCCATCTTGTCGTCCTTATAGGTGTACACCGGCTTGCCTTTGTAAGCCCATTGGCTGGTCTGGTCATCACGGGTGATCACCGTCCAATCGCCCATCGACTTGTCAGTGGATTCAGCCTTCAGCGGCGGCCAGTTCGTCGCGCACTGGTCCTTGCACACGGACTTGCCGTCGGCATCCTTGTCGAAGGTGTAGAGCGTCATCCCTTTGTGATCCACCAACATCCCGTCTTTGGTCATCGCCGGGTCCATCGCGAAGGCCAGGCCCGGCAGCGTCAACGCTGCCGTTACCAACAGGGCTTTCCAGGAAACAGTACGGTAAGTCATCGGAACCTTCCTTTTGTGGTTGTCAGGATTCGGACCCAAAGCGTAGTCCAGAGAGACGCGAATTGCCCAAGCGACTAAATTACTGTCACACGACTGCAATAATTCCGTTATCTAATGCGGCGCAAGACAGTTAAATGACAAGAGGATTTAGGCATGGTTGGCAGGAGCATTCTGATCGTTGACGACGAAGCGCCCATCCGCGAGATGATCGCCGTTGCGTTGGAAATGGCCGGCTACGACTGCCTGGAGGCAGAGAACTCCCAGCAGGCCCATGCCATTATCGTCGACCGCAAGCCGGACCTGATCCTGCTCGACTGGATGCTGCCCGGCACTTCCGGCATCGAGCTGGCCCGTCGCCTCAAGCGTGACGAGCTGACCGGGGATATCCCGATCATCATGCTCACCGCCAAAGGCGAAGAGGACAACAAGATCCAGGGCCTGGAAGTCGGCGCCGATGACTACATCACCAAGCCGTTTTCCCCACGTGAGCTGGTCGCGCGCCTGAAAGCCGTACTGCGCCGCGCCGGCCCGACCGACGGCGAAGCGCCGATTGAAGTCGGCGGCCTGATCCTCGACCCCATCAGCCACCGCGTGACCATCGACGGCACACCGGCCGAGATGGGCCCCACCGAATACCGCCTGCTGCAATTCTTCATGACCCACCAGGAACGCGCCTACACCCGTGGCCAACTGCTCGATCAGGTCTGGGGCGGCAACGTGTATGTGGAAGAGCGCACCGTGGACGTGCATATCCGTCGCCTGCGCAAAGCCTTGGGCGATGCCTACGAGAATCTGGTACAAACCGTGCGCGGCACTGGCTACCGGTTCTCCACCAAGGGCTGAGCCAGCCGCTTTTTTGACTTAAACAGCTGACAAGGACGCATGTTCAAGTGAACCAAAACTGGCATGGCACCCTGATCCGCCACATGCTCCTGTTGGTCACCGGCTGTCTGCTGGTAGGCCTGATCAGCGGTTACTACGGCTGGAGCCTGGCCATCGGCCTTGGCCTGTACCTGGGCTGGACCCTCAAGCAATTGCTGCGCCTGCATGAATGGCTGCGCCAGCACAAACCCGACGAAGCGCCACCCGACGGCTACGGCCTGTGGGGCGAAGTGTTCGACAGCATCTACCACCTGCAACGCCGCGACCAACGGGTACGCGGGCGCCTGCAAGCAGTGATCGACCGGGTGCAGGAGTCCACGGCCGCGCTGAAAGACGCGGTGATCATGCTCGACAGCGACGGCAACCTGGAATGGTGGAACCGCGCCGCTGAAACCCTGCTGGGCCTCAAGACGCCCCAGGACAGCGGCCAGCCGGTGACCAACCTGGTGCGCCATCCGCGCTTCAAGGAATACTTCGAGCAGGACAACTACGAAGAAGCCCTGGAAATCCCCTCGCCCACCAATGACCGCGTGCGCATCCAGCTGTACCTGACGCGCTACGGCAACAACGAGCACCTGATGCTGGTGCGCGACGTGACCCGCATCCATCAGCTGGAACAGATGCGCAAGGACTTCGTCGCCAACGTCTCCCACGAATTGCGCACACCGCTGACGGTGATCTGCGGCTACCTGGAGACGCTGCTGGACAACGTCGACGAGATCAACCCGCGCTGGAGCCGCGCGCTGCAACAAATGCAGCAGCAGGGTTCACGCATGCAGACCCTGCTCAACGACCTGCTGCTGTTGGCCAAGCTGGAGGCGACCGATTACCCGTCGGACAACCAGCCGGTGGCCGCGCAAAGCCTGTTGCAGACCATCAAGAACGACGCCCAGGCCCTGTCCGGCCAGCGTGGCCAACAGATCACCCTGGAAGCCGACCCGCAGGTCTTGCTCAAGGGTAGCGAAGGCGAATTGCGCAGCGCGTTTTCCAACCTGGTGTTCAACGCCGTCAAGTACACCCAGGACAAGGGCACCATCCGCATCCGCTGGTGGGCCGATGAACAAGGCGCACACCTCAGCGTGCAGGACTCCGGCATCGGCATCGACGCCAAGCACCTGCCGCGCCTGACCGAGCGCTTCTACCGCGTCGATTCGAGCCGCAACTCCAACACCGGCGGCACCGGGCTCGGCCTGGCGATCGTCAAGCATGTGTTGTTGCGCCACCGCGCGCGCCTGGAGATCAGCAGTGTGCTGGGGCATGGCAGCACGTTTACCTGCCATTTTCCGCCGTCGCAGGTGACCCGCTCGCGCGTCCTCAGTACCGACGAATAACCCAAACTCAACACCGGGCTAAAGTGGGAGCTGGCTTTTGTGGGAGCGGGCTTGCTCGCGAAGGCGGTGTATCAGTCAGCACATCCTTTTCTGAGAAACCGTCTTCGCGAGCAAGCCCGCTCCCACAATGGGATTTGCATCGATTTCAAAGACCCATTCCAAGCCCCACCCGGCAGCAGCCACTAGGCAAGCGCCCCATCAGCCGCTACATTGGCCGACTTGCGCCCGCTTTTGCGGCTCACCTGCCACCCCTTAATTGAACACACGGAACCTGCAAAACCCCATCATGGACCCTTCCCCTGGTATCACCCTCGCCACACTCTTCGCCGACTTCGGCATGATTCTTTTTGCACTGGTCCTGGTACTGCTCAACGGTTTCTTCGTTGCGGCGGAATTTGCCATGGTCAAACTGCGCTCCACGCGGGTCGAGGCCATCGCCCACACCAACGGCTGGCGCGGGCAGATCCTGCGCACCGTACACAGCCAGCTCGACGCCTACCTGTCGGCCTGCCAGCTGGGTATCACCCTCGCCTCCCTGGGCCTGGGCTGGGTCGGTGAGCCGGCGTTTGCGCACATTCTCGAGCCGTTGCTGGGCGCCGTGGGCGTCGAGTCGCCGGAAGTGATCAAGGGCGTGTCGTTCTTCGCGGCGTTCTTTGTGATTTCCTACCTGCACATCGTAGTCGGCGAGCTGGCGCCCAAGTCCTGGGCCATCCGCAAACCCGAGCTGTTGTCGCTGTGGACGGCGGTGCCGCTGTACCTGTTCTACTGGGCCATGTACCCGGCGATCTACCTGCTCAACGCCAGCGCCAACGCCATCTTGCGTATCGCCGGCCAAGGCGAGCCTGGCCCGCACCATGAGCACCATTACAGCCGCGAAGAACTCAAGCTGATCCTGCACTCCAGCCGTGGCCAGGACCCCAGCGACCAAGGCATGCGCGTACTGGCCTCGGCCGTGGAAATGGGTGAACTGGAAGTAGTGGACTGGGCCAACTCCCGGGAAGATCTGGTCACCCTGGATTTCAACGCCCCGCTCAAGGAAATCCTCGCGCTGTTCCGTCGCCACAAATTCAGCCGCTATCCGGTGTATGACGCGGTGCGCAACGAATTCGTCGGCCTGCTGCACATCAAGGACCTGCTGCTGGAACTGGCAGCCCTGGATCACATCCCCGAGTCGTTCAACCTGGCCGAGCTGACCCGCCCGCTGGAGCGCGTGTCGCGGCATATGCCGTTGTCGCAGCTGCTGGAGCAGTTCCGCAAAGGCGGCGCACACTTCGCCCTGGTGGAAGAAGCCGACGGCAAGATCATCGGCTACCTGACCATGGAAGACGTGCTGGAAGTGCTGGTGGGCGATATCCAGGACGAACACCGCAAGGCCGAACGCGGCATCCTCGCCTACCAGCCAGGCAAGTTGCTGGTACGTGGCGACACGCCGCTGTTCAAGGTGGAACGCCTGCTGGGCGTTGACCTGGACCATATCGAAGCAGAAACCCTCGCCGGCCTGATCTACGACACCCTCAAACGGGTGCCGGAAGAAGAGGAAGTGCTGGAGGTTGAAGGCTTGCGGATCATCATCAAGAAGATGAAAGGGCCGAAGATCGTACTGGCCAAGGTTCTGCTGCTGGACTGATCCTCAATTGCCCAACGCAAAGTTGGGCAAGGCGCCCACCGGCTGGTTGAACTCATACGGGATCGACACCAGCCCCGCCTCGGTGGCGCGCTGCACGACGAAATGCAAGTGCGGCCCGCTGCTGTTGCCGGTATTGCCCGACAGCGCCAGCGGGCTGCCCACCGCCACACGTTGCCCCACCTGCACGCTGACCGAACCTTGCTTGAGGTGCAGGTACACGCCCTCCGTGCCGTCATCATGGCGCACCCGCACAAAATTCCCCGACGCATCACTGCCGCGCCCGGCCTGCGCGTTCTCGGTTTTCACCACCACACCGCTGCGCGCCGCAATGATCGGCGTGCCTTCGGGCATGGCGATGTCCATGGCGTAGCGGCTTTTGCTGTCGGTGTGGCTGAAACTGCCGTTGGGCCCTTGGCTCAGGCGGAACGGACCACCGCGCCAGGGCAGCGGGTAGCGGTAGGCTTGTTGTGGATAAACCGGCGTCGGCCTATCCAGCAGCTGGCGCGCGGGCTTGCGCTCCTGGATCACGAACGCCTGCGCGCCGGGGGTTTGCCGGTCGCTGTAGAACACGTTGCCGTTGGCATCAACGGATTTGTAGACGGTCATGGCCTGGGCCGACATGGCAACCGTGGCCAACCCGCAGCACAGCAAGCAGCGCATGAGCATAGTGTGAACCTGCCGAAATGAAACGGCAGGCTAGCAAGGGATCATGACAACTCTGTATGCAGCAACGCAGATCCACTGTGGGAGCGGGCTTGTGTGGGAGCGGGCTTGCTCGCGAAAGCGGAGTGTCAGTCACTCAATCTGTTGCTGATCCACCGCATTCGCGAGCAAGCCCGCTCCCACACTGGTTAGGTGTCGCTGCGAAGGTTACGCACCCGGCACAAAATGCTTCTGCGCAGTACCACGGGCGATCAGGCGGGAGATGTAGTCGAGCTTCTGCGCGTCCTGGTCGATAAACCGGAAGGTCAGTTGCAGCCAGTCGCTGTCGGGCTTGGGTTCGTGGGCGACGACGGCGTGCAGGTAGCCGTTGAGGCGCGCGACTTCGGCGTTGTCGCCTTGCTCCAGGTCGAGCACGGCGCTTTCCAGCACCTGGGGCAGGACTTCACCGCGGCGTACCACCAACAGCGCTTCCTTGATGCTCAAACCCTTGATCACGCATTGCTGGGTGCCACTGGACAGGCGCAGTTGGCCCTGGCCACGGCCGCCCGCTGGCGCTGCGGCGGGGGCTTGCACCGGCGGGCTGTTGAGCAGGCCTTTGCTGGGCGCAGGGGCTGCAGCGGCAACCGGGGCTGCGCGCACGGTCTCGGCTTTGCCACCGGTCAGGGCGCTCAGGGAGTCATTGCCAAAGGCCGAGTTCATCTTGGTCGGCGCACTGGCGACCAGGGCGTCGAGGCGGCCGATCTTGTGCAGGGCCTGCTTGACCTTGTTCAGCAATTGCTCGTTGGTGAACGGCTTGCTGACATAACCGGAAACCCCGGCCTGGATCGCCTGGACCACGTTTTCCTTGTCGCCACGGCTGGTCACCATCACAAACGGCATGGCCTTGAGGTGCGGTTGCTCACGGCACCAGGTCAACAGCTCCAGGCCGGACATCTCGGGCATTTCCCAGTCGCAAAGCACCAGGTCGAACGTCTCGCGCATCAGGATGGCCTGGGCCTTTTTGCCGTTCACCGCGTCTTCAAGCTTGATCCCGGGGAAGTAGTTGCGCAGGCACTTCTTCACCAGATCGCGGATAAACGAGGCGTCATCCACCACCAATACACTGACTTTACTCATCGACCCTTCATCCTATAAAAACTTCGGCACGCAAGACGCCTGACTGGTGGCATTTTGCCAAAACTCGGTAGTCACAGTCGGACTTTATTGCTTCCGCTGCGCAAAATATTCGGGGGCCACAAACGAAAACGCCCGGCCAAAGGCCGGGCGTTTATTTCTCGGGCAATCTTACTTATCGTCAGCTTCGCCCGGAACATTAGGGATTTGATCGACCGAACCTTCAACTTCGGCCTTCATGCGCTTGAGGCCCATGTGCCGCACGTCGGTGCCACGGACCAGGTAGATCACCAGCTCCGAGATGTTGCGCGCGTGGTCGCCGATACGTTCCAGCGAACGCAGCACCCAGATGATGCTCAACACCCGCGAGATAGAGCGCGGGTCTTCCATCATGTAGGTGGCCAGCTCACGCAGCGCGGTCTTGTATTCGCGGTCGATGATCTTGTCGTACTGGGCCACCGACAACGCCAGCTCGGCGTCGAAACGGGCAAAGGCGTCCAGTGCGTCGCGCACCATGTTGCGCACCTGGTCGCCGATGTGGCGCACCTCCACGTAGCCGCGCGGGGCTTCGCCTTCTTCGCACAGCTGGATGGCACGACGGGCGATCTTGGTGGCTTCGTCGCCGATGCGCTCCAGGTCGATCACCGACTTGGAGATGCTGATGATCAAACGCAGGTCGGACGCCGCCGGTTGGCGACGGGCCAGAATGCGCAGGCATTCTTCGTCGATATTGCGTTCCATCTGGTTGATCTGGTCATCGATCTCACGCACTTGCTGGGCCAGGCCCGAATCGGCCTCGATCAGCGCGGTCACGGCGTCGTTGACTTGCTTCTCCACCAGACCGCCCATCGCCAGGAGGTGGCTGCGCACTTCCTCGAGCTCGGCGTTGAACTGCGCGGAGATGTGGTGGGTAAGGCCTTCTTTGCTAATCATGTTGGCGTCCTTGGAGCGTCCGGTAAGGTGCGGAGAACCGCAGCATCAGTGCAATGAGAACCACGGCTGACTAGCCGTAGCGACCGGTGATGTAGTCTTCGGTCTGCTTCTTCGCCGGATTGGTGAACAGAGTATCGGTATCACCGAATTCCACCAGCTTGCCCATGTACATGAACGCGGTGTAGTCGGAAACCCGCGCTGCCTGTTGCATGTTGTGGGTCACGATGACGATGGTGAACTTGGATTTGAGCTCGTAGATCAGCTCTTCGACTTTCAGCGTCGAGATCGGGTCGAGTGCCGAGCATGGTTCGTCGAGCAACAGCACTTCCGGCTCCACGGCGATAGTGCGCGCGATCACCAGACGTTGTTGCTGGCCGCCGGACAGGCCGAGGGCCGAGTCGTGCAGACGGTCTTTCACTTCGTCCCACAACGCCGCGCCTTTCAAGGCCCACTCAACCGCTTCGTCGAGGATGCGTTTCTTGTTGATGCCCTGGATGCGCAGGCCGTAGACCACGTTTTCGTAGATGGTCTTGGGGAACGGGTTGGGCTTCTGGAACACCATGCCCACACGACGACGCAGCTCAGCCACGTCTTCGCCCTTGCGGTAGATGTTGGTGCCGTAGAGGTTGATGGCGCCATCAACGCGGCAACCGTCCACCAGGTCGTTCATGCGGTTGAAGGTACGCAGCAGCGTGGACTTGCCGCAGCCCGACGGGCCGATGAAGGCGGTCACGCGCTGCTTGGGGATGTTCATGCTGACGTCGAACAGCGCCTGTTTTTCACCGTAGTACAGGCTCAGGCCCGGCACTTCGATGGCCACGGTTTCCTGGGCCAGGCTCAGGCTCTGCTTGTCGCGACCCAGGGCAGACATGTTGATGCCGTGGGTGTGGGTTTCATGTTGCATGGGATGCTCCCTGTGCTACCAATTCGTTGTGTGGGAGCGGGCTTGCTCGCGAAGGCGTCCGGTCAGTCGACCTATGTGTTACTGAGACACCGCATTCGCGAGCAAGCCCGCTCCCACATTTAGTCCGCGTTCAATTCAGATCAGCTATCCAACGCTTTGTATTTTTCACGCAGGTGGTTACGAATCCACACTGCCGACAAGTTGAGCGTGGCGATCACCAGCACCAGTAGCAAGGCGGTGGCGTACACCAGTGGCCGTGCCGCTTCGACGTTGGGGCTCTGGAAGCCGACGTCATAAATATGGAAGCCCAGGTGCATGATCTTCTGGTCCAGGTGCAAGTACGGGTAGTTGCCATCCAGCGGCAGCGACGGCGCCAGTTTCACCACACCCACCAGCATCAGCGGCGCCACTTCACCGGCGGCGCGGGCCACGGCGAGGATCATGCCGGTCATCATCGCCGGGCTGGCCATGGGCAGCACGATCTTCCACAGCGTTTCCGCCTTGGTCGCGCCCAGTGCCAGGGAGCCTTCACGCACGGTGCGAGGAATCCGCGCCAGGCCTTCTTCAGTGGCCACGATCACCACCGGCACCGCCAGCAGCGCCAGGGTCAGCGAGGCCCACAGCAGGCCCGGCGTACCGAAGGTCGGCGCCGGCAGGGCTTCGGCGAAGAACAGGCGGTCCACCGAACCACCCAGTACATACACGAAGAAGCCCAGGCCGAACACGCCGTAGACGATGGCCGGTACGCCCGCCAGGTTGTTCACGGCGATACGGATGATGCGCGTCAGGGTGTTCTGCTTGGCATATTCACGCAGGTACACCGCCGCCAGTACGCCGAACGGGGTCACGATCATCGCCATGATCAGGGTCATCATCACGGTGCCGAAGATGGCCGGGAAGATCCCGCCTTCGGTGTTGGCTTCCCGTGGGTCATCGCTGAGGAATTCCCAGACCTTGCTGAAGTAGAAACCGATCTTGGTAAAGGTGCCCATGGCGTTCGGCTGGTAGGCGTGCACCACTTTGCCGATGCCGATCTCCACTTCCTTGCCGTTGCCGTCACGGGCGGTCAGCGCGTCACGGTTGAACTGGGTGTGCAGGTCGGACAGGCGCGCTTCGATGTCCTGGTAACGGGCATTCAGCTCGGCGCGGTCGGCGTCCATGTCGGCCTGGGCGGCAGCGTCGAGCTTGCCTTCCAGTTCCAGCTTGCGGCCGTGCAGGCGGATGCGTTCGAGACCTGCGTTGATTGCGCCGATATCGGTTTTTTCCAGGCTCTTGAGCTGGGCAGCCAGCTTGTTCACACGGTCGACGCGGGCTTGCAGCTCCGGCCACGCGGCCTCGCCTTCGGCGATGACCTTGCCATCCTGCTTGACGTTGACCAGGGTGCCGTAGAAGTTACCCCACTCGCGACGCTCGATGGCCATCAGCTCGACCGGCTTGGTCTGGTCCTTCAGCCACTCGCCGACGATCCAGGTGAAGTCGTTGCCGTTCAAGTCCCGGTTGCCGACCTTGATCAGCTCGCGGGTCATGAATTCCGGGCCTTGGTCCGGCACGGGCAGGCCAGCGCTTTTCAGGCGCTCGCGGGGCACTTCTTCCTTCTGCACCACTTCGCCGATGACGATATGGTTTTCCTGGCCCGGCACGCTGTAGTTGGCCTGGATCAGGTCGGCCGGCCAGAAGTGGCCCAGGCCACGTACGGCAATCACGGCCAGCAAACCAATGGTCATGATGACCGCGATGGACACCGCGCCACCGCTGATCCAGACGCCTGGGGCGCCGCTCTTGAACCATCCATTCAGGGAGTTCTGTTTCACAGACTTCTACCTTTCTTAAAGCGACGAGTATTTCTTGCGCAGACGCTGACGGATCAGCTCGGCGAGGGTGTTCATGATGAAGGTGAACAGCAGCAGCACCAGTGCCGAGAGGAACAGCACACGGTAGTGACTACCGCCCACTTCCGACTCAGGCATCTCCACCGCGACGTTGGCCGCCAGCGTGCGCAGGCCTTCGAACAGGTTCATCTCCATCACCGGAGTGTTGCCGGTGGCCATCAGCACGATCATGGTCTCGCCGACGGCACGGCCCATGCCGATCATCAGGGCCGAGAAAATGCCCGGGCTGGCAGTCAGGATCACCACACGGGTCATGGTCTGCCACGGCGTGGCACCCAGGGCCAACGAGCCCAGGGTCAGGCCGCGCGGTACGCTGAACACGGCGTCTTCGGCGATGGAGTAGATGTTCGGGATCACCGCAAAACCCATGGCCAGGCCGACTACCAAGGCGTTGCGCTGGTCGTAGGTGATGCCCAGATCGTGGGAGATCCACATGCGCATGTCGCCGCCGAAGAACCAGGTTTCCAGGTACGGGCTCATGTACAGCGAGAGCCAGCCCACAAACAGGATCACCGGGATCAGGATCGCACTTTCCCAGCCATCGGGAACGCGCAGGCGGATCGACTCAGGCAAGCGGCTGAAGATGAAACCGGCCACCAGGATGCCAATCGGCAACAGCATCAACAGGCTGAAAATCCCCGGTAGATGCCCCTCGACATACGGCGCCAGGAACAGGCCGGCGAAGAAGCCGAGGATCACCGTCGGCATCGCTTCCATCAGTTCGATCACCGGCTTGACTTTGCGGCGCAGGCTCGGGGCCATGAAGTAAGCGGTGTAGATGGCAGCGGCAACAGCCAGCGGTGCGGCCAGCAGCATGGCGTAGAACGCCGCCTTCAGCGTACCGAAGGTCAGTGGCGCCAGGCTCATCTTGGGTTCGAAGTCGGTGTTGGCGGCGGTCGATTGCCAGACGTATTTAGGCTCGTCGTAGTTTTCGTACCAGACCTTGCTCCACAGCGCGCTCCACGAGACTTCCGGGTGCGGGTTGTCGAGCAGCAGCGGTTGCAGCTTGCCGCCGGCTTCCACGATCACGCGGTTGGCCCGTGGCGACAGGCCGAATACGCCTTGGCCATCGACCACCGGGTCCACCAGCAAGGTGCGGTGGGCGGTGCTGTGGAACACGCCGAACTTGCCGGAGGCATCGAGCGCGGTGAAGCCTTTGCGACGCTCTTCGGCGGTGATTTCAACGATAGGCGCGGTGCCCATCTGGAAGGTGCGGATCTGCTTGAGGTGCTGCTCGCCGTCCGGGTCGCGGGCCATGAACCACTGGGCCAGACCGCCTTTGGAGTTACCGACGATCAGCGAGATACCGCCCACCAACTGGGTGCTGGCGGTGATTTCGGCATCGCCACTTTCCAACAATTTGTATCGACCGTTGAGGCTCTTGTCCCGTAGGTTGAATACATCGGCCAGGGCACGGCCGTTAATCACGTACAACCATTGCTGGCGTGGGTCGATGAAGATCGCCTTCACCGGCTCGGTCATTTGCGGCAGCTCGATACGCTTCTGCTCGCTGGTGACTTCGCCAGTCATCATGTTTTCTTCGCGGCTCAAGGACAGCACGTTCAGGTGCGAACCCGCGGAGCCGGCGACCACCAGGGTGGAATCAGTGGCGTTGAGCGCGACGTGCTCCAGCGGACGACCGGCGTCATCGAGGACGATCGGTGTTTCACCGTAGGGGTATTCGATCGCAGGCGAAATGGTTTTCTTGCCGTCCGGGTAGGACACCTTATAGGTGTGGCGGAACACCATGGACTGGCCATTGGACAAGCCCAGGATCACCAGCGGGCTGCCGGGCTGGTCTTCACCGATGGAGACCACTTGGCTACCGGCCGGCAACGGCAGGTCGACACGCTTGAGCTCGGCGCCGGTGTCCACATTGAAGAACAGTGCCTGGCCCTTGTCGGAAACCCGCATGGCGACTTGGTTCTGCTCTTCGAGCGAGATCATCAACGGCTTGCCGGCGTCCTGGATCCAGGCCGGGGTCAGTGCGTCTTCCTTGGTCAGCGAGGCGCCTTGGAACAGCGGCGCAACCACGTAGGCAAGGAAGAAGAAGATCAGCGTGATTGCACCGAGGACGGCGAGACCGCCGATCAATACATACCAACGGGTCAGGCGATCTTTGAGCGCGCGAATGCGGCGCTTGCGTTGCAGCTCAGGCGTATTGAAATCAATGCGCTTGGGAGGAGAAGTCGTCGTCATGGTGGAATTGGCCAGATCATTCATGCGCACACCCTAGCGATCCTGTATGACAGAAAGATGACAATGCAGTGACGCAAGAAATCCGCCGCGTAGCAGAGCTGGCAGCGGACTAAAAATTAGGAGGCGAGGTCCAGGTCCTGCAGACCCCGCCCGGGCCTTGAGCCTTGGTATAAACCCGGCTCAAGGCAGCTTTACCGAAGGCTTACTTGCCGCCTTCTTTCAAACCCAGGTCAGCCAGGGCCTTGGCGGCAACTTTGGCTGGAAGTGGGATGTAGCCGTCTTTCACGACAACTTCCTGGCCCTGTTTGGACAGAACCAGTTTCACGAACTCAGCTTCCAGCGGGGCCAGAGGCTTGTTCGGGGCTTTGTTGACGTAAACGTAGAGGAAACGCGACAGCGGGTATTTGCCGTTCAGGGCGTTTTCTTCGCTGTCTTCGATGAAGTCAGTGCTGCCTTTCTTGGCCAGGGCAACGGTCTTCACGCTTGCAGTCTTGTAGCCGATGCCCGAGTAACCGATACCGTTCAGCGAGGAGCTGATCGACTGCACGACCGAAGCCGAGCCTGGTTGTTCGTTCACGTTTGGCTTGTAGTCGCCTTTGCACAGGGCTTCTTCTTTGAAGTAGCCGTAGGTGCCGGATACCGAGTTACGGCCGAACAGTTGCACTGGCTTGTTGGCCAGGTCGCCGGTCACACCCAGGTCGCCCCAGGTTTTCACGTCGGCTTTGCCACCGCACAGGCGAGTCGAGGAGAAGATCGCATCAACCTGTTCCATGGTCAGGTGCTGGATCGGGTTGTCTTTGTGTACGAAGACAGCCAGGGCGTCCACGGCAACCGGGATAGCGGTTGGCTTGTAGCCGTACTTCTGCTCGAAGGCAGCCAGTTCGGTGTCCTTCATCTTGCGGCTCATCGGGCCCAGGTTGGAGGTGCCTTCAGTCAACGCAGGTGGCGCGGTGGCGGAGCCAGCGGCCTGAATCTGGATGTTTACGTTCGGGTATTCTTTTTTGTAGGACTCGGCCCACAGGGTCATCAGGTTGGCCAGGGTGTCAGAACCAACGCTGGACAAGTTGCCCGATACACCGGTGGTTTTGGTGTAGCTCGGGATAGCTGGGTCAACAGCGGCGAACGCGTTAGCAGTCGCAACGCCAGCAGCGACAAAAGTCATGGCCGCCATCAAACGCTTCAGTTTCATGCCTTACTCCTAGCAGATAGGGATAGTTGGATCGGGGCCAAGTATCGGTAGGCCGTGTGAACACTCTATGTCTGGAATATGACAATTAGATGAAAGGCCAGTATTGGCTTTAAACACGGCAAGCCGGGGAAAGGTTCGCAAACACGGGGGGTTGGGGCAGGAGCGGAGGTGTTTCAGAAATACTCTGTAATGCGATCGCTCCTACATTGCGCAGGAACGATCGCTTTCAAGGCCTTAGCGGGAACGCTTCCACAGATACCCACCCACCAACATCCCCATCACGCACAGCGCGGCGACATAGTAAGCAGGGCCCATCGGGCTTTCCTTCATCAACAACGACACCGCCAGCGGCGTCAGGCCGCCGAAAATCGCGTAGGCCACGTTGTAGGAGAACGACAAGCCGCTGAAGCGCACCACCGGTGGAAAGGCTTTCACCATCACGTAGGGCACCACGCCGATGGTGCCGACGAACAGGCCAGTCAGGGCATACAGTGGGAACAGCCAGTCCGGGTGCTGGACCAGACTATGGTACAGCGTCCACGAACTGCACAGCAGCAACAGGCAACCGACGACCAGCACGCGGCCAGCGCCGAAGCGGTCAGCCAGGGCACCAGAGAGGATGCAGCCCAGGCTCAGGGTGACGATAGCCAGGCTGTTGGCTTGCAAGGCGATGGTCGGTGCAAAGTGGTAGACAGTCTGCAGCACGGTCGGGGTCATCAGGATGACCACAACGATGCCGGCCGACAGCAGCCAGGTCAGCAGCATCGACAACACGATGGCGCCACGGTGGTCACGCAGTACCGCGCGCAGCGGCAGCTCGGCGGCCAGGGTCTTGCGTTGCTGCATCTCGGCGAAGATCGGCGTTTCATGCAACCAGCGACGCAGGTACACCGACAACAGGCCGAACACGCCGCCGAGCAGGAACGGGATGCGCCAGGCGAAATCCGAAACCTCTGCCGGGGTGTAGAGGGTGTTGATCGCCGTAGCCACCAGCGAACCCAGGAGGATGCCGGCAGTGAGGCCGCTGGTCAGGGTGCCACAGGCGTAGCCGATATGGCGCGGCGGTACGTGTTCGGAGACGAACACCCACGCGCCCGGCACTTCGCCACCAATCGCCGCTCCCTGGATGACGCGCATCAGCAGCAACAGGATCGGCGCCCACAGGCCGATCTGCGCGTAGGTCGGCAGCAGGCCCATGATCAGGGTCGGTACGGCCATCATGAAGATGCTCAGGGTGAACATCTTCTTGCGGCCCAGCAGGTCACCGAAGTGCGCCATGATGATGCCGCCCAGCGGGCGCGCCAGGTAGCCGGCCGCAAAGATGCCGAAGGTCTGCATCATGCGCAGCCATTCGGGCATGTCCACCGGGAAAAAGAGTTTTCCGACCACGGTGGCGAAAAACACGAAAATGATGAAATCATAAAATTCCAGCGCCCCGCCCAAGGCAGACAGCGACAGGGTTTTGTAGTCGTTGCGGGTCAGCGGGCGCGAAGGTTGCGCACTGCTTGCGGGCACGGAGGACATGGCAAGGCTTCTCTTATAGTAGTCAGGACGGCAGAACCGCTGTGCTGGCAGGGCCAGGACGGGTTGGGAAAGATAGCAAATCGCTTGCAAAAGCACACCACAAGCACAGTTGCGGTAAAAAGCCGCGATACAGCGGCGAATAGCCGACCAAATCAACTACAGACGGTCGTCGCGACGCAAGGGTGTCGATATACTCGGGCCACGCACGCGCCAGACACGCAGTCTTGAGAGGCATACCCGGCATGATCGAACTCGAACAAGAAGACCCTATCCCGCAAGGCGATCTCGCCCTGCAAATCACCGCGCTTCCGCGCGAAACCAACGGCTTTGGCGATATCTTCGGCGGCTGGCTGGTCGCGCAGATGGACCTCGCCGGCACCGCCATGGCCAGCAAGGTCGCGGGTGGGCGTGTGGCCACCGTGGCCATCGATCGCATGGCGTTCCTGGTGCCTGTCGCCGTGGGCGCGCAGCTGTCCTTTTATACCCAGGCCCTGGAAATCGGCCGCAGCTCGATCCAGATGATGGTCGAAGTGTGGAGCGACGACCCGCTGTCCAGCGAATGGCGCAAGGTCACCGAGGCGGTGTTTGTGTTCGTTGCCATCGATGGCAGTGGCCGTACGCGCTCGGTTCCATCGCGCGCCCGTTAAACCTCGCCGGGTTTTGACGGTCAATTGCCCCATTGCCTGCCATTGAGAGTGTTGTTATGCCTGTGCCCCACGTTGAAACCGTGAAAATCGATGAGCTGGACTGCTGGCGCATCCGCCACAACGGCGCTGAGTTGATGGTGGCCCAACAGGGCGCGCACATCTTCAGTTACCAACGTGATGGCGAGCAGCCGCTGATCTGGCCCAACCCCGAAGCGGTGTTCAAGCAGGGCAAGGGCATTCGTACCGGCGTACCGGTGTGCTGGCCGTGGTTCGGCGTATTTGAGCGCAACCCGCCAAGCGTCAAGGCGATGCGCCAGAGCGAGCAGCCTGCCGGTGCCCATGGTTTTGTGCGTACTGCGTTGTGGGAATTGGCCGCGACCGAGCTTGAAGGCGACGCCTTGCGCGTTGACCTGGTACTGCCAGTGCCCACAGGTGGCTTCCCCGGCTGGCCCCATCAAGTCGACCTGACCCTGAGCCTGCTGCTGGACGAGCAACTGCACATCCGCCTGACCAGCCACAACCGTGGCACCGACACCGTGACCCTCAGCCAGGCGCTGCATACGTACTTTGCCGTGAGCGATGTGCGCAACGTGCAAGTCGATGGGCTGGACGGAACGGCGTATATCGATACCGCTGACGGCTGGACCGAGAGAAACCAATCAGGTTTGCTGCACTTCACCGCCGAGACGGATCGCATCTACCTCGATACGCCGGCGCAGTTGAGCATCGTCGATAAAGACTGGCAGCGTCGCATCCAGCTCACCAGCGAGGGCTCGAAGTCCACCGTGATCTGGAACCCGTGGACCGAGCGCGCCAAGGCCTTTGATGACATGGCCGATGATGGTTGGACGGGCATGCTGTGCATCGAGACGGCGAATGTGCTGGATGATGTCGTTGAGTTGGCACCCGGCCAAAGCCACACCTTAGGCGTGAGCATCACTGGTATAGCCCTGTAAACCCAATCAAAACTGTGGGAGCTGGCTTGCCTGCGATAGCAATGGTGAATTCACTACAGCTATCGCAGGCAAGCCAGCTCCCACATTGATTCGTGCTGGGCTTTAGAGATCAGACTCCTTCACCACCCTTACCTTCCCCGCATCCAGCGCATACGCCGCGTCCGCCAAATCATTGTTGACCTTCTCCACCTTCAACGTCCCCGTCACCCACAACGGCGTGTAGATATCATCCAGCTTCAACCCCTTGGGATAACGCACCAGCACCAACTGGTTAGGCGGCGGTGGCGGCACGTGGATGCATGCGCCTGGGTACGGCACCAGGAAGAACAGCGTGCTGCGGCCCTTGGCGTCGGTTTCCAGCGGCACTGGGTAGCCGCCGATACGGATGTTCTTGCCGTTCATGGCGGCCACGGTCTTGGTCGAATACATCACCGCCGGCAAGCCTTTGCTCTGTTTCAGGCCGCCTTTTTCGGTGAACGTGCCTTGGGCTTCGGGGGAGTTGTGGTCGATCTCGGGCATGGTTTCGAGGGCTTTCTGGTCCGACAGCGGCATCAGGTCGAGCCAGTCGGTTTCCGGCAGTTCGCCGGCGTGCGCAAGGCCAGAGCCGAGCAAGAGGAGAGTCAACAGAAGACGGCGCATGGGGAGCAGCTCGGCAAGGAAAACAGTGCCGGCATTCTAGCCCTCTGCGCCTGCGCAGCGCAGAGGGCTTTGTCGCTTAGATCATTTCTTTTTGATCAGGCCGTAGATCACCAGCAGGATGATCGCGCCGATCAGCGCGCCGATGAAGCCCGCGCCTTGACCGGCCTGGTAGATACCCAGCGCCTGGCCACCGTAGGTCGCCGCCAGGGAGCCGGCGATACCCAGCAGGATGGTCATGATCCAGCCCATGCTGTCGTCGCCAGGCTTGAGGAAACGCGCCAGCAGGCCGACGATCAGGCCGATAAAGATGGTTCCGATGATACCCATGGCATTTCCCTCTGAATGTAGGTGAGCTATGCCAAAGCCTAGTCAGGCTTTGGCATCCTGCAATCAGAGAGACGACGATCACCAATGGTTCCCGTCGGACTTGGCTTATTGCTCGGCGATCAGCGCTTCAACCTTGAGGATCTGCGCTTGCAGCGTCGCACGGTCCTTACAGCGCAGGTTGGCGTGGCCGACCTTGCGCCCGGCCTTGAAGGCCTTGCCGTAGTGGTGCAGGTGGCAGTCGTCGATGGCGATGACTTTTTCCACTGGCGGCACTACACCGATGAAGTTGAGCATCGCGCTTTCGCCGACCTTGGCCGTGGAGCCCAGCGGCAAGCCCGCGACCGCCCGCAGGTGGTTTTCGAACTGGCTGCACTCGGCGCCTTCGGTGGTCCAGTGCCCGGAGTTGTGTACGCGCGGGGCGATTTCGTTGGCCTTGAGGCCACCGTCCACTTCAAAGAACTCGAACGCCATCACGCCGACGTAATCCAGTTGCTTGAGCACACGGCTGGAATAATCTTCCGCCAGGGCCTGCAAAGGGTGATCAGTGCTGGCCACGGACAGCTTGAGGATGCCGCTGTCGTGGGTGTTGTGCACCAACGGGTAGAAGCGGGTCTCGCCATCACGGGCACGCACGGCGATCAGCGAGACTTCGCCGGTGAACGGTACGAAGCCTTCCAGCAGGCAGGCCACGCTGCCCAGCTCGGCAAAGGTGCCGACCACGTCAGCGGCCGTGCGCAGGACTTTCTGGCCCTTGCCGTCATAACCCAGGGTGCGGGTTTTCAGCACGGCCGGCAGGCCGATGCTGGCAACGGCGGCGTCCAGGTCCGCCTGGGACTGGATATCGGCGAAGGCCGGGGTGGGGATGCCCAGGTCCTTGAACATGCTTTTCTCGAACCAGCGGTCACGGGCGATGCGCAAGGCTTCGGCGCTCGGGTACACCGGCACGAACTGCGAGAGGAAGGCCACGGTTTCAGCCGGCACGCTTTCGAACTCGAAGGTCACCAGGTCCACTTCGTCGGCCAGTTGGCGCAGGTGGTCCGGGTCGCTGTAGTCAGCCCGCAGGTGTTCACCCAACGCAGCCGCGCAAGCGTCCGGCGCCGGGTCCAGGAAAGCGAAGTTCATCCCCAGCGGGGTTCCCGCCAGAGCCAGCATGCGGCCCAGTTGGCCGCCACCGATTACACCGATTTTCATCGTCAACAACCTCAGGCGATGCGTGGGTCTGGATTGTCCAGCACGCTGTCTGTCTGCTCAGCACGGAATTTCTTCAGCACCGCGTGGAACTGCGGATGCTTGGCGCCCAGGATGCTGGCGGACAGCAACGCGGCGTTGATCGCGCCGGCCTTTCCGATCGCCAGGGTCGCCACCGGAATGCCGGCTGGCATCTGCACGATGGACAACAGCGAATCCACGCCCGAGAGCATTGCCGACTGCACCGGCACGCCAAGCACCGGCAGGTGGGTCTTGGCCGCACACATGCCTGGCAAGTGTGCTGCACCGCCGGCACCGGCGATGATCACCTCGATGCCACGGGATTCTGCTTCATCGGCATACTGGAACAGCAAATCCGGGGTGCGGTGGGCAGAGACCACTTTCACTTCATACGGAATGCCGAGTTTTTCCAGCATATCGGCGGTGTGGCTAAGGGTGGACCAATCGGACTTGGAGCCCATGATCACGCCAACCAATGCACTCATCGTCGTGCCTCTTCTCTCTGGGCGCCCGCAGGCGCGTCAAAAAACAACAAGCCACGCGGGAAATCCGGCGTGGCTTGTTGTACGAATTAAGGCCGGTTGGACCGGCCGAAGGCCGCGCAGTATACCGTAATAATGCAGATAAACAGCCCCTTGGATGACCATCTGTCTAGCGGGGCAAAGTGGCGGTTTTATTGACTCAGGAGTCAGCGACGAAGCTTAGACGATGGGTCTTGGTAATGGCATCAATCATGGTCGGCGACACCCCTACTTTTGCCGCGATCACCGGCCATTGCACGACGGCCTCGCGCACCTCACGGATGATCTGCCGAGCTTTAAGACCCTTGATCTGACTTGCAA
Source organism: Pseudomonas sp. KBW05 (assembly GCF_003852405.1). Lineage (GTDB taxonomy): Bacteria > Pseudomonadota > Gammaproteobacteria > Pseudomonadales > Pseudomonadaceae > Aquipseudomonas. The sequence goes on from NZ_QAJM01000016.1 coordinate 299,298, forward strand.
CACTGAGCAAGTCTTCCAGCACAAAGTTATCGCGCTTACCGTTTACGCTCATCTGATGGCTATCGACCCAGAAATTACCGGGCATATAGGACCAAGTCACGTCATAGGCAGGTGACAGGTACCAGGTGCCGTCTGTATCCAACAGAAAGCTGATGTTCTTGGTGTGATCATCCTGGTTTCGGGCGATAACGTTGAACACCATCCGCCGGAAAAACTGCTCTGCCTCCCGACGACTCAACTTCAACACCCTGAACACGCTCAGCGCCTCAGCGTACGAATACTCACCGGGCTTTTTGTAGTCGGCATGATCCAGCGCACACAGCGTAGCGGTATGAATTTTCTCGCCATCATCCGTGCGATCGAATCGTTTGGTCATGAAATGGGCGCGCCCGCCCTCTTCGAGCAGACGGCATTCGGTCATCACCACACCGGCCTGCCTGGCCATCAGGTGATACGCGTATTCGATCCGACCAAATCCTTGACTATCCGCAAGTACGTCGGTGTTTTTTGCAACGTCAAACTTTAGCAGCCAGTAGCTGTACCCCTGTGGCGCCGTCACTTGGCCCGACCGGACATGTCCTTCGTCGTTGATCGCAATGATCGCCTTCGCACGCGCACCGCCTGCACTGGTGCCTACCTGGATCAATCGCTGCAACGCGGCATCATCCACCGTGGGATCGTTGGACGTCAGGCGATCCTCCAGGCTCTCACGCCCCGCAAGGACTTCGCCAGCCAACTGGACCAGCGCCTCGATCTCGATACTTTCGGCCTCGTTAGCCTCTGTCTTCATGGCCGGCCGATATTCCAGGGCGCCCATGCCGCGATTGCCCTGATACAGCAGCCGATCTACCGGAGTGAAGGAACGCTTGTCGCGGCCTTGCTGGGCCAACCAGGCATCGATCAGGGCATTGCCGAAATCATCCGGGAGCGAGTCGGCAAAGATCGCCGGAAGCGCTTTATAGGTTTCCCGGTTCAGGTTGGTGAATGCGTAGGTGTAACCAACACGGGCAGGCATATGGATAGGCGAAATTTCCAACCCGGTGGCGACGAACTCGGGAGAAAACTCGAACTCGCCAACCAGGCTTGCCTCATCCCAATTAAGCGCGCCAACGTAGAGGCCCCATAAATAGATTTGTGCGATCACCAAGTCGTGTCCTTCTCTGCGGCGTCAGGCGTGATGAGCTTTTTCTGGCCCGTGACTGACGAGTTTGCGGATCGAGGCTTGCGGAGGGTGTAGGCGCGTTGACGTTGCTTCCCGGCCATCTTTGCCATCTGGATGGGACTTGAACGCACCTCCTCGACCAGGGAACTCAACCGATCCAATTCCCCGATCACGCGCAATACCGCAATCAGGTTGAGCAAGGTGCCCTTGCCCGCCATCAACTGGCGCAACGTAGTCCGGGAAATGCCCGCTTCTTCAGCAACGGTCTCCTGATTGAGGTTCTTCTTCACCCTCAGGGCTTCGAGGCGCGAGCCAATCACTTCTGCGATGGCTTGCTCACTCATCGTTGTCATCCGCATTTTGTCTGGCTTCCTGATCGATAGGTGACTTTCTACCACTTATTGAACAGTATCCTAGCCAATAAACCGGCGACATGTAAGTCGATGTATAGAGCCCTATTTTTTGGATAGAAACATGATCAAAATATGACTTAAAGACACATAATGAGCAGTAAACTATCCAATTTTAAGATAATCACGTTAAACCACGCTCACCCACAGGACTCTGCGCCGCCCCACCCTCCAACTTGCGCCACAACAACCGCACGTTTGCCTTGCGTACCAACGCGCAGCGATACAAACGAATCTCCAGCGGCACATGCCATTGCGGACCGCCGCACACCACCAGTTCACCGCGTGCCAACTCGGCACGCACGCTCAGTTGCGGCACCCAGGCGATACCCAACCCTTCCAGAGCCATGCTCTTGAGGCTATCGGCCATGGCGGTTTCGTACACGGTGGTAAAGCGCAAGGCACGCTGGCGCAGCAGCAAATGCACCGAACGCCCAAGGAATGCACCGGCGCTGTAGGCCAACAACGGCACACTGCCCTCACCTTCCAGGTCGAACAACGGCTTGCCATCGGCATCGGCGGCGCACACCGGGAGCATTTCGGTGTTGCCCAAATGCAGGGAGGGGAAGATCTCGGCATCCATCTGCATCGCCGCATCCGGGTCGTAGAACGCCAGCATCAAGTCACAACCGCCTTCGCGCAGGGCGTGCACCGCGTCGCCGACGTTGGTGGCGACCAGCCGCGTGGCGATGTTCAGGCCTTCGTTGCGCAGTTGGGCGATCCAGCGTGGGAAGAAGCCCAGCGCCAGGGAGTGCGCCGCCGCCACTTGCATGACTTCGCCCTGCCCGCCCTCCAGGTGATGCAAATGGCGCAGCACTTCACCGAGCTGTTCGACCACGGTGCGCGCGGTGACCAGGAACAACTGCCCCGCCGCCGTCAACTCCACCGGCGTGCGGGAGCGGTTGACCAGGGTCAGGCCCAGCGCAGCCTCCAGGCTACGGATGCGGCGGCTGAACGCCGGCTGGGTGACAAAGCGCCGTTCCGCTGCCTGGGAAAAGCTGCGGGTGGCCGCCAGGGCGCTGAAGTCTTCCAGCCATTTGCTCTCAAGGTTCATCACTTCCCTCCACGGGTACGCACCATTTTGGCACACACGCCCGCCATGATAGCCGGGTCACACCTGCATTATGCCGTTTATGCATAGCCCAGTGCTGAACAGCATTGGCCCAAAAACTCACACAAGCCTAGCATTCGCAGCGTTCCGGCCAGTTCCGGGTCCATATCGAGATGATTTCCGTCATGTCCTCCGCTGCATCTTTCCGTACCGAAAAAGACCTGCTTGGCGTACTCGAAGTACCGGCTCAAGCGTATTACGGCATCCAGACCCTGCGAGCGGTGAACAACTTCCGCCTCTCGGGCGTTCCGATTTCGCATTACCCGAAATTGGTGGTCGGTCTGGCAATGGTCAAGCAAGCGGCGGCTGACGCCAACCGCGAGCTGGGTCAGCTCAGTGAAGCCAAGCACGCTGCCATCAGCGAAGCCTGTGCCCGGCTGATCCGCGGCGATTTCCACGAAGAGTTCGTGGTGGACATGATTCAAGGCGGCGCTGGCACTTCAACCAACATGAATGCCAACGAAGTGATCGCCAACATCGCGCTGGAGGCCATGGGCCACCAGAAGGGCGAGTACCAGTACCTGCACCCAAACAACGACGTGAACATGGCGCAGTCGACCAACGACGCCTACCCGACCGCGATCCGCCTGGGTCTGCTGCTGGGCCATGACGCGCTGCTGGCCAGCCTCGACAGCCTGATCCAGGCCTTCGCCGCCAAGGGCGTCGAGTTCGGCCATGTGCTGAAAATGGGCCGCACCCAATTGCAAGACGCCGTGCCGATGACCCTCGGCCAGGAATTCCGCGCCTTCGCCACCACCCTCGGTGAAGACCTGGCCCGCCTGAAAACCCTGGCGCCAGAACTGCTGACCGAAGTGAACCTGGGCGGCACCGCCATCGGTACCGGCATCAACGCCGACCCGCGTTACCAGGCCCTGGCCGTACAACGCCTGGCCACCATCAGCGGCCAGCCGCTGGTACCGGCTGCCGACCTGATCGAAGCCACCTCCGACATGGGCGCCTTCGTGCTGTTCTCCGGCATGCTCAAGCGTACCGCCGTGAAGCTGTCGAAGATCTGCAACGACCTGCGCCTGCTGTCCAGCGGCCCGCGTACCGGCATCAACGAGATCAACCTGCCAGCGCGTCAGCCAGGCAGCTCAATCATGCCCGGCAAGGTCAACCCGGTGATCCCGGAAGCGGTGAACCAGGTGGCGTTCCAAGTGATCGGCAACGACCTGGCGCTGACCATGGCAGCCGAAGGCGGCCAACTGCAGCTGAACGTGATGGAGCCGCTGATCGCCTTCAAGATCTTCGACTCGATCCGCCTGCTGCAACGCGCCATGGACATGCTGCGCGAACACTGCATCGTCGGCATCACCGCCAACGAAGCACGCTGCCGCGAACTGGTGGAACACTCCATCGGCCTGGTCACCGCGCTGAACCCGTACATCGGCTATGAAAACGCCACCCGCATCGCCCGTATCGCCCTTGAAAGCGGCCGCGGCGTGCTGGAACTGGTGCGCGAAGAAGGCTTGCTCGACGACGCCATGCTCGACGACATCCTGCGCCCGGAAAACATGATCGCTCCACGTTTGGTCCCGCTGAAGGCCTAAGCGTTTGTTGCACCGCTCACCAGGTTGAGGGACTAGACACCTCTCACCTTTTGAGGGCCTGAAGGCTCGTTCTTCAGGCCCTTTTTTTTGCCTCAAGGTTGTGAAATGACGCCCATAAAAACTCCAATATCGCCCTGCAAGCCCGCCACCCTGCTGAAACCTTTAATCGCCCCGTGCAGACGGATCACGCGCTCCTAGGTATAGTGCCGCCCCTCTTCGCGCTGCGGCCGTCGGTAACGAGGCCCGGATACACACGCGAAACCGCATGAATAACAACCCGCAAAAGGATTGGGGTCGAACTGTCGCGCACTGCCTGGTGCTTAGCGACGGCGTCGCACCGTCCTGCGTTTGCCATTAGAAAAATCAGCGAGGAACACTCCATGCTCGAAGTCATCAACGACTTCCTCTCAGGGAAAGTACTGATCGTGCTCATTGTCGGGCTCGGCGGTTATTTCACGATTCGCTCGCGTTTCGTACAACTGCGCCACTTTTTCCACATGTTCTCGGTGTTTAAAGACAGCCTGAAGAGCAGCTCCGACCAACTCAGCTCGTTCCAGGCGCTGATGCTCAGCCTGGCTGGCCGCGTAGGTGCCGGTAACATCGCAGGCGTCGGCATTGCCGTGACCCTGGGTGGCCCGGGTGCCGTGTTCTGGATGTGGGTCACCGCGCTGGTGGGCATGTCTTCGAGCTTTATCGAATGCTCCCTCGGCCAGCTGTACAAGCGTACCGACGCTGAAGGCACCTTCCGTGGCGGCCCGGCGTATTACATCCAGCACGGCCTGCACAAGCGCTGGCTGGGCATGGTCATGGCGTTCCTGCTGCTGGTGACCTTCGGCTTCGCCTTCAACGGCCTGCAAGCCCATGCCGTGACGCACTCGCTGAACAACGCCTTCGGCCTCGACACCACCTACACCGGCCTGGCCCTCGCGGCATTGCTGGGCCTGGTGTTCATCGGCGGGATCAAGCGCATCGCGTCGATTGCCGACCTGCTGGTGCCGGTCAAGACCCTGGTCTACATCGCCGTGACCCTGTACGTGATCGTGCTGCAATTCGACCACGTACCGGCCATGCTGATGACCATCGTCAAGAGCGCCTTCGGCCTCGACCAAGCCTTCGGTGGCCTGGTGGGCAGCGCGATCATCATGGGTGTGAAACGCGGCGTGTTCGCCAACGAAGCAGGTCTGGGCAGTGCGCCTAACGTGGCGGCGGTGGCTTCCGTAGAGCACCCGATTGCCCAGGGCGTGGTCCAGGCGTTCAGCGTGTTCCTCGACACCTTCGTGATCTGCACCTGCACCGCGTTGCTGATCCTGCTCTCCGGCTTCTACACCCCAGGCTTTGAAGGCGACGGCATTGCCCTGACCCAGAACTCCCTGGCGGCCGTGGTCGGTGACTGGGGCCGCATGTTCATCTCCGTGGCCCTGGCGTTGTTCGTGTTCACCTCGATCATGTACAACTACTACCTCGGCGAGAGCAACCTGCGCTTCCTGGTGGGCAACAACCGCAAGGTGCTGATGGGTTATCGCGCACTGGTGCTGGCCCTGATTTTCTGGGGTTCCATCGAGAACCTGAGCACCGTGTTCGCGTTCGCCGACATCACCATGACCATGCTCGCCTTCGTCAACCTGTTCGCCCTGGCGTTCCTGTTCAAGATCGCCATGCGCATCCTGAACGACTACGACAACCAGCGCGCGGCAGGCATCAAGACGCCGGTGTTCGACTCCAGCCAGTTCCCTGACCTGGACCTGGACCGCAAGGCCTGGCCGGCCAATCCGGTAAAGCCGGACGCCGCTACTTCGGCTGAGCTGAACGCCCAAGTACAACGCTAAACATCGATAGATGACACGCCGCCCGGCCTTGGGCATGCTCTGGGCCCGGCGGCGTTTTTCGTTCAGGAGATTTCTCGATGCAATCAGCTAACAATGTGATGGTGCTCTACACCGGCGGCACCATCGGCATGCAAGCCAGCGCCAACGGCCTGTCCCCGGCCTCCGGCTTCGAAGCGCGTATGCGCGAACAGCTCGCCGGCCAAGCATTGCCCGCCTGGCGCTTCCAGGAAATGGCCCCGCTGATCGACAGCGCCAACATGAACCCGGCCTACTGGCAGCGTTTGCGCGCGGCGGTGATTGACGCGGTGGACGGCGGCTGCGACAGCGTGCTGATCCTGCACGGCACCGACACCCTGGCTTACAGCGCGGCGGCCATGAGCTTCCAGCTGCTGGGCCTGCCGGTCCCTGTAGTGTTCACCGGTTCGATGTTGCCGGCTGGCGTGCCAGACAGCGATGCCTGGGAAAACGTCAGCGGCGCGCTGCTAGCCCTGGGCGCAGGCCTATTGGCGGGCGTGCACCTGCACTTCCACGGCGCGATGATGGCCCCCACTGCCTGCGCGAAGATTCGCAGTTTCGGCCGCAACCCATTCGCGGCGCTCAATCGCCAGGGTGGCGTGGCCCGTGCCGAGTCCATCCCGGCAGCGTTGGACTATCGCCAGCCCAAGGCCCTGGCCAACGTCGGCGTGCTGCCTCTGGTTCCGGGTATCGGCGCGGCGCAGCTGGACGCGGTAATCGGCAGCGGCATTCAAGCGTTGATCCTCGAATGCTTCGGCAGTGGTACCGGCCCTAGCGACAACCCTGAGTTCCTCACCAGCCTTGAGCGCGCGCAGGCCCAGGGCGTGGTCGTGGTGGCGATCACCCAATGCCATGAAGGCGGCGTCGAGCTGGATGTCTACGAAGCCGGTAGCCGCCTGCGTGGCGTGGGCGTGCTGTCGGGTGGCGGCATGACCCGTGAAGCGGCGTTCGGCAAGCTCAATGCGCTGCTCGGTGCAGGCCTGGACACTACCGAGGTCCGCCGGCTGGTGGAAGCCAACCTGTGCGGTGAACTGGGCTAAGCCCCCTACATAATCACCGCCCTCCTGACCCCACGCTTCCTAGCATGGCAACACCCGAGGCATGCCCTCGGGTTGTTTCCAACCCTAGGCACGTCAGGAGCTGCCCATGACTTCAACCCCTACCCCGCACGCCCGGCCCGACCCCACTGCCGCCGTGTTCGCCCAAATGTCCGCCGGGCCGACTTTCCACGAAGTGGCTGCGACACTGTTGCGCGAGCAGTTGCAAGAACAATACCCCACGCTGGATATCGACCCCGAAATCACCATGGTCGGCACGCCCTCTTGGGATTGGGTCGACGATCAGCTCGTCGCGGGCACCCCACATTACCAGCCACTCAGCGATGTATTGGCCAGGCAGGCGGTGCTGGCGGTGCCGGCGATTTATCTTGAAGGCGAACACTTTCTCACCCGCCTACCCATCGTTGAACCGGCCGCACACCTGCCCGTGCGTATCGACAAGATTGCCGAACTGATCAACGTGCTGGCGCCGGTGATGATTCGCGCCTACCAAGACCAACAGGTCGGCTACTGGAACCAGTCCAATGGTACCGGGCCCCATTGGCATCAGTTGTCGAGGACGTTGCGCGATATCTGGAACGTGGACCAGGTACAGGGCTGGACGGCCCAGGACTGCCTGATGGCCCGTCAGTTGTACCGCGCGCCTGACATTGAAGATCGGCGCCAGGGCGACCAGTACGCCACGCGAAGCTACCTATTGAATATCGACGAGGTCGATAGCCAGGGCAAGGTCAAGCATCTGAACGAGCACCTGGTCACGGTGCTGATAGGCAAGCAGGACGACCGTGAGGTGATCCTCGCCCACTCGTTGCTGCACGGCTTCGAAAAATTCAGTTCCCTGGCGCAATTGGGCCAGGCACTGACCACGCTGGTCGACACGTCAATCGCCCACGCAGCCCTGCAGTGGCGTTTGGTGGAGCCCCAAGGCAATTACTTCGATCACTTGGCCTGTGCATTGATTGCCGTGCAGATCGAAGCCATCGGCGCCCTCGACTTTTCCGATATAAGGGGCGGCGCAGCCAGCCAGGCACCGCTGGCCGTGCCACCCAGCAGCGAACCTGCCGCAGCGGACGATGACCTGCAATGGTTCCAACAGGCCTTGCCGGATTGGCTGAGCCAGGCAACCAGCTCCGACCTCAGCGCGTTCTCCCGGCACCTTAAGGATCTGGCGGCATTGCATCGCGTCAACGAGGGCAGGACCTACCTGGACGCCATCGAGCCGATCCAGGCCTACGCCCTCAACCAGTTGCGCAACGAAATGCTCAAGGAACATGCCGACGCCGCCACGCTGATGCTCGATAAAATCGAACTGGTGGTGCAGAGCCCGGTTATCTGGGGCACCTTCACCGTGCCGGGGCTAACGGACACCACCGTCTTCAGCCTGACCGAGTTGGCCCTGCAAAACCTGATTGCTGTGCCGTTGGGCGATAAGACGCTACGCGTTCAAGGCGGTAACGGTCTGCCGGACTGGCTCACTGTCAGCTACCTGGAAAGCCTGATCAGCCGCATCGACATCGGCCGCCGTTACCCGTCCCTGATCAACAGCACCCTGCTGAGCGACCCCCAGGAATCGGGCCGTCGCCAGCAACTCTTCATTCAGCACCTGCGCATTCAACTACCGTTGCTCGCGCTGCAATGCAAGATCCGCGGGCAGTACGGTATCGACGAACGTGGCTACCGGTACATCGCCGCCCTGATGCAGGAACAGGCCGTAGACCGCCAGGTCGATGGCCTGCGTATCAGCCTGCGGCCCTTGGCATTCGTGCCACAACGGCGCACCGACAACTCAGAGGATGAGGTGCAGAACATGTATGTGATCGGCCCACAGGACCCTTCAGCCGGGCCGTGCCTGCTGTACCGCCCGCTGCTGGATCCGCCACTGATCCAATATCCCTCACCGACCAACCTGCTGTACGCCGTGCAGCAGTCGTCGCGGCTGCGTACGTCGGTACTGGCCTGGTTACCCGACGGGGCGCGCGAGGACTACACCCGCTACGTCTTCCCCGGCACGCTGCCCTCGCCTTGGGCCGCGGCGGAGTTTCTGGTCGACCCGCTCAAACTTTGGACCCTGAGCGGGCCGATGAGCCTGGGGGTACATGCCCTGGACGGCAATATCTTCGCCCACCTGTACACGGCCAATGCCCAGGCGATGGCCGAGCTGGCGAACCGTCAATCCGTGTCAAATGCAGAAGCCCGCTGGGACACCTTCAAACGTGCCGGCTGGCTGCTATTCAATGCGGCGCTGCCGTTTATGGGGCGAACGGCAGGTGCCGCAGCCTGGGTCTGGCAGATCATGGATCAACTGCAACAGGTGGTCGACGCCAGCGAGCACCCCGAGCAGCAGTCCCCCTGGGAAGCCTTGAGCGAGCTATTGCTCAACCTCGGCATGGCCGCCGCACTGCACGGCCTTTCTCGAGGCGGTCCAAAAGCGCGGCCCGAACCACCGATAAAACGCCCACCCGAGCCGCACAGACCCTCCGAGCCCAACGCCCAGCAGGTCACCCGATTGGCCACCCTCAGTAGCGACGAACTGCCGACAACGCACCTGCAGCCATTGCACACTCTTGGCGCCACGACCCGCAAACCCGTAAGGCTGATCGAGGTACTGGACCGCTTCAAGGTCGCCAAACCGGCGACCCTGGGCGCGCCCATCAATGAGCCGGGAGCCCACCTGCATTTGTATCCCGACGCGGGTAAATACTACGCTCCGGTTGGCTCGCGCTGGTTCGAGGTGACGGTGGATGAAAACGATACCGTGTTGATCGTCGATTCCACCCAACCTGAGCGCACCGGCCCACCCTTGATCAGCAATCGCCAGGGCAACTGGTTTGTGGACGTGCGTTTGCGCCTGCGCGGTGGCGGCCCCAAAAGCATGCTGCGCAAAGCCAAGACCCTGGTCGAGAAGCGTGCCGAGCAGCTACGCAAGCAACTGAGCGATTTCGAAAACGATAAAAAGAAAGCCCAAAACGAGTTGCAACAGGCTCACCAAGCGATGGCCGAGGCCCCTTCCACTTCTGCCCAGGCGTTACGCCAGACCTATCTGCAAACCCTGGATACCCAGCGCAACGAATATGAAACCGCCTTGCAGCAACTCAAGGAGCTCAATGTGCATGCGCCAATCGCCGACTATTCGCAAAAGGCGCTCAACTACCTCAAGGCACAGACCGAGTTCACCCGTGCGGATATCCGCGATGCGCTGACTGATTTCACACCCACACTGCGCACGGTGCTGGACCAGATCGATCATCAGGCAGAGGAGCCGCAAGCGCGCAATATTGAAGATTCCCAGCGCATGAGCACGCTGAACCAGCAGATGATCCAGCGCCTTGAGTACATGCAGGGGCGCTTTGTCGAACTGCGCAAACTGCAACGCGACGGCCTGCGGCTGATCAATGCGATAAAAGGCACCCTGCCCGCGTATGACTCGGATGCGCTCAAGGCGCTGCAAGTCGCCTTGAGCCGCAACCTGTGCCTGGATGCGCAGACCGTGCACACCGAGCCACACGCCTGGTCCAAGCTGGACAGCATCGTCGATACCGCCGGCGTGGCGATCCAATGCCTGCGTGACACCCTGGAAGAGCGCAGTGAAAGCCGCCTGGATGAACGTTTCGATACCTTGAACAACCTGATCGAGCAATTTCGTCTGGTGGATGAGCGTCTGGTTGACCTCAAGGATCAGCACACCCCCCATGTCCTCGATGAACCCGTGCAAGGCCTGCGCGATCAACTGGCCGAATTCAACCGACGTGCGATCAGTAACCTGGCGCTGGTAAGCGCCGAACGGGATACCTTGCGCAACCGTCCCAGTCCGCCGCCGACACCGCCGCGCCCGCATAAGCGGTTTATCCGCACCCGCTACAGCGGCCAGTTGATCGGAGAGCCGCGCTTGACCCCGATTGGCCTGGACACGGGCCTGGTGGACATCTTCTCGCCGATCACACGCAAGGTGGTTGCCACCTATCACGAAAAAACGCCGGGGCTGTGGGTCGAGCACTTCAAGACCCCACCGGTCAGCCCGGCGCTGCTGGATATACAAACCAGCATTCTCCGCGGCCAGGCCCTGCTCGACGAAATACCGGCCTTCCTGGCGCAGGCCGAGACGTTAGCGGCACAGCCAGCGCGCAACCCCATTGGTATCGAGTACCTTTACCATCAACAGGCCAAGCTACTGGAGCAGGCCGTCAGCGCAATCGAAACCGCGTTGACCCAAAGCAATGCAACCGAGAGCACCAACCTGCCTGCCAGTTGGGTTACCAAAGCGTTGACTGAATCCATTACCAGCCTGTACCGCAAAAGCAATGAGCAAGTGACGCACCTGCTCAAGCAGCGCCCCCCGACAGTCTCCGCCCTGGAATGGCTCAAGCAACAGGACGCCGTCAGCATTAAACAAAGCATCTTCCGTCGTCGCCTGAAAAGCCCGGTGCTCGACTACCTCGACGAATACACCGTCACCGACAGCAGCATCCACAAACCCCTCTGGTATGCGCACTTTCACTACAGTACCTCGTGGACGCCCGCCAGGACCTACCTGTCAGCCCGCCTGAAAACCTTAGAAGAACACAGCCTGGGGGCGGCCGCCGACACCCCGAAAGGGTTGAGCGACGAGCAAAAAGTTGCCTTCTTGCGCAGCGAGATCAGCCTCGGCGCCGCCCGCCGGCTGTTTTTCGGTGACGCCCCATAACCGACTGTTGTATCGGTTCAAGACCGTGACCCGATCCGCCAAACCCGCCCCCAACCAGGGAGCGGGATTGCCTACTTATCTACCGTCTGCATTGCGCCCTCAATGATTACCTTGCGCCAGCCCAGTCCAAACGGGCTGATGACCGCCAAGGAGCTGAAAGTGCCCAACGCCTCGAACCACACCAATAACAATCGCCCCTCCACCGCCTACGGGCTGCTTACCCAATTGACCACAGGCCCCTCCTCGCGGGAGGTGGCATCCGCCATGTTGCGAACGGCGCTGCGAGAGCAATACCCCACACTCAATCTGAACCCGGACCTGACCATGCTCGTCACCCCTCGCTGGCAGGTGACCGATGAGGCCGTGATACCGGCCGTGATACCGGCCGAGCCTCGGATCGAATCCCTCACCAGCATCCTGGCGCGCCAGGCACTGGGAAATGCGCCGGTGATCTACCTGGAGGGCGAGCACTACCTGACGCTGCAGCCCCAGGTCCTGCCTGCGCTGCACCTGCCGGTGAAGATCGATGCCATTGCCCGCCTGATCAACGAGCTGGCGCCACTGCTCTATACCGCCTTCCAGGAACAGCAACTGGACTACTGGAACGCCTCGTACAACAGCACCGGGCTGCGCTGGCAGGTGCTCGCCACTTCGCTGCGCAAAGTCTGGAACGTGACCACGGTCGAAGGCTGGGATGAACACGACTGCGCCATGGCCCGCACGCTGTATCACGCCCCCGACCTGGCCACCCGCAAAGCCCGGGACCCTTACCAGACCCACGCCTACCTGATCGATATCGACCTGCACCTGCCAGACCGCCAGGAGCACGTCGGCCTGTTGGACATGGCACTACTGGTCGGCAGCCATGAAAGTCGCCAGGTCATCCTCGCCTATTCACTGATCGCCGGTTACGAGCGCTTCGACTCTCTGGACAAACTGGCCGAGGTCCTGCCCGAACGCCTGAGCCATGTAAGAGCCGACTCCAAGGTGCAATGGCGGCTATACGAGCCCCCGGGCAACTTTTTCGACAGCCTGGCCTGCACCCTGATCGGCATGCAGATCGAGGCCATCGGTGCGCTGGGCAATGAGGCCGACGAACAACTCGCCCTGCCGTTGCGCAGCCCTACCGTTGCGCGAATCCTGCCCAGCATCGAAGACCTCAGTGACCATCGGCTTTCGAACATCCGCCAGATCCATCAGCACCTGCCCACCTGGCTGACCAATGCCTCCGACCTTGAGATGGCTGCCTACAGCCGCTACATGATCGACCTGGCGCAATTGCACACACACTATCAGGGCCGTTCGTTTCGCGACGATATCCCACCGATCCGCGACTATGCTCGCGAGCAACTTTTGCAGCGCATCCGCACCCATGCCCAGGGCGCGCACACCAATGTGGACAAGGTGCAGATAGTGATCCAGTCGCCGGTTATCTGGGGCACCTTCGTGGTGCCTGGTGCCAAGGATGTTACCCGGCGAAGCCTGATCGACCTGGCATTGGATAACCTCACCGGCCTGCCCAGCGGGGTGACAAGCGTGGCCTACAACGGTGGGGACGCACCGGCGTGGCTGACCTACGACTACCTCACGGAAGTCATCGAAGCCCTCGACATCGGCGCGCGCTACCCGGCGCTGATCAAACAGAAACTGCTGGACGACCCTCTCGACGCCCACCAGCGCAGGATTCTCTATACCTCGCACTTGCGCGTGCAACTGCCGTTACTGGCCCTGCAACTGAAAATGCAGCAGCGCAACGGCTTGGATGAGCGCGGCTTCCTCTACATCGCCGCCCTGATGCAACCCGAGGACCATGACCGGCAGGTCGATGGCCAACCCATTGTGATCCGGCCACTGGCGTTTATCCCAACGCTGCGTCCCGGCCATCAGCAGGACACTGTGGCCAACATGTTCGTGATCGGCCCCAAGGACGCCAGCGCAGGCCCGTGTGTGCTGTATCGGCCGTTGCTGGAACCGACGTTGCTGCAGTTCGCGTCGCAGCAAAACCTGCTGTACGCCATCAAGCACCATCACTCGCTGCGGGAGTCGATACTGGCCTGGCTACCGGAGGAATCACGCTTCAATTATGGTCAATACGTGTTCCCGGACACCCTGCCCTCGCCATGGACCGCTGTGCGGGTGCTGGTTGAGCCGGCGACCTTGGTGTACATGAGCGGCCCTATAGAGCTCAGTGATGAAGCGCTCGGCGCAGACAGCCTGGACGAATTGTTCAAAGCCAACGCCAACGCCTTGATTGAGCTGGCAACGCGGCAATCGGTTTCCAATGCACAAAAGCGCTGGGAGACTTTTCGCCACACCGGCTGGCAGATCTTCAGTGCAGCCCTGCCTTTCCTGGGACGCTCCGTCGGGATCGCCGCCTGGATATGGCAGATCATGGACGACCTGCAGGAAGCCGAACAAGCGGTGCTTACCCCCGAAGCCTCGGCGCCTTGGACCGCCCTGGTGGATATGTTTCTCAACCTGGGCATGGCGCTGGCTCTGCATGTGGCGCTGCGCCATCCGCCGGCCGAAGCGCTCACGGAGGCCCTCAAGCCCTTGGGCACTGACGAACTTGACCTGCTGGAAACGTTACCGTCAAAGCCAGCAGGCGCGATCAAACCCCTTTCCGTATCTCGCCTGCCTGACGCACCCGGCCAAGAACTATCGAACCTGCACCAGGGCTCCCTGCATATCAGCGGTGCCTTGAAACGCACCCCCGCAAGCCTGGGGGAGACATTGGACAGTTTTGCCGTGACCAGGCCCGAAGGCCTGGGCGAGCAGAACAAAACAGCAGGGCCCCACCTGCACCTCTACCCCCTGGCCGAAAAATGGTACGCGCCGGTAGGCCAGCGGTGGTTCGAGGTCACGCTTGACGCCAACGATACCGTGCAGATCATCGACCCCAACGCCAAACCGCGCGTGGGGCCCTTGCTGGTCAGCAATCTGGCCGGGCAATGGTTTGTCGATACGCGCCTGCGCCTGCGCGGGGGCGGCTTTCGAAACCGTCGACGAGCCGCTCAGCAGCAACAACCGTCTCGCATCCAGACACTGCGCCGCGACCTCAACGCCTTTCATGCCGATGAAGACCGCGCCCAGGCGCAGCTCTCTGCGTCGCTGGCCGCCATCGGCTCGGAGCCAGGTCCATCGACCGACCTGCGGCGCGAAGCGTTCATCACCCAAGTGGATGAACGACTGGAGGCCTACGACACGCCCATTCGCCAGCTGCGCGCCCTGGGCATCATCGACAGCGTCCCCAACTATCAAAGCGCGATGATCGACTACCTCAACAAGCAACTGGTGCTCACCCGAACGGCCGTGGAAGAACGGCTGCCGCCGTTTCGCGCCTTGCTGCTCACCACGGTGGACGCCCTCGAAGCCGAGACGCCGGTGGGCGCACAAACCCAGGCCGACCTGGCGCAAACGATGTCGACCATGAACGTCGAGATGATCCGCCGCATGGAATACGCCGAGTCGCGCTTTCGCGAACTGGATGGCCTGGGCGCAGCGGGAGCGAGGGTGATCCTGAGTAATCAGCAAGCCTTGCCCCACATTGCCGTCAGTGACCTCAGGGCTTTGCAGATCACCATCTCCCGCTACCTGTGCAGCAGCCCTGCCGAAGGCACGGGGCAAAGTACAGCACGCAGCCGGTTGCATGCCATCGTCGATACGGTGGACCTGAGCGTGCAGAGCAGCATCGAGATGCTGGGCAAAGCCAACGGCACGCCCCTGGACCAACGCATAGAAGTGTTGAACAGCCTGGTGGAGCAGTTCGCCATCGTCGACCAACGCCTGCTGGACTTGCATGCCGACTACCCTGAACACCTGCTGCGCGACCCGCTGGAAACCCTGCGCCGCTACATTGACGACTTCAACCTGGAGGCCACGCAGGAGCTGGTCAGACTGCTACGCGAGCGCAGGGCCCTGGCGCCCAAGCCCGGCCCGTCCAAACCACCCGCCCCCAGGCACAAAATCATCAAGACTCGCTTCAGGGGCGTAGTGGTCGGAGAGCCGCGGGCCTCCGACAGCACCTTGGTGGATATCAAGGCACCGATGACCGGCAAAATCATCGCCACGTTCCATGAAAAAACCCCAGGCGTATGGGTCGAGCGCGAAGCGCCGTCCGTATCGGTCCAGGCTCGCGCGCAGGTCGACCTGCAGACTAGCCTCAACTTCGGCCAGGACCTTTTGAATGCAGAAGCCGCCACCACTCGCCGCCTACAGGCACACGCACGGAAGGCCGGACGCATCCCGGTGGAAATCGAGGAAATGTTCCATCAACACGCGTCGCGTCTGCAGGAGGCTGCGGATGTGATCGAAGCCGCTCTGACCCAGTTAAACCTGACTGAAAGCGACCGCCCGCCCGCTGCGGCGCTTAAAAAAAGCCTCGCAGACAGCGCCACGCGCCTGTTCAAACTGGGCAAAAGCACGCGTATCAGCATGACCAAACAACAACCGCCCACGGCTGCGCGGGTGGAATGGCTGCACAATGAGAATCAAGTCACGATCAAAAAAACACCCGGTGCCCGGCGGCCACTCAAAGGTGCAGGCAAAGACTATCTGGATGAATGGGAGATTCGCGACACCGAGGACAATTTAGTGCTGTGGTATGCGCACTTTCACTACCCGTCGCGCGAGGCCGCCGACGAAGCGTTCACCGCCGCCCACCTCAAGACCCGCGAGCAACAGAAACTCGGTGGAGCCTTCGAACGCAAGACCGGCACGGACCGCGACCAGATTGCGATCTATCGCAGTGAGATCAGCCCGGCCCTCGCCCAGTCACTGTTCTTTGGCAGTTCCCACACCCCAGGCCAGGCGTAAGCGCTGCAACGCCAGGGCGATGGCGGGTTCAGGCACGGCGGCGAACCCCAGCACCAGGCCGGCCCGTTGATCCGCCGGCACGGTGGAGTCCGGCAGCCAGTAGTGGCTCAAGCCGTTGACCTCGACATCGACGGAGCGCGCCAGCTCAAGCAGTTGCTGCTCGCGAGCCAGGCTGTCCACACGCACAGTAAGGTGCAGCCCTGCCGCGACATTCGGCAGTTCGCCAACACCTGCCAGGCCTTGGGGCCAACCGGCCAGCACTGCGTTGCGCCGACTCAACGCCGCCCGCCGCATGCGGCGGATGTGCCGCTGGAAATGCCCCGTCGCCATGAACTCGGCCATTACCGCCTGGGTGCTGACTTCGGAATGGCGCATGTCCACGGCACGCCGTCGCGAAAAGGCACCTACCAGGCCCGGCGGCAGTACCAGATAGCCCAGGCGCAAGGCAGGAAAAGCCACCTTGCCGAAAGTCCCGACGTAGAGCACACGGCCGGTACGGTCCAAGGCGGCCAACGGCGACAACGGCGCGCCGCTGTAACGGTATTCGCCGTCGTAGTCGTCTTCGATGATCCAGCCGCCGGTGCGATCGGCCCAGGCCAGCAGCTCGAGGCGTCGCGCCAGGCTCATGACCACGCCCAGCGGGTACTGATGAGATGGCGTGACATAGGCCACACGGCAATCCTCCAGCGCATTGAGACGCTGGCAATCGATGCCCTCGCCGTCCACCGGTACACCGTGCAATTTCCCTCCGGCCAGGGCGAACGCATGGCCTGCTGCGCGGTAGCCCGGGTTCTCCACAGCGACACCGTCGCCGGGCTCCACCAGCAACTGTGCACAAAGGCTGATAGCCTGCTGTGCGCCACTGGTGATCACAATTTGTTCAGCTGCGCACTGCATGCCCCGGGAGCTGCGCAAATAAGCCGCGATCAAACTGCGCAACCGAGCATCCCCCGCCGGGTCGCCATAACACAGTTGTTCCAGGTCAGGTTTGCGCCAGAAAGCCCCATTCAGCTTGGCCCACACCTCGAACGGGAACAGATCGAACGCCGGCACGCCCACGCGAAAGGCCCGTGGAGGTCCCGCTGGCGGCTGTGACAAATGGTGGGTTTTTATCCGCGCCAAACCCCCGCTGTGGATAACTTCATTGTCCAAATCTTCCGGCAAATTTGACCATTTTGTGGATAAGGCTGGGGATAAGCCTGTGTGTAACCCTGTGGATACTTTTGTGGATAGTTTTTTTGCCGCCGGCAGTTGCGCCACATAAGTGCCATCACCGACCCGGCTTTCGGTAAACCCTTCGGCATACAACTGATCGTAGGCGCGCACCACGCTGTTGCGCGAGATCGACAGCGCCGCCGCCAAGTCGCGGCTGGCGGGCAAGCGCGTGCCGCTGACCAGACGCCCGTCCAGCACGCGTTGGCGCAAGGCTTCGTACAGTTGGCGTGTCAGTCCCTGACGGCGATCCAGTTCGATCCCCGCAGGGTTAAAAGACAGCGGCGGCGTGATGGGCGACATATTGGACCTATGAAATGGGTGCCAGATGGATCTTTCAACGAACCATTAGCCTGCCTAGGATGCAGGCATTCGCCAAGGAATATTTCCATGTACACACCCCGCGCCTTTGCCCTCGATGACTTGCCCGAACTGCATCAGTTGATCCAGCACACGCGCCTAGCGCAGTTGGTGACGTTTGGCGAACAGGGCCTGCTGGCCAGCCATTTGCCGCTGCTGCTCCACCCCTCCGAAGGCCCGAATGGCACGCTTCACGGGCACCTGGCCAAGGCCAATCCGCAGTGGCGCGACCTGCAAAATGGCAGCGAAGCGCTGGTGATCTTTGCCGGCGCCGAGGCCTACATCAGCCCGGCGTTTTATCCGGCCAAGGCCGAGCACGGCAAAGTCGTGCCCACCTGGAACTACATCGCCGTACACGCCTACGGCACGGCCGAAGTGTTCACCGATGCCGAGCGTTTGCTCGCACTGGTCAGCGCCCTCACCGACCGTCATGAAGGCAACCGCGCCGAGCCGTGGAAAGTCAGCGACGCCCCGGCCGACTACATTGACGGCATGCTCAAGGCCATCGTCGGCTTTGCCCTGCCGATGGAACGCCTGATCGGCAAGCGCAAGCTCAGCCAGAACCGTAGCCCCGCCGACATGGCCGGCGTGCGTGACGGCCTCGCCGCCAGCGTGGACGTGCGCGACCAGACTCTCGGCCAATTTATTCCCCAAGGAGTTGCAGAATGAGCCAGATCGATATCCGCCAAGTCAGCGCCACCGACCACGCCGCATGGTTGCCGCTGTGGCAGGCGTACTTGAAGTTCTACAACACCGAATTACCGGACGCGGTCAGCCAAAGCACCTGGCAGCGCCTGATCGACGCCAGCGAACCGACCCATTCGGCACTGGCCTGGCAGGATGGCAAGGCGGTGGGCATGGTCAACTTCATCTACCACCGCTCCAACTGGAGCATCGAGAACTCCTGTTACCTGCAGGATCTGCTGGTGGACCCGAGCCAACGCGGCACCGGCGTGGGCCGCAAACTGATTGAGTTCGTCTACGCCACCGCCAAGGCCGATGGCTGCTGCAAGGTGCATTGGCTGACCCACGAAACCAATGCCACCGCGATCCAACTCTATGAGCGCATCGCCGAACGTCCCGGTTTTATCCAATTTCGCAAAGGCCTTTAAGGAGCGCAGCATGTCCACTTCCCTCGCCGACTGGAAAGGCGTCCCGGCGCCGACCGTGCAACTGCTTGAAGGGCGCTTTATCCGCCTGGAAAAACTCGACCCGGCGCGCCATGGCGACGATCTGTTCCAAGCCCTGCAAGGCCCTGGCGCCGACCCCAAGTTGTGGGACTACCTGCCTTACGGACCTTTCCCCGAGCGCAGCGCGTTCAATGACTGGCTCAACAACCACGCCGCCCACAGCGACCCGTATTTTTTCAGCGTGATCGACCGCGCGACCGGCCAGGTGCAAGGCATCCTCAGCCTGATGTCCATCGTGCCCGAACAAGGCCGCATCGAAATCGGCCACGTGACCTTTGGCGCGCCGATGCAACGCTCGCCGAAAAGCACCGAAGCGGTGTACCTGCTGGCTAAACACGCGTTCGAGCAGGGTTACCGCCGCCTGGAGTGGAAGTGCAATAACGCCAATGACCGCTCCAAGTACGCGGCAGAACGGCTGGGGTTCAGCTTCGAGGGTGTGTTCCGCCAGCACACGGTGGTGAAGGGCAAGAACCGCGATACGGCGTGGTATTCGATCATCGACGCGGAATGGCCGGCAGTTGGGGCGGGGTTTGAGGAATGGTTGTCGGAGGCGAATCAGGCTGGCTCGGGCCAGTTGAAAAGCCTGGCCGAGTGCCGCCTCCCAGACAACACATAACCCCTGTGGGAGCGGGCTTGCCCGCGATGGCGGTGTATCAGCTTGCACATCGGGTACTGACACACCGCCATCGCAGGCAAGCCAGCTCCCACACAAGCCCGCTCCCACATTTGGATTTGTATTGGTTCTACTACCGCAGCTTCTGCGCCAACACCGCAATATGCTCCGGCCCAATCCCGCAGCAACCACCCAAATGGCTGGCACCACGCGCCTGCCAATCCGCCGCCCAATGCAGGTACCCCGGTGGATCCAGGTCATCGCGCAACGGGTCCAGACCATCGTTGGCCGTGGCTTCCTTGGGTTGCGGTGGGAACGCGTTGGCATAGGCGCCCACTTCAATTTGCACGCCCAACCGCGCGAACGTCTGGCGCGCGGCATCAATTGCATCGCCGATCACTTCCGGCTGGCTGCAGTTGAACAGCAACACCTGCACACCCAACTGCGCCGCCGCTTCCGCAGCGTCTGCCACCGGCTCACCGGAGCGCAAGCGCGGCACGTCGTCGGTGTCTTCATCCTTCAATGTAAACGACAGCCAGAACGGTTTGCCGTCCTTTGGCAGCCCAGCCTGGATGGCGCGCGCTTCGGCGATGGAACTCTGGGTTTCCGCTAGCCACAGGTCGACAAACGGCGACAGGCCTTGCACCAGCGGTGTCAGCAACTCGGCGACGCGCTGCGGCTCGAACAGGTCGGGACGGTACGAGCCAAACAGCGGCGGCAGCGAGCCGGCCACGCGCACGGCCTGGCCGGAAGCGTCCACGGCACGCCGCGCCAATTCACCGGCCAACGCCGCCAGGGCCTGGCCTTCGGCGGCGAAGCGCGCCTCGCCGATATGGAATGGCACCACGGCATAGCTGTTGCTGGTGATAACGTTGGCGCCACTTTGGATATAAGCCGCGTGCACCGCTTCCACTGCCTGCGGCGCTTCGCTCAACGCCAGCGCCGACCACTCCGGCTGCCGGAACGGCGCGCCACGGCGTTGCAGTTCACGGCCCATGCCGCCATCGAGAATTACTGTTGCGTTGGCCATATGCTTTTTACTCATAAGCTTATGAAAATAACTCACTATGAGAGTCGTTCTTATAACTATTTAATACGTTCAATTCAGTACATAACAACTCTTTTTTCTAACGGTGTTCTTCATGAAACTTAAACCGCTGCTGGCCCTGGGCCTGACGATTCTGGCTGCTTCTACCCAAGCCTTCGGCGGCACCACGCTGGACCGCATCGAGCAAAAGAAAGAGTTGGTGGGCGTGCTGATGGAAAGCTACCCGCCGTTTTCGTTCTTGAACGAGCAAAATCAACTGGATGGCTTCGACGTTGATGTCGCCAAGGCCGTTGCGCAAAAACTCGGCGTGAAACTGCGCCTGGAAACCCCGTCCTGGGACGTGATCGCCGCCGGCCGCTGGAGCGGGCGCTACGACATCTGCATCTGCTCCATGACCCCGAGCAAGGCCCGCGCCGAGGTGTTCGATTTCCCGGTGGAGTACTACGCCTCGCCCGCAGTGATCGTGGTCAACGCCACGGACGAGCGCATCCACAGCGCCAAGGATTTGAGCGGCAAAAAAGTCGGCCTCACCAGCGCCTCCAGCTATGAAAGCTACCTGAACAAAAACCTGGTGATCGAAGGCGCCGAAGACACCCAGTTGCAGTACCCGTTCGACAACGTGCAGATCGCCCCGTACGACACCGACAACGTCGCCTTCCAGGACCTCGGCCTCGGCGCCGGCAAGCGCCTGGATGCGATCCTCACCAACCTGGTCACGGCGCAACCGCGCCTGAACGAAGACAAGCGCTTCAAACTGGCCGGCGAGGCGTTGTATTCGGAACCCAACTCGGTGGCCATCGAAAAAGGCGACCCACAGTGGGACAGCAAAGTGCGTGAAGTCTTTGCCCAGCTGAAACAGGACGGCACCTTGAGCCAGTTGTCGCAAAAATGGATCGGCGCCGACATCAGCCAATGACAGCGTTTCCTACACCGCCCAAGGTCAGCGAGTCGCGCGTGCAGCGCCTGTTTGGCTTTCGCACCCGCCTCTACCTCACCTGGGCAGCGCTGCTTTGCCTGTTCGCCAGTTTCTTCCTGAGCTTTGACCTGAAGTTCTCGATCATCCTCGACAAGCTGCCCAACCTGGTCGGCCTGCACCTGGCGCCCAACGGCTTCCTGCAAGGCGCGGCGCTGACGTTGTTCCTGTGCCTATGTTCCATCGTGATCTCGTCGGTGCTGGGTTTTGTCACCGCACTGGGACGCTTGTCGAAAAGCGCCGTGGCCTTTGGCATCGCCAGCTTCTACGCGTCGTTCTTTCGCGGCACACCGCTGCTGATCCAGATCCTGCTGATCTACCTCGGCCTGCCGCAATTGGGTCTGGTGCCGGGCGCCATCGTCGCCGGGATCATCGCGCTGTCGCTGAACTACGGCGCCTACCTGAGCGAAATCTTCCGCGCCGGCATCCTCGGCGTCGCCCACGGCCAGCGCGAAGCGGCCCTGGCGCTGGGCATGCGCGACAGTGCGATCTTCTGGCACGTGACCCTGCCCCAGGCCATGCGCACCATCATTCCGCCGGCGACCAACCAGTTCATCTCGATGCTCAAGGACTCGTCGCTGATCTCGGTGATGGGTGTGTGGGAGGTGATGTTCCTGGCGCAGTCCTATGGCAGGTCGAGTTATCGCTATATCGAGATGTTGACCACCGCTGCGATTATTTACTGGGTGCTGTCCCTGGGACTGGAACTGATCCAGGCGCGAATGGAGCGGCACTATGGCAAGGGGTATGTGCGCCGTAGCTGAGGGTCAGCTGGACTGACGGCGCAGCTTGACCACGCCCATTTGCAGACCGAGCAACTGCAATAAAATGCAGGTAAGTGACGGCTGTGTGATTTTGTACGCAATAAAATGCAGACCCTATTTGAACGCGTGCCAATAGAGACAACTCCCGCAAACCGGGAGCCCATGCCCTGACAGTTATCCCCCCGCCATCTCGCTAAATTCCCGGCCTCATCCACAAGAGGTCGGGAATTCATGCCCATGACACCCCGCAAGATCGTACTTTTCATCAGCCTTGCGCTTGCCGCCAGCCTTCAATCTGCCCACGCGCGCAGTACTACCTGGTACACGCCTTACGGGTATCAACTCTACAAAACGCTCACTGATGCATGGTCCTACACACCTGAGACCAAAGCCTCACCCGTCGACAACTATTTCACTCGGCAAGCCACTACGCACAACGGTGTGCAGCTCGCCAAAGTGCTGGACCCGGCGCTGATCCAACTGCTGCAATCGAACCAACTGACCGCCGAGCAGATCAAGGCGCTGGAAAAATTCGGCGCGCAGCTGGCCGCCCAACCCGGCGGTATTGGCGCGGCCCTCGAACAATTGGCCGCAAGCCAGAACGCCAACCTGGCAGCCGCCACCCAGGGCACCACGCAACAACTGGTCAACCGACTGCGCTTGATCCTGCTGGACCAGCCCGAAGACAACGACGATGGGCATTTCTGGGTGACAAACCTGGCAAGCGAAGGTGACCTCGCCGGCCAGCGTGGCAGTGCCGGACTCGGCACCGCCAATCAGGGCCTGATGGTGGGCGCCGACTGGGCAGTCGACTATGCCTGGCGCATTGGCGTGCTGGGGGCAAGCTCCAACAGCCGCCTGGACGCCCGACGCTTTGCCGCGAACCTGGACAGCTGGCACTTGGGCGCCTATGCCGTGCGCCAGGAAGACCCCTTCGCCCTGCGTCTAGGGGCGATCTACAGCAACCATACGGGCAAGAACCAGCGCAGCGTCGAATTTCTGAGCCACAAGCAAACAATCAAGGGGCGCTACGATGCCACCAGCCAGAACGTGTTCGCCGAAGCGGGCTACCAACTGGGGGGCGACGGCTACAGCATTGAGCCGTTTGCCGGCCTTGGCTACCAGCGCTACCACCGCGGTGGATTCAAGGAGCACGGTGGGTCAGATGCTCTTAACGTCCAGGCTCAAACCCAACAGAACTTGAGCAGCTCGTTCGGCCTGAACCTGGCCAAACGGTATGAGTTCGACAACCAGATGGAGCTCGTACCTTACCTGAGTGCCGGTTGGAAACATCTCTATGGCGACGTCGACAGTAGCGTGCGCCAGTCCTTTCGTTATCACGCGATTGACAGCTTCACCGTCCAGGGAACAGCCCTGGACCGCAACAGCCTCACCTTGGTAACCGGCCTGGATCTGCAGCTCTCGGCCAATCACACCGTAGGCCTGGCCTACACCAGCGAAAAAGGCACCCACAGCCGTCATCAGGGCCTGACGGGCGAATGGCGAATGACCTTCTAGACGACGTCAAATCCCGGGCAAAAAAAAGGAGGGCACCTGCCCCCCCGAGGATTAAGCGGTAGTGTCGAAGGCTGGATCAGCCTTCGATTTCAATCAGGATTTCGCCAGGGTTGACCCGGTCGCCCTTGGCCACGTGAACGGCGGTCACCTTGCCGGCAATGGCTGCCTGCACTTCGGTTTCCATCTTCATCGCTTCGGTGATCAGCACGGCCTGACCGGCCTTGACCACGTCGCCTTCCTTGACCAGCACGTCGACGATATTGCCCGGCATCGCCGTGCTGACATGGCCCGGCGCAGTGGCTTGCTTGCGCTTGCTGCTGCCGCCGCCGACGAACTCATTGAGCGGTTCGAACACCACTTCTTCCGGCATGCCGTCGATGGACAGGTAGAAGTGGCGCTTGCCTTCGGCCTTCACGCCGACACCGGTGATGTCCACGCGGTAGCTTTCGCCGTGCACGTCGATGACGAATTCGGTCGGCACACCTTCACCACCGGCACGCGCAACGCCGCCCGCCTCAGGAATCGGCAGCAATACTTCCGGCGCCAGGGTGCCGGCGTCGCGTTCTTCGAGGAACTTGCGGCCGATGTCCGGGAACATGGCATAAGTCAGCACGTCTTCTTCGGACTTGGCCAACGCGCCGATCTCGCCGCGCAGCTTGGTCATTTCCGGCTTGAGCAGGTCAGCCGGGCGCACGTCGATCACTTCTTCGCTGCCAATGGCCTGGCGGCGCAGTTGTTCGTTGACGGTGCCTGGCGCCTTGCCGTAGCCGCCTTGCAGGTAGAGCTTCACTTCGTTGGTGATGGTCTTGTAGCGCTCGCCGGCCAGCACGTTGAAAAACGCCTGGGTGCCGACGATCTGCGACGTCGGCGTGACCAGCGGCGGGAAGCCAAGGTCTTCACGTACGCGTGGGATCTCGGCCAGTACTTCGCTCATGCGGTTGAGAGCGCCCTGCTCTTTCAACTGGTTGGCCAGGTTGGAAATCATCCCGCCCGGCACCTGGTTGACTTGCACACGGGTGTCGACAGCGGTGAATTCGCTCTCGAACTGGTGATATTTCTTACGCACCGCGTAGAAGTACAGGCCGATCTCTTGCAGCAGCTCCAGGCTCAGGCCGGTGTCGAATTCGCTGCCTTTAAGGGCGGCGACCATCGACTCGGTGCCTGGATGGCTGGTGCCCCAGGCGAAGCTGGAGATGGCAGTGTCGATGTGACTGGCACCGTTTTCGATGGCCTTGAGTTGGCACATCGCGGCCAGACCCGCGGTGTCATGGGAGTGGATGAAAATCGGTAGGGTCTGCTCGGCTTTCAGCGCCTTGACCAGTTCGCCGGTGGCGTACGGGGTCAGCAGGCCAGCCATGTCCTTGATCGCGATGGAGTCGCAACCCATGGCTTCCAACTGCTTGGCCTGGGCCACGAAGGCCTCGACGGTGTGCACCGGGCCGGTGGTGTAGGCGATGGTGCCCTGAGCGTGTTTGCCCGCCGCTTTTACCGCTTCGATAGCCACGCGCAGGTTACGCACGTCGTTCATCGCGTCGAAGATGCGGAACACATCGATACCGTTGACTGCGGCCTTGGCGACGAAGGCTTTGACCACGTCGTCGCTGTAGTGGCGGTAGCCCAGCAGGTTCTGGCCACGCAGCAGCATTTGCAGGCGGGTGTTGGGCAACGCGGCGCGCAGTTTGCGCAGGCGCTCCCACGGGTCTTCTTTAAGGAAGCGCACGCAGGCGTCGAAGGTCGCGCCGCCCCAGACTTCCAGGGACCAGTAGCCGACTTTGTCGAGCTTGTCGCAGATCGGCAGCATGTCGTCGGTGCGCATGCGGGTCGCCAGCAACGATTGGTGGGCGTCGCGCAGGATGGTGTCGGTGACAAAGATTTTCTTGGACATTGTTGTATTCCTCACAGGCCTGCGTGGGCGGCGATGGCGGCGGCGATGGCCAGGGCCAGCTCTTCGGGTTTGCGCTTGATCGAGTAGTTGGTCAATTCAGGGTGGGCTTCAACGAAGCTGGTATTGAACTGGCCGCTGCGGAATTCCGGGTTGCGCAGGATTTCCTGGTAGTAGGCGGCGGTGGTCTTCACGCCTTGCAGGCGCATGTCGTCCAGGGCACGCAGGCCGCGGTCCATGGCTTCTTCCCAGGTCAACGCCCACACCACCAGTTTCAGGCACATGGAGTCGTAGAACGGCGGGATGGTGTAGCCGGTATAGATCGCCGTGTCGGTGCGCACACCGGGGCCGCCGGGGGCGTAGTAACGGGTGATCTTGCCGAAGCTTGGGAGGAAGTTGTTCTTCGGGTCTTCGGCGTTGATGCGGAACTGCAACGCGAAACCACGGTGCTGGATGTCTTCCTGTTTCACCGACAGCGGCAGGCCCGAGGCGATGCGGATCTGCTCACGGACGATGTCGATCCCGGTGATTTCTTCGGTGATGGTGTGCTCCACCTGCACCCGGGTGTTCATCTCCATGAAGTACACCTCGCCCTCGGCGAGCAGGAACTCCACGGTGCCGGCGTTCTCGTAGCCCACGGCCTTGGCCGCACGCACCGACAGGTCGCCGATGTAGGCGCGCTGTTCCGGGGTCAGCTGCGGGCTTGGCGCGATTTCGATGAGCTTCTGGTTACGGCGCTGGATCGAGCAATCGCGCTCGAACAAATGCACCACGTTGCCAAAGCTGTCACCGAGGATCTGCGCTTCGATGTGCTTGGGATTGACGATGCATTTTTCCAGGAACACTTCCGCCGAACCGAAGGCCTTGGTGGCTTCGGAGATAACGCGGGGGAAGGCTTGTTCAAGTTCTTCACGGCTGTTGCAACGGCGGATACCGCGGCCGCCACCACCGGAGGTGGCCTTGAGCATCACCGGGTAACCAATGCGGTCGCCTTCGGTGAGGGCCTCAAAGATGTCGGCGACGTTGCCTTCGGTACCGGGGGTAACCGGTACACCGGCCTTGATCATGCTGCGGCGCGCTTCGGTCTTGTCGCCCATGCGGCGGATCACTTCAGCGGACGGACCGATGAATTTGATCCCACGTTCGGCGCAAATGTCTGCCAGTTCGGCGTTTTCCGACAGGAAGCCGTAGCCGGGGTGCAGTGCGTCACAACCCGTTTCCACGGCCAGGTTCACCAGCTTGCGCGGGTTCAGGTAGCCGGCCAAAGGCTCGGCACCAATGCTGTGGGCTTCGTCGGCACGTTTGACGTGCAACGCGTGGCGGTCGGCGTCGGAGTAGACCGCGACCGAGCGAATGCCCATCTCGGCGCAGGCACGCACGATTCGTACGGCAATTTCACCACGGTTGGCGATCAGGATCTTTTTTATCACTTGGAAATTCCCTTGAGCCGATTGCTGCGTTCTTCGACCCGCTAGACCCGGGTCGGCGCGTGACCAAATGTTTCATGACAGTCGCGAGACACACACTAAGCCCGTGGAGGGATTAACAAAAATCAATAATTATTGGGTCGTGCATAAGTAAAGACTTATAGTTGGCCGGACAGCCTCGGGCGAAAGGACGGTAAAAATGCGTAAGTCATTGATGCGTATGACATTGCGTCAATTGCAGATTTTCAATGAAGTGTGCGATTTGCGCTCGTATAGCCGCGCTGCCGAGGAAATGTCCCTCACACAACCCGCCGTCAGCCTGCAAATTCGCCAGCTGGAAGAGCTGATCGGCCAGCCATTATTCGATTACGTCGGCAAAAAGCTCTACATGACCGAGGCCGCCGAAGCCTTGCAGCGCGCCAGCCGGGACATTTTCGGGCGCCTGGAAAACCTCGACATGCAACTGTCGGACATGCAGGGCTCGTTGCAGGGCCAGTTGAAGCTGGCGATTGAATCCAGCGCCAAGTACTTCGTGCCCCATCTGTTTGCCGCGTTCAAGCGCCAGCATCCCGAAGTGCAGTTGCACCTGACGGTGGTCAACCGCGCCCAGGTGATTCGCAGGCTTTCGGACAATCGCGACGACCTGGTGATCATGTCCATGGTGCCCCAGGACATGGGCCTGGAGTTCCTGCCGTTCCTCAACAACCCGATCGTCGCGGTGGCGCCCCCTGATCATCCCTTGAGCCTGCAAGGCCCGCTGCGCCTGCAAGACCTGGAGCCTTACACGCTGCTGGTCCGCGAACAGGGTTCCGGCACGCGAATGGCCTGCGAGGAATACTTCAAGGAGAAACGCGTGCACTTCACCCAGACAGTGGAAGTGTCGTCGGCCGAGGCCCAGCGCGAATGCGTGAGCGCAGGTTTGGGCGTGGCCTTGCTGACGCGCCACGCCGTGAACCTGGAACTGGCCAGCGGCGGGCTCAAGGAGCTGCCGGTGGAAGAGCTGCCGCTGTACCGCAGTTGGTGCCTGGTGCAGGCCAAGGCCAAGCGCCTGTCACCGGTGGCCCATGCGTTCCTGGGCTTTATCCGCAGCGAACGGGCACAGATCAGCGTGTTGGCTGAGCGTTTCGCTGGGCAGCCACGGGTGCCTGCCAATGCAGTTCCGGGTAGTCACTGATGCTTTGGAGCAGTTGGCGTTCTTCACAACGGTCTTCGATTGCGCGACGGAACGCCATGCGGCGCTGGTCTTCCTGTTGACGGCGGGTTTTGACGGCGCTGTTGCTGTCTTCGTAGGGACGGGCCATTTCGAGTCTCCCAATGCGAGTACGGGAGTTCAGGATGGGCTTGGGGGGTTACGGTTTGGCGGCGAGCGCATGACAGGAAGATGAATCTTCCTAAATATGCAGGAGATTCAAATGTGGGAGCGGGCTTGCTCGCGAATGCGGTGGGTCAGTTAGAACATCTTTGACTGACACTCCGTCTTCGCGAGCAAGCCCGCTCCCACATTGGTCCGTGCACATTTCAATCAGTCGTCGAGGGCTTTGACGGACTTGGGCGACAACCGCAGGCTGCGCAAGCTGCGCTTCACGCTCTTGAGGTGGTTGACCAGGCTCGGCCCGCGCGCCATGGCCACGCCCATCGCCAGCACGTCGATCACCACCAGGTGGGCAATGCGCGAGGTCAGTGGCGTGTAGATCTCGGTGTCTTCGTGCACATCAATCGCCAGGTTGACGGTGGACAGCTCCGCCAACGGCGTCTGGCTCGGGCACAGGGTGATCAGGGTCGCGCCGCTTTCACGCACCAGGTTGGCGGTGATCAGCAGGTCCTTGGAACGCCCGGACTGGGAAATACAGATCGCCACGTCGGTGGGCTTCAACGTCACCGCCGACATCGCCTGCATGTGCGGGTCGCTGTAGGCCGCTGCCGTGAGCAGCAGTCGGAAGAATTTGTGCTGGGCGTCAGCTGCCACCGCACCCGAAGCGCCAAAACCATAGAACTCGACACGCTGGGCCTGGGACATCGCAGTCACGGCTTTTTGCAGCTCGATCGGGTCGAGTTTCTCGCGCACTTCCATCAGGGTGTGCAGCGTGGTGTCGAAGATTTTCAGGCTGTAGTCGGCGACAGAATCGTCTTCGTGGATCGCAAACTGCCCGAAGCTCGCGCCGGCGGCCAGACTCTGGGCCAGCTTGAGTTTCAGGTCCTGGAACCCGGAGCAACCGATGGCGCGGCAGAAGCGCACGATGGTCGGCTCGCTGATGCCCACGCTGTGGGCCAGGTCGGCCATGGAACTGTGCATCACGGCCGCAGGATCAAGCAGCACGTGGTCGGCAACCTTGAGTTCCGATTTACGTAACAGGTGGCGCGACTGGGCGATATGTTGCAACAGGTTCAAAGGGCAGGACTCTTGTTATTGGCAGGTGCCAGGGATGTAGCAAGCTTGTAGTTATACTACAAGAATTGTCGTTTTGCCCGTCTGATGCATCACTAAATCGCCCTGCTGCCCTCTGATTCAAAGGGCAGGCGCTTTGTAGCCATCGGGGCGGCCCCGCCGTCATTAAGGAAAATCTGCATTTTTCCGTAACAAATCTGCCAACCCTTCTGCCTGCATTGGCCGGCTGATCAGATAACCCTGCACTTCGTCACAACGCTCCTGCCGCAAGAAGTCCAACTGCTGCTTATCCTCCACACCTTCGGCCACCACTTTCAACGCCAAGCCATGGGCCATGGCGATGATTGCTCGGGTGATGGCCGCGTCTTCACGGCCCTGGCCAAGACCACGGATGAAGGTCTGGTCGATCTTCACGTAATCCACGGGGATGCGCTTGAGGTAGCTGAGGGACGAATAGCCGGTGCCAAAGTCGTCGATGGCCAGCTTCACCCCCAGGTCGCGCAACTGCTGGAAGGTGGCGATGATGTGCTCAACGCTATCGAGCAGCTGGCTTTCCGTCAGTTCCAGCTCGAGATATTGCGGGTCCAGCCCGGTTTCTTCGAGGACCTGGCGCACCAGGCTGACCAGTTTGCCCTGGCGCAACTGATGCACCGACAGGTTCACCGACACCCGGATCGGCGCCAGCCCCTGGCGCTGCCATTCGCACGCCTGCCAGCAGGCCTGGCGCAGCACAAATTCGCCTAGCGGCACGATCAGGCCCGTCTCTTCCGCCAGGCCGATAAACTCACCCGGCGGCACCATGCCCCACTGCGGATGCTCCCAACGCACCAGCGCTTCGGCGGCGTTCAGCTTGCCGGTGGCCAGGCATAGTTTCGGCTGGTAGAACACCGTCAGCTGGCGGTCTTCGATGGCTTTGCGCAGTTGGTTTTCCAGCTGCAAGCGCTCCAGCGTGCTGGCTTGCAGGCTGTCGGTGTAGAACTGGAAATTGTTGCCGCCCAGGTGCTTGGCGTGTTGCATGGCCATGTTCGATTGGCTGACCAGCGCGGAAATTTCCCGCGCATTATCCGGCAGCAGGCTGACGCCCATCGAGGCGCTGACTACCAACTCATGCCCGTCCACCGTCACCGGCACGCGCAGTTTGGCCAGCAACCGCGTGGCCACCCGCGCCAGGCTCGACAGGCTGCCGTAGGCGTCGAACAGCACGGCAAATTCGTCGCCGGAGAGGCGCGCAATGGTGTCCGCTTCCGGCAAGGCATTGATCAAGCGCCGCGCCATTTTCTGCAACAGTTGGTCGGCAACTTCGTGGCCCAGGCTGTCGTTGAGCAGCTTGAAGCGATCAAGGTTGATATGCAGCAGCGCCAGGCTGCGCCCGCCCTGGCGTACCCGCGCATGGGCTTCGCGCAGGCGCTCGCGGAACAGCGAGCGGTTGGCCAGGCCGGTCAGCTCGTCGTAATGGGTGAGGTAGCGCATGCGCTCTTCGGATTCGCGCCGCGCGGAGAGATCGGCGAAGAAGCCCACGATATGGCTGACCTTTCCCCGAACATCACGCACCACATTCAAGTGCAACCACTGCGGGTACAACTCGCCGTTCTTGCGCGTTTCCACCAGTTCGCCCTGCCAGGTGCCATGGCTGAGCAACGCCTGGCGGATCACCGGAAAGTGGCGGCGCGCGTCGCGGCTGCTGGGCAGTTCGACGACGTTGCGCCCGAGCATGTCATCGATGTCAAAACCGGTGACACGGCTGAAGGCCTGGTTCACCGCGATCAGCTTGTAGTCCGGGTCGAGAATCACGATACCTTCGCTGGCCGCCTCGAAGACCGTCGAAGCCAGTCGTTGCTGCTCTTCGAGGACTTTACTGGCGCTGATGTCGCGACGGGTGCCGAGCATCCGGGTGACCCGGCCGCTGGGCGCGCGCTCCACGGCGCGGCCACGGTCTTCGATCCAGACCCAGTGGCCGTCACCGTGACGCACGCGGTATTCAACCTGATAGTCCTCGCTGCGGCCCTTGAGATGCTCGACCAGCGCACGCTTGAGCAGCGGCAAGTCGTCGGGGTGCAGGCGTGGCTTGAGGTGACTGAGCATCGCCGTGACGTACTCCGGCTCCAGGCCGAACAACTCCTTGAGTTGGGTGTGGTGGACCTCGTCGGTTTGCAGGTTCCAGTCCCACAAGCCTAGCTCGCTGGCTTGCAGCGCCATGGCCAGGCGCGCCTCGCTCTTGTTCAGGGCAAGGCTGGCAGCGTCGAGTTCCTGGCTGCGCTGGGCCACGCGGTCTTGCAGGCCGGTCTGGGCTTCGCGCAATTCCTGCTCGATCTGGCGGCGCTGTTCGACTTCGCGCACCAACTCTTGATTCAACTGCTCGCTGCGCTGCTGCGCCTGCTGCAAGTGTTCGATCAGCGCCTGGTTCTGGAAGCGCCGCAACAGCCCGCGCTGGATCAGGCGGTTGACCTGCCACGCCACCACGCTCAAGGACGCCAACAGAATCAGGCCGAGCACACCCCAGCCTTGCTGCTGCGGGGCGCCGTTCCAGAAGAGATAGAGGATCGCCGGCACCAGGCATGGCAAGGCAAACGACAGGAACGCCGGCAAGCTCACGGCGTAGGCCACGCTGGCCGACAGCGTCGCGGCGCCGATCAGACCAAACACCCAGGCCTGCTGCATAAAGCTGTCCACCGGCACCAGGGCGATGGCGGCGGTGGCCAGGGTCAGGCCACTGACCGCCGAACCGAGCATGAACATGCGCCGCCACACCGGCTGGGCCTGGCGACTGGGCATCGCCGAATCAAACGCCGCCACCTGGATCACGCGCATCGCTACCAGCGCCAGCAGCCATACCAGCCAGATGCTGTCCAGCAGGTACTGTTTGGGGTTCCACAACAGCCAGGCACAGACCAGGCCGTTGACCAACATTAATAAGGTGGGCAACAACGAGCCCTGATACAACAGGCGTGTGCGTTCGACCGCCATCTCAGTGGCGTAGTGCTTGCGGATAACCTGCGCGGGCGCCGCCGAGGGGCTGAGCAGGTCGGTGCTGAGGGTCATAGGCAGTGTTCTTATAATGGTGAGCCCGAAACGTGCACGGAGCATACACAAGCCTGCGCGTGCGCCAAACTGCTCCACGTCATAAAAACCAGCGGATATTTACCCGCAAACCTCGGTGCCAGACAGCTTGGGCAAGGCGGTCCGGGGGCTGCACCCGATGACCGACCGGTCATCAGCCCCAACAGAATTATCGACCATCCGGCATTGGGGTTTGCCCCACTCCCCCGAGGGCCATAGAATGCGCCGATGCGCGATGATCTCTCCCTTTTGCTGAACTCCCTCAACGATGCCCAACGCCAGGCCGTAGCAGCCCCCGTTGGCCGTCAGTTGGTCCTGGCCGGTGCTGGCTCCGGTAAAACCCGAGTGCTGGTGCACCGTATCGCCTGGTTGATCCAGGTCGAAAACGCGTCCCCCCATTCGATCCTGTCGGTGACCTTCACCAACAAGGCCGCTGCCGAGATGCGCCATCGCATCGAGCAGTTGATGGGCATCAGCCCGGCCGGCATGTGGGTGGGCACCTTTCACGGCCTGGCGCACCGCCTGTTACGGGCGCATTGGCAGGAAGCGGGCCTGGCCCAGACCTTCCAGATTCTCGACAGCGATGACCAGCAACGCCTGGTCAAGCGGGTGATCCGCGAGCTGGGGCTGGACGAACAACGCTGGCCGGCGCGCCAGGCGCAGTGGTTTATCAACGGCCAGAAAGACGAAGGCCTGCGCCCGCAGCACATCCAGGCCAGCGGCGATCTGTTCCTGGCTACCATGCGCAGCATCTATGAAGCGTACGAAGCGGCCTGCGCACGTGCTGGCGTGATCGACTTCTCCGAGCTGCTGCTGCGCGCCCTCGACCTGTGGCGTGACAACCCCGGCTTGCTGGCCCATTACCAGAAACGCTTCCGGCACATCCTGGTGGACGAATTCCAGGACACCAACGCCGTGCAATACGCCTGGTTGCGTCTGCTGGCCAAGGGCGGCGACAGCCTGATGGTGGTGGGCGATGACGACCAGTCGATCTACGGCTGGCGTGGCGCGAAAATCGAGAACATCTACCAGTATTCCGAAGACTTCCCGGACGCGATCACCATCCGCCTGGAACAGAACTACCGCTCCACCGCCGGTATCCTCAAGGCCGCCAACGCCTTGATCGCCAACAACACCGGGCGCCTGGGCAAAGAGCTGTGGACCGACGGCGGCGAAGGCGAGGCGATCAACCTGTACGCCGCGTTCAACGAGCACGACGAAGCGCGCTACGTGGTGGAAACCATCGAAAGCGCGCTGAAGACCGGCCTGGCGCGCAGCGATATCGCCATCCTTTACCGCTCCAACGCCCAGTCGCGGGTGCTGGAAGAAGCCTTGCTGCGCGAACGCATCCCGTACCGCATCTATGGCGGCCAGCGCTTCTTCGAGCGCGCCGAAATCAAGAACGCCATGGCCTACCTGCGTTTGCTGGAAGGTCGCGGCAACGATGCGGCGCTGGAGCGGGTGATCAACATTCCGGCCCGTGGCATCGGCGAAAAAACCGTCGAGGCGATTCGCGATCACGCGCGCCATGCCGATGTGTCGATGTGGGAAGCCATGCGCTTGCTCGTCGCCAATAAAGGCCTGACCGGTCGTGCAGCCGGGGCGTTGGGGGTGTTTGTCGAGCTGATCGAGAACCTCGCCGCCAAGTGTGCGGAAATGCCCCTGCATTTAATGACGCAGACGGTGATCGAGCAGTCCGGGTTGATTGCCTACCACGAAGCGGAAAAAGGCGAGAAAGGCCAGGCTCGGGTAGAAAACCTTGAGGAACTGGTCAGCGCCGCCCGCGCGTTCGAAAACACCGAGAACGAAGAGGAGTTGACCCCGCTCGCCGCCTTCCTCGGCCATGCCTCCCTGGAAGCCGGTGATACCCAGGCCGACGAGCATGAAGACAGCATCCAGCTGATGACCTTGCACAGCGCCAAGGGCCTGGAGTTTCCGTATGTGTTCCTGGTGGGCATGGAAGAAGGCCTGTTCCCCCACAAGATGAGCCTGGAAGAACCCGGCCGCCTTGAGGAAGAACGCCGCCTGGCCTATGTGGGCATTACCCGGGCGATGCAGAACCTGGTGATGACCTACGCCGAGACCCGACGCCTGTACGGCAGCGAGACCTACAACAAGGTGTCGCGCTTCGTACGTGAAGTGCCGAAGGGGCTGATCCAGGAAGTGCGTTTGTCCAACAGCGTCAGCCGCCCGTTCGGCGGCGGCCAGCAGCAGAGCGCCAGCAGCCTGTTTGCTGGCTCCGCAATCCCGGAAACCGCGTTCAGCCTCGGCCAGCAGGTCAAGCATGCGATCTTCGGCGAAGGCGTGATCCTCAACTTCGAAGGCGCCGGCGCCCAGGCACGGGTGCAGGTGAACTTCGCCGAAGGCAGCAAGTGGCTGATGATGGGTTACGCGAAGCTCGAAGCCATCTGACACACCTTCTGTGGCGAGGGAGCTTGCTCCCGCTGGCCTGCGCAGCAGGCCTGTCTTTTGGGGCCGCTTCGCGCCCCAGCGGCAGCAAGCTCCCTCGCCACAACGACAGCGTGCCCTTGTATTCCGACAAGACGGGCCAATATCTGTAATACGTCCTACAGACCTTTCAGATTTCGTCTTACGCAAAAGCCCGAAACATTATGTCGCTAGCCACTGTCACGACACCTGTGCAACATGGCGCGCGTGCAATCCACAAATGGGAATTCCCTTTATGAAACGTTTTCTTAGCATCGCCATGGCGTTGTGCATCGGCCTGACGATGAGCCTCGACGCCAACGCCAAGCGCTTCGGTGGCGGCAAAAGTTCGGGCGCAGCACCGACTCACCAAACCAGCCAGATGGCTCCCTCCGCTGGCGGCATGGGCGGTGCAGCCGCTACCGCAGGCGCGGCCGGTGCTGCTGGCGCTGCTGCCAAGGCCGGCGGTGCTTCGCGTTGGTTGGGCCCTCTGGCCGGCATCGCGGCCGGTGGCCTGCTCGCTTCCATGTTCATGGGCGGCGGCTTCCAGGGCATGCAGATCTTCGACATCCTGATCATGGCGGTCATCGCCTTTGTGATCTTCCGCTTTATCGCCGCCCGTCGCCGCAAGCAGCAGGAGCACATGGCTCCAGCCGGCGCGCCGATGCAGCGTGAAGTGTTCGAGCAAAAGCCGGCCATGGGCTCGATCTTCGGTGGTTCCGCAGCCCCTGCTGCTGCCCGCCCAGTGATCAACGCTCCGGCGTGGTTCAACGAAGAGCGTTTCGTCGAAGCGGCCCGCAGCCACTTCCAGTCCCTGCAGCAACACTGGGACGCCAACGAAATGGACAAGATCGCCGAGTTCGTGACCCCGCAACTGCTGGAGTTCCTCAAGCGCGAACGCGCTGAACTGGGCGACGCGTTCCAGTCGACCTACATCGACGACCTGCGCGTACAACTGGAAGGCGTGGATGACCGCGCCGACAAGACTATCGCCACCCTGACCTTCAGCGGCGTGTCGAAAAACTCGCGCTTTGACCAAGGCGAAGTGTTCAGCGAAAGCTGGAACATGGAACGCCCACAAGGCGAAAACCAACCTTGGCTGGTTGCCGGTATCCGCCAGAACGGCTGATCACCTGGCGCCTTGAGCGCGCAGTAAACGACCCCGGCGGTGTAGTGAAATACACCGCCGGGGTCTTTTTTTGCCTGTCAGAAATGCTTTGTTGTTTTTACTGGATTAATGAGAAACATTCTCACTATACTCGTGCCCTCTCCCGGTTCTGCCCGAGCATAGGAACGTGCCGCCGTGCTGGAAAAACTCTTCAATCAACATGCATCCGCCCTGCATCGTTACCTGTTGCGGAAGAAATGCACCCCCAGCCTTGCCTCGGACCTGGTGCAGGACACGTTCCTGCGCATCGCCCAGCTGGAGAACATGGAACGCATCCTGTGCGCGCCGTCGTACCTGTTTCGCGTCGCGCACAACCTCATGATCGACCACCATCGACGCTACGGTGAAAAGCGCTTCGACAGCGACGCAGCCGCCTATTTCGACACTCTGGTGGACGAAGCCAGCGGCCCGGAAGAGCAAGCGCTCGACGCCCTGGCCCTGGAGCAGTTGGAAAGCCTGCTGGAACGCATGCCAGAGCGCACCCGCGATATTTTCATGCTGTGCCGGGTGGAAGGCATGACGCACAAAGAGACCGCCCGCTATTTACGGATATCCACAAGCTCTGTACAAAAACACATGGCGATGGCGCTGGCCAAGATTGGCAAGGCGCTTGATCCAGACCAAGAGGGCTAGACCTTGGGTATCTTGAAAAGCAAGAAGGTAAACAGTCAGAACCGTGAATGCTCCCCCACAAACGACCGACCCGTTGGAGCGCAAAGCTGCCGATTGGGTGATGCGTCATCGACAAGGCCAGCTGTCGGCGCGTGAGCTAGAAGCTTTTCAGCGTTGGCAGGAAGCCGACCCCAGGCATGCCGCCGCCGCCGGCCGGGCTGACCGTGCCTGGCGCGCCACCGCCTCGCTCAAACGCCACCCCGGCTATGTAAAA
This sequence comes from Pseudomonas sp. KBW05, assembly GCF_003852405.1. Taxonomy (GTDB): domain Bacteria; phylum Pseudomonadota; class Gammaproteobacteria; order Pseudomonadales; family Pseudomonadaceae; genus Aquipseudomonas. The sequence continues at coordinate 336,837 of NZ_QAJM01000016.1, forward strand.
CCGCAACGCCCGCCGCGCACGCTCTGGACCCGCAATACCTGCGCCAGCGCCATCGGTGCTGCCGCGCTGGGCTGCTGGATGCTGCTCGCGCCGCCCTTCTGGCTGCAAGCGCTGAACAGCGACTATCACACCGGCTTTGGCGAAGTTCGCCACATTACCCTGGCAGATGGCAGCCAGGTTGAACTGGGCAGCCACAGCATCCTGAACGTCGCCTATGACGAGCAAACTCGCCTGGTCAACCTGAGCCAGGGCGAAGCGGTGTTCACCCCATCGCCGATCAATGATCAGGAGCGCCGCCCTTTTACCGTGCGCGCGCCCGGCGCCGACATCACTGCACGCGGCACACGCTATCTGGTCGGTGTCGGTCAGGATCGCGAAGGCTGGGTCGGGGTTTTGCAGCACAAGGTCGAGGTCAACCTGACGCCCGCCCAGCGCGATGATGCGGCCGGCTCCGCCCTGCTGGAGCAAGGCAACAGCCTGCGCTTCAGCCCCAAGACCGGCTTGGTGCCGCTCACCACGCGCCCGGATGAACTGGCCAGTTGGCAGGAAGGTCGCCTGGTGTTCCAACGCGAACCGCTGGGCGAAGCGGTGGCGCGCATCAATCGCTACCGACCGGGGCTGGTCGTGGTCAAAGGCGACACATTGAGTGCGGTGCGCATCAGCGCGGTGATGCGTCTGGACAATCTCGACGACGCCCTCAAACACCTCGCACAGCAAGCCCACGGGCGCATTCTCGACCTGCCTGGACTCACGCTGATCTACTGAAAGGCCCCGCCTGCGGGCCTTTTAACATCATGAATATATAAAACAAGATACATAGATCATAACGATCTATCGCGTTTTTGCTGCTGCTGCGTTTCTACTACATGTGAATAACTCTTATTTGCTTTAGTGAGGCCGGTTTTGCAGATGCAACAGAACAACAAGAAGCGCAAGGCAGCAAATCGCACGCGACTGAGCCTGGGCATCCAGCTCGCCGTGTTCGCGCTGGCCGCCGACGCCGCCGCCATCAACCCGGTGCAAACCCGCCCGGTCAGCAGCGCTGCACAGGTGCAACCCCAAGGTGCTTACCACGACTTCGACGTACCCGCCCTGTCGCTGGACGAAGGCCTGGTGCTGCTGGCGCGCCAGGCGGGTGTCGAGGTCTACCTGGGCAGCAATGACCTCACCGGCACCTACGGCAACCCGGTCAAGGGCCGCCTGTCCCTGGAAGCTGCGCTGCAACAACTGCTCGCCAACCAGGCGCTGACCTACAGCCTGGGCAGCCAGCCCGAGCGGCCGATCATCCAGGTGCAACCCGCGCCGGGCATGAGCGGCATCCAGCAAGGCGACCTGCACCCGATCTACGTGCATGGCCTGGACGGCAAAGAGTCGCGCGACGAAAAGGGCTACAACGACATCTACGATCTGGACGTGTCCTCCGTGTATTCCGGCAAGGAACAGATCGAACGCTACAAAGGCGCCGCCCCCGCCGACATGTTCAAGGGCATGCTCAACGTCTACAGCGGTGACGGCCGCAACAGCGGCGCGCTCGACCCCAACGTGCGCGGCATCCAGGGCCCCGGCCGGGTGCCGCTGACCATCGACGGCACCGAACAGGCGCTGACGGTGTATCGCGGCTACATGGGCGCCAACAACCGTAACTACATCGACCCCAACCTGATCGGCAGCATCAAGGTGCTCAAGGGACCGAACCTGGAGCGCAACGTCTATAGCGGCGTGGGCGGCGCGGTGGTCGCCAACACCTTGAACGTGGATGACATCCTCAAGGAAGGCCAGGAGTTCGGCGGCGAGCTGAAGATGGAAGGCAGTAACAACTCGGTGTCGCCCAAGTTGCCGCACTTGATGACCGGCCAAAGCCCGCCCGCCGACTATCAATACATCCCCATTAATTCCTACTACGACCCGTCGCTGTACAAGCACCCGCGCACCAGCCGCGACAACAGCCTGATCACCGGCGGCGACTCGGCCTACCGCCTGGCCCTCGGCACCCGCCAGGAAAAATTCGAACTGCTCGCCGCCTACGCCTACCGCGAAAAGGGCAACCACTACGCGGGCAAGAACAAGAGCGGGTTCTACGCCACCGGCAAACAGGTCAATGGCCAGTTCGACTACATCCCCAACCTGGCCAACATCTATAAACCGGGGGATGAAGTGCCCAATACCTCTAGCAAGATGGAGTCGTGGCTAGCCAAGGCCAAGCTGAAGATCGACGACGACCAATCCCTGGAGTTCGGCTACCGCGACACGGATTCGCTGTACGGCGAAATCCTGCCGTCACGCATTTCGTTCTTCCGCCCCGGCGACCAGTACGACGCCGCATCCAGCGGCGTACCGCAGTGGCCGCTAAGTCATGTGCAGAGCAAAGCCTACAACCTGGAATACAACCTCAAGCCCGAAGGCAACCCGTGGGTGGATTTCTATTCCAACCTCTGGGCCACCAATACCCAAAGCGACACCTATACCAGTGGCGGTGTGCCCAACTCCACCAGCATGGCCAACCCGGCATTCAGAAATACAGCCGTGGCCAACGCGCAACATGACCGGGCCGGCGTGACCCTCAGCAACAAGTTCAAGATGCTGGATAGCCTGGACCTCACGTTAGGCGCCAGTTACCAGCACGAAAAGTTAAGCTCGAAGGACGACTACTACGACCCCATTATCTTCGACCTCTTGCGCATGAACCCGCGCGCTGGGCGCCGGGACGAAAGGGAGTACAACTTCAACTTCGATTGGCGGCCGGTCAGTTTTGTCAAATTCACAGCAGGCGCGCGCTACTCGTCTTACTGGGCGTTCGATGATTATTTGAAAGAAACTCAAGACGCGTCAGGTGTGACCACCAAAGTGTATGAAACTGGAAAAAGGGTGAATTACACCACGCGCAAAATATTGACCGACAGCGAGGTAGAGGCAGCGATTGCGCAAAAAATTGCTGAACAACAACCCACCTGGGACGCCTGGGGATTTACCGAGGAAGATAAGGCGGTTGTCACAGAAGAGATCAGACGCACAACCACCAGCATTCAGGACACTTACAACACGGCCGACTGGGCAAGCGATGATAAAGGTCGTTTCTCACGCGCCACTGACCCCTGCATCATTGCGGCGAACTCGGGGGAAAATGTAATTGCTTGTACCACCTCGACAAACCAGCCCGTTGTAAAAGACGTCAAAGCCAAGCACCAGAAAGACAGCGGCTGGGCGCCCAGTGCATCGGCCACGTTTTATACCTCGGAAAATGGCCGATTCTATTTGCGCTACAGCGAAGCCATCCGTTATCCAAGCATGTTTGAAAGCACCCTCGGCTTTTCAGCATCCATAAATCCCTGGGGCCTTGAGCCGGAGCATGCCTATAACTATGAAGCTGCCTACATTCACAACCTCGCGGGCTGGGGTGGAAGTGAGCGTGCGGATATCAAGCTGACCTATTACAACAACACCACCAAAAATGTGATTGAACGTGACCCCTCGCTATTCTTCAGCAACCTGGAGAAGCAGACGACCTCCGGTGTGGAACTCCAGGGACGCTACGACAACGGCGGATTCTTCACCGACCTGAGCATTGCCCATGTACTGAAAAACAGAGTCTGTGATGAAAATTCCGCCGTCAGCATCAGCGCCAACGGCAGTACCCCAAACTGTGTGGACGATGGTTTTGTCGGGGGTTACCTAGTGAGCATGTCCCAGCCGGAATGGTCAGCCAATCTGGGCTTGGGCGCGCGGTTCTTCAATCGCAAGCTCGAAGTCGGCGGACGCGCCATTTATTACCGCCAACACGAGAGCAAGTTTGAAAGTAACTACGCCGACAGTGCCATGGTCAGTTACTACATCAACACCCCGATGTCGTGGGACAAGATAGTGACCTATGACGCCTACGTGAACTACAAGTTGACCGACGATGCATCTATCGAACTGACCGGCACCAACTTGAGCAACCTTTATTACGTCGACCCACTGACACGTTCGGCGGTGCCGGCCCCGGGTCGCACGTTAAAACTTGCATTCACAACAAACTTTTAGCCATCAGTCAATGCCGAGCTGTTGCACCGCTCGCGAAAACGGAAGTTTATGAACTTCATCAGTCAGGGAATGAGATGAAACTTTTAACTGTGGCAACTCTGTCAATTGGATTGCTTGGACTCAGTGACATGATTCGGGCGGAAAACGCTTCCGGCCAAAGCTATTACGGCACCATCAACGTCGGTTACACGCATGCCTATGGGCCACCTGGATATCCCAGCGTGCCGGGCCAACCCAGCATTGTATTGGTGAGCCCTTTCAATACGACGCCAATCGCCTTCAACGCCCTGAAGAACATGATTCTGCCCGACACAAATGGGGTCACAAGCTTGTCATCACTGCCACCCCCTGCAATGGGCAGCTTTGATTTCAAAACCATTGCAAGCCAGCAAGTGTACTTCGGTGAATGGTCGAACAGCGGCGCCGATAATGACCCCACCCGAGTCGTGTATTACAGCGGTGAAACTACCGGCCGAGTGTTGCCAAGCACCAACGTCACCTACGCCGTTCAAGGTATTAACAACTACTCAGGTACCAACCTGCTCACAGGTGAACTGACTGCAAGTTTCGGTACCGCGGCGCCTGCGCTGACGGGAACACTGAGTAACAACAGTCTTAAAATACAGTTATCTGCCCCTATTTCCACGGCAGATACCAGCTTCAGCGGCTATGCCATCGTTCGTAACGCCAGCACCCAATCACTGCTCTCATCGGGGACGACGCAAGGCAGCTTCTTCGGTGCCGGCACCACCGCATCTATCGCCGGCATCACTAAGTTTACCAATCGAAATTACGACACCGCGTTTGGTGGAGTCGTTAAGTAACCCGCAACGCTAACTTAATCCAACTTACAACTACGTTCTAACGTGTGAGGTGTTCCATGGGAGGCTAAAGAAAACTTGGCAGATGCTTGACGTGTTGACTTAATTAAAATCACTCAATGGATGATGAAATGAAAACTTTCAACTACACAGTATTGGCAGTGGCTCTTCTTGGTTTGGCTGGCGTTGCTCAAGCAGATACTTCTTCTGGCCAAAGCTATACCGGCACTATCGTCGTGGAAGGCTCCAGCGGCACGGGTTCTACCAATCACCCGGGCACTGCTGGCCAACCGTCCGTAGGCGTGCTGGCGTTTTACGGCGGTGCAAAAGTGGGCTTCAGCGGTCTCAAAGGCATGGTCGCCACTGACGCCAATGGCGTCACCACCATTACCCCGGCCATGATGCCAGCCTCCCACGCCGCGCTGGGTAACTTTGACTTCAAGCAAGTCGCCAGCCAGCAGGTCTACTACGGCGAGTGGTCGCAGAACGGCACCAACAACGACCCGACTCGCGTTGTGTACTACTCCGGTGACAACACCGGCCGTGTACTGCCAACGACCAGCGTGACCTACGCGGTACAGGGCATCAACAACTACTCCGGGGCTAACGTTCTTGCCGGTGACTTGACCGCCACCTTCGGCACTGCCGCGCCAACCTTGACCGGCTCTATTGCCAACAGCACCCTGCGAGTCGGCGTGAACGCCAACATCAGCACCAGCGATGCCAGCTTCGCGGGCAGCGCCACAGCGCGCAATGCCGCAACCAATGCGTTGCTGTCCACCGGTACGACCAATGGCAACTTCTACGGCGCAGGCTCTACCGCGTCGCTGGCCGGTATCACCAAGTTCACCAACCGCGACTACGACACCGCTTTCGGCGGCGTAGCCAAGTAACAGCGGCTTGAACTGACGTAGCACCACCAAGCAAGTGCCTGGCCTCCAGGCACTTGCTTTTGGCGTTTTGAAGCGATCCCGAGAGCCCGGTAATGCCCCAGCCCTACTGCAAGCGATCCCTCACGTTGCATGTGTTGCCCCTTTCCCTGCTGCTGTTCATGGCCCCGACGGTGTTCGCCGCCGACCAGGACACCAGCCTGCGTCTGAACCAGAGCATCGAGTACCGCGCCAACAAGCAAGAGCGCGAGTTGCTCAAGGATGAACTGCCGAGTGACGGTGCCGCGCCGTCGCTGACCATCGACGGCCAGACCTACACCGTCGGCAACAACCTCGACGAGTTGGGCCGCGCGGTGTACCTGAGCGTCGAGCGCCAGCAATGGCCAAACGCCCGCGACTACCTCAAGCGCTACACCGCCCTGCCCGGCCACGACCCGATGCTCACCGCCTACGCCAACGGCGGCTTGGCCCGTGCCGATGGCGACCTGGACAGCGCCGAACGTTATTACCAGGACCTGCTGGCCATCCAGCCCGACTTCCTGCCCGGGCGCCTGGAACTGGCGCGGGTGCAGTTCGAGAACCGCAAGGACCGCGACTCCAAGGCCGTGTTCGAAAAAATCAGCAGCAGCCTCAGCCCGTCGGACGCCCAGGCCATGGGGCTGGGCAAGACCGTCGACAGTTTTATCCAGGCCCTCGACCATCGCGAAGACTGGCAAGGCTCGTTCGCCATCGGCCCGACCTGGAGCGACAACCTCAACCAGTCGTCCGAAGGCAGCGTGACTTACCGCTACCAGACCGCTGAAGAAACCTACGTGGTCAAGCAATCCCTGCCCAAGGCCGTGTCGGCCCACGGCCAGGATTACGAGGCCACGCTCAACAAACGCATCGCCATCAGCGGCCATCACGGGCTGTTCGTGCGCTCGCTGTTGTACGGCCAAGCGTACGAAAAAGAGAGCAAGTACAACGAATCCACCGTGATCAACAACGCCGGCTACAGCTACCACGATGCGCGCAACCAGTACGCCTTCGGGCCGTCGTACGAGTTCAACACCATTGGCGACAACGCCATGTACAGCGCCTGGGGCCTGCGCGGCGAGTGGATTCACACGCTGTCGGCCACACGCATGTTCAAGCTCGAAGGCGAGTACAAGGACATGACGTACAAACACCAGATCAACAGCAACCTCGACGGCGGTATCAGCTCGGTCTACGCCACCCTGTGGCAAGTATTGCCCCGGCAGTGGACGCTGTTCGGCGGCGTCGACATTACCGAGCGCAACGCCCGCGACCGCGTCGCCGCGTACCTGCAAAAAGGTGTGCGTCTGGGCGTCGCCAAGGATTTCGACATCGGCGTGAGCGCCGTGCTGTTCGCCTCGTACCGCAAGCGTCAATACGATGCCTACAGCGCAATCGTCGATGGCCGACGCAATGAGGATGAGCAAGGCTACACCTTCATCCTGCGTGCCCCACGGTTGGCGGTGTACGACGTGGTGCCCAGCCTTACGGTCAAATACAACAAGGTGCAGAGCAACATCGACTGGATTTATTCCTACGACAAAAACAGCATCAGCCTAAAACTGGAGAAACAGTTCTAGTCCGCCGCTGTCACAGGGATTGTGCTTGCGCTGAGATATCTATTTCACGGTTGCACTTATAGCGAGCTACTGTATAAAACGCCCCTATAAACCGCGCCATCAGCAAGAGGATCCCGGCCGTGGAAGAAATCATCGAACAATTGCGTGAAGCCAACGAACCGGTCCCGGTTCCTTTGGAGCTGCCTGACGAAGACCAACTGGTGGAAATCGAAGAACAACTGTTCATCGACATCCCGTTTGTCTTCCGTGAGTTCCTGCTGACCGTCAGCGACGTGGTCTACGGCAGCCTGGAGCCGGTGACCGTCACCGACCCGCAGTCCCACACCTACCTGCCGGACGTGGCCGCCAACGCCTGGGATGCCGGCGTTGATCGCAGCATGATCCCGATCTGCCAGGACGGTGACGACTACTACTGCGTCGAAGAAGACGGCACCGTGGTGCTGTGGTCCGGCGAAGAAGAGCTGGTCACCGAAGAAACCTGGGAATCGGTGTGGCACTGGGCGCGGGACGTCTGGCTGGAAAGCTGAGTCTTGTGTGCTCTTGTGGCGAGGGAGCTTGCTCCCGCTGGGCTGCGCAGCAGCCCCCGACATCCGCCACTAGTGCTCCGCCGTATCTTTATGGTTATCCAGCGTCTCCAACAAGGCGACCTGCATCCGCGTATGCACGCGGATGAACCAGCGCCAGAGCACGGCCGCCACCGCCGCCGTGACCACGGCAATCAGCACCAGCAACTTGTTGGTCGGCAGAATACTGGCCGACAAGGCTGCCAATAGCAGGAAGATCACCAGCAGCGACAGGATCGGGATCAGCTCCGCGATCACCCGTCGTACGCGCTGGGTATGGCGCCCGGCCATTTCCGGTTTCACGCTCATCTCCGCCAGCAACATCGACAGCGCCTTGAGCTTGCGATACGCCGCAATCAAGAACGGCAGCGACAACAGCAACGCCCCACCCCAGATCAACGCCTTCTGCCAGCTTGGATCACTGATCCAGCCTTCCAGGTAGCCGCCGATGCGCTTTGCAAAAAAACTGCCAGTGAAGAAAATCGCCACCACCAGCGCCAGGTTCACCCCCACCTGCAGGATGATCTTGCGGATCATCGACGCCAGCATCGCGCCCTCGCCCTGGGGCTGAATGCTGCGCAGCCATTCGCCATACATGCCAAACACTCGGCTCATGCGCTTGGGCATCACCGCCGCAATCTTCAACGACAGTGGGTCGGCGCCGCGAATCAGGTAGGGCGTGAGCAGCGTAGTGATCGCCGAAACGGCCACTGCCACCGGATACAGGAAGTCACTGGTTACCTGCAGCGTCATCCCCAGCGCCGCGATGATGAAGGAAAACTCTCCAATCTGTGACAGCCCCATGCCCACCCGCAGTGAGGTGCGGCCATCATTGCCGGCGATAAACGCCCCAAGGCCGCAGGACAACATCTTGCCCAGCACCACCGCCACCGTGATCACCGCAATCGGCCAGGCGTATTGCAGGAGGATCTGCGGGTCGATCATCAAGCCAATCGCCACAAAGAAGATCGCGCTGAACATGTCACGAACCGGCTCGATCAAGCGCTCGATCTTAATCAACTGGCGGGATTCGGCCATGATCGCGCCAATCAGGAACGCACCCAGCACCATGCTGTATTCCAGCTTGACCACCAGCAGGCAGAAGCCGAAACACAGGCCGAGCACAGTGATCAGCAGCATCTCGTTGCTTTCGAACTTGGCCACGTAGGCCAGCAGACGCGGCACCAGCAAGATGCCGATGACCAGCGCGACGATCATGAACAGCGAGAGCTTGCCGACCGTGGAAAACACCTCGCCGGAGCTGACCGTGCCACTCACGGCGATGCTCGACAGCAAGGCGATGATGCCGATGCCGAGGATATCTTCGACGATCAACACACCGAAAATCAGTTGGGCGAAGCGCTGGTTTTTCATCTTCAGGTCGTTGAGCGCCTTGACGATGATGGTGGTGGAGGAGATCGCCAGGATCGCGCCGAGGAACAGTGAGTCCATGGTGTTCCAGTCGAACCACTGGCCGATCTCGTAGCCGATCCAGATCATCAGGATGATCTCCAGGAACGCCGCGATAAACGCCGTGGCGCCGACCTTGAACAGCTTGCGCAGGCTGAACTCCAGGCCCAGGCAGAACATCAGGAAGATCACCCCCAGCTCGGCGAGGGTCTTGATGGTGTCTTCGTCGTGGATCAGGCCGAAAGGCGGGGTGTGGGGGCCGATGATAAAGCCGGCGACGATATAGCCCAGCACCACCGGCTGCTTGAGGCGGTGAAACAGGATGGTGACCACCCCTGCAACCAGCATGATCACGGCCAGGTCCTGGATAAAGCTGATGGCGTGCATGGCGAGGGGCTCCTTGAAGGTACCGGCGCTTTTCCCACTTCCGTACGCGCCTTTGGAATGTCGCAAAGTGCGGAAGGAAAAGTCTGCCTAAATCGTAAGAAATGCCCTGAGACGGGCTTTTGCAGGTTAACACCGCGACTTCCGGCAGAAAGCCGGTGCAATATATGGAAACAGATCGGCCCAGGCGTGACGGCAAGCCGCCCACCTGCGTCCCGTTATGGATGGCGCTGCAAAGATTCCAGCACCCGCAGAGGTGCCCCCCAACCAATGCCTACAACCGTGAGTGTGCTATGGAACCCGGAAACGCCCAACTGTCGATGACGGTGCTGATGACCCCTGATATGGCCAACTTCTCTGGCAATGTCCACGGCGGCACCCTGCTCAAGTACCTCGACGAAGTGGCCTACGCCTGTGCGAGCCGTTATGCCGGCCGCTACGTAGTGACATTGTCCGTAGACCAAGTGATTTTTCGCGAGCCGATCCATGTCGGTGAGCTGGTGACCTTCCTCGCGTCGGTCAACTACACCGGCAACACCTCGATGGAGGTGGGGATCAAGGTGGTCACCGAAAACATCCGCGAGCGCTCGGTGCGTCATACCAACAGCTGCTTCTTCACCATGGTCGCCGTGGACGACCAACGCAAGCCGGCCGCCGTGCCGCCGTTGCAGCCGCACAACAGCGAAGACAAGCGCCGCTTCGTACAGGCGCAGCAGCGCCGGCAGATTCGCCAGGAGCTGGAAAAGCGGTATCAGGAAATCAAAGGCTGAGACACGGCAAAGCTCGACCTGTAAACCCAATCAAAATGTGGGAGCGGGCTTGCTCGCGAAAGCGGTGTGTCAGTCAAAGATGTTCCAACTGAACCACCGTATTCGCGAGCAAGCCCGCTTCCACATTTTTGATTTGCGGTGTTACAAGCCTATCGGCGTGGCTTCAAAGCGCACCCGCGGATGGGCAATACGATCCTGGGCCCGCACCAGCTCCAGCTCGTAACTCGCACACGCCTGGGTTTCCAGCAGCACTTCATGCACCGCCGCGGCAGTGAACTCGAAAGCCGCCACTAGGCTGTCGCCCAGCAACACCCGCGCCAGGAACAACCCCGACGTCAGATCACCCACGCCCACCGGCTGACGCGGAAACGCCAGCAACGGCCGGCGCAGGTGCCAGCTGCCATCGTTGGTCACCAGCAGCATCTCGAAACCTTCCGGCAACTTGCCCGGATAATCCAAGTGTTTAACCAGCACCGCCTTCGGCCCACGCGCCAACAAGGACTTGGCCATGGCCAGGCAATCGAACAGCGACTGCGGCTTGCGCCCGGCAAAGCTGTCCAGTTCCAGTTGGTTGGGGCACAGGAAGTCAGCCATGGCTGCCGCTTCGTCCAGCAGGAAATCGCTGACTTCCTGGGGCACGATGCAGCCCTTTTCCGGGTGACCCATGACCGGGTCGCAGAGGTACAGGGCCTTGGGGTTGATAGCCTTGATGCGCGCCACACCGGTCAGAATCACGCGGCCCTGGTCGGCACTGCCCAGGTAGCCGGACAGCACCGCATCGCAGTTGCCCAACTCGCCAATCGCCGCAATGCCTTCCACCAGCGCCGGAATTTGCTGCGGCGCCAACACTTCGCCGGCCCACTGGCCATACTGGGTGTGGTTGGAGAACTGCACCGTGTTCAGCGGCCAGACGTTCACCCCGACGCGCTGCATGGGGAACACGGCGGCGCTGTTTCCGGCGTGGCCAAAGACCACATGAGACTGGATCGCAAGCAGATGAGGTGTGCGTTTCATGCAGGGGATTTCCGTAAAGCCGTTGAAATTCTGGCCGCGCAGTATGCGACTAAACGCAGCCTGTACGACAGACCAGCGACACAGTTAAGCTGCTCTCACTTTGTTGGAGTTTTTCGCATGCTGACCCTGGGAAATATCTTCGTGTTGATGCTGCTGGCGACCGGTGCCGCCTGGGTGTGGCACAACCACGGCCTGCGCGAGCGCGCGCTGGAGCGGGTCAAGCAGCATTGCGCCAAGCTCGACATCGAACTGCTCGACGGCGCCGTGGCGCTCAAGCGCATCGGGTTTGTAAAGGATGCCAAGGGCCGCCGGCGCCTGGCACGCATCTACAATTTCGAATTCACCGTGACCGGCGAAAGCCGTCATCCGGGGACCATCACCCAATTCGGCGCCCACAGCGCGCAGATCGAACTGGCGCCCTACCCGTTCGAGATCAAGACGCCGCTGCCCAGCGCCGACGTGATCGAGCTCAGCCAATGGCGCCAGGACCACGCCAGCAAGAACCGTCACTGACGACAGGCGGCCAGCGCGGCCTGTAGCGCCGCCACGTCCTGTGGCGCGCTGAAGATCAATTCGATACGCGAATCGCGACGCCATTCGCTGGGTTGCCAGGTGAGCGGGCTGTTATCCACCGCATTGGCGCTGACCCAGCCTTCACCGCTGTGGATAACCAGTTTGGCGCGGCGCCATTCAAGGTTTTCCAACCACTGTTGCAGGCGCTGAGTGTCGAATTGCTGGCTCGGATGCCAGCGCCAGCCGATGCTCCAACCGCCCTCTTGGGCCTGACTCAGGCAGATTGGCAGCACGGGGTCGCTCCAGATCGCCGGCATTTGCGCGAGGCCTTTGGGGACTGCGAAGTTATCCACAGCGCTGCCCGCCTTCGCATTCAGGCCTGGCAGCTGCGCCAGAGGCAACTGCGCCTGACGCGTCCAGTAATGCGGGCAATCAGGCAATTGCCGTTCGACAGCCTGGCGCTGCGCGGCGTCCAGCCCTTCTTCCTTGTTCAACACCAACAACCCCGCACTGGCCAGCGCTTCTTGTTGCGCCTGCGGCAAAGGTTTGCCCGCCGCCAGGGCTTGGGCATCCAGCACCAGCACGCACGGCTGAACCGCCAGCACGTCCTGCCACGGCGCCGCCTTGAGTTGCTTGAGCAACTGCGCAGGATGGCCCAGCCCCGACGGTTCGATAAACAGCCGATCCGGCTTGGCCTTACGCAGCAAACGGCCCAGGCCGACCTGGAACGGTGCGCCATTCACACAGCACAGGCAGCCGCCGGCGACTTCGCCCAAGGCAATGCCGTCGTCATCCAGGGTCAATAGCGCGGCGTCCAGGCCAATCTGCCCAAACTCGTTGATCAACACGGCCCAACGTTCGTTGGCCGGACGTTGGGCGAGCAGGTGCTTGATCAGGCTGGTCTTGCCGGCGCCCAGGGGACCGGCAATCACATGGGTGGGAATGTTCTGCAACATGGAAGGCATCGTTCAGGCCGTGTAGAGGGTTTGATCCTACGCGGTTATGCGAGCCAATCCAGCGTCAGGATCAAGCGGCGCTCGTCCGTTTTTAACGCGGGCGAACGGTGGATCAGGCCATGACCTTCGTTACCGTGCCATTTGGTGCCCTTGAGCAGCGCGACTTCGCCGCAGTGGATCTGCTCGATCCGCTCGCTCGGTTCGGCGTCTGCCTGGCTCAACTGACGGCGGTCCATCACTCCCTCGCGCAACCACTGGCTGCCAATGCCGGCGTAGGTGGTGATCAGCCGCACCGGCACGTGATCGACGTGAAAACGCGGGCACATGGCCTTGTCCAACAGGCGCAGGCGCACGCCAATGCGCTTGGCGCCCAGCAGGCAGGCAAACGCGCTGACCAGCCACGAGACATCGGCGATAAAGCCCTCGTAGCCTTCAAGATCACGACAACTGGACGCCAGGTCCTGCAAGTTCGGCACGGCATCCTCGCTGTCGAGCTCGATCACCATCGAATCGGCCAACGGTTCGTTGAGCGACACCAGCAAGGCACCGAACTCGGCGATGTGCAGGGGCAACTGACGCTGCCACAGCGCCAGGTTCACACCGTCTTCGAGGATATCGGACAGGGCCAGCGGGGTTTCCCCACGGGTCTGGCGAATCACGGGACGCAGGGGGATTACCGGGGCGAGCATCAGGCGGCTGCCTCCTCATACCAAGGGCCAAAAGGATCGGCCAGCAAGCGCCAACCTTCGACGCCCAGGGCCATTTCTTCATCGTTGAGCAGGCAGGCGTCCAGTTCGGCGCGCATGGCGGCGAAGTCAATGTTCTGCCCGATAAACACCAGTTCCTGGCGGCAGTCGCCGGTGCTCAGTTGCCAATTACCCATGATCGCCGCGACATTTTCTTCGTCCTGTGGCCACTGGCTTTTGGGCACGAAGCGCCACCAGCGTCCGGCAAAACCATGGCGCATCAGGCCACCGGCCTGAGACCAACTGCCAGCGTCCTGGTGCTTGCTGGCCAGCCAGAAAAAGCCCTTGGAGCGCAGCAGTTTGCCGTTGACCCAAGGGCGGTCGATAAAATCGAAAAAGCGCTGTGGATGGAACGGCCGGCGCGCGCGGTAAGCGGTGGACGCGATGCCGTACTCTTCGGTTTCCGGCACATGTTCGCCGCGCAATTCCTGCAACCAGCCCGGGGCCTGGGCCGCACGTTCGAAGTCGAAGCGCCCGGTGTTGAGGATCTTATGCAGCGGCACTTCGCCCATGACCATCGGGATGATTTCGGCCTGGGCGTTGAGGCGTTCCAGGATCGCCATCAGCTCTTCGCGTTCGCGGCTGCTGATCAGGTCGATCTTGCTGATCAGGATCACGTCGGCGAATTCGATCTGTTCGATCAGCAGGTCGGTGATCGAGCGCTCGTCCTCTTCGCCGAGGGTTTCGCCGCGCGAAGCCAGGCTTTCGGCGGCCTGGTAGTCGAGCAGGAAGTTCATGCCATCGACCACCGTGACCATGGTGTCCAGGCGGGCGATGTCGGCCAGGCTTTGTTCGTTTTCATCGCGAAAGGTGAAGGTTTCGGCCACGGGCAGCGGTTCGGAAATGCCGGTGGACTCGATCAGCAGGTAATCGAAACGACCTTCCTTGGCGAGTTTTCCCACTTCCAGCAGCAGGTCTTCACGCAAGGTGCAGCAGATGCAGCCGTTGCTCATCTCTACCAGTTTTTCTTCGGCGCGGTTGAGGGTGACGTCGCGCTGGACCTCGCTGCCATCGATGTTGATTTCGCTCATGTCGTTGACGATCACCGCCACCCGCAGGTTTTCGCGGTTGCGCAGAACGTAATTGAGCAGCGTGCTTTTACCGGCGCCGAGAAAACCGGACAACACAGTAACGGGGAGACGATTGGGCATCAGGTATTCCTCATCAGGTGGCTGGTCAAATCGCCCGTTTATGGCGTTCGCGCAGCTCTTCACGTTCTTTGGCTTCGATACACAGGGTGGCGGTAGGACGTAGCAACAAGCGCTGTAGGCCGATGGGCTCGCCGGTTTCACGGCACCAGCCGTATTCACCACGGGCGAGCAGTTCGAAGGCGTCGTCGATCTTGTCCAGCAGCTTCTTTTCGCGCTCCAGCAGGCGCAGTTGCCATTGCCGTTGTTCTTCAGCGCTGCCCACATCGGCGGGGTCGCTGTTGGGTTCCTGCTCGCGCAGCAACTGGAACTCGGCGTCGATGCGCGCTTGCAGCTCATTGCGCTGGGCCAACAGCAGTTCGCGGAAGAAGCCCTGCTGGGCTTCATTCATGTAGTCGGCGGGCGGTTGGGCCAGCAGGTCTTGTTCAGTCATGGGGAGCGGTTCACGGGTCAGGCTGTGCTTTTATGTTATAGTATAACAATACAAATAAGCCAATCCCCCTTGCTCGCCACGACGAAGGGCGCAATGCTTGAGCACTTTCCAGCCCTGAGAAACCCTATGAAATACCTGGCGTGCGCCCTGTTATTGGCCGTGGCAGGCCCGGCCTGCGCGCAAGTGCCGAGCCTGCTGGCGACATGCACCCGCAGCGCCAACCTGCTGGCCTGCGTGGACCCGCAAGGCAATGCCTACAGCGTGGCTACGGTGGGCAGCACCACGTATTTGCGCGGTTTCGAGGTGGTCGGCAAACGCCGTTGGGCACAGACCAACAGCCGTTATGGGCAACTGACGTTTTTTACCGGGCTGGCCTCGGACGGTGAGGCGTGGGTGGGCTACACACGGCGTGTGGGCTGGACCACGATCAACCGGTTTTCCAGTTCCGGTGGTTCCAGCGCCAAATTCACCTGCAGCCGGATTACCGGTTGTTAGACCTGGACGGCCTTCTGTTCCTGGGCCCAGGCCATGTAGCTGTTCATCGGTGGATTCTTCTGGAAGTACTTTTTCAACCCGTCGAACAGACCATCCGCGACCGCCTGTTGATGACGCGCCGTGACCAGGCGTTCAGCGTCCCGGGTGTTGGAGATAAACCCGGTCTCCACCAGGATCGACGGCACGTCCGGTGACTTGAGCACCGCGAATCCAGCCTGTTCCACGCGCTTCTGATGCAGGGTGGTGATGCCTTCCAGGCTGCCCAGGATCGAGCTGCCCAATTGCAGGCTGGAGGCGATGGTGGCGTTCATCGACATGTCGAGAATCACCCCCGCCAACATCGGATCCTTGTCCTTGAGGTTGAGCAGCGTGGTGGCGCCCAGCAAATCCGCACCGTTCTCACGCTGTGCCATGAAGCGCGCCGTGGCAGACGTCGCGCCCCCTTCCGACAACGCATACACCGACGCCCCAGAAGCCGTCAGCCGTGGCGCGGCATCCGCATGCACCGAGATGAACATATCGGCCTTGTGCTGGCGGGCGATATCCACGCGTTTGCGCAGCGGCACGAAGAAATCGTCGTTGCGCACCAACTTCACGTCAAAGCCCTTCTCGCGCTTCAAACGCTTGGCCAGCAACTGAGCAATGGACAGCACCACGTCTTTTTCGCGCTGGCCTTTGGAGCCGATAGCGCCTGGGTCTTTGCCGCCGTGGCCGGGGTCGACCACCACGATGATGTCACGCTTGGGGTGCGCCTTGTCCGTGATGGGCGCGGGCTCAGCGGCGATTTGCCGAGGCGCGTGGGTGCTGCTGGTCAAGTCCAGCACCAGGCGATGACCTTGGCCATCCTGCGGCGGCAATAGAAAGCTGTTGAGCTGCATCGGCGCGGCCAGGTCCAGCACGATGCGCGTGTCCGCCTTGCCGAAGTGCCCCGAGCGGATCGACGTGATGCCGCTGTTCTTCAAGGCCAACTGCGAAAAATCACCACTGAGCCCGGCACCGCTCAGGTCGATGATCAAGCGCTCCGGCGAGGTCAGGGAAAAGGTCTTGTACTGCACCGGCCCGCTGAGATCGAACACCAAGCGCAGCTTGTCCGCCGAGCGCCACAGGCGCGCATTGCTGATCTGCGTGGCGTGGGCCGCAAACGGCAAGGTGAACAGTGGGCTAACCAGGAGCAGGTTGAGGAGCTGACGTCTGTGCATGACAAATACCGCAGATAAAGGAGCGTCCGTACTCGACAGGGCTGAAAAAAGGCAGGAGCAGAATATTCATCGTCGACTCTATTGTTATACTATAACATGTCTAATTATTGCCAACGATGGACCTGCTTATGAATGCGCTGACTCTGCCGGATATCGCCGCGCAGGCTTCACGCCAAGCCTTGCCACTCGACTGGGTAGGCATGTGCGGCATCGCCCTGCCGATCCTGATCGACGGCCAACGCCTCAGCGCCCGCGCCGATGCCGGCGTCAGCCTGGACGACGGCGAAGCCCGTGGCATCCATATGTCGCGCCTGTACCTGGCGCTGGAGATGCTAGAGCAGCAGCCGCTTACGCCTGCACTTCTGCGTAATGTACTGCAGCGTTTCCTCGACACACATGAAGGTTTATCTAAGAACGCCTACCTGCGTATCCACACCGACTTGCTGCTCAAGCGCCCGGCGCTGATCAGCCCGTTGGCCGGCTGGAAAGCCTACCCGGTGAGCCTCGAAGCGCGCCTGGAAAATCAGATGTTCCACGTGGAACTAAAAATTGACGTTACCTACTCGTCTACCTGCCCTTGCTCCGCCGCCCTCGCCAGGCAGTTGATTCAGCAGCAATTTCTCGACGACTTCAGCAACACGCCGCTCAAGCATGAAGACATCCTGAACTGGCTGGGCAGCGCCAGCGGCATCGTCGCGACGCCCCACAGCCAGCGCAGCACTGCGCAACTAAGTATCCAATTGCAAGGCTCAGACCTGGCACTGACTGAGTTGATCGACCACGCCGAAGCCGCCCTCGGCACCGCCGTACAAACCGCCGTAAAACGTGCGGACGAACAAGCCTTCGCCCTGGCCAACGGGCAGAACCTGATGTTCTGCGAAGACGCCGCCCGCCGCCTGAACCTCGCCTTGAAACGCTCGGATGCCGTCAAAGCCTTCCACTTGAAAGTGATCCACGCCGAAAGCCTGCACGCGCACGATGCCGTGGCTGAAAGCCGCTGGACGAGACACCCTGAATGATCACCTGCACCGCATTACGCTGGGGCGCGCCAGGCCAGCCGCTGACACCCGCCCTGGATCTCACCCTGCAACCAGGCAGCCTCACCGGCATCATCGGCGCCAACGGCACCGGCAAAAGCAGCCTGCTCAAAGTCATCGCCGGCCTGCAAAAGCCGCTGGCGGGCAAAGTCAGCGTGGACGTTCCACGGCGTGGCGGCCTGTCTTTCCTGCCCCAGCAACAACACCTCGACCGCCAGTTCCCCATCAGCCTGCAAGAGTTGGTCGCCGCTGGCTTTTGGGGCACGAAGCTCTCGCCCCAACAACGCAGCCAGCGCCTTGAAGCAGTGCTGGAAGACTGGTGCCTCAGCGGCCTGCAACATCGCCCATTGATGGCCTTGTCCGGCGGCGAACTGCAACGCGCCCTGCTCGCCCGCATGAGCCTGGCCGAAGCACCGGTGCTGCTGCTTGACGAACCCCACGCCGCCCTCGACGAAGACGGCCAGGCGCTGTGCTGGAAACATATCCACGCCTGGCACGACGAAGGCCGCACATTGATCGTGGTCTGTCACGACCTGGCCTCGGTGCGCCAGCACACCCAGCAAGTGGTGCAGATCAAAAGCACCGGCTGCCTGTTCGGCAACAGCAAAGAGCTGATCCGCCCACAAGCTCAAATGCAGGTGGCCTGATGCACTTCGCCACCCACCTGTGGATGCCCTTCGTTGATTTTGTCTTCATGCGCCGCGCGCTGATCGGCGGCCTCGTCCTCGCCTGCAGCACCGCGCCGCTCGGCGTGTTCCTGATCCTGCGCCGCATGAGCCTGATCGGCGACGCCGTGGCCCACGGCATCCTGCCCGGCGCTGCCCTCGGTTTCTGGTTCGCCGGCCTCAGCCTGCCCGCGCTGACCATCGGCGGCCTCGGCGCCGGGCTGGGCATGGCCGGTCTGTCCGCGTGGATCACCCGCCGCACCGGCCTGCGCGAAGACGCCAGCCTGGCCGCCATCTACCCGATCTCCCTCGCCGCTGGCGTGTTGATCCTCGGCCTCGCCGGCAAGCGCCTGGACCTGCTGCATCTGCTGTTCGGCTCCGCCCTGGCGGTGGATGAAACCACCCTCACCGGCATGCTCTGGGTCACCGGGTTCAGCCTGTTCGCCATGGCGCTGATCTACAAACCGCTGCTGCTGGACACCCTCGACCCGCTGTTCCTGCAAACCGTCAGCCGCCTCGGCCCACTCGCCCACGGGTTGTTCCTGACCCTGGTGGTGCTGAACCTGGTGATCGGTTTCCAGGCCATCGGCGCGCTAATGGTGGTGGGTTTGATGATGTTGCCGGCCATCGCTTCACGTTTCTGGAGCCGGCGCTTGCCGGTATTGATCGCGGTATCGGCGGTGCTGGGATGCCTGTCGGTATGGCTGGGTTTGTTGCTGTCGTTCTACTACTCGTTGCCCAGCGGCCCGGCCATCGTGCTGGTGGCGGGCGCCGGGTATCTGCTGTCCGTGGTCTTCGGTCCGGTGCACGGCTTGCTGCGCCGCCCGCCTTTGCTGTCATCCCAATGAGGTGTTTCCCGATGCGCGCTTTACTCGTGCTGTTCAGCCTTCTGCTACCGCTGTCGATGGCCCAGGCGGCCGACAAACTCCAGGTGGTCACCAGCTTCAGTATTCTCGATGACATCACCCACCAGATCGGTGGCGAGCACATCCAGATCAGCAACATGGTCGGCCCGGACGCCGACGCCCACACCTACGAGCCCACCCCGGACGACGCCAAGGCCCTGCTCAAGGCCCGCGTCATCATCAAGAATGGCCTGGGCTTCGAGCCGTGGCTGGATCGTTTGGTGACCAGCACCGAAACCAAAGCCACAGTGGTGACCGCCAGCAAAGGCGTGATCTCCCACACCATGGACGAGGACGGCGAAACCATCCCCGACCCGCACGCCTGGCACAACCTGGCCAACGCCGAAATCTATGTGAACAACATCACCAAGGCGCTGATCGCCGCCGACCCGGCCAACAAAGCCGACTACCAGCGCAACAGCCAAACCTACCTGAAAGAGATCTACCGCCTGCTGGCCGAAGCCAAGGCCAAGTTCGGCGCGTTGCCGCCGGGCAACCGCCGCATCGTCACCTCCCATGACGCCTTCGGTTACCTGGGCCAGGCTTACGGCATCGAGTTCCTCGCGCCCCAGGGTTTGTCCACCGAACGTGAGCCGTCCGCCGCCGAAGTCGCCGCGCTGATCACCCAGATCCGCAAAGACAAGGTCAAGGCGGTGTTCATGGAAAACATCAAGGATTCGCGCCTGCTCAAGCAGATCGCCGACGAAAGCGGCGCGCAGATCGGCGGCACGCTGTACTCCGACGCCCTCGCCGCCGAAGGCCCGGCCAGCACCTTTACCGGGCTGTTCGAATACAACCTCAACACCCTGTGCGCGGCCCTGGCCAAGCCATGACCCTGAGCATGCTCGACCTGGAAGGGGCTGCCCTGGGCAGCCGCTTCCCCCTCGAACCCGTGCTCGATGCCCTGCCGTGGAACAGCGACGGCCTCATCGCCGCCATTGCCCAACAGCACGGCAGCGGCGAGGTGCTGATGCTGGCCTGGATGAACCGCCGGGCGCTTAACGAAACCCTCGCCACCGGCCACGTCTGCTACTGGTCGCGCTCGCGCCAGCAGCTATGGCGCAAGGGCGAAAGCTCCGGCCACTGGCAACAACTGGTGGAAGCCCGCCTGGATTGCGATGGCGACGCGGTGCTGTTGATCGTCGATCAACAAGGCCCCGCCTGCCACACGGGTCGGCCCACCTGCTTCTACAACGCCATCGATGGCGACCACGTCCACATCATTACGGAAGCCTCAGCATGATCCGCAAGAACCCTTCCGGCGATCTGCCCGTGATTGCCGAATCGGCCTACGTCGATAAAACCGCAATCATCTGCGGCAAGGTGATCATCGGCGAGAACGTCTTCGTCGGCCCCTACGCCGTGATCCGCGCCGACGAAGTCGACGCCAGCGGCGCCATGGACCCGATTACCATCGGCGCCAACTCCAATATCCAGGACGGCGTGGTCATTCACTCCAAATCCGGCGCCGCCGTAACTATCGGCGAGTTCACCTCCATCGCCCATCGATCCATCGTCCACGGACCCTGCACCGTCGGCGACCGCGTGTTTATCGGCTTCAACAGTGTGCTGTTCAACTGCGCCGTGGGCGACGGCTGTGTAGTGCGCCACAACTCGGTGGTGGACGGCCGTGACTTGCCGGATGCGTTCTACGTGCCCTCCACCACCCGCATCGGGCCCAACACCGACCTGTCGCAATTCCCACCGGTGAGTGTCAGCGCCTCGGAGTTTTCCGAAGACGTGGCGCGCACCAATGTCGACCTGGTGCGCGGCTACAAAGCCCTGCAAAACGAGTTCTGAACCATGAGCCGCCTGCTGATCCGCAATGCCCGCCTGGTGAATGAAGGCCAGGAATTCGACGCCGATGTGCTGGTCGCCAATGGCCGCATCGAGAAGATCGCCAGCAGCATCGAAGGCTGCAACGCGCCCGTGGCCATCGACGCCCAGGGCCAGTGGCTGCTGCCGGGCATGATCGACGACCAGGTGCACTTTCGCGAACCCGGCGCGCCGGACAAAGGCAGCTTCTACAGCGAATCCCGCGCGGCGGTGGCCGGTGGCATCACCAGTTTCATGGACATGCCCAACACCAACCCCGCGACCCTCAACCTCGAAGCGCTGGCCGATAAAAAGCGCCGAGCCGCGTTGCACTCGGTGGCCAACTACGGCTTTCACTTTGGCGTGAGCAACGACAACCTCGACATCGTTGCGGCGCTCGACCCCTGCCAAGTGGCCGGGGTCAAAGTGTTCATGGGCGCCTCCACCGGCAATATGCTGGTGGACGACCCGCGCATCCTCGAGCGCCTGTTTGCCGAAGCGCCGACGATCCTGCTGGCCCATTGCGAACACACACCGAGCATCCAGGCCAATGAGCTGCGCCTGCGCGAACGCTTCGGCGAACACATCCCCGCCGTCGCCCACCCGCTGATCCGCGATGCCGAAGCCTGCTATCGCTCGTCCTCCTTTGCGGTGGAATTGGCCAAGCGCCACGGCACTCGCCTGCATGTACTGCACCTGACCAGCGCCCGCGAACTGGCGTTGTTCGAGGACAAACCGCTGTCAGAAAAACGCATTACCGCTGAAGTCTGCATACACCATTTGCTGTTCGACGACCGCGACTATCATCGCCTCGGCCACCAGATCAAATGCAACCCGGCGATCAAGACCCGTGCCGACCGCGACGCCCTGCGCCAGGCCGTATTGAGTGATCGTCTGGATGTCATCGGCACTGACCATGCGCCGCATACCTGGGCGCAAAAACAGTTGGAGTATCGACAAGCACCGGCGGGTTTGCCTTTGGTGCAGCATGCGCTGCCGGCGTTATTGGAGTTGGTGGCCGATGGGCATTTGCCCCTGACCACGCTGGTGGCAAAGACCAGCCACCGCGTGGCGGACCTGTTCGCCATTCCTGATCGCGGCTATTTGCGCGAGGGTTACTGGGCCGACCTGGTGCTGATCCAGCCCGAACCGGAGGGCAAACCCGTGAGCAGCCAACCGATCCTCGGCCGCTGCGGCTGGACGCCCTTCGCCGAGCGCAGCTTTCGGCACAGCGTCAGCACCACCCTGGTGTCCGGCCACCTGGCGTGGCACAACGGCCAGGTGGTCAACAGTTGCCAGGGCTTGCCCCTGCATTTTCTGCGTTAAGCGCGGGGTTTGACCGTACCGCAATCGTTGCCCAGCCATTGGGCGTGGGTGTCCAGGCTGCCCTTCTGCTGAATGCCGGTGGCATTGAAGGTGCCGTTGACGCTGGTGCTGAATTCCTTCTGGCTCTGGAAAGTCGCCACGCCAGTGCCCTGGGCTTTTGGACAACTGAAACGGAATTTCCACTGGTTGCCGGTCTTGTCGGTCACTTCCTGTTTACAGCCCGATTGCGGGTCGGTCAGGGGGATCGAATCGGAAGCCACTTGCGCCGGGGTGAGGCACACCTGCACGCCTTTGCCGGCCATGGTGATGCCCTGTTTTTCCAGCATGGCGCGCTGTTCGGGGGTCATCTGTTGCTTGAGTTGGCCGAGGATCAGCGACAAGTCCGGCAGGTCCTGGTTATCCACTTTCATGTTGCTGGTGGTCAATTCCCACAAGCCCGGCGCCAGCATCTGTGCCTGTGCTGCTACGGGCAGCGCCAAACCAGTGACCATGGCCAAACAGAGCAGACGTGCATTCATCGGGTAACTCCTGGGTAATTGTGGGCGTTAGACGCCGCAAAGCCGCCAGTGTTGCACGGCAAATAAAATAGCGACATTCGGCACCAGACATGGTCTGTTAGGCATTGGATTGTCTGGAGTCTCGTCGTCCATGGATTTCTTTGGCCCGCACCTGCTCGCCTACTTCATCGCCACGCTGCACTTTTTCGGGACGCTCGCCGCGATCCACGCGGTGCTGACCGTCAGGACCGCCCAAGGCTCAATCGCCTGGGCCCTGTCGCTGATGTTCATGCCCTACCTCACGCTCATCCCCTACCTGATCTTTGGCCGCAGCACCTTTGACGCCTACATCCAGGCGCGGCGCCAGGCCAACCAGGAAATGCACACCGCCATCACCGAATTGAACTGGCGCCCGTGGGTCGAAGAAGCCCTCGCCGCGCGCAACTCCAGTGCCTACGCCTCCCTGCGCGCCATGCCCAAGCTGGGGCGCATGCCGTGCCTGGCCAACAACGAAGTGCGTTTGTTGATCAATGGCGACGCCACCTTCAGTGCGATTTTCGCGGCGATTCGCAATGCCAAAACTGCGGTGCTGTTCCAGTTTTTCATCATCCATGACGACGAGCTTGGCCGGCAGTTACACGCCCTGCTGAAGGAAAAAGCGGCCCAAGGCGTAAGCATTTACGTGCTGTACGACCGCATCGGCAGCCATGCCCTGCCCCACCGTTATGTGCAATCCCTGCGTGACGCAGGGGTGCAGGTCAAGGCGTTCGCTACGCGCAGCGGCTGGCTCAACCGGTTCCAGGTCAACTTCCGCAACCATCGCAAGATCGTGGTGGTGGACGGTATCACCGGGTTTGTCGGCGGGCATAACGTTGGCGATGAATACCTCGGCAAAAAGCCGCCGCTGGCGCCGTGGCGCGACACCCATGTGCAAGTCACTGGCCCAGTGGTGGCGTGCCTGCAAGAGTCGTTTGCCGAGGACTGGTTCTGGGCTGCGCGGGAGCTGCCGCCGCTGATCCTGCCGGACGCCTACCCCGAAGACGGTGTGCTTTGCCAACTGCTTGCCAGCGGCCCCGCCGACCCGTATGAAACCTGCTCGCTGTTCTTCGTCGAAGCCATCCACGCGGCGACCGAACGCGTGTGGATCACCAGCCCGTACTTCATCCCCGACGAAGCCGTGTTCGCCGCCCTGCGCCTGGCGGTATTGCGCGGCGTTGACGTGCGCCTGCTGCTGCCGTCGCGCCCTGACCACCGCATCGTCTACGCGGCCTCCAGCCTGTATGCGATCGAAGCGGTACGCGCCGGCGTGCGTGTGTTCCGCTACACGCCAGGTTTTTTGCATCAAAAGGTGTTGTTGGTGGACAGCGAAATCAGCGCCATCGGCAGCGCGAATATGGACAACCGTTCATTCCGGCTGAATTTTGAAGTGATGTTGCTGACGGTGGACGAAGCCTTTGCCCGCGAAGTGGAACAGATGCTGCTGGACGACTTTGCCCTGGCCCACGAGGTCAGCCAGGAAGAAAGCCGCGAGACGCGGCGCCTGCAACAGTTGGGCATGCGGGTGGCGCGGCTTATTTCACCCATTTTGTAAGTGACAGCGGCAATTGGCCTGGAAAATGTCTCGATACGACAAACGGCGTCTTCGCCAGCCGCCTCTGCTCTAGGCTTAAACCTGTCACTTATGACAATTGGAGCCGCTTATGAAACGCACCAGTACCGTCCCCTCGATCGTCGTGGAGATCGGCAAGCCAACCAAAATCCTGTATTTGCGCTACAAAGTGCTGTATCCGGACAAGCCCTTTGACCGGGCAGCGGTCTATCTTTACGACAATGGCATCTACCTGATCCTCTCCCCCGGCGAACATCATTGGGGAGTCTTCGTGATCGTCGGCGATATGAGCAATCCAAAATGGGGAATATCGTTTATTTCACTGCCGTCCACCGACTGGGGGATAAACCTGGCTCGCCATGATTTGACCTTCAACCAGGCAACCCACGAATTTACCCAGCAGCTGTATATACAAAACGATCAAAACGCCGCCAAACAGCACGGCGTCTTCAATCTTTACAACAACACCGTGAAAGACCCGAGAACATTGACCTGGGATAGCATCTCTCATCCTCGATAAATGTCGTCACGTGTCCACGGCAGTTCATGGCTGCCATCTGCATGGGGCTTGAGTGCAAGGATTTGATGCAGATTTATCCAGCCCCGCGCAAACGCATAGGCACACCCCGCCAGGTACAACCGCCAGATCCGCAACGCCTGCTCCGGCACCATCTTCGCCGCCGCCTCCAGGTTGTCCTCCAGGCGCTCGCTCCAATGGTCCAGCGTGCGCGCGTAGTGCAAG
This sequence comes from Pseudomonas sp. KBW05, assembly GCF_003852405.1. GTDB lineage: Bacteria > Pseudomonadota > Gammaproteobacteria > Pseudomonadales > Pseudomonadaceae > Aquipseudomonas. The sequence continues at coordinate 362,390 of NZ_QAJM01000016.1, forward strand.
CGCAGGCTTTCGACATCGACCACTTCCAGCCCGACTTCACTGATCTCGGCGGTCATCATCGCCAAATGTGGTAACTCGCCGTTGGGGAACACGTAGCGCTCGATAAAGTCACCGGCTCCACGGCCCACTGGGCGGCCGTCCGTGTGTTTGGCGGTGATGCCGTGGTTCATCACCAAGCCGCCTTCACGCACTGCGCCAAACAGGGTCTGGCAATACTGCGCCAGGTTGGCATGGCCGACGTGTTCAAACATGCCCACGCTCACCACTTTGTCGAAGCGGCCGTCTTGCGGCAGGTCGCGGTAGTCGAGCAGTTGCAGGTCCACCTGATCGTCCAGACCTTCGGCTTTCACACGCTCGCGGGCCAAGGCCAATTGTTCTTTGCTCAGGGTGATGCCAAACACCTTGACCCCAAACTCCCGCGCCGCAAACCGGGCGAGCCCACCCCAGCCACAGCCGACGTCGAGCAAATACTCGCCCGGCTGCAAGCGCAACTTGCGGCACAGATGGCGGAATTTGTCTTGTTGGGCCTGGTCGATGGATTCGCTGCCGGTTTCGAAGTAACCGCAGGAGTACGCCATGTCCTGGTCCAGCCACAGCTGGTAGAACTCGTTGGACAGGTCGTAATGGTAGGAAATCGCCGCTGCATCTGTGGCCTTATCGTGGATCGAGCGCACCGGACGCGTCTCTTCGTCGTCCTCGACCAGGGCATGACTCAACTCGTCGCACACCCGGATCACTTCGCTGATAGAGCCTTCCAGCTCCAATTTGCCCTCGATAAAGGCCTCGCCCAGTGAATTGAGCGTCGGATGGGTCAGTTGCGGCACGACCGTGGGGTCCTTCACCACGATGGTCACACTGGGCTCGGGGCCCAAGTTGAATTCATGGCCATCCCAGAGTCGAAGACGCAGCGGCAGCTGAAGATTCTGTAAGGCCGGTGGAAGTTGCGCGAGCATGAGTAGTCCCCCCTTGTTTCAGACGTCTGAAAATAGGGTAGACCATCCAGAGACAAGTAGGAGGCTATCGATCTGATAGCCCATCACTATGGGCGCGGCGCTCAAGCAACCCCTCTTCGATCCACTGTTTCAACCATGTAACGGCCTTCAGCGGTGCGTCCTCTGCATAAGTGATAGCCAAGTGCTCACAGAGTTCTGAAAAGGTCCAGCCGGTGGCCACCATGCCTGCCAGGGCGCAGGCCTCCTTGGGCTCCAGGCTGCGGTAGCGGCACACGTTGCGGTGGCGCCACACCAGGCAAATCTGCGTCGATTCCAACGCCGCGCTACCGGGAAAATCCGCTTCTTCCTTCCCCGCTCGCCAGATCGCCAGCGTATTGAAGTGGCAAAGCATCTGCTGCACCGAGGGCGCCAGGGTGACCTGCAAACCCGGCCAATCCTGGGGCAGCAATAGCGCCATGTCATCCAGGCTCAGCGGCGCGCCCTGGGCTGCATCAAAGGCCAGGGTGAACGCCCACTCGAACCGCGCCAACTCGGCCAGCGGCGCGCTTTGCTCCTCCATCAAGTGTTCAACGATAAAGGCTGCAAAGCGTTCGCCCAGCCAGCGCAGGCTGTAATGGGCCGACGGGTAGCGGCGCACATAAGCCTCGGCCAGCGACGCAAACTCCTCATCCCCGAGCCAATACCAGATAGCAGCGAAGTCATGCCGCAACACTTCCTGCAACCGCGCCCTATAGGCGTTGTGGTAGATCGCCAGGCCAGTGTCCACATCCAGCGTGGGCCCACCCAACAACGTCGCGGCAAAGCCACTGTTGGCCAGCGGGGTGTCGGCCAGCAGATGCTGCTCAAAGGCCAACTGCCAATCGGTCAGGCGCATAGCGGCCTCCTGGCCAGGGCGCTGGCGCCCAGCTCACGGGCCTTGCCCAGTTCGGTGAGCAACTCTTCGAACGGCGGGAAATGATCATCACGCTCCAACAACGTCGATACCGGCCCCAAGTGCTCCAGCGTCTGCTGATACAGCGCCCACACCGGATCGCACACCGGGTGGTCATGGGTATCGACCACATAATCGCCGTAGTCCATATGCCCGGCCAGGTGCAGTTGGCGGATGCTCTGCGGCGGCAGGTTGCGGATAAACGTCCAGGCGTCGAAACCATGGTTGCGCGAGCTGACATACACATTGTTTACGTCCAGCAACAGCTGGCAGCCCGACAAGTGGGCCAGGGCATTGAGGAATTCCCACTCGGTAAATTCATCCGCCTTGGCGCGCACATAGCTGGAGACATTTTCCAGCACCAGCGGGCGCTGCAACACGTCCTGCACTTGGCGTACGCGGGCAGCCACGTGGTAGAGACTCTCTTCGGTGTAAGGCAAGGGCAACAGGTCATGCAACTGGTGCGCGCTGCCACGGCTCCAGCACAGGTGATCGGACACCCACGCCGGCTGGATACGCTCGGCCAGCTGCTTGATCTGTTTCAAGTAATCGAGATCGAGGGCATGGGGCCCGCCGATGGACAGGGACACGCCGTGCATCACCAGGGGATAACGCTCGGCGATGGCGTCCAGGTAGTACAAGGCTTTGCCGCCCTGCACCAGATAATTTTCGGAGATCACTTCGAACCAATCCACGGCTGGCGACTGTTCAAGGATCTGCTGGTAGTACTCGCTGCGCAGACCCAGGCCATAACCGAGGCTTGCAAGGGCAGTGGACATAAGACACTCCTGGGCAAAGTGTCCGCAGCGGTGGAGGGCAACCGCTGCGGGTGCACTCGATTACTCGCCGACTTTACCGCCAGCCGCATCGCATGCGGCCTTGGTCATGGCCTTGAAACCGTGGCCCTTGCAAACAGCCTGGCCCTTGCAGGCGTTTTCAGCGGTCTTGCAGTCGTTCATGCCTTTGCAGGAGGTCACGCCGTAGCAGTGAACATTCGCGTCGGCAGCCTGTACCTGGGTGGCGACACCGGCAAACATAGTGGCGGCAGCGATAGCCAGGGCAGCACCGGAAACGGCTTTTTTGATGTTCATTGTTGTATTCCTCATAACAGTAGGGGTGTCGGTCTGCACGGATTGTTCAGTCTCGACACACCACTAGAGAGAGGTCCCCGGCTGGCGTTACAGCACCCGCGAAAATTTATTCTTCGAGCTTCGACAAAGGCTCCTGAAAGCGCAGCAAACGCCCGGCATTGCCCAGTACCAGCAAGGTGCTGAGGTTATGCAACACCGCCGCAATCATCGCCCCGGCGGCGCCCAGCCAGCCAAAGGCGGCGAATACCACGATAGCCAGCGTCCAACCCAGGCCGATGATCACATTGACCTGCAACGTCTGCCGACACTGGCGACTCAAGCGCACACAGGTGCCCAGGCGCCGCAGGTCGCTGCCGATCAGCACCACGTCCGCCGAGGCCAGCGCGATATCCGCGCCGCCCGCCCCCATCGCCACGCCAACCACGCCGGCCTTGAGCGCCAGGGAATCGTTGATGCCGTCACCCACCACCATCGGGCGGAAACCGCTGCCGATCTCCCCCAGCACGCGGTTGAGCTTGTCTTCCGGCAGCGCCTGGGCCTCGACGTCGCTGATACCCACGTCCAGCGCCAGGCTGTCGGCGACGCTTTGCCGGTCGCCGGTGAGCAGCAACTGACGGCCCAGGCCAAGGTCGCGCAGTTCTTGCAGCGCCTGGCGGGCCTCGGGTTTGACGCTGTCGGCCAGCAGCAGCCAGGCGAGGAACTGCCCGTCCAACGCCAGCCCGGCAATCGGGCCGTCATGGTTGGGGACTGGCGTGGTGGCAATCCCCAGTTGCTCGAACAACTCCGGCCGCCCCAGCGCCGCTTCGCCCTGCGCGGTCTGCGCCACCACACCGAGGCCCTGGCGCTCACGGATGTCCGTCAGCACCAGCAACTGTTCCTGCGTGGCCAAGCCCGCCAACGCCCGGCTGACCGGGTGGCTGCTGGCCGAACCGAGGCTGGCCGCCAGGTTGAGTAACACCTGCCGATCGGGCGCCGTGGTTTCCATGGATTGCAGGCGCAGGGTGCCAAAGGTCAGGGTGCCGGTCTTGTCCACCACCAGCGAGGTCAAGTCCGCCAGCTCCTCCAGGAACGCCGAGCTGCGAATCAGAATCCCATGGCGCGCCGCGACCGCAATCCCGGCAATCGCCGTGGCCGGCGCCGACAGCACCAACGCACACGGGCACGCAGCCACCAACACCGCCAGCATCGCCTGCGCATCGTTGGTGACAAACCAGGTGACCGCCGCCAGCAACAACACCAACACCATATAACTGCCGGCGTAACGCTCCAGCAGCCGCGTGATCGGCGGCTTGGAACGCTCGGCGTTCTGCATCAGCGCGATGACTTTGCCCAAGGTCGACTCATTGCCGGTGCGCGTCACTTCCAGGCGCAGCAGGCCGTCGAGGTTGATCGCCCCGCCAAACACCTGCACGCCCACACTCGCTTCCAGCGGCACCGACTCCCCGGTGATCGGCGCCGTGTCCAGGCTGGCCTGGCCCGACAGCACCACGCCATCGGCGGGCACGCGGTCGCCGGCGCGCACTTCGACGATATCGCCGGTGTGCAGCGTGCCGTTGTCCACCTCGACAATACTGCCGTCGGCCTGCACCAGGCGCGCGTGGCTGCGAGTCAGTTTGCCGAGGGCGTGGATCGCTTCCTGGGAGCCGATCACGCTGCGCTCTTCAAGTACGTGGCCGAAGATCATGATGATCGGCAACAGCGCGGCGGTCAGCAGGTCGCCGGTGGCCCAGGCGCCGAGCATGGCCAGGGCGATCAGTTGGTCGGTGATCCCATGCAGGCTGGGAAAGCGCAGGCTGTACCACGCCGAGCGCATCACCGGCACGGCCACCAACAGCGACGCGACACCCAGCAACAGTTGGCTCACGCCGGTCTGATCCGGCGCCAGCCAGCGCCACACCAGACCCAACACCAATAAGCCGAGGGCCAGCATGGCCAGGGTCAATTGCCGCGCAGCGCTGCGCTGTTCGGCGGAGGTCAGCATGGGTGCGCTCATTGTTCGGCTCCCTGAATGATCAAGCGGGAGTCGTCTTTCGGATCGACCGTGGTCACGGAACCGGCCTGGCCGAGGATCTTCGGCAAGCGTTCGCGGTACAGGCGCAGCAGCAAGCCTGGGTCTTTCACCTGGGCCAGGCTGGCGACCGTAGCAGTTTGCGCCTGGGCATTGGCCAACCGCTCGCTGGCCTGGGCATGGGCGACTTGCACCACGCGGTCGGCCTGCTGGGTGGCGGCCTGAGTGAGTTTTTCGGCGTCGGTGCGCGCATTGGCCACGGCTTTGTCGGCCTGCTGGCTGGCGGTCAACACGGCGTTGAAGGCATTCACCGCCGGGCTTGGCAGGCTGGATTGCACATCCACGCGGGTGACTTCGATGCCCAGGCCCAAGCCCGTCGAGGCCAACTCGGCGAGGCGTTTGTTGATGCCTTGCACCAAGTCACCGCGCAAGCGTTCGCGGCGCTCGGCGGCACCGTTATCGGTGCCGATCAGCTCGGGGCGCGCCACCAGGATCGTGTCCAGGTCGCGGGCCGCCGTGAGGGCCACGGCGCTGCGTGTCACCAGGCGATCCAGCGCCGGCAGCACATGCGCGCCCTGCAACACAAACGCGTAAGGCTCGGTGACCTTGTAGAACACCCGCACATCCAGTTGCACCACGCCGGCATCGCCGGTCAGCAGGTAACCGGAGCCGGCCAGGGCATCGCTCAACGGCGTGGCAAAACTGGCCACGCGATCAGCCTGGATCGCCGCCTCGGAACGCAGCAGGTTCTCCACCCGCCGTTCGATCACGCGGTCGGCCGCCGGCAGCAACACCACCTGTTCGAAGGGTTGCGGCCAAGCCAGCAGCAAGCCGGCGTTCTGGATACGGTCGAGGGCGCCGAAGTGCAGGACCACGGCGCGGTTCTGCGGGTCGATCTGGCGCACATTGGAAAATGCCCAGGCCAACGCGGCCAACACGGTCACCGCGTACAGCGCCATGAAGGTCAGGCGCCCGGCCTGGATCCACGGGCTGTCCGGGCTGTCACGCTCGGTCATGGCTGGACGTCCTTGGGCCCATCCACCAACGCACGGAACGGCGCGGCGTCGGTGCGCAGGATGATCTTGGTGCCCGGCGTGACCACCGTGCCCAAGGTATCCAGCGAGCGCAGCAGGTTATACAGCTGCGGGTTGCCGGCGTAGGCGCGGCCGTAGATCTGCGCGGCTTCGACCCGCGATTGCGCTTCGATATCAGCGGCTTTCACCGTGGCATCGGCCTGCACGATGCGCGCGTCGCGCTCGGCGGCAGAGCGGATCTGCGCCGCTTCACGCTTGCCCACGGCGGTGCGTTCAGTGGCGATGGTCTCGCGCTCGGCACGCATGCGATCGACGGTGGCGGTGAGCGTCACCGACGGCAGCGTCAGCCGTTCGATACCGACCTGGGCCACGCGCACGCCATACGTGGCGAGCAATTGTTGATCAATCTGCTGGCGCAGCTGCGCCTCGAAATCGGCGATGCGCACCTGGCTGGCATCGGTGTTGATCAAGCTCGACAGGTCAAAACTGGCCGCCGTGGTTTCCAGGGCCGAGCCGACAAAGGTACGAATCTGCCGCGCCGCTTCATCCGGCTGGTTCTGCACCGCGCGCATAAAGCGCTGCACATTGTCGGCATCGCCCTGCACCTGCCACGCCACGTACGCCTGCACGATGATGCGCAGGCCATCGCGGGTGCCCACATCCTGCAAGCCGCTGGAAGTGGTGCGCAGGCGCAAGTCCACCGGGATCGCCGCTTCGAACGGCGCCGGCCAGCGCCAGCCCAGGCCCGGTTCCAACAGCACCCGCGCCGGGTTGCCGAAACGGGTAATCACCGTGGCTTCGCCGGAGCGCACTTGCACCAGGCTCGCCGCCGCGACCGCAAACAAAACCAGCAACGCCGCCCAGGCCATGCGCCGCCAAGGGAATGGGCCGGCCGCTTGCTCGTCACCGTGATGATGGTGGTGGTGATGGCCATGATGATGACCGTGATCGTGAGAATGAGCGCTCAACAGACAGACTCCTTATTGAACGGCTTTGCGCGGCAGCGACGGATCGGCCGGCAAGGTAAAAGAACGCAGATCGATCGTCGGCGCACTGTCGGCACCCAGGCGATGATCCAGAATCAGCAATTTGGCGTGGGCCAGGCCCTGGCTGAGTTGGCCGAGGTACTGCTCCAGCACGAAGGCTTTGCCAGCGGTGGCGTAGGCCTTTTGTTCGGCGGTGAAACGCAGGTCGGCCGCGTGGGCGCCGGCATTCACTTCGCGCGCCGTGGCCGTGGCCTGGTCGCGGGCGGTGCTGGCTTGCAGCAACGCCAGGTTGGTTTGCTCGCTGGCTGCACCGCGCTCGCGGGAGATCAGGGCCTGCGCACCGATCTGCGCGGCTTGCACGCCGTGGTAGGCATTGGCGGCGCCGGCCGGTGGGTGGATCGCTTCAACGACGGTGGCGAGGATTTCCACGCCACTGTCGAGGCGGTGCAAGTCGGCTTGCACGGCGCGGCCGATCTCGTCGGCGAGGCTGGTGCGCTGTTCGCCGAGCAACTCGTCGAGGGTGCGCGAGGCAAAGTCGTGCACCAGGATGCGACTGGCGGTACTGCGGATCAGGGTCGGCACATCGGCGCTGTTATAAGTGGCGGCGAGCGCGGCGTGGTCGGTAAGGCCGATGCGGTAGACGAAACGCACATCCATATTGACGATCTGGAAGCTCTGCTTGTCGCCGCTGCTGCTGGCAATGACCTGGGATTTGTCATTCACGTGGCTGGCGTCCCACAAGCGGTTGGCGATCAGCGGTGGCGGGCCTTCGGCGGCGACCAATTCCGGTGCGGCGGCTTCGCTGACACTGGTGGCCAGTTCATGCACCACGCCGTTTTCCACGCTGATCACACGACCCAGCGGCCAGGGCAAACCGGCATGCAGGCCGGGGCCGAACACGTCCACCGGCTTGCCGAAACGCTCATAAATCCCACGCCCTTGCAGGGGCACTTCGTGCACACCGGTCAGCGCCCAGCCGACCGCCAGCACCACCAGCAACACCGGCAGAAACGCCCGGCGCATGTAGGTAAATGCCCAGATCTGACGCAGGTCGATACCGAAGCGGTTGTGCAATTCGTGCTGCAAGGCGAGCAAGGGTTGCGGCGGCCAGCGCAGCAACCCGGCGATAAAACTTTGCGCCATCAGGCGCGGTTCAAGGCGTGGCTGGCGTGGGCTGAACAGTGACAGCGCGGCCCTCAGCAGGAACTCGACGGCGACCAACGCGGGCAACAGGCCGATCAGCACCGCCAGACGCAGCGGCCACACCGCCTCGGCGCCGGCAAACAACAGGCAAATCGCGCTGATCAACAGGCAGATAATCGCCACCCGGCTCAATTGCGCCAGTTGCGAAGCTTCCGGCCATTGCGCGGCGGTTTCCTGGGCAAGACGGCGTTCGAACACCAGCAAGCCGAACGCCAGCGCCAAGGCCAGCGCGGCACCGATGCTCGCGGACTGCCCGACGGACGCTGCGGGCAATGCCAGGTTCCAGAACTCGACAATGCTGATCAGCGCCAGCAGCGCCCAACCGCCGAGCCACAACACCGGGGTGCCAATCTGCTTGCCGAAGCGCCCGGCCAGGCGTGCGTAACGGCCGGTGTCTTCTACGGGAGCTTCCTGCGGCGGTTCTTCCAGCGCCTGGGCGCGCCAATCGGCGACCCACCACGCCGATTGCAAACCGGCCACCAGCAGCAGCAAGGCCGAGGCGCAGTTGATCAACACCACCGGCCAGATCGACAGCGGCGCAAACAGCGCAACAAACAGCGCCAGCACCCAGCCGCACACGGCCACAGCGGTCAGGCTGATACCGGCCTGGCGCAATCGACGGGCATGGAACAGCCCTTGCTGAAAACGCGGCAGGCCCTCTACCGAAGCGCCGTCAGCTTCTAGATCCACTTGCATCCCAACACGCCCATTCGCACACAATTAGTTACGATATAACACGGGGCGTGAAATTTTTGTCCGATAAACGCTGCTTTTGAATGCAACCCAAATCCCCTGTGGGAACTGGTTTTTGTGGGAGCTGGCTTGCCTGCGATGCTGACAACTCGATCGTCCAGCAAAACCGAGGTGATGCAATCGCAGGCAAGCCAGCTCCCACATTGATCACTCCCACCTCCGTGCCTCGTTGTACTCGAGAGCGTGACCAAGCCCCCATAAACACGAGCCATCACTGGTGCAGCCCAGGATTAAGCGGCACACTCCAAACCAGTTTTTCGCGGGTCCACGGACAAGGAAGCGTCACCTCCCATGATTTCGATCTATCAGCTCAAGCCGCGTTTTCAAAACCTGCTGCGCCCCCTCGTGCAGCGCCTCTACGACAACGGCACCACCGCCAACCAGATCACCCTGCTAGCCGGCGTGGTCTCCCTGCTGGTGGGCCTGTTGATCGCCAGCTTCGCCCACCACCTGTGGCTGTTTGCGCTGATCCCGCTGTGGATGATCCTGCGCATGGCCCTCAACGCCATCGACGGCATGCTCGCCCGGGAGTTCGGCCAGCAGTCGCGCCTGGGCGCCTACCTCAATGAACTGTGCGACGTGATCGCCGACAGCGCGCTGATCCTGCCGTTTGCGCTGATCCCCGGCGTGAGCCTGGCGCCGGTGCTGCTGGTGGCGTTGCTGGCGGTGTTCAGTGAATACGCCGGGGTGCTCGGGCCGATGGTCGGCGCATCGCGGCGCTACGACGGGCCGATGGGCAAGAGTGACCGCGCCTTTGTGCTCGGCGTGCTGGCCACCGGCGTGGCCCTGGGCTGGCTGGGCGCGGGCTGGGTGGAGGGGGTGATGTGGCTGGTGGCCGCCCTGCTCGCCTACACCCTGGTCAACCGGGTGCGCCAAGGTCTTAAAGAAACCACTTCCCCTTCTGCATAAGGATTTTGCGATGCGTGAACAACAAGATCACACCTTCAGCACCCACGATGGCGTCGAGCTGTTCTACCGCCACTGGCCGGCCACCGCGAACGACGGGCCGCGCAAGGCCATCGTGTTGTTCCATCGCGGCCACGAGCATTCGGGGCGTATCGCGCACCTGGTGGATGAATTGGACCTGCCGCAGTTCGACTTCTTCGCCTGGGACGCCCGCGGCCACGGCCAATCCCCCGGCGAGCGCGGCGACAGCCCCAGCTTTGCCACCAGCGCCCGCGATGTGCAGACCTTTTGCGACCACATCGGCGCTACCCACGGCATCGAAGAAGAAAACTTCGCGGTCATCGCGCAAAGCGTCGGCGCGGTGATCGCGGCCACGTGGGTGCACGATTACGCGCCGAAGATCCGCGCCCTGGTGCTCGCCTCCCCGGCGTTCAAGGTCAAGCTCTACGTGCCCTTCGCCCGCCCGGGCCTGGCGCTGATGCGCAAGTTTCGCGGCAATTTTTTCGTCAACAGCTACGTCAAGGCCAAGTTCCTCAGCCATGACCCGGAACGCGTGGCGTCCTACGACAGCGATCCGCTGATCACCAAGGCGATCTCGGTGAATGTGCTGCTCGGCCTGTACGAAGCCGCCGACCGGGTTGTAGCCGACGCCCAGGCGATCCAGGTGCCGACCCAGTTGTTGGTCTCTGGCTCTGACTTCGTGGTGCATCGCAAACCCCAGCAGCAATTTTTCGACCGCCTCGGCAGCCTGAAAAAAGAGCTGCATATCCTCCCCGGCTTTTTCCACGACACCCTCGGCGAACGCGACCGCGCCACTGCCGTGAGCAGCGCCAAGCGTTTTATCCTGCAAAACTTCGCCCACCCGCTGGACCGCGCTTCGCTGCTGGACGCCGACAAGATCGGCGCCACCTGCGCCGAGTCCGAAGCCCTCGCCGCGCCGCTGCCACGCAACTCCCTGCGCGACCTCTACTGGCGCCTGACCCGCGCCAGCATGGGCTTGGGCAAGAACCTGTCGGCCGGCGTGAAGCTGGGTTTCGACACCGGCTTCGACTCCGGCAGCACCCTCGACTACGTGTACCGCAACAAGCCCACCGGCAAAGGCGGGCTGGGCCGGATGATCGACACCAATTACCTCAACTCCATTGGCTGGCGCGGCATTCGCCAGCGCAAGCTGAACGTCGAGGAATTGCTGCGCCTGGCCATGGCCAAGCTACGTGGGGATGATCGCGACGTGCGCATCGTCGATATCGCCGCCGGCCACGGGCGCTACATCCTGGAAGCCTTGCAGGGTGTGTCGCCGTTGCCGGAATCGATCCTGCTGCGCGACTACAGCGACATCAACGTGCGTGACGGTGGCGCGCTGATCCGCGAAAAAGGCCTGGGGGATATCGCGCAATTCGTCAAAGGCGATGCATTTGACCGTGCCGATCTGGCGGCGCTGGCGCCCAAGCCGACGCTGGCGGTGGTGTCCGGGCTGTACGAGCTGTTTGCCGATAACACGATGGTCGGCGGCTCGCTGGCCGGCCTTGCCGAAGCGGTGGAGCCCGGTGGCTATCTGGTCTACACCGGCCAGCCATGGCACCCGCAGCTGGAACTGATCGCCCGCGCGCTGACCAGCCACCGCCAGGGCCAGGCCTGGGTGATGCGCCGGCGCAGCCAGGCGGAAATGGATCAACTGGTCGAGGCCGCGGGCTTTCGCAAGATCACCCAGCGTGTGGATGAGTGGGGCATCTTTACCGTGTCCCTGGCACAGAAGATCTGAGCATGCGCGAACCCGGTTTATTGAAACCTGCCGTCCTTTGGCTGCTGCTATTGGCACCGCTGTTTTTCAGCACCTACGGCTTTGCCACCTGGGTCACCAGCCAGCGCAGCGACGTTGGCACTATGGTGTTCGGCTGGGAAACCCATATGCCGTTTTGGGCGTGGACCATCGTGCCCTACTGGTCCATCGACTTGCTCTACGGGTTCTCCCTGCTGCTGCCCAACACCCGGCATGAGTTGAAGCAGCACGCGTTGCGGCTGCTCTCTGCGCAGCTTATTGCGGTGAGCTGCTTCCTGATCTGGCCGCTGCGCTTCACCTTCGAGCGGCCGGAGCTGGATGGTGTGTTCGGCTGGCTGTTTGCCGTGTTGGCCGGCTTCGACAAACCGTTCAACCAGGCTCCGTCGCTGCATATCGCCCTGCTGGTGATTCTGTGGGTCATGTACCAGCGTCATACCCAGGGTGTGTGGCGTTGGGTGGTGCATGGCTGGTTTGCGTTGATCGGTGTTTCGGTGCTGACCACTTATCAACATCACTTTATCGACTTACCCACAGGCGCCCTTGCAGGGTGGATTTGCGTGTGGTTGTGGCCGGTGGAGCATCCCAGCCCGCTGCTGAATGCCTCACTCACGCGGGACCACAAACGCTGGCGGCTTGGCGTGCGCTACGGCCTGGGGGCGTTGATCTTGGCGATCCTGGCCTTTGTCATGGGCGGCACCTGGCTGTGGCTACTGTGGCCGGCGGTTTCCCTGGCCTTGATCAAGGCGAACTACTTTGTGCTGGGCGCAGCGGGTTTCCAGAAGCGCGCCGATGGCCAACTGACGCCGGCCGCACGCTGGCTGTATGCGCCGTATCTGGCAGCGGCGTGGATCAATTCACGCCTGTGGACACGCAAGCATCCACAACCCGACCTGATTGTGGATAACGTCTGGCTCGGGCGTATTCCTACGACACGTGAGCAAGAACCCTTCAAGGCCATCGTCGATCTCTGCGCCGAATTGCCGATTGATCCACAGGGCCGCGCCTATCAATCCATCCCCGTACTGGACCTGATCGCGCCAACACCCGCCGAATGCCTGCACGCCGCACAAGCCATCGAGCGCTTGTGCGCCAGCGGCCCGCTGCTGGTGTGCTGCGCCCTCGGCTATTCGCGCAGCGCCACCGCCGTGGCCGCGTGGCTGCTGCACAGCGGGCGCGCCGCGACGGTGGAGGAGGCGCTGACTATTATTCGTACAGCGCGGGCCGATGTGGTCCTGCACCCCGCTCACCGTGAAGCTTTGGAGGGTTTGCCCCATGCCCGCTGATATGGAACTCCAGGTCGTTGCCAGCCTGCTGCGCCGTGGCCGTTCGCTGGATCAGTTATCCACAGGCCTGACCCTGCTCGGCGTCCTGTTCGGCCTGGCCCAACTGTTGATGGCCAGTATTACGCCAATCTGCCTGCTGCTCAGCCTGTGGATGATTATCCTCGGCCTGCTGCAAAAGTACTGGGCGCTGCGCGTGGCTTTCGATGCCGATCTGTTCGCCCTGCTCGCCCGCGATACCGAACGCACCGCCGACCTCGACCAGGCTCTGCAAACCCTTGGCCTGCAATCGCCCAAGCGCGCTGGCCGGCCGTGGACCGAGCGCCGTCGCGGCGCCCTCAAACTGCTGCGCAAACAAGCATGGCTGCTGGGCGCGCAAGCACTGCTGACCCTCAGCGTGATCCTCGCCAGCCCTTGGCTGCCTTTCGCCGGATAAGGAATCCCCATGTTCGAACCCGTGGTCGCCACGCTGATTACCTCCATGGCCCGCACCGTCACCGGCGCCCGCAGCCTGTGGCTCGGCTGCGCGCCGGTGCCGGTGCAACGCATCTACTTCGCCAACCACAGCAGCCACGGCGACTTCGTGCTGCTGTGGGCCTCGTTGCCGCAGAACCTGCGCAAGTTCACGCGCCCGGTGGCCGGCAGCGATTACTGGAGCAAGAGCGCCCTGCGTCGTTACATCATCAACCGCGTGTTCAACGGCGTGCTGATCGACCGTGAGCGCAAAGACCCTGTGGATAACCCTTTGCAGCCCATGCTGGCCGCGCTGGAAGGCGGCGACTCGCTGATCCTGTTTCCCGAAGGCACGCGCAACCTGGAAGACGGCCTGCTGCCATTCAAAAGCGGCCTCTATCACCTGGCAAAAAGTTACCCACAGGCCGAACTGGTGCCCGTGTGGATAGCCAACCTCAACCGGGTCATGCCCAAGGGCCGTGTACTGCCGCTGCCTTTGTTGTGCACCACCAGCTTCGGCGCACCGTTGCACCTGGAAGAAGGCGAAGACAAAGCGGCCTTCCTCGCCCGTACCCGCGACGCCCTGCTCGCCCTCGCTCCGGAGCATTCCTGATATGCATAGCCAGACCATAATGCTGTTCGGCGGCATCGGCGCGATCCTGGTCCTCGCCTCGCTGATCGGCCTGATCCTCAAACTGCGCACCCGTGGCACGCCCAACGCGGTGATCGACAACCTCAACGCGCGCATCAACGCCTGGTGGGTAATGGTGGTGGTGATCGGCATCGCCTTCTGGCTCGGCACGGGCGCGGTGATCCTGCTGTTCTACGCGGTGTCGTTCTACGCCCTGCGCGAATTCCTTACCCTTACCCCCACCCGCCGCAGCGACTACCCGGCGCTGGTGGCGGCGTTCTACCTGGCGCTGCCGTTGCAATACCTGCTGATCTTCGCGGACTGGTACGGGCTGTTCTCGATCTTCATCCCGGTGTACGTGTTCCTGCTGCTGCCGATCCTCGCTTCGCTGGGCGGTGACAGCACGCACTTTCTGGAACGTGCGTCGAAGGTGCAGTGGGGCCTGATGATCGCGGTGTTCTGCGTGTCCTTCGTGCCCGCCCTGCTCACCCTCGACATCCCCGGCTACGAAGGCCGCAACCTGTTGCTGATTGCCTACCTGGTAATCGTGGTGCAGCTGTCGGACGTGCTCCAGTACGTCTGTGGGAAGTTGTTCGGCAAACACAAGATCGCGCCCAACCTGTCGCCGTCCAAGACCGTGGAAGGCTTTGTCGGCGGGATCTTGCTGTCATCCCTGATCGGCGCGGCGCTGTGGTGGACCACGCCGTTCAACCCGTGGCAGTCGTTCCTGATCGCGCTGTTGATCAATCTGCTGGGGTTTGCTGGCGGCATCGTGATGTCGGCGATCAAGCGCGACCGGGGTGTGAAGGATTGGGGGCATATGATCGAGGGGCATGGCGGGATGCTGGATCGGTTGGACTCGGTGTGTTTTGCGGCGCCGATTTTCTTTCATCTGGTGCGGTTCTGGTGGACCTGACCCACTACTCTCAAGCCAAACAAAAATCAAAATGTGGGAGCGGGCTTGCTCGCGAAAGCGGTGATTCAGCCACTTGATAGGTCGGCTGACACACCGCCTTCGCGAGCAAGCCCGCTCCCACAAATGACTTGGCACCTCCACGTCATCTTTTGTATCAAAGACGCTGTAAGATACGCCGCACTTAGCCAGGGATGCTCACCATGTTCGACTCGTTCAAAACGATCTGCCGCCGTTTATTCGGTGCATTAGCGTCGGTGGTGGGTGCCCTGTTCGGCCAATGGCGTCCGCCGTTCTGGCTGCGCGCCATCGGCGATGGCGTGCTGGCGCTCGGCCATAAGGCTCGCGCTTATCCGCGCCAGGCCGGGGCCGGCGTGTTGGGCCTGGTGCTGCTGGCTGCCGCCGGGTTCTACGGCTGGCAGTGGTACTCCCATCTGCCCAAGCCGCACACCGTGAGTTATTCGCTGCACAAGCCCAATCTCACCGACTACACCCAGCCCACGCCGGTTGTGGATAACTTGCAGGTGCGGTTCGCCGAGTCCGTGGCTCCGCTGGCGGCGATTGGCAAGCCGGTGAGCGCAGGCATCACCCTCAAACCGAGCGTCGCGGGCACGTGGCGCTGGTCCGATGACCGCACATTGTTGTTCGTGCCGGAGAAAGACTGGCCCATCGACGCCGGTTACACCCTGGACCTGGCGAAGAAAAACCTGTTGGCCGACGGCGTATTGCTCGACCAATACAGTGCACAGTTCTCCACCCAACCGTTCCGCGCCACCCTGGCGCAAAACGAGCTGTATCAGGACCCGTCCAATCCGACGCTGAAACAGCTGGTAGCCACCTTCCATTTTTCCCACCCGGTGGATGAAGACAGCCTGCGCAAACGCGTGACGGTTACCCTCGGCAAAGGCCTGGCCTACCGCGACGCCCAGTTGCCCAACCGCCCGGAAATCACCTTCGACGAGAAAAAACTCAACGCCTACGTGCGCTCCGCCGCCCTCGCCACCCCGCTGGAAAGCACCCCGGTCAGCGCCAAGCTCGACGAAGGCCTCAAGGCCCGCGACGGTGGCAACGCCAGCACTGCGCCGCTGGTGGCCGAAGTCACCGTGCCCGGGCGTTATCGCCTGACCTTTACCGGCGCAGAAGTGAGCTTTGTCGACAACGAACGCGGCGAGCCGGAGCCGGTGCTGATGTTCAGCAGCTCCAGCGCGGTAGCCGATGACACCATCGCCGCTAAGGTGCAGGCCTGGCTGCTGCCGGAAAAAGCCGAAGACGACACGCGCCCCTACAACAGCAACGACATCGACGACGCCCTGCTCGCCCGCAGCAGCAAGGTCAACCTGACCCACGTGCCCAGCGTCGAACCGCTGAACACCCTGCACGCCTTCAAGTTCAAGGCGCCAGCCGGTCGGGCTCTCTACGTGCGCGTGCCCGCCAACCTGGAAGCCATCGGCGGCTATCTGGCGAAGAATCCTACGGCGTCGCTGATCAGCATGCCGGCGTATCCGCGCACGTTGCAGTTCCTGTCTGACGGCGCATTGCTCAGCCTCAATGGCGAAAAACGCCTGGGCTTCATGGCCCGTGGCGTGCCCGGCGCCCATGTGGAAATCGCCCGCCTGCTGCCCAACCAGTTGCAACACCTGGTGGACCAGAGCAGCGGCAGCTTTGCCCGGCCGAATTTCGGCAACGAGTACTTCGATCGCATGGTGGAGCGTCAGTCACTGGACATCCCGCTGTCCTCCAATGACCCGGCGAAAACCGTCTACGACAACGTCGACCTCGGCCACTACCTCACCGCCAACGGCGGCCGGCGCGGCATCTTTGTGCTCAAGCTCAGCCCGCAGGATGAGCCGGTCGAGCGCACCTTCGAATACGACCGCAGCAGCACCAGCGACCTGCGGTTTATCGTGGTGACGGACCTGGGCATCATCGCCAAGCGCTCCAGCGATGGCAGCCATGACGTGTATGTGCAATCCATCGGCAACGGTTCGCCGGTGTCGGATGCGCAAGTCGATATCATCGGCCGCAACGGCTTGCCGGTCAGCAGCGGGCGCACCGACGCCGAAGGCCACGCGCATTTTGCCAAGCTGGATGAACTGCGCCGTGAGAAAACGCCTCTGATGTATGTCGTCACCCGCGGCAACGATCAATCCTTCCTGCCGATTGCCCGTCAGTCCCAGCAGCTGGATTTGTCGCGCTTCGACGTAGGCGGTCTGGAAGAGGACGGCGCGATTGATCGCCTTAGCGCCTACCTGTTTACCGACCGTGGTCTGTACCGCCCGGGCGAAACCGCGCACTTGGGCATGATCGTACGCAGCGGTAACTGGCAAGGCGCCTTGCAAGGCCTGCCGGTGGAGCTGCAAATCACCGACCCACGCGGCCTGGAAGTGATCCGCCAGCCGCTGAAGCTGTCCGCCAGCGGTTTTGAGACCTTTGATTTCCCCAGCAGCGAAGTCGCCCCCGCCGGGGAATACACCGCGACCTTGCAGTTGATTGGCCAGAAGCAGACCCGCACCGACCTGGGCAGCGTGAGCTTCAAGGTCCGCGACTTCGAACCGGACCGCATGAAGGTCAGCCTGAGCCTGCACGACACCCCCGTGCAGGGCTGGATTCCACCGGATCAGGTGGTGGCCAAAGTCACCGCGATGCACCTGTTCGGCGCCCCGGCCGCTGGCCGTCGAGTCACTGCAAAGATGTCTCTGAGCCCAACACTCGCGGCCTTCGAGCGCTACCCCGACTACCGCTTCCGCCTCAACGACGGCCTGGAAGACGCCACTACCGAAGACCTGGCCGAAACCACCGTGGACGACAACGGCCAGGCGGTGCTCGACCTCAACCTGCAACGTTTCGCCAACAGCACCTATCGCTTGCAAGTCATGACCCAGGTGTTCGAAGCCGAGGGCGGTCGCAATGTGGCGGCGCAAAGTGCGTTGCTGGTGTCGTCCGCACCTTACCTTGTGGGTGTGAAAAGTCAGGATTCGCTGTCGTACGTCGCCAAGGATGCGCCGCGCCAGGTGCAATGGCTGGCCGTCGCGCCAGACCTTTCGCCGGTAGCCGTGGACGGCCTGACCAGCGAAGTGGTCGAGCACCGCTACGTGTCGGTACTGGTGAAACAGTCCAACGGCACCTACAAGTACGAGTCGCGCATCAAGAACATCAGCCAGCCGGCCTCACCGCTGCTGATGACGAAAGAAGGCGCCAAGCAGGCCCTGAACACTTCCACGCCGGGGGATTTCACCCTGCAACTGAAAGACGCCAACGGCAACCTGCTCAACCAGATCGACTACAGCGTGGCCGGGCGTGGCAACACCTCGCGCTCCCTGGAACGCAACGCCGAGCTGCAACTGCGCCTGGATAAACGCAGCTACGCCAGCGGTGACGAGATCGCCATCAGCATCCGTGCGCCGTACACCGGCGCCGGCTTGATCACCATTGAGCGCGACAAGGTCTACACCCAGCAATGGTTCAAGGCCGACAGCACCAACAGCGTGCAACATATCCGTGTGCCTGCGGGGCTTGAAGGCAATGCCTACGTCAACGTGCAATTTGTGCGGGATATGGGCTCGGCCGAGGTGTATATGAGCCCGCTGTCCTACGGCGTGGTGCCATTCAGCATCAACCTGGATGCGCGGCGCATGGCGCTGAAGGTCGAAGGCCCGGCGAAGATCGAGCCGGGGCAACGGCTCGATATCAAGGTCAACGCCGACCGGCCAGGCCGCGCGGTGGTGTACGCGGTGGACGAAGGCATCCTGCAAGTGGCGCGCTACCAGACGCCAGACCCGCTGGGCTTCTTCTTCCAGAAACGCGCGCTGGAGGTCGGCACCAGTCAGATCCTTGACCTGATCCTGCCGGAATTCAGCCGCTTGCTCAGTGGGGCAGCGCCCGGTGGCGATACGGAAGGCGCCCTGGCCAACCACCTGAACCCGTTCAAGCGTAAACATCAGCCGCCTGTGGCGTGGTGGTCCGGCTTGGTGGATTTGCCGGCCGGTGAAACCGTGCTGCATTACCAGGTACCGGACAGCTTCAACGGCAAGCTGCACCTGTTTGCGGTGGCAGTGGACAGCGACAGTGTGGGCGTCAGCGAAGCCACCACCGACGTGCGTGGCCCAATTGTGATCACACCAAACGTGCCGGCCTTTGTCGCGCCGGGGGATGTGTTCAACGTCAGTGCCGGGGTGTTCAGCAACCTGGATGCGGCGGCGGACGTGAAGTTTGAAGTGCAGACCAGCGACGGCCTCAAGGTGCAGGGCGACAAGGGCAGCACCCTGTCCCTGCAACCGCGCAAGGAAGGCACCGCCGAGTTCAAGATCAAGGTTGGCGACACCCTCGGTTCGGCGGACCTGCGCTTTGTCGCGGTGTTGCCGGATGGCAAGCGCATCCAGGTCGCCGAGACCACGTCGATCCGCCCACTGAGCGAGCACCGTGTGGCCCTGAGCCTGGGCCGCTTCGACAGCGCCAGCAAAGAATTGAAACCAACCCGCGAGCTGTTCAGCCAATTGCGCGACGTGCAACTGGGCGTCGCGGCCTCGCCGCTGGTGTGGGCCAACGGCCTCAAGCACTACCTGGATGACTACGGCTACGCCTGCACGGAGCAATTGGTGTCCAAGGCCATGCCCGCATTGATCTGGGGTGGCAACGCGCCGCAAGCCGAGCAAGCCTTCAACGGTGCCGTGCGCATGTTGCGTCAACGCCAGAACCAGGCCGGTGGCTTTGGTT
This sequence comes from Pseudomonas sp. KBW05, assembly GCF_003852405.1. GTDB lineage: Bacteria > Pseudomonadota > Gammaproteobacteria > Pseudomonadales > Pseudomonadaceae > Aquipseudomonas. The sequence continues at coordinate 382,025 of NZ_QAJM01000016.1, forward strand.
TGTGGGCGGCCAACCCGGACGTGGCGCCTTACGCCAGCCTGTACGCCACCGACTTCCTGATCGAAGCCAAGGAGCGCGGGCTGCCGGTGCCGGAAGACCTGCTGGTGCGCTCGAACGCGTATCTGACAGACCTGGCCAACGGTCCTAGCGAAGGCCTGTCGGAATTGCGCAATCGCGCCTACGCCAGTTACCTGCTGAGCCGTCAGGGGATTCTGGTGAGCGGGGCCTTGAGCGATATCCGCGAGCGCTACGAGAGCTACTTCAAGGACAGTTGGCAGAACGACCTGGGCGCCGCCTATTTAGCCGCAAGCTACAAGTTGCTCAAACAAGATCGCCAGGCCGACGCGGTGTTCCGCAAGGTTCCATGGCGTTCCCTTGTGGATAAGTGGAGCAGCGACGGCCTGTATTACGACCCGCTGGTGCACGATGCCGAGCACCTGCACCTGCTGGCGCGCCACTTCCCCGAGTTGCTCGATGATGTGCCCGTGGCGCTGCTGGATAAGCTCGGCAAGCGTCTCAACGAGCAGCGCTACAACTCGCTGTCGGCGGCGCTGTTGCTGCGGGCCCTGGACAACTATGGCCAGCGTGCGCAAAGCGACATGACCCTCAAGGCCACCGCCTGGTTGGGTGACAAACAACAGCAATTGCTGGAGATGGCCGGCCAACCGCCGCGTGCCTCTGTGCCGGGCGCTACGCAAAAACTGGTCATGGAAAAATCCGACGGCCCAACCGCCTTTTACATGCTCAGCGAGGCCGGTTTCGACAAGGGCGCCAAGCTCAAGCCGATCAGCAATGGCCTGGAAATCATCCACGAGTACCTCGACCTCAAGGGCGAGCCTGTGAGCAAAGTCGCGGTGGGCGATGAGTTCCTGGTGCGCTTGCGCCTGCGCGCGACCGACCGTGACCAGGTGCAGCAAGTGGCCGTGGTGGATTTGCTGCCGGGTGGCGTCGAGCCTGTGTATAACTTGCCGCCGGAGCCGGAAGCCGCCAGTTCCGAGGACAGTGAAGAGTCTGAATACGTCGAAGAAGACAGCCAGGAAGAACCGACCTGGCAAGCGCCCATCGGCGAAACCGAGTTGAGCAACTGGCAACCGGACTATGTGGACGTACGAGATGATCGAGTGGTGTTGTACGGCACCGCACTACGCGATGTGGGCACGTTCGTGTACCGCGTGCGCGCCACCAACGCCGGCACGTTCAAAACGCCACCGGCCTACGCCGAAGGCATGTACGAAACCACCCTGCAAGGGCGCGGCAAAGTAGGCGAGCTTGAAATTACCAAGCCTTAAACGCCTGACGCCGCTGCTGGCAGCGGCGGTGCTTCTGGCGGGGGTACGGCTGTGGCCCCATGCCCCGCTGGAGCAGGCCGTGACCTCGTCACGGCTGGTGCTGGCCGACGACGGCTCACTGCTGCGCATGACGTTGGCGGATGACGGGCAATACCGCTTATGGCTACCGCAGGAGCGGATCTCACCGTCGTTGGTTGAGGCGTTGCTGCTCAAGGAAGACCGCAATTTCTACTGGCACCCGGGGATCAATCCGCCGGCATTGCTACGCGCGGCCATGGCCACCTACAGCGGTGGCCAGCGCCAGGGCGGCTCGACCTTGAGCATGCAATTGGCGCGGCGCCTGTGGGATCTGAACACCCGCCAAGTGCCGGGCAAGTTGCAACAGATGGCCTTGGCGTTGTGGCTGGAAGCGCGCTACAGCAAGCACGATATCCTTGAGGCCTACCTGAACCTGGCGCCCATGGGCGGTAATATCGAAGGGGCCGAAGCCGCCAGCCGTATCTACTTTGGCAAGGCAGCGGCGCAGTTGTCGTTGTCCGAAGCGCTGGCATTGGCGGTAATTCCACAACAGCCCGGGCGGCGTGCGCGCTTCGGGCCGTCGCTGCAAAACGCGCGGCTGCGCTTGATGGCCGACTGGCGCGAGACTTATCCACAAGACCCGCGTAACGACAGCTTGCTGGAGTTGCCGCTCGAAGCGCGCAGCCGCCAGCAGATCCCGTTCCTGGCGCCGCATTTGAGCGAACAGTTGCTGGCGTCCCAGCCTGGCAACGAGCTCAACAGCACCCTCAACCTGCCCTTGCAGCAATTGCTCGAACGGCTGATCACAGGCTTTATCGCCGAACGGCGCAGCACCGGGGTGGAGAACGCCACGGCGATCCTGATCGACAGCCGCGACCAGAGCGTCAAGGCGCTGGTGGGTTCGGCGGATTACTTATCCACAGGCATTCACGGCCAGGTCAATGGCGTGCTGTCGCGGCGCTCGCCGGGTTCGACGCTCAAGCCGTTTCTGTATGGGCTGGCGTTGGACCAGGGGGTGATCCACCCCATGAGTATCCTCAAGGATTTGCCCAGTAACTTCGGCTACTTCCAGCCGGAAAACTTCGACGGCAGTTTTGTCGGCCCGCTGACGGCTCGGGATGCGTTGATCCGTAGTCGCAATATCCCGGCGGTGTGGCTGGCCAGCCAGGTGAAGTCGCCGTCCTTGTATGGGTTGCTGCAACGCGCCGGCATCAAGGGCCTGCGCGACGAAAGCCATTACGGCCTGGCCCTGGCCCTCGGCGGCGGCGAGATGACCCCGGAAGAACTGGCGCGACTGTATGTAATGCTGGCCGGTGATGGGCATCTGCGGCCACTGCGTTATTTGCAGGAGCAGCCGCAGTCCACTGGCGCGCAGTTGCTCACGCCCCAGGCGGCCTTTATGGTGCGCGACATGCTGCGCCGCAACCCGCGCCCGGACGGCTTGCCCGGTCGCCATTGGCGCACTGCATGGAAAACCGGCACGTCGTGGGGGTTCCACGATGCCTGGAGCGCCGGGCTGGTGGGCCCTTACGTGCTGGTGGTGTGGGTGGGCAACTTCGATGGTCGGCCGAACCCGGCGTTTATCGGCGCCAAGACCGCCGCGCCACTGTTCTTTCGCATCGCCGACGCCCTGCCCCTGGCCTTGCCCAACGTGGTCATCAAGCCGGACAAGGCGCCGCCCGGGCTGGTGCGCATCGAGGTCTGCGCGGCGTCCGGCGAATTGCCCAACCGCTGGTGCCCACAAACCCGCAAGACCTGGTACATCCCCGGCGTCTCACCGATTCGCGTATCCAACCTGCACCGCCCGGTGCTGATCGACACGCGCACCGGCAAAGCCGCCTGCCCGCCCTTCGAGGCGCAGTACACTCGTGAAGAAGTCTTCGAGTTCTGGCCCAGCGACGTGCAACGCCTGTACCGCGCCGCCGGCCTGCCCCGGCGCACACCGCCCAGCGTGATGAAAAACTGCCAGCCCAACCGTATCGGCGACCAAAGCGAAGCGCCGCAAATCCGCTCGCCGTTGACCCAGGTGAGTTATCAGTTGCGCCTGTCCCAACCCCAGGAAAGCATCCCGCTGAATGCCAACGCGGCCAGCGATGCGACGACGCTGTACTGGTTTGCCGATCAAACGCTGATCGGCCAGGGCCCGCCGCAAGCCACGCTGAACTGGCGGCCGGGCAAGTCGGGGGAGTATCGGTTGCGGGTTACGGATGATCAGGGACGCAGTGCGGGGCGCGGGTTGCGGGTGGAGTTTGTGCCGTGATCGGAGGACTACGCGACCACTTCCACGTAGCTGGACTCACCGCCTCCGGTTGCACCCGATAACCAACCCCACACAAACGCCAGCGTGGTACGCCCAGCGTGATCAACGCCGACTGTGCCCCGCGACCAACCCGCCAGCAACTCCCCTTCCGTGGTCAGGCATTGAAAGAGCAGCTCGATGGTATCCGGGCCGGTGACACGACCGACCTGCTGGCCGCTGCGAATCCGACCGCCTTGGTAGGTGCTCGAGATGGCGTCGCCTTCGACTTGATAATGGAACACCGTGCCGGCGCCTGAGAGCCCTTGGGTGTTGTTGGCGACCGCAAACCGGCGATTGTGCAAACGCTCGCCGATTGGGGAAAAAGAGGTTGGCATCGAGGTCGAATCCTTTCGTCGTGATGGTCCTGGAGACCCGGCGGGCCTCCAGGGAAGGCGGAG